>NZ_JBJNLU010000002.1:0-1095891 GCF_052168895.1 Serratia sp. CY37869
GCGGCAATAGCGCGGTGGTCCCACCTGACCCCATGCCGAACTCAGAAGTGAAACGCCGTAGCGCCGATGGTAGTGTGGGGTCTCCCCATGCGAGAGTAGGACACTGCCAGGCATCAAATAAACGTTATCAGTGTGACGACTGGTAATGCGCAAGTCGCAAAGCGCGATATTGCCGGTATCGAAAGATACAACGTAAAAGAATCGGTGGAGCGGTAGTTCAGTTGGTTAGAATACCTGCCTGTCACGCAGGGGGTCGCGGGTTCGAGCCCCGTCCGTTCCGCCACTTAATTGATAAGCCCTGAGTCTCTGACTCAGGGCTTTTTCATATCTATATTTTGCGCTTTTCAGGCCGGAATTGTCCTTCCTTACCGCCTTATCTCCCGATATTGTTGCCTTTAGATCAAAAGTCTTATGCCGAACCAGGCGTTTTTGATCAATAAAAAAGTTGCCATAATCTTCCTCATACCACATTTACCCGTTAATGAGAGAAAACATTATGAGCATCCCTGCATTTGGTTTAGGTACTTTCCGCCTTCAGGATCAGGTTGTTATCGATTCTGTCAGCACCGCACTTGAGCTGGGCTACCGTACTATCGATACCGCACAGATCTATGAAAACGAAGCGGCTGTTGGCCAGGCTATCGCTGCCAGCGGTGTGAAACGTGAAGACCTGTTCATCACCACCAAGATTTGGATCGCGAACCTGGCGAAAGGCACGTTGATCCCAAGCCTGCAAGAAAGCCTTAAAAAACTGCAAACGTCCTACGTTGATCTGACGCTGATCCACTGGCCGTCACCCAATGACGAAGTGCCGGTTGCCGAATTTATGGCTGAGCTGCTGGAAGCGAAAAAGCTGGGGCTGACCCGCCAAATTGGCGTATCTAACTTCACCATCGACTTGATGCAGCAAGCGATTGACGCGATTGGCGCCGATGAAATCGCCACCAACCAAATCGAGTTGTCACCGTTCTTGCAGAACCGTAAGGTGGTAGCATTCGCGCAGCAGCATGGCATCGCCATCACTTCTTACATGACATTGGCCTATGGCAAAGCGCTGCAGGATGAAACGATCAAAAGCATCGCCGCACGTCACAATGCGACCCCTGCACAGGTTGTCCTGGCTTGGGCACTGAAGCTGGGCTATGCGGTTATTCCATCCTCTACCAAGCGTGAAAACCTGGCGAGCAACCTGTTGGCGCAGCAACTGACGCTGACCGACGAAGATATGGCGCAGATCGCCACACTGGAGTGCAACGGCCGTCTGGTTAGCCCGGAAGGTCTGGCGCCAAACTGGGATTAATCATTCCTCGCAGTAGTCAGCATAAGGCGTCCATCGGGGCGCCTTTTTTATCGTTTCAGGTATTCACTCACAAAATCAATAAAGCTGCGCAGACGGTTGCTGACGGCGCTGTCGCTGTAGTAAACCGCGTTGATCGGCATGGCGACCGGCAGTGTCGCTTCCACCAGAATCGGGACCAAATCTCCACGTTTGATATCTTCGTCGCTCATAAAGTCGGACAGGCAGGCGATACCGTTGCCATGCAGACAGAGATGGCGCTGGGTTTCTCCACTATTGGTGGTCAAACCGGGGGTGATTTCCAACTGGCTGCCATCTGAACAAGCCAGTGGCCAACGGTTCAAGCTGGGCAGGTCGTTGAAACCGATACAGCAGTGATGTGCAAGATCTTCTACCGTTAGCGGCGTGCCGTGCTGAGCCAGATAAGCGGGGGAGGCGAGCACATGTCGGTAGCTGGTCATCAGTTTGCGTGCTTTCAGCGTAGAATCGGTCAGCTCGCCTACGCGGATCGCGATATCCACTTTTCGCTCGATCAGATTGATAAAGTTTTCCGAAGACACCAGCGATAACGACATTTCTGGATAACGTTCGCGGAACTCGGCCACTAAAGGCGTCAGCATATGCAGCACCACCGGCGTTGCCGCATCGACGCGCAGCAGGCCTTGCGGGCGCTGGCGGCTTTCCATCAGCGCATTTTCCGCCGCGGCCATGTCGTTCAGTACCTTCTGCACCTGGCGAAAGTAATTCTCTCCTTCCTGAGTCAGGCTGATTTGGCGCGTGGTGCGGTTGAGCAACGTTACGCCCAGTTTGCTTTCCAGTTTTTTCACCGTTCGGCTGACTACGGAGTTCGCTTGTTCCAGGCGTTCGGCCGCCCGGCTGAAGCTGCCGCTTTCTACGACGGTGACAAAGGTGATCAACTCGTCAGAGTTTGCTTTCATTTTTGCTCCGATAGCAAAGTTAATTTGAAATTTTGAGCATTTTTATCATTTAAGCATAGGCCGATAATAGCCGTCATCAACTTGAATGCTATTTCGGAGTAAAAAATGCCACTCGCATTACTTGCCTTAACCATCAGCGCTTTTGCTATCGGCACGACCGAGTTCGTGATTGTCGGGTTGATCCCGACTATCGCGGAGCAGCTTGGGGTGACCGTACCGTCCGCTGGATTGCTGGTGACTATCTATGCCCTCGGCGTGGCCATTGGCGCGCCGGTGCTGACGGCCCTGACCAGCCGCATACCTCGCAAACTGCTGCTGGTTGGCCTGATGGTGCTGTTCACTCTCGGCAACCTGCTGGCCTGGCAGTCACCCAGCTATGAATCGCTGGTAGTGGCTCGGTTGTTGACCGGCCTGGCGCACGGCGTGTTCTTCTCTATCGGCTCCACTATCGCCACTAGCCTGGTGGCGAAAGAGAAGGCGGCCTCCGCCATCGCCATCATGTTTGGTGGCCTGACGGTGGCGTTGGTGACCGGCGTACCGCTGGGGACGTTCATCGGCCAGCAGTTTGGCTGGCGTGAGACCTTCCTGGCCGTTTCTCTGATTGGCGCTGTCGCCACGCTGGCCAGCGTTATTCTGGTACCGAGCAATATCAAGAACCAGGGCAGCGCCGGCGTGCGGGAACAGCTGAAAGTGCTGACTCATCCTCGTCTGCTGCTGATTTACGCGATTACCGCATTGGGATACGGCGGGGTCTTCACGACCTTTACCTTCCTTGCGCCGATGATGCAGGAACTGGCCGGCTTCTCTGCTCCGACCGTGAGCTGGATACTATTGGCTTATGGCGTCGCGGTGGCGGTGGGTAACATCTGGGGAGGCAAGCTGGCCGATCGTCATGGGGCCGTGCGTGCGCTGAGCTTTATCTTTGCCGCGCTGGCCATTTTGTTGCTGGTGTTCCAGTTTACCGCCAGCCACAGTATTGCCGCGTTGCTGACGGTGATTGTGATGGGCGTGTTCGCTTTCGGCAACGTGCCGGGGCTGCAGGTGTATGTGGTGCAGAAAGCCACGCAATACACGCCAAATGCGGTGGATGTGGCGTCCGGTCTCAACATCGCGGCGTTCAACATCGGCATTGCGCTCGGCTCGGTGATTGGCGGCCAGACCGTTGCCTCACTGGGGCTGGCGCAGACCCCCTGGATTGGCGCGTTGATCGTGGTGGTTGCATTGTTACTGGTTAGCTTCAGCGGTCGCCTGGATAAAAAGTCTCAGCTGCAAACGGCTTAATACGTAAAACTCTTGCTGCCTGGCCCGCATTTTGCGGGCCTTTTCGCATTTTTCACCTATTACCCCTCACCTTTACACAGCTATACCGTCAGAAGATTGAAATCGCTGCAGGCGGCCCCTATAACTGAAAAGGTGATGCCCGCAAAAGCCATGCCCTCTATGCAGGGTAGGCGTATAATCAATTCATCGTTGGCGAGTGTTCATCGCCAGTTTTCATGTTAATGGGTAATAGGCGAATCGCGTGCCGAAACGAACTTATGCAATGAGGTATGTTGCAGGTCAGCCAGTTGAGCGAATCTTTCCTGGTGCCGTTAACCAGCCGTTGCCGCCAGGGGCGGCGCTGCCGACGACCGGCGCCCTGCGCGTCATGGTATGGAATATTTTCAAACAGCAGCGAGCCGACTGGCTTTCGGTGCTGAAAAACCATGGCAAAGACGCGCAGCTGGTATTGTTGCAAGAGGCGCAAACCACGCCAGAGTTGGTGAGCTACGCTACCGCCAACTATCTGGCGGCCGATCAGGTGCCGGCCTTTGTGCTGCCGCAGCACCCTTCCGGCGTGATGACGCTGGCTGCCGCTCATCCTGTTTACTGTTGCCCGCTGCGTGAGCGGGAGCCGCTGCTGCGGCTTTCCAAGTCGGCCCTGATCACCGTTTATCCGCTGTACAACGGCGAACTGTTGATGGTGGTGAACATCCATGCGGTGAACTTTAGCCTGGGTGTCGACGTCTACAGCAAGCAGTTGGGGCCGATAGGCGAACAGATCGCCAGTCACCGGGGGCCGGTGATTATGGCGGGGGATTTCAACGCCTGGAGCCGCAAGCGCATCAATGCACTGTATGACTTTGCCGGAGAGATGGCGCTGCGCGAGGTGAGTTTCACCGACGACCATCGCCGCAAGGCCTTCGGTCGTCCACTGGATTTCGTATTTTACCGCAATCTGGGAGTGGTGGAGGCGTCGGTGCTGGTGACCAGCGCGTCGGATCACAACCCGCTGTTGGTGGAGTTTCACCCGGAGAAAGACTCGCCGGTATGGTGAATCGCAGCTAATAAAAAAGCACCCCGAAGGGTGCTTTTTTTGTGCCGAACATTTAAGTATCCGGCGTCATCTTGTTGCCGACAAACAGGGTCAGCTTCAGACCTGGCTGCAGGTTGCCTTTGGCTAGCGTTGAATTCCAACGCATCACGTCGTTAATATCGACGCCGTGACGACGTGCGATACTGGCGAGCGAATCACCTTTACGAACCTGGTAGGTGATACTGCTGTTACTGCCAGTATTGCTGGCCACTTGCAGGGTTTGCCCAACTTTTAAGGCGCTCTTGGCGCGTAAGTTGTTCCAACTCTGCAAATCGCTGGTCTTAACGTTCAGCCGCTTGGCTATGGCCGATAAGGTGTCGCCGGAGCGCACTTTATACGAACTGCCACCGGACAAACCGCTGTTCTTCGCCAACTGCGTCGTTGGCTGAGTCACGGCCATCTGGCCATCGGCCAGCGAGTCTTTCAGCTGATCGGCATGCCCTTTGGGAACCATGATGTAATGGGGCCCGTTGGGTGCCGTAACGCCTTTTTTGTAGCCTGGGTTATACGCTTTCATCTTGGTGACTGAAAGCCCAGCCATCTCAGCCGCCTGAGTCAGCTGGATCTGCTGCCCGACATCGATACGAGCCAGCGCACGGGTTTCATCCGTTTTCGGGAGTTTCACGCCGTACTTCTTGCTGTTCTTGATGATGTCGCTCAGCGCCAGCATTTTCGGGACATAGATTGACGTTTCACGCGGAAGCGACAATGCCCAGAAATTGGTTGGCTTACCCTGGCGTTTGTTTGCCTTCACCGCTTGCATCACGCGGCCTTCACCACTGTTATAGGCGGCTACGGTCAGTAACCAGTCGCCGTTAAACATGCGGTTCAAGCGCTGCATCATGTTAAGCGCAGCGGTTGTCGAGGCGACGACATCGCGTCGACCGTCATACCACTGATTGTTTTTCAAACCATAATTGCGACCCGTTTGCGGCACGATTTGCCATAGCCCTGCGGCGTTGGCACTTGACGTGGCGTGTGGGTCAAAAGCGCTCTCCACTATGGGTAGCAGTACCAGTTCCATCGGCATATTACGTTTCTTAATCTGCCCGACTATCCAGTACATGTACGGCTCTGCCCGTAATGTTACATCGTGGAGATAGCTCTTACTTTTTAAGTACTTTCTTTTCTGATCACGGATCCGGGAATTTTCCGGAACCTCCATCTTCAGCTCGTCGCTAATGAAGTTCCACAGGTCCTGTTGCGCGGCGGGACTGTTGTTATCCAACCACCGCGCCGAGCTCGCTCGGCCATTTCCTGTGTACTCTCCTGCTTCACCATCTTGACCAGCCGAAGACAAACTCTGTGCATGCTGTTCTGGCGCCGGTGCGTCCTGCCTGGACGACTGGCAACCCACTAGCAAGACCGAGGCGAGAAATATCGCTTTAGCCTTCATGTGTGTGTCAATGTAGTTGCTTAAAAGACGAGCAATAATACTTTGCTTCGCCAAATAACACAACTAAAAGCTTAGAAGTTATCTTTCCGCAGGCGTAATTCAGAAAAAACTGAATGAAGGCTTTCTGGTGGTGAATTAAAGCCTAATTTCTTTTGTAAATCAGTGTCATGGCAACGTAAAAACAGGTTAATTTTGCGCTCTAATTGCAACGTGGTCGGCACGCTAGCTTGGCCTTTTGCCCTTAACGCTTCAACATGTTGTTGATATGTTTCAATCTCTCGATCTTCCGGCAAAATAGCCCGCGCAAACTTAAGATTTGAAAGAGTATATTCATGCGCGCAGCAAATTAAGGTGTTATCGGGAAGTTGCGCGAGTTGTTGAAATGAGTCGTACATTTGTTTTGCGGTGCCTTCAAACAGCCTGCCGCAGCCGGCGGAGAAAATGGTGTCGCCGCAGAACAGATAAGGGGCACTATAGAATGCCACATGGCCCAGCGTATGGCCGGGAACGGCGATAGTCTTGTATTGGCGGCCATCAATGTTAAAGGTGTCGCCGTCGTGGACGATGTGGTTCGCGCCTTTGCCAGCGGTTTCCTGCGGCCCGTAGACCGCCAGGCCCGGGTATTGCGCGACAATCTGCGCCACGCCACCGACGTGATCGTGGTGGTGGTGGGTCAGCAGGATCGCCGACGGCGCCAGCTGCAGGCGCTGCAGCGCCTCGAGCACCGGCCGCGCTTCACCCGGATCGACGATAATGCAGCGCCCCTGCCGGTCATCCAATAACCAAATGTAATTGTCCTGGAAGGCGGGAATGCTGATAAGATTCATGGTGTACCTCTCGTTGGCAACGGCTTGAAAGAAGATAATAAATCATGAAACCAGCCCATACTCTACAAAAGCTCACCGGCCCGCAGTCCTGGGCTGAGCTGCCGTGGGGGGAGTACTATCGTGAAGCGCTCGAGCGGCAGTTGCAACCCTGGTGGCCCAAGCTGTTCGGTTTCCATCTGCTGAAGATGGGCATGCTCAGCGCCGAGCTGGCCACGGATAAATGCGCAATCTCCCACCAGGTCAACGTAGGGCTGGAGGGGGAAGGGCTGCAGGTGATCGCCGACGCCTATCAACTGCCGTTCGCCGCCAAATCGGTGGATGCCTGCCTGTTGGCGCATACGCTGTCCTACGCGGACGATCCGCATCGCATGCTGCGTGAGGTGGATAGGGTGTTGATCGACGATGGCTGGCTGGTTGTCAGCAGCTTCAATCCGTTCAGCCTGCTGGGATTGGGCAAGCTGGTGCCCGGATTGCGTCATCGTCAGCCCTATGTCAGCCGCATGTTTACCCAGATGCGGTTGTTGGATTGGCTCAGCCTGCTGAATTACGAGGTGTTGCACCAGGCGCGTTTTCACGTGCTGCCGTGGCACCGCAAGGGCGGCAAGTTTTTATGCACCCATTTGCCGGCGCTGGGCTGCATGAGCGTGATTGTGGCGCGCAAGCGCACCTTGCCGCTGACGCCCACGCCGATGAAACTGGGGGCGAGAAAGCCGTCTCTCAGCCGCGCGGTGGGCGCGACCAAGAGTTATCGCAAGCTGCCTTAGGCTTCCGGTTGGTAGCCGACGTCATCTTGCGTCGGTTTACCCGCCGCCTCGCGCGCCAGCTCGTCGCAGCGTTCGTTCTCCGGGTGGCCGGCGTGGCCCTTGACCCACTCCCATTTAACGGTGTGGCGCTGAATGGCCTGATCCAGCCGCTGCCACAGATCGACATTCTTGACCGGTTTTTTGTCGGCGGTTTTCCAACCGCGTTTCTTCCAGTTATGGATCCAGCTGGTAATGCCCTGGCGCACGTACTGGCTGTCGGTGCTGAGCGTCACGGCGCAAGGCACCGTCAGCGCTTCCAGCGCCACGATCGCCGCCATCATTTCCATGCGGTTATTGGTGGTCAGACGAAATCCTTCGCTGAAGGTTTTTTCCGTCTGCTTATAGCGCAGTATCGCGCCGTAGCCACCGGGGCCAGGGTTGCCAAGGCAGGAGCCGTCGGTGAAAATTTCTACCTGTTTGAGCATCTCTGGTAGACTCTTCCTATCAGTTTTATAAAAGCCAAGTCTGACATAAACGAGCGCTGTGAGCACTGCAATATGATCTCTACAACCACCAGACAGATTGTCCTCGATACCGAAACCACCGGTATGAACAAGCTTGGGGTGCACTACGAAGGGCACCGCATCATCGAAATCGGTGCGGTGGAAGTGATTAACCGCCGCCTGACCGGGCGCAACTTCCACGTATACATCAAGCCGGATCGGCTGGTGGATCCGGAAGCGTACGGCGTACACGGCATCAGCGACGACTTCCTGGCCGACAAACCGACCTTCGATCAGGTTGCCGACGAATTCCTCGACTTTATCCGCGGCGGCGAGCTGGTGATCCATAACGCGGCGTTCGATATCGGCTTTATGGATCACGAATTCCGCATGCTGCAGCAGGGGATCCCGAAGACCGAGACCTTCTGCACCATCACCGACAGCCTGATGATGGCGCGCCGCCTGTTCCCGGGCAAGCGCAACAACCTCGATGCCTTGTGCAGCCGCTATGAGATAGACAACAGCAAGCGTACGCTGCACGGCGCATTGCTCGATGCCGAGATCCTGGCGGAAGTCTATCTGGCGATGACCGGCGGTCAGACGTCGATAGCGTTCCAAATGGAAGGCGACACCCAGCAAAACGATGCCGCGCAAGAAATACAGCGTATCGTCCGCCCGGCTACGGCGATGAAAGTGGTCTACGCCAGCGACGAAGAAATAAAGGCGCACGAGGCGCGTCTGGATCTGGTGGCGAAGAAGGGCGGCAGCTGCCTGTGGCGCGGGGCGCCGGCGGAATAACGGCGTTTTTGCACGAAAAAAACGCACCGGGCGACCCTTCGTTGAAAAACTGTGCAAACGGTTCATTTGCGGAGAAAAAGGCGTTGACGGAACCGAGAGGCGTCCGTAATATGCGCCTCGTTCCCCCGCAAGAGGGAATGGCGCGGAGCGGTAGTTCAGTTGGTTAGAATACCTGCCTGTCACGCAGGGGGTCGCGGGTTCGAGCCCCGTCCGTTCCGCCACTATTCAGAAGCCCTGAGTTAGCGATAACTCAGGGCTTCGTCGTTTCCGCTCTCGGCAAAACGGTGCGGCCCAGGGAACGGGGCCGGCAGACCGGCCCCTTATCCTCAGAACAACACCGAGTAATTCAAACCGAAGGTGCGTCCGCGGCCTTTATAGCTGTACAGCTCAGGTGAGCCGTAGGTCGGGCTGTACAGGATCGGCGCGCGTTGGCCCCAAACGGTGGTGTACTCCTTATCCAACAGGTTTTCCACGCTGAAGCTGATTTTCCCCACCGGCAGGGCATAGCTGCCGAGGAAATCGAGGGTGTTGTAGCCATCTATTTTGCGGCCTTGGGTGGAGTTGGCCTTGGTATAATCGCCGTCGTCCGACACGTCGAAGGTTTGCTGCGACTGCAAGCGCAGATTCCAGTCGCCCGGCGCCCAGCCGACGTAAGCGGTGACTTTCGATGGGCTGGCGGTATCGACCACCAGCTTCTTCCATTCGCCGTTGACCTTGGTTTCAGAACGGATGAAGTTGAAGTTGGTGCCGGCGCTCCAGTCGCTGTCTTCGAAGAAGTAGTCCACCGCACCTTCCAGCCCATAGATGCGCCGCTTGTCCGCATTGACGTTAATGGTCATGTCGGTTTTGTTGATGGCGATGCTCTTGTCGGACAACGAGTAGTAGGCGGCGATTTGCGTGCGCAGGTTATCGCCGGTATAGCGCCAGCCCAGCTCGTAGGCGTTGACCTTGATGCCTTCCAGCTTGGAATCGCCGACGTTGACGCTCTTCAGCAACTGGTAATGGCCGCCGTTCAACGCGTAGGTGCCGTTGCCGTAATATTTGCCCGGATCCGGGATCTCGAAGCCCTGAGAGAAGTTGAACCAGGTTTGCTGACGCTCGGTCAAGTGCGCCAACAGACCGGCGTTGAACAGCGCATTGTTGTAGTCGGTTTTCCCTCCCGGGATGGCGTCGGCGGAGGCGGCGGCGCCGGTGGCGATCGCCTGCTGCTGGTTATAGCCGACGAAGTCGTCGATCTTGTTTTCGGTGTACTGGTAACGCACGCCGCCGCTCAGGGTGAAGATGGGATTGATGTCGTAACTGGCCTGCAGGAACGACGCCAGGTTGCTGGTGGTATAGCTCGGGTAGCGGCCGGTGCCGTAAGCGTTCTCCAGCGTCATGCCGCCGGACTGTTGGGCCTTCGCCAGGTTGAAGAACTGCTGGTTGGCGTTGAAGCTTTCATGCTCGGCGTCGATGCCGTAAGTCAGCGTCAGCGCGTCGACAGGTTTGCTGTTTAACGTCAGTTTGCCGCCGTAAAAATCGGTTTTTTGCTGCGAAGCGCCAATGCTGCTGACGTAATAGTTCGGCGCTTTGCCCGCCAGCGTTGGGAAGGGGTAGAAGGTCAACGTTTCGTCGCGGTAGTAGACCTGCGCCACCAGATCCTGGCCGAGGAAATCGGTGTTGGAATATTGCAGGTTGATCAGGTGGCGCTCGGTGCCGGGGATGCGATCGGAGTTTAAGTTACCGCTGTTGTACGCCTTGGCGTTGCCGGTCACCGCCGCGAAGTTTTCCCCCAGAAACAGGCCGTGATCGCCGTCGGACTGGCTTTTGTAGTATTGGGTGGTCAGCTGCAGCTGTTGATGATCGTCGATGTTGAGGGTGCCGGTGCCCATCACATCGAGGCGATTGGAATACTGCAGGCCGGTTTGAGTATTGTCGATCAGCACCTCGTTGCCTTTGCCGTCGTACCAGCCGCCGTAACGCTGGTAAGAAACGGACAGCCGCCCCGAGGCGTTGTCGTTGCCGCCGCTGACCGCCGCCGCCACGTTCTCGTCGTGATCGTTATGGCCGCCGAAGCCGGTTTTGCCGCCGACCTGCAATTCGACCTGCTGCTCTTTCTGTCCTTTCTTGGTCACGATATTGATCAGGCCGCCGGTGCTGCCGCCGCCGTACAGTGCGGTCGCGCCGGAAATCACCTCAATATGGTCGATATTGAACGGGTCGATCGAATCCAACTGGCGGCTGTCGCTGCGCGACGAGTTCAGGCGTACGCCGTCGATCATCACCATCATCGAACGGCCGCGCATATTCATGCCATAGTTGGTGCGGCCCTGGCCGCTGACGTCCATGCCGGGGATCAGCTGAGCCAACATGTCCTTGATCTCTTTGCCGCCCTGGACCTGCTGTTCGATCTCCTGACTTTCGATCACCCATGTCGTCTGCGCCATTTCCGCCGCGCTGCGGTGCGAACGGCTGGCGGAGACGACCACCTGCTCTTCGCTGCCGTTTTTCTGATCTTCTGCCCAGGCCGCCGGCGCAAGCAACGCCAGCAGACATGGGTTTAATACCCAAAGAGGTTTGCGTTTCATCGTTATTTCCCAGGTGATATTGTCGTTACGTTGTTTTTTGAGAATGCTTCTTTTATCAATAACGTTTCTTGTTATCAATAAAATCATGATATGATTTTTTGCTATGCATTAACGTAATTAATTAGTTTTATTAACATTTATCCGCTGCGCGATCGCGCGGCCACGCCGCCAACACGGCAGCCGATCGGTCATACGTAAAAGCGACAGCCGTTGCCGGAGAGTCGAGAACATGTCCGCCAGCTACAGAATTTTTGATATCACCCTGAAAAGCAAAACGCTGATTTCGCCCTCGCTGCTGCGCTGCGTGTTTGAAGGTGCGGATGTTCATCGCATGAAGCTGGAAGCGCCTGACCAGCGCATCAAACTGCTGTTCCCGGCGGCGGACGGCAAGATCACGCCGTTGGCCAACGGCCCGGACTGGTACGGCGATTACATGGCGCTCCCCAAAGAACAGCGTCCGGTAATGCGCACCTATACGCTGCGTGCGCTGCGCCGCGAGCAGAATCAGATGGACGTCGAGTTCGTGCTGCATGGCGTGAACGGCCCGGCTTCAGCCTGGGCGACCCATGCCGAACCCGGAGACACGATTCAAACGGTCGCCCCCAACGGTGACTTCGACGGCGACAGCGGCGGCTACGAATGGGTGCCGCCGGCGCAGTTGCAGCAGGCGCTGTTGATCGCCGATGAGACGGCGGTGCCGGCGGCGATGGCGATTCTGGAACAGCTGGCGCAGCAGGCCAATCCGCCGCGGGTGCAGGCGTTTTTCGAGGTGCCGGTGGCGGCGGATTGCCTGGATTTGGCGCATTTCCCGTTCGCCGACGTTTATTGGCTGCCGCGTGACGTCGGCCGCCAGCTGGTGCACGGCACGCTGCTGGTGGAAGCGGTGCGCCAGCGGGTGGATATCCCCGCATCGGCCTGTGCGCAAGCGCAGTCCCTGGCGGAAAGCAGCCTGAGCGATGAGGTGTTGTGGGAGCGGGCGGCCGGAAGCAACGCTTTCTATGCCTGGGTGGCGGCCGAATCTTCCGCGGTGAAAACGCTGCGGCGTTACCTGATTGGCGAACGCGATCTGGATCGCTCCACCGTTAACTTCATGGCCTATTGGTGCTGAGTCGGCCGCCGCCGTGCGCCTCCATCATGGGCTCTACCGCCTGGAGGCCTAAGGCGCGTCGAGCAGGCTGACGTGCGCCGCTACGATGCGCCAGCCACAGGGCAGCTTGACCCAGGTTTGCATTTGCCGCCCCCTGCGGTTGCTGCCCGGCCGATGAAATTCCGTGCTGGCCACCGCCATATCTTCACCAAAAGTCGTGATTTGGGTGTTTTCCAACAGCCGCTCCAGTCCGTTGGCCGGGCGCCGTTGACGAAAATCGCGGATTTCGTCGATACCGTAGAGGCTTTCGGTGGCGCCATAGCGCACCGTGCGCGCGTCGTGCCAGAACAACTCGTCCAGCACATCGATGTCATTGCTGATTAACGCCTGCTCATAGCGGTAAAAGGCGGCGTTGACCTCCGCCAGCACCGCCGGCCGATCGATATGTTCACTGTTCATTGATTACTCCTGTTTGCAGACGCAAGTGGCGACGCCGGCGCATTCCAGCGCATAGGCGGCGCGCAGCGCCAAATCTTCGCGCCACGGCGGGGCGATCAGTTGCAGGCCGATCGGCAGACCGGATGCGCTTTTCAAAGGAACCGTCACGACCGGCAGGCCAAGGAAGGAAATCGGCTGCGTCAGCATGCCCATACTGGCGCGGATCGGCAGATCGACGCCGTTGATGCGCATCGTTTCCTGGCCGATCGGCGTGGCGCTGCACGGCGTCGCCGGGGCGATCAAAATGTCCCAGTGCTTGAACAGCGGCGCGGCTTGCCGGCGAAACGCGTGACGAAAGCGTTGTGCCTGCAAATACCAGGTGGCGGGGAGCATGGCGCCGGCCAGCAGTCGTTCTCGCGACAGTGGCTCGAAGCGTTCGGGTTGGCTGCGCAACTGCGGCAGATAGCGATGGCCGCCCTCTGAGGCGCTGAGGATAAAGGCCGCCGAACGGGCCAGCTCGGCCTGCGGCAGCTCGACTTCGGCGCTGGCTGCCAGCGCTTGCGCCACCTGGTTGACTGCGGCTTTGGCGTCATCATTGCACCATTGCAGGAAATAGCCGCCTAACACGGCGCAGCGCAGGTTCTGGCTGCCCTGTGCCAGCAACGCTTCGGTGCGGGAAATCGGCCGATCGCTCTGGAACGGATCCTCGGCGTCGATGCTCTGCATCGCGTCATACACCGTCGCGAGATCGTGCACCCGGCGGGCGAATGGGCCGATGTGATCCAGGCTGTCGACAAACGGCTGGCTGCCGCTGCGCGAAAGACGGCCGAAGGTCGGTTTCAGACCATAAATGCCGCACAGCGAGGCGGGCACGCGTATTGAGCCATTGGTGTCGCTGCCGAGCGAAAAGGTCACCAGGCCGGCCGCCACCGCTGCGGCCGAGCCGCCCGAAGAGCCGCCGGCGATGCGCCCGAGGTCATGCGGGTTTCGGGTGGCGCCGTAATGGCTGTTCTCGGTGGTGAAACCGTAGGCGTAGGCGTCCATGTTCAACATGCCGCAAAGCAACGCGCCTTGATCCGCCAGCCGGGAGACGCCCCAGGCGTCGCGGTCGGCCGGTGGCCGATCGCTGAACAGGCGGGCACCGGCCAGCGTGGTTTCTCCGGCGACGTCGAACAGATTTTTTACCGCATAGGGAATGCCGGCCAAAGCGGGCAGCGTTTGCCCAAGCGCGCGCGAACGGTCGAGGCGATCGGCTTCTTTTTGCATGCGTTCCCGGGTGATGTGCGTAAAGGCGTTCAGCGCGGGATTCTGACGGTCGATGTGATCGAGCGTATGCCGGACGATCTCGCGCGCCGAGAGCGCGCCGCGTTCAAGGGCCGTACGGATCTCGGCGAGTGACAGGGCGCTTAAGGGGTTCATGGGCGATATACCCCCGCGATTTCCTGGCGCGGATCCAGCGGTAAGGCCATCAGCGGTTCGGCCAGCGCGGCGATGCGTTCGATCTGTTTCAACAGTTCTCGGCGGCGGACATCGTCCAGTTCCACGGCCAGCACGTTTTCCATCTGGTGGATATAGGCCGCCCAATCGGCGGCGTGTTGATTGTTCATAAGCGATCCCGATAAATAAGAGAGTCAGAAGCCGGCGGCGCTGCCGTTGCTTCGCGGATCGAAAGCGCCTTCGAACATGCCGTTGGTGTGGCGTACGATGGCGCCGGCATGGCCGACCGTTTCGCTGAACGCTGGCAGCAGTTCAACGGCGTGGCCGCGCTGTCGCAGATAGTCGAGGGTCGCCGCGTTAAAGCGCCCCTCAAGCTTCAACGAGTCCGAACTTTCGCCCCAGGTTCGCCCCAGCAGCCAGCGCGGCGCGCTGATCGCCTGCTGCAGCGGCAGCCCTTGCACCACGTGCCGCACGAACAACGCCGCTTGAGTCTGTGGCTGGCCGTCACCGCCCATCGAGCCGTAGATCAGCGTGCGTCCGTCATACAGCCGGGCGGCGGCCGGGTTCAGCGTATGGAACGGCTGCTTGCCCGGCGCCAGCGCCAGCAGATGATCGGCGTCCAGGCTGAAAGAGGCGCCGCGGTTTTGCCACAGGACGCCGCTGTTCGGCAGTACCATGCCGCTGCCGAATTCGTGGTAGATGCTCTGAATGAAGGAGACCGCCAGCCCGCTGCTGTCCATCACCCCCATCCAGACCGTATCGCCGGGTCCTTTGCCCTGGCCCCAGTCGGCCGCTTTTTGGCCGTCGATGCGCCCGGCCAGCCTATCCAAATGGTCGGCCGCCAGCAGCGCCTGCGGATCCTGCGTCATGTGGCGCGGATCGGTGATGAAACGGTCGCGCAGATCGAACGCCAGCTTGGTGGCCTCGACCACGGCGTGCACCACGGCGCCTTCGCTCTGTCCGACCAGCGGCAGACGGTCGGTTAGCCCGAGGATGGCAAGCGACACCAGCCCTTGGGTCGGGGGAGCCAGATTGAATATTTCACCTTTTTGGTGTTCCAGGCGCAGCGGAGGACGGCGGCATGGCCGATAACTCGCCAGATCATGAGCGGTGAGCGGCATGCCCAACATCGCCATGTCCGCCGCCATGCTTTCAGCCAGCGGCCCGCGATAAAAACTGTCGAGCCCGTCCTCACTCAGTGCGATCAGCGTATCGGCCAGCTGCGGTTGGCAGAATCGTTGGCCGGCAAGCGGGATCTTTCCCTGCGGCAGGTAAATGCGGGCGAAGGGGGCGAACTCCTCCAGCTCGTGGCGTTTGCTGCGCGTCGCCGCCTCTTGGGAGGCGGTGACCGGAATGCCGTCGGCGGCGTAGCGTATGGCGTCGGCGAGCAACCGCGACAGCGGCAGCGGCGTTTCGCCCAGTTCGGCCGAATAGGCCAACGCCTCCTGCCAGCCGCCGACGGTGCCGGCCACGGTCAACGCCGCTTTTGGGCCGCGCTGCGGGATGCGGCTTTCTCCGGCGTACAGCGCCGGCGTCGCCAGCGAGCCGGCGGCGCCGCTGGCGTCGATGGTCAGCGGCTCGCCCTGCGGCGGCACGATCAGCCAGAAACCGTCACCGCCGATGCCGTTCATGTGCGGATAGACCACGGCGATGGTCGCGGCGGCGGCCACCATCGCCTCAATGGCGTTGCCGCCTTCGCGCAGCACCGCCAGCGCGCTTTCGCTGGCGAGATGGTGTGGCGTGACCGCCATGCCCTGTGGCGCGGTATTGCTGTTAATCATGTTTCTGCCCTTGTCTGAGGTGAGCGTTTGGGTAACAGAAGCAAGAGGCGTTCCACTTTTAATCAGGACGATTAATTGCTTGTCAGAGAGGGGCCGGGGCGTGCTATGTTCCGGTGAAACAAAAGTTACAGCGAGAGTGATGATGCAGCCCTTCGATGAACGCCTGCGCAACGAATATCCGCAATTGGCGCCGCAGGAACAGCGCGTCGCCGACTTTATCCTCGATCATTTCGATGACCTGATCAGTTACAACAGCGCCGAGCTGGCGCGCTTGAGCGGGGTTTCTAAAGCCACGGTCAGCAGGCTGTTCAAGCGGTTGGGGTATCGCAGCTACAAGGACATGCGCGCTGAGCTGCGCACCCTGCGCCAGAGCGGCATGCCGGTGACCGACGAGAGGCATGCGGTGCAGGGCAATACGCTGCTGGCGCGGCATTACAAGCAGGAAATGGCTAACCTCTCGCACTGGGTGAGCCATCTCGATGTGGAGCAATTCGGCGCGGTGATCGCCGCGTTGGCGCGGGCACGGCGGGTCGCGCTGCTGGGGTTTCGCAACAGCTATCCGATAGCCATGCATCTGCGTCAGCAGCTGATGCAGGTGCGGGAGCGGGTGCTGCTGATGCCGCAGCCCGGCCAGACGCTGGCGGAGGAGCTGGTGGATCTCGCGCCGCAGGATATGGCGGTGGTGGTGGCGTTTCGGCGCCGGCCGCGTCAGCTCAAGGCGATACTGACGCAGCTGCAAACTCGCCGGGTGCCGACGCTGTTGATCTGCGAACCGCAGGCGCAGTCGCTGATCCCGCTGGCGGACTGGCATTTGGCCGCTTCGCTGGACAGCGTCTCCGCCTTCGACAGCTATTCAGCCGCCATGAGCTTATGTAACCTGCTCAGTAACGCCCTGCTGCATGAGATGTTGGAGCAGGGGCGATCGCGTATTCATCATATTGCCGGTCTGTATCAGGATTTGGACGAACTGGAACCGCGCTAACCGGCGCTTTTTTGGTGCTGATGCACATTTTTGGTGCGTATTTGGCCTGCCTGCTTTCCCTTTCTCCGTCGCCGGCCCGCTGAGGCCGGCAGGTTTTTTCTCGTTAATCATCGCCAGTTAAGGCATGGGTTCGACGTATTTTCGATTGGCACATTAGTTGCAAAGCTTGTGGTGTAAGAATCTTTTGTTTCATCTTTTCACCATCGGGGATACGCTATGAACATCAAAAAAACGCTGTGGACGGTTTTCACTGGGATCGCCTTGCTGGCGCAGGCCGCGCCGACCATGGCGGATCAATTGCAAGAGATCCGGCAGCGCGGCGTCCTGCGCGTGGCGGTGCCGCAGGATTTCCCGCCATTCGGCTCGGTGGGCACCGATCTGCAGCCCCAGGGTTATGACATAGATATGGCGCGTTATCTGGCCGATAAGATGAAACTTAAGTTGCAGTTGGTGCCGGTCACCAGCGCCAACCGGGTGCCTTATCTGCAGACCAATAAAGTGGATCTGGTGATCTCCAGCCTGGGCAAAAATCCGGAGCGTGAAAAGACCATCGCTTTCAGCCGCGCCTATGCGCCGTTCTTCCTGGGGGTCTTTGGTCCTAAAGACGGCGCGTTGGCGGACATGGCGCAGCTCGATGGCAAGACCGTCGGCGTCACGCGCGGTGCGGTGGAGGATATGGTTCTGAGCGACGGCGCGCCTAAAGGGGCGCAGATCAAGCGTTATGAGGATAACAACACGACGCTGTCGGCCTATCTCTCCGGGCAGGTGCAGTACATCGCCACCGGTAACATGGTGGTGAGTGCCCTGGCGCGCCAGAATCCGGGCAAGGCGCCGGCCGCCAAGTTCATGTTGAAAGATTCGCCGTGCTTTGTGGGGTTGCGCCAGGGAGAACCGGCCTTGAAAGCGGCGGTGGATGCGCTGATTGGACAGGCGCTGGCGGACAAGACGCTGAATGGCCTGTCGGAGAAATGGTTGAAGGCGCCGCTGCCCGATGGTTTTGGCGCATAACGGGAGCGGCGGATGACCTATCAGCTGAATTTCTCCGCGCTCTGGCCCTACATGCCTGAGCTGTTGGCGGGGTTACTGACGACGATGGCGCTGACGGCGCTGGCGACGTTGATGGGGGTTGCGTTGGGCATTTGCGGCGCGGCGATCCGCAGTGGCCGGGCCGGCGCGCTGAGCCGCCTCTGGGGCGTTTACGTCGAAGTGGTGCGCAACACGCCGTTCGTCGTGCAGTTGTTCTTCATCGTGTTCGGCCTGCCGAGCCTGGGCTGGAAACTGACGGCCGGGCAGGCGGCGCTGCTGGCGATGGTGATCAACCTTGGCGCCTACAGCACCGAAATTATTCGTGCCGGCATTCAGGTCACGCCGAAGGGGCAGTGGGAAGCGGGGCGCGTGTTGGGGCTCAGCCGCAGCCAGACCTTTTTACGCATCGTACTGCCGCCGTCGCTGCAGCGTATTTATCCGGCGTTGGTGAGCCAGTGCATCATCGTGATGCTGGGATCCTCGGTGGTGTCGCAGGTCTCATTCGAAGAGCTGACCTTCGCCGCCAACCTGATCCAGTCGCGCACCTTCCTCAGCTTTGAAGTCTATCTGGTGACGGCGCTGCTTTATCTGTTGTTGTCGCTGTTGATGCGTCAACTGTTACTGGCCGCCGGGCGGCGTTTTTTAGGGAGCCGGAACTGATGCTGACGTTTACCGATTGGGACATCGTGCGCAATCTGCTGTTGGCGGCTCGCTGGACGCTGCTGCTGTCGTTGACGGCGTTCTTCGGCGGCACGCTGGTGGCGCTGCCGCTGGTGTTGATGCGCCTGAGCAAGCGCCGCTGGGCAATGCGTTTTGTCCGCGTTTACGCTGAACTGTTTCAGGGCACGCCGCTGCTGATGCAGCTGTTTTTGGCGTTTTTCGGTCTGGCGCTGTTCGGCGTCGACGTCAGCCCATGGACCGCGGCCGCGCTGGCGCTGACGCTATTCACCAGCGCTTTTCTGGTGGATATCTGGTCCGGCAGCATCGCCGCCTTGCCGAAAGGTCAGTGGGAGGCAGCCCGTTGTCTCGGGCTGAGTTTCACGCAGACGCTGATGCGCGTCATCACGCCGCAGGCGGTGCGTATCGCCATTGCGCCGACCGTCGGTTTCTCGGTTCAGGTGATCAAGGGCACCGCCTTGGCGTCGATCATTGGCTTCGTCGAGCTGACCAAGGCCGGCACCATGCTGAACAATGTGACTTATCAGCCCTTCAAGGTGTTTGGTCTGGTCGCGTTGGGCTATTTCCTGATGTGCTATCCCTTGTCGCGTTACAGCCATTATCTGGAGAAGAAATGCCATGCCGATCATCACCATTAATCAGGTTCAAAAATATTACGGTCAGAATCATGTGTTGAAGGGCGTGGATCTGGATATCGACATGGGGCAGGTGGTGTCGATCATCGGCCGCAGCGGGTCTGGTAAAAGCACGCTATTGCGCTGCATCAACGGGCTGGAAGGGTATCAGGAAGGGAGCATCAAACTGGGCGGCATGACCATCACCGATCGCGATTCGCAGGCGCGTGAAATCAGCCGCTCGATTGGCATGGTGTTTCAGAACTTCAACCTGTTCCCGCATATGACGGCGCTGGAAAACGTGATGCTGGCGCCGCGCCGGGTGCTGAAAAAAAGCGCTGCCGAGTGCCGCGAGTTGGCCGAACAGATGCTGAACAAGGTGGGATTGGGTGAGCGCATGCATTACGCGCCGGCCAACCTTTCCGGCGGGCAACAGCAGCGGGTGGCGATCGCCCGGGCGCTGGCGATGAAACCGAAGGTGTTGCTGTGCGATGAGATCACCTCGGCGCTGGATCCCGAGCTGGTGGGTGAAGTCCTGAAGGTGCTGGAACAGTTGGCGCGAGAGGGCATGACGCTGATTCTGGTCACTCATGAAATGAGCTTCGCCCGCGAGGTGGGCGACCGGGTGGTATTTATGCACCAGGGCAAGGTGTGGGAGCAGGGAAATAGCCGCACGCTGTTCGCCAATCCGCAAACGCAGGAATTGAAACAGTTTATCGCTTCTGTGCGCGGGTTGTCAGAAGCCTGATTTCGGCAAATAAAATGACAAGTTATTAAGCTGGTAAGGAAATAACATGCTAACTACTCCGCAGTTCGAACAGATTAACCCGCCGGCGCGCCTGTTGATGGGGCCGGGGCCGATCAACGCCGATCCGCGCGTGCTGCGCGCCATGTCGAGCCAACTGATCGGCCAGTACGATCCGGCAATGACCGGTTACATGAATCAGGTCATGGCGCTGTATCGCGCGCTGTTCCGCACCGAAAACCGCTGGACGATGCTGGTGGACGGCACCTCGCGCGCCGGCATCGAGGCGCTGCTGGTTTCTGCCATTCGTCCGGGCGATAAGGTGCTGGTGCCGGTATTCGGCCGCTTCGGACATCTGCTGTGCGAAATTGCCCGCCGTTGTCGCGCCGAGGTACACACGATAGACGCGCCGTGGGGCGAGGTGTTCAGCGCCGATCGCATCGAAGACGCGATTAAGCGGGTGCGCCCGCGCCTGCTGCTGACGGTGCAGGGCGATACGTCCACCACCATGCTGCAGCCGCTGCATGAGCTGGGCGATATCTGCCGCCGCCACGGCGTGCTGTTCTATACCGATGCGACGGCGTCCTTTGGCGGGAACCCGCTGGAGACCGACGCCTGGGGGCTGGATGCGGTCTCCGCCGGGCTGCAGAAGTGCCTGGGCGGCCCTTCCGGCAGTTCGCCGGTCACCCTCAGCCCGCAGTTTGAAGAGATCGTGCGCCGTCGCAAATGCGTGGAGGAGGGGATCCGCACCGCCGAACATGCCGACGGCGACGACGAGATGATCTACTCCAACTATTTCGACCTCGGCATGATCATGGATTATTGGGGGCCGGAACGCCTGAATCACCATACCGAAGCCACCAGCATGTTGTTCGCGGCGCGAGAATGCGCGCGGGTGATCCTCGAGGAAGGGCTGGATCAGGCCATTGCCCGCCACCGGCTGCACGGCGCGGCGATGCTGGCGGGCATCCAAGGCATGGGGCTGGCGGTGTTCGGCGATCTCGAGCACCGCATGAATAACGTGCTCGGCGTGATGATCCCGCCGCAGGTGCACGGCGAGCAGGTGCGGCAGATGATGCTGAACGATTTCGCTATCGAAATCGGCACCTCGTTCGGCCCGCTGCAGGGCAAGATCTGGCGCATCGGCACCATGGGCTACAACGCGCGCAAAGATTGCGTGCTGCAAACGCTGGCGGCGCTGGAGGCGGTGTTGAACCGGTTGGGCTTCGCCACGCAACAGGGGGAGGCCCTCCAGGCGGCCTGGAACCTGTACGATGCAGGACGGCCAGAATGACGCCGCAGGAGGCGCAGCAGGCCGCCGCGCGGGTGATGGCGCGCTGTGACGAGCTGGCGGCGATCAGCGCGGAGCCCGGTAAACTGACGCGTCTTTATCTGTCTGCGGAACATCGGCGCGCCAACGTTCTGGTGGGCGAATGGATGCGCGAGAGCGGCATGCGGGTGTGGCAAGACAGCGTCGGCAATATCTGTGGCCGTTATGAAGGGCTAACGCCCGGCGCCCCCGCGCTGCTGCTCGGTTCGCATCTGGACACGGTGCGCAACGCCGGGCGCTATGACGGCATGCTCGGCGTGCTCACGGCGCTGGAAACGGTGGCGCAATACCACCGCCAGGGGCGCCGTTTGCCGCTGGCGC
Organism: Serratia sp. CY37869; assembly: GCF_052168895.1. Classification (NCBI taxonomy): domain Bacteria; kingdom Pseudomonadati; phylum Pseudomonadota; class Gammaproteobacteria; order Enterobacterales; family Yersiniaceae; genus Serratia; species Serratia sp. CY37869. The sequence continues at coordinate 21,865 of NZ_JBJNLU010000002.1, forward strand.
TGGAGGTGATCGGCTTTGCCGACGAAGAAGGCGCTCGCTTCGGCGTGACGTTGCTGGGCAGCCGCGGCTTGACCGGCCAATGGCCTCAGGAATGGCTGGCGCAGACTGATGCGGACGGGGTGAGCATCGCGCAGGCCATGCGCGACTTTGGGCTGGAGCCGACGGCGATCGCGCAGGCGCGCCGCGCGCCGCAGGAAATCCGCGCTTATCTGGAATTGCATATCGAACAGGGCCCATGTCTGGAGGCGGCCGACCTGGCGCTGGGGGTGGTGACGGCGATCAACGGCGCGCGTCGGCTTAACTGCGTCTTTAGCGGGGAGGCGGGCCATGCCGGTACGGTGCCGATGGGGCAGCGCAAAGACGCGCTGGCGGCCGCGGCGGAATGGATAACGGCGGTTGAAACGTTGACCCTCGCCGCCGATCCGCATCTGGTGGCCACCGTCGGCTGCATCGAGAGCCTGCCGGGCGCGGCCAACGTGATCCCGGGCGAAGTGCGATTGACGCTCGACGTGCGCGGCCCGCAGGATGCGCCGCTGGCGGCGCTGTTGGCGACGTTGCTGGCGCAGGCGCAGACGATCTGCGCACGCCGCGGAGCGCGCTTCGCCAGCGAGGAGTTTTACCGCATTGACGCCACCGCCTGCGATGGCGATCTGCAGCGCCGCTGGCAGGCGGCCGTCGAGCAGGTACAGGGGCAGAGTCTGGCGCTGCCGAGCGGCGCCGGTCATGACGCCATCGCCGTGGCGGCGCAATGGCCGGTCGGCATGCTGTTCGTGCGTTGCGCCGGCGGCGTCAGCCACCATCCGGCTGAAGCGGTGCGGCAGGCGGACGTAGCGCTGGCGACCCAGGCCTATTGCCTGGCGATCGCCGGCTGGGATCGCGTTTAATCAGTCAAGACGCAGAAAGCTGTCGGCATCGCGCCAGGCCGGGAAGGCGCTGCGGTAACTCTGCAGGGTTTCCAGCGACAGCTCGGCGTCCAGCCGCGCGGCTGCGCCGGGCTCGGCATCCGCCAGGATCTCGCCCTGCGGGCTGATGATCAGGCTGTCTCCGCTGTAGTTCAGGCCGTTCGGATCGTCGCCCACCCGGTTGCAGCCCGCCACATACACCTGATTTTCAATCGCCCGCGCCGCCAGCAGCGTTTGCCAATGGCGGCTGCGCGGCGCCGGCCAGTTGGCGACGTACAGCGCCAGATCGTAATCCTGCTGATAGCGCGCCCAGACCGGGAAACGCAGGTCGTAGCAGATCTGCGGCAGAATGCGCCAGCCGCGCCACTCGACGATTTCGCGCCGGTTGCCGGCCTGATAGTGCAGGTGTTCGCCGGCCATGCGGAACAGATGGCGTTTATCATAGGCATGCACCTGGCCGCCCGGCTCCACCAGCAGGAAGCGATTGACCGCGCCTTCGGCGGTTTTCAGCGCCACGCTGCCGCCGATCAACGCGTGGCTTTTCACCGCCCAGCCGTGCAGCCAGTCGATCACCTGCTGTTCGGGCAGGGCGCTCTCGCCGGCATCCATGGCAAAACCGGTGGTGAACATTTCCGGCAAGACGATGAGATCGCGCCCGACGATCGGCGCCAGCAACGCGTCGAAGGCGGCCAGGTTAGCGAGGCCGTCGCGCCAGACCAGAGGTTGCTGCAACAGGGTAATTTTTAAAGTCGACATAACCGCTCCGCAGCTGCATCCAGCGTGGCGTCCTGTTTAGCGAAGCACAGCCGGATCAATTTATGGGGGAAAGGATCGGCACAGAAGACCGACAGCGGAATGGCCGCCACGCCCACGTGCTCGGTTAACCAATGGCAGAACGCCACATCGTCCAGATCGGAGATGGCGCTGTAGTCCGCCAGCAAGAAGTATGTACCGGCGCAGGGTAAAATTTCCAGTCGGCTGCTCGCCAGCGCTTGCACGAAGCGGTCGCGCTTGGCGCGGTAGAATGCCGGCAACTGTCGCCAGTGCTCCGGCTCGGCGCGCAGGCTATCCGCCAGCGCCAGCTGCGCCGGGGTGTTGACCGAGAAGGTCAGGTATTGATGCACCTTGCGCACCTCGGCGCTCAGCGCGGCGGGCGCCACGCAGTAACCCACTTTCCAGCCGGTCATGTGGAAGGTTTTACCGAAGGAGGACACCGCGATCGCCCGTTGGCGCAATTGTGGGTGGGCCAACACGCTGGCGTGCCCGCCTTTGGCGAAGCAGATGTGTTCGTAGACCTCGTCGCTGAGCACGTAGATCTCGCGCTCGGCGATGGCGTGCCACAGCTGCTGCATGTCTTCCGCCTGCCAGGCGGTGGCGGACGGGTTGTGCGGCGTATTGACGATCACCAGACGGGTGCGCGGCGACAGCGCGGCGGCGAACCGTTGCCAATCCACGGCAAATGCGGGCGGCTGCAGGGCGAGGCGTTTGAGTACGCCGCCGGCCAGCGTCACCGCCGGCGCGTAGCTGTCGTAGCTCGGATCGAAACAGACCACCTCATCGCCGGGGCGCACCAGCGCGGTGATGGCGGCGAACAGCGCTTCGGTGGCACCGGCGGTGACGGTCACTTCGCTGCCGGCATCCGGCTGCCAGCCATACAGCTCGGCGGTTTTGTCGGCGATGGCTTCGCGCAGCGCCGCCACGCCGGTCATTGGCGCATATTGGTTGGCGCCCTGGGCGACGTGCCAGGCCAGGCGTGCTTTCAGGTAGTCCGGCCCGTCAAAATCAGGGAAGCCCTGCGACAGGTTGATCGCCTGATGCTGCTGCGCCAGCGCGCTCATCTGGGTGAAGATGGTGGTGCCCAGGGCAGGCAGTTTACTGTCGGGAATCAATGCGGAAGTGCTCATAGCAGGTGAATACTCCAGGCGCTTATATTGCCGTCAATATAACACGATGCTAGTATTTGGCAATCAAGACGCTTAGATGGCTAAATGCGAAAAAGTGCTTAGCCTGTCGCGCAGCCGGCTAAGCCTCACCTGCTGACCGCTATACCGAACGGGAAACGATAACAATGACGGAGAATCCGCAACTTACCGCATTACTGGCGGCCTGCCACTGGATTGGCGACAAAGGCTGGTGTCCGGCGACCGGCGGCAACATGTCGCTGCGCCTCGACGAACGCCAGTGCCTGGTCACCGAGTCCGGCAAAGACAAAGGGAGTCTGAGCGCCGCCGATTTTCTGCGGGTGGATATCGCTGACAATCACGTGCCGAGCGGCCGTACGCCGTCGGCGGAAACCGGGCTGCATACGCTGCTCTATCGCTTGTACCCGCACTTTGGCGCGGTGTTGCATACCCATTCCGTCAACGCCACCGTGTTGTCGCGGGTGGAACGCGGCGATGCGTTGGTGCTGCAGGGGTACGAAATGCAAAAGTCGCTCGCCGGTCAGCGCAGCCACCTGGACAGCGTGGCGATCCCCATTTTCGATAACGATCAGGACATTCCCCGGCTGGCGTCGCGCGTCGCGGCCTATGCCGAGGTCACGCCGCTGCAGTACGGTTTTCTGGTGCGCGGCCACGGTCTCTATTGCTGGGGAAGTCAGGTGGCGGAAGCCCGCCGCCATCTCGAAGGGCTGGAATTCCTGTTCCAGTGTGAACTGCAACGTCGCTTGCTGGAGGCGAAATGATCCGCGCTATCGTGACCGATATTGAAGGCACCACCAGCGATATTCGCTTCGTGCATCAGGTGCTGTTTCCCTATGCCCGCGAGCGGCTGGCGGATTTTGTACGCCGTCACGCCACGGAGAGCGAAGTCGCCGCGCCGTTGGCGGCGCTGCGCGCTGAAATTGACCAGCCGCAGGCGGATCTCGATACGCTGATCGCCGCGCTGTATCGCTTTATGGATGAAGATCGCAAATCCACCGCGCTCAAGGCGCTGCAGGGCATCATCTGGCGCAGCGGCTATCGCGAGGGCGACTTCCGCGGACATCTTTATCCGGAGGTCGCCGGGCAGTTGGCCGCCTGGCAGCGCCAGGGGCTGAAGCTTTACGTTTATTCCTCCGGTTCGGTGGAGGCGCAGAAGCTGCTGTTCGGCCACAGCGACGCCGGCGATCTGCAGCCGCTGTTCAGCGGCTATTTCGACACCCGCGTCGGCGCCAAGCGTGAAACCGCGTCGTACCGCAACATCGCGCAGGCTATCGGCATCGCGCCCGACGAACTGCTGTTCCTGTCCGATATTCACCAGGAGCTGGACGCCGCACAGGCCGCCGGCTGGCATACCTGCCAGCTGATCCGCGATGAGGCGGACGCACAGAGCCGGCATCCGCAGGTCAGCCGTTTTGATCACATCGATTTAGGGGAGTTTGTCTCATGAGTGGATTGACCATTTTCAGTGATACAGCACCGCAGCAGCCGCTGTGGCAGAGCCGCGACGCGCAGGAAATCCAGCGCCAGCTGGCGCAGATCGGCGTGCGCTTTGAGCGTTGGCAGGCGGATCGCGAGTTGGGCGACAACCCGCAGCCGGAGGCGGTGATCGCCGCCTACCAGCATGAGATCGACCGGCTGGTGGCGGAAAAGGGCTACCAGAGTTGGGACGTGATCAGCATGCGGCCGGACCACGAGCAGCGTCAGGCGCTGCGCGAAAAATTCCTGTCCGAACACACGCACGGCGAGGATGAAGTGCGCTTTTTCGTTGAAGGGGCGGGGCTGTTTTGCCTGCATCTGGACGGCAAGATCTTCCAGATCCTGTGCGAGAAGAACGATCTGATCTCGGTGCCGGCCAACACCCGCCACTGGTTCGATATGGGCTCGGCGCCGCACTTTACCGCGATCCGGGTATTTGACAACCCAGAAGGCTGGGTGGCGCATTTCACCGGCGACACGATCGCCGATGCCTATCCGCGCCTGGACTGATCGTCAACCGGCGGGCGTTAACCCAGCGCCCGCTGGAAAATCCCCGCTTCAACCTGCTGCGGCGTGATCACGCCGCTGTCGAACACCCACCCGCTGATAAGCTTGGCCGGCGTGACGTCGAACGCCGGATTGCAGACCGGCGCATCGGCCGGCGCCCACTGGCAGGCGCCGAAGCTGCCTGAAACGCCGGTGACTTCGGCCGCCGCGCGTTGCTCGATCGGGATGGCGGCGCCGTCCGGACAGTGCGGATCGTGGGTGGTATGCGGGGCAGCCACGTAGAATGGAATGCCATGGTAGTGCGCCAGCACCGCCAGGCTGTAGGTGCCAATCTTGTTGGCGACGTCGCCGTTGGCGGCGATGCGATCCGCGCCGACCCACACCGCATCGACCTGGCCCTGCGCCATCAGGCTGGCGGCCATCGAATCGCAGATCAGGCGATAGGGAATGCCCAGCTCGCCCAGTTCCCAGGCGGTCAGACGGCCGCCCTGCAGCAACGGCCGGGTTTCATCAACCCATACCTGTTGCACTTTGCCCTGCTGGTGGGCGCGCAGCAGCACGCCGATGGCGGTGCCGACGCCGGCGGTGGCCAACCCGCCGGTATTGCAGTGGGTCAGCAGGCGGCTGCCTGGCTTGACCAGCCCAGCGCCGTGATCGGCGATGCGATCGCACAGCCGGCGATCTTCCTCCACCAGCCGCAGCGCTTCGTTCACCATCGCCGGCGCCCAGTCCGGCTCCGCCAGCGCCAGCTTCATGCGATCCAGATTGTTCATCAGGTTAACCGCCGTCGGGCGGGCGGCGCGCAGCGTGTGCAGCGCCTGTTCCAGCTCGGCGCGCGGCACACCGCGTTCCGCCAGCAGCGCCAACAGCAGGCTGGCGGACAGCCCGATCAGCGGCGCGCCGCGCACCCGCAGGCTGTGAATGTGCCCGACCAACTCCTCCACGCTGTCGCAGGTGCGCCACCGCTTTTCCTGCGGCAGGGCTTGCTGATCGAGGATCCAAAGGCGGTTGTCCCGCAGGGTCAAACTGGTGGTGTTAAGCGCTTGCATCGGCGGTTAATTCCTTGTTGCGAGGTTATTGCATCTGAAACGCTATTCTGCCAACATGACTTCCAGATGTATAGACGTCCAAATGCTTTTACGTCTAAATAAACAGAATCGCTGGGGGCAGCGAGAGAGAACAGAGGGGTTGGGGAATGTCGCTTTATCGTACGTTTACGGCTGCCGATGCCGTTGAATACGCCCGCCAATACGGGCAGGTGGCCGATCCGCAGGCGCTGGTCAGCGCCGACGAGATCGGCGACGGCAACCTGAACCTGGTGTTCAAGATCCGCGATCGCGAAGGCGTGAGCCGGGTGATCGTCAAACAGGCCTTGCCGTACGTGCGCTGCGTGGGCGAATCCTGGCCGCTGACGCTGGATCGGGCGCGCATCGAAGCGGAAACGCTGTTGATCCACGGCGGTTTCTGCCCGCGACATACGGTAAAAGTCCTGCACCACGATCCCGAGTTGGCGGTGATGGTGCAAGAAGATCTCTCCGATCATCGCATCTGGCGCAGCGAACTGGTGCAGGGGAACTATCATCCGCTGGCGGCCGGTCAGCTGGCGGAATACCTGGCGCAGACGCTGTTCCACACCTCCGATTTTTATCAGTCGGCGCAGCAGAAAAAAGCGGAAGTCAGCCGCTTCACCAACCCCGAGCTGTGCCAGATCACCGAAGATCTGTTCTTTACCGATCCCTATATCGACCATGAGCGCAATCAGTTCGAGGCGGCGCTGTTGCCGCAGGTGCAGGCGTTGCGCGAGGATGCACCGTTGAAGCTGGCGGTCGCCGGCCTGAAACACCGCTTTCTCAGCAAGGCGGAGGCGTTGTTGCACGGGGATATCCACAGCGGTTCAATTTTCGTGGCGGAAGGGCGATTGAAAGCGATCGACGCTGAATTCGGTTTCTACGGCCCGATCGGTTTCGATGTCGGCACTGCGTTAGGCAATCTGCTGCTCAACTATTGCGGCCAGCCTGGGCTGTTCGGGCCGCGCGACGCCGCCGCCGGGCGCGAGCAGCGTCTGCAGGATGTGCGCGAGCTGTGGCTGATCTTTGCCGATCGTTTCCTGGCGCTGTGCCATCAGCAAAGCCGTGATGCGGCGCTGGCGACGCCGGGTTACGCCGAGCAGTTCCTGCAGCAGGTCTGGATTGATGCGGTAGGGTACTGCGGCGCCGAGCTGATTCGGCGCACTATCGGCCTGGCGCACGTCGCCGATCTGGACAGCATCGCCGACGCCGACATGCGCCTCGACTGTCAGCGTCATGCGCTGGGTTTGGGGCGCACGCTGATCGTCAATGCGCCGCAGATCGAGCATATCGACGCGCTGTTGGCGCGCATTCGTCAGCAAGGCTGAAGAGCCCGACAGTAATGAGGCAAACCCGGCTGCGGCCGGGTTTTTTTTTAATAACTTATTGGCATCAGTAACAGAATAGATAAATTGTTTTTAACTAAAAAGGTATTTTCACTCGCGTCTTATTTGTAAATTTAATTATATTTTCTGACCGTTGGTTACATGTCTTTAATATTAATGCCATCCATAAGGACAGTGCTTATTTATCTGGATTTCATGACGGTAATTAAAATAAAAAAACGCCATCCGTTCTTTTTTTGATCGTTTTATTGTGGGAGTGGGAAGATGAAAAAAGACTTTTTATCGATAAAAACTATCACGTCGCCGTTACTTTTTTAGGAAATGGGACAGCTCATGCTTGGGTTTGAATAAAGCAGCGGGTTGATTATCTCAATATTACCCCCTAGATTATTCGAGTGTCGGACAATCGTAAATAAATAACGCAAGGTTATTAACTATAAGTAACCTTTGGCCTCACTTTGTCTGATTATTTCTATCGAGATCGGAGTGCTCCATGCAATTAACGCCAAGAGAAATCGAAAAGCTGATGGTCTATACCTTGGCTGACGTCGCATTAAAACGAAAATCCAGAGGGATAAAGCTTAATTATCCCGAGGCGGTGGCCATTATTACCACCGCGGCGCTGGAGGGCGCCCGCGAGGGAAAAACGCTGGAAGAAGTCATGAACGACACGCGGCAGGTTTTGAGCCGCGATGACGTCATGGACGGCGTGGCGGACTTGATCCCGCATGTGCAGGTCGAGGCGATATTCAGCGACGGCAGCCGCCTGGTGACGGTGCACGATCCTATTCAATAAGCGCCGATGGCCTTCCTGAATCCCATGGACGAATCTTATCAGCACAGGTATTCCGATGAAAAAGCATGACAAAGAAAAGCACGTGCCGCCAGGCGGCTATATCCTGTCCGAAAGTCCCATCACCTTCAATGAAGATCGCGAGACGGTTATTTTAACGGTGCGCAATACCGGCGACAGGCCTATTCAGGTCGGCTCACACTTTCATTTCTTCGAAGCCAACAAAGCGCTGCAGTTCGATCGCGCCGCCGCCTTTGGTAAACGGTTAAATATCACCGCCACGACGGCGATCCGCTTTGAACCCGGCGATGAAATCGAGGTGGCGCTTATTGCCATCGGCGGCAAGCAAACGGTTTATGGTTTTAATAATCTGGTGGACGGTTGGGCGGGCGACAGCCCGGTAGCCGCCGGTGAAAGAGTAAAGAAAACTATAGATGTAAAGCGAGCTATTGAGCTGGGTTATAAAAACCGCGACCAGGCGCCCATCAAGACGGACGAGGAATAAAGCATGCCAACGATCTCCAGGCAGGAATATGCCGGGCTGTTCGGCCCGACCACCGGCGATAAAATTCGCTTGGGCGATACGCAACTGTTTATTGAAATAGAAAAAGATCTGCGCGGTTACGGTGAGGAATCGGTCTACGGCGGCGGTAAGTCGCTGCGCGACGGCATGGGCGCCGATAACCGATTAACCAGCGACAATGTGTTGGATCTGGTCATTACCAATGTGACCATTCTGGACGCCCGGCAAGGGGTGATCAAGGCGGACGTCGGCATTAAAAACGGCCTGATCGCCGGCATTGGCAAAAGCGGCAACCCGGCGATGATGAACGGCGTCACGCCCGGCATGGTGGTGGGCGTCAGCACCGACGCCATCTCGGGCGAACACCTGATCCTGACCGCCGCCGGCATCGATACGCACATTCATTTCATTTCGCCGCAGCAGGCCGCACATGCGCTCTCCAACGGCGTGACGACCTTCTTCGGCGGCGGCGTCGGGCCGACCGACGGTTCCAACGGCACCACGGTGACCGCCGGGCCCTGGCATATCCACCGCATGCTGCGCGCCTTTGAGAGCATGCCGGTCAACGTGGGGATGCTCGGCAAGGGGCACGCTTCGCACGCTGCGCCGCTGGTCGAACAGATCGCCGCCGGCGTGGCCGGGCTGAAGGTGCATGAGGACTGGGGCGCCACCAACTCCGCGCTGCGCCACGCGCTGCGGGTGGCCGACGACATGGATATTCAGGTGGCGGTGCATACCGACAGCCTGAACGAGGGCGGCTACGTCGAGGACACCATCGACGCCTTCGAAGGGCGCACTATCCACACCTTCCACACCGAAGGCGCCGGCGGCGGGCACTCGCCGGATATCATCAAGGTCGCCGCGCAGATGAACGTCTTGCCGAGCTCCACCAACCCCACGCTGCCGTTCGGCATCAACAGTCAGGCCGAACTGTTCGACATGATCATGGTGTGCCACAACCTCAACCCCAATGTGCCGGCCGACGTGGCGTTTTCTGAAAGCCGGGTGCGGCCGGAAACCATCGCCGCGGAAAACGTGCTGCACGACATGGGCGTGCTGTCGATGTTTTCCAGCGACTCCCAGGCGATGGGGCGGGTTGGCGAAAACTGGCTGCGGGTGATGCAGACGGCACACGCGATGAAAGCCGCGCGCGGCAAGCTGCCGGAAGATGCGGCGGAACACGATAACTTCCGCGTGCTGCGCTACGTGGCGAAGATCACCATCAACCCGGCGATCGCGCAGGGCATCAGCCACGTGCTGGGTTCGGTCGAGGTCGGCAAGATGGCCGATCTGGTGCTGTGGGAGCCGCGCTTCTTCGGTGCCAAGCCGAAGCTGGTGATCAAGGGTGGGATGATTAACTGGGCGGTGATGGGCGATCCCAACGCGTCGTTGCCGACGCCGCAGCCCACGTTCTACCGACCGATGTTCGGCGCCATGGGCAAATCGCTGCAGGAAACCTGCGTCACCTTCGTCTCCGGCGCGGCGTTGCACGACGGCATCAAAGAGAAACTGGGGCTGGAGCGGCAGGTGATGGCAGTGCATAACTGCCGCGCGATCTCCAAGCAGGACATGGTGCGCAATGCGGAAACGCCGCACATCGAGGTGGACCCCGAAACCTTCGCCGTCAAGGTCAACGGCGAACACGCCACGGTGAAACCGATCGCCACCGCCGTGCTTAATCAACGCTACTTCTTCAGCTAGGAACCGCCGCTCATGATCGTGATTGAAAAGATACTCGGCAATATCAAACGGGATGCCGACTGGCGTGAGCGCTTGCAACACGCCTCGTTGGACGTGTTGGCGCTTTCGCAGTGGGAGGCGCAGAAAAGCCGCTGCCGCAAAACCACCCGCGATGGTCAGGATCTCGGCATTTCCCTCGATCGTCACCAGGTGCTGGCCGACGGCGATGTGCTGCTTTGGGACGAAGCGAACCGCAGCGCGGTGGTGGTGCAGATGAACCTGCGCGACGTGATGGTAATCCATCTTGAGTCGCTGCTGGCGACCGATATGGCGACGGTGCTGAAGACCGCGTTCGAACTGGGGCATGCCCTGGGCAATCAGCACTGGAAATCGGTCATCAAAGGGAATCGCATCTTTATTCCGCTGACGGTGGCGACCAAGGTGATGGATTCGGTGATGAAAACCCACGGCTTTCATGCGCTGCCTTATTCGTTCGTGAAGGGTGAAAGCATTTTGCCGCATCTGACCCAGCCGGAAGCGCGCCTGCTGTTCGGCGGCGCGGAGGACTCCGCCACCCATGTGCATGTTGACAGCCCATTCCTCGGTCAGCATGTGATCACGCTGAAATGAACGCCGTTCAGCTGATTCGCATCCTGCAGTTTGCCGATTCGGTGCTGCCGGTGGGGGCGTTTGCCTTTTCCAATGGCGTCGAGTCGGCGATCCAGGCCGGCATCGTGCGCGATGTCGACACGCTGCAGTCGTTCACCCGCACCGCTTTGCAACAGGCGGCGGGCGGCGACGGCCGGGCGGTCGCGGCGGCCTGCCGGGCGCTGCAGGGGGGCGATCGCGAGGCGGTTATCGGGCACGACTGGGCGCTGTTCAACCGCAAGCTGAATGAAGAAGGCCGCAGCATGGTGGTGAGGATGGGAAAGAAGCTGGCGGAAATGACGGCGGCCATCTGTGATGAGCCCCAGGTGGTCTGGTGGCTTGAGCAGATCAAAACCGGCCGCGCCGCCGGCACCTATCCGGTGACGCAGGCGGTAGTGATGACGGCGCTGGGCGCGGGGCCGCGCGAGGTGGCGGTGATGCATCAGTACGGCGTGGCGATGACCATTCTCAGCGCCGCCATGCGCCTGATGCGCGTCACCCATATCGACACCCAACGCATCCTGTTTCAACTCAACCGGGACATCGACGTTTTTTGTGACGAAGCCGAACGCGGCGGCGTTGAACAAATGGCCTCTTACGCGCCGGTGACCGACGTCCTGGCCGCGCTGCACGTCGGCGCATTTACCCGACTGTTCAGCAACTAATGACAAAGGAACGAGCAGAGTGAAGAAAATTACCCGCATTGGCATCGGCGGCCCGGTAGGCTCGGGCAAGACCGCGATTATCGAAGTCATTACGCCGCGTCTGATCGAACGGGGCATCAGCCCGTTAATCATCACCAACGACATCGTCACTACCGAAGACGCCAAACAGGTCAAGCGCACGCTCAAGGGGATCCTCGACGAGGAGAAAATTCTGGGCGTGGAAACCGGCGCCTGCCCGCATACCGCGGTGCGCGAGGATCCGAGCATGAATATCGCCGCGGTGGAGGAGATGGAGGCCCGTTTCCCGGACAGCGACGTGGTGATGATCGAGAGCGGCGGCGATAACCTGACGTTGACCTTCAGCCCGGCGCTGGCGGACTTTTACATCTACGTTATCGACGTCGCCGAAGGGGAAAAGATCCCGCGCAAAAACGGCCCGGGCCTGGTGCAGGCCGACATCCTGGTGATCAACAAAATCGATTTGGCGCCGTACGTCGGCGCCAGCCTGGCGGTGATGGAGCACGATACGCGCGTGGTGCGCGGCGAGCGGCCTTATATCCTCACCAACTGCAAAACCGGCGAAGGCATCGACGAACTGGTGGATATGATCATGCGTGATTTCCTGTTCACCCACGCGCCGTCGGCGGCGGTATGACGGCCGTCAGCGAAGCGGCGAGGCGCGTGGCGCAACTCGGCGCCGACGCGCCGGAGTTGGCCGCCTACCAGGACGAACCGCCGCAGATGGCCAGCGGCGGCGTGGGCAAAACCGGCTATCTGCGGCTGGGGTTCGCGCTGAACGGGCATCGCAGCGTGCTGCGGCAAATGGAGCGGCGCGTGCCATTTCTGGTGCAGCGGGCGCTGTATTGGGACGAGGCGCTGCCGCAGATGCCGTGCGTATTCGTCATCTCCACCTCGGGCTGCATCTTGCAGGGCGATCGCCTGACGCTCGAGGTGCAGGTCGCCCCCCGGGCCTGCGGGCATGTCACCACTCAATCGGCGACCAAGATCCACGCCATGGAAAATAACTACGCGGCGCAGATGCAGACGCTGACGCTCGAAGAGGGCAGCTATCTGGAGATGATGCCCGATCCGGTGATCCCTCACTGCGGCTCGCGCTTCATTACCGATACCCGCATTACGCTGCACCCCACGGCGACGCTGCTCTATGGCGAGATCCTGATGTCGGGACGCAAACACCATCAGGCGGATCGCGGTTTCAGATTCGACGTTTACTCTTCGCGCATCAGCGCCTGTCGCCCCGAGGGCAACACGCTGTTTGTCGAGCGCTATGTGCTGGAACCGCATAAACACCCGCTGAACGGGGTCGGCGTAATGGGGCCGTTCGATGTGTTCGGCAATGTGATCCTGCTGACGCCGCCCGAGCATCATCAGCGGCTCCTCGATCGCATCGCGCCCCGCTATGACGAGGCTGAGGGGATCGCCAGCGGCGTCAGCCGGTTGCCCAATGAGTGCGGGCTGATCTTTAAGGCTTTGGGCAAAGAGGCGCGCCAGGTGAAGGCGGCGATTCGCGCTTTCTGGCGCGTCGCCCGGGAGGAAATCCTGGGCGTGACGCTGCCCGAGCCTTTTATCTGGCGCTAGTCTGCAGCGGGAAGCGGTCATGACGACAAAGTGGAGTTGGGCGGCGTTGTGCGCCCGCAGCCGAATAGCGGCGGTGACGGATGCGGTGCTGCGCGGCTGTTCGCAGGTGATGTTTCAAAATAACCCTTTGACCGGATTATTGTTTTTCATCGCCATTTTCGTGGGCGCCTGGGAAGAGGGGCTGCCGCAGGTGGCCTTCGGCTGCCTGCTGGGTACGGCGGCGGCGACGCTCAGCGCGGCGTGGTTGGTGGACGATCGCACAGCGTTGCGCACCGGTCTCTATGGCTACAACGGCTGCCTGGTCGGCGCCGCGCTGCCGACCTTTTTGCTGCCCTCAGTCTGGCTGTGGATCGGCGTGATCTTCAGCAGTGCGATCTCGGTGATCGTCACCGTCGGCCTCAATCGGCTGCTGCGTACCTGGAAGATCGCGGCGCTGACCGCGCCTTTCGTGCTGACCACCTGGACGGTGCTGCTGGCCAGCTACCCGTTCAGCCATCTGCGGCATGTGCGGTTGCCGCCGGCGGCCATCCCGGCCGACGGCGCGGTGTTCAACCCGCATCCCGACCTGGCGGAGGTGTTGAGCGGTGCGTTGCACGGCGTCTCCCAGGTCTTTTTGTGCAGCAGCGTGAGCGGCGGCGTGCTGCTGTTGCTCGGGCTGGCGGTTTCGTCGCCGCGCGCGATGGCGCTGGGTTTTTTCGGCGCCTTGCTGGCGGTGATCACCGCGCTGGCGATCGGCGCCGATCCGCAGGCGGTCTTCGCCGGGCTATATGCTTTCAGCGCGGTGCTGACGGCGGTGGCGCTGGGTTCCGTCTTCAACCCGCCCGGCCGGCGGGTGCTTATCTATACGCTGCTCGGCGTGATTTTCACGGTGCTGGTGCAGGGGGCTTTCAATACTTTGCTGGCTCCGCTGGGGATGCCGTCGCTGACCATGCCGTTCGTGATCGCGTCCTGGCTGTTTTTGAGCGCCAATCCGGCGGTGATCGCGGCGCGGCGCTAATCCATTGATTTCAACATAACGAGAATACGGGAGTGTGGGTATGGCGGTAATTTCCGAAGGATTGCATGGCGCGGCCCGGCGGCGGGCGGTATCCCTGCTGCTGGGGCTGGTGGCGGTCAACGTCGTTGTCTGGCTGCTGGCGCTGGCGGTGTTCAAAGACAATGCGGCGCTGATGGGTACCGCCTTGCTGGCCTACAGTTTTGGTCTGCGTCATGCGGTGGATGCCGATCACATCGCCGCGATCGACAACGTGACCCGCAAGCTGATGCAACAGGGCAAAACGCCGGTGGCGGTCGGCACCTTCTTCTCGCTCGGCCACTCGACCATCGTGGTGCTGGCCTCGGCCGCCATTGCCGCCACGGCGATGATGTTCAGCCGACAGATGGGCTGGTTTCACGAAACCGGCGGTTTGATCGGCACGCTGGTGTCCGCGCTGTTTCTGCTGACGGTGGCCTTTATCAACCTGCTGGTGCTGATCTCCGTGTGGCGCGCTTTCCGGCAGGTGAAGGCGGGCGAGCTGCCTGCGCATCAATCGCTGGATCTGTTGATGAGCGGCGGCGGTGCGCTGGCGCGCTGCTTCCGCCCGCTGTTCAGGCTGGTGAATCAGAGCTGGCACATGTACCTGGTGGGCTTCTTGTTTGGCCTGGGCTTCGACACCGCCACCGAGGTCGGGTTGTTGGGGATTTCGGCTGCCGGTGCCGGCCACGGCATGAACCTGTGGAGCATCATGCTGTTCCCGGCGCTGTTCGCCGCCGGCATGGCGCTGATCGACTCCATCGACAACTTCGTGATGATTGGCGCTTACGGCTGGGCGTTCTCCAAACCGATCCGCAAACTGTACTACAACATGACCATCACGGCGGCGTCGGTGATCATCGCGGTGTTTATCGGCGGCATCGAAGCGCTCGGACTTATCGCCGACAAGCTGGCGCTGTCCGGCCCGCTGTGGGACGCCGTGGCGCGGCTCAACGATCATCTGGGGGAGATGGGTTATTGGGTGATCGCCGTGTTCATTTTCTGCTGGCTGGTGTCGGTGGTGAATTACCGCCTGCGCGGCTATGACAAGCTGACGGTCAGCGGCTGAAAAGGCGGGTGCTCGTGGATCCTGCCTGACACCATCCGCCAACGGGCGGGGTGAACCCCGCCGTTGGGTTGCCTTACCGTTCGGATTCGTAAGCCAAAGTGGCCGCAACCTCCGAGTCTCCCAACCTGATGCGCAGTTCGCACAGCGAACCGCGGGTTAGCCAGATGAACGCGATCAGCGTCATACAGACGATCACCAGCTTAAGCACGACCCGTTTTTGCTGCATTTTTGACCTCCCTATCCTTGCCTTGCGGCGGGTAAGAGGCTAACCTGATGTTGCTAGGCATCAGAGTGGCCTCGGGTTGATAATATCGACTCGGGGCCTTTCTCTTTCTCTCCTTTGCCAAGGCTCCGGACAGAAAGATCCAGAGCACCCGCTGCGTAGTCTACCCGAACTTCCTTCCCGTGAAATCCGCCGTTGCGCCAACCTGCGGCGCGGTGCGCAGTTCGTGATGCAAGAAAAGAAAAAGGGGCGATGATGATCGCCCCTTGGATGCGTGGAGTAGGAATTGGCGTTAAGCCGCTTCGGTCTGCTGTTGGCGCTTAGACTGCGCCGCCGGCTTTTCCGGCTTGGCGGCCGCCAGCGCATCCGGCGCAAAGTCGTCCACGTTGATGGAGCGCAGGCGGCTCTCTTCGGCTTTCACCAGGATCTTCGCTTCGTCGGCGCTGATCTTGCCTTCTTCCAGCGCGCGCTCCGCCAAACGATCCAGACGGGTGAACGGCAGGTTTTTGCCGGCCGCCTTGCACAGGCGTTCGTGAATCGGCTCGGCGGCCATCACGTCGGCCAGCGCCGCTTCCAGCAGACCGATTGGGTTATGTTCGCTCGGCGTCAGGTACTGGCCGCGCCCCAGGCGGCTGCGGGTGGCGGAAGGCACCTGCAGGATCTTGGCCAACTGGTGATCCAGACGATCGGACGGTGCGGTATGCACACGGCCGAGCGGGAAGACCACGAAGCGCATCGCGCCGGCGATAAAGCGGTTCGGGAAGTTGCGCAGCAGATCATCCAGCGCCTGTTCGGCTTTATGCAGGCTGTCTTGCACGCCCCAATGTACCAGCGGCAGATCTTCTTTCTGACGGCCTTCGTCGTCAAAGCGTTTCAGCACGGCGGAAGCCAGGTACATCTGGCTGAGGATATCCCCCAGGCGAGCGGAGATGCGCTCGCGGCGCTTCAGGCTGCCGCCCAGCACGCCCATGGAAACGTCCGACAGCAACGCCAGGTTGGCGCTCAGGCGGTTCAACTGCTGATAGTAACGACGGGTCGCGTCCTTGGTCGGCGTGGCGCTGGTGCGGCCGTTGGTCAGGCCCAGCCAGAAGCTGCGTACCTTGTTGCTGCCGACGTGGCCCAGGTGGCCGAACAGCGATTTATCGAAGGCGTTCAGATCGTTGTTCTGCGCCGCCGCCATTTCATCCAGCACATAAGGATGGCAGCGGATCGCGCCCTGACCGAAGATCATCATGGTGCGGGTCAGGATGTTCGCGCCTTCCACCGTGATGGCGATCGGTGCGCCCTGATAAGCGCGAGCCAGGAAGTTGGATTCGCCCAGCATAATGCCTTTACCGCCGGCGATGTCCATGGCGTCAACGATCGACTGCTGGCCGCGGTGCGTACAGTGGTATTTGACGATGGCCGACAGCACGGCCGGTTTCTCGCCCTGCACCAGCGCGTAGGTGATCAGCGAAGCGGCGGCGTCCATCACATAGGTGTTGCCGGCGATGCGCGCCAACGGCTCTTCGATCCCTTCCATTTTACCGATGGAGATCTTGAACTGACGGCGAATGTGCGCGTAGGCGCCGGTCGCCAGGGCGATGGATTTCAGGCTGCCGGTGGAGTTGGACGGCAGGGTGATGCCGCGACCGACCGACAGGCATTCAACCAGCATGCGCCAGCCCTGGCCGGCCATTTTCGGGCCGCCGATGATGTAATCGATCGGCACGAACACGTCGGTGCCGCGGGTCGGGCCGTTCTGGAACGGCACGTTCAGCGGGAAGTGGCGGTTGCCGATTTCCACGCCCGGCGTGCTGGTCGGGATCAGCGCACAGGTGATGCCCGGGGATTCGTTGTCGCTCAGCAGGCGGTTCGGGTCATGCAGTTTGAATGCCAAACCCAGTACGGTGGCGACCGGCGCCAGCGTGATGTAGCGCTTGTTCCAGGTCAGGCGCATGCCCAGCACCTGCTTGCCTTGCCATTCACCCATGCACACGGTGCCGACGTCTGGAATGGCACCGGCATCGGAGCCCGCTTCCGGGCTGGTCAGCGCGAAGCAAGGGATCTCGTCGCCGCGCGCCAGGCCCGGCAGATAGTGGTTTTTCTGTTCTTCGGTACCGTAATGCTGCAGCAGTTCGCCTGGGCCGAGGGAGTTCGGCACGCCGACGGTGATCGCCAGGATGCCGGAAACGCCGGCCAGTTTTTGCAGCACCATCGCCTGAGCGTAAGGGGAGAATTCCAGACCGCCGTACTCTTTCTTGATGATCATCGCGAAGAAACGGTGTTCTTTCAGGTACGCCCAGAGTTCAGGCGGCAGATCGGCCAGTTCGTGAGTGATCTGGAAGTCGTTGGCCATGCGGCAGGCTTCTTCCACCGGGCCGTCGATAAACGCCTGCTCTTCTTCCGTCAGGCGCGGTTTCGGGTAGCTGTGCAGCTTGTTCCAGTCCGGCGCGCCGCGGAACAGATCGCCTTCCCACCAGGTGGTGCCCGCGTCGATCGCTTCCTTCTCGGTGGTGGACATCGGCGGCATCACCTTGCGGAAGGCGCGCAGCGCCGGCGCGGAGAGCAGAGAGCGACGCACAGAGGAAAGGTTCAGCGGCAGCAGCACGATCGCCAGCGGCAGCAACAGCCAGAAGCTCCACAGGCCGATCGCGCCCATGGCGGCGGTGTACGCCACCAGGATCAGGCTGCTGAGGGTAAGGTTCACTCGGTGGTAGAACACCACGCCGAGGAGAGCCAGTAAAACGACAATACTAAGAACCATCATAAGAAGCTCCGAAGTAGTAAGAGGTCTGACCTGTTGTGTGTATGTAATAGGTTTTAGTACAAGGCAGAATTTTTATCAATGCGTTTACAGTTTAATTACAACTCAGGTCACAAACTGACAGCACCAATCATCAAAAACCTCTCCGCTTCCTTAACCGGCGCGCTGTTTGGCTGAGAATGCTTCTCGCTGTTTCCGCGATCCGGTACACTGCGGAGCGGAAGATTTGACGATAACAAGAGGTTCCTCATGTACCACGACCTTATTCGCAGTGAACTGAACGAAGCGGCTGATACCCTGGCGAAATTTATCAATGACGACGCCAACATCGACGCCATCCAACGCGCGGCGGTGCTGCTGGCGGACTCCTTCAAAGCCGGCGGTAAAGTGATCTCCTGCGGCAACGGCGGTTCCCATTGCGACGCGATGCACTTCGCCGAAGAGCTGACCGGCCGCTACCGTGAAAACCGCCCGGGCTACCCGGCGATTGCCATCTCGGACGTGAGCCATCTGTCCTGCGTCAGCAACGACTTCGGCTATGAGTATGTGTTCTCCCGCTATGTGGAAGCGGTGGGCCGCGAAGGCGACGTGCTGCTGGGCATTTCCACCTCCGGCAACTCCGGCAACATCATCAAGGCCATCGACGCGGCGCGCGCCAAGGGGATGAAAGTGATCACCCTGACCGGCAAGGACGGCGGCAAAATGGCGGGTTCCGCCGATGTGGAAATCCGTGTGCCGCACTTCGGCTACGCCGATCGCATTCAGGAAATCCACATCAAAGCGATTCACATCTTGATTCAGCTGATCGAAAAAGAGATGGTTAAGGCTTGATAGCCTTCGGGGGGGCTGCGGCTCCCCCAGGAATAAGACAGCGGGCGCTGCATGCATGCCGCGCCCGCACAGCGTATGTCAGTGTGGTTAAGGAGTGCTGGCGATGTGTGAACTGCTCGGGATGAGCGCAAACGTACCGACCGATATCTGCTTCAGCTTTACCGGCCTGGTACAGCGCGGCGGCCGCACCGGGCCGCATAAGGATGGCTGGGGCATTACCTTCTATGAAGGGAACGGCTGCCGCACATTCAAGGATCCGCAGCCGAGCTTCAACTCGCCGATCGCCCGCCTGGTGCAGGACTATCCGATCAAGTCTTGCGCGGTGGTGTCCCATATTCGCCAGGCCAACCGCGGCGAAGTGGCGCTGGAAAACACCCATCCGTTCACCCGCGAACTGTGGGGCCGCAACTGGACCTACGCGCACAACGGCCAATTGAAAGGCTATCGCCAACTGGATACCGGCACGTTTCGCCCGGTCGGCCAGACCGACAGCGAATACGCGTTTTGCTGGCTGCTGCATCAGCTGGCGTTGAAATACCCGCGCACGCCGAGCCAGTGGCCGGCGGTGTTCCGCTATATCGGCCTGTTGGCGAGCCAGCTGCGCAAGAAAGGGGTATTTAACATGCTGTTGTCGGACGGGCGCTTCGTGATGGCCTATTGCTCCACCAACCTGTATTGGATCACGCGCCGCGCGCCGTTCGGCAAGGCGACGCTACTGGATCAGGACGTGGAGATCGATTTTCAGCAGCAGACCACACCGAACGATGTGGTCACGGTGATCGCCACCCAACCGCTGACCGCCAACGAAACCTGGCACAAGATTGAGCCAGGCGAGTTCGCGTTATTTCACTTCGGTGAGCGGCTTGTTCTGAGCGAAGGGATTGGTGTTGGGCGTCGGGCTGGTTGACGCGTACTGCGTCATCTGGCCGCTGCTCATCAACGGTTGACCCAGCACATACTGGCCGTTGTCCACGGTCATCATCGGCGGCTGGTGGTTCTTCGCGAAGTAATCATAGCCCGGCTTCAGCTGGCGCCAGAAGGCGATATAGCTGGATGACGCATGGCGCTTCAGGTTCTGTTCGGTCATGCGGAACGGGTAGATGCTGATGTCGACGCGGCTTTGGCCATAGGCGAAGGCGGCTTCGACGTAGCGATAGATCTCATCCATATAGGTGTTGGTCATCGCGTAACAGCCGATCGATTTACATTCGCCGTGGATCATCAGATAAGCGCCGGAATAGCCCTGCGACTTATCGTAATCATTAGGGAAACCGATATTGATCGCCCGATAATACTTGCTGTCGGGTTTCAGATGGCGCGCGTCAACGCTATAAAAGCCTTCCGGACTTTTAAAGTCGCCTTCACGACGTTTAGGACCCAGCCCGCCGGAGAAATTACAGATCGGGAACGTATTGACCAAGCGGAATTCATTGCCCATTTTGGCATACAATTCCAGCTTACGTTCCTCTTTGAAGATCTGAATATAGACCGGCGACCCCAATAATTGCTGTTTAACTACCGGCGCTTCGGGTACCTGCTCGCTGGCGCTGCAGGCCGTGATCATCGGCATAGAAACAAGCATCGCAAACAACAGCGCGATTTTGCTCATTATTATTCCTGCTTATATTTATCTGCTGGCGCAATGAGATTGGCCAGCGTGCCACTGATTATTGTTTTTACTGCTGCAAAACACCGCCAGATTACCAGCGCGTTTATTTTTAGCAATACGTGATATGTATAAAAAAACGACAAAGCTCGATAAAAGTGAAATGACCGGCAGATTTTAACGATAAGTAGTGAAAAACAGGCGAAATTTAATTGCGTTTGCTTGACACAAGTCACGACGGAACGCAGAACAATGTTGCGAACAATGTTAATATTCTCTCTTCAATTTAACGCGCTGTGGCGATTGAAGCGGCAAGAGTTATTGCATATAACCCGGCCGTTTTGATGGTTATTTGGCTACATGCCGTTAACACATCGACTGTCGCGCAAACAACGGAAGGGGGATTCAAGGGAATGCGCGTTACCCCAGTTTTTCACTGCGAGAAAGTTCATGTTGGGCGTGCCGTTGTGCGCACTGCCCGGCAATCCTGGCATCGTCAGCACCCGCCTCTGGGGCCGGTCAGACGTGTAAACCAAACTACATCGTATAAATCCTATGATTAAGATCAGAAAAGGGTTAGATCTGCCGATAGCCGGAGCCCCGGTTCAGGCGATCCAAGATGGCCCGAACATTCAGCATGTCGCCCTGCTTGGGGAAGAGTATGTCGGAATGCGTCCCTCCATGCTGGTGCAGGAAGGCGATACCGTTAAGAAAGGCCAGGCGTTGTTCGAAGATAAGAAAAACCCCGGGGTTTTCTTCACGGCTCCCGCCAGCGGCCGCATCGTCGCGATTAACCGCGGCGAGCGGCGCGTCTTGCAATCGGTGGTGATTGCGCTGGAAAACGGCGGCGACGATCAGCTTGAGTTTGCGCATTATCCGTTGGGTGAACTCAGCCAACTGCCGCGCGAACAGGTCGAAAGCGAACTGATCGCCAGCGGCCTGTGGACCGCGCTGCGCACCCGCCCGTTCAGCAAAACGCCAAGCCCCGGCAGCGAACCGCGCGCCATTTTCGTCACCGCGATGGATACCCAACCGTTGGCCGCCGATCCGCAGGTGATCATCGCCGAACAGCAGGCGGCCTTCAACGCCGGGCTGGTGGTCTTGGCGCGTCTGACGGCGGGCAAGGTGCACGTATGCCACGCCGCCGGCGCCTCGGTTGGCCAGCAGAGCGGCCCGCAGATCGCCTACAGCGAATTTGCCGGCCCGCATCCCGCCGGGCTGGCGGGCACCCATATTCACTTCCTTGAACCGGTCAGCCTGAAGAAAACCGTTTGGCACATCGGTTACCAGGACGCGATCGCCATCGGCACCCTGTTCACCACCGGTAAGCTCGATACCCGCCGGGTCGTGGCGCTGGCCGGGCCGCAGGTGGCGCAGCCGACGCTGCTGCGCACCCGCCTGGGAGCCAGCCTCGATGAGCTGACCGCCGGCCGCCTGAAAGAGGGCGAGAACCGGGTGATCTCCGGTTCGGTGCTGAACGGTATGCAGGCCGCCGGGCCGAACGCCTGGCTGGGCCGTTTCCACTCGCAGGTGTCGGTGCTGGAAGAAGGGCGCGACAAAGAGCTGTTCGGCTGGATCGTGCCGTCGCCGAACAAGTTCTCCATTACCCGCACCACGCTGGGCCACTTCCTGAAAAACAAACTGTTCGCCTTCTCGACCACCACTAACGGCGGCGAACGCGCCATGGTGCCGATCGGCAACTATGAGCGGGTGATGCCGCTGGATATTTTGCCGACGCTGCTGCTGCGCGATTTGCTGGCGGGCGACAGCGACAGTGCGCAGGCGCTGGGCTGCCTGGAGCTGGACGAGGAAGATCTGGCGTTGTGCACCTTCGTTTGCCCCGGCAAGTATGAGTACGCGCCGGTGCTGCGCGAGGTGCTGACCAAGATTGAGCAGGAAGGATAACCGATGGGCCTGAAGAATTATTTTGAGAAGATAGAGCATCACTTCACGCCGGGCGGCAAACTGGAAAAGTGGTACCCGCTGTATGAAGCGACCACCACGGTGTTTTATACCCCCGGCACGGTGACGCGCGGCGCTTCGCACGTGCGCGACGCCATCGATTTGAAACGCATGATGATCCTGGTGTGGCTGGCGGTGTTCCCGGCGATGTTCTGGGGCATGTACAACGTCGGCCAGCAGGCGATCCCGGCGCTGCACCATCTGTACAGCGGCGACGCGCTGCAACAGGTGCTGGCGGGCGACTGGCATTATCGCCTGGCGCAGTGGCTCGGCGCCTCGCTGGCGGCCGACGCCGGCTGGGTCAGCAAGATGGTGCTGGGCGCCTGTTACTTCCTGCCGATCTACGCCGTGGTGTTCGTCGTCGGCGGCTTCTGGGAAGTGCTGTTCGCCATTATCCGCAAGCATGAGGTCAACGAAGGCTTCTTCGTCACTTCTATCCTGTTCGCGCTGATCGTGCCGCCGACCCTGCCGCTGTGGCAGGCCGCGCTGGGCATCACCTTCGGCGTGGTGGTGGCCAAAGAGATCTTCGGCGGCACCGGGCGCAACTTCCTCAACCCGGCGCTGGCCGGCCGCGCCTTCCTGTTCTTCGCCTATCCGGCGCAGATCTCCGGTGACTTGGTGTGGACCTCCGCGGACGGTTTCTCCGGCGCGACGCCGCTGGCGCAGTGGAGCGCAGGCGGGGCGCACAGCCTGAGCAACGTGGCCACCGGCCAGTCCATCAGTTGGCTGGACGCCTTCCTCGGCAACATTCCCGGCTCCATCGGTGAAGTCTCCACGCTGATGATCCTGATCGGCGGGGCGATTATCCTGTTCGGCCGCGTGGCCTCCTGGCGCATCGTCGCCGGCGTGATGCTCGGCATGGTGGCTTCCGCCCTGTTGTTCAACGCCATCGGTTCGGACACCAATCCGATGTTTGCCATGCCGTGGTACTGGCATCTGGTGCTGGGCGGCTTCGCCTTCGGCATGATCTTTATGGCGACCGACCCGGTTTCCGCCTCCTTCACCAACAAGGGGAAATGGTGGTACGGCATTCTGATCGGCGTGATGTGCGTGCTGATCCGGGTGGTCAACCCCGCCTATCCGGAAGGCATGATGCTGGCGATCCTGTTCGCCAACCTGTTCGCGCCGCTGTTCGATTACCTGGTGGTGCAGGCCAACATCAAGCGGAGAAAAGCCCGTGGCGAATGAAGCGAAAAACGACGGCATCGGTAAAACGCTGCTGGTAGTGCTGCTGCTGTGTCTGGTGTGTTCAGTGGTGGTGGCGGGCTCCGCCGTCGGCCTGAAGTCCAAACAGCAGGAGCAAAAGCTGCTCGACAAGCAGCGCAATATTCTCGACGTAGCCGGCCTGTTGCAGCCGAAAATGGAGAGCGAGCAGGTCAAGCGCCTGTACAGCGAGCGCATCGAACCGCGCCTGGTGGATCTGAACAGCGGCGAATTTGTCGCCGGCAAGGCGGCGGCGTTCGATCTGGGCGCCGCGCTGCGCGACGACGCCAAAAGCGTGGCGTTGCCCGCGGGCGACGATCCGGCTGGCATCAAGCGCCGCAGCAACCAGGCGGAAATCTACCTGGTGCGCGATGAAAGCGGCCAGGTGAACAAGATTGTGTTGCCGGTATACGGCACCGGTCTGTGGTCGATGATGTACGCCTTCGTGGCATTGGATAACGACGGCAACACGGTCAAGGGCATCACCTACTACGACCAGGGGGAAACGCCGGGGCTGGGCGGTGAGGTCGAGAACCCGTCCTGGCGCCAGCAGTGGGTCGGCAAGCAGCTGTTCGACGACAACGGCCAGCCGGCGATCCGCGTGGTGAAAGGCGGCGCGCGTCAGGGGGACGTACACGGGGTGGATGGCCTGTCCGGCGCCACGCTGACCTCCAACGGCGTGCAGCATACGTTTGATTTCTGGTTGGGCGAGCACGGCTTCGGCCCGTTCCTGAAAAAAGTTCGTGAAGGAGCGTTGAAAAATGGCTGATTCCAAAGAGATAAAGCGGGTCCTGCTGGGGCCGCTGTTCGACAATAACCCGATCGCCCTGCAGGTGCTGGGCGTCTGTTCGGCGCTGGCGGTGACCACCAAGCTGGAAACGGCGGTGGTGATGACCATTGCGGTGACGCTGGTGACCGCGTTCTCCAGCTTCTTCATCTCGCTGATCCGTCATCATATTCCCAACAGCGTGCGCATCATCGTGCAGATGGCGATCATCGCCTCGCTGGTGATCGTGGTCGATCAGCTGTTGCGCGCCTATGCGTTCGAGATCTCCAAGCAGCTGTCGGTGTTCGTCGGCCTTATCATCACCAACTGCATCGTGATGGGGCGCGCCGAGGCCTACGCCATGAAGTCGCCGCCGATCGAGAGCTTTATGGACGGCATCGGCAACGGGCTGGGTTACGGGGTGATCCTGGTGCTGGTCGGTTTCCTGCGCGAGCTGATTGGCTCCGGCAAGCTGTTCGGCGTTCCGGTGCTGGAAACGGTGCAGAACGGCGGCTGGTATCAGCCGAACGGCCTGTTCCTGCTGGCGCCGAGTGCGTTCTTCATCATCGGCCTGCTGATCTGGGTGCTGCGCACCCTGAAGCCGGCGCAGATCGAAAAGGAGTAAAGGCCGATGGAACACTATATCAGCCTGTTTGTGCGCGCGGTGTTCGTCGAGAACATGGCGCTGGCGTTCTTCCTCGGGATGTGTACTTTCCTGGCGGTGTCGAAGAAGGTGTCGACCGCCTTTGGCCTGGGCATCGCGGTGACCATCGTGCTCGGCATTTCGGTGCCGGTGAATAACCTGGTCTACAACCTGATCCTGCGCGACGGCGCGCTGGTGGAAGGCGTCGATCTGAGCTTCCTCAACTTCATCACCTTCATCGGCGTGATCGCAGCGCTGGTGCAGATATTGGAGATGATCCTCGATCGCTTCTTCCCGTCGCTGTATAACGCGCTCGGCATCTTCCTGCCGCTCATCACCGTGAACTGCGCCATCTTCGGTGGCGTGTCCTTCATGGTGCAGCGCGACTACAACTTCGCCGAATCGGTGGTGTACGGCTTTGGTTCCGGCACCGGCTGGATGCTGGCGATCGTCGCCATGGCGGGGATCCGCGAAAAACTCAAGTATGCCAACGTGCCGGCAGGGCTGCGCGGTCTGGGCATTACCTTTATCACCACCGGACTGATGGCGCTGGGCTTCATGTCCTTCTCCGGTGTTCAGTTGTAAAGGCGGGAAGAATTTATGGAAATTATTTTAGGCGTAGCGATGTTCACCGCCATCGTGATGGTGCTGGTGTTGCTGATCCTGTTCGCCAAATCGAAGCTGGTGAACACCGGCGACATCGCGGTGGAAATCAATGGCGATCTGGATAAAAGCTTCCATGCGCCTGCGGGCGACAAGCTGCTCAACGTGCTCTCCAGCCAGGGGATCTTCGTCTCCTCGGCTTGCGGCGGCGGCGGCTCCTGCGGCCAGTGCCGGGTGGTGATCAAAGAGGGCGGCGGCGATATCCTGCCGACCGAGCTCTCGCACATCAACAAGCGCGAAGCGAAAGAAGGGTGCCGCCTGGCGTGCCAGGTGAACGTGAAGCAGAACCTGAAGATCGAGCTGCCGGAAGAGATCTTCGGCGTGAAGAAATGGGAGTGCGAGGTTATCTCCAACGATAACAAAGCCACCTTTATCAAAGAGCTGAAGCTGAAGATCCCCGATGGCGAAGACGTGCCGTTCCGCGCGGGCGGTTTCATCCAGATCGAAGCGCCGGCGCACGACATCAGTTACGCCGACTTCGACGTGCCGCAGGAGTATCGCGGCGACTGGGACAAGTTCAACCTGTTCCGCTACCGTTCGACGGTGAACGACACCACGGTGCGCGCCTACTCGATGGCCAACTACCCGGAAGAGAAGGGCATCATCATGCTCAACGTGCGTATCGCCACGCCGCCGCCCAACAATCCGGACGTGCCGCCGGGCATCATGTCTTCCTATATCTGGTCGCTGAAGCCGGGCGACAAGGTGACCATCTCCGGGCCGTTCGGCGAGTTCTTCGCCAAGGACACCGACGCCGAAATGATCTTTATCGGCGGCGGCGCGGGCATGGCGCCGATGCGTTCGCACATCTTCGATCAGCTCAAGCGTTTGAACTCGAAACGCAAGATCACCTTCTGGTACGGTGCGCGTTCGCTGCGCGAGATGTTCTATGAAGACGACTTCAACCAGCTGCAGGCGGAGAACGAAAACTTCACCTGGCACGTGGCGCTGTCGGATCCGCAGCCGGAAGATAACTGGACCGGCTACACCGGCTTTATCCATAATGTTCTGCTGGAGAACTACCTGAAGAACCACCCGGCGCCGGAGGACTGCGAGTTTTACATGTGCGGGCCGCCGATGATGAACGCCGCGGTGATCAAGATGCTCAAAGATCTGGGTGTCGAAGACGAAAACATCATGCTGGATGACTTTGGTGGCTAAATGCGCGCATGGGCGATGAAGAACTGGCTGACGGGCGTGGCGCTGAGCGCCACCCTGCTGCTGACCGGCTGCGGGCCGGAACAGGTGGATCTGACGGGTAAAACCATGGGCACCTCGTATTCGATCCGTTACGTGACCGGTGACGATACGCCGTCGGCGCGCGAGATGCAGGCGGAGATCGACAAGCGGCTGGAGCAGGTGAACGACCAGATGTCCACCTACCGGCCGGACTCCGAACTGAGCCGCTTCAACGCCAGCCGCGACATTGACCGGCCGTTCCCGGTTTCGCCGGCCACCGCTGAGGTGGTGAGCGAAGCGCTGCGCATCAACCGCGTCACCGACGGCGCGCTGGACGTGACCGTCGGGCCGCTGGTCAACCTGTGGGGCTTCGGCCCGGAAGGGCGGCCGGATAAAGTGCCGAGCGAGGCGGAGCTGGCGCAGCGCCGCGCCTGGACCGGGGCCGACAAACTGTCGGTGCAGGGCAGCGCGCTGGTGAAAAGCATCCCCGAGCTGTATGTCGACCTGTCGTCGATCGCCAAAGGATACGGCGTGGACGTGGTGGCGGAGTACCTGCAATCGCAACACGTGCAAAACTACATGGTGGATATCGGCGGGGAGGTGCGCACGCGTGGGCATAACGGCGAGCAAAAGCCGTGGCGCATCGCCATCGAGCGCCCGACCGCCGGTACGCAGCAGCAGGCGCAGCTGGTGATCCAGCCGGGGGAGATGTCGATCGCCACCTCGGGTGACTATCGCAACTACTTCGAGCAGGACGGAGTGCGCTATTCGCACACCATCGATCCGGTCACCGGCAGGCCAATTCACCACCGTTTGGTGTCGATCACCGTGCTGAGCCCGACCTGCATGACCGCCGACGGCCTGTCCACCGGCCTGAACGTGATGGGGCCGGAGCGCGGCCTGGCGCTGGCTAACCTGCTCGGCATCCCGGTGTTCATGATCGTGAAAACCGCCGACGGGTTTGAGGAGCGTTATTCAGACGCGTTCAAGCCCTATCTGAAAAAGCGTTCGTGAGGTTGCTATGTTGACGGTATTCGCCGCTACCTTCGTGTTGTTTCTGCTGATCGTCGGCGGGATGTCGCTGGGTTACGTGTTCAAACGCAAAAGCCTGCAGGGCAGCTGCGGCGGCATCACCGCGCTGGGCATGGAGAAAGTCTGCGACTGCCCGGAGCCGTGCGATGCGCGCAAAAAACGCGAAGCCAAAGCGGCGCAGCGGCGCGAGCAGTTGGAAAAGCACCGCATTCTGTAGCTGTAGCGAAAACCCGGCCTTGGCCGGGTTTTTTATTTCGTCTTGCGGAAGCTTTTCGCCTCGGCCGGGGAGTTAACCATCACGCCGTCGGCGCCCAGCGCCAGCGCCTGCTGATATTCCTGCGGCGAGTTGACCCCGAACAGGATGATGTGCGCCGGGCCCTGCGAGCGGAAACAGTCCATCGACTCTTTATCCCAGGTCAGAAACGCCTTCGAACGCCCTTCGCCGAGGGTATATTTCTCTACCACCTCCACCTCGCGCTTCAGCTCCAGCCCGTACCAGCGCGGCTGCCGGTTGTCCGGTTTGACGTCGCACTGGTGCGCCATGGTGACGTTGGCCAGCAGCGTGCGGGTCTCGTCGCGGCTTTCAAAGCGCGGGATGGCCGGCGGCAGCGCCTGCAGGTATTTGGCGTCGGTAGAGTAGACGCGGGTGCGGTTCAGGCTGTCGGTGCTTTGCAACGTCGCCAGCAGCGCCTGGCCAAACTGCGCCGGATCGGCGTCCGGGGATTTGATGTCCAGATAAAAGGTGACGTGCGGAAACGCCTTCAGCACGTCGTCGAGGCGCGGAATGCCGATGCCCTGGCCGCGGAACGGGTGGGCGTCACCCTTGGCGAAGGCCCAGCCGGCATCGGTCTCGGCCAGCTGCGCGGCGGTATAGGCAGAGACCGGGCCCTGCCGGTTGGTCAACGCTTTCAGATCCGAGGGGCGGTACAGCACGATGACGCCGTCTTTGGATTCTTGCAGGGTGATCCAAATGGCGTCGGCGCCGTTTTTCAATGCCGTTTCGATAGCGATGCGGGTGTTCTCCGGCGCATCGGCGGTGCCGCCGCGGTGGGCGACGATCGCCGGCGCATGACCGGCGGCGGCGCTGGCCGCCAGCGCGCTCAGCGACAGCGCGGAAGCCAGCAGCAAATGAGAAAATCTGATCATGTAGGGTACCTTGTCGTTATCGTTGTGGTGAGCCGCACGGGATGGCGGAAATCATACTATTGAAAAATTAAGCTTTTTTAACAACGCGGAAATATCTGGCGGAAACGGCGCTTTCATCGAACCCTGCGGCCTTGAGCTTTCGGTATCTGACTGTATACTTATACAGTGTTACTGGAGGGTGCGATGCGTAAAATCATTCATGTCGATATGGACTGCTTCTTCGCGGCGGTGGAAATGCGCGACGATCCCAGCCTGCGCGATATTCCGTTGGCGATTGGCGGCAGCGCCGATCGGCGCGGGGTGATCAGCACCGCCAACTACCCGGCGCGGCGCTATGGCGTACACAGCGCCATGTCCACGGCGATGGCGCTCAAGCTGTGTCCGCATCTCACCCTGCTGCCGGGGCGCATGGCGGCCTATAAAGAGGCTTCGCTGCACATCCGCGAAATCTTCGCCCGCTATACCCCGTTGATCGAGCCGCTGTCGCTTGATGAAGCCTATCTCGACGTGACCGACAGCCCGCAATGCAACGGTTCGGCGACGCTGATCGCCCAGGAAATCCGTCAGGCGATCGCCGACGAGCTGAACCTGACCGCGTCGGCCGGCGTCGCGCCGATCAAGTTTCTCGCCAAAATCGCCTCCGAGATGAACAAGCCGAACGGGCAATACGTGATCACGCCGGCGCAGGTGCCGGCGTTTTTGCAGCAGCTGCCGCTCAGCAAGATCCCCGGCGTCGGCAAGGTGACCGCCAAACGGCTGGAGGAAGTGGGGCTCATCACCTGCGCCGACGTGCAGCAATACGATTTGGCGCAGCTGCTCAAGCGCTTCGGCAAATTCGGCCGGGTGCTGTGGGAGCGGTGCCAGGGCATCGATCGGCGCGAAATCTCGGCGGAGCGGCTGCGCAAATCGGTGGGGGTGGAGCGCACGCTGGCGGAAGACATTCACGACTGGGAAGACTGCGAAACGCTGATTATCGACAAACTCTATCCCGAGCTGGAGATGCGGCTGCGCAAGGTAAAGCCGGATCTGCACATCGCCCGGCAGGGCGTGAAGCTGAAGTTTCAGGATTTTCAGCAAACCACCCAGGAGCACGTCTTCCCGGTGTTGAACCGGCAGGATTTGCTGGAGGTGGCGCGGCAGGCGTGGCGCGAGCGGCGCGAAGGGCGCGGCGTGCGGCTGGTGGGGTTGCATGTGACGCTGCTCGATCCGCAGCTGGAGCGGCAGCTGGCGCTGCCTTGGGAATAAAAAAGCCGGCGAGTCGCCGGCTTTTTGCGTTAAGCGTGCAGATTACGCGCGCTCAGGGATTGCTTTCAGCAGCGAGGTCAGCAGCTTCCAGTACAGACCGACGCTTTCGATATGCACTTGCTCATCCGGCGAGTGCGGGCCGGTGATGGTTGGCCCGATCGATACCATATCCATGTTTGGATACGGCTTTTTGAACAGACCGCATTCCAGACCGGCGTGGATCACCATGATGTTCGGCGTCTTGTTGAACAGCTCCTGATACAGCTCGCGCACCAAGTGCATCACCGGCGAGTCGGCGTCCGGCTGCCAGCCCGGGTAGCCCCCCTTCGGCGCCACGTTGGCGCCGGCCAGCTGGCCCAGCGCGGTCAGCATCTCGACAACGTAATCTTTGCCGCTGTCGATCAGGGAGCGGATCAGGCAGATGATTTCCGCTTCGTTTTCGCTGGTGGTGACTACGCCGACGTTCAGCGAGGTTTCCACCACGCCTTTCACCGCGTCGCTCATGCGGATCACGCCGTTCGGCGTGCCGTTCAGTAGCGCCAGGAAGCGTTGCTGGCTGTCGGCGCTCAGCGCCTGCGAAGCGCTGGTGGTCGGCTCCAGCAGCACGGTGATGTTCTTCTCTTTGGCGGAGAGTTCGTTCTGCAGCACGGCCAGGAACTCTTGGCTCAGCGCTTTCAGCGCGTCGGCTTTTTCTGCCGGCACCGCTACCACCGCGGAGGCTTCACGCGGGATGGCGTTGCGCAGGGTGCCGCCGTTCAGGTCCAGCACGCGCAGGTTCAGCGCCTCCGCATGGGCGAATAGGAAGCGCGCCAGCAGTTTGTTGGCGTTGCCCAGCCCGACGTGGATCTCGGCGCCGGAATGGCCGCCTTTCAGGCCCTTGAGGGTCAGCTTCAGGGTTTGGTAACCGGTCGGCACCGCTTCGCGCTGCAGCGGCAGGGTCGTGATGAAGTCGATACCGCCGGCGCAACCCATGTAGATTTCGCCTTCTTCTTCGGAATCGGTATTGATCAGGATGTCCGCCTGCAGCCAGTTCGGCTGCAGCCCGAAGGCGCCGTCCATCCCCGCTTCTTCGGTCATGGTCAGCAGGACTTCCAGCGGGCCGTGCTCAACGCTGTCGTCGGCCAGCACCGCCAGGGCGGAGGCCATGCCGATGCCGTTATCGGCGCCCAGCGTGGTGCCGCGCGCTTTCACCCACTCGCCGGCGATATAAGGCTGGATCGGATCCTTGGCGAAGTCGTGCACGGTGTCGTTATTCTTTTGCGGCACCATGTCCAGGTGCGCTTGCAGCGCCACCGGCTTGCGATTTTCCATGCCTTTGGTGGCCGGTTTGCGCAGCAGGATATTGCCGACCTGATCGCGCTCGGCGTGCAGGTTCTTTTCTTTGGCCCAGGTGAGGATGTGCTGCGCCAGCGCTTCTTCATGATAAGAAGGGTGCGGGATAGAACAGATCTTGGCGAAAATATCCCACAGCGGCTGTGGCGAAAGCTGAGACAATTCAGACACTATAAGTCTCCTGTGACGGCAAGCTCCGACAGGACGGGCGTGCCGCGCGGTTAAGGTGAGCGGGTATCTGTGCGTCGTGGCACGATCGTCAGAGAATATCACTTTATTTCCGGCGGTGCGCGCCCCGTATTGTGCGGTTTAAGCGCTTGATCACACGGCTTCGCGGCGGGAACGCTCGTTTTTTCAGCATCAATCACCGAAAAGCCGCCCGGCGGAAATCGCGAGGTTTTCCTCGGTACAGCTGGAATTCAACGCGGCCAGTCTCTATAATCTCGCGCAACCTTTTTTCCCCTGAACTATAAATAAGCCGCTTCACCGCCGGCTGGGACACGATTCTATGAGCGAAAAATACGTTGTTACCTGGGATATGCTGCAAATGCACGCACGCAAGCTGGCGCACCGCCTGCTGCCTGCCGACAAATGGACAGGCATCATTGCCGTAAGCCGCGGCGGTCTGGTACCGGCGGGCCTGCTGGCGCGCGAACTGGGCATCCGCTATGTGGATACCGTCTGCATTTCCAGCTATGACCATGACAACCAACGCGAAATGAAAGTGCTCAAGCGCGCCGAAGGCGACGGTGAAGGCTTCATCGTGGTGGACGATCTGGTGGATACCGGCGGCACCGCGAAAGCGATCCGCGATATGTACCCGAAAGCGCATTTCGTCACCATCTTCGCCAAACCAGCGGGTCGTCCGCTGGTGGACGACTACGAAGTCGACATCCCGCAGGATACCTGGATCGAACAGCCGTGGGACATGGGCGTCAGCTTCGTTCCCCCGATCGGCGGTCGCTAAGCCCAGCCAGTTCCAAGTCAACGCCCGGTTATGCCGGGCGTTTGTTTAATGATAAACGTGATGGCGTTGTCAGGCTTACCGAAGGCAAGATATAAAAAATAAGGAAAATCAATTTATTGATTTTCGGCCGTTGACCACAAAGGAGGAAAAACCACGCTTTTTCCTCCTTTGTCAGCCGCCTGACGCCCGGTTATGCCGGGCGTTTGCGTTATCTTGGTTTATCCCGCCAGAGTTAGGTACACTACCTCCAGTTAAGTAGGCCTTTTGCGGCCTATCGCCAGATTTACGGAGGCTGTTGTTACCATGGCACAGGCCAACCTTTCTGAAATTCTTTTCAAGCCCAAATTCAAACACCCCGAAACCTCGACGCTGGTGCTGCGTGCGCGTAACAAAGTGAGCGCCGCCATGCATTCCGCATTGGAAGGCGACACCACCGGCAGCTGGTACCGCATGCTGAATCCGCTGCTGTGGGCCTGGCGCGGCGTCAGCCCGATCGAAATCCACGAAGTGCTGGCGCGCATCGCCGCCTCGGACGCCGAGCGCAGCAACCCGCAGCGGCTGGATACCGTGGTGGGCTACCGCAACGGCAACTGGATCTACGAGTGGATCCATCAGGGCATGCAGTGGCAGCAGCGGGCGACGGAGCAGCAGGATCCGCTGCTCGGCGGCGAATACTGGCTGAAGGCCGCGAGCCTGTACAGCATCGCCGGTTACCCGCACCTGAAGGGCGACGAGCTGGCCGAACAGGCGGAGATGCTCGCCAACCGCGCTTACGAAGAGGCGGCGCTGCTTCTGCCGTATCAGCTGAAAGAGCTGGAGTTTCGCATTGAAGGCGGCGCCAGCGTCACCGGCTTCCTGCACATGCCGGAGAAGGGCGAAGCGCCGTTCCCGACGGTGCTGATGTGCGGCAGCCTCGACACGCTGCAGACCGACTACCACCGCCTGTTCCGCGACTACCTGGCGCCGTACGGCATCGCCATGCTGACGCTCGATATGCCGTCGATCGGCTCCTCCTGCAAGTGGAAGCTGACGCAGGACTCCAGCTACCTGCACCAGCAGGTGCTGATCCAGCTGGCCTCGGTGCCGTGGGTGGATCATCAGCGGGTGAGCGCCTTCGGCTTCCGCTTCGGCGCCAATGTGGCGGTGCGGCTGGCTTATCTGGAGCCGCAGCGGCTGCGCGGCGTAGCCTGCCTGGGGCCGGTGGTGCATCGCCTGCTGTGTGACAGCAGCACCCAGCTGAACGTGCCGGACATGTATATGGACGTGCTGGCCAGCCGCATGGGCATGGCCAACGCTTCCGACAACGTGCTGAAGGTGGAGCTGAACAGCTACTCGCTGAAAATGCAGGGGCTGCTGGGGCGCCGTTGCCCGACGCCGATGATCTCCGGCTACTGGGAGCGCGATACGCTCAGCCCGAAAGAGGAGTCGCAGCTGATCGTCACCTCCTCGGTGAGCGGCAAGCTGGTCGCCATCCCGCGCACCCCGGTTTACGACAGCTTCCACCGGGCGCTGCTGCAGATGTCCGGTTGGCTGAGGGACAAAATGCGTTAATTAGTTGCTAAATTTTAACAGTTTGTTAAAAAGAGTGGTCTACATTGAGGAGGTTAGAGAATGACGTTACCGAGTGGTCACCCTAAAAGCCGACTAATGAAACGTTTTGCCAGCTTGGGGCCGTACCTGCGTGAAGGGCAATGTGAAAACGACCGTTTTTTCTTTGATTGTTTGGCCGTCTGCGTCAATGTAAAGCCCGCTCCGGAGAAGCGCGAGTTCTGGGGCTGGTGGATGGAGCTGCAGGCGGAAGAGGCGCGCTTCACCTATTCCTACCAATTCGGCCTGTTCGACAAGGAAGGCGACTGGACGGCGCAAAACATTAAGGATGATGAAGTGAGCGCCAAGCTGGAAGACACCCTGCGCGACTTCCATCGCCGCCTGGGCGAGCTGCTGGCGACCATGGAACTGGGGCTGGAACCCGCCGACGATTTCAAAGAAAAACTGATCAAACTCTCCGCCTGACCCCGTTTGACCACGTATTGTGCTGATTTCGCGTTGTGCCTGTTGGCATAACGCGTCTCTCCTGTTACAAAGACCTTTGCACTCTTCTTCTCATCATTACACACGGCAGAAATACTATGAACGGCAGCCAGACATTGGTTGTGAAATTGGGCACCAGCGTGTTGACCGGCGGATCGCTGCGTCTGAACCGCGCCCACATCGTCGAATTGGTGCGCCAATGTGCGCAGCAACACGCCGCGGGCCACCGCATTGTCATCGTCACTTCCGGCGCCATCGCCGCCGGGCGCGAACACCTGGGCTACCCCGAGCTGCCCGCCACCATCGCTTCCAAGCAGCTGCTGGCAGCGGTGGGGCAGAGCCGGCTGATCCAGCTGTGGGAACAGCTGTTCTCCATTTACGGTATCCACGTCGGGCAGATGCTGCTGACGCGCGCCGATCTGGAAGACCGCGAGCGCTTCCTCAACGCGCGCGACACCATGACGGCGCTGCTGGACAACCGCATCGTGCCGGTAATCAATGAGAACGACGCCGTCGCCACCGCCGAAATCAAGGTGGGCGACAACGATAACCTGTCGGCGCTGGCGGCCATTCTGGCCGGGGCCGACAAACTGCTGCTGCTGACCGATCAGCAGGGCCTCTACACCGCCGATCCGCGCAACAACCCGCAGGCCGAACTGATCCGTGAAGTGCACGGCATCGACGACGCGCTGCGCGCCATCGCCGGCGACAGCGTCTCCGGTCTGGGCACCGGCGGCATGGGCACCAAGCTGCAGGCGGCCGACGTGGCCTGCCGCGCCGGCATCGACGTGGTGATCGCCGCGGGCAGCAAGCCGGGCGTGGTGGCGGACGTGATCGAAGGCAAACCGGTGGGCACCCGTTTCCACGCGTTGGAAACCCCGCTGGAAAACCGCAAGCGCTGGATCTTTGGCGCGCCACCGGCCGGTGAGATCACCGTCGACGACGGCGCGGTGGAAGCGATGATGGCGCGCGGCAGCTCGCTGTTGCCAAAGGGCATCCGCGAAGTGAAGGGCGACTTCTCGCGCGGCGAAGTGATCCGTATCCGCAACCTGATGGGGCGCGATCTGGCGCACGGCGTCAGCCGCTACAACAGCGACGCGATGCGCATGATCGCCGGGCACCACTCGCAGGAAATCAGCGAGATCCTCGGTTATGAATACGGTCCGGTGGCAGTGCACCGCGACGATATGATTGTCAGTTAAGGAGAGAGCATGCTGGAGCAGATGGGGAAGGCCGCCAAGCAGGCCTCCTGGCAGCTGGCGGTACTGAGCACGGCGAAGAAGAATCAGGTGCTGTCGGTGATGGCCGACAGGCTGGAAGCCAACAGTGAAGCGATCCTGCTGGCGAATGAACAAGACATGGCGCAGGCGCGCGCCACCGGCATGAGCGAAGCGCTGCTCGATCGCCTGTTGCTGACCCCGGCGCGGCTGGCGGCGATCGCCAACGACGTGCGCCAGGTGTGCCGCCTGAACGATCCGGTCGGCCACGTGCTGGACGGCAACCTGCTGGACAGCGGGCTGAAGCTGGAGCGCCGGCGGGTGCCGCTCGGCGTGATCGGCGTGATTTACGAGGCGCGGCCGAACGTCACCATCGACGTCGCCAGCCTGTGCCTGAAAACCGGCAACGCAGTGATCCTGCGCGGCGGTAAAGAGACGCATAACACCAACCAGGCGACGGTGAAAGTGATCCAGCAGGCGTTGGAACAGTGTGGCCTGCCGGCGGCGGCGGTGCAGGCGATCGACAGCCCGGATCGCGCGCTGGTGAACGAACTGCTGCGCCTGGATCGCTACGTCGACATGCTGATCCCGCGCGGCGGCGCCGGCCTGCACAAGCTGTGCCGCGAGCAATCGACCATCCCGGTGATCACCGGCGGCATCGGCGTGTGCCACACCTACGTGGATGCCGATGTCGACTTCGACAAGGCGCTGACGGTGATTGAAAACGCCAAGATCCAGCGCCCAAGCGCCTGTAACTCGCTGGAGACGCTGCTGGTGAACCGCAGCATCGCCGCCGAGTTCCTGCCGGCGCTGAGCGCCAAAATGGCGGCGGCGGGCGTGACGCTGCACGCGGCGGAAAACGCGCTGCCGCTGCTGCAGGGCGGCCCGGCGACGGTGGTGCCGGTGAACGCGGAGGATTACGACGACGAATGGCTGTCGCTGGATCTGAACGTATCGCTGGTGGACGATATCGATCAGGCCATCGACCACATCCGCACTCACGGCACCAACCACTCCGACGCGATCCTCACCCGCTCGCTGAGCAGCGCCGAGCACTTCGTGCGCGCGGTGGACTCCTCGGCGGTGTACGTCAACGCCAGCACCCGCTTCACCGACGGCGGCCAGTTCGGCCTGGGCGCGGAAGTGGCGGTGAGCACCCAGAAACTGCACGCCCGCGGCCCGATGGGCCTGGACGCGCTGACCACCTACAAGTGGATCGGCTACGGCGACGATCTGGTGCGCAGCTAAGGCCGCATTGCGGTCATAAAGAGGTCAGGGCGCAGCGGGCTGCGCCCTGATTGTTTTTGGAAAAGGGGGACTGCACGACAGTCTGGTTGCTTGCAAAACAACCAAACGCCCCGGCGGCTATTGACTCATTTCGCGCGCAGGTCTACCTTGTTCAACGCACTTCCGGCTTGCCCCGCAGGCCCGGCTCGATGCCGATATAGCTCAGTTGGTAGAGCAGCGCATTCGTAATGCGAAGGTCGTAGGTTCGACTCCTATTATCGGCACCATTTCAAGTTTCACTGCCTTCCTTAGTAAAAATACGCAGCACTGGCGTCTGCAACGCTTGCGGTTGATATTTCTGCTTATCGCTATGTGGCAATATGCTGCAAGGTATAATACAAACGTGTTTGTTTAATCATTCACACAACCAGCAAGCGTCGTAAGCAGAATAATACGTTGCTACGGTTGAACCTCACCGTCTTTTCTTATCTGGGAAAAGACATTATCGCCAATGTTAAATCACTGGCTTATTTATAAAGTGAGGTTGTTATGCGTGGATGTTTGATTTCAAGAACGAAGGACTTTAACTTTAATGGTCAACGTTATAGGGTTTTTATTGCTCATGACAAGCAAGCGCATGGCGATTTAAAAGCGCTTTACTTTCTCGATGCCAATACTCAATTCTCCAAGCTGACCGAACGCCATCAGAGTAGAAACAACGACAATATTCTTTATGTGGGCATCGGCTATCAGGATGGGGTGGATATACTAAAAGCAAGAACCCGCGACTATACGGTTCCCTCTGATGATAAAGAGTTTATTGACGGTGGCGGAGCGCCGGCATTTTATCAGTTTATCACCGCATGCGTTAAGCCCTGGGTTGAGTCACGCTACTCAATCAATACAGACAAACAAACGCTGGCAGGTCATTCACATGGCGGGCATTTTGTACTTTATACGCTGTTGAACCATCCTGACGCGTTTCAAAATTATCTAGCGGCCAGTCCATCGATCTGGTGGGGGAATGGGGCGTTGCTTCCTGATGGCAAGTTAACAATCGCTGAAAGCGTTAATAAAATAACCCTGATGATTGGCGAGTATGAAGAAAAGGTTCATCCGCAAAGTAATGAAACTGAAAGAGGGCGGGTGACCAGAATTAATGCAACACCCAAATTGCGAGTCAGGCATCTGGCAAAAAAACTGATCGAAGATGAGCAACGCTGTGATTTTATTTTCTGCTCAGGGCGTCGTCACCAAGGGGTCATCAAGGATTATGCACTGATGGCGAATGCGATTGCGGCGCATAATACTCAAAGTGATGGGCTTTAGCGTCGTGATATAATCATTTTTTGAACACCTGCAAGTGAGCTGCTATTAATCGTCTGCAGGCATTCACCAGGGAAACTAAAAATTATAACGATATGCCGATATCAGGCAATGAAAATCTGTTTTAACCTTATCTCTTACAATGACGGCTGCGGGATAATTTTCGCTCATCTATTATGCCGACGAGCTCCTGCGAGCGTGCGTGTTTTTTTGAGCCGAAACCGAGTATCTGTAGCCTCACTTTCCATGCATCCCCCTGCTTATCCTTTCGCCGGTTAAACAACCGTTTAATTAATCGCTGTTATAATTACCCCTGTTGAGCCTTGATGGATGAATGTTTTCCTCCTCAAGCATTGCGATGCGGCGCTCTGTGGAGCGGCATCCGTTTTTAGGCATGCCGGTGGTTCGGTGAGAAGTTAGGAGAAGTGAACTATGAGCAGAAAAGACAAGCTCGCGGCGGCCCTGTTGGCCATCTTCCTGGGCGGACTGGGCATTCACAAGTTTTACTTAGGGATGAAGTGGTGGGGGCTGTTCTACCTGCTGTTCTGCTGGACGGGGATCCCATCGATTGTCGGCTTTATCGAAGGCATTATTTATCTGTTCCAATCGGAAGAGAAGTTCAACCAGAAATACAATCCTGGTCTGATTTAAGGTTTTTTTGACGGCGCTTCCTGTTGCGGGAAGCGCCGTTTTTTATTCCGTTACTGTTTCTTCATCATCATCTTGCCGCGCATCTCTTTGCTCATCATTTTATTCGAGCTGGAGATCACGCAGTTATATTGCTTGCCTTGGTTAATGATCATAAAGGTGCTGACCGGATTTTTAAAATCCTTGTCGATGGTGAAATAAATATAGGCCTGCGGTAGTGCAGCCGGTTTAAAGGCGCCGAAGGCATACATATCCGCCAGGCCCAGCGCAGAGAGATCGACCGTCAGCTCCATGGGTTTCATGGAATCCGGCGATGGGAACATCGACTTGGCCGACATCATCATAGTGCTGCTGTTGATGGTGTAATCGGTTTTGACCTTCATGCCCATATATTTCGATTCCGGCATGGAAAGTTCTTTTTGGCAGGCGGCGTCGTGCTGCGGCGCCGGGCTGCCGTTTTCCATCACGGCGTGCACGTGTTCCAGCATCACTTCCGCGTTGCCGGTGGTAGGCTGCGCATCGGCAGCGTAAGCCGCGCCGCTGAAGGCGGCTACAGAGGTAAGGATAATGCCCGTAACGATTTTCATTGTCGGTCTCCGGAATGCTAATAATGATATTAATTGCGGTGTGTAGCCTATTGGCCTGATAAAACGCAAAGTGACCCGTTCCGTGGAGATAAAATATCCTCGGAATATTGCTGGAAAAGAGTTTTTCTTCCTCGCGGTAAGCAAGGTGGTGTTAATTTTTTAAGCGCCTGTCTGATTTTTTATTCGGTATTTTTTCCTGCATATAAATAGTATGTCTAAACATAGTCAATGTTTAGAATATGTACAAATTATTGCGATTTTTTTCCTCGTTACGCTTTCTGTTTCTTAAGCGAGCAATAAATATTTATTGAGATACAGAGGGTTATGTTTTTATGTTGGAATCACGCAGTGAAGCATTATTTATGTGATCTTCATAGTCACAGAAATAACGCTGAAATTATTACCTTTCTATTTAACGGCTAATTATTCATGGCATAGGCTTCAACCCCACTAACCGCCTGAGCTAGAATCAGGCGGTTTTCTCTTCGAAAAGGATATCGCCATGGCCGCCTGGGCGCTTTTGATCGTCGGTTGGTTATTGATTTGGCAGGATCACTCGGTTTGGGGTGTGCTGTGCATCGCGCTGTTTGCCGTGCTGCAATGGGCGAAGCGCGCCGCTAAAAGCGGGCAAGAACCCGAAGAGGCGACAGAGTGGCGTAAGACCGACTGGCGTTCGCAGCCGATTGAGATGGCGCACGCCGGCGACAGCGACCGGCAGATTGGCGGCGTGGGGGAACTGGGCATGGGCGGCCCCAGCTTTTGGACGCTGCTGCTGCGCGACGGGGCGATTGTGCATGGCGCCTGTGCCGCGCCGCAGGACGTGGACGATGGCAAGCTGCGCCTGATACCGACCCGCAGCCGCGAGGGAGAGGAGCTGACGGTATACGAGCCCGCCGCCCGGGCGATGTATGCGCTGCCTGCGTTGACCGATCGCGAGCTGGGAGCCTTGGCCGCCGGTTCCGTTGAGGCGTTGGTGCGGCTGCGGGCGACGTGTCGGCAGGTGGAAGCCACGCCGTTGCACCTTGTGCGCGGTCTGTGGGTGCCGCAGTGGGTAGCGGATCCGGCGGATCGGCTGGAGATCACGTTGCCCAGCGGCCGCGTGCTGGCGGCGCGCGCGATGTTGCCGGCGGATCTGCGCCAGGCGGACGATCCTGCCGCGCTGCTGCACACGCCGCCTTATGAACTGTTGTTGGATAACAGGCCGACCGATCGCTTCGTGCGCGATCTCGAACGCGTGGCGGAATCCCCGTCGGGTGACGGTTTGAGCGTCGGCGGCTGCCAGTTCCGCGGCGAGCATATCGTCGATGGCCTATACCATCTCTACTTCGCCGGCGAGTGGTTCAGCCTGCTCTCTTATGCGCATAAACCGGCGGGCGGGCGCGGTTCGGACACCACCTTTTTCGTCGAGCGGGTCGAGCCGCAAGACGGCGGGGTGTTTGTGATTGAATGGGATGCCTACAGCGTGGGGCCAGGCGGGCGTGAGCCGCGCGTGCCGGCCCCGCCGGTATTGGTTATCGCGGTAAGTTGGCAGGAAACGCCGCTGCAGTTGCCAACGGCCAACAACCGCGTGACCGTGCGTTTGCCCAACGCCACGGCGTAAGGCTTAGGGCAGCACCCTGACTTCGCCGTCGTGCAAGGTCAGCACCGCGATCGGGCTGCCGGAGAAGCACTCCCTAAAGATCCAGTCGCTGGGCCGAAACGCCGCCGCAGGCAGCCCGGCCTGCCACTCCTCCCACTGCGGGGCCGGCCGATCCGGCGGCAACAAGAAGGTGACCAGCCAACCGGCTTCGCAGTGCACCCTTTGGCCGCTCGGGCGGGTAAAGGTGTGCGCGCTCGCCAGCTCCATCACCGGCGGTAAAACCTCGAAGGCGATGATCGGCACGCCGGCTACGCTCTGTGGCTGAGGAAAACGCACGGCGGTCACGCCGTTCATCGTGATAGGGCTGTCTTCGGTGCCGGGCAGGCGTGGATCCTGGCGGTTTACCCAACTGCCTTTCGGCAGCGTCGTTTCACCGAACGGCTTTGCCTCGTCGAGCGTCAGGTAGCTGCGTTGATTCCAACGAGCTTCCGCCCGCTGGCTCTTGATGTCCTGGATGGCAATGTCGATCAGCATCAGCGCGAACGCCACCGGGTAGATCGCCAGCGCCGAGGCCAACAGATAGCCGCCCCAGGAGAGCGGCGGTCGCGGTCGGCCGCAGCGGGCGGCGATGTAGCGCCGGCCCCACCAGGCGATCAGGATGCCGGCGAGCAGCAGGGCCAACAACAGCGCCAGCAATCCTGCGGCGCCGGCGCCATAGCCTAACAGCATGGCAAGTTCCTTCTGTTCATGGCGTAGTGGAACGATAGCGAACGAAGTAGGGCAGTGGCGGGGTCTTCCCGTCATCGCCATAGTGGCTTTCCGGTTCGATCACGGTTTGGCGTGCGTCGTCGCGCCCGTTGTAGCGGTACTCCAACGGCTGTCGGTAGCGCACGTCGGATGAGCGCAGATCGAAAATCAGCGAAAGACGCGCATCGCCGTTATCCGTTTGGGAGACCAGCTTGTCGTTGCCCGCCCACAGCTGATACAGCGATTTATCGCCGTTTTCCAACAGTACCGCCAACTGCCCGTCGGATTGATAACGCAGGAGCTGATACAGCCCTCTGTCCAGCGTTTGGGCGATCAGGTAGATGCCGCCATCCGGAGCCTGCGCGCTTTCCTTCACGCGCACCGTTAGCCAATGCAGTTCGGCCACCTCGCCGGTTTTGCCGTTAACGGCGATGTGCAGGGCGCCGGAACCGAGCACCGGGTTCATCCAGAACAGCACGCGATCGCCATCAACGGCGGTAAAGATCTCGGGCATGGATTTGCGCTTACCGGCGGCGTTAGCCGTCGGTGAGTCCTCCTCGCCGCGCTCAAAGCCCAGCAGCTGCCGCGCGTCCAGCTGTGCCGGCAGATCCAGCGTTTGCCGCCAATGGGCGCCAAAGTCCGGGCTGTAGAATACGCCTTCGGTGCTGATGAAATACAGCGCGCGTTGCCCCGGCAGCGCCACCAGTTTGCCGCCGATAAAGGAAGGCAGGTTGTCGTCACCCTCCGGCCAGGGGATCAGCGCCCCGAGGGTGCCACGTTGCACATCGACCAGCCGGCGCCCTTTGGACAGAAAAAGCACGCACTCCTGCTCGACGCAAACTGCATCGTAGATCAACTCGTCGAGTTGCCCCAGCATCTGCAACCCCTTCGGGCCGGTGAATAACACCTGGCTGAGGTAGTTTGCCGCCCAGCCGTAAAAGCTATTGTAAGCCCCGCGTTCGCTCCTTTTGCTGATGAGCAGCAGAGCGCCGTTCTGCGCCGGGTAGCTGTGGATGAGATCGTAACGGGCTATCGTCGGCAACGCCTCGTCGCTCTGGGTCCATTGCCACTGCGCATAGCGTTGTTCAGGGGCGAGGAAATAGACGCCCAGCGCGCTGGCCAAAAACAGCGTCAGGATAATAAGGGGTCTTTTATAAAGCGCTAGCGTCATCATTTCAGCTCCGTCACCTGTTCCTGCCGCCATAGCCTGCGGCGCAGATTGCGCAGGTATTTGAACGTCTTAAACGTGCGGTGCTGTTCAAAAGCGTAGAGGCGGCAGATCTGGGCGAAGCCCTCGATCAGCAGCGCCAGGCCGCTGACCATCAGCATCATCAGCAGCAGAATCGGCGGCAACTCACTGCCGAGGCGCTTCAGGGTCCAGGCATCCAGGTAAAAGCCCGCTGGGGTATCGGCGTTATCCCACACGATCAGACCGAGCATCAAACACATCATGATCGCGCCCAGGATGAAAACGACACGCGCGCTCAGGTTAAGGCCGGCTTCGGTGAAGTAGCGATTGCCGCCGATGAGATAGGTTTGGTGGTCGCGATGATTGATGATCCCACGTACCGTAGGCAACTCGGGGACGGTGTCGTTCTCGCAGTACAACACCTGCAGCGGATCGCCCTTAGCGATGAAAAGCGGATGCTGCCGACGAAATACCGGATGCAGTTTGGTCGTGG
The DNA here is from genome assembly GCF_052168895.1 of Serratia sp. CY37869. Lineage (NCBI taxonomy): Bacteria > Pseudomonadati > Pseudomonadota > Gammaproteobacteria > Enterobacterales > Yersiniaceae > Serratia > Serratia sp. CY37869. The sequence goes on from NZ_JBJNLU010000002.1 coordinate 65,662, forward strand.
GGACGTTGAGCGCGCGGGTCGTCACCGCGAAGTGCGTCTCGTTCTGACGCCACGCGTAAGTGTCCAAATACTGCACCTGCCGCGGGATCTCATAGTGGCGAAGTTCGTAGCTCAGGGCGTTGACCGTCTCGATGCCGGAGGCCTCGACGCCGTCAGGAAGGGGAAGTGCGGTCTGCAGCGGTGCGGTCGTCGGCACGGCGTCTTTGCGGACGGCCCGGTATCTGATGCCGGGGATTTTCAGGCTGAGCGAATCGGGCGGCGTGACGTCTTGCCCCAGCAGCACGCGATCCAGCGCCCGGAGCAGGCGCCTGCGGCCGCGGTGCCCGATCAGCAGAAGCTCCGAACCGACGAACAGCACTATGCCGATGCCGATAAGGCCGGCGATGATGGCGATAAAGAACAGGACAATGGTCAGCCAGGAGTCTTCCCGGTCCATGATGAAAAAGGCGGCCGGGAAGCCACCGGCCAGCGCCGCGCCCAGCACCAGCAGGGCGAAGTATTTCAGCTTGTATTTAAGCGTTCTGTCGGGTTCCAGCCGGCCTTTCGTGCCGTGCAGCAGCCAGTGCAGCCAGTAGCTGCCGTCACGCAGGCGGTGAGCGCCGATCTTCACCCGATCGCCGGCGGCGAGCGTGGCCAGCAGATTTTCGCTGTCGCTGAAGTCGTCACGGTAAAAAAAGAACGTCTGGCCGGAGGCGATGATCCTCACCAGATTGTCGGGCGCCGTCTGTTGGCTGGCGCATTGTTCGACGGTCACATTAAAAAATTGGGTTTGCATGTCATTCCCTGTCAGCGGGCGTGGCCCGAAAATTCATCCCTGGCGCCGGGTATTCAGCGTTTTTTCATCAATGGCAGCATGCGCACCAGCGCATTGTCCTTGACGATGTAGTGATGGAACAGCGCGGCGGCGGCATGCAGGCCGATCAGCCAGTAGCCGAATAAGGCCAGCGTTTTATGCCAGCCGATAATCATCCGCGCCTGCGGCCGATCGGCCACGTCGGTGAACGGCATCGACAGGCCGAACAGATACCACTCCTTGCCGCCCAGATAGCGCGAATACACCCCCAGCACTGGCAGCGTCAGCAGCAGCAGATAAATCAGGGTATGCGTCAGGTGCGCCATGCCGGTTTGCCACTTCGGCGGTTTGGGCACGATGGCGGGCGAGGCGTGGCGCCGACGCAGGAGCAGGCGGGCCAGCATCAGCACAAACACCGTCACGCCGCTGCTGAAGTGGGTGACAACCAGCGCGTACCACGGTGCGCTGCCCGGTTCGGCAAAGCCCCGCAGCTCGATGGTGACGCAGGTGATGACCAGCAGGATCGCCACCAGCCAGTGCAGGCGAATTTGCCACGGCATGTAGGTGTTCTGCACCGGGTTACCTTTTGATGTTAAAGGGTCTGTGCGCCGATGGTAACGAAATGTTACATCGGAGGAAAGCGCGTGCGCGCAATTTAGGCAAAACGCCAGGCTCAACTCACTTATTAAGCGATTGGTTTAGTGGGGTATGCGCCAGGCGGTAGAGGGGCATCGTAAGTTGAGAAGCTAATGGACGACAGTTTCAGAGGCTGGCAGCTTATTAAGCGATGAAGCGGATTACGCCGCAGCCCTCGCTGCGGCGCCTGGGATCAGTTCAATTTGGCCTTGGCGAAATCGCTGCCGTTCACGTCCACCACGTAGCCGCTCAGGTTGCTGCGGGTGGCGTAGAATACTTTGCCGGTGGCCAGCGGCAGCCACGGCGCCTGTTTGGCGAAGATCACCTGCGCCTGTTGGTACAGCTTGGCGCGCGCCTGCGGCTGGTTCTCCTGGATCGCCTGCTGGATCAGCCGGTCGTAATCCTTATCGCACCAGCGCGCCACGTTGGCGCCGCTCTGCACCCCGGCACAGCCGAGCAGGGTGGCGAAGTTGTCCGGATCGCCGTTGTCCGATACCCAGCCGTACAGCGCGCTCTGCTGCTCGCCTTTGCGCAGCCCGGCCAGATACTGGCCCCACTCCCAGGTGACGATCTTGGCCTTCACGCCCACCTTCGCCCAGTCGCTCTGGATCATCTCGGCGATGCGCTTCGAGTTCGGGTTGTAAGGGCGCTGTACCGGCATCGACCAGATGTCGGTCTCAAAGCCCTGCTCCAGCCCGGCTTGCTTCAGCAGCTCGCGCGCCTTCTGCGGATCGTAGGCGTACTCCGGCAGTTTATCGTTGTAGCCCAGCATGCCCGGCGGCAGCAGCGAATTGGCCGGCGTGCCGCTGTCTTTGAACACCGCGGCGACGATCGCTTTCTTGTCCACCGCATAGCTCAACGCCTGGCGCACCAGCAGGTTGTCGAACGGTTTTTTCTGGGTGTTGAACGCCAGATAGCCGACGTTCAGCCCGGTAATGTCGTGCAACTGCAGGTTGCCGTCGGCCTTGATGGCGGCGAACTGTTCCGGCAGCGGCGCGGGGATGATCTGGCATTCGTTGGTTTTCAGCTTGGCCAGCCGGGTTTGCGGATCCGGCGTGATGGAGAAGATGAGGTGCTTGCTGGCCACTTCGCCCTGCCAGTAGTGCGGGTTGGCGATGTAGCGGATCAGCGAATCCTGCTTGTACTGTTGCAGCGCAAACGGCCCGGTGCCGATCGGCCAGTTGTCGACGTATTCCGGCGTGCCCTTTTTCAGCATCGCGTCGGCGTACTCGGCGGACAGGATCGAGGCGAAATCCATCGCCCAGTCGGCGACGAAGGCGGCGTTGGGCTGGCTCAGCGTGAAGCGCACGTGGTGTTCGTCCACCGCTTCCACCTTGGTGATCAGCTTATCCAGACCCATGTCGGTGAAGTATTCATAGTTGCCGCCGGAGACCTTGTGATACGGGTTGGCCGGATCCTTCTGCCGCATCACGGTGAACACCACGTCTTCGGCGTTGAAGTCGCGCGTTGGGGTGAAGTATTTGTTGCTGTTGAATTTTACCCCCTGGCGCAGGGTAAAGGTGTAGGTCTTGCCGTCCGGGCTGACGCTCCACTCGGTGGCCAGCGACGGGGCGGGCGTTTTATCGCTTTCGCGCAGCGTCACCAAGCGGTTGTACAGCACCTGCGAGGTGGCGATAAAGGTCGGCCCGGAGCTGGAGAGCTGCGGGTTGAACGATTCCGGCGAGGCAACGGTGCAGTACACCAGCGCATCGGAAGCGGCCAGCGCGCCGCCCGCCGACAGCAGGCCGCAGCCGGCCAGCACCAGCGCGGCGATTGGGTGTTTTAAAAACGTCAAGGCAAGATCCTCAGGTGGAGTGGGCCGTTACCGGCGAATTGATTTAACTATAGATAACGGATGGCGAGACCGGGAACAAGCGTCTCACCTGCGCATTCTGTGCGCCCCGCGTTGCCTGCCTTTACGGCGTAGATCTACACTGCGGAACAATCAGTCACTCGCAAGGATTTCCCGATGAGCCACTTTCGCCCTGTCGCCCTCGAACACGCCAGCCGCCTGCTGAACCACGGCCCGACGGTTTTGATCACCAGCCGCAGCCGCGACGGCGCCAAACGCAACGTGATGGCCGCCGCCTGGTCGATGCCGGTGGAGTTCAGCCCGCCGCGCATCGCCATCGTGGTGGACAAAGGGGCGCACAGCCGGCAAATGATCGAGGAGAGCGGCGCATTCGGCATTTGCGTGCCGGCGGCCATGTTCATCGACGCCACCTACGCGGTCGGCAGCGTATCCGGGCTGGATGACGACAAGTTCGCCCGCTTTCACATCGCCGCAGCGCCGAGCGCTACGCTGCAGGTGCCGCTGATCGAACAGGGGTGCGTGGCGTGGCTGGAGTGCCGCTTATTGCCGGAAAGCGGCGCGCAGGAAAAATACGACACCTGCTTCGGCGAGGTGTTGAGCGCGGCGGCGGACGAGCGGGTGTTCCAGCAAGGGCGCTGGAACTTCACCGCCGCCAATGCGGATCTGCACACCATTCATCATCTGGGGGCGGGCAACTTCGTGCGTAGCGGCGAGACGCTGCGGGCCAAACCGCTTTAATCGGCCTCGCGCCCACGCTCGGCATCATAGCGCTCGCGGGCGGCGTCCAGCTCGGGGAAATGGTATTCCGCCCAGCGGTCCAGCGCCGTCAGCGTCTCGACCAGCGAGCAGGCGACGGCGCTGAGCCGATATTCCACATGTGCCTGATTTTTTTCACTTAAATCCAGCCGCTCGAGCAGCCCGTTGCGTTCCAACTGGCGCAGCGTTTGCGTCAGCACCTTCTGCGAAATGCCGTCGATGCGGCGCAGCAGTTCGCCGTTGCGCATTGGCCGCTGCGCCAGCGCAGGCAGGATCAACATCACCCACTTGCCGGAAATCAGCGCCAGCGCATCGCGCGCGGAGCACTTGCTCGAATAGACGTCGCCGGGATAAGCCATTGGGGGTTACCTTCAGGTGCGTAATTGCCAAGGGGGCGATAAAGCCACAGCATAGCAGCACCACCTTACAACGGGAGAAACAGGATGAACGTGCTGATTGTGCTGGCTCACCCCGAGCCGCATTCCTTCAATGCCCATTTGGCCGAACAGGCGCGGCAGGCCTGCCTGGCGCAGGGGCATCAGGTGAAGACGGTCGATTTGTATCAGGAGGGATTTGATCCGCGCGAGAGCGCCGGCCATTACCCCAGCAGAAAGCAGGCGGACAGATTTGATGCGATGCAGGAGCAGCGCCATCACTGGACGACTCAGGCGCTGCCGGCGGAGATCCGGCGGCATATCGAGCTGCTGCACTGGGCGGATACGCTGGTGTTGCAGTTTCCTTTCTGGTGGTTCGGCGCGCCGGCCATCATCAAAGGCTGGATGGATCGGGTGTTCGTTTACGGCGGGATCTACGACAGCCGCCACCGCCATGAGAACGGCGTAATGCGCGGCAAACGGGCGCTGCTGACCGTCACCGCCGGCGCTTCCGCACAGGCCTGCGCGCCGAACGGGCGTGACGGCGATATGCGGCTGATGCTGTGGCCCATCATGCATGCGTTGCACTATATTGGCTTTAGCGTGCTGGAGCCGTTCCTGGTCTATGGCGTGCGCGGCGGGTTGGCGGGCGAGGCTCTGCAGGCGCAAAATGCCGCGTTGGCGAAGGTGACGCAGGCGTACCGGGACGGTTTGAAGGCGTTTTCCGCCTGGCCGGTGGTGCCGTTCAACCGCAATGAAGATTTTGACGCCGATCTGGCGCTGAAGCCCGGCGCGCCGGTCTACAGTCCGTTCGTGCGGCATTGCGATCCGGATTAGAATCCGGCCTTCAGCAGTTCCTCGCGCAAATCGTCGATAATCGCCGGTTCGATGTCGGGGAACTGCTGCTGAATATCGGCGATGGCTTCGGCCACGCTCGGGCCGGCGAAGGTGCCGGAGAAGGGCAGCAGCGGCAGGTTCGCGTCGCTGTCCGGCAGTTCGCCGCGGATGGTGCCGGTGATCATGCCCGCTTTTTTTTCCGCCGTGAGGTCGTACTCCCCCACGCTTTTGTCGATCGTTTTCATTGGCCGCCTCGCTGTCGGTGAGTGTTTACCCTGTCTGTTAAAGCATAGTGTTTCAGGCAATGAATACCAATCAATGTATATAATATTAATATAAAACAAGGTGATGCGCGTTTTGTCGTTTGACGTTCGCCGGGGGCCGGCGCTATGCTCTTGGCGCTAAAGGAACCTTCCTCACTGACAGGGACAGACGACATGAAAAGACTGAAAAGCGCGGCGCTGTTGTTGCCGCTGTTGGCGCTCAGCGCCTGCACCCATCACCTCAGCAGCGCCGAGCTGCATGCCAAGCACTACATTTATCAAACCCGCGACGATTTCGATCCGCAATTCCGCACCGATGTGAACGGCAGTATTAAGAACGCCGTGCCGATGTTCGAACAGTTCTACCAGCTGGGGAAAAAGGATCGCGCGGCAGGCGTGGCGCGCAGCGAGGCGCAGAAAAAGGCCGACTATCTGGCCAGCCCGGAATTCCAGCAGAACATGGAACACAAAACCATTTTCATCAACCGCACTTACAGCGGCGCCGACAACCCTAAACGCCGCCAGGTGTTCTCGCAGGAAGCGGTAGGCGCGTACTGGGACGGTTACGAAGGGCGCTGAACATAATCCCTCACAAATATACCCGTCATACTTGAAGCTGCATCTGTGTTGACTGCGAGCGCTCACCCCAGTCACTTACTTGAGTAAGCTCCTGGGGACTCCCGCTCTTGCCGCCGTGATGCAACTCCAATTATTTAGGGTATAGAAGGTAATAAAAACTGGTCTTCTGGCGGTTATTTGATTATAAAAACCGCCGCTAAGGACGATGTTCATAGATGAAACCAGGAGTGTTTATGTTGGCAAAAGTTAAGCGTTCGTTCGCCGCCGCCGTCGTATTGATGTTGGCGCTGCCCGCGGTTCAGGCCGCGGATTACCGCGCGGGCGAGCAATATACCCGGCTGGATAAGCCGGTGGCCGCCGCGCCGGCGGTGGTGGAGTTCTTCTCCTTCTACTGCGGCCCTTGCTATCAGTTCGCCGAAACCTACCGCGTAGGCGGCACCGTGGCGCAGGCGCTGCCCGCCGGTGAGAAAGTCACCAAATATCACGTCAGCCTGATGGGCAAACTGGGCAATGAGCTGACCGAAGCCTGGGCGGTGGCGACGGTGCTGGGCGTGGAAGACAAGATTGAAGGGGCGATGTTCGACGCGGTGCAGAAACAGCGCGCCGTCAACAGCGCCGACGATATTCAGCGGGTGTTCACGGCGGCCGGCATCGATGCTGCCACCTATGAAAACGCGCGCCACAGCCTGCTGGTCAAAGGGTTGATCGCCAAGCAGAATGAAGCGGTGAAAGCGTTTGACGTGCGCGGCACCCCGTCGTTCTACGTGGCCGGCCAATACAAGATAGACAATGCCGGCATGGCCGCCACCAGTGTTGAAGGCTACGCCAAAGAGTACGCGGCGGTGGTGCGTTACCTGTTGGACAAACAGCCGTAAACCGGGCCGTTAGGGCCCGGTGTCAGCCGCCGGGTCTATTTCGCCGCGGGTAAATCCAGCGCCTGACGCAGCTCATCACGGGCTTGCCGATACTGCTGCTGGAAATCCTGCTGTTGCGAAAGCTGCTGGCTGATCACGCTGCCGGCGATGCGGCCCATCTCGATATCGGAAGGGTAGTGGATCCCCGCCACCACCCGGTTGTCGCCATATTGCCAGGCGCGCGTCATGATGGCGGCGCGCTTCTCCGGCACCATGTTGGCCAGGGTGATGCCCATCAGCGTGCCCAGCGTGGTGTGGCCGGAAGGCCAGGAGCCGGAGCTGGAGCGCTTGACGATCGGCTCGATGCGGCTGTCCAGCATATGCGGGCGCGGGCGCTTCCAGAAATCTTTCGCCGGATCGACCACCGCCGCTTCGGTCGCTACGATGCGATCGAAGAAAGCGCTCACGGCCGGCAACGCTTTGGCGTTGAACTTCGGCCCCATCACATTGCTGTACACCCAGACGTTCTCTTCCGCATCCGCCTTGGCCTGGCTGGCCATTTCCGGCGTGCGTTTTTGCTGCATGTCGAGGACTTCCCGCAGTTCGCGCTGGGTCTGCGCCGAGTCGTTGGCCGGCGGCGGCGGCAGGATGTGGGTCAGATCCACCTGCTGCGCGGTGGTGAACGGTTGGGCTTCCTCTGCCGCCTGCGCATGGAACGCGGCCAGGGCGCTGGTGGTAAACAAACACAGCGCTAAAACAGATTTTTGCAATGATTTCATCGGGTCATGTCCAGGGTGTCAACGTGAAGGGGGAGCAGCCTGTATCTTTGGCGAGGCCTGTGAAGATGAGATGACGATTTCGTGACGGATTGATGACGACACGCCGGGCGAACTGTGATCGCGGCGCCAAATCCCCCGCTCGCCATTGATTGTGTGTTAACGGATTGTTATGGTGATTTTCTGTTCAACGGCGCAGCGCCGCCGGCGTTTGAAGGGAGAGATCATGACGGCATTGGCAACGCTCCGCGACGCCGGCTTCGAAGAGTGGCTGGGCAAAATCAACACCGCCTGCGGCAGGTTCTGCGCGAAAACGCTGGGGCCGGGTTTCAGCGGGGCGATGCAGGAGTTCCGCGCCCATGCGCTGCGTCTGAGCGTGGTCGACGTGGCCCAGGCCCGGCTGTATCGCACGCCGCGTGAAATCGCCCGCAGCGACGGCGCGCACTTTTTTACCGTCTTCCAGCTGCGCGGCAGCGCGTTGATGGAGCAGGGCGATCGCCAAACGATGCTCTCTCCCGGCGACATGACGCTGATCGACGCCTCACAGCCCAGCAGCTTCACCTTCCAGCGCGATTCGCGCCAAATCTCTTTGCTACTGCCGCGCGGCTGCCTGCCGCTGCCGCCGCCCTGCGCGCAGCGTCTGGGGGCGGAGCTGAGCGCGGTGCGCCTTAGCCGCCAGCTGGTGCTGAGCAGCATGCAGGATCCTCAGCTCGCCGCGGCGGAAAGCGAGGCGGTGCTGAATGCGCTGGCGGCGCTGCTGCGCCCGGCTCTGGCGCTCGAACAGGCGCGGCCGGAAGGGCAGCACCCGGTCTTTGACAAGGCGCTGGCGCTGATCGACAGGCATATTCAGTCGGCGCAGCTGCGTCCTGAGTGGGTAGCGGCCGAGCTGGGGGTATCGTTACGCAGCCTGTATCGGCTGTTCGCCCGTCAGGGGCTGGTGGTGGCGCAGTACATCAGGAACCGCAGGCTGGATCTGTGCGCGCAGGCGCTGCGCAGCGCCGCCGGGCAGGAAAAGCTGGCCGGCATTGGTCTTGACTGGGGCTTCGCCGATCACAGCCATTTCTCGACCGCTTTCAAGCAGCGTTTCGGCATGTCGCCGAGCGAGTACCGTCGGCAGTATCAATAAGTCAGGGCGCGGGCCAGGCCCGCGCCGCTGCACTCAATAGCGGATGCAGACCGATTTCGACTCGGTGTAGGCATCCAGCCAATCCGGGCCGAAATCGCGGCCGCTGCCCGACTGTTTGAACCCGCCGAACGGCATGTTTGGGTCGATCAGCGTATGGGTGTTGACCCACACGGTGCCGGCCTGAATGCGCGGCGTCAGCGCCATCGCCTGCTGCAGGCTGGTGGTCCACAGGCTGGCGGTCAGCCCGAAGTCGGTGTCATTGGCCTTGCTCAGCGCCTCTTCGGCGCTCGCCACCCGGATCAGGTTGACCACCGGGCCGAACACTTCCTCGCGCGTCAGGTTCAGCCGATCGTCCGGGTTGATCACCAGCGTCGGCGGAATGTAGAAGCCGTTGGCGTCCGGCCCGGCCGCGCCGCCGATAAGCTCGGCGTTTTTCGCCCGGGCGTCGTCCAGGTAGGCCGCCACCTTGTTGCGGTGCGCGAGCGACACCAGCGGGTTGATTTGCGCGCCGGTATCCATCCCCGGCCCGACCGACAGCGATTTCACCGCCTGTTCGAATCCGGCCACCAGCCGATCATAAATCGGTGCTTCAATATAAATTCGCGAGCTGGCGGCGCACACCTGCCCTTGGTTGAGGAAACTGCCGAGCATCAGGCCTTCGATCACCTGCTGCGGATCGGCATCTTTCAGCACGATGGCCGGGTTTTTGCCGCCCAGCTCCAGCGTCACGCGGGTCAGGCGATCCGCCGCCGCGCGCGCGATGCTTTTGCCCACCGGCGTGGAGCCGGTAAAGCTGACTTTGGCGATCAGCGGATGTTCGGTCAGCGCCTTGCCGCACACGGTGCCGCGGCCGGTGACCACGTTGAACACGCCCGGCGGCACGCCGGCTTCGCTCGCCAGTTCGGCGATGCGCAGCAGGGTGAGCGGGGTGGTTTCCGACGGCTTGATGACGATGGAGCAGCCCGCCGCCAGCGCCGGCATCACTTTCCACATGCCGATCATCAGCGGGAAGTTCCAGGGCACGATGCCGGCGACCACGCCGATCGGCTCTTTGCGGGTATAAACCTGATATTTGGCGCCCGGCGGCATCGGAATGGAGACGTCCAGCGTCTGGCCGGTGATTTTGGTCGCCAGCCCGGCGGTGTAACGCATCCAGTTCAGGGTGCTGCCGACTTCGAAAGCGCGGGCGATGTTGATGGATTTGCCCTGCTCCAGGGTTTCGAGCTGCGCCAGCTCTTCGGCGTGCTGCTCCACCAGATCGGCGAAGCGCAGCAGGATGCGTTCGCGCTCTACCGGCAGACGCTGCGCCCAGACGCCTTCGCTGAAGGCTTTGTGGGCGGACTGCACCGCCAGCGCGACGTCGTGTTCGTTGGCGTCGGCGGTGGTGGCGATCTGCTGCCCATTGGCGGGGTTATACACCGCCAGGCGGCCTTCCGCAGCGGACGCGCGCCACTGGCCGTCGATATACAGCCCATGCTGACGATCGAGAAAACGCGACACGCTATCCAGCACGGCTACGGTATTGTCAGACATACATCCTCCGATCAGGCTCATCAGGTTATCGTTAACCCTGAGAGTCTAGATCAGCGGTAAAGCGGCGGCTTTGCTCTGCCTGACATTCGATTTGTCCTGCGTGTCATTTTGCCGTGACGGAACAGTAAACCGCGGCCGGCGGGCGCCGGCCGGGAAGGATTACGAACTCAGGGTTGCCAGACGGGTGGCGAAACCGAGGAACAGCAGGCCGATCAGGCCATTGCCGAGCTTCGCCAGGCCTTTCTTGTGGTTGAAGAAATGCGCCAGCATCGCGCCGGAGAAGATCAGCGTGCTCATGTAGATAAAGCTGACGGCTTCGAGGATCAGCGCCAGAATGGTGAACGACAGCCCGGTGTGCGCGTAGTTGAAATCGATGAACTGCACGAAGAACGACACGTAAAACAGAATAGCTTTCGGGTTGGTCAGGCTCAGCGTCAGCGATTTGCGCAGAATGCTGTTGCCGCCCTCAATCTGTTGCTGTTGCGCCTGCGCCTTCTGCACGAAGGTGGCGTAGAGGATTTTTGCGCCAAGGAACAGCAGGTAAATCGCGCCGAGAAAACGCACCAGAGTAAACAGGAACGGCGTGGTGCGGATCAGCGAAGCCACGCCGATATAGGCGCAAAAGATCAGGATCGCATCGCCGATAAACACGCCCAGCGCCGCGGTATAGCCGGCGCGCACGCCGCGCGATATGCCGGTTTTCAGCACGTACAGCGTATTCGGCCCCGGCAGAATGATGATGAAGACCACCCCGGCCAAATAGGTCCATAAATTCAGGACGCCAAAACTCTCTAACACAATAACCTCTCCATGCGCGCAACTAACAGGCAGAAACACTGGCCACGCCCGTGGCCGGCCGCGATCCTAACGCCGTGCAACCGGGTTGGCAACGTAATAAACTTCATGTTGTTGGTGAAAAATTGTCGAAAGATTGTTGAAAACGTCGGCGACGAATTAAAAAGCAAGAGTCGGCGTGTTTCGCCAACGGCCCGTCACTATGCTGGTTAACATCGAAACCGCAGTGAGGAACGGATGATGAAAAACGTAATCGACAGCGCCGATCCGCGCTGGCTGGCGATTGTCAGCCGCGACAAGCACGCCGACGGCCGCTTTATCTACGCGGTGAAAACCACCGGCGTGTATTGCTCGCCTTCCTGCCCGTCACGCCAACCGAATCGGCAAAACGTGGAGCTGTTTGACGACGCGGAGCAGGCGGAGGCGGCGGGCTATCGGCCCTGCAAACGCTGCCGGCAGGGGCTGACGCCGCTGACGGAACAGCATGCGCGGCAGATAGCTGAGGCCTGCCGCTATATCGAGCAGGCGGAAAAAGCGCCGTCGCTGCAGACGCTGGCGCGCCACGTCGGGTTGAGCCAATACCATTTCCACCGGCTGTTCAAAGCGATCACCGGCCTGACGCCGAAAGGCTACGCCGACGCGCAGCGCAGCCAACGCTTACGCGCCGGTCTTACGCAGCGCAGCCAACGCTTACGCGCCGGTCTTACGCAGCGGGAAACGGTGACCGACGCGATCTTCGACGCCGGTTATGGCGCCAACGGCCGCTTCTACCAGCAGGCCAACGCCGCGTTGGGCATGACGCCGAAGGCCTATCGGGCGGGCGGCAAAGGCATGCGCATCCATTTCGCCGTCGGGCGCTGTTCGCTGGGCGAGATCCTGGCGGCCCAGAGCGAGGTGGGCATCTGCGCCATTCTGCTGGGGGACGATGCGCAGCAGCTGGTGCAGGATCTGCAGGACAAATTCCCCAACGCCGAGCTGATCGGCGGCGACGCGCAGTATGAAGCGCTGATGGCGCAGGTGGTGGGCCTGATTGAAGCGCCGGAGAACGGGTTGGCGCTGCCGCTGGATATTCGTGGCACCGCGTTTCAACAGCGGGTCTGGCGGGCGCTGCAGGCGATACCGGTCGGCGAAACCGTCAGCTATGCCGATATCGCTCGGCGCATTGGGGCGCCCAAAGCGGTGCGCGCGGTAGCCGGCGCCTGCGCCGCCAACATGCTGGCGGTGGCGATCCCCTGCCACCGGGTGGTGCGCAACGACGGCGCCTTGTCCGGCTATCGCTGGGGCGTCGAGCGCAAGAAAGCCTTGCTGGAAAAAGAGGCGCAGCGATGAGCGGCGCGCTGGCGGCGCGGCTGGCCGAATTGGACTGGGCGGCAATTGAACGTGAACTCGATGCGCAGGGCTGCGCGCGGCTGCCCGGCGTGTTCAGCCATGACCTGTGCCGCGAGCTGGCGGCGCTCTACCCGCAGGATGCGCACTTCCGCAGCCGCATCGTGATGGCGAAGCACGGTTTTGGCCGCGGCGAATACCGCTATTTCGCCTATCCGTTGCCGCCGCCGGTGGCCGAAGCGCGCGGCCTGATGTATGCGCGGCTGGCGCCGGTGGCCAACCGCTGGAACGCCTTATTGGGCCTGACGGCGCGCTATCCCGCCGAACATGAGGTTTACCTGGCCGAATGCCACCGGGCCGGCCAACGGCGACCGACGCCGCTGCTGTTGCGCTACGAAACGGGGGATTACAACTGCCTGCATCAGGATCTGTACGGCGAGCGGGTATTTCCGCTGCAGGTGGCGTTTTTGCTCTCCGCCCCCGAACGGGATTTCACCGGCGGCGAATTCGTGCTGACCGAACAGCGGCCGCGGATGCAGAGCCGGCCGGAGGTGGTGCCGCTGCAGCAGGGCGATGCAGTAGTGTTCGCCGTGCATCACCGGCCGGTAGCGGGAGTGAAAGGCTACTATCGGGTCAATCTGCGCCACGGCGTCAGCCGGATACGCACCGGCCAACGCCACACGCTGGGGGTAATCTTTCACGACGCGCTATAGCTTGCGCGCCAGCAGGGTGGCGAAGCGCAGCGAGATGCGGTTGCCGGCGGCGTCGGTTTTGTGCAGTTGGCCGACGTCTTCGTTGTATTTGAGGATCTCCCAGTCGCGATAATAATGCTTCAGCTCACCCGGGCTGAAGGTGAACGGGAACGGCAGCGGGCAGGGATAATCCTCGGTATCCATCGCCGCCACGATCAGGTTATGGCCGCCGCGCACGGTGCTGTCCTGCATGTCTTGCACGATATGCGGGATCTGCTGCCGTTCGAGGAACATCAAGACCACGGTGGACAGGATAAAGTCGTATTCGCCGCTGAAGCGGTGGGTGTTGAGATCCTGCACCCCGGCGCTCAGGCGGGTTAATTGCTCGGCGTCGACGATCTGGTTGAGGCGGGCTATCGACGGCGCATGCTTGTCCCAGGCGGTGACATCGAAACCTTTCAGATTGAGGTAGAGCGAATTGCGCCCGCCGCCGCAGCCCAGATCCAGCGCCTTGCCCGGCGCGATGCGCGCCGCCGCCTCAACCACTTCGGAGTGAGTGCGCGTCAGTTCGTATTTCTTGTGGTAGTAATCTTCCGGCGTGCAGTAAAACGCCAGCCGGCAGGTCATGTCGTCCGAAAAGGAAACGATGCGATGCCACTGTTGGGGGGCGATAAACGGCGGCTGGCTTTCAGGGCTGAACTGCCAGGTCTCGGTGGTGGCGCCGTCTTCGGTCATCATGGCGAACGTCAGGCTGCCGCTCAGCACGGTGAGCTTCGCCCAGGTGCCGCTCTGGGTGTTGTGGCGCTGACGAAAGGCTTCCGGCAGCGTTTCGCTGTTCCATTCCGGCAGGGTTTTATAGCAAAGCAACTGCTGCTCCATAGGGGGCTCCTCTGGCTGGGCAAGCAAAGTGATTTATATGATGTATATAAAATACATCTTTATCGATCGTTTGAACATAGCAGCCTGAAGGAAAGGCGCGGGGAGATCTTTATACTGGATTGTGCGCGGCGGCTGGGCTAATTTCAGTGCTGTTCATGTCATCACGTTCAGGGAAAAGATGCCGATACGCCGTTTATGCCACCCGAAGCCCCTCCGTTTGCTGAGCCTGGCCGCGCTGCTGGCGCTGGCGGGCTGTACCAGCAAAACCACCACCACCTCGCCGGCGGCGCGCCCCGCCGACGTCAAAGCGCGACTGATGACGCTGATCCCGGCCAATGCCGGCGATCGTCAGGGTTGGGCCACCGATATCACCGCCGCGTTTGCCGCGCAGGGCATCGAGCCGAGCGATGAGAACCTGTGCTCGGTGCTGGCGGTGACCGAACAAGAGTCGACGTTCCAGGCTAACCCGCAGGTGCCGGGGCTGCCGAAGATCGCCTGGAAAGAGATCGACCGCCGCGCCGATCAGATGCACATCCCTAACTTTTTGGTGCATACCGCGTTGAAGATCTCGTCGTCGAACGGCCAGAGCTACAGCGAGCGCCTGGATAAGGTGCGCACCGAAAAGGATCTGAGCGATATCTTCGATGACATGATCGACCGCGTGCCGATGGGGCAGAAGCTGTTCGGTCATTTGAACCCGGTTCATACCGGAGGCCCGATGCAGGTGAGCGTCGCCTTCGCCGAGGCGCATGCCAAAGGGTATCCTTATCCGGTTGACGGTTCGATTCGGCGCGAAGTCTTCAGCCGACGCGGCGGCATGTACTTCGGCATTATGCATTTGCTGGGGTACCCGGCCGACTATAGCCGGCCAATCTACCGCTTCGCCGACTTCAACGCCGGCTGGTATGCCAGCCGCAACGCGGCGTTCCAAAACGCGGTCAGCCGGGCGAGCGCCATTCCGCTGGCGCTGGACGGCGATCTGATCGACTTTGGCAGCGACAAGCCCGGCTCCACCGAGCTGGCGGTGCGCACGCTCGGCAAGCGCCTGAACATGAGCGACAGCGCCATTCGCCGGGCGCTGGAGAAAGGCGACACGGCCGGCTTTGCCGATACCGACCTGTATAAGAAGGTCTATGCGCTGGCGGGCGGCAAGCTGCCGCGCGAGATGCTGCCGGGCATCCAACTGGAAAGCCCGAAAATCACCCGTAAGTTGACTACCGCCTGGTTCGCCAAGCGGGTGGATGAACGCCGCCAGCGCTGCATGGCGCGCGCCGGCGGTTAACCCTAAAGAAAACGCCGCCGGTGGCCTGAGTCACCGGCGGCGCGATCGCGCATCAGGCGCTGCGGCGCGGGTTGGTCAGGCCGAAGTTAAAGCTGTTGCAACGGTTGCAGAACTCTTTCATCACCGGCGGCGTGTCCATCATCGGCACTTTCACCTCGATAAACGCCAGCCTATCCTGCCGCGAGGCGTGTTCCAGGGCCATTTCCAGCTGTTGCGTGGTTTCCACCGCCACGCTGAACGGCTGCGATCGAGTATTCAGCACCGCCGGCAGTTTGGCGTAGTCCCACGGGCTGATGTCGTTGTAGGACGAGCTTTCGCCGAGGATATAGCGTTCGATGGTGTAGCCGTCGTTATTGATCAGGAAGATGATCGGCTTTTGCTCGCAGCGCAGCAGGGTGGACACTTCCTGCGCGGTCAACTGGAAAGAGCCGTCGCCGATGAACAGCAGGTGGCGGCGTTCAGGGGCCGCCATCAGAGTGCCGAGCAGCGCCGGCAGGGTATAGCCGATTGAGCCCCAAATCGGTTGGTTGACCACCTTGACGCCGTCCGGCATGCGCATGCCGCCGATGGCCGCGCCGGAGGTGCCGTTTTCCACCACCACCACGTCATCCGCCCGGATGAAGCGTTGGATGCGCCGCCACAGATAGGCCTGGTCGATAGGCGCGTCGCTCGGCGTCGCCAGCTTCTCATGTGGGCTGGCCAACGGCGCCAGGGGCTGCGCCGGCGCGTCTTCGCTCAGATCCAACAGCGCCTGCAGCAGATCCGCCGTCGACACCGCCGGGTAGGAGGTGTTGTCCAGCTTCATTGAGAACGGTTGGATGTCCACCTGAGCGGCGGCGGGAATGTGCTGGGAGAAATAGCCGGTGGTGGAATCCACCAAACGCACGCCGAAGCTCAGCACGCAGTCCGAGTGGGCCATGTGTTCATACAGTTCGGGGCGCGACAGATTGCCGCTGTAGCCGCCCATCCAACCGGCGGTGTTTTCCGGGATAATGCATTTGGCGGTGGGCATATTGGTCAGCGGAATGGCGAAGCGGTGAGCGACCGCGATGACCAACTGCTGCAACTGGTAGCGATCCACCATTTGATCGACCAACATGATTGGGCGCTGGGCGCGTTTGATTTTGGTTAACAGCGCCATCGCCGCTAATTGCACATTGTATTTATCGCTGGCCGGTAATTGCGGTGCCGTCGCCGCCGCGGCGATTTCAATTTCCACATCGCAAATATCCGACGGCAGCTGTAAATACACCGGTTTCTTCTCTATCCAGGCGCGGGAAATAACGCGTGGGATTTCTTGTGCGGCATTTTCCGGTGTAATCAAGGCTTGCGCAACGGTGAATTGTTTAAAGCAGTTCATGACGTTGTCGAAATTGCCATCGCCCAGGGTATGGTGCAAGAGCTGGTGATTTTTCATCGCATGCAGCGGCGGCGTGCCGGCGATGCAGATAACCGGCGAAGATTCGGCATAGGCCCCGGCGATGCCGGACAGCGCGGCCAGATCGCCGACGCCGTAGGTGACGATCAGCGCGCCGGCGCCTTTCATGCGGGCGTAACCGTCGGCGGCGTAGGAGGCGTTCAATTCATTGCAGTTGCCGACAAACGCCAGCCGCTCGTCGTTTTCCAGCAGCTCCAGCAGGCTGAGGTTATAGTCGCCGGGCACGCCGTAAATACGATCGACGTTCAGGGCGTGAAGCTGTTGCAGAATGAATGACCCGATAGTTATTTTCATTGATTGCTCCGAATTATTTATCTTTATTTTGTCAGGCGAAAATCAGCAAAAATAAATTGCTGGCGATGTTGTGTCGTTAGCATTAACAGTTATTTAAAGTGTCGGCTTGTTCAAGACAGACGTGGCAGCCGTTGAATAGGCGGTTTGTATTCGGCGCTTTACGCGATTGAATAATGTATAAATAGTGTGGTTATTATGCAGGTGGACAGTGCGGTATTTTTCCCTGGCGGTATATCGACAGAAAAATGGCGGCGTATTGGCATTTATCATGATGCAGGGCGAAGCATCCGGTACTTTTGAGGTCGCGTTAAATCCCATCGGGTGGCGTAACGCTCTTTTGCTGGTAAAGAAAGGCAGAAGCCGGCGCAAAGAGGCATTTTGGTGATCCGCCGCACGCTTATTTCATGAAACCATCGCGCAACCAATCAAAAACAAAAAATTAACAATGTCGCTTTTTTATTCGCGTCGTGTTGTCAGTTTTACTTTACGGGGCTGCAATGCGCGCCGCCTCGGGCCGGCGTAAACAAGCGTCGTTACGGGCGCTAATATAACGTGGCGACCATCACATTCCGTGGAGCCGATACGTAAACTTTTCTCTACGTGCGCCTGGATGGCGTATACCTACCAAAGGGCCTGCGTCCCAGCGGGGCTCGTCTGAGGGGGAAATAGCCATGAAAAGCTATCGACGTGTGCTGGTGCTGATCCACGACGAGCGTGATGGGTTGCCGTTGCTGCGCCAAACGGCGGCGATGGTGCATGGGCTGCCTGTCGCCATCACCGTCGGCCACCTGAACGCCGACTATGCCGAGCTGGAGTACGGCAGCGATGCGTTAATCAAGGATCGCCAGGCGCAGGAGGTGATCGCCGCCAAGGCGATGCTGAGCCGGCTGGTGCGCGCCGTCGATGCGCCGGTGGCGGTGAAGCAGATCGTTACCATTCGCCGCTTTAAGGACGTGAGCGATTTTATTCACCAGGCCGGCATCGATTTGGTGGTGGTCGGGCACCAAAACCGCCTGTTTGGCCTTTATTCCTCGTATTCTCTGGCGTTCGTGAACCGCCTCGATGTCGATGTGTTGGTCAAGCACCTGGCCCGCGAGTAGCGAACGACAAAGCGGACTTTTCCCACGGTTTTGCCGTCCGAAAGGCGCTAACATGCAGATGTCGGTGCAACCCGTTATAAACCAATGCGAATTTTCCGATGCTAAGCTTAACCAAGGCGAAACGGGCGTTGGATAAATTGGATACAGCTTGATCTTGCCTGGGCTATCGGTAAAAATCTTCGGCCGTATTTTTACAGGAGCTTTACCATGTTTCTCAAACGGACTCTGTTGGCATGTTCTCTGGCGTTGATATTTCCTGCACTGCCTTCTTACGCTGAGGTTAGTACAGAAAGTGGCAATACCGCGCAGGCCGAAAAACCGGGTCTATGGCAGCGCTTTACCCATAACGTGTCGGAGACCTGGAACAATTCGCCGAACCACGATCTCTATATTCCGGCCATCACCTGGCATAACCGTTGGACTTACGATGACGAACATATCGATAAGTACAACGAGCGCCCGTGGGGCGCCGGTTACGGCATCTCCCGCTACGACAGCGATGGTGACTGGCACGGCATCTACATCATGGCGTTCAAGGATTCCTTCAACAAGTGGGAGCCGATCGGCGGCTACGCCTACGAGAAGATCTGGCGTCCGTTGGATGACAAGGATTTCCGCCTGGGGCTGGGTTTCACCGCCAGCGTCACCGCGCGCGATAACTGGAAATATATCCCTATCCCGGCGCCGCTGCCGCTGGCTTCTATCGGCTATCAGCGGCTGACGTTCCAGGCGACCTACATTCCCGGCACCTATAACAACGGCAACGTGTTCTTCGCCTGGCTGCGCTGGCAGTTCTAAACTTCCTGAATTCCGAAAAACGGCGCGGCGGCGAGATAAAAGGAACTTGTCGCCGCAGGCGGCGTCGGAGAGGTATCCCGGCGCGCTGCGCCGATTGCATGCCGTTCTTACAGGAGTTTTATCACTATGATCACCAAACATCGTTTACTGCTGGCTTTGGCGCTGTCCGCGACCCTGGCCAGCGGCGCCACCCAGGCCGCCGGTCTGATGGATTCTCTCAGCAGCGCGGCGGGCGAACTGAGCAAGTCTGGCGGCGAAAGCGGCGGCGGCATGTCGCTCTCCTCGTTGACCGGCCTGCTGAACGGCGGCGACAAGGCGTTAAGCTCCAGCAGCATGACCAACGCCGCCGGCATCCTGCAGTACTGTGTGAAAAACAACGTGCTGTCGGCTAACGGCGCCGAAGGGGTGAAAGATCAGTTGCTCAGCAAACTGGGCATCACCAGCACTGAAAACGCCAAGAGCCAGGATTATCAGCAGGGCCTGGGCGGCTTGCTGCAGACCGGTGAAGGCAAGAGCCTGGATCTCAACAGCCTGGGCACCTCGCAGATCACCGAGAAGGTGAAGCAAAAAGCCTGCGATCTGGTGCTGAAACAGGGCAAATCCTTTATTTCATGATCAACCCACGGCGGAGCGTTCCGCCGTGGGTATTTTGCATAAGCTGGAAAAATGAAAAAAACGTTGATGCTTTCCCTGCTGGCAGGGATGACGATGTTGCAGGGGTGTTCCGTGAAATCCAACGATGCGCCGCCACCGCCGCAGGTGAAACCGATCGGCATGGCGAACCCGGCCGACGTGTATTGCACCAAAATCGGCGGCAAGCTGAACGCCAAAGAAAACGCGGCGGGCCAGTATTCGACCTGTACGCTGCCGAATGGGCAGGAAATTGAAAGTTGGGAGCTGTTCCGCCGCGATCACCCGGTGAAAAAGTAACCTCTGCGGCGCCGGCGACTCTGCCCGGTGCCCGATCAGAATTGCCGATCGCCTATCGACTGCAGCTGCAGGCTGCCGTCCTTTTGCAGCGATAACGGTATGCGCCAATCGCTCCGTTTATCCAGGTTGAACGGCCTGGAGCGGAACATGCAGCCGGTCTTGATGTTCTTGATTTTCATCACGTGTTCCGCATCCGCATTCATTTTAACCTCGAAGCTGCCGGCGGCCGGAATAAAGACTTCCGCCAGCTGCTGCGGCGCGGCGGGCGTTTCCATTTTGACCAACACCGCGAAATCGTTGCCTTGATTGTCCAGCGTCAGCCGATGCAGGCCGGTTGCGGGCAGGCCGGTCGGCTGATGCAGATAGCCGGCTGACGCGGGCCAGGGTTGCCCGGCATTATCGTGCAGCGGCCCGCCGCATTGCTCACGTGCTTCGCGCTGCGGCATTTCGCGCTTGATGGCGCGGTTGTAATCGGTGGGGGCGGCGAGGCTGAATTCGTCGTCATACTGGTGGGTGAGCAGATAGCGCTTGACGCCGAGCACCCCGAGGGCGACCAGCATGAAGAACAGAAATACCCTCAGGCGATTTTTAAAAATCAGCCCAAACAGCTTCCCGGGTAATTGAAACAGCCACCTTGCGATCGTCAATAACATCGTTTTCCCTTTACGCCCAAGCCGTTACGTCTGCGGTAACTTCGCTTGCCTCAGTATAGCCAAAGCGTTGCCACCGGGCGGCATGCGCCATGAAATTCCTGTTTTTTTATCCTAAACCTTCTTCCAACAGCAACAGCAGCAAGAAGCCGGCAAAGAACATCGCGGCGGCGAACGGGGTTTCCTTTCCGCCTTCATGCGCTTCGACCAGCAGCTCTTCGGTCACCAGGTAGAGCAGGGCGATCAGGCCAAAGGCCAGAAAGGCGGTCAGCCAAAATGCGCCCAGCATGGCCACCGGCGCCCCCAGCAGGCCGCCGATGGGCAACAGCAGCGCCAGGCCGACTATCGCCGCCATGACGCGCAGCCGCCTGCCGAGAAAGTCTTGCAAATCGCCGACGATCGACAATCCCAGGAACAGCACTTCCAGCGTTAACGCCAGCGTCAACAGCAGGCCGGCTTTGGCGCCGGCCGCGAAGGCAATGCCCAGCACCAGCCCATCGATAAAGATATCGACGCCGACCGCGGCGATAAAACCGACCGGCCCCTGCGCTTTTTCGCCCAGCCGCCGAACCAGCAACATTAACAGCACCCCCACAGCGCCGCCCAGCAACACGGCCACAGGCGACTGCTGTTTGAGATCGGGCAAGATTTCGGTGGCGGCGGCGGCGAACACGATGCCAGCGGTAAAGTGATGGATGACGCGCATCGCGGCGTCGCCGGGGCGGCGATAGAGCGCCACCGCTGCGCCGACGACGGTGGCTGCGGCGGGAAACAGCGTATAAAGCACGGCGGAAGTCATCGCGTCATAATCCCTTATCTGTGATGTCACTTTCAGTCTAGACGAGCGCCGCCGCTTGAGTGTTGCCAAAAAAGTGTTTGTTCGATTATGTACGTTTGTGTACATTTATGATCACTTTAGCATCACCGGATTGACATGATGTCCAAACTGTTACCGAATGAGCGCCATCAGGCCATTCTCGACACGCTCCGCCAACAGGGGCGAGTGCTGGCTCTGGAGATGGCGCAGCGGCTGAATACCACCGAAGCGACCATCCGCCGCGATCTGCGTCAGCTGGCGGCGCAAAATCTGTGCAAACGCATCTATGGCGGTGCGCTGGCGCCGACGCCGGCCGAAGGCCCCGTTGCGGCGCGCATTGCCCTCAGCGGTGATGAGAAGCTGGCGCTGGCGCAGACCGCGCTGGGGGTGATCGGCGAAGAACAGCTGATCTTCCTCGATGCCGGCAGCACCCACCTGTATCTGGCGGATCTGTTGCCGCGCGATCGGCGTTTGACGGTGGTAACCAATGCGTTGAGCATCGCCGGCAAAATGCTGGAACGGCCGGGGATCCGCACCATCCTGATCGGCGGCGAACTGGATGCGCAGGTCGGCGGCTGCGTGGACGCCAAGGCGGCGGAAGAGATCGACGGATTTCATTTCGATCTGGTGTTCACCGGCATTTGCGCCTACGACCCGGCCGGCGGCTTCTCCGCGTTGAGTTACCAGGACGCCACGTTCAAAAAGCGGTTGCTGACGCGCGCCGGCAGCGTGGCGGTGCTGTGCACCCGCGACAAACTCAATACCTACGCCCCTTACCCCTTCCTGCCCGCCGGGCGGGTGGATCATCTGGTGACGGCGCGCGGTGCGCACCCGCAGCTTGAGCAGCAGGTGGCGCAGGGCGGCGGCCAGATCTGGCACAGCGATTTATCGACCGGAGAATGATGATGAAAATAGCCCATGTTGCCCTGTGGACCCGTGACATCGACGCGCAGCTGGCGTTCTGGCAGCGCTATTTCAACGGTGAAGCGGGGGAGGAGTACGTCAGCCGCAATCGGCCGGGGTTCGTTTCCCGCTTCGTCAGCCTGGCGGCCGGGCCGACGCTGGAGATCATGCGCGTGCCGACGTTGCTGCCGGCGCAGGCGCAGGAGGAGCGGGTGGGCTGGGCGCACATCGCGCTGTCGCTGGGGGATGAGCGGCAGGTCGATCGGTTGGCGCAGCGCGCACGGCAGGAGGGCATCTTGCTGTCCGCACCGCGCTGGACCGGCGACGGCTTCTACGAGGCGGTCATTCGCGATCCGGACGGCAACGCGATCGAAATCACCGCCTGATTACTCTTCTTCAATGCTGGCGAACTGCTCACCCAGATAGTCGAGCAGCAGCCGCACCGCCGGCAGCAGGCCGCGGCGCGACGGGTAGACCGCGTGCACCACGCCGCCCTGCGGCTGCCAGCCAGGCAACAGTTGCACCAGCTCGCCGCGCAGCATGTCGTCGCGCATCATCATCGCCGGCAGTTGTACGATGCCGGCGCCGGCGATGGCGGCGGTGCGCAGCATCAGCATGTCGTCGGTGACCAGCCGCGGCGAGTGCTCCCACTCCACCCGTTCACCCTGTGGGCCGGTCAGCCGCCATTGGTGCTGAGCGCGCGCCGGGCCGAGATCGAGCGTCGGGTATTTACGCAGGTCTTCCGGCGTTTGCGCCGGCCCGAGGGTGCGCACCAGCGCCGGGCTGGCGGCGACGCACCAGGTGCGCTGCGCGAGGATCTTCAGCACCAGATCGCTGTCCTCCAGCGGCGGCGGCCGCACGCGGATCGCCAGATCCAACCCTTCCCCCACCACGTCCACCCGGCGGTTGGTGGCCTCCAGATGCACCGTCACCTTGGGATAATCGGCCATAAAGGCTGCCACCATGCTGCCGACGCGAGTGTGCAGGATCGCCACCGGGCAGGACATGCGCACCGTGCCGCAGGGCTCGGCGCGCGTCTGTTCGATCGCCTGCTGCGCGGCTTCCGCTTCCACCAGCATCGCCTTGCAGTGCGCGTAATAGGTTTGGCCGAGTTCGGTCACCGAGAAGCGCCGCGTCGAGCGCTGGATCAGGCGCACGCCCAGCCGCTCTTCCAGCAGCGCCACGCGGCGGCTGAGTTTGGATTTGGGAATGCCCAGCGCCCGGCCGGCGGGGGCGAATCCCTGGTGATCGACCACGCTGGCGAAGAAAAACAGGTCGTTCAGATCGGTCAGCATTGCATCCCTTATCGTTCTACCAGTAGAACGCTGAGTGTACATCTTGCCTACTACTGCAGCAAACCCCGGCGGATTAAACTTCTGACATCAACTTAAGGCCGTGAGGTCTGAAACGGGAGTTCAAGATGAAAAAAATCCTCGGTATTCACAACAGCCCGGAAGCACATTGGGTCGGTAACGGTTTCCTGGTGAATTCGCTGTTCTCTTATAACGATTTGGGAGCGGAAATGAGCCCGTTCCTGCTGCTGGATCACGCAGCGCCAACCAAATTCCGCTCCGCCTCCGGCACCCGTGGCGTGGGTCAGCACCCGCATCGCGGGTTTGAAACGGTGACCATCGTCTATCAGGGCGAAGTGGAACACCGCGACTCGACCGGCAGCGGCGGGGTGATTGGCCCCGGCGACGTCCAGTGGATGACCGCCGCCTCCGGCATTCTGCACGAAGAGTTCCATTCACGGGACTTCTCGCGCAAGGGCGGCACCATGGAAATGGTGCAGCTGTGGGTCAACCTGCCGGCCAAGGACAAAATGGCCGAGCCGGGCTATCAGACGCTGCTGAACGCCGATATTCCGGTGGTTCCTCTGGCGGACGGCGCAGGGCAGGTGCGGGTGATCGCCGGTGACTTTGGCGGGCACGCCGGCCCGGCGCGCACCTTCAGCCCGCTTAACGTGTGGGACATGAAGCTGAATGCCGGCCATACCACCACGCTGACGGTGAAAGAAGGCCATACGCTGGCGCTGGTGATGCTGCACGGCGCGATCCTGGTTAACGGTAAAGACGTGGTGCGCGAAACCCAAATGGTGCGTTTCGACCGGGCGGGGGATTCGATCACCATCGAAGCCAACAACGACGTCGCGCTGTTGGTGCTGAGCGGCGAACCGATCGATGAGCCTATCGTCGGCTACGGCCCGTTCGTCATGAACAGCGACGCGGAAATCCAGCAGGCGTTCCGCGATTTCAACAGCGGCAAGTTCGGCAGCATGAACGCCGAAGCGAGCGCCGGTTGAACCTTGGCGCCTGGGGCGGACCGTGTTCCCCGGCTCAGGCGCTACACTTAAACCTCAACGCCCCTCCCTGCGGCGGGGCGTTTCATCCGCAACATCAACCCCACAGGAGTAAAACCATGACTGCAAATTACAAGCGCCTCGACAAAGACCAGGCCGCCGTATTGCTGGTGGATCATCAGGCAGGGCTGCTTTCGCTGGTGCGTGATATCGATCCCGATCGGTTTAAAAACAACGTGCTGGCGCTGGGTGATTTAGCGAAGTACTTCAACCTGCCGACCATTCTTACCACCAGTTTCGAAAACGGCCCCAACGGCCCGCTGGTGCCGGAACTGAAAGCCCAATTCCCCGATGCTCCCTTCATTCCTCGCCCTGGCCAGATCAACGCCTGGGACAACGACGATTTCGTCAAGGCGGTAAAAGCCACCGGCCGCAAGCAGCTGATCATCGCCGGCGTAGTGACCGAAGTGTGCGTGGCATTCCCGGCGCTGTCGGCGCTCAATGAAGGTTTCGAGGTCTTTGTGGTGACCGACGCCTCCGGCACCTTCAATGAGCTGACGCGTCAGTCGGCCTGGAGCCGCATGGAGGCCGCCGGCGCGCAGCTGATGACCTGGTTCGGCGTCGCCTGCGAGCTGCACCGCGACTGGCGCAACGACATCGAAGGCCTGGGCACGCTGTTCTCCAACCATATCCCGGACTACCGCAATCTGATGACCAGCTACAACACGCTGACGAACGGCAAGTAACGCGACGGCCCTTTACCCAACCTTTTGCCTCTCATCACGTTAAGCGCGTGTAAGCAAAGCGCAGCGGGGCGAAAAGGTAGCGAAAAGCGGCTTTCTCATGTGCCGGGGGCGGGGTAGCGTAATCCCGAACCCGGCAAATGAGGCTAACTCAATGAAACAAGTAATCAAGATCCTGGCGCTGCCCTGCATGGGCATGGCGCTGTTGTTCAGCGCGAGCGCGATGTCTGCCCCCGAGGCGCCTGCGGCCAAAGCGTTGCCGCCTGTGGCGGATGAACCGATGCGCATGCCGCCTTTCCCGGGCGGGCACCCGCCCAAGCCGGGGTTCTGCCGCGGCGGCGAGCTGTTCTGCGCCACCTCGGCCAGCGACAATCCGGTGGAAACCATCAACAAACTGACGGCGGTGATCCCGGCGGGCAGCGCCAAACATTACGAAGTGCGCGTCGCGGTGGTGGCGGTGCCTGACGCACCGCCCGGGCCTTAACACGCCCCGTCATCCCGCTCTGGCTTGGGCGCACCAGGCGCGTTAGGCTAAGGCGAGCATTTTTCGGGAGGCGGGATGACCCCTTTATCACAGCTGCCTTATCTGCAGCCCGGCGATCGCGCGTTGTTGTTCGACGGCGAATGCAACCTGTGTCATGGGCTGGTGAGATACCTTGTTCGCGCCGATCGGCAGCGGCGCATTCTGTTGGCGACGGTGCAATCCGTCGAAGGGCAGGCGATCCTGCAGGCGCTGGGATTGCCGACCGACCGTTTCGATTCCGTGGTCTATGTGGAACAGGGGCGCTGTTGGCTGCGTTCGGCGGCGTTGTTTCGGGCGCTGCGCCAAGTGGGATGGCCGTACCGCGCGCTGGCGCTGGCGCGTTGCTTGCCGCCGCGACTGGCGGACAAGATCTACGATGCGGTCGCCGGCAATCGCTACCGGCTGTTTGGCCGCAACGACGGCAGCGGCCTGCCGGGTGCCGACCAGCCCGGGCGCTATCTGCCTCGGCGGCGGGAGCCGCCGGCCTGAGCTTTACGCTTCTTTACCATCCAACCGCTTGAAATATCAGCACTCCAGCTCCATATAATGGGGCATTCAGCCAACAAGGAGCGCGTATGGGAATCAGTGAAGAAGAGCACATCCGCCGTTTGACCCAAGAGAAAAACGACATGGGCAATACGGCGAAATGGGTGGCGATCGTTTCCGCCGTCTACTTTGCCTTGATGGTGTTTTATGGCCATCCAACCGGCGTATTGGCGATGTCGGGCGCGGTATTCATTGTCTCTACCGCCACCTGGTTGAAAAAGCGCCAGAAGGTCAAATCTTACCGCATGGCGTTGGCCAAAATCAGCGACGATCAGCCCTGATAGTCGCAGCGCTTTAGCGTATACACCAGGCTCGGCGCCGCGCCGGGCACGTCATCCAGTGTATCCACCCGCTGCATGCCGATCTTTTCCAGCACTCGCCACGACGCCTGATTCTCCGCACGCACAATGGCGGAAATCTCCTCCAGCGCCAATCCGGCAAAACCGTATTGCAGCGATGCCCGCGCCATCTCGGTGGCCAATCCCATGCCCCAAACGCGAGTATCGAAGCGATAGCCGAGGTTCACGGTGCGCTGCGCCCCGAGCGGTTTCCGGGACAATCCGCCAAAGCCGATAATCCAATCCGGCCGTTCGCGCAGAGCGATCGCCCAGGAACCGTAACCGTGTTGTTGCCACCCGGAAATCCTCTCTTGCAGCGCCGCTGCGGCCTGCGCTTCGCTGGTGAGTGGACCGGCGGGATTGAAACGCTGCGTTTGCGGATCGCCGAAGATGGCGTAGAAACGCGCGAGATCCGCCATCACCGGTGGGCGCATCTGCAGGCGTTCGCTGAAGAAAGGAGTGGAAGGATTAAAGCTTGTCATCGTTTCTCTCTGCTGGATAAATGAACAGTGTTCACTGTAGACCAGAATGGCGAAACGGGAAATCCCCCTCTGCGGGTGAGAGGGGGCGAAGGGAATTACAGGAAGGAGTCGTCGTCGTCGCTGTAATCGTCGTCGGCGTAGTCCGTGTCGTCCTGATAGTTGGCGTTCTGGAAGCCGTTGTCCTGGTTGAGGAAGCTGCCGCCATCGCCGTTGTTGAAGGTATCCAGGTTGTTGGAGGCGTCGAAATTGCGCATTGCGCTGTCGTCCAGCGGCGCCGGGGTTTCCTCGATAATATTTACGATTTCCTGTGGTTGCGAATGGCGGAACATGCCGGTCAGCATGTCGGCCAATACCACGCCACCGGCGACGCCCGCCGCCGTTTGCAAGGCGCCTCCCAGGAAGCCGCCGGCGCGTGAAGGCGCCGCCTGCTGCGGTGGGGCATAGGCCGGTTGCTGCGGCTGCTGCGCGTTGTTCCAGGCCGCCGTATTTTGCTGCTGCGCCTGATACTGTTCGCGCGGGCTTGGCGTACTGCGGCTGCCGCCGCCGAACAAGCCGGCCAGGAAGCCGCCGCTGCTCTGCTGGCCGTTGGCGGTTTGCTGCAGCTGCGCCACCTGGGCCTCCAGCTCTTTGACCCGCTGATCCATCTGCTTGAGCGCCGCTTCCTGAATAATCATCGCCTGCGCCATGTAATAAGGGGCGGAAGGCTGCTCGCGAATATGCTGGTTGATTTGCTGCTCTGCCTGGAGATCCCGTGGGCCCGTCTTGGTCTCGGCTTCTTTCAGGCGGCCAAACAGACCATCGATAAGGCGTTGTTCTTCGGATTGCATAGGAGTACCTCAGGAGATAAATAACGGTGCTGGATGATCACTATCATCGGTATCAATTACCCTAGCGCGTTTACATGAACCAATAAATAAATGGCGGGTAAACCTGCCTATGAATTTGTTACCAATTGCGGCAGCGGGATCAGCATCACCAGCTTCAGACCGGCGTGCTCCGCCGGATGGAAGGTGAGTTGGCGATAGCGCAGCGCGCCTCGCTGAGGATGCTCGAACGCTCTTTCGCCGCCTTCGCGCGCCATGACGTCATGTTGCTTCCACCAGTGATTAAAGTCCGCGCTGTTGTGCGTCATGTTGCGCACGAAGGCGCGCATCTCTTCGGTATTTTGATGATGGCTGGTCTCGGCGCGAAATTCGGCCACCACGCGGCGCGCGCGCTCTTCCCAATCGCTGACCAGCGTTTTCGCCAACGGGTGGAAGAACATGAAGTGCAGCAGGTTGGGGCTGTTGGCCACATCCAGCCAGCCGCTGAACAGCGCCGCCGCCTGCGGGTTCCAGGCGACGACGTTCCAGCTCACGTCCAGCAGATAGCAGGGCACCGTCATCTGATGCACGCTTTGCAGCACCGCGTCATTGGCGGTTTCTCGGTGCGCTTCCTGCTCGGGGTCGGCGATACGCGCCAGGGTAAACAGGTAGTGGCGTTCGGCCGGGCCGAGCCGCAGCGCTTTGGCGATGCGCGCCAGCGTGAAAGGGGAAATGGACACCTCGCGGCCCTGTTCGATCCAGGTATACCAGGTGGCGCTGATGCCGCTGATTTGCGCCAGCTCTTCGCGGCGCAGGCCGCTGGTGCGGCGGCGCGAAGAGCTGGGCAGGCCGATCATTTCCGGCGTGATGCGTTCGCGGTGCGCGCGCAGAAACGCGCCGAGGGCTTTTGGCCCGGATAAGGCTTCTGATGACATAGCATGGTACCTATTTATACCAGGATAACTGCTCATATTGTACCCGTATAGTAGCCTGATTATAGTAGCCGAAAGCCTTCAGGCACAGGCGCAAGCCGGATAATAACAGGAGCAAACATGAGCAACAGCAACAGCCATAACAATGCGGTAGACCGGCAGTTCGGCGAGCAGGCCAACGCCTATTTAACCAGCGCGGTGCATGCGCAGGGCAAGGATTTGCAACGTCTGGCGCAGTTACTGGCGCCGCACGCCGAAGCGCGCTTGCTCGATCTGGGCTGTGGCGCCGGGCATGCCAGCTTCACCGCGGCGGCCAGCGTAGCGCAGGTGGTGGCCTACGATCTGTCGGCGCAAATGTTGGCGGTGGTGAAGCAGGCGGCGGCGGAAAAAGGCCTGAACAACATTCAGCAGCAGCAGGGCGTGGCGGAGTCTTTGCCGTTTGAGGATGCCAGTTTCGATCTGGTCATCAGCCGCTATTCGGCGCACCACTGGCGCGATGTCGGTCAGGCGCTGCGCGAGGTCAGGCGGGTACTCAAACCGGGCGGCAGCGCGATCTTTATGGACGTGGTCTCGCCAGGGCACCCGCTGCTGGATATCTACCTGCAAACCGTGGAAGTGCTGCGCGACACCTCGCACGTGCGCAACTATGCGCCGGGCGAGTGGCTGACGTTGCTGACCGAGGCCGGGCTGGTGGTACGCGAGGTGACGTCGGATCGATTGACGCTGGAGTTCGGCAGTTGGGTGGCGCGTATGCGCACGCCGGCGCATTTCGTCACCGCGATCCGCGCGCTGCAGCAAAGCGTGTCGCAGGAGGTGGCGGAGCATTTCGCCATCCAGCCGGACGGCTCCTTTACCAGCGATATCATGATGTTTGAAGTGACGAAGGGCTGAAAGCAACGGGGCAGCCGATGAAGGCTGCCCCGTGAAACGCGATCGACTGCGATACGCTTATTTTTTGTCTTCCAGCAGGCAGCGGTAGATCAGGCCGCCGATAATGCCGCCGACCAGCGGCACCAGCCAGAACACCCACAGCTGCTGCAGCGCCCAGGTGCCCTGGAAGATCGCTACGCCGGTGCTGCGCGCCGGGTTGACGGAGGTGTTGGTCACCGGGATGCTGATCAGGTGGATCAGCGTCAGCGTCAGGCCGATAGCCAGCGGGGCAAAGCCTGCCGGCGCGCGCTTGTCGGTCACGCCATGAATAACGATCAGGAAGAAGGCGGTCAGCACCAGCTCAATCACGATTGCGGCTTGCAGAGAGTAACCGCCCGGTGAGTGTTCGCCGTAACCGTTGGAGGCGAAACCGCCTGCCGTGGCGTCGAAACCGGCTTTGCCGCTGGCGATCAAATACAGCACCGACGCTGCGGCGATACCGCCGATCACCTGTGCGATAACGTAAGGGATCACGTCTTTCGCCGCGAAACGGCCGCCGGCGAATAAGCCGACGGTGACCGCCGGGTTAAAATGCCCGCCGGAAATATGGCCGACGGCATAGGCCATCGTCACTACGGTCAGACCGAAAGCGAGCGCGACGCCGAGGAAACCAATACCCAGCTGTGGGAATGCCGCTGCCAATACTGCGCTACCACAACCACCAAACACCAACCAAAATGTGCCAAAAAATTCAGCAAAAAGTCGCTTTGACATAGATTCCATCCTGCGGAATAGACTAACGGGCGTTAGCACTAAAAACTATAGAACAGCTTTTTAAGTTCATGCAGATATTCTATAGAATTTTCTTAATGCACCTTGAATAACGGCGGTATTAAATCCCTGACATTTTATTTTGTCTATGAGAAAAACACCGTTTTTCGCCGTGTTGACGCGCGTTTGCCGATTTTTTTATCTTTGCTATAAGAATTTACCCTAAGCAAAACGGCGGGCTATTTCCGGGCGGTTTTTTCCAGCGGCTTTCTCCATTCAATACGCTCAGGTTAATTGCTAATTTCTATTTGCCAGCCAACCTTATTGCCTGATGTGCATTTGACGAATTGCCTATTGTCATCTAAGTGTCATGCTAAATTAATATCGTCTTCTGCCTGACAACGCTTCATTTAACCTCGGGTAAAAAATATGAAAATAAAATCGCTCTCCCTGCTGTTGGCTTCACTGTTTCCGGTATTGGCTCACGCTGCCGACATTGAGGTGGCGCGTTATGTGGTCGGCTTCCCCGGCGGGGAACGCGTCGCCTATCAGGGGGCGTTCGCCAAGCATTTCCCGCAGGGATTGCCGGTAGGGATCGGCTCCGGATTGATGTTCAACAAGAAGCAGGGCGACGATTTGGTGCTGACGACGCTGACCGATCGCGGCCCGAATGCCGATGCCCCGGCGGTGGGCAAGCAAGAAGCCAAAATTTTCGCCAACCCGCAATTCGTGCCTCTGTTGATGGACATTCGTATCGGCGGCGGCAAGGCCGTGGCCGAGAATGCACGGCCCTTGCATGACGAAAAAGGGCCGATTAGCGGGCTGCCGTTGCCGGGCGAGCTAATTGGCTCCACAAATGAAGTGGCGTTGAATGACGTGTTGCAGCCGCTGTCCGGCGATCGCCGCGGGTTGGATACCGAAGGCATTACCGGTGACGGCAACGGTGGCTATTGGCTGTGCGATGAGTACGGCCCGTTTCTGATCCATGTTGACGGCAACGGTAAAATTCTCGCCAAATACGGCCCAACGCCGCAGGCCGGTGAGCAGGCGGTGGCGAGCGGGTTACCGAACATCTTGAAATGGCGCCAGCCTAACCGCGGTTTTGAGGGGCTGACCCGGATGCCGGATGGGCGCATTCTGGCGGCGGTGCAGAGCACGCTGGATGTCGATGGCAAAAGCAAAAACAAGGCGCAGTTTACCCGGCTGGTGAGTTTCGATCCGCGCAGTGGCAAAACCGCCATGTACGGCTATCCCATCGATATCGACAGTTATAAAAAAGCCAAAGACGCCAAAATTGGCGATGTCGTGGCGTTGGACAACCAGCGCATCCTGTTGATTGAACAGGGAACCGGTAAAGATAAGTCGATGATCAACAAGATCTATCTGGTGGATCTCGCGCAGGCCAGCGATCTGAGCGCGTTTGACGGCCAGGGTAAAGCGCTGGAGTTCGACGATGCGAAAGATCTGGCTAAACGCGGCGTGAAGCTGGCGCAGAAACGGGAAGTGGCGGATCTGCGTCAGTTGGGCTGGCGCCAGGAGAAAGCGGAAGGGTTGGCGCTGATCGACGATCGCACGCTGGCGGTGATCAATGACAACGATTTCGGCTTGCAGGCCACGCTGGTGGATGCGTCGCCAAAGAGCAAGAAAATCGGCGACTATCAGCTGGAGAAAGGAGGGCGGTTGAGCCTCGACGGTGACAAAACCGACGCCCACATCGAATTGCGCCCTCTGGAGCAGCCGGAATCGCTGAGTGAGCTCTGGGTGCTCACCTTGCCGCAATCCTTGAAGTGACCGATATCGGGGGCGATTGCGCCCCCGTCAGACCGTTGACAAAGGAGGGAAAAACGTGGTTTTTCCTCCTTTGTGGCCATCAGTCGAAAATCAATAAATTGATTTTCCTTGTTTTTTTATCCGCTGCTCTCTGCAAACCCGGTAATGGCATGAGGTTTGTCATCAATCTCACATTGGGGGCGATTGCGCCCCCGTTTGATTCAGGCTTGCGCGTGCCGCTGCGGCGCTTTGCCGCGCGAGATGCTCTCCCACGCCGCCACCACCACCATGATCAGCGTCGTCAGGCCATTGACCATCAGCAGGTCGGTTAAATAGGCGATCGGGGCCAATACCGCCAGCGCCAGCAGCCCGACCAGATGCGACAGCGGGAAGCGGCGATACACCAGCCGTTTGTACAGCGCGTTGGCGAACAGGTAAATCGCCGGGCCGAGCAGCAGCACCGCCGCCGTGGCGTGTTGGATGCGGCCGTCGGGATGGGCGATCACCAGCTCGTTGGCCACGGCGCAGACGATGATCGCCCCCACCAGCGCGACGTGCACATAATGGAAATAAGCGCCCAGCTGGCCGGGATTTTCCGCCTGGCTGATGGCGTGGCTGCCGGCTTTGCTGCTGGTGTCGAAGTAAACCCACCACATCGCCAGGCTGCCGAGAAAGGCCACCAGCGAAGCGATGAGCACCGGCAGGCTCCAGCTTTCCATTTCGCTCAGGGTGGCGCCGGTGATCAGAATGGTTTCCCCCAGCGCCACGATCACGAACAGCTGGCAGCGCTCCGCCAGATGGTGGCCTTCGATGGTCCATTCGCTGCTGCTGTCCGAGCGCCCCAGCACCGGCAGGCGAAAACCGAACATCGGCGAGACGTATTCGCACAAGACGGCGATCGCCCACAGCGCCAGGCGAGCATGGCCTTCCGCCAGCCCGCCGGCGATCCAGAAGACGGCGGAGATGCACAGCCAGCCGAGAATGCGGCGAAAGTTATGTTTTAACGGATGATCGGGCGCCAGCAGGCGCAATACCGTGGCGGAGCGCCCGACCTGAATGGCGACGTAGAACAGGGCGAAGATCAGACCGCGTTCGCCAAACGCCTGCGGCAACGCGGCGGCGGCGAACAGCCCCAGCAGCATGATCGCGAACAGCAACAGGCGGATCTGGCGGGTATCCGGATTGAACCAGTTGGTGACCCAGGCGGTGTATTGCCAGGCCAGCCAGACGGCGAACCACAGCAGCAGGGTTTCCAGCGCGCCGGTCAGCGTCAGGTGATGCAACAGATAGTGGGAAAGTTGGGTCACGGCGAAAACGTAGATCAGATCGAACAGCAGCTCGGAAAATGAGACCGACGCGCCCTGACCGTCACGCACGCGCAGCAGGTTTTGCGACATAAGCGTTCTTCCTTAAAAGGGTAAGCCACAAAATTCAGCGTAGCTCAGCGCGCTCCGGCGGGTAAAAAATCTTAAATAGACGCGGCGCGCATTCTTTATCACGCGCCGTCTTTAATTGTTCATCAAATAGGGGTAAGGTGAAGCCTATAAAGTCATTCTCGCCTGAAAATACACACCCGCTCTCACTTCCTCCTTATTCTCCTCACAATGATTGATGTTCTTTACGTTGCATGACGTCCGTTTTCATTGGCTAGCGGATAATTAACATCACTGACAACGAGCGAATAAACAAGAACACCTGGAGTCAATCATGAAATTTATCCCAAGCATCGCAGCCGTATTGATCGCCGCCGCTTCATTTTCCACTTTCGCCGCGCCGCTGTCGTCGGTAAAACAGGTCAACAGCGAGCAGGCCGCCAATCTGCAAAGCCTCGGCGTCGTGTCGGTTTCCGGCGTTAGCGGCTCACCGCATGACGCCATCACCGCCCTGAAAGAAAAAGCCGCGGCGGACGGCGCCAGTCATTATCGCATTATCGGTCTGGACACCCCCGGGGACTCCAGCAACTGGCGCGGCAATGCGGAAATTTATCGCTAAGCGTTAGCTTTTTACCCTCTGGCCGCGGCAACGCGGCCAAAAAAATAAACGGTCGCAATAATTATCTGAACGGTCGGCGCATAAACCGCTTATTCTCAGATCATTATTGCGACCGTTTTTCTTTGCGCGCCGCTGACAAGGTTGCATTTTATTACAACTGTGTCCGCCGCTTTCGGAATCATGTTAATGATTACTTAAGAAATTCGGCTCACATTGAGGGCTTAACCCAAGGAGGCCTCAATGTTAAATGCGACCCGACTGCAACTGATGAATCACTTCGCTTACCTGCAGCAATTTATGGCTTCACCGCGCACCGTCGGTACGCTGGCGCCTTCTTCCCCGTGGCTGTGTCAGGCGATGCTGAATCAGGTTGAATGGACCCGGGCGCTGTCGATCGCGGAACTGGGCGCGGCGGACGGCGTGCTGACCAAACGCATTCTGGGGCGGATGCGCGCCGATGCGGCGCTGGAGGCCTTCGAGATCCAACCCCATTTCGTGCATCGGCTGCGCGGGATTGACGATCGGCGGCTGCAGGTGATGGGCCATTCGGCGACCCGGATGGCCACGGATTACGACGTGGTGTTTTCCTGCCTGCCGCTGCTGTCGATCCCGGTCAGGATCAGCGTGCGCATTCTTCAGCAGGCCCGGCAGCGGCTGCTGGCGCGCAACGGCACGCTGGTGCTGTTCCAATACAGCCACCTGTCGGAAAAATTGCTGTCGCGCTATTTTCACTGGAAGCGCCTGCGGGTGGTGCGCAACTTCCCGCCGGCGCTGGTGTATGTCTGTACGCCGCGTTAGCTACAGTTTTTTCTCCATCACCACCACCTCTTCGTCATGCTGCCGCCGGCGCTCCAGAGGTTGCCAACCCCAGCCGGCGTACAGCGCTTCCGATTTGTCGGTAATGAGATGCAGAACCGAGTGATGGCGCTGCCGCGCCGCCTCGACGATGGCCATTTCAAGACGGCGGGCGATGCCCTTGCGGCGGTGATCGGGATGCACGAAGACGCCGGCCAGCCACGGGGTGAGATCCTGGCGCTGATGGTCGTCGCTGGGCCATAGGCTGGCCATGCCCACCGGACGATCGCCGTCGATCATCATCAGCGTCAGGTGGTCGTCGCCCGGTCGGCTGCATTGGGCGAAACGCAGCTGGGTGCGCTCCAGCGAGCCGCCGCGCTGTGAACCCCACTGGCCGAATGCCCAGGCGGCGCACACATCGGCAAACTGCGGGCAATCCGACAGCGGAATGATGCGTTGAGTCATGGAGGTCTCCCGGTTTTTAGCTGTTTCCCCGTTCTATTTAACCGATTTCCCCGCCATTTTTTTAACTTTTTAAAGCCGTTATTTTAGCGGTTTCGCCGTGTTTGCCGCACACCCGGCGCCGTTTCCCGGATTTCTTTTGGCAATGGCGGCGCGGGATTGCAAGTGCTAATGAGAGTGATTATCATGCGCACATTATTTCCCCCTTTCGGCTCAATCATGCGCAATTTCCTCATTTTACTGCTGCTTTCTCTGTGGTTCGGCGTGTTCTCCGCCCAGGCGAAGACGGTGACCGATATCACCGGCCGTCAGGTTGTGGTGCCGGACAATCCGCAGCGCATCGTGGTGGGGGAGAGCCGCATGTTGTATACGCTGGCGCTGCTGGAGCCGGGCAACCCGGCGCAGCGCATCGTCGGCTGGCCGGCGGATCTGGCGCGTTTCGATGCGCAAAGCTGGCAGCTTTATACGCAGCAGTTTCCGCAGATAGCCCAGATCCCCGTCATCAGCGGCAATAACTTTCGCCAGGTCAATGTCGAAAGCCTGCTGCAGCTGAAACCGGATCTGGTGATCCTGGCGCGCTATGCGCGTGAAGACGGCGACAACGATCGGTTGGTTTCTGCGTTGAACAAGGCCGGCGTGGCGGTGATCTACGTCGATCTGCGCATCGATCTGCTGAACAACACCGTGCCGAGCGTACGGCTGCTGGGCGACGTGCTCAATCGCCAGCAGCGCGCTGAGCAGTTCATCGCGTTTTATCAGCAGCATATGGCTGTGATTCAGCAGCGGCTGGCGGGCTATCAGGGGCCGAAGCCCAAAGTGATGCTGCACCTGCATCTGGGGCGGCGCGACACCTGCTGCACCACCGCCGCGCATGGCAACCTTGGCGATCTGCTGACCTTCGCCGGCGGCGACAACATCGCCAACGCCAGCGTCAAAGGGGTGTATGGCGAGCTGAACCCGGAAACCATTCTGAGCGCCAATCCCGACGTGTACCTCGCCACCGGCATGGCCGGGCCGCAGGGCAAACGGCTGTCCGATCTTCGCCTCGGGCCGCAGGTCAGCCGCCAAGAGGCCGCCGACAGCTTCCGCCGGCTGATCGCCAAACAGCCGATGCTGACCAACCTGCAGGCGGTGAAAAACCACCGCGCCTGGAGCGTCTGGCACAACTTTTACCTCAGCCCGTACCACGTGGTGCTGGTCGAGGTGTTCGCCAAAGCGTTTTACCCGGATCTGTTCGCCGACATCAACCCGCAGCAGACCTTCCAACAGCTTTATCAGCAGTTTTTGCCGTTACCTTTTTCAGGGACCTATTGGAGTCAGTTAGATAATGAATAACAACAAACGCGGTTGGTGGTGCGCATTGCCGTTGGCGGCCTGCGCGACATCGCCGACGTGGGCGGCGGAAAAAACCGCGTCGCAGGAAGAAAGCCTGGTGGTGATCGGCCGCAAAGACGTCGACGGCGTGCAGAGCTATCAGCCGTTGACGAGCGTCACCGGCACCCGCAGCGAAACCAATCTGCTGAACGTGCCGCAGGCGATCGACGTGGTGCCGCAGCAGGTGATTGCCGATCAGGCGGTCAGCAGCCTGGATGAAGCGCTGTACAACGTCAGCGGCATTACCCAGGCCAACACGCTGGGTGGCACCCAGGACGCAGTAATGAAACGCGGTTTCGGCGACAACCGCGACGGCTCCATTCTGCGCGACGGCGTGCGCTCGGTGCAGGCGCGCAACTTCACGCCGACCACCGAGCGGGTAGAGGTGCTCAAGGGGCCGGCTTCGATGCTGTACGGCATGGGGGAACCGGGCGGCATGATCAACATGATCACCAAAAAACCCCAGCTGCAGCAGCGCACTCATGTGGAAGGCTGGGGCAGCAGCTTCAACGGCGGCGGCGGTCAGCTCGACGTTACCGGGCCGCTCGGCACGTCGGGCTTCGCCTATCGCATGATCGTCGATCACGATGAAACCGACTACTGGCGCAACTTCGGCCGCAACCGCCAGACGGTGATCGCGCCCTCGCTGATGTGGTATGGCGAGAACACCACCGTGCGGCTGGCCTACGAGCATATGGAATATCTGGTGCCGTTCGATCGCGGCACCATTATCGATTCGCGCACTGGCAAACCGGTGAATACGCCGCGCGATCGCCGTTTCGACGAAGCCTATAACGCCACCCGCGGCGATCAGGACAGCGTCACTCTGCAGATCGATCAAACGCTCAACGAGCGCTGGAAAAGCTCGCTGACCTACGCCTACAGCCGCAACAGCTACAGCGACAATCAGGCGCGCGCCACGGCGCTGAACCCGGTGACCGGCGTATTGAGCCGCCAGGCCGACTCGACCGCCCATGCCGTCAGCCACGCCAATGCGGTGCAGCTGACGCTCAATGGTGACGTGGATTGGGGCAGCATCAACCACCAGATGCTGTTCGGCTTCGATTTTGAAGATAACCGTACCTACCGCGGCGACATGATCCGCGGCAAAAAGAACAGCGATTTCAATATCTATCATCCGGTATACGGCCTGATGCCACCCTCGACCGCGGTCAGCGCCAAAGACAGCGATCAGCGGGAAAATCTCACCAGCTACGGCTGGTTTATGCAGGATTCCATCCAACTGACCGATAAATGGCTGGTGATGGGCGGGCTGCGCTACGACGCTTTCGACGTCTATGCCGGCAAGGGGCGGCCGTTCCAGACCAACACCGACAGTTCGGACGGCAAGCTGGTGCCGCGCGCCGGGGTGGTGTACAAGCTGACGCCTTACGTGTCGCTGTACAGCAGCTATACCGAGTCGTTCAAGCCTAACTCCTCCATCGCCACCCAAATTGGTTCGCTGCCGCCGGAACAGGGCAAGTCGTGGGAAGTCGGCGGCAAGCTGGCGCTGCCGAACGGCGTCACCGGCACGCTGGCGCTGTTCGACATCACCAAGCGCAACGTCATGGTCAATGAGCTGGTGGAGGGCGAAACCGTGACGCGCACCGCCGGGCGCGTGCGTTCGCAGGGCGTGGAGCTGGACGTGGCCGGTAACCTCACCGACTCGCTGAGCCTGATCGGTTCCTATGCGTATACCGACGCGCGCGTGGTGGACGATCCGGACAACAAGGGCAAAGAGATGACCAACGTGGCGCGCCATACCGCCTCGCTGTTCCTGACCCAGAACCTGGGCAGCCCCGGCCTGTACAGCGGCGATGAGATGCGTATCGGCGCCGGTGCGCGCTACGTGGGCCGCCGCCCGGGCGATGCCGCCAACAGCTTCAATCTGGATAATTACACCGTTGCCGATGCGTTCGCCGCTTACACCATGCCGATCAACGGCTATCGGGTGAAATGGCAGCTGAACGTGAAGAACCTGTTCGATAAAACCTATTACCCGTCCAGCGGCGGCAATTTGCGCGTGGCGGTGGGGGAACCGCGTGAGGTGGTGCTGCGCGGCAGTATCGATTTCTGAGCCGCGGGCGGTGAAATTTGCTTAAATAACCGCCCCAACGTTAAGGAGAACCCATGAGCCTGCAAATTCGTTTGGCGCAGCAGCGGGATATCGCGCATCTGATGGCGGTTGAACGCTCGGCGGCGCAGCTGTTTCGCCAGCAGCCGGCGTGGCGCTTTATCGCCGAAGGCGAGGTGATGAGCCCGCAACAGCACGCCGCGTTTATCGCCGAACGCCGTGAATGGCTGGCCGAAAGCGACAACGGCGAGTGCGCCGGTTTTATCGCCGTGCAGGCTCAGGGGGAAGACTGGCATATCGCCGAATTGTCGGTCGCCGGCGCCTGGCAACGGCAGGGCGTCGGCCGCCGCCTGATCGGGGCGGTGGCGGAAGAAGCCAAACGCCAGGGCGCCGCTCGCCTGACGCTCACCACCTTCATTGACGTGCCGTGGAATGCGCCTTATTACCGGCGGCTGGGGTTCCGGCCGCTCGACGACGCGCGGCTCACGGCCGCCTTGCGGCGGCATCTGGATGAGGATCTGGCGCACGGCTTTGCCGCTGGCAGTCGCTGTGCCATGGAATTTACACTATCGTAAATATTGAAATACAGAGTGGGCGGGGTATGATGCTGCCACCACGCCATCGCACCCGCTCGGTATTTTGGTATGCAATGCACTCAAGTCACCGCATAAGGGACAACCCGTAATGACACAAACCCTGTTCATGATAGGCGCTCGCGGAGCCGGCAAGACCACGGTAGGCAGCGCATTGGCGCTGGCGTTGGGCTATCAGTTCGTCGATACCGATCTGTTTATGCAGCAGGCGGCGCAGATGAGCGTGGCGGAAATGGTCGAGCGCGAGGGCTGGCTGGGGTTTCGTCGCCGCGAGACCATCGCGTTGCAAACCGTGACCAAGCCGTCAACTATAGTTGCCACCGGCGGCGGGGCGATCCTGGCGGAGGAAAACCGCCAGTTTATGCGCCAGCATGGCACCGTTATCTACCTGCGCGCGCCGGCCAGCGTGTTGGCGCAGCGGTTGGAAGAGTACCCGGAAGATGCGCAGCGCCCGACGCTCACCGGCAGGCCGATCGCCGAAGAGATGCTCGAGGTGCTGGCCGCGCGTGAAGCGCTGTATCAGGATGCCGCGCATTACGTGATGGACGGCGCCGCCGATCCGCAACGGGTGGTGGAGCAAATCCTCGCGGTGCTGCCGCGTGAGACGGTGAAATAACCTTTTCTTCTCTTCGGGCGCTGGGCGCCCGTTTTCCTATTCCGTTTGCCGAGCGGCCGCAAAGTACGCCCCGGGCGTGACGCCGAAGCGGCGGCGAAAGGCGGCGATGTAGGCGCTGACGTTGTCGTAGCCGCAGGCGTCGGCCACCTCGGCGACCGCGGCGCCGCGTGATAATCCCTCCAGTGAACGCAATACCCGCGCCTGCTGGCGCCACAGCGCGAAGCTGATGCCGGTTTCCTGCACAAAGCGGCGGCTCAGGGTGCGCGGGCT
Source organism: Serratia sp. CY37869 (assembly GCF_052168895.1). NCBI lineage: Bacteria > Pseudomonadati > Pseudomonadota > Gammaproteobacteria > Enterobacterales > Yersiniaceae > Serratia > Serratia sp. CY37869. Next base: position 106,159 of record NZ_JBJNLU010000002.1, read on the forward strand.
GAGCCCGGCCCAGTCGGCCCAGTCGCGCTGGCTGCGCAGGCTGGCGGGATCGTTCAGCAGCGCCCGGGCGATGTTCAGCAACCGGGCGTCCTGCGGCAGCGGCAATTGCAACGGCGCGCGGCTTGCCGTGTGCATTTCATCCAGCAGCACCTGCAGCAGCCGCCGTTGCGGCGCACTCAGTGGGCCGGCGGGGAACTGCGCGATGCGCTCCACCAGGGCCTGCAACAGCGCAGAGGCCGTGAACAGCTGCGGCTGCGGCGGCATTTCCGGCACGCTGTCCACCGGCAGATACAGACTCCAGCCCACTACGTCGCCACAGGCCAGCGCCTGATGGGCGCATCCCGGCGGCAGCCAGCCCAGCGCACCGCCGGTGATCGCCCACTGCCGACCCGGGAGTTCCAACGCCAGCATGCCGCGCGTCAAGAGATAGATCTGGCCGCCTTCGTGCCGGTGCCAGGGCGTCAGGTGCTTTTTTTCATGCTGAAGGCGTTGGCTGTGGATCTGCATCATGTTGGCCGTTTAACGTTATTGAAAGTCTTGATGTGGTTATTATGCCATCGCCTGGCCGGGATAGGATCGCCATTCACCCTATTTCGGAGAAACGTGATGACTCAACTTACCCCACTGAGCCTGGTGCTCGATACGCTGCAGCAGGTCGTCGCCAGCCCGGAGCATCGGCCGACGCAGCTTGCCGCCCGTTTTAGCGCAGACTACCGCCAGCAGGTGGATGGCAAGGTGCTGAACTTCGAGCAGTTTGAGCAACATATGGCGCTGCTGAAACGGCAAACCCGCCGCATGACGCTGAGCGTGATCGCGGCGGCGGAGCAGGGCGAGGCGGTGCTGACCCACCATCTGGTCGAGGTGGAAAAGCGCGATGGCTCTTGCAGCCGCGTGCGGGTGCTGGCGCACTTCACCGTGCGTGAAGGCCGCATTTGCGCCTGCGACGAACTGACCGAGCTGTTGGCGGGCGCACCCGGCGATCGCGATCTTGGCTCGCGCGTGTCGGAATGAGGGCGGCTGCTATACTTGCTACTGTGTGAAACACACGGGAGAACGGCATGCGCGAAAATGATCAACCCGCTTATCCACGGAGCGCCCGCGTCGTAGAGGTGTTTCGGGGCGACCCGAACCTGCATCTGCGCCGTTTTGAAGTGCGCACCGACGACATTGAGCCGAATACGCTGCTCAGTGAACATGAAACCGAGCAGGAAGCGCTCGACGCCAAGCACCGCTATGAAGACGAGGCGCTAGAGCTCTGACCTGCAGCCCAGCGGAAACCGGCGCCAGGCCGGTTTCCTGTTTATCCCCGCCCTAACACATATTTCCCAGAACAATATTGATAATGATAATCATTTATGTGATTTTTATCGCCCCTATTGGGTGTTTCACTTCTGGGAAAAGAGATGTCCAATTCCGAGTTGCAGGCGCTGTTTTTGCGCCATATGCGGCCGCTGCAAGCCTATTTGAACGCCAAACTGCGTGACCCTCAGCTGGCCGCGGATTTGGCGCAGGAAAGTTTTACCCGTCTTACCGAGCAGTATCCGCAGGGTAACATTCTCGATATCGAGGCCTACCTGTATAAAACCGCCAAAAATCTGATGCTCGACCATCTGCGGCAGCAGCAGCGGCGGCAAACCGAAGCGGTAGAAGACGACATTCTGGCGCAGTACCCCTCCGGCGAACCGGCGCTCGAACAGCGGGCGATCGATGGCCAACTGCTGCAGCTGTTGCAACAGGCGTTGGCGGGCATGCCGCCGCGCACGCAGCAGATTTTCCGCCTTAACCGGCTCGATGGCTTGACCCAGGCGCAGGTGGCGACGCAGCTGGGGGTGTCGCTCAGCACGGTGGAGAAACACTTGGCCAGCGCGCTGGAGCGGCTGATGGCGCGGATGGGCGAACAATAATGGCAATTTTTTTACGGGTTTATCCGCCCTCAGACGTCTTAACCTATAACCAGAAAAAACAGGGGTCTACGTCATCATGAAACCGTTAACCGCACAGGTGCGACAGCAGGCGGCGGCCTGGGCCGTATGCCTGGCCGAAGGGGCGCTGCCCGACGATCGGCGGCAAGCGCTGGACGCCTGGCTGGCCGATGATCCGCAGCACCCGGCGGCGCTGCGTCAGGCTCGCCTGCTTTGGGCGACGCTGGGGCAGCTGCCGCCAGAGCAGCGGCAGGCGCTACAGCCGCAGGTGGCGGCGCTGAAAACGCCCTCTCGCCATCGATGGCCCCGCTGGGCGGTGGCGGCTGCGGTGGCGATCGCCGTTTCCTTCGGCGTTTATCGCGGGCCGGATCTGTGGAGCGGCCTGCAGGCGGATTATCAAACCGTTCGCGGCGAGGTGCGCGAAGTCGCGCTACCGGACGGCAGCCGGGTGGCGCTGGACAGCGGCAGCGCGATCGCGCTGGCGTATTCTGCAGACGAGCGCAAGGTGCGGCTGCTGCGCGGTACCGCCTATTTTATCGTCGCGCCGCTGGGCGGGTCGGAACGTCGCCCGTTCAGGGTGGAGGCGGAAAACGGCGTTACGCAGGCGCTGGGCACCGAGTTCAGCGTGGCGCGCACCGGGCAGGGCGTAGACGTCAGCGTGCATCAGCACAGCGTGCGGGTGACGCTCGAGCGCGGCGAGCGCTCGCTGGTGGTCGCGCAACGTCAGGCGGCGCATTACCGCAGCGGCCTGCTGTGGCTGACGAGGCAAACGGCCGGCGATGACGCCTGGCGGCGCGGCTGGCTGGTGATCGACCGCCAACCGCTGACGCAGGCGCTCGCGCAGCTCAATCGCTATCGCGAAACCCGCATCGTGGCGGTCAATCCCGCGCTAAGAGCGCGCACGGTGAGCGGCGTGTTCGCGCTCAATAAACTCGACGACGGCGTCGGCGCCATTCGTCAGGAACTCTCCGCCCGCCAACTGAATCTCCCCGGCATCACATTGCTTTACTGAGCGGCTAAAGGCGGGCCGGGATGCCCGTTTCGCCGCTATTTTCACTTTCTGTAAAAAATCTTTACGGGTTTTTGCCTCCCGGAACGTCCTTATGTTTAAACGAGATTGATTTCCATTATCACTTAGTTTGGCATTCTTTCGGGTGGAACACACACGCATGTTTATTCACAAGGGAACCACGCCGGCCGGCCGATTGGCCACGGCGGTACGCGCCGCGCTGGCGGCGATGATGCTGACTCAGCCGGCGGTAGCGCTCACCGCCCAGGCTGATGCGAGCAGCGCGCAGGCCGCACAGCAAAAGAATTTCAACATTGCGGCGCAGCCGCTGCAGAGCGCCATGTTGCGCTTCGCCGAGCAGGCCGATATGCAGGTATTTTTCGACGAGGTGAAGCTCGACGGCATGCAGGCGGCGGCGCTGAACGGCAGCATGAGCGTTGAACAGGGCCTGCGGCGCTTGATTGGCAACAATCCGGTGGCTTTCCGCCTGCAGCCGCAGGGGCAGATCGTATTGAGCCGGTTGCCAGCGGCAAACGGCGACGGTGGCGCGCTGGCGCTGGATAGCCTGACGGTGTTGGGCGCCGGCGGCATCAACGCCAACGATTGGGTTTACGACGAACCGCGCTCGGTCAGCGTCATCAGCCGCGAACAGATGGATAACCGCCCGGCGCGACACGCGGCCGATATTCTGGAGCAGACGACGGGGGCCTATTCCAGCGTCAGCCAGCAAGATCCGGCGCTGTCGGTCAACATCCGCGGCATACAAGACTATGGCCGGGTGAACATGAACATCGACGGCATGCGGCAGAATTTTCAAAAGAGCGGCCATGGCCAGCGTAACGGCACCATGTACATCGATTCCGAGCTGCTGTCCGGCGTGACCATCGACAAGGGCACCTCCGGCGGCATGGGCAGCGCCGGTACGCTCGGCGGTATCGCCACCTTCAATACCGTCAGCGCGAGCGATTTCCTGGCGCCGGGCAAAGAGCTGGGCGGCAAGCTGCACGCCAGCACCGGCGATAACGGCACCCACTTCATCGGCAGCGGCATACTGGCATTGGGCAACGAAACCGGCGATATCCTGCTGGCCGCCAGTGAACGCCACCTCGGCGACTATTGGCCCGGCAACAAGGGCGATATCGGCAACATTCGCATCAATAACGACACCGGCAATTACGATCGCTACGCCGAGAGCATCAAGAACAACAAAATCCCCGACACAAATTACCGCATGCACTCGCGGCTGGCCAAGGTGGGCTGGAACCTGCCCGCCAATCAGCGCCTGCAGCTGAGCTATCTGCAGACCCAGACTGCGTCGCCGATCGCCGGCACCTTGACCAACCTGGGCACCCGCCCGCCCTATGAACTGGGCTGGAAGCGCACCGGTTACAGCGACGTGATGGCGCGCAATGCGGCGTTCGACTACAGCCTGGCGCCGGAAGGCGTCAACTGGCTCGATTTTCAGGCCAAGCTGTATTACGTCGATACTCAGGACGACAGCGACACCTACAGCACCAGTACGCTGCTGGACAACGGCTACGCGACGCGCACTCGTCTGCGTACCTATGGCGCGCAGGCGCAAAACACCTCGCGCTTCAGCCTGGCGCCGGGGCACGACTTCCGCGCCAACTACGGGCTGGAGTTCTATTACGACAAAGCGACCAGCGACTCTTCCCGCCAAGGCATGGAAGGGGTGACGCCGGCCGGCAACCGTTCGGTAGCCAGCCTGTTCGCCAACCTGACCTACGACTACGACGGCTGGCTGACGCTGGAGGGCGGGCTACGTTACGACCGCTATCGCCTGCGCGGCCAGACCGGCCTGAGCTATCCGGATTTGGCTAAGGATGGGCAACGCTACACGATTGACAATCCTTGCAAAGCGCTGCGTCTGACTGGTTGTTCAACCACCACCCGCGAGGATTGGGACGTGGATCGCGATCAGGGCAAACTGTCGCCGACGCTGGCGGTGGCGGTGCGCCCCGGCGTGGAGTGGCTGGAGCTGTATTCCACCTACGGCAAATCCTGGCGGCCGCCGGCGATCACCGAAACGCTGACCAACGGCAGCGCGCACAGTACCTCCACGCAATACCCCAACCCGTTCCTGCAGGCCGAACGCTCGCGCGCCTGGGAAGTCGGGTTCAACGTGCAGCAGCCGGATCTGTGGTTTGAGGGCGATCGGCTGGTGGCCAAGGTGGCCTACTTCGACACCAAAGTGGATAACTACATCAACCTGGCGATAGACCGCAATAAACCGGGGCTGGTGCAGCCGAGCATCGGCAATGCCGCTTACGTCAACAACCTGTCGAAAACCCGCTTCCGCGGGCTGGAGTACCAGCTCAACTATGACGCCGGGGTGTTCTACGCCGACCTGACCTACACCCACATGATCGGCAAAAACGAGTTCTGCTCGAACAAAGCCTGGCTGGGAGGACGCCTGCGCTATGGCGACGGTTCGCGCCGCGGCAACTTCTATGTTGAACCGGATGCCGCGTCCAATGATGCCGTCACGTGCGACGGGGGCTCGCAGTTCGGCACTGCCGCCTATCTGCCGGGCGATCGCGGCTCGGTCACGCTGGGCGGCCGCGCTTTCGATCGCAAGCTGGACGCCGGGGTGACCGTGCGCTTCGCGCCGGGCTATCAGGACAGTTCGGTGCCGTCCAACTACCCGTACCTGGCCGACTGGCCGAAGTACACCCTGTTCGATCTGTATGCCAGCTACAAGCTGACCGACAGCCTGACGCTGCGCGGCTCGGTGGAGAACCTGACCAACCGCGCCTACGTCGTCAGCTACGGCGAGACGCTGGCCAACACGCTGGGGCGCGGCCGCACCGTGCAGGGCGGGGTGGAATACCGTTTTTAAGCAGTAAAAGGGCGTTGCTCATTCTTGAGCACAAGGGCGGCCTCGCAAGGGGCGCCATTCATCAATGGAGATAGAGAAATGGCATTTTCAGTCAACTATGACAGCAGCTTCGGCAGCTACAGCATCCATAACTATCTGAACGAGTGGGCGTCGTCATTTGGCGATATCAACCACACCAACGGTAACGTCACCGACTCCAACAGCGGCGGCTTCTATGGCGGCAGCCTGTCCGGCAGCCAATACGCCGTGACCAGCACCGCCAACAACGTTACCTCGTTCGTGGCGGGCGGCAACCTGACCTACACCTTGTTCAATGCCCCGGCGCACACCCTGTACGGCCAGCTGGATTCGCTGTCGTTCGGCGACGGCCTGAACGGCGGCGGCTCCACGCCGTACAACATCCAGGTGCCTGACGTCAGCTTCGGCGGCCTGAACCTCAGCAGCCTGCAGGCGCAGGGCCACGATGGCGTGGTGCACCAGGTGGTGTACGGCCTGATGTCCGGCGATACCGGCGCGCTGGAAACCGCGCTGAACGGCATCCTCGACGACTACGGCCTGAGCGTCAATTCCACCTTCGATCAGGTGGCGGCGGCGACGGCGGTGGGCGTGCAGCATGCCGACAGCCCGGAACTGCTGGCGGCCTGATCGCGGCCGTTTGCCCGCCGGCGCCGCGCGCCCCGGCGGGCATTTTCTCGTTTTTAGCCGATGGAAAACGCCATGAAAAACGCCGTCAGGCGCGGAGAAGTGATGAGCGTGCTGGCCGCATACCGGCGCGGATTTTGGGGCATCGCGCTGTTTACCGCGGTGATCAACCTGCTGATGCTGGCCCCGGCGCTGTACATGCTGCAGGTCTACGATCGCGTGTTGCCGTCGGGCAACCGCATGACGCTGGCGATGCTGACCCTGATGGTGGTCGGCCTTTACCTGTTTATGGGGCTGCTGGAGTGGGTCCGCAGTCAGGTGGTGATCCGCCTCGGCGCCCAGATGGATATGCGCCTGAATCAGCGGGTCTACGACGCCGCCTTCGAAACCAATCTGAAAACCGGCAACCCGCTGGCGGGACAGGCGCTGAACGATCTGACCAACCTGCGCCAGTTCGCCACCGGCAATGCGCTGTTTGCGTTCTTCGATGCGCCCTGGTTCCCGGTTTATCTGCTGGTGGTGTTTCTGCTCCACCCCTGGCTTGGCGCGTTGGCCAGCGCCGGGGTAATCGTGCTGGTGCTGCTGGCCTGGCTCAATCAGCGGGTGTCGCAGGCGCCGCTCGCAGAGGCCGGCCGGGTCGCGCTGAGCGCCACGCAGCAGGCCAACGGCAACCTGCGCAACGCCGAAGCCATTGCCGCCATGGGGATGCTGACCGACTTGCGCCTGCGTTGGTTGCGGCAGCATCAGCAGTTCCTGCTGTTGCAGAACCGCGCCAGCGAGAAAATCGCCGCCGTCACCGCCTGGTCGAAAACCGTGCGGCTGGCGCTGCAGTCGCTGATGTTGGGCTGCGGCGCGCTGCTGGCGGTCAACGGCGACATTACGCCGGGCATGATGATCGCCGGATCGATCCTGATCGGCAGGGTGCTGGGGCCGATCGATCAGCTGATCGGCGCCTGGAAGCAGTGGTCGTCGGCGCGCCAGTCCCTGCAGCGGCTGGAGGTGATGCTGGCCGCCAACCCGCCGCAGGCGGCGAGCCTGCCGCTGCCGGCCCCCAATGGCACCTTGACCGTGAATCAGCTGGCCGCCAGCGCGCCCGGCGGGAGCGCACCGGTATTGCACGGCGTCAGTTTTCGTCTGGAGGCCGGTGAGGTACTGGGCGTCATTGGCGCATCCGGCTCCGGCAAAACGCTGCTGATGCGCCAACTGGTCGGCGCGTTGACGCCGCTCAGCGGCGACGTGCGGCTGGACGGCGCGGATATCCGGCAGTGGGATAAACAGCAGCTGGGGCCGCATATCGGCTATTTGCCACAGGATATCCAGCTGTTCGCCGGTACCCTGACGGAAAACATCGCCCGCTTTGGCCAGGTTGACGCCGAGAAGGTGGTGGCCGCCGCCGCGCTGGCCGGCGTGCACCAATTGATACTGCATTTGCCCAAAGGGTATGAAACTGAGCTGGGTGAGGGCGGCAGCGGCCTGTCCGGCGGCCAGCGTCAGCGCGTGGCGCTGGCGCGCGCGCTGTACGGTTCTCCGGCGTTGGTAGTGCTGGATGAACCGAATGCCAACCTCGATCGTGAAGGGGAAGAGGCGCTGCAGCGGGCGATCGAAGCGTTGAAGGCGCGCGGCACCACCATCGTGTTAGTGACTCACAAACCGGCGATCCTGGCGACCACCGACAAATTGCTGGTGCTGGCCGCTGGCCAGGTGCAGCACTTCGGCCCCAGTGACGCCATCCTGAAAAAGTTGCCTGGTTTTGCGCCCGCTGCCGTACCGGCCAACGTCGGCCGCAGCAGCGGTGGCTTCAACGTCAACTACGCCAACTTTGCCAAAACGGCCAGCGGTGAACGAAAAGTATGAGCAATCAGAGTGTGATCCCCGGCGATATCGACGCCCTTTCCCGGCAGTTCGACGAAGGGCGCCATCTGCGGCTCGGCGGCTGGCTGGTGCTGTTGGGGTTTGGCGGTTTCCTGCTGTGGGGGCTGTTGGCGCCGCTGGACAAAGGCGTACCGGTCTCCGGCAGCGTGGTGGTGGCCGGTAACCGCAAGGCGGTACAGCACCCGAGCGGCGGCGTGGTGTCGCAAATTCAGGTGCATGAAGGCGACCGGGTTCACGCCGGGCAGGTGCTGCTGCTGATGGATACCGTCGACAGCCGCACCCAGCGCGATGCGCTGCGCAGCCAGCAGTTGAGCAACGCCGCGCAGCGGGCGCGGCTGCAGGCCGAGCGCGACGGCCTGCAGGCGATCGCTTTCCCGGCATTGCTGCAAGCGCGGCGGGAGGAGCCGGAGGTGATGTCGTTGATGCTGTTGCAACAGCAGCTGTTCACCAGCCGCCGTGCGGCGTTGCAGAGCGAGCTGGCGGCGATCGCGGAGAGCATCGCCGGATCGCAGGCGATGCTGGAGGGGATCCGGCAGTCTTACGCCAGCAAACAGCGGCAAAAGGCCATGTTGCAGGAGCAGCTGGGCGGCATGCGCAAGCTGGCGGCGCAGGGGTATGTGGCGCGCAACCGGCTGTTGGATCTGGAAGGACAGTATGCGCAGATTGACGGCCAGGCATCCGAGGATACCGGCAATATCGGCCGCCTGGGGCGCCAGATCCTGGAGCTGAAGCTGCGGGCGATCCAGAGGCGGGAAGAGTATCAGAAAGAGGTCAGCAGCCAGCTGGCCGAGGTGCGGATGAAGCTGGACGAACTGGATAACCGCCTGGCCAAGGCGGAGGCCGATCTGGGCCATACGCAGGTGAAAGCGCCGGTGGCGGGCACCGTGGTGGGGCTGAGCGTGTTCACCGAAGGCGGCGTGATCGGCGCCGGTCAGCAGCTGATGGAGATCGTGCCCAGCGATCGGGGGCTGCAGGTGGAGGCGCGTATCCCGGTCGAGCTGATCGACAAGGTGCAGGTGGGATTGCCGGTCGAGCTGTTGTTCTCGGCGTTTAACCAAAGCACCACGCCGCGCGTCGAGGGCGAGGTGACGCTGGTCGGGGCCGATCGCCTGACCGACGAGAAAAGCGGCGCGCCCTATTACAGCGTGCGCGCCAAGGTCAGCGAAGCGGGGCTGCAACGCCTGAACGGGTTGGAGATCCGCCCGGGGATGCCGGTCGAAGGCTTCATCCGCACCGGCGAGCGTTCGATGATGAACTACCTGTTTAAACCGCTGACCGATCGCCTTCATCTGGCGCTGACGGAAGAGTGAGCATGTCGGTTTCGCCGCTGCCTTTCGCCGCGCCCGGCGCTGCCATGCCCTGGCGCCGTTGTCTGGTGCTGGTGCTGGCGCTGCATCTGCTGGGCGCGGCGTTGTTCTGGCCCTGGCGGGACAAGGCTGAGCCGCAGTGGGTGCCGCCGCCTGCGGCCATGGTGGTGATGGCCGCCGCACCGCAGGCTCCGGCTGAGGTAAAACAACCGCCGGGGCAAAGGACGCCTCCGCCTCAGGTTGAACCGCCGGCGCCCCCGGAGCCGTTGCCGGCGGTGAAAGTGCCTGAAGCCGCGCGGCCGAACATCGCCGTACCGCCGAAGCAGAAAAAACCGCCCAAACCGGTGAAGAAAAACCCGCCGCCCCGCACGCCGCCGCAGGAGAGAACGATCGCGCCGCCGAAGGTTCAGGAGCAAAGCGTCGGTGCGCCGCCGCCGGGCCGGGCGGATAAAACCGCCGCGCCGCAAACTCGCCTGACGCCCTATGCGCAGGCGGGGGAGGACAACTGGCGCAGCCGCATCAGCGGCCGCCTGAATCGCTTTAAACGTTACCCCAAAGACGCATTGCGGCTAAAGCGCCAGGGCGTCGGGCAGGTGCGTTTCACGTTGGACAGGCAGGGCCATGTGCTGGCGGTGACGCTGGTCAGCAGCGCCGGGCTGCCGTCGCTGGATCGCGAAATCCAGGCGCTGGTCAAACGCGCTTCGCCGCTGCCCACGCCGCCGGCGGATGCCTACGTCAACGGCACGGTGGAATTGACGTTGCCGATCGATTTCAGTTTGCGCGGCGCGGGTTTTTGACGCGGTGGTTTCATGCCGACGCCTGGGCGTTGTGCACGGTAACCTTTGCCTCTGCGCCGCGATCGCATTTCGCGCGAAAAACCAGTGACAGATCAACCGCAATCCCCCAATATGGATTTTCCATCAAGATGATTACGCGGGTGCCAGTCTATGCTGAAAGTGAATGAGTATTTTGCCGGAAAAGTGAAGTCTATCGGTTTTGACAGTAGCAGCATCGGTCTTACCAGCGTGGGCGTGATGGAAGAGGGCGAATACACCTTCTCCACCGCGCAGCCGGAAGAAATGACGGTGATCACCGGGGCGCTGAAAGTGCTGCTGCCGGGCGCGCCGGACTGGCAGGTGTTTACGCCGGGCGAGAAGTTCTTCGTGCCGGGGCACAGCGAGTTCAACCTGCAGGTGGCCGACGCGACCGCCTATCTGTGCCGCTATCTGAGCAAATAAATTTTGTTCGTTAGGGGAACGCAGGGCTCAGCGGATGCTGGGCCCTGGTCGTTTCTGAGGCGGGATTAACGCTGGGCTTCGCCGCCGAGCGCTTCGATGGTGTTTTTGATCAACGCCGCCAGCTCGCTGGTCATCAGGATAAAGTCGGCGTCAAAGCGCTGGGCGAAGTCATCGCGATCGATATCGTCGTTCTGCTCGCGCAGCGTGTCGGCGAACTTCAGGCGCTTGAGCGAGCCGTCGTCCGACAGCATCAGCTGAATGCGCTCCTGCCAATCCACCGCCAGCTTGGTCACCAGTTTGCCGGCTTCGATGTGCACCGCGATTTCGTCGCTGATCAGATTCTGTTTTTTGCAGCGGATCACGCCGCCTTCTTCCAGAATCGCTTTCAATTCCGCTTCATCCTGAATGGCGAAGCCGGCCGGCATCTCGCCGGAACGCACCCATTCGGTCAGCGTCAGTTCGATCGGGCTTTCCATCGTCAGCGGCACCACCGGCAGCGAACCGAGGCTTTTGCGCAGCAGCGCCAGCGTATCTTCGGCGCGTTTGGCGCTGGCGGCATCGACCATGATCAGATCGTTGACGGTGTCGATCCACATGAAAGTCTGGTTGAAGCGGCTGAATGCGCGCGGCAGCAGGCTGTGCAGCACTTCATCCTTCAACGCGTCCTTCTCGGTTTTCTTCAGTTTGCGGTGTTGTTCCGCCTCCAGGCGCTCAATCTTGGCCTGCAGCTCTTGCTTGATGACCGGCGACGGCAGGATTTTCTCTTCCTTGCGCGCGCAGATGACGATTTGGCCGTTGACCGCGTGCGTCAATGCATCGCTGTGCGAACCCATCGGGGAGACCCAGCCGGTCTTCGCCATGTCCTGGCTGCCGCACGGCGTGAAGGCGAACGCGCTGAGTTGTTTTTCCATTTCATCCGCGTTTAACGCCACTTCGCGGCTCAAACGGTAAACCATCAAATTCTTAAACCACAGCATAATGTTATCCCTGGCTGGGCGTGCGTTCGGCACGCTGATTCGTCAAAAGCAGGGCGGCATGATAACGAATTGACGCTGAAAAATCGCCCCATTCTCTCTGAATTGCGTCGCTTTACGCAGCGAGAAAGGATGCGACGGAGGGTGGGAAACAGGTGATTCATTCGCGCGCTTACATTAGGCTGTGGCAACGCTGCGCGGCATCGAGGAGAAAAATACGTGCGCATTGGCATCGATTTGGGTGGAACGAAAATTGAAGTGATTGCGTTGGCGGACGACGGGCGGGAGCTGTTTCGCCATCGTATCGCCACGCCGCGCCATGACTACCGGCAAACTCTGGCGGCGATCGCCGGGCTGGTGAAACTGGCCGAGGATCATACCGGCGAACAGGGATCGGTCGGGATCGGCATTCCCGGCACGCTGTCGCCGTTTACCGGGCGGGTGAAAAACGCCAACTCGGTATGGCTCAACGGCCAACCGTTGGACAAGGATCTGTCGGCGCTGTTGGCGCGCGAGGTGCGTATCGCCAACGACGCCAACTGCCTGGCGGTGTCGGAAGCTACCGACGGCGCAGGCGCCGGCGCGCAAACCGTGTTTGCGGTCATTATCGGCACCGGCTGCGGCGCCGGCGTGGCGCTGAACAGCCAGGCGCATGCCGGCGGCAACGGCATCGCCGGTGAATGGGGGCACAATCCGCTGCCGTGGCAGGATGACGATGAGCTGCGTTACGCCCGCGAAGTGCCGTGTTACTGCGGCAAGCCGGGTTGCATCGAAACCTTTGTTTCCGGCACCGGTTTCGCCACCGACTATGCGCGCCTGAGCGGCAATGCGCTGCAAGGGCATGAGATCATGGCGCTGAGCGAGCGGGGCGATGCGTTGGCGGAGCAGGCGATTGGCCGCTACGAAATGCGGCTGGCGAAATCGCTGGCGCACGTGATCAACATGCTGGATCCGGATGTGGTGGTGCTCGGCGGCGGTATGAGCAACGTGGATCGTCTGTATCGCACGGTGCCGCAACTGGTGAAAGGCTGGGTGTTCGGCGGCGAGTGTGAAACGCCGATCCGCAAGGCCGTTCACGGCGACTCCAGCGGCGTGCGCGGTGCGGCCTGGCTGTGGCCGCAACAGCAGGGCTAAGCGTTGCAACAAAGCGCGAGGCTGCTCGCGCTTTAAACCCTTCACTGTACAAAAACTGGACGGCGCTTTATGCTTTAGCTAACTTAGCTAAGGAGGACGCGTATGCCGATTCAGGCCAATATGCACGAAGCCAAATCCAATCTGAGCCAGTTGGCGGACAGAGCCGCGGAGGGAGAAACCGTGATTATTGCAAAAGCAGGGAAGCCGTACGTACAGCTGGTCGCCATCAAGGGGGAAGCGCGCCGCCCTGGCGCCGCCAAGGGCAGGTTCACCGTGCCGGCGGATTTCAACGCCGGGGATGCGGCCATTGCGGCGTTGTTTGAGGGCGATGAATGAAGCGCCTGTTGCTGGATACCCACGCGTTGCTGTGGTGGCTGATCGACGACGCCTGCCTGGGCGTGAACGCCAAAAGGCAGATCGCCGATCCGGGCAATGCGGTGTACGTCAGCGCGGCCAGCATTTGGGAGATCTCGATCAAGCAGGCGCTGGGCAAACTGGCGCTGCCGGAAGACATCTTTGCGATCATCGAGGCCGAGGATTTTCTGTCGTTGCCGATGGACGCCTTTCACTGCCAACAGGCCGGGCAGCTGCCGCCCTATCATCAGGATCCTTTCGATCGCATGCTGATCGCACAGGCGCAGGCCGAGGGGCTGACGCTGATCTCCGCCGACGCGGTGTTTCCGCAGTACGGCGTGCGGGTGGCGGACGCCCGCCGTTAAGCCGGCTTTTCCTCGCTTTCGCTGCGCACCCGTTCGATATGAATGGTCAGAAACATCATCTCTTCCGTGGTGAGTTGATGCTGATAGTGCTTTTCGATGTGGCGGTTGATCTTACCGGCGCAGGCGAATGACTCGGGGTACTTCTCTTTCACCACCTGATACAGCGAATCGTCGTCGCTGTCGACGTAGTTTTTCCCCAGCAGCCGTTGGGCGAAAAATTTCAAGTGGGTGACGAACCGGTGGTAGCTCAGGGATTCCTCGTTGTAATCAAAGCGGAAATGGTACTTGACCAGGTTGAGGATCTCTTGCATCACGCGGGTAATGTGCAGCGTGTTGTGCATCTCGTCGTTAAGCTGAGCGTTGACCAGGTGCAGGGCGATAAATCCGGCTTCGTCCTCCGGCAACACGGTATCCAGCCGCTGTGCGATCAGGGCCAGCGCCTCCAGCCCGACGGCGAATTCGGCCGGATAGAGTTTTTTAATCTCCCACAGCAGCGCATTCTTGATATCCAGCCCTTGCGCATGGCGCTGCAGGGCGAAGTGGATGTGATCGGTCAGCGTGATGTAGACGATGTTATGCAGCTTGCCCGGCAGGCGTTCGCGGGCGAGGGTGATGATTCTGTCGGCGGTGGTGACGCAGGCCAATGGGATCTCGGCGAGCAGCTCTTTATAGCGCTCGGCGATTTCTCCGCCGTTATGGGTGAAGACCTTTTCGATCAGGCTTTCGTCCAGCGTATCGCCGGGCTTCTTTTTAAAGCCGATTCCTTTTCCCATCACCACCGTCTCTGCCTGACGGTCGTCCAGCGTAATCACCACGTTATTATTGAGTATTTTAGCGATTTTCATGGTTTTTCCCGGTGTTTCAGCATCCTGAAAACGAAAAAACCTGACGCCCGGAAGCGATCCCGGGCGTCAGGTTTTGCCTGTATTTTATCTTTCTGCCCTGCGGCCTGAGCGGCGGAGGGGATACAGTAACAATCCTGTTATGCTGGCATAATAACCCGTGCCTGCCGCGGCTCAACGCTTTTCACCGCGGAGTGCCGCCGCGGTCACACTTCTGCGCCGCAAGCCGCGGGATCATTCCAGCCTGAAGTGCGCTTCCAGCCGGCTGACGCCGAGCCCGTTGACCTTTTTCACCTTGATCTGCACTGGAATGCGTTCTTTCATCGCCTCGACGTGGCTGATCACGCCGATGGTTTTGCCGGAGGCGTTCAGGCTGTCCAGCGCATCCAGCGCGGTGTCGAGGGTTTCGGCGTCCAGCGTGCCGAAGCCTTCATCGAGGAACAGCGAGTCGATGCTGGTTTTATGGCTGACCAGATCGGACAACGCCAGCGCCAACGCCAGGCTGACCAGGAAGCTCTCGCCGCCGGACAGGGTGCGGGTATCGCGCAGCGCGTCCGCCTGCCAGGTGTCCACCACCTGCAGCTCCAGCGCGTCGCTGGTTTTGCGCTGCAGCAGGTAGCGCCCGTGCAGCCGGCCGAGCTGCCGGTTGGCCAGATAGACCAGATGATCGAGCGTCAGCCCCTGAGCGAAACGGCGGAACTTGTCGCCTTCTTTCGAGCCGATCAGCTGGTTGAGGTAGCTCCAGTCGTCGTAGTCTTGCTGGCTGCGGGCGATTTGCTCGAACAGCGCCTGTTGATTGAGACGACGGGCGGCGTCGCTTTCCAGCTGGTTGCGCAGTTCGCCCTGGCTCAGCTGCAGCGCCTTCAACTGCTGTGCCAGCTCGGCCAGCGATTGAGTGAGCGCATCGATATCCGCATTGGCCTCATCCAGCCCTTCAGGACGGCACTGCCGATGCTGCTCCAGCGTTTGCGTCGCCTGTGTCAGCAGGGCGGCGGCCTCCACCTGCCGCTGTTGCAGCCGCTCTTTGCGCTGCTGCAATTCGCGACGCAGGGCGTCGTCCAGCAGCGCGGCGGCGAAGGCGGTTTCATCGGCGAACTCGCTGTCGGCCAGCGCCTGCTGCCACTGCTGCTGCGCCTGCTGCAGCCGCTCCTGCATCTGGGTGAGCTGTTGTTGCAGCCCGGCCTGCTGGCCGGCCAGGCGTTCGCGCAGTTCCTGCGCCTTTTGCCACTGCTCGGCGGCCTGAACGCTGGCCTGTTCGCAGGCGATTTGTTTGGCGCGCAGCTGTTCGCGCACCTGAGCCACCTGCTGTTCGCCGAACAGCGCCAGCCGCTGCGCACGTCGTTCAGCGAGGGTTTTCTCGCCTTCTTGCCAGCGTTGTTGCAGCTCTTGCTGCTGTTGCAGGCTGTCGGCGTGGGCTTTATGCAGCAGCGTAAAGCGTTCTTCGAGCAACGCCAGCTGTTGCTGCGTCTGCTGCTGCTGCGCTTGCAGAGCGGTGAGCGCGTCTTTCGCCTGCTGTACCGCCTGCGCCGCCTGTTCATGCTGCTGCAGCGCCTGTTGCCCGCACCGCTCTTCGTCGTCGCAGCCGTTCAGCCAGGCGCTGAGTTGCTCGCCATCCGCCAACGTAAAGTCGAACGCCAGCGGTGCGCTGAGCTGCCGCCACTGCTGCTGTTGGGCAGCCAGCTGCTGTTCATCCTGCGCGATGGTTTGCTGTTGGCGCTGTTGTTGTTCCTGCAGGCCTTCGCAGCGGGTACGCAGCTCGGTGCCCTGGGTTTGCAGTTTCTCGGCGAGGGTACGCATCTCGACCAAACGCTGTTCCGTGGCCGAAGGCTGCACCGCCTGATACTGCTCTACCGCCGGATGGCTGGTGGAACCGCACAGCGGGCAGGGGGCACCGTTCTGCAGCAGGGCGCGCTCCGCCTCCAGACTGACGATGCGTTTTTCCAGTTCGTGGATCCGCTCCACTTCCTGCAGCTGCGCCTTGTGCTGTTTGAATTGCTGACGCGCGTTCTCCAGCTGTTGTTGCAACCCGGCGAGCTGCGTTTGCCGCTCGGCATGCTCCGCCTGTTGCCGGGCCAGACGCTCGCGAGTCTGACGGTGAAGGGATGTCAGAGTAAACAGCTGCTGGCGCGTTGGGCGCAGGTCTGCCAGGGCGCTCAGGCGCTGGCGCAGCGGGGCCAGCGGCGTTTTCGCCTCCAGTGCCTGCTGCTGTTGCTGTTGAACGGCCAGCGCTTCGCTCAGCGCGCTCAGTTGCTGCTGATGCTGTGCGGCCTGCGTCGTCAGTTGGTGGCGTTGGACGGTGAGTTGCTCCAGCGCGGTCTGTTGTTTAGCGCACTGCTGCGCGGCGGCATCGCCGGCCTGTCGCCGCTCGGCCTGGGTCGATAGCAGTTGGGCTATTTGGTGATCGAGCGGGGCGACCTGCTCGTCGATCAGCTGTTGCTGTTGCCGCATATGCTCGGCATGGGTTTGCTGCGCCTGGCGGGTTTTCTCCACCGCCTGCTGCAGCGGCGCCAACTGAGCCGAGTGTTGTTCCTGTTGCTGCGTCAGCTGAGCTGCCTGCTGTTGTATCGTTTGCAGCTCGGCGCGGCAGCGATCGCGTTCGCCGCGCAGCGGCCGCAATTTCTCGGCCGGTTCGCTGAGCGCCAGCCGCTGCAGCTGCGGGGCGGCCTCGGCCTGCTCGCGCTGGGCGGTTTCCAGCCGCAGCTGACCCTCGCTTTGCTGTTGCCGGAGGCGTTGCCATTGCTGCAGCCAGCTCAGCGCCTGTTGCTGTTGCTGGGTTTGCTCGCCGAGGGTGATTTCCTGCGCGCTCAGCGCCGTCAGCTGTTCGCTCAAGGAGTGGCGCTGCTCGTCGTTCAGCAGCTCGATGCCGCTGGCGCGCTGGTGCAACCCATCCAGGTCGGTTTTGGCCAGCTTGTGCGACTCGAACACCTGTTCGGACAGTCGCCCGTAGATTTCGGTGCCGGTCAGCTCTTCCAACAGCTCGGCGCGATCGTTGGCGTCGGCGTTGAGGAACGCGGCGAACTGCCCCTGAGACAGCATCATCGATTTGGTGAAGCGGCCGAAGTCCAGCCCGGTGATGGCAGCGGTGATCTCCAGCTTGTCGCGCACCTTATCCGCCAGGATCTTGCCGTCCTCGCGGCGCGCCAGTTCGACCTTCGGCGCCTGCAAATTGCCGTCCGGCGCATTTTTGGCGCGGCGCTGGCTCCAGAAGGCGCGATAGCCGACGCCCTTGACCTCGAATTCGACCTCCGCCAGCGATTCGGCGGTGTGGCGGGTCATCAGTTCATTCTGGCTCGGCGTGACGTTGAGGCGCGGCGTCTGGTGGTACAGCGCCAGGCAGATGGCGTCCAGCAGGGTGGTTTTGCCTGCGCCGGTCGGGCCGGTAATGGCGAACAGGCCGTTGCTGGCGAACGGCTCGGCGGTGAAGTCAATTTTCCATTCGCCCTGCAGCGAATTGAGGTTTTTTAACCGCAGGCTGAGGATCTTCATGGGTTGGTCTCCTCTGCGTTGTGCTGCACTGCATCGACCACCTGGCGGAACATCTGGCGCATCCGCCGTTGGCGCGCTTCGGGCATGTCGGCCTCCTGCGCCAGGCGCCGTTCGAACACCTCGTTGACGCTCAGCTCGTTCAGCGTTTCTTTGTCCTGCTGCGCGATCGCCTGGCGGCGTTGCTCTTTGCTGCGCCGCAGCAGCACCACTTCCACCGGCAGCTCATCCGCCATCAGCTGGATGCGGCGTTGGATATCGCTGAGGTAGTCCTGCGTCGCCACTTCGATATCCAGCCACACCGGCAGCTCGCCGGCATAGTCGGCAAATTGTTGCAGCTGCCGTTCGATCTCGGCCAGATCGCCTTTGATCAGCTGCATGGGCTGGAACTGCGGGATCGTTAAAGCGTCTACCTGCTGCAGGGCGCCGTCGGCGAAATCGACCAGGAAGACGCTTTTGGCTTTGCCCAGTTCATCGAAGCTGAGCGGGATCGGCGAGCCGCTATAGCGAATATGTTCCGACTTGGCGACGTTCTGCGCGCGGTGAATGTGGCCGAGCGCGATGTAATCGGCGGGCGGGAAGGCCTGTGCCGGGAAGGCGTCGAGGGTGCCGATATAGATGTCGCGCACCGAGTCGGAGGTGGTGACGCCGACGGTGGTCAGGTGGCCGGTGGCGACGATCGGCAGCGGCAAGCCCAGCTGGTTGCGGCGCTCGCAGGCCGCCTGATACAGCGTCTGATAATGTTCGGCGATGGCTTCCTGCAGCGCCTGCTGTTTCTGTACGCCGGATTCGCCGGCGCGGCTGGTGAGCAGATCGCGCGGCCGCAGGAACGGAATGGCGCACAGCACCGCGCCCGGCTGGCCGTCGCGCCGGTTCAGCACCACGATTTGCTGTTCCGGGGCGCCTTGCGCGCTGGCGATCACCGTGGTGTTCAGGCAGGAGAGCAGCTCCCGCGATTCGTTCAGCGTCGCTACCGAGTCGTGGTTGCCGCCCAGCACCACCAACTGGCAGCCGGTGCGCTGCAGTTCCACCACGAAGCGGTTGTACAGCTCGCGGGCATAGCTGGGCGGTGAGCCGGTATCGAACAGATCCCCGGCGACGATCAGCGCATCCACCTGTTGCTGTTCGATCTGTTCGATCAGCCAGTTCAGAAAAGCCTGGTGCTCGGCGGCGCGGCTTTTGGTGAAAAAGTACTGGCCAAGGTGCCAGTCAGAGGTGTGGATCAGGCGCATGACACTCCCGGATGCAAAGATAATGGCGATGATTATAAAGGCCGCGGCGGCGGCTGTCCTGGCGCAATGATGATGACAACCGGATGATTTTTCTTTACTGCGGGAAATAATCGCTATGCTTACTGCCTATAACAGCCGGTTTTTTTCATAAAAGTGTCACAAAACTGACGCATAATGGCGCCCGAAAAGTCGCTAACACATTGGCAGGATTGACGATGGCAAGACGCATACTGGTGGTGGAAGACGAAGCGCCGATCCGTGAGATGGTGTGCTTTGTGTTGGAACAAAATGGTTACCAACCGTTGGAAGCCGAGGATTATGACAGCGCCGTGACGCGTCTGTCTGAGCCGTTCCCTGATTTGGTGTTGCTTGACTGGATGTTGCCCGGGGGTTCCGGCATTCAGTTTATCAAACATATGAAGCGCGAAGCGCTGACCCGCGATATCCCGGTGATGATGTTGACCGCGCGCGGCGAAGAAGAAGACCGGGTGCGCGGCCTGGAAGTGGGGGCGGATGATTACATCACCAAGCCGTTCTCGCCCAAGGAGCTGGTGGCGCGCATCAAGGCGGTCATGCGCCGCATTTCACCGATGGCGGTGGAGGAGGTGATTGAAATGCAAGGGCTGAGCCTGGACCCGTCCTCCCACCGCGTGATGGCGAACGATCAGGCGCTGGACATGGGGCCGACCGAGTTCAAGCTGCTGCACTTCTTTATGACCCACCCGGAGCGGGTTTATAGCCGTGAGCAGTTGCTTAATCACGTCTGGGGCACTAACGTTTATGTGGAAGACCGTACCGTTGACGTGCATATCCGTCGGCTCCGCAAGGCGTTAGAAACCAGTGGGCATGATAAAATGGTTCAAACCGTTCGGGGCACCGGCTACCGGTTCTCAACGCGCTACTGATCGCGCTGCGCTGGAGAATATGCCGTGTTAGAACGTCTGTCGTGGAAGAGGCTGGCTCTGGAGCTGGCTCTTTTTTGTTTGCCCGCCTTACTGCTGGGGCTGATTTTCGGTTATCTGCCCTGGTTCCTGCTGGCCTCCGCGCTGGCTGCGCTGGTGTGGAATTTCTACAACCAGCTCAAACTCTCCCATTGGCTGTGGATCGACCGCAGCATGACGCCGCCGCCCGGCCGCTGGAGCTGGGAGCCGCTGTTTTATGGCCTGTATCAGATGCAGCAGCGCAACCGCCGCCGCCGGCGCGAGCTGGCGCTGCTTATCAAGCGCTTTCGCAGCGGAGCCGAATCGCTGCCTGACGCGGTGGTGATGACCACCGTCGAGGGCAACATCTTCTGGTGCAACGGGCTGGCGCAGCATCTGCTCGGCTTCCGCTGGCCGGAAGACAACGGCCAGCACATCCTTAACCTGCTGCGTTATCCGGAATTCAGCCACTATCTGCAACAGCAGGAGTTTTCGCGTCCGCTGACGCTGCAGTTGAACAACGAACACTACGTCGAATTCCGCGTGATGCCGTATTCCGAAGGGCAGTTGCTGATGGTGGCGCGCGACGTCACCCAGATGCGCCAGCTGGAGGGCGCGCGGCGCAACTTCTTCGCCAACGTCAGCCATGAGCTGCGCACGCCGCTGACGGTGCTGCAGGGCTACCTGGAGATGATGGGCGACGAAGAGCAGGACGGTTCGCTGCGCAGCAAGGCGCTCAGCACCATGCAAGAGCAGACCCGCCGGATGGACGGGCTGGTCAAGCAACTGCTGACGCTGTCGCGCATCGAGGCGGCGCCCAATGTCGACATGAACGAGCGGGTGGATATCCCGCTGATGCTGCGGGTGTTGCAGCGCGAGGCGCAATCGCTGAGCGGCGGCAATCATGAGATCACCTTCCGGGTTAACGAGCAGCTCAACGTGTTCGGCAATGAAGACCAGTTGCGCAGCGCGGTGTCTAACCTGGTGTACAACGCGGTCAACCACACGCCGAAGGGCACCCATATCGAAGTGAGCTGGCAACAGACGGCGCAGGGCGCGCAGTTCCAGGTCAGCGACAACGGGCCGGGCATCGCCGCCGAACACCTTCCGCGCCTGACCGAGCGTTTTTACCGCGTCGACAAGGCCCGCTCGCGCCAGACCGGCGGCAGCGGGCTGGGGCTGGCGATCGTCAAGCACGCGCTCAGCCATCACGACGCGCGGCTGGAGATCCTCAGCGAACCGGGGATCGGCACCCGCTTTATCTTTACCTTGCCCAATCGGTTGATTGTTCCCGCCGCTTTATCAGAGAATGCGGTGAAAAATTAACGCGAGACACCGGTATGACCCGAATAACCCGAGGGCTGTTGCTTTGCCTGGCGCTGCTGGCCGGACGCGGCGCGCTGGCGCAGCCTGACGGCATGTTGGCGGGCAACCTGTCCAGCGTCGGTTCCGACACGCTGGCGAATCTGATGGCGCTGTGGGCGCAGGATTTCAGCCAGCATTATCCCAACGTCAACCTGCAGATCCAGGCCGCCGGCTCCTCGACCGCGCCGACCGCCTTGGCCGCGGGCGCCGCGCAGCTCGGCCCGATGAGCCGGCCGATGAAGGCGGCCGAGATCTCGGCATTCGAACACCGTTACGGCTATGCGCCGCTGGCGGTGCCGGTAGCGGTGGATGCGCTGGTGGTATTGGTGCATCAGGATAATCCGCTGCGCGGCCTCAACCTGCGGCAGCTCGACCGCATTTTCTCCGCCACCCGGCGCTGCGGCGAAAGCCAGCCGCTGACGCGCTGGGGCGAGCTGGGTCTGCGCGGCGACTGGGCGTCGCGTTCGCTGCAGCGCTTTGGCCGCAACTCGGCGTCCGGCACCTATGGCTACTTCAAACTGCGCGCGCTGTGCGGCGGCGATTTCATGCCGCGCGTCAATGAGCTGCCCGGCTCGGCCTCGGTGGTGCAGGCGGTGGCCGGTTCGCTCAACGGCATCGGCTACGCCAGCATCGGCTTTCGCGCCAGCGGCGTGCGGCTGCTGCCATTGGCGGAATCGGGAGAGGACTATGTCGCGCCTACCGCCGCCAACGTGCGCAACGATCGCTACCCGCTGTCGCGCTATCTGTATATCTACATCAACAAAGCCCCCCATCAACCGCTGGAGCCACTGACCGCCGCGTTCCTCGATCGCGTGCTGTCGACACCAGGCCAAAGCCTGGTCAACCACGACGGCTATCTGCCGCTGCCGCCGGCCACCCTGCAGAAGACCCGTCAGGCGCTGGGGTTGCCACCGCTCGCGCCGGTCATGGCGCAATAAGCGACAAAAAACGGCGTAATTTTCACCTTTTTTTATGGCGAAACGAAGCTCATACCACGCGAAAATCGGCTTTTTATTGGCGATTTCGAGCGGTAAAGCGATATATGCTTCACGTTTTGTGAATTCATTGTTCAAAAATGATACAAATCATGTAGTGTATATTTATTGATAGCCAATATGATCGACTGGTGGCTAAAGTTTATATGGTCGATAGCTCTGCTTTTCGCCGTGCGTCTTGCCTTGAAGCGCTATAAACGTTTACCTTAGCCTTCGTTGTCGGATTAAACCTCCATTTTTATAACTCCTAAAATTTTGCCCATCTTTATGAGCGGCCACTTTCGAATAGGGACATAAACGCCGGATCGACTGCGTTTAGGGTGCTTATTTGGCGCGGCGACGATCGGGCATGCCGGCAACCGGGTGGGGCGTCACGCCACCACGCTATCGGACCCTTTTTTTATTTGAACAGGCAACACGACATCGTATGAGTCATCGTTTAACGTCAAAAGATATCCTGGCACTGGGCTTTATGACCTTTGCCTTATTCGTCGGGGCCGGGAACATCATCTTCCCGCCGATGGTCGGTTTGCAGTCCGGTGAACACGTCTGGACTGCGGCGCTGGGCTTCCTGATCACCGCCGTGGGCCTGCCGGTCATCACCGTCATCGCGCTGGCGCGCGTCGGCGGCGGCATCGACGCCCTCAGTTCGCCAATCGGCCGCGGCGCCGGCTTGCTGCTGGCGACCGTCTGCTACCTGGCCGTCGGCCCGTTGTTCGCGACGCCGCGTACCGCCACCGTGTCCTTCGAAGTGGGCATCGCCCCGCTGACCGGCGACGGCGCCATGCCGCTGTTCATCTACAGCCTGGTGTACTTCGCGCTGGTGATCGGCATCTCTCTGTATCCGGGCCGCCTGCTCGATACCGTCGGCCATGTGCTGGCGCCGCTGAAGATCGTCGCGCTGGCCGTACTGGGCATCGCCGCGCTGCTGTGGCCTGCCGGTGCGCCGATTCCGGCGACGACGGCTTATCAGAGCGTGCCTTTCTCCTCCGGCTTCGTTAACGGCTATCTGACCATGGATACGCTGGGCGCGCTGGTGTTCGGCATCGTTATCGTCAACGCGGCGCGTTCGCGCGGCGTGAAAGACGCCGGTTTGTTGACCCGCTACACCATTCTGGCCGGTTTGATCGCCGGCGTGGGCCTGACGCTGGTGTACCTGAGCCTGTTCAAACTGGGTTCCGGCAGCGGCGCGCTGGTGCCGGACGCCACCAACGGCGCGGTGATCCTGCACGCTTACGTTCAGAACACCTTTGGCGGCCTCGGCAGCTTCTTCCTGGCGGCGCTGATCTTCATCGCCTGCATGGTGACCGCGGTGGGCCTGACCTGCGCCTGCGCCGAGTTCTTCGCGCAATACCTGCCGTTCTCGTACAAGACGCTGGTGTTTATTCTGGGCCTGTTCTCGATGGTGGTATCCAACCTCGGCCTGAGCCACCTGATCCAGATCTCCATTCCGGTGCTGACCGCGATTTACCCGCCGTGCATCGTGCTGGTGGTGCTGAGCTTCACCCTGCGTTGGTGGCACAGCGCGCCGCGCATCATCGCGCCGGTGATGCTTGTCAGCCTGTTGTTTGGTATCCTTGACGCGGTGAAAGCGTCCAGCTTCCAGCAGCTGCTGCCGGCCTGGACCACTCACCTGCCGCTGGCGGAGCAGGGGTTGGCATGGTTGCCGCCTTCGCTGCTGATGCTGGCGCTGGTCGCGATTTATGATCGGGTGTGCACGCGTTCCCAAGTGACCGCGCACTGATAATCCCCCGGCTTAATCTAGGGCCACGGACATGTCCGTGGCTTTTTTACGTTTAAAACTATGGGTCATTTTCATGCAACAACAGTCACCCACCACTGTCCCCGACAATAAGCTGAAACGCGGCCTCAGTACGCGTCATATCCGCTTTATGGCGTTGGGGTCGGCCATCGGCACCGGCTTGTTCTACGGCTCGGCGGACGCCATCAAAATGGCCGGCCCGAGCGTGCTGCTGGCTTACCTGATCGGCGGCA
The DNA here is from genome assembly GCF_052168895.1 of Serratia sp. CY37869. Lineage (NCBI taxonomy): Bacteria > Pseudomonadati > Pseudomonadota > Gammaproteobacteria > Enterobacterales > Yersiniaceae > Serratia > Serratia sp. CY37869. The sequence goes on from NZ_JBJNLU010000002.1 coordinate 130,668, forward strand.
TCGTGGCCTTCATCATCATGCGTGCACTGGGGGAGATGTCGGTCAACAACCCACAGGCCAGTTCGTTTTCCCGCTACGCGCAGGACTACCTCGGCCCGATGGCGGGTTACATCACCGGCTGGACCTACTGCTTTGAGATCCTGATCGTCGCCATCGCCGACGTGACCGCCTTCGGCATTTATATGGGGGTCTGGTTCCCGGAAGTGCCGCACTGGATCTGGGTGCTGAGCGTGGTGCTGATCATCGGCGCCATCAACCTGATGAGCGTCAAGGTGTTCGGCGAGCTCGAGTTCTGGTTCTCGTTCTTCAAGGTTGCCACCATCATCATCATGATCGCGGCCGGCATCGGCATCATCATCTGGGGCATCGGCAACGGCGGGCAACCGACCGGCATTCATAACCTGTGGTCGAACGGCGGCTTCTTCAGCAACGGCTTTATCGGCATGATCCTGTCGCTGCAGCTGGTGATGTTCGCTTACGGCGGCATTGAAATCATCGGCATCACCGCCGGCGAAGCCAAGGATCCGAAAAAATCGATTCCGAAAGCCATCAACTCGGTGCCGTGGCGCATTCTGGTGTTCTACGTCGGCACGCTGTTCGTCATCATGTCTATCTACCCGTGGAACCAGGTGGGCACCAACGGCAGCCCGTTCGTGCTGACTTTCCAGCATATGGGCATCACCGTGGCGGCGGGCATCCTCAACTTCGTGGTGATCACCGCTTCGCTGTCGGCGATCAACAGCGACGTGTTCGGCGTCGGCCGCATGCTGCACGGCATGGCCGAGCAGGGCCATGCGCCGAAGATGTTCAGCAAGGTGTCGAAACGCGGCATTCCCTGGGTGACGGTGGTCGTGATGATGCTGGCGCTACTGCTGGCGGTATACCTCAACTACATCATGCCGGAGAGCGTGTTCCTGGTGATCGCCTCCCTGGCGACTTTCGCCACCGTGTGGGTGTGGATCATGATCCTGTTCTCGCAAATCGCCTTCCGCCGCAGCCTGAGCAAAGAGCAGGTGAAGCAGCTGGCGTTCCCGCTGCGCGGCGGGGTGTTTACCTCGGTGCTGGCGATCGTGTTCCTGGTGTTCATCATCGGCCTGATCGGCTACTTCCCGACCACGCGCGTCTCGCTGTACGCCGGCCTGGTCTGGGTGGTGTTGCTGCTGGCGGGGTACTGGTTCAAGGTCAACCGTCAGAAAAAACGCGCGCTGCTGGCGACGCAGCAAGACTAAATGGAAAAACACCGGCTGAGGCCGGTGTTTTTTTAGCGTTTGTCTTCCGCTTCCTCATCCCCGGCGGCGCGCGCTTCGATGCGTATGCCGCCGTCGTTCAGGCGTTCCTCCTCTTCCTCGCCGGCGCAGCGCGCCAGCACTTCGCGAATGTCCTGCAGGTTGCTGCTGAGGGCGCTCAGCGAAGGTTGCAGATTGCGGGGCATGTGGCTTTCATCCAGCAAAGCGTTGTGCAGGCAGCCGATAAACAGCAGGGTGGCCATCAGGGTAAACAGCCGATGACGTATCCGTTTCAGCAAGGGCTTTCCCTCTCGGTGGTGAAGGTGAGGGCGCATTAACGCCGTTTTCGCCGGGGAAAAGAAGGGGATGGAGATATCTGCTGGCAATTGAAAGCGAATAATTACCAGCAGACACAGTTACGTCAGCCGACGTCAGGAAGCGTTCGCGCTTTGTCGCAGCATGCCGCGCATGTCGTTGCCGGTCGGCGTCTGATGCACGCGCAGGCCGAACTCGTCGATCACCGCCAGGATATGGTCGAAAATATCCGCCTGAATGCTTTCGTACTCCGCCCAGACCGTGGTGTTGGTGAAGGCGTAGATTTCCAGCGGCAGGCCTTCCGGCGTCGGCGCCAGCTGGCGCACCATCAGCGTCATGTTTTGGTGAATGCGTGGGTGAGCGCGCAGGTAGGCTTCCAGATAGGCGCGCAGCGTGCCGAGGTTGGTCAGGCGGCGGCCGTTGAGCGGCGAGGCCAGATCGACGGCGATCTCCTGGTTGTGCTGGCTCAGCTCCTGGATCTTAACGTTCAGGTAGCTGTGCAGCAGCGGGTTGCGCTGCAGGCGGCGCTGTTCCTCTTCCGACAGGAAGTGCACGCTGCCGGTGTCGATATTCAAACTGCGCTTGATGCGGCGCCCGCCGGATTCCGACATCGAACGCCAGTTTTTGAACGAGTCGGAGATCAGTGCGTAGGTCGGTATGGTGGTGACGGTGTTGTCCCAGTTACGCACTTTGACCGTGGTCAGGCCGATGTCGGTGACCGCGCCATCGGCGCCGTATTTCGGCATTTCCAGCCAGTCGCCGATCTTCAGCATATCGTTGGCGGAGAGCTGGATGCCGGCCACCAGCCCGAGGATCGGATCCTTGAACACCAACATCAAAACCGCGGTCATGGCACCCAGGCCACTGAGCAGCAGCAGCGGCGATTTGCCCATCAGCAGCGAGACGATCATGATGCCGATCAGGATCGCCGCCACCAGTTTCAGGCCCTGGAAAATGCCGCGCAGCGGCAGCTGATTGGAGATCGGACTTTGGCGCAGCAGCGCTAGCAGCGTATCCAGCAACGAGAACAGCGACAGCAGGGTGAAGGCGAGGATCCACACCTGCGCGGCGGTAACGATCACCGCCTGGGTCTGGCTGCCGCTCTGCAGCCACAGCGTCGCCTGGATGCTGATGATCACCCCTTGCAGCAGCAGCGCCACGCGCTGGAACAGTTTGTATTGGGTGATGGCCTGTTGCCAGACGCGTTGCGACTGCTGGCCGCGGCGCTGAAGGGCGGCCAACACCACCCGGTGCAGCACCAGGTGGATCACTACCGAGATCAGGACGATCAACCCCAAGACCATCAACAGCGACATCACTCCGCCGAATTCCAACCCAAATTGTTCCAGCCAGCGCGTTATCTGTTGTTGCATTACCGCTCCTTAAAAAATGCGCAAAAAATATCCTGTATGCTCAAAACGCGTTAGCCTAAGGGGTAACGTGCAGGATTTGTGCCTGTTTACCTTTTTTTACATCGGGTTAGCGTTATTTTTCGGTCTCCGCCCCCCGGCTCATCCCCGGGTTTTGCGGTCAGAGAGGAGGGGGAGTTGCACTTAACGTGGCATTGTTCGCTTCTTGAAGAACGCCGTCGATTTCGTTTGGTACAGCAGGAGAACAGTATGCTTAACGCCTGGCATCAACCGGTTCCGCCTTTTGTGGTGAAGCAAGGGCAACGTTTGGATATCACGCTGTGGTTACAAGGGGATGAACTGCCGGAACGGGTGTTTTTGCGCGCCGAACCGGACAACGAAGAGTGGCTGCTGGTGATGAAAGCGCAGCGTCACGAGGGGATGCGGCGCTACCAGGCCAGCCTGACGCTGAATGAGGGCGAGCCGACGCGGCGATACTGCTTCAAGCTGCTGTGGGCCGATCGCCAGCAGTGGTTCGGGCCGCAGGGCTGGTCGCCAACGCCGCCGGGCCAACTGGCGCAATTCGCCGTCGACGAGCCTGACAACGGCCCTGAGTGGGTGGCGGATCAGCTGTTCTACCAGATTTTCCCCGATCGCTTCGCCAGCAGCGGCGGCGAGCACGGCATCCAGAGCGGCAGCTATCGCCATCATGCGGCCGGCGCCGAGGTGATTCGGCGCGACTGGCAGCATCCGCTGGAGGACAGCCACGCCGCCTCGACCTTTTACGGCGGCGATCTGGACGGCATCAGCGGCAAACTGCCGTACCTGCAGCAGCTGGGCGTGACGGCGTTGTACCTGAACCCGATTTTTACCGCGCCGAGCGTGCATAAGTACGATACCGAGGACTATTACCAGGTCGATCCGCACTTCGGCGGCAACGCGGCGCTGCAGCGTTTGCGAGTAAGCACTCACAAGGTAGGCATGAAACTGGTGCTGGATGGGGTATTCAACCACACCGGCGATTCGCACCCGTGGTTTGACCGCCATCGTCAGGGCGAAAACGGCGCCTGTCACCACCCCGATTCGCCGTATCGCGGCTGGTTCAACTTCTACCCGGACGGCCGCGCGCTCGATTGGAAGGGCAACGCCAGCCTGCCGAAGCTCAACTTCGCCGAGCCGCAGGTGGCGGAAGCGATTTATCAGGGGGAAGGCAGCGTGGTGCGTCACTGGCTGCGCCCGCCGTACAGCATCGACGGCTGGCGGCTGGACGTGGTGCATATGCTGGGGGAGAACGGCGGCGCTGCCGGCAATCTGCGCCACCTGGCGGGCATCTATCAGGCGGTGAAGCAGGAGAATCCGCAGGCCTATGTCTTGGGCGAGCACTTCGGCGACGCGCGCCGCTGGCTGCACGCCGGAGTGGAGGATGCGGCGATGAACTACATGGGATTCGCGCTGCCGGTGCGGGCGTTTTTAGCGGGGCTGGACGTGGCCTACCACCCGGTGCGGCTGGACGCAGCCGGGTGCGCGCAGTGGATGGACGGTTACCGCGCCGGGCTGCCGCACAGCCGCCAGCTGATCCAGTTCAACCAGCTGGACAGCCACGATACCGCGCGTTTCCTCACGCTGTTGCAGGGGAACGCGGCGCGCATGCAGATGGCGGCGGTGTGGCTGCTGAGCTGGATCGGTGTGCCTTGCCTCTATTATGGCGATGAGATTGGGTTGGACGGCGGCAACGATCCGTTCTGCCGCAAGCCGTTCCCGTGGGACGTCGGCGACTGGGATCGGCCGCTGCTGGCGCTGTTCCAGCGCATGGCGGTGCTGCGTAAACAGAGCCTGGCGCTGCGTCGCGGCGGCTGTCAGGTGCTGTACGCCAGCGGAGAAACGCTGGTGTTCGTGCGCCTGTATCAGCAGGAGCAGGTGCTGGTGGCGCTGCAGCGTGACGGCAGCGGCCAGGCGCAGCTGCCGCACAACCCGCTGTTGGCCCGCGGCCCGTGGCGGCGTGTGGAAGGGCGGGGAGAGTTGAGCGAAACGGTCGGCGGGCTGCGCCTGCAGCTGGCGGAAGAATCGGCCACCGTGTGGCGCTGTGAAGGCTAAGGGAACTGGGGGGGCCGAAGGGCCCCCGCGATTAAGGTGAGTGGGCGTTTACATCAGTAACCGACCGCGGAGCCTGCCGGGCGACGCACGTCGTTGGCGCCGTACAGGTAACCTTCGCGCACTTTGCCGGAAACCGCCGAATCGTTGCCGGAGTTGGCCGGGCTGACGCCCGCCGCGCCCGGCAAACCGACCAGAATCAGTTCGGCGGCGCCCCACGGCGTTTGTTCGACCATCTTATAGCCCATGCCGCTCAGCAGTTTTAGCGTATCGGCGGAAACGCCGCGCTGTTCGTAGTACACCTCATCCGGCAGCCATTGGTGATGGATGCGCGGCGCGTCCACCGCTTCCTGCGGCGCCATGCCGTGGTCGATCACGTTCAACGCGGTCTGCAGGGTGATGGTGATGATGCGCGAACCGCCAGGCGAGCCCAGCACCATAAAGATCTTGTTGTCCTTGGTCACCAGCGTCGGGCTCATTGACGATAGTGGGCGCTTACCGGGGGCAATACTGTTGGCGGTGCCTTGCACCAGCCCGTACAGGTTTTTCTCGCCCACTTTGACCGTAAAATCGTCCATCTCATCGTTGAGGAAGAAGCCGGTGCCCGGTGCGATCACCACGGCGCCGAAGCGGCCGTTGACGGTATAGGTGGTGGAGACCGCGTTGCCGTCATGGTCGACGATCGAATAGTGGGTGGTTTCCGGCTTCTCATGCGGTTCCATGCCGGGCTGCACGTTTTCCGACGGCGTGGCCTTGTCCGCGACGATTTTCTTGCGGATCTGCTCGGCGTAGCTCTTGCTCACCAGCCGGTCGATCGGGTTCTTGATGAATTCCGGGTCGCCGAGGTAGGTGTTGCGGTCCATGTAGGCATGGCGCATCGCCTCGGTCATGGTATGAATGGCCGCCGCCGAGTTGAAGCCCATGCTTTTCAGGTCATAGCCTTCCACCACGTTGAGGATTTCGCACAGCGTCACGCCGCCGGAGCTGGGAGGCGGCGCCGACACGAACTTGTAGCCGCGATAGCTGCAGGTGATCGGTGGGGTTTCGGTGACTTTATAGTTGGCGAAGTCGGCCGCCGTCAAAATGCCGCCGCCCTGTTTGGCCGCCGCCTCTACCGCCTGCGGGATCTTGCCTTTGTAGAAGGCGTCGGTCCCCCCTTTGGCGATGGCTTCCAGCGTATTGGCCAGATCGGTTTGCACCAGTTTGTCCCCCGGCTGCAGCGGGCTGCCGTCCGGGCGCAGGAAGATTTTGGCCGACTCGGGATCCTGTTTGAAGCGTGCAACGGTGGTGTCGAGAATATCGGTATCAGCGCGGGTCAGCACAAAGCCTTCGCGCGCCAGCTTGATCGCCGGCGCAAGCACCTGTTCGCGGCTCAGTTTGCCGTACTTCTCGCGCGCGGTTTCCATCCCCAGCACGGTGCCTGGCACGCCCGCCGCCAGATAGCCGTACAGGCTGGCGTCTTTCTTCACCTTGCCGTCGGCGTCCAGATACATGTTGGCGCTGGCCGCCGCCGGCGCGGTTTCGCGGAAGTTGATGAAGGTATCGGTGCCGTTCGCCAGGTGGACGGTCATAAAGCCGCCGCCCCCGATGTTGCCGCAGCAGGGGTTCACCACCGCCTGCGCGTAGCCGACCGCCACGGCGGCGTCGATGGCGTTGCCGCCCATCTTCAGGATATCCACCCCGACCTGCGAAGCGAGATGCTGCGAGGTGACCACCATGCCGTTTTTGGCCTCCACCGCCGGATTGGACGCCGCATGCAGGCTGCCGCTGACCAGCAGCGCCGCCATGGTCAGGGGTTTGCTCCATTTCTGTAAAAACATAGTTATTCCTACCCTGTCAGTTTTTTATTGTGTTGTGTTTGCTTGGCTGTTGTTCACTTGCAAAGCGCGAGCCAGCGTTATTGATAGTAGTCGCAGATGGGCGCACGCGCGGCGAGCAGGGTGGGAAATGTGAGCGGAAACAGGGAAATAAAGCACTGAAGGCGGGCGTATTGCCCCAAAAAGGGGCATAAAAAAAACCGGCCGCGGAGGCCGGTTGATTCACTATCAGGCTGAAATTACAGCTTGGCAGCGTTTTCAGACAGGTATTTTGCCACGCCGTCTGGGGAAGCGCCCATACCTGCTTTGCCTTTTTCCCACTGAGCCGGGCACACTTCACCGTGCTCTTCGTGGAATTGCAGCGCGTCAACAGTACGGATCATTTCGTCGATGTTACGGCCGATTGGCAGGTCGTTAACAACCTGAGCACGCACGATGCCGTCTTTGTCGATCAGGAAGGAGCCGCGCAGCGCAACGCCGGCTTCCGGGTGTTCGATGCCGTAAGCTTTCTGGATTTCACGCTTAACGTCAGCAACCATTGCGTATTTCACTTCACCGATGCCGCCTTTGTCGACAGGGGTTTTACGCCATGCGTTGTGAACGAATTCTGAGTCGAAGGAAACGCCAACCACTTCAACGCCACGCTTCTGGAACTCTTCATAGCGGTGATCGAAAGCGATCAGCTCGGAAGGGCATACGAAGGTGAAGTCCATTGGCCAGAAGAACAGGACGGCCGGTTTGCCGTTCAGGTGCTTCTTCAGGTTGAAGTTTTCAACGATTTCGCCGCTACCCAGTACGGCAGCTGCAGTGAAGTCAGGGGCTTGACGAGTTACCAGGACCATAATTACTCCTGTAATAGGTGTTAAAGGGTGGATGTAAAAACAAGGGCCAGTATAGGGGCCGCGACGTGGTGAATAAAGGGCAAAAGACCAATCGATGAGATAGCTTTTACCTATTAAATTCATTAATTAAATTTGACAGGCTTTAAAAATAACCTTTTCCCACAAAAGGGCAAGCGGCAAAACGTAAATTCTTGCAAGGCGCTGCAATTTCAAACGCTTGGGCTTGACCTCACAGCGTTTTTTCCTTCGCCTGCTGCATCATTTGCGGATAAAACTGCCAGAATTGTGTTTCAAGCTGATGATAATGCCGCTCGACGTCGGCGAACGAGCCGGCCAGGGCATCGAGGCGCGGACGGCGGCTGGCCATGCCCTGCAATACCCGGGCGATGAACGGCAATTCGGCGTAGCGTTCCAGCCAGCGTTCCGGCCACAGATAGCCGTTCAGGTTCTGAAAACGCGGCGGCGTGAGCGGCAGGTAAGGTTCGATCTGGCTGCGGGCTTCCTGGGTAAACTGGTGCAGGTCGCGTGAAGGCTCCAACTGCTGCCAGTGGCGCGCCAGAAAATGGTCCCACACCACGTCGAGGGTAATTGGCGCTACGCGGCGGTAGGGGGCGCTGAAATAGTCGCGGCAGGCTTTCACCTGCGGCAGGCTGTCGGTCAGCACGTCGACGCGGCGGTGCATCATGATGCCGGCCACCACGTCGGGCTGGTAGTCGGCGGCGGGATTGCCGCGCACGAAATCGGCCAGCAGGTTGCCCAGCAGCGAGCTGTCCGCCAGCATGGCCAGGTGAAGATGAGCGAGAAAATTCATCCCTCAACTATACCCGAAGTCAGGCAAATCCTCCTTATTTCTTGCCGCTGACCGCCCCCGGCTTTAGACTAGGCCGCCTGTTTTTTACCAACCAGCCTTAAATTGAAGAAGTGAATACCCATGCGCGTCGCTGATTTTTCGTTTGAACTTCCCGAATCCCTGATTGCCCACTATCCCCAGGCCGAGCGCAGCGCATGCCGCCTGCTGCAGCTGGACGGGCCGAGCGGGGCGCTGACGCACGGCGTATTCACCGATCTGCTGGACAAGCTGGAAGCCGGCGACCTGCTGGTGTTCAACAATACCCGCGTGATCCCGGCGCGCATGTTCGGCCGCAAGGTCAGCGGCGGCAAGATTGAAGTGCTGGTGGAGCGCGTGCTGGACGACCATCGCGTGCTGGCGCACGTGCGCGCGTCGAAAGCGCCCAAGCCGGGCGCCGAGCTGCTGCTGGGTGATGACGAGAGCATCGCCGCCACCATGGTGGCGCGCCACGAGACGCTGTTCGAGCTGCGCTTCAACGACGAACGCGATGTCTTCACCCTTCTCAACGCGGCCGGCCATATGCCGCTGCCGCCTTATATCGCTCGCCCGGATGAGGACGCCGACCGCGAACTGTATCAGACGGTCTACAGCGAGAAGCCGGGCGCGGTCGCCGCGCCGACCGCCGGTCTGCACTTCGACGAACCGCTGCTGGCGGCGCTGCGCGCCAAGGGCGTGGAAATGGCGTTCGTGACGCTGCACGTCGGCGCCGGCACCTTCCAGCCGGTGCGCGTGGAAACCATCGAAGATCACGTGATGCACGCCGAATACGCCGAAGTGCCGCAGGACGTGGTCGATGCGGTGCTGGCCTGCAAAGCGCGCGGCAAGCGCGTCGTGGCAGTGGGCACCACCTCGGTGCGTTCGCTGGAAAGCGCCGCGGCGGCCAGCAAAGAGGCGCTGATTGCGCCGTTCTTCGGCGACACCAGCATCTTTATCTATCCGGGTTACCACTATCAGGTGATCGACGCGCTGGTGACCAACTTCCACCTGCCGGAGTCCACCCTGATCATGCTGGTGTCGGCTTTCGCCGGCTACAAAAATACCATGAACGCCTATCAGCAGGCGGTGGCTGAGCAGTATCGCTTTTTCAGCTACGGCGATGCGATGTTCATCAGCCGTAATCCGCAGGCGGAAAACGAGTCCGTCGGCGGTTAATTTCCCGGGCTGCGCCCACGGCGCGGCCCCGTTTCAACGACATCAGACTGTTTCTCTGATGCTGGAGGCTTTGTGAAGTACGAACTACAAACTACCGATGGCCGCGCACGCCGCGGCCGCCTGATTTTCGACCGCGGCGTAGTGGAAACCCCGGCCTTTATGCCGGTCGGTACCTACGGCACGGTCAAGGGCATGACGCCGGAAGAAGTGAAAGAGACCGGCGCGCAGATCCTGCTGGGCAACACCTTCCACCTGTGGCTGCGCCCTGGCCAGGAGATCATGAAGCTGCACGGCGATCTGCACGATTTCATGCAGTGGCCGGGCCCGATCCTCACCGACTCCGGCGGTTTCCAGGTGTTCAGCCTGGGGGCGATGCGCAAGATCAAAGAGGAAGGCGTGTACTTCCGCAACCCGATCAACGGCGACAAGGTGTTCCTGAGCCCGGAAAAATCGATGGAAATCCAGTATGACCTGGGTTCCGACATCGTGATGATCTTCGATGAATGTACGCCGTACCCGGCCGACTGGGACTACGCCAAGCGTTCGATGGAAATGTCGCTGCGTTGGGCGCAGCGCAGCCGCCAGCGTTTCGACGAGCTGGAAAATAAAAATGCGCTGTTCGGCATCATTCAGGGCGGCGTTTACGAAGATTTACGTGATGTTTCAGTAAAAGGGCTGGTGGATATCGGCTTTGATGGGTACGCTGTGGGCGGCTTGGCTGTAGGCGAGCCGAAAGAGGATATGCATCGCATTCTTGAACACGTTTGCCCGCAAATTCCGGAAGATAAGCCACGCTATTTGATGGGCGTCGGCAAGCCGGAAGATTTGGTGGAAGGCGTGCGCCGCGGCATCGACATGTTCGACTGCGTCATGCCGACCCGCAACGCCCGCAACGGCCATTTGTTCGTGACTGACGGTGTGGTAAAAATCCGTAATGCCAAGCACAAGGATGATACTTCTCCGCTGGATAAAGACTGTGATTGCTACACGTGTCGCCATTACAGCCGCGCCTACTTGCACCATCTCGACCGTTGCAACGAAATATTGGGTGCTCGACTGAACACAATTCATAACCTGCGTCACTACCAGCGCCTGATGGCGGGTTTACGCCAGGCTATCGAAGAGGGTAAATTAGAGCAGTTTGTTGCGGATTTCTATGGTCGGATCGGCAAGCCGATTCCGCCTTTAAACGCTTGATCTAATAATTGATAACTTAATGAGGGAATTTCAATGAGCTTTTTCATTTCTGACGCCGTCGCATCCGCAGGGGCTCCGGCTCAGGGAAGCCCGTACTCTCTGATCATTATGCTGGTGGTGTTCGGCCTGATCTTCTACTTCATGATCCTGCGCCCACAGCAGAAGCGCGCGAAAGATCACAAGAAGCTGATGGACTCCATCGGTAAGGGCGACGAAGTGCTGACCACCGGCGGCCTGATCGGTCGCGTGACCAAAGTGGCCGACACCGGCATCATCGCCATCGCGCTGAACGACACCACGGAAGTGATGATCAAGCGTGACTTCGTGGCGGCCGTTCTGCCGAAAGGTACCATGAAGGCCCTGTAATCTTTTTTCCCGAAGGGAATTGCCGTGCTAAACCGTTATCCTTTGTGGAAGTATCTGATGTTGATCGTCGTGATCCTCGTCGGTCTGCTTTATGCGCTTCCCAACATCTACGGTGAGGATCCGGCCGTACAAATCACTGGCGCGCGCGGCGTCGCCGCCAGTGAAACTACGCTGGACCAGGTCCGTACCGTATTAGAAAAAGACAACATCGCGAGCAAGTCGATTGCGCTGGAAAATGGCGCCATCCTGGCTCGCTTTAAAGATCCTGACGTTCAGCTGCGCGCCCGCGAAGCGCTGGTGACCGAGCTGGGTGACAAATTCGTCGTGGCGCTGAACCTGGCGCCGGCTACGCCGACCTGGCTGGCCATGCTGGGCGCAGAGCCGATGAAACTCGGTCTGGACCTGCGCGGCGGCGTGCACTTCCTGATGGAAGTGGACATGGACACCGCGTTGAGCAAGCTGCAGGAACAGACCATGGATACCCTGCGCAGCGAGCTGCGCGAGAAGGGCATTCCTTACGCGTCTATCCGCAAGCTGGACAACAACGGCGTGGAAGTTCGCTTCCGCGACGATGTGGCCCGTGACCAGGCCATCAGCTATATCGGCCCGCGTCAGCGCGATCTGGTGCTGTCCGCCAATGGCGCCAACACCATGAAAGCCAGCCTGACGGACGCCCGTCTGAGCGAAGCGCGCGAATACGCCGTACAGCAGAACATCACTATCCTGCGTAACCGCGTCAACCAGCTCGGCGTCGCCGAACCGCTGGTGCAGCGCCAGGGATCCGACCGCATCGTGGTTGAGTTGCCGGGCATTCAGGACACCGCGCGCGCCAAAGAAATTCTGGGCGCCACCGCGACGCTGGAATTCCGTCTGGTGAACACCAATGCGGACGCCACCGCGGCGGCCAACGGCCGCGTGCCGGGCGATTCCGAGGTGAAATACACCCGCGACGGCCAGCCGATCGTGTTGTACAAGCGCGTGATCCTGACCGGTGACCACATCACCGACTCCACCTCGAGCACCGACGAATACAACCAGCCGCAGGTTAACATCTCGCTGGACAGCGCCGGCGGCACGTCGATGTCCAACTTCACCAAGGACAACATCGGCAAACCGATGGCGACCCTGTTCGTGGAGTACAAGGACAGCGGCAAGAAAGACGCCAACGGCCGTGCGGTGCTGGTGAAACAGGAAGAAGTGATCAACGTGGCGAACATTCAGTCGCGTCTGGGCAACAGCTTCCGCATCACCGGCATCGGCAACCCGAACGAAGCGCGTCAGCTTTCGCTGCTGCTGCGTGCGGGTGCGCTGATTGCGCCGATTCAGATCGTTGAAGAGCGCACCATCGGTCCAACCTTGGGTCAGCAGAACATCACCCAAGGTCTGGAAGCCTGTCTGTGGGGCCTGGTGGCGTCCATCGTCTTCATGGTGGTCTGGTACCGTAAGTTCGGCGTGATCGCCACCACGGCGCTGGTCGCTAACCTGGTGTTGATCGTCGGCGTGATGTCCCTGTTGCCGGGGGCGACGCTGACCATGCCGGGCATTGCCGGGATCGTGTTGACGCTGGCGGTGGCGGTCGACGCCAACGTACTGATTAACGAACGTATCAAGGAGGAACTGAAGAACGGCCGGTCCGTTCAGCAGGCGATCCATGAGGGCTATAAAGGCGCGTTCTCCAGTATCGTCGACGCCAACATCACCACCCTGATCACCGCGGTCATCCTGTACGCAGTCGGCACCGGTTCGATCAAGGGCTTTGCGATCACTACCGCTATCGGTGTGGCGACGTCCATGTTCACCGCGATTGTCGGTACCCGTGCCATCGTCAACCTGCTTTACGGCGGCAAACGCATTAACAAGCTGTCTATCTGAGGAGTGCGTTGTGGCACAGGATTATACTGTTGAGCAACTCAACTACGGCCGTAAAGTCTACGACTTTATGCGCTGGGACTACGTGGCTTTCGGCATCTCGTTGGTGCTGTTGGTCGCGTCGATCGCCACCATGTCGGTGCGCGGCTTTAACTGGGGTCTGGATTTCACCGGCGGTACGGTGATTGAAATCAACCTGGAGAAGCCGGCTAACCTCGACCTGATGCGCGATACGCTGGAGAAGGCCGGGTTCCAGGATCCGATTATCCAGAACTTCGGCAGCAGCCGCGACGTGATGGTGCGCATGCCACCGGCGACCGGCACCGCAGGCCAGGAACTGGGCAATAAGGTGATCGGCGTGATCAACGACTCGGTGGATAAAAACGCCACCGTGAAGCGCATTGAGTTCGTCGGCCCGAGCGTGGGCAGCGAGCTGGCGCAAACCGGCGGCATGGCGCTGCTGGTGGCGTTGATCTGTATCCTGATCTACGTCGGCTTCCGCTTCGAATGGCGCCTGGCGCTGGGGGCGGTTATCGCGCTGGCGCACGACGTGATCATCACGCTGGGCGTGCTGTCGCTGTTCCACATCGAGATTGACCTGACCATCGTCGCGTCCCTGATGTCGGTTATCGGTTACTCGCTGAACGACAGCATCGTGGTCTCCGACCGTATTCGTGAGAACTTCCGCAAGATCCGCCGCGGCACGCCTTACGAGATCATGAACGTGTCGTTGACCCAGACGCTGAGCCGTACGCTGATGACTTCCGGGACCACCCTGATGGTGGTGCTGATGCTGTACATCTTCGGTGGCGCGATGCTGCAAGGCTTCTCGCTGGCGATGCTGATCGGCGTGTCGATCGGTACCGTTTCCTCTATCTACGTCGCGTCCGCGCTGGCGTTGAAGCTGGGCATGAAACGCGAACACATGCTGCAGCAAAAAGTGGAAAAAGAGGGCGCGGATCAGCCTTCGATTCTGCCTTAACCGCCGCAGTATTCAGCGAAATGAGAAGGAGCGCCCATCGGCGCTCCTTTTTTTTGCCTCGGATTTCAGTGTTGCTGCACCACCGCCGGCTGGGCGGTGGCTACCAGGCTGTGCAGACGGATATAGCCCAGCTGTTCCGGCGTCAGGCCGCTGAAGCGCAGCTCGAAGTCCTGCCCGGGTTTCGGCAGCAGCGAGTCGGCGCTGGCGATCGGTTGCGACATCGCCTCGGCGGTCAGCGGCCGGCCGGTGGCCGCGTCCAGTTGGCCCCATTCCACCACCGCTTTAAACGGCGGCAGCGTGGCCTGTGAGAGGATGCGCACATGCAGCTGCGCCTGGGCACCGTTGGCTTCGCTCTTGATGTGGCTCAGCGAAACGCTCAGTTCGCCGATGCCGCTTTGCAAACGGGCGGCGCTCCGCGCCGCCGGCAGCAGGTAGACGCCGTTGTCGGAGTGCTGATTGAGCTGGTTTTGCCGCTCCAGCGCAGTGGTTTGGTCAGTCAGCACGCTCACTTTCTGGTTCAGCGCGGCGACCTGATGGCGCAGCTGGGGCACGGCAGCGTTGTGCGCGCAGCCCGTCAGCAAAATGGCGGCGGCGAGCAGGGCGATTTTAGGGTAACAGGTTGTCATGACGGCGATTTCCTATGCTGAGTCTCCTGCTATCAAGCTTAGTCCGCATGGCGGTGAAAGTCATATCGCTGTCGCCTTCCCGCCGCCTGTCGCAACAAATGGCCGCCGCCCTTTGTTGTGGCTGCACTTCGGGTTAAACTGCATTTATCTATAAAAAACGTTTATCAGGACGTGTTATGCATTGCCCTTTCTGCGCCGCCGTTGATACCAAAGTCATTGATTCCCGCCTGGTGGGGGACGGTTCGCAAGTACGCCGTCGTCGCCAGTGTCTGGTATGCAATGAACGCTTCACCACCTTCGAGGTGGCCGAGCTGGTGATGCCGCGAGTGATTAAAAGCGATGAGGTGCGCGAGCCGTTCAACGAAGACAAACTGCGCCGCGGCATGCTGAAAGCGCTGGAAAAGCGCCCGGTCAGCTCGGACGACGTGGAAAACGCCCTTAACCATATCAAATCCCAACTGCGCGCCACCGGCGAACGCGAAGTGCCGACCAAACTGGTGGGCAATCTGGTGATGGACGCGCTGAAGAAGCTGGATAAGGTCGCCTATATTCGCTTTGCGTCGGTGTACCGCAGCTTCGAAGACGTGCGCGAGTTCGGCGAAGAGATTGCCCGCCTGCAAGACTAAAGGATCTTTCATGCATCACGACGAATTTTACATGGCGCGCGCCTTCGAACTGGCGCGGCTGGGGCGTTTCACCACCGCGCCCAATCCGAACGTCGGCTGCGTTATCGTGCGCGACGGCGAAATTGTCGGTGAAGGCTATCATCTGCGCGCCGGCGAGCCGCACGCGGAAGTGCACGCGCTGCGCATGGCGGGCGACAAGGCGCGCGGCGCCACCGCCTATGTGACGCTCGAGCCGTGCAGCCATCACGGCCGCACGCCTCCCTGCGCCGATGCGCTGGTGGCCGCTGGCGTGACACGGGTGGTCGCGGCGATGCAAGATCCCAATCCTCAGGTGGCGGGGCGCGGCTTGTACAAGCTGCAGCAAGCCGGCGTCGAAGTACGTCATGGCCTGATGCTGGCCGAGGCCGAAGCGGTCAACCTGGGCTTCCTCAAACGCATGCGCACCGGTTTTCCCTATGTGCAACTGAAGCTGGGCGCGTCGCTGGACGGCCGCACGGCGATGGCCTCCGGCGAAAGCCAGTGGATCACCTCACCCGAAGCGCGTCAGGACGTGCAGCGACTGCGTGCGCAGAGCGCCGCCATTCTCAGCACCAGCGCCACCGTGCTGGCGGACGATCCGTCGCTGACGGTGCGTTGGGATGAGCTGGATGCCGAGACCCAGCGCCTCTATCCGCGCGAAAATCTGCGTCAGCCGCTGCGCATCCTGCTCGACAGCCAAAATCGCATCACCCCGCAGCATCGCGTGGTGCAGCAGCCGGGCGCCACCTGGCTGGCGCGGCTGCAGGCGGATGAACAGGCCTGGCCGCAAGACGTTGAGCAGTTTATCTGCCCGGCGCACGGCGGCGGCGTCGATCTGGTGGTGATGATGATGCTGTTGGCCAAGCGCCAGGTGAATTCAATCTGGGTGGAGGCGGGGGCGACGCTGGCCGGCGCGCTGCTGCAGGCCGGCCTGGTGGATGAGCTCATTTTGTACATCGCGCCAAAACTGTTGGGCGATAATGGCCGCGGCCTGTGTCATTTGCCGGGCCTTGAGCGTCTGGCCGACGCACCGGAATTTGTCTTTAGCGACGTGCGCCAGGTTGGCCCCGATCTGCGTTTGCGCCTGCGGGCGAAACACTGAATCTCGCGCCCGCGCGCCGGTTTTACAAAAGCGCCGCGCAGGCGATGAAAGAATATGATAGAATCCGCCCCCCTGCGGGGTATTGAACCCATTTTTAAGGAAAGCCCATGAAAGTTATCGAAGGTGTTGTTGCTACTCCAAATGCCCGTGTGGCGATCGCAATTGCACGTTTTAACAATTTCATCAACGACAGCCTGCTGGAAGGCGCCATCGACGCGCTGAAACGCATTGGTCAGGTTGCTGACGACAACATCACCGTTGTCTGGGTCCCGGGCGCTTACGAGCTGCCGCTGACGGCGAGCGTATTGGCCAAAACCGGCAAATACGACGCGGTTATCGCGCTGGGCACCGTTATCCGTGGGGGCACCGCGCACTTCGAATATGTGGCGGGCGAAGCCAGCTCCGGCATCGGCAACGTTGCGATGAATGCCGAAATCCCGGTTGCCTTTGGCGTGCTGACTACCGAAAGCATCGAACAAGCGATCGAACGCGCCGGCACCAAAGCGGGCAACAAGGGCGCTGAAGCCGCGTTGACCGCACTTGAAATGATTAATGTTATCAAAGCTATTAAAGCCTGAATTTAGTTAAGGGGAATTCCGTGAAACCTGCTGCTCGTCGCCGCGCTCGTGAGTGCGCTGTTCAAGCGCTTTACTCTTGGCAGTTGTCTAAAAACGACCTTGCCGATGTTGAACACCAGTTCCTGACGGAGCAGGATGTCAAAGATGTTGACGTCGCCTATTTTCGCGAGTTGCTGTCCGGCGCGGCAGTGAATGCAGGTATGCTGGACGAACTGATGGCGCCTTACCTGTCGCGTCAGCTCGAAGAGCTGGGCCAGGTGGAACGCGCGGTGCTGCGCGTCGCGCTGTTTGAACTGAAAATGCGCGAGGATGTCCCTTACAAGGTGGCGATCAACGAAGCGATCGAGCTGGCGAAAACCTTCGGCGCGGAAGACAGCCACAAGTTTGTGAACGGGGTGCTGGATAAAGTGGCGCCAACCCTTCGCAAGAAAAAGTAAAAACATTAAGGCCGGCATTCCCGGCCTTAATTTCTTCTAGTGGAATATCGATATGGCATGCGGCGAATTTGACCTCATTGCCCGCTATTTTGACCGGTTTAAGCGCGTGCGCCGGGATGTACAGTTGGGCATTGGAGATGACTGCGCACTGCTGGCAGTGCCGGAAAAACAGCTGGTGGCCGTCAGTACCGATACGTTGGTCGCGGGCATTCACTTCCTGCCGGACATCGATCCGGCCGATCTCGGGTATAAAGCGCTGGCGGTCAATCTGAGCGATCTGGCGGCGATGGGCGCCGATCCGGCGTGGCTCTCGCTGGCCCTGACGCTGCCGGAGGTGAACGAACCCTGGCTGAAGGCGTTCAGCGACAGCCTGTTCGATCAACTCAATTATTACGGCATGCAGCTGATCGGCGGCGATACCACGCGCGGCCCGCTGAGCATGACCTTGACCATTCAGGGGCTGATCCCGGCCGGCCGGGCGTTGAGCCGCAGCGGCGCGCGCATCGGCGACTGGATCTATGTGACCGGCACGCTGGGCGACAGCGCCGCCGGTTTGGCGATCCTGCAGGATCGCCTGGCGGTGACGGATAGCGCGGCGCGCGATTATCTGGTCGCTCGCCATCTGCGTCCGCAGCCGCGGGTGCTGCAGGGGCAGGCGCTGCGCGATCTGGCCAGCTCGGCAATCGATCTTTCCGACGGCCTGATTTCCGATCTGAAGCACATCCTGAAGGCCAGCGACTGCGGCGCGCGCATCGTGCTGGACGAGCTGCCGATGTCGCAGGCGCTGAGCAGCCATGCTGATGCCGAACAGGCGCTGCGTTGGGCGCTGGCGGGCGGCGAAGACTACGAGCTGTGCTTCACCGTGCCGGAGATCAACCGCGGCGCGCTGGACGTGGCGCTGAGCCACCTCGGGGCCGATTACACCTGTATCGGCCAGATTGGCCCGCTGTCTGAAGGCATTCGCTATTACCGCAACGACGAGGCGGTGGTGCTGGACTGGGCCGGGTTCGATCATTTCAACGCGGAGCCGGGCACCCATGGATGAAGCCAAGCGTCGGCTGCGGATGAGCAATCCGTGGCACCTGCTGGCCACCGGTTTCGGCAGCGGTTTGTCGCCGGTGATGCCGGGCACCATGGGATCGCTGGCGGCGATCCCGTTCTGGCTGCTGCTGATCCAACTGCCGTGGCAGCTCTACTCGCTGACGGTGATGTTCAGCATTTGCATCGGCGTCTATATTTGCCACCGCACGGCAAAAGACATGAAGGTGCACGATCACGGCAGCATCGTCTGGGATGAGTTCGTCGGCATGTGGATCACACTGATGGCGCTGCCGGTCAACGATTGGCGCTGGGTCGCCGCCGGTTTCGTCATCTTTCGCATTCTGGATATGTGGAAGCCGTGGCCGATCCGCTGGTTTGACCGCAACGTGCATGGCGGCATGGGCATCATGGTCGACGATATCATCGCCGGCGTGCTGTCTGCGGGCATCATCTACCTGATTGGGCACCACTGGCCGATCGGGCTGTTCTGACAGCCGGGCGCGGTTCTTCGCGCCCGCTTTTCTTATTCAAATCCCGTCACCCGATGCGGCACGTAAGCCGTTTCCAACTCCGCCACCTCTTGCGGCGACAAACTCAAATCGACCGCGGCAATGGCGTCGTCCAACTGTTCGCTGCGTGACGCGCCAACGATCGGCGCGCTGACCGCCGGCTTGTTCAGCAGCCAGGCCAGCGCGATCTGCGCGCGTGGCACGCCGCGTTCCTCCGCCAGGCTGGCGACGCGCTCGGCGATAATGGCGTCGATGCCTTCGGTTTCATCGTACAGGCTCTTGCCGAACTGGTCCGAGACCAGGCGGGCGGTGGTTTCGCCCCAGGGGCGGGTCAGGCGGCCGCGCGCCAGCGGGCTCCACGGCAGTACGGCGATGCCTTCGGCGGCGCACAGCGGGTGCATCTCGCGCTCTTCTTCGCGCTGGATCAGGTTGTATTGATCCTGCATGCTGACGAAGCGCGTCCAGCCGTGCAGATCGGCGGTATACAGCGCCTTGGCGAACTGCCAGGCGTACATGGAAGAGGCGCCGATGTAACGCGCCTTACCGGCTTTCACCACGTCGTGCAGCGCTTCCAGCGTCTCTTCCAGCGGCGTTTCGTAATCCCAGCGATGGATTTGCAGCAAATCGACATAGTCGGTGCCGAGACGGCGCAGGCTGTCGTCGATGGACTGCATGATCTTGGCGCGCGACAAACCGCGCTCCAGGTTGCTCAGCGGGAAATAAACCTTGGTGGCGATCACCACCTCCTCGCGGCGTGCATAGTCGCGCAGCGCCCGGCCGAGGATCTCCTCGCTGCTGCCGTCGGAATAGCTGTTGGCGGTGTCGAAAAAGTTGATGCCGGCTTCCAGCGCCTGTTTCAACAGTGGGCGGCTGCTTTCTTCCGGCAGCGTCCAGGCGTGATTGCCGCGGCTCGGCTCGCCGTAGGTCATGCAACCCAGGCAGATGCGCGAGACGTTCAGATCGGTGTTGCCCAGTTTGAGATACTTCATGCTTGCCTCCCATTCACAGCTCAGACAGTAACTGTAGCGCGGATCCCGGAGGGCGGAAATGAAAACGCCCCCGAAGGCGGAGGCGTTTTATCAGGCGCGAGTGGCGAATTACTGCGCCAGCCAGGTTTCGATTTGGCGCTGAATGCCGGCGGCGTCCAGCCCCAGATCGGCGCGCAGTTCTTCCTGGGTGCCCTGTGAGACGAAGCTGTCCGGCAGGCCGAGGTTCAGCACCGGCACCGGACGGCGTTTGGCCATCAGCAGTTCGTTGACGCCGCTGCCGGCGCCGCCCATGATGGCGTTCTCTTCCAGCGTGACCAGCGTTTCATGGCTGGCGGCCAGTTCGAGCACCAGCTGCTCGTCCAGCGGTTTGACGAAGCGCATGTCGACCAGCGTGGCGTTGAGCGCTTCCGCCGCCGCAGCGGCCTCCGGCAGCAGGGTGCCGAAGTTGAGAATGGCGATCTTTTCCCCCTGGCGGCGCACCACGCCTTTGCCGATCGGCAGCAGGCTGAGCGGCTCCAGCGCAGCGCCGGTGCCGGTGCCGCGCGGATAGCGCACGGCGCTCGGGCCGTCGTTGTAGTGATAGCCGGTATACAGCATCTGGCGGCATTCATTTTCGTCGCTCGGCGTCATGATCACCATGGTCGGGATGCAGCGCATGAACGACAGATCGAACGCCCCCTGGTGGGTCTGGCCGTCGGCGCCTACGATGCCGCCGCGATCGATGGCGAACATCACCGGCAGGTTTTGGATCGCCACGTCATGGATCAGCTGATCGTAGGCGCGTTGCAGGAAGGTGGAATAGATCGCCACCACCGGCTTGTAGCCGCCGATCGCCAGCCCGGCGGCGAAGGTGACCGCGTGCTGCTCGGCGATCGCCACATCGAAATATTGCTGCGGATAGTCGCGCGAGAACTGCACCATGCCGGAACCTTCGCGCATCGCCGGCGTGATCGCCATCAGTGAGCTGTCTTTGGCGGCGGTTTCACACAGCCAGTCGCCGAAGATTTTCGAATAGGTCGGCAGACCGCCGGCGCTTTTCGGCAGCGTGCCGCTGGCGGGATCGAACTTCGGCACCGCGTGGAAGCTGATCGGATCCTTCTCCGCCGGCGCGTAACCGCGGCCTTTCTTGGTCATGATGTGCAACAGCTGCGGGCCTTTCAGATCGCGCATGTTTTTCAACGTGGCGACCAGGCCTTGTACGTCGTGCCCGTCTACCGGGCCGATGTAGTTGAAGCCCAGCTCTTCGAACAGCGTACCCGGCACTACCATGCCTTTCAGGTGCTCTTCGGTGCGTTTCACCAGCTCCTTGATCGGCGGCACGCCGGCCAGCACTTTTTTGCCGCCTTCGCGCAGGGTGGAGTAAAGCTTGCCGGACAGCAGCTGTGCCAGATGGTTGTTCAGCGCGCCGACGTTTTCCGAGATCGACATCTCGTTGTCGTTCAGCACCACCAGCATGTCCGGATTGATGTCGCCGGCGTGGTTCATCGCTTCGAACGCCATGCCGGCGGTGATGGCGCCATCGCCGATCACGCACACCGTGCGGCGGCCTTTGCCTTCACGCTCTGCCGCCACCGCCATACCGAGGCCGGCGCTGATCGAGGTTGACGAATGGCCGACCGACAGCACGTCGTATTCGCTTTCGGCGCGCCACGGGAAGGGGTGCAACCCGTTCTTTTGCCGGATAGTGGCGATCCGGTCGCGGCGGCCGGTCAGGATTTTGTGCGGGTAGGCCTGGTGGCCGACGTCCCACACCAGATGATCGAACGGCGTGTTGTAGACGAAATGCAACGCCACCGTCAGTTCGACGGTACCCAGCCCGGAGGCAAAGTGGCCGCTGGAGCGACTGACGCTGTTCAGCAGATATTGCCGCAGCTCATCGCACAGCTTCGGCAAGCTCTCTTTGGGCAGTGAGCGGAGTTCCTCGGGGTTTTCCGCTAGCGCCAGGGTTGGGTATTTGGCTATATCAAGACTCATTCGATACTCATATCAGAGGAGTTAACGTCACACGTTAATTGTCGCGTTCAATAATGAAGCTGGCTAACGCTCGCAATGGCGCTGTGTTATAAGATTGCGCTGCCAAAGTGTCTAATGCAGCTAATGCTTCCTGATAGAGATCCCACGCTTTTGCTTTCGCGCTGTCAAGCCCGAGTAACGCCGGGTAGGTACTCTTTCCGTGTTGTTGGTCCGCTCCCTGGCGCTTGCCGATCTTTTCAGTCTCGCCGACAACGTCCAAAATGTCATCCTGCACCTGGAACGCCAGGCCGACCGCAGCGGCGTAACGATCCAACTGCGGCAGCGCCGCTCGTCCTGCTTCGCCGGCGCTCAGCGCGCCCAGACGCACCGCGGCACGGATCAACGCACCGGTTTTGTGGCGGTGGATCTGCTCCAGCGCCTGCAGATCGACACGCTTGCCTTCGGCCTCCAGATCCAGCGATTGGCCGCCGCACATGCCGGCGACGCCGCTGGCTGCCGCCAGTTCGGAGACCATCGCCAGCCGATCGCGCAGCGCCACGTCGGGCATTTCGGCATCGGCCAGGATCGAAAACGCCAGCGTTTGCAGCGCATCGCCGGCCAGGATCGCGTTGGCTTCGCCGAATTTAATGTGGCAGGTCGGCTGGCCGCGGCGCAGATCGTCGTCGTCCATCGCCGGCAGATCGTCGTGGATCAGCGAGTAGGCGTGAATGCATTCCACCGCCGCCGCCGGCGCGTCCAGGTTGGTCAGCGATACGCCGAACATCTGGCCGGTGGTGTACACCAGGAACGGGCGCAGGCGCTTGCCGCCCAGTAAGGCGCCATGACGCATCGCCGCCACCATGTTGCCGTTGTTGAACGGCAGCGGGGCGATGAAATCCAGCAGCGCGCGATCGGCGCGCCGGCGGAAAATCTGCAGTTGATCGGCAAAAGCGGCCGATGGGACGATCTCAGACATGTCGGTTACTCGGTATCCGGTGTGAAAGGCGCCAACGCCGCGTCGTCGGCGCTGTCGTTAAGGAGGATCTGCACACGCTGTTCCGCCTGTTGCAGTTTCTGCTGGCCTTGACGCGCCAGCTGCACGCCGCGTTCGAATTCGTTCAGCGCGTCTTCCAGCGGCAGTTCGCCCGACTCCAGACGCGTCACGATGCTTTCCAGCTCGCCGAGGGCGCTTTCAAAGCTGGCTGTTTGCTCTGTACTGGCTGATTGTGCTGGTTTTTTCGGCATAATTTTCTTTTTACGTCATCATGTGAACCGTGGCGCCAGAGCCTATCCTAGCGGATCTTGATTAGCAAATCATGGCGCTCATGTGTGGTTTTGTGCGCAGAGCACGGCGATATGGTGATATACTCCGCGCCGTAATTCTTATCTGACAACAAAGACCGCCATGAAGTTTATCATTAAATTGTTCCCGGAAATCACCATCAAGAGCCAATCTGTGCGCTTGCGCTTTATCAAGATTCTCTCGACCAATATTCGCAACGTCCTGAAGCAGTATGATGAAACGCTGGCGGTCGTCCGTCACTGGGATCATATCGAAGTTCGCGCCAAAGATGAAAACCAGCGGCCGGTCATCGCCGACGCGCTGACGCGCATTCCCGGTATCCACCATATTCTGGAAGTGGAAGATCGCGCTTATACCGATATCCACCACATCTTCGAGCAGACGCTGGAAGCCTACCGCGCCCAGCTGGAAGGCAAAACCTTCTGCGTGCGCGTCAAGCGCCGCGGCAAGCAGGCGTTCAACTCGCAGGACGTGGAGCGCTACGTCGGCGGCGGTCTGAACCAGCATATCGACAGCGCGCGCGTTAACCTGACCCGCCCGCAGGTCACGGTAAACCTTGAGATCGAAGACGACAAGCTGATGCTGGTTAAACGCCGCCTCGAAGGCATCGGTGGTTACCCGGTCGGCACTCAGGAAGACGTGATGTCGCTGATTTCCGGCGGTTTCGACTCGGGCGTGTCCAGCTATATGCTGATGCGTCGCGGCTGCCGCGTGCACTTCTGCTTCTTTAACCTGGGCGGCGCCGCGCATGAGATTGGCGTGAAGCAGGTGGCGCACTATCTGTGGAACCGTTTCGCCAGCTCGCACAAGGTGCGCTTCGTCGCTATCGACTTCGAGCCGGTGGTGGGCGAGATCCTGGAGAAAGTCGACGACGGCCAGATGGGCGTGGTGCTCAAGCGCATGATGGTGCGCGCCGCTTCGCAAGTGGCCGAACGCTACGGCGTGCAGGCGCTGGTAACCGGTGAAGCGCTGGGGCAGGTGTCCAGCCAGACGCTGACCAACCTGCGCTTGATCGACAATGCGTCCGATACGCTGATCCTGCGTCCGCTGATCTCGCACGATAAAGAGCACATCATCAAACTGGCGCGTGAAATCGGCACCGAAGACTTCGCCAAAACCATGCCGGAATACTGCGGCGTGATTTCGAAGAGCCCGACGGTAAAAGCCGTCAAGGCCAAGATTGAAGAGGAAGAAAGCCACTTCGATTTCAGCATTCTCGATCGGGTGGTGAGCGAGGCGAAGAACGTCGATATTCGCTCCATCGCCGAGCAGGCGCAGGAGCAGGTGACCGAAGTGGAAACCGTCGCGGCCTTCGGCGCCGACGAGGTGATCCTGGATATCCGTTCCAACGACGAGCAGGAAGAGAAGCCGTTGCAGCTGGAACAGGTTGAAGTGAAAGCGCTGCCGTTCTATAAGCTGAGCACCCAGTTCGGCGATCTGGATCAGAGCAAAACCTATCTGCTGTACTGCGAGCGCGGCGTAATGAGCCGCCTGCAGGCGCTGTACCTGCTGGAGCAGGGCTTCAGCAACGTGAAGGTTTATCGCCCGTAACGCGGGCAGCGGCGTAAATGAGAGGGGCTGAACCGGTGTTCAGCCCTTTTTTTATCGGCAAGCCGCTCAGTCGCGGAAATCGTACATCCCAGGGATCAGCACCAGCTGCGCGGCGATCTCCGCCGCTTTGGCCTTGCCGAGCAGCAGGTCTATCAGCTTCAGTGCAAACTCCATCGCGGTGCCCGGCCCCTGGCTGGTGAGCAGGTTGACGCGCGCGTCGTACACCACGCGGCGCTCCATCCATTTATCCGCCGGTATCCGATCTTTCAAACCTGGGAAACCGGTCATGTTGCCGATCGGGAACAGATCGTGGTGCTGCAACACCAGCGCTGGGGCCGCGCAGATGGCGGCGACGATGTGGCCCTGCAGATGCATCTGCCGCACTTTTTCCACCAGCAGCGGACTGTCGCGGAAGCATTCCGCCCCCTGCAGGCCGCCGGGCAGCACGATGGCGTCGAAAGGCTCATCGACGATCGCCACCAGCGGCGCGTCGGCCAGCAGCTTGACGCCGCGCGAACAAACGATAGTCAGCTCGCCGTCGCCGGCGACGCTGGCGGTAGTGACTTTAACGCCCGCCCGCACCAGCAGATCGATGGTGGTGACGGCTTCGGTTTCTTCGCTACCAGGTGCCAGGCAGACCAGCGCCGATACGCTCATATTCATTTTCCTTTCGTTTAATCAATTCAAACAGCCGCGCATTCTCCGGCAGCGTGAGGCCGTGGCTGCGCGCGCGGCGCAGCAGGTAGCCGGTGATGTAGTCGATCTCGGTATGCCGCTGGCTGCGGATATCCTGCAGCATCGACGAAACGTTGTCGGCGGTGCTGTGGATCACGTCCATCACGTATTGCATCAGGCCTTCGCAGGAGGTGTGGTAACCCTCCATGGCCATCACGCTGGCGACTTCACGACACAGCGCTTCGATCTGCTCCGGGTAGCGCTGCAGATCGCCGTTGCGGCAGCCGTACAGCGCCGTCAGCGGGTTGATCACGCAGTTGACCGCCAGCTTGCGCCAGTTGGCCGAGGCGATGTTGTTGTGCCAGGCGACGTCGGGCAGCGCCTGATGCAGCACTTCTGCCAGGTGGCTGAGGTGCTGGGCGGCCGGTGAGGTGGGGCCGATGTGGGTGATGCCGGTGGCGACGTGGATAATGGTGCTGCCTTCGTGGCGCGCGGCGTGGGTGGTGGTGCCCTGCAAGATGGGCTGGCCGTTCGGCGGCAGCTCTTCCTGAGTGCCCATGCCGTTGTGCAGCAGCAAGATGGCGCAGCGGGGGCTCAGCTTCGGCAACAGCGCGCTGACCGCGCTGGATACCTGCCAGGCTTTCAGCGTCACCAGCAGCAGCTCGCTTTGCGCGAGGTGCTCCGGATCGTTGGTGGGCAAATTGCGATTAAACGAGACGCCTTCCGGCTCTATCACGTTCACGGCGCAAAAAGGCTGCGGCACTCTTAGCCATCCCTGTACATCGTGGCCCTGCTGATACAGCCGGGAGAGCCACAGTTGTCCGAGCGCGCCGCAACCAAGAATGGTTATTTTCATTCAGTCTCCTTGGAAACACGGGAATACCGCTCAATTACCGTGATCTAACTATAGGCTTTATGGCAGCCTGAAGCGCTATCCCTGCGTGCGTTCAGCAGATTTTGTCTGAGGCGGCAAAGCGGTTATCATGCTCGGCATCAAAATCGCCTAAGCTATTAGGCACTCATTCAGGAGGAAGAAGTATGCCATCTTTCGACATCGTTTCCGAAATTGATATGCAGGAAGTGCGTAACGCCGTTGAGAACGCCACCCGCGATCTCGGCACCCGCTGGGATTTTCGCAACGTGCCGGCCAGCTTTGAGCTAAACGAGAAGAATCAAAGCATCAAGGTTGCCACCGAGTCTGATTTCCAGGTGCAGCAGCTGCTCGACATTCTGCGCGAAAAACTGAGCAAGCGCAGCATCGACGGCGCCGCGCTGGAGATCCCGGAAGAGTTTACCCACAGCGGTAAAACCTACAGCGTGGAAGCCAAGCTGAAGCAGGGGATTGAAACCAGCGTGGCGAAGAAAATCGTCAAGCTGATCAAAGACAGCAAGCTGAAGGTGCAGGCGCAGATCCAGGGCGAAGAAGTGCGGGTGACCGGCAAGTCACGCGACGACTTGCAGAGCGTGATGGCGCTGGTGCGCGGCGGCGATCTGGGCCAGCCGTTCCAGTTCAAGAACTTCCGCGATTAATCTCGACGGGGCCGGCATTGCCGGCCCTGATTTTTTACAGCGAATTGACCAGCGCTTCCAACTGACCGCGATTGGTCTGCTTGGTATCCACCTTGACGTAGGCGCTGCGCTCTTCCGGCACGACGATCGCCTCGGCCACGCCGGGCTGCGCCTTCAGGCGGCTTTCCAGCGCTGAATCCTTCACCGCCAGTTCCGACAGCGTAATGCGCAGGCTGCTGACATACGGCGGCTCTTTCATGGTGCTGCTGACCAGGAACCAGACGGCGGCCAATACCGCGCCGGCGATAAACACCAAGCCTGCCCCCTGCAAACCGTACAGCCAGCCGCCGAGGCTGCCGCCGATCGCCACGCCGATAAACTGGCTGGTGGAGTACACCCCCATCGCGGTGCCCTTGTAGCCGGCCGGCGATTCTTTGCTGATCAGCGAAGGCAGGATGGCTTCCATCACGTTGAAGGCCATAAAGAACAGCTGCACGCCGGCGATGATGCCCCATAGATGAGCGCCGGAGAGCCACAGCAGCACTTCGGCGCAGAACAGTACCGCCACGCAGCCCATAAACACCTGCTTCATGCGGCGATATTTCTCGGCATAGATAATGAACGGCACCACGGCGGCGAACGACACCAGCATGGTCACCAAGTAGACGATCCAGTGTTCGCTGGCCGCCAGCCCGGCTTTTTCCATCGCCAGCGGCAGCGCCACGAAGCTCGACATCAGCAGAATGTGCAGACACATGATGCCGAAGTTGAGTTTCAACAGGCGCGAGTTGCTCAGCACTTTGCGGAAGCTGCCGCGCACGATGCTGGACTCGCGGTTCAGCAGATGGGTGTCGGCGGAAGGCACCACTGCCAGGGTGATGACGATGCCGGCCAGCGCCAGCACGGCGATCATCCAGAACAGCGCGTGCAAGCCCAAGGCGTGAGTGATGATAGGGCCCAGAACCATGGCGATGGCGAAGGTGATGCCGAAGCTGACGCCGATAAACGCCATCGCTTTGGTGCGGTTCTGCTCGCGGGTCAGATCGGAGAGCAGCGCCATTACCGCGGCGGCGATGGCGCCGGAGCCTTGCAACGCGCGGCCGAGGATCACGCCCCAGATAGAGTCAGTGACGGCGGCGATCACGCTGCCGAGGGCAAAGATCAGCAGGCCGCCGACGATCAGCGGCTTGCGGCCGATGCGATCGGACACCAGGCCGAACGGGATCTGAAACACCGCCTGCGCCAGGCCGTAAATGCCGATGGCGATACCGATCAGCGCTTCGCTGGCGCCGTTGAGCGCCATGCCGTAGGTGGTCAACACCGGCAATACCATAAACATGCCGAGCATGCGCAGGGAGAACACGGTGCCCAATCCCCAGGTGGCGCGGCGCTCCTGCGGGGTCATTGAATTATCGTTCACGTCAAACCTCGGTAAAAACCATGCCATCAGACGTTGAGACAGCGCCTGATGGCATGATTTCTGTAAAGCTGCGTCATTTTAGTGTGCAGGGCAGGGGGGGTAAATCGAATGTTGTTTAACAGATATTACAGTTTGGCCGCTTTTCGGCGTGACAAATAAAATGGGCCGCATACGCGGCCCATTGACAGATGATTTGGCTTACCAAACGTAGGTCACCAGCGCTTCAGGCGCCGCCGTGGCGCTGAAGTCGATCGACATCATCACGCTCAGCGAGGTGATGGCGACGATGGAGAACACGAACAGTTTACGCGCCCAGACGCTGTCGTTTTCGGTTTTGTAACCGCGCAGCGCCATGCCCAGCCACCATACGCTCACCGCCGCAGCGACGATCAGGTATTTGTAGCCGGCGTAGCCCACCAGGGTCAGCATCAGCGTGGCGATCATAAACGCCAGGATGTAGACCGTGATGTGGTTCTTGGCGACGGAAATGCCTTTCACCACCGGCAGCACCGGAATGTTGGCCGCCTGGTAATCTTTAAAGCGGAAGATAGCGATCGCATAAGAATGCGGCATCTGCCACAGGCTAAAGATAGCCAGCAGGATCAACGCACCGGCGTCGAACTCGTTGGTGACCGCGCAGTAACCGATAACCGGCGGCGCGGCACCCGACAAGCTGCCGATCAGCGTGCCGTAGACCGAGTGGCGCTTCATGTACAGGCTGTAAACGCCGACATAAACCACGAAGCCCATCACCGCCAGCCACATGGCCAGCGGGTTGGCCGCGATATACAGCAACGCGAAGCCCACAATACCCAACGCGGTCGCATAAACCAGGGTGACACTCGGCGCGATCAGGCCTTTTACCAGCACCCGATTCTTCGTTCTCTCCATCTTCTTGTCGATGTCGCGGTCGATGTAGTTGTTAAACACACAGCCCGACGCGACCACCAACGAGACACCCACCAGGGTGGCGAGAAACAGGGGATAGTCGATGCTCCCTTTGGAAGCGAGCAGGAATCCCCCAACGACAGAAATTAAATTGCCGAAAATAATTCCTGGTTTAGTGACTTGCAGGTATTGCTTAATCATCACGTGCAGCTCAGCTCTTAATCGACCATCATATTGATGTTGAGGTTGTACATAATCCAGAGTGAACCTACAACAACGATACCGATGATCATAGCGGTGAACAGCAATGCCACCAGGTTCCAGCGCTCTTCCGATGAGGTGTTCATGTGCAGGAAGTAAACCAGGTGAACAATCACCTGGATAACCGCCATACCGACAACAACCGCCAGGATGGTGGAATGAGAGGCAGTGCCGTTCATTACCATCGCAAATGGAATTACCGTCAGGATGATCGACAGGATAAAGCCGATCAGGTATGACTTCACGCTGCCGTGGCTTGCGCCGCCGTGAGAGGTTTCATGGGATGAATGGCTCATTACATAACCCCCAGCAGGTAGACAACGGTAAATACGCAGATCCAGACCACGTCCAGGAAGTGCCAGAACAGGCTCAGGCACATCAGGCGGGTTTTGTTGGTCGCGGTCAGGCCGAACTTGCTCACCTGAATCATCAGCACGATGATCCAAATCAGGCCGGAAGTCACGTGCAGACCGTGGGTGCCGACCAGCGCGAAGAAGCTGGACAGGAACGCGCTGCGATCCGGACCGAAGCCTTCGGCGATCAGGTGATGGAATTCATAGATTTCCATCGCCACGAAGCCCAGACCGAACAGGAAGGTCAGGAACAGCCAGGTGTTTACACCGCCAACTTTACCCTTGTTCATGGCGATCATCGCCATGCCGTAGGTGATGGAGCTGAATAACAGCAGGAAAGTTTCGACCAAGACAAACTTCAGGTCGAAGATGTCTTTGCCAGAGGGACCGCCGGCGGTCCCGTTCACCAGGACTGCATAAGTCGCGAACAAGCTCGCAAACAAAATACAGTCGCTCATCAGGTAGATCCAGAATCCGAAGACCTTGGTCTCACCCGCATCGTGGTGCCCATGCTCTGCATGGGCTGCGTTATGATTGGTCAGAGTTTCAGTTGACATGGTTCACGCCTGCTTTACGGATTTGTTCGTAGTGTTGGTTCTCAATGCGCTCGATTTCATCAACCTGCACATAGTAGTCAACATCGTGATCGAAGCTCTTGCCGATCCAGACGACGATCATACCGATGAAACCGGCCAGAGCCATCCACCAGATTTCCCAAATCATTGCGAAACCGAATACCAGGCTGAAGAAGGCGATGATAACGCCGGCGCCGGTGTTCTTAGGCATATGAATCGGTTCGTACTTAGCCGGTTTCTTATAGGCTTCGCCTTTTTCTTTCATGTCCCAGAACTCATCACGGTCATGAATCTGCGGCACTACGGCAAAGTTATAGAACGGCGGTGGAGAAGACGTTGACCACTCCAGAGTACGAGCGCCCCATGGGTCACCGGTCAGATCGCGGTTCTGTTCGCGGTCACGGATACTGACGAAGATCTGGGTCAGCTGGCACAAGATGCCGCAGGCGATCAGCGCCGCACCGCCGGCTGCAACCAGCAGCAGAGGGTGGAACTCAGGGTTAATGTTCTGGCTGATACGACGGGTCATGCCCATAAAGCCCAATGCGTACAGCGGCATGAAGGCGGTGAAGAAGCCGATGATCCAGAACCAGAACGCGCGGATGCCCCATTTTTCGTTCAGCGTGAAGCCGAAGGATTTCGGGAACCAGTAGGTCAGGCCCGCGAAGCAACCGAACACCACGCCGCCGATGATGACGTTGTGGAAGTGCGCGATCAGGAACAGGCTGTTGTGCAGCACGAAGTTCGCGCCCGGCACCGCCAGCAGAACGCCGGTCATACCACCCACGGAGAAGGTGATGATGAAGCCAACGGTCCACAGCATTGCGGAGTTGAGCTTGATGCGGCCCTGATACATGGTGAACAGCCAGTTGAAGATTTTCACCCCGGTCGGGATGGAAATGATCATGGTGGCGATACCGAAGAAGGCGTTAACGTTCGCGCCGGACCCCATGGTGAAGAAGTGGTGCAGCCAGACGATGAACGACAGAACGGTGATCGCGATAGTTGCCCATACCAGTGAGGTATAGCCGAACAGGCGTTTTCTGGAGAAGGTCGCGGTGACTTCGGAGAACACGCCGAACACCGGCAGAACCAGAATGTACACCTCTGGGTGACCCCAGGCCCAAATCAGGTTGATGTACATCATCATGTTGCCGCCCATATCATTGGTGAAGAAATGGGTGCCCAGATAGCGATCCAGGGTCAGCAGCGCGATGGTGACGGTCAGAATTGGGAAAGAAACGATGATCAGGACGTTGGTACACAGCGCCGCCCAGGTGAACACCGGCATCTTCATCATAGGCATGCCAGGGGCACGCATCTTCAGAATGGTGGCGAAGAAGTTCACGCCGGTCAGCAGGGTACCCAGACCGGAAATCTGCAGACTCCAGATCCAGTAATCGACCCCGACGCCAGGACTGTACTCTTTACCCGACAGCGGCGGATACGCCAGCCAACCGGTCTGAGCGAATTCACCGACCCCCAGGGAGATGTTGATCAGCACAACGCCCACCACGAAGAACCAGAAGCTCAGGGAGTTCAGGAACGGGAAGGCGACGTCGCGCGCGCCGATTTGCAGCGGCACCACGACGTTCATCAGGCCGACCACGAAAGGCATCGCCATGAAGAAGATCATGATGACGCCGTGCGCGGTGAAGATCTGGTCGTAGTGGTGCGGCGGCAGGAATCCGGCTTCGCCGGCGGACGCCAACGCCTGCTGGCTACGCATCATGATGGCGTCGGCGAAGCCGCGCAGCAGCATGACCATCGCCACGACGATATACATGATACCAATTTTTTTATGGTCGACCGAAGTCAGCCATTCGCTCCACAGCCACTTCCATTTGCCGAAATAGGTCAGCAGCGCCAGCACTGCCAGGCCCCCGACGATAATTGCGGCTACGGTGACCATGATGATCGGTTCGTGGTACGGAACCGCATCAAGTGTTAATTTTCCCAACATCAGTTATTCCTCGGCTCCGGCGTGAGCAGCATGTTCACCCATGTCCATACCTTGGCTCATGTCCATGCCTTCGTGCGCGCCAGCGCCCTTGTGCATATCCATGTCGCCCATGAATTTGGCAATTGTTTCTTTGAACAAATTCGGTTTGACAGCGGCAAAGTACTCGACCGGGTTGTTTTCACTCGGCTCTGCCAGTTTGTTAAAGTCGTCGGTGGTGTTCAGGTTTTTAGGCGATGCCTTCACCTTGGCCACCCACTGATCGAAGTCGCCTTCGGTCGGGGTAACGATCGCGGTGAATTTCATACCGGAGAAGCCTGCGCCGCTGTAGCTGCTGGAGATGCCCTTGTAGGCACCGGCTTCGTTGCCGATCAGGTGCAGTTTGGTCTGCATGCCGGCCATCGCATAAATCTGTCCACCCAACTGCGGGATAAAGAACGAGTTCATTACCGAGTTAGAGGTGATCTTGAATTCGACTGGAACATCTTTCGGGAAAGCCAGCTCATTAACGGTCGCAATGCCTTGTTCCGGATAGATGAACAGCCATTTCCAGTCGAGCGACACCACTTCGATTGTCATCGGCTTCTTGTCGGTGACAATCGGCTTGAACGGATCGAGTTCGTGGGTAGTCTTCCAGGTAATGGTGCCAAGGATGGCGATGATAATGATAGGAATGGTCCAGACGACCGCTTCGATCTTGTTGGAGTGGGCCCAGTTCGGACTGTACTTGGCGTCTTTGTTGGAAGCGCGATACTTCCAGGCAAAGGCGAACGCCATGAAGATAACTGGCACCACCACGATCAACATCAACGCGATTGCAGTGATAATCAGTGTCCGTTGCTCAACACCAATTGCTCCTTTGGGATTCATCAAAACCATATCGCAGCCACTGAGCAATACAGTGCCTGCAATTAATGACAGCATCCCAATACTTTTATTGTATTTCTTAAGTCTCATCTAACGACCTCAATAACAAAGGCTCAATTGTCGTTTCATGTGTGCGGGCATTTTACGGGAAGGTTGCAGTACTGTAAACATGCTTAAGGGAGTGTCAGCGGCTTGTTGACACTTTCTGTTAAGGGGGTCACAGATGTAACCCTGCGTGACAATTTACCAATGACAACAACGCGTTGGCACGCTGAATCGTGACGAGCAGTCCGTATGTTAAGGAAAACTAAAGGTATGATGAATCTGGCGAAGAAATGCGCGGCGGGGAAATACGCAGAAAAGGTTTATTTAATGTAAAATAATTGTGTCTTAAAGGTGAATTTAATTTTATTTCCGAGCGCCGCAGTCGGATAAAAAAATAATTTTCTCGCTGATTATCTTTTTTTAACGAAATAAATACACCCCCGGATCGCTTTTTTTTCGGCCGGCAAAATCGCCGGCCGGTCGGGTTACGCCAAACGAGCGCGGCGCAGCGCCAGATAATCCAGCATGCTGCCCATCGCGACGCCGAGCAGGCTCAATGCGGCGCCGATCTGCAGCAGCCGGTCGGCCAACAGCGGCGCCTGCGTCCAGTCGAGCGCATTGGCGATCAGCAGCAGCAACCACAGCCCCAGCAGCGAGCAGCCCAGCGTCAGCAGGCGCAGCGCCCAGCGGTAAGCCTGGGTAAACGCGGTGCGCGGCATAAAGTCGCCATGCTGCTGGGTGTGTTCCAGCGTCTGGCGGCAGACGCCGAGCAACAGCAAGCCCGGCAGCGCGGCGGCGATCGAGAACAGATAGAACAGCGGCCAGCCATGGGCTTCGACGAACCAGCCGGCGATCGGGCCGACATAAACGCGGCCCACGGCGGACAGCGCCGACAGCAGCGCGAACTGGGTGGCGGAGAACGAACGGTTGCACAGCGTCATCAGCAGTGCGACGAAGGCCGCGGTGCCCATGCCGCCGCACAGGTTTT
The DNA here is from genome assembly GCF_052168895.1 of Serratia sp. CY37869. Taxonomy (NCBI): domain Bacteria; kingdom Pseudomonadati; phylum Pseudomonadota; class Gammaproteobacteria; order Enterobacterales; family Yersiniaceae; genus Serratia; species Serratia sp. CY37869. Next base: position 164,998 of record NZ_JBJNLU010000002.1, read on the forward strand.
CAAGGAAGATGGCGCTGCCCATGGTGAGCAGGTTCTTGTCGGTCACCGCCAGGATCCAATAGCCGAGATTGGAGACCGCCTGCAGGACGCCGAACAGCATCAGGGCGCGGAACAGGGTGAGACGCTGCATCAGCACGCCGCCGAACAGAGCGCCGACGATGGTGGCGAACAGCCCGAGGGTTTTGTTCACCAGCCCCACTTCGCCGGCGTCGAATCCCACGCCGCGGATCAGGAAGGTGGTGCTCAGGCTGCCGGCGAAGGCGTCGCCCATTTTGTACATCACGATCAGCAGCAGGATCAGCCAGGCGTTGTTGCGGCCGAAGAAATCGCGCAGCGGCGCGACGACCGCCTGTTCCATGGTGCGCGGCGCCGGGATGCTTTCATCCGGCTCCGGCGCCATCAGCGTGGCGGCCACGCCGATCAGCATCAATCCGGCCATCAGCCAGTAGGTGGCTTGCCAGCCGAAATAGCGATCCGCCAGCCACAGCGCCAGGCCGCCGGAAACCAGCATCGCCAGCCGATAACCCAGCACCGATATCGCCGCGCCCGCGCCGCGTTCTTCGGCTTTCAGCAGGTCGGTTTTATAGGCGTCGAACACGATATCTTGCGAGGCGGAGCAGAACGCCACCAGCACCGCCAACGCCGCCAGCCACCACAGGTGCTGCGCGGGTTGCATAAAGCCCATCGCGACTATCGCCGCCACCAGCAGCAGCTGGCTGATCAGCAGCCAACCGCGCCGCCGCCCGAGGAACGGCGGGGTATAGCGGTCCATGAAGGGCGACCAGAGGAATTTGAAGACGTAGGCCTGACCCACCAGCGAGAAGATGCCGATGGTTTTCAGATCGATGTTTTCGACGGTCATCCAGGCTTGCAGCGTGCCGGAGGTCAATGCCAGCGGCAGACCCGACGCGAAGCCCAGCAGCAGCAGAATGGCGGAGTTACGCTGGGTGAAGATGTTCAGATAGTGTTTCGACATGAGTTCCCTGTCTGCGCCGCCCGATCCGCCGGGCGGCGCCAGGCGCGCCGATTAGCGCGCGTTTTGCTTGATAAAGTCGTTGACGCTGGTGTCCTGCGCCATGTCGGCGATCACGTCGCCCAGCACGGAGTTGACGGCGTCGGTGATCTTGTCGTTGGTCGCCGTGAAGGCGCCCTGCACGTTATAGGTCGAGCGGTAGTTTTTCACCTGCTTGTTGCCGTTCTTCGCCTGGGCGATGATCGAGATGTCGGCTTTGGTGGTGATGTTGTAGCGCAGGTTGCCTTCGGATACGTCCGCGTACAGATTATTGACGACCACCTGCAGCGCGACCGGGCCGTCGGCGCCAATCATGTAACCGCGGGCGCCCATTTGTTTCTCCAGCACTTCCTGCAGCAGGAAACGCAGATCGCGCGACGGCGTCAGCGTGACCAGTTGGCCGTCGCGGTTCACCTTGGCCAGCGCCTGATCGGTGCGCTGATCCGCGCCGTTGATGCTGATGGTGATGCCCTGCAGGGTCGGATCCTGCTGCGGCAGAACGATTTTCGGCGTGACGTTCAGGGTGTTGCTGCTGGTCGCGCAGCCGGCCAGCAGCAGGGCGGTCAGCAAAGGAAGACAAAGTTTCTTTAACATGTTTTCTGTCTCATTCTCGATGGATTTAGCAATAATCAGAGCGGGATAGCCGACAACGAATTGCCGACATCATAGCATCGCCGCCGTGCGGTGGAAGCGCGGAAGGCGCCTGAGTGACAAATTTTTACCTGCCGTTGATAAAAACACGCTTTTTTGGCCCGCTCAATCGGATAATCCCCCAAGCGGCGGGGATGACGCTCATCCTCTGACCGCAGAAAAGAGAAATTTGTCCAGGCGATGGTCTAAACGGGGGAAAACCGGCTAATATTGAACTAGATGGGCACGGTCCTCTGCCGGTGTTGTAAGGAGATCCTATGATTCGCGAGCAAATAGAAGCAAAGTTAAGGGCGGCGTTTGAGCCCGCGTATCTGGAAGTCGTTGATGAAAGCTATCGTCATAACGTTCCGGCGGGTTCAGAAAGTCATTTCAAAGTGGTATTGGTCAGCGATCGCTTCGTCGGCGAACGGTTTTTGACGCGTCACCGCTCCATCTACGGGGTATTGTCGGAAGAGTTGGCCGATGGCGTACACGCGCTGGCGCTGCACACCTATACGCTCAAAGAGTGGGAAGGGTTGCAGGATACCGTGCCGGCCTCGCCGCCGTGCCGCGGCGCCGGGACGCTGGCCTGAGGGGGAAATTTTCAGGTATCAGTGGAACTTTGCCCTCGAATTAGGGTATTACTACTGACGAATTTTGAAACGGCCTGCGGGCCGTTTCTGTTTTTGACGACGACACGGCCGATGCGCAATATGGCCAACGTTCGGTCTGTTTTGGCGGCCTTTTGGCGATCGAATCGACAAAAGTGTGATTTTTAGCGCGCCTGCGCCGCCTAGCTTTCCTCGACTCGCCATGCATGCGCCGCTATAATGTCGCGTCTTATTTTTCCGGAATGGTTTCGGGACGCTTCTGTCATCAGGGAACTCGGTTCTTATTTGTAGCCGTCCTGGTTCTTGGAACGGAGTTGACCGAGCACTGTGATTTTTTTGAGGTAACAAGATGCAAGTTTCAGTAGAAACCACTCAAGGCCTTGGGCGCCGTCTCTCTATTACTGTACCGGCTGATACTATCAAGCAGGCGGTGAAGAAAGAGCTGATCAACGCAGCGAAAAGCGTGCGTATCGACGGCTTCCGCAAAGGCAAAGTGCCGATGAACATCGTGGAACAGCGTTACGGCGCCTCTGTTCGTCAGGACGTGCTGGGCGAAGCGATGCAGCGCAGCTTCGTTGACGCGATCATCAAAGAAAAGATTAATCCGGCCGGCGCACCAAACTACGTGCCGGGCGAGTACAAAGAAGGTGAAGACTTCACTTTCGCCGTTGAATTCGAAGTGTATCCAGAAGTTGAGCTGAAAGGCCTGGAAAACATCGAAGTTGAAAAACCAGTAGTGGAAGTGAACGACGAAGACGTCGACGCGATGCTGGACACTCTGCGCAAGCAGCAGGCGACCTGGAAAGAAACCGATCGCGCGGCGGAAGCTGAAGATCGCGTGACCGTTGACTTCACCGGTTCTATCGACGGTGAAGAGTTCGAAGGCGGCAAAGCGTCCGACTTCGTGCTGGCAATGGGCCAGGGCCGCATGATCCCAGGCTTCGAAGAAGGTCTGGTCGGTCACAAAGCGGGCGAAGAGTTCTCCATCGACGTGAACTTCCCGGAAGACTACCACGCGGAAAACCTGAAGGGCAAAGCGGCCAAATTCGCTATCGTGCTGAAGAAAGTTGAAGAGCGCGAGCTGCCTGAACTGACCGAAGAGTTCATCAAGCGTTTCGGCGTGGCGGACGGTTCCGTTGCCGGTCTGCGCACCGAAGTTCGCAAGAACATGGAGCGCGAGCTGAAAGGCGCCGTGCGTAACCGCATCAAGTCTCAGGCGATCGAAGGCCTGGTGAGCGCGAACGAAATCGACGTGCCTGCTGCGCTGATCGACGGCGAAATCGACGTGCTGCGTCGTCAGGCTGCACAGCGTTTCGGCGGCAACGAGAAGCAAGCGCTGGAACTGCCACGCGAGCTGTTCGAAGAGCAAGCCAAACGCCGCGTAGTGGTTGGCCTGCTGCTGGGCGAAGTGATCAGCACCAACGATCTGAAAGCTGACGAAGACCGCGTGAAGACGCTGATCGAAGAAATGGCCTCCGCCTACGAAGATCCGAGCGAAGTCATTGAGTTCTACAGCAAAAACAAAGAGCTGATGAACAACATGCGCAACGTGGCTCTGGAAGAGCAAGCGGTTGAAGCCCTGCTGGCAAAAGCGAAAGTGACTGAAAAAGCCACTACCTTCAGCGAGCTGATGAACCAAACTCAACAGGCGTAATGCCTGCGTGCCGGGCGCGATGAACGGCGCCCCCGGTTTCGCCTGGCGAACCGGCGCACGATGAAAAAGCCCGCAACCTCAGGTTGCGGGCTTTTCTTTTTGCCACGTTGCTGATTAATCTCAGGTTAAGCGGGGCAATATGCACTATATTTACCCTGTTGCCTGGGGAACTGGCTGGCATGATAACGGTCAGAATAACGGCATCGTTTCCGGCGCGCGGAGAAAATCGGCCTCTGGGCTTGAAATCGCGCCGGGCTCCCCCAATCTGTAAAGAATAATTCTGGGGCTGTTTGCCAAAGTGCGCGGGATGAAATAACCGTCGGGTACGTGTGGCGCGGGTCGAATGCTTGAGCATAGTCATCATGGCCGTTCTCAAGTAGAATCGGCGTATTAGGGTGACACCCTGGCCGCCAAGGCAATTTCTATTAGGAGACGGTAATGTCATACAGTGGCGAACGAGATCAATTTGCACCGAACATGGCGCTGGTGCCGATGGTGGTAGAGCAGACTTCACGCGGGGAGCGTTCTTACGACATCTATTCCCGCCTGCTGAAAGAGCGCATCATTTTCCTGACCGGCCAGGTGGAAGATCACATGGCCAACCTGATCGTGGCGCAAATGCTGTTCCTCGAAGCGGAAAGCCCGGAAAAAGACATTTTCCTCTACATCAACTCGCCGGGCGGGGTGATCACCGCGGGCATGTCGATTTACGACACCATGAAGTTCATCAAGCCGGACGTCAGCACCATCTGTATGGGGCAGGCGTGCTCGATGGGCTCCTTCCTGCTGACCGCGGGCGCCAAAGGCAAACGTTTCTGCCTGCCGAACTCGCGCGTGATGATTCACCAGCCGCTGGGCGGCTACCAGGGCCAGGCGACGGACATCGAAATCCACGCGCGTGAAATCCTCAAGGTGAAAGCGCGCATGAATGAACTGATGGCCGAGCATACCGGCCAGCCGCTGGAGCAGATCGAGCGCGATACCGAGCGCGATCGCTTTATGACCGCGGAAGAAGCCGTGGAATACGGCCTGGTTGACAGCATTCTGACACACCGCAGCTAGAACCACGCGGCGCCGATGGACTATAGTAATCAGAGTGGGCAGGGGCTCGCTCTGTTGTAGCCCCCCGGCGTTCCCGATATGAGTTTGGGCGCACTGCCGCCGTGATTTTCCTGCGGGACAAGACTAAAGAAGAGGTTTGACTGATGACAGATAAGCGCAAAGACGGTTCAGGAAAGCTGCTGTACTGCTCTTTTTGCGGCAAAAGCCAGCATGAAGTGCGTAAGCTGATTGCCGGGCCGTCAGTGTATATCTGCGATGAATGTGTCGATCTGTGTAACGACATTATTCGCGAAGAGATTAAAGAAGTTGCCCCGCATCGTGAGCGCAGTGCGCTGCCGACGCCGCACGAAATCCGCCACCACCTGGATGACTATGTCATCGGTCAGGAGCAGGCGAAGAAAGTGCTGGCGGTTGCGGTGTACAACCACTACAAACGCCTGCGCAACGGCGATACCAGCAACGGTATCGAGTTGGGCAAGAGCAACATCTTGCTGATTGGCCCAACCGGTAGCGGCAAGACTCTGCTGGCGGAAACGCTGGCGCGCTTCCTGGACGTGCCGTTCACCATGGCCGACGCCACCACGCTGACCGAAGCCGGTTACGTGGGCGAGGACGTGGAAAATATTATCCAGAAGCTGTTGCAAAAATGTGACTATGACGTGCAGAAAGCGCAGCGCGGCATCGTTTATATCGATGAAATCGATAAGATTTCCCGCAAGTCCGACAACCCGTCTATCACGCGTGACGTTTCGGGTGAAGGCGTGCAGCAGGCGCTGCTGAAGCTGATTGAAGGCACCATCGCCGCGGTTCCGCCGCAGGGCGGGCGCAAGCATCCGCAGCAGGAGTTCCTGCAGGTCGATACCTCCAAGATCCTGTTTATCTGCGGCGGCGCATTTGCCGGCCTGGATAAGGTGATCGGCCAGCGCGTCAACACCGGCTCCGGCATCGGCTTCGGCGCGACCGTCAAGGGCGAGTCCGAGAAGGCCACCGAAGGCGAACTGTTGCTGCAGGCCGAACCGGAAGACCTGATCAAGTTCGGTCTGATCCCTGAGTTCATCGGCCGTCTGCCGGTGGTGGCGACCCTGAGCGAGCTGAGCGAAGACGCGCTGATTCAGATCCTGAAAGAGCCGAAGAACGCTCTGACCAAGCAGTATCAGGCGCTGTTCAACCTGGAAGGCGTGGAGCTGGAGTTCCGTGACGAAGCGCTGAACGCCATCGCCAAGAAAGCCATGGCGCGCAAAACCGGCGCCCGCGGCCTGCGTTCCATCGTGGAAGGCGCGCTGCTCGATACCATGTACGATCTGCCGTCGATGGACAGCGTGGACAAAGTGGTGATCGACGAGTCGGTGATCGCCGGTCAATCCAAACCGCTGCTGATTTACGGCAAGCCGGAAGCCCAGGCGTCTGGCGAATAATTAGCCAGTTAAACCAGCGCGTTATCAGCAAAATGGGGGATTTCATCCCCCATTTCTTTTTCCTGCATTCTTGCCGTTGAATGTAAGAGATTCATCCCCATATACTCATTAACCAGATTTTATGAAACGTTAGATGCTTGCGTCTCATGAGATTCCCCCTCAACCTGGCGGAAATTAAACTAAGAGAGAGCTCTATGAACCCTGAGCGTTCCGAACGCATTGAAATCCCCGTTTTGCCATTGCGCGACGTGGTGGTTTATCCGCACATGGTGATCCCGTTATTTGTTGGCCGGGAAAAATCGATTCGGTGCCTCGAAGCCGCAATGGATCACGATAAGAAGATCATGCTGGTGGCACAGAAAGAGGCCTCAACGGATGAACCTGGCATTAACGACTTGTTCTCGGTTGGCACCGTAGCGTCGATCCTGCAGATGCTGAAGCTGCCGGACGGCACGGTAAAAGTGCTGGTCGAGGGGCTGCAGCGCGCACGCATCACTACGCTGTCCGACAGCGGTGAGCATTTTGCCGCGCAGGCGGAATACCTTGAATCGCCGGCTATCGACGAGCGCGAGCAGGAAGTGCTGGTGCGCACCGCGATCAATCAGTTTGAAGGCTATATCAAACTGAACAAAAAAATCCCGCCGGAGGTGCTGACGTCACTGAACAGCATCGACGACGCCGCGCGCCTGGCGGACACCATCGCCGCCCACATGCCGCTGAAACTCAGCGACAAACAGTCGGTGCTCGAGATGTCCGACATCACCGAGCGTCTGGAATACCTGATGGCGATGATGGAGTCGGAGATCGACCTGCTGCAGGTTGAGAAACGCATCCGCAACCGCGTCAAGAAGCAGATGGAGAAGAGCCAGCGCGAGTACTATCTGAATGAGCAGATGAAGGCGATTCAGAAAGAACTGGGCGAGATGGACGACGCGCCGGACGAGCACGAAGCGCTGAAGCGCAAGATCGATGCGGCGAAAATGCCGAAAGAGGCGCGCGAGAAAACCGAAGCGGAACTGCAAAAGCTGAAGATGATGTCGCCGATGTCGGCGGAAGCGACCGTGGTACGCGGCTACATCGACTGGATGCTTCAGGTGCCGTGGAACGCGCGCAGCAAGGTGAAAAAAGACCTGGTCAAGGCGCAGGAAGTGCTCGATACCGATCACTACGGCCTGGAGCGCGTCAAGGATCGCATCCTCGAGTACCTCGCGGTGCAGAGCCGCGTCAGCAAAATCAAAGGGCCTATCCTGTGTCTGGTTGGGCCGCCGGGCGTGGGTAAAACCTCGCTGGGGCAGTCGATCGCCAAAGCGACCGGGCGCCAGTACGTGCGCATGGCGTTAGGCGGCGTGCGTGACGAAGCGGAAATCCGCGGTCACCGCCGTACCTACATCGGATCGATGCCGGGCAAACTGATCCAGAAAATGGCCAAGGTTGGGGTGAAGAACCCGCTGTTCCTGCTGGATGAGATCGACAAGATGTCTTCCGACATGCGCGGCGATCCGGCTTCCGCTCTGCTGGAGGTGCTGGATCCGGAACAGAACGTGGCGTTCAACGACCACTACCTGGAAGTGGATTACGATCTGTCCGACGTGATGTTCGTCGCCACCTCCAACTCGATGAACATCCCTGCGCCGCTGCTGGACCGTATGGAAGTGATCCGTCTGTCGGGTTATACCGAGGACGAAAAGCTCAACATCGCCAAACAGCACCTGCTGCCGAAGCAGCTTGAGCGCAACGCGCTGAAAAAAGGCGAGCTGACGGTCGACGACAGCGCCATCATCGGCATCATTCGCTTCTACACCCGCGAAGCCGGGGTGCGCAGCCTGGAGCGTGAAATCTCTAAACTGTGCCGTAAAGCGGTGAAAACGCTGCTGATGGATAAGAAGCGCAAGCACATCGAGATCAACGGCGACAACCTGAAGGACTACCTGGGCGTGCAGCGCGTCGATTACGGCCGTGCGGATACCGAAAACCGCGTGGGCGAAGTCACCGGGCTGGCGTGGACGGAAGTGGGCGGCGATCTGCTGACCATCGAAACCGCCTGCGTGCCGGGCAAAGGCAAGCTGACTTACACCGGCTCTCTGGGTGAAGTGATGCAGGAATCGATTCAGGCGGCGCTGACCGTGGTGCGCGCGCGCGCGGAGAAATTGGGCATCAACGCCGATTTCTACGAGAAGCGCGACATCCACGTGCACGTGCCGGAAGGGGCGACGCCGAAAGACGGCCCAAGCGCCGGTATCGCGATGTGCACCGCGCTGGTCTCCTGCCTGACCGGCAACCCGGTACGCGCCGATGTGGCGATGACCGGCGAGATCACGCTGCGCGGCCAGGTGTTGCCGATCGGCGGCCTGAAAGAGAAGCTGTTGGCGGCGCATCGCGGCGGCATCAAAACCGTGCTGATCCCTTACGAGAACAAGCGCGATCTGGAAGAGATCCCGGACAATGTCATCGCCGATCTGGAGATTCATCCGGTGCAGCGAATCGATGAAGTTTTGAACATTGCGTTGCAAAACCCGGCCTTCGGCGCACTGCCGGTAGCGGCAAAATAGTGACGAATCGCAAAAACCATTGATAAAACTTATACTGGCAAGCCATTTCGGACTTGCCAGTATTTTTTTGTACCGCTAAGTTAGATCTCTGTCGGCCCACGTTTTGCCACCCAGTCGGTGGCTTGCCAAGGTTCGATGGGATTGATATAACAGCTGCGCTGTCGCAACCGTAGGGATTTTTCGGTGCGACGATAGAATTCTAGAGGGGATGATAGAGTGAATAAGTCACAACTGATCGACAAGATTGCCGCAGGTGCTGATATTTCCAAAGCGGCAGCTGGACGTGCTTTAGACGCAGTAATCGCTTCCGTTACCGACTCTCTGAAAGCTGGGGATGACGTGGCTCTGGTTGGTTTCGGTTCCTTCACCGTGCGTGAACGTTCGGCTCGTACCGGCCGTAACCCGCAAACCGGTAAAGAAATCAAGATCGCGGCAGCCAAAGTGCCGGCCTTCCGTGCAGGGAAAGCGCTGAAAGACGCTGTAAACTGATTTGGCGTCTAACCGTTTAGCGTAACAGGGTTTTGTAATAAACAATCACCTGACGCAGCGGTGCTGGTAAGGTAAGATACAAGGCGCATCGGACTGATGCGCTTTTTTTATTTTTGTCGCAGGGAACGCGCCTGCACAAGGGTTGTTAATCCACATCACAGCGGAGTGTTGTCACACTATGATGGACAATTTACGCGCGGCTGCCAATCACGTCGTGCTCAAAATCATCCTGGCCCTGATCATCCTGTCATTCGTCCTGACCGGGGTGGGTAACTACCTGATCGGCGGCTCCGGCGATTATGCTGCGAAAGTAAATGGTCAGACGATCGAACGCGCTCAGCTGGAACAGGCTTTCCAAAGCGAGCGTAGCCGCATGCAGCAGCAGCTGGGTGACCAGTTCTCTGCGCTGGCCGGCAACGAAGGCTACATGCAGCAGATGCGCCGTCAGGTGTTGTCCCAGTTGATCGACAACATGCTGCTCGACCAATACGCCAAGAAGCTGGGCCTGGCGGTCAGCGACGATCAGATCAAGGACGCCATCCGCAAGGCGCCTTATTTCCAAACCAACGGCCAATTCGATAACGCCAAGTACCTCGACCTGATCGGCCGTATGGGCTACACCGCCGACAACTTCGCGCAGTCGATGCGTCAGCAGCTGGTCAATCAGCAGCTGATCCAGGCCTTCGGCGAATCCGGCTTCGTGCTGCCGTCCGAATCGCAAGCCATGGCGGCGTTGGTGCTGCAGGAGCGCGACGTGCGTCTGGCGACTATCGATCTGAAGGCGCTGCAGGCGAAACAGAGCGCCGGCGACGACGAACTGAAGGCGTATTACGATCAGAACAAGAACAGCTTCATCGCCCCGGAGCAGGTGAAGGTGAGCTATATCCCGCTGGACGCCGCGTCCATGCAGGATAAGGTGACAGTGAGCGAAGAGGACATCAGCGCTTACTACGACCAGCACAAGAGCAGCTACGGCCAGCCGGAGCGTAAAAACTACAGCGTGATCCAGCTGAAAACCGAGGCGGAAGCCAATGCGGCGCTGGACGAGCTGAAGAAGGGCGCCGATTTCGCCACGCTGGCGAAAGAAAAATCCACCGACATCATCTCACGCCGTACCGGCGGTGAACTGGGTTGGCTGGAGCCGGAAACCACCGCCGACGAGCTGAAGCAGGCTAACCTGACTGAAAAAGGGCAGCTGTCCGGCGTGGTGAAATCTTCCGTCGGCTACCTGATCGTGCGTTTGAACGACATCGAACCAGAGAAACTGAAGCCGCTGAGCGAAGTGCATGACGCTATCGCCAAGCAGGTGAAGCAGGAGAAAGCGGTAGATGCGTATTACGCGCTGCAGCAGAAGGTGAGCGAAGCGGCGACCAGCGACAACGAATCCCTGGCCTCGGCTGAAGAAGCGGCGGGCGTGAAAGCGGCGCAAACCGACTGGTTCACCCGCGACAATATCCCTGCGGCGCTGAACTTCAAGCCGGTGGTGCAGGCGATCTTCGACGGTTCGCTGATCGGCGAGAACGGCGCGCCGGGCAGTAACTCCGACGTGATCACCGTAGACGGCGACCGCGCCTTCGTGGTGCGCGTGAGCGGCCACAAGCCGGAAGGCATCGAGCCGTTCGACCAGGTAAAAGACCGCGTGGCGGATCTGGTGAAACGCAACAAGGCGGTGCAGGAAGCGAAACTGCAGGGTGAGAAGCTGCTGGTTGAGCTGAAGCAGGGCAAGGGCGACGAGGCGATGAAAGCCGCCGGCCTGAGCTTTGGCGCCGTGCAGAAGATGGCGCGCGCGCCGGAAGACAGCCAGCTGGTGGAGAGCGTGTTCGCGCTGCCGCACCCGCAGGACGGCAAACCGGTGTACGGCATGTCGCAGGATCGCCAGGACAACGTGGTGCTGATCGCACTCGATGCGGTGAAGCCAGGCACGCTGCCGGAAGACGAAATGAAAACCTTCGTCGGCAAGATGGAAGAGGGCGCGACCGGCGTTTCCTTCGATTCGTTGCTGGCGAGCCTGCGTAAAGAAGCCAAAATTAAAATGGGCGCCGCTGAGCAACAGCCGCAGTAATCGCCGCATTTTTCTGCAACGCAGTGCAACAAACAAAGGCCGCTTTCGCGGCCTTTTCCACATCTGATATCCGCCGATTGCTGAATATCCGCCGCCGCGGCAAGGTAGCCGTGCTGTCACACACAAGGAGGATACAGCATGCAACATACAGAGAAAAAAACGTTATCAGGTTACCGTCATCACGTTAAAGCCGCGCTGGCCGCGCTGTTGTTATGCCTGGCGGTGCCGGCCGCCGCGGCGGATAAAGCCGATGCGCCGGCGCCGATGCTCTCAACCCCGACGAGCAATGGCGGGCAACAGGCGATGACCAAGGCGGCCGAAGAGACGGCGGTCAGCATCAATCAGGCCACCGCCGAACAGCTCGCAGCGGCTTTGAGCGGTGTCGGTCTGAAGAAGGCGGAAGGCATTGTGCGCTATCGCGAACAGAACGGGCCATTCACCCAGGTTGAGCAACTGCAGGAGGTGCCGGGCATCGGACCGGCGCTGTTCGAGAAGAACCGCACTCGGCTGAAAATGTGATCCCGGTCGCGGCTGCGCGGCAAAATGCCGCTGAGGCAATGGCGACTCTGCTACATTTTACAGGTCTTACCAGTTTGGCGCGTTGACCAAACGGGCGAGGGAGCCCACGCGGCTCCCTCTTTCTGTAATCACCAGGCAGGAGCGATCGTTCCCTATGCAAACCTTTATCAAAGTTCGCGGTTATCACCTTGATGTCTACCAGCACGTTAACAATGCCCGCTATCTGGAGTTTCTGGAGGAGGCGCGCTGGGAGTGGCTGGAAAACGAGGCAGGGTTCCGCTGGATGACGGAAAACAACATCGCTTTCATCGTGGTGAACATCAATATCAATTACCGCAGCCCGGCGGTATTGGGGGATAAACTGCGCATCGACAGCCAGATGGTGCAGCTCAACGGCAAAAGCGGGGTACTGAGCCAGAAGGTGACGCAGGATCCGGCGGGGACGCCGGTGGCCGACGCGCTGCTGACTTTCGTGTGCGTCGATCTGAAAACGCAGCGGGCGCTGCCGATTGAAGGGGAATTGCGCGAGCACCTGGAAGCGCTCACGCCCAAATAACATTCGCAGTCAGCTCACCGGCGGCGGCTGCCGCCGTCGCTGCCTCAGGCCAGACCGGCCTTCTGTTTCAACGCCGCCATCACTTCCGCCTGGTTGGCGCGATACTGCGTCAGGCCATTGGCGCGCAGGTTGCAGGCGGCGCATTCGCCGCAGCCGTCACCCTTGATGCCGTTGTAGCAGGTCAGCGTATCCTGACGCACCCGATCCAGCTGCTGGTAATAGTCCGCCAGTGCCCAGGTTTCGGCCTTGTTCAGCCACATCAACGGCGTTTCGAAGCGGATATCGCGGGCGATGCCCAACACCACCGCCTGGTTCAGCGCTTTGACGAACTCGTCGCGGCAATCCGGGTAGCCGGAGAAGTCGGTTTCACACACGCCGGTGATCACCGCCTCCGCTTCCACCTGGTAGGCGTAGATCGCCGCCAGCGTCAGGAACAGGATGTTGCGGCCCGGCACGAAGGTGCTCGGCAGCGCGTTTTTCTGGTTGGGATCGTAGGCGGGAACCGGAATATTGTCGCGAGTCAGGCTGCTGATGGCCAGCTCATTGAGCAACGTCACGTCCAGCACCTTGTGCGCCTTGGCGCCGAGGGCCTCCGACAGCTCCTGAGCGACTTCAATTTCGGCGCGATGGCGCTGGCCGTAATCGAACGTGACGCAGTGAACTTCGTCATACTGTTGCAATGCCTGGATCAAGCAGGTCGTGGAGTCTTGTCCACCGCTGAAAACGACAACCGCGCGCTTCATAAAATCACCTTTTTGGGCTTTGGCCATTCCCGATACACATTCGGGCGGCAGGATAAAAATTGCGTTGCGGCGACAATAGTAGCAGAAAGGGCCGTCAGGCGCAGGGCGGTTCGGCTCCGGTCGGTGCCTCATCCACCGGCGGCGGCAGCCACGCCTGGCAAAAATCGAACCAGCCATGGGCGGTCAGCGTCACGCCATGCATACGCGGCGGCGCGCTGATCTGATACTGGTAGTGGAACAGCGGCGTGATGATGGCGGCGGCCATCAGCTGTTGATAATAGGCCTGCAGCCGTTCGAAGCGCAGTGGCTGCGCCTGCAGCTGTTGGATCTCCCGCAGCGTCTCCTGCTGCTGCTGCCAGCGGCTTGCCGTCAGGATACCGCGCCACAGCGAATCCTGCCGCAGCCAGCTCTCCAGCGTCGCCTCAGGCGCCTCGCCGATCAGGTTGTCTGCCAGCAGCAGGTCGGCCTGGGCGATTTGCGCCTCGCTTTGCCAGCGCTTGCCGGCGTAGTAACGCACTTCCAGCTCGCAGCCGTGCTGCGCGAGCAGCCGCTGTAGCGCGACCGTCACCGTTTGCAGCTCGACCGGCGGCCGATACAGCAATGTTAGCCGAGCGGGCAGCGGGACATCTTCTTCAATCCGTTGGCTGGGGATGCGCCAGCCGGGCAGCATTTCATGGCTGGGGGTGATCACGCTGTTGGGGATCGGCAGATGGCTGAGCAGGCCGGACTGCTGGATCAGCATCAGCAGCTTTTGCCCCTGGGCTTCGCTCAGCACGCCGTGGCGCAGGTTCAGCGCCAGATAACACCAGCCCAGGCTCATGCTGCGCTGCACCGGCCGGGCCTGCGCCAAATCGTCTTGCTGACCGATGGTGATGCGCACCGGATGCCGGCAGCTGGCGTCGGCGCCGGTGATGGGCAGATCGGGCGTGATCCAGTATTCGATGGTGTCCAGATACGGATGCTGCAGATGGTAACCGGCATGCTGTTCCAGCCTCACCAACTGCGGTTCATTCAACGCCAGTTTAAATGGGCCGGCGCCGATGGCCGGCAGTTCGGGGTGCGTCATCAGACAAGGCAGCTCCGCCAGCCGGTGTGCCAGCCAATAGTCCGGCAGGTGCAGGTCGAACTGAATGCACAGCGGATGCGGCAGGCTGACGTTCGCGACGCTGCTCAGGCTGGGTTGGCTGCGCGGATGGCCCAGCAGTTTTTCCAGCGTTTGCAGCAGTTGCTGGCCGGTCAACGGTTCGCCGTTGTGCCAGCGCAGCTGGCTACGCAAAAAGAATCGCCAGCGCAGGCCGCCATCGCTTATCTGCCAGTGGTGCGCCAGATCGGGCTGCGGCTCCGGGTTACCGGTCATCAGGCGCGTCAGCCCGGCGTGCAGGGTCGACACCAGATGTTGCTCGGCGCGGCCGGTCAGCGTGAGCGGATCGAGCGCCTCCAGCGTACGGTAATAGGGAATGCGCAGCGTCGGGCTGCCGGCCTGCCATTGCCCGCCGAGGTGCGGGCTGAGCAGATCCTGCAGGTGTTGCGGATCGAGCTGCGCCATCTCCAGCGCCCCCTGATGATTGCCCTGTTGCAACAGCTGCTGCAACAGCTGCGCGCGCAGCTCATCCGGTGTTTTCAGGCAGCGCAGGCTGGCGCGTTTGCCGCGGCCGGGCTGCGAATGCCAGCTCAGCCAGCCCTGATCCTGCAGCTGCTGCACCAGCGTGCGGGCATGGCGTTCGCTGCAGTAGAACATTGCCGCCAGCTCGCCGATGGTCACGGCGACCGGCGCGTTGCCGAGCTGTTGATACAGGCGTTGATATTGGCTGAGACGGTGAACCAGGCGCATGAGCAGAAATCCGGAACAGTTTTCCCAAATTGTTCACTATTACTTCCGCAAATACCATCCCATACTGCACTGATTGTAATCGCGTTCACATTCATGAGGTCTTTATGTATCGCCTGGCGGCTTTCGATATGGACGGCACGCTGTTGATGCCGGATCACCGGGTTGGCCCGGAAACGCTGGCGGTGCTGAACCAGCTGGTGGAGCGGGAGATGGTGGTGACGTTCGCCACCGGGCGGCACTACCTTGATGCGCAACCGATCATGGCGCAGCTGGGGCTGCAGGGCTATCTGATCACCGGCAACGGCACGCGGGTGTATGACAACCGTGGCCAACAGCTGCACGCCACCGATCTGCCGGCGGCGGTCGCCGAAGAGGTGCTGCATCATCATTGGCGCACCCGCGCCAGTATGCACGTGTTCCGCGACGAAGGTTGGCTGACCGAATTCCCCGTGCCGGAAGAGATGCTGCGGGCGCATCACCTGAGCGGTTTTCGTTTTCAGCAGGCCGACGTGCGCCGCCTGCCGGCGTTCGGCAACAGCAAGGTGTGTTTTGTCGCGCCGCACGAGGAGTTGCTGGCATTGCAGGTACAGCTGCGGGCGCAGCTGGGCGGTGAGGCAGACCTATGCTTTTCCGCCTACGACTGCCTGGAGGTGCTGCCGCTCGGTTGCAACAAAGGCACGGCGCTGGACCGACTGAGTCGCCATCTGGGGCTGACGATGGCCGACTGCATGGCGTTCGGCGACGCGATGAACGACAAAGAGATGCTGGGGGCGGTGGGACACGGCGTGGTGATGGGCAACGCCCTGCCGCAGCTGAAATCCCTGCTGCCGCAGCTGCCGGTTATCGGCCATTGCCAACAACAGGCGGTGGCCCACTATTTACAACATTGGCTGCGTTCACCTTGCCTCACCTATTCCCCCGAAGAATGAGGTTCTCCTTACAGCCGGCCGGGTATGACTACCCGGCTTTTTTTTACCCGAAGCCTGGCGTTACAAATTTGCCAGCTGCGCCAGATACGCCTGCAGATCGCCGATGTTGTTGCTGACCCATTCCGGGTTGTAATAGGTATCCAGGTAACGCTCGCCGCTGTCGCACAGCAGGGTGACGATCGACCCTTGCTCGCCGTTTTCCCGCATCTGTTTCGCCAGCTGCAGCGCACCCCAGACGTTGGTGCCGGTGGAGGCGCCGACCTTGCGGCCGAGCACGCCTTCCAGCCAGTGAATGGTGGCGATGCTGGCGGCATCCGGCACCCGCAGCATGTTGTCGACCACCGACGGGATGAACGACGGCTCGGCGCGCGGGCGGCCGATGCCTTCGATACGGCTGCCGCAGCTGCCGATCAGGGTGCGATCGCCGTGGTGGAAGCAGTCATAGAACACCGAGTTTTCCGGATCGACCACCGTCAATTGGGTGTCGTGCCCCTGATAGCGGATATAACGCCCCAGCGTGGCGGAGGTGCCGCCGGTGCCGGCGCTCATCACGATGTGTTTCGGCACCGGGAAGGGTTCGCGCGCCATCTGGCGGAAGATGCTGTCGGCGATGTTGTTGTTGCCGCGCCAGTCGGTGGCGCGTTCGGCGTAAGTGAACTGATCCATATAGTGGCCGTTCAGCTCTTTCGCCAGCTGTTCGGAGGCGGCGTAGATCTGGGCGGCGTGATCGACGAAGTGACAGCGGCCGCCGTAAAAGGCGATCTGTTCCACCTTGCGGCGCGCGGTGCAGGACGGCATCACTGCGATGAACGGCAGGCCGATCAGGCGAGCGAAGTAGGCTTCGGACACCGCCGTGCTGCCGGAAGAGGCCTCGATGATGGTGGTGTTCTCGGTGATCCAGCCGTTGCACAGGCCATAAAGGAACAGCGAGCGCGCCAGACGGTGTTTCAGGCTGCCGGTCGGGTGGGTGCTCTCATCCTTCAGATACAGGCAGATGCCGGGAAACGCCGGCAGGTTCAGGCGAATCAGGTGCGTATCGGCGGAGCGCTGAAAATCCGCTTCTATTTCACCGATAGCATATTTTACCCAAGAGTTTGTCATGATTTGGCCTCAGAATAGGGGGCTGATTTATGGCGTAGCATAGCCTGTCGGCAGGAAAAAAGGATTGCCATTTTCCCTGTTTAATCGCCTAATGGGAGAAAAATTTTCTCCAGGTGGCCGCTATGTTAGATAAAACAGACCGTAAGCTGCTGTGCATGCTGCAGCAAGATTGCACCCAGTCGCTGCAGGCGCTGGCCGATGCGGTTAATTTGACCTCTACGCCGTGCTGGAAGCGCCTGAAACGTCTGGAAGACGAAGGCTATATCCGCGGCCGGGTGGCCTTGTTGGATAACGAAAAGCTTGGCTTGGGGCTGACGGCGTTCGTACTGATCAAGACCCAACAGCACAGCAGCGAGTGGTATCAGGCGTTTGTGCAGCTGACCAGCCAAATGCCCGAGGTGCTGGCGTTCTACCGTATGGCGGGAGAGTACGACTACCTGATGCAGGTCGAAGTGGCGGACATGAAAAGCTACGACGGTTTTTACAAGCGCCTGGTGAACGGCGTGCCGGGCCTTATTGACGTCACCTCGAGCTTTGCCATGGAAAAAATCAAATACACCACCGCGCTGCCGGTGCCGGAGTGAAAAGTTCACCGGACGAGCGGCTCAACGGTGGTATCCTGCTCCGTTGAAGCGGAAAAAGAGACAAACCTCATAAAACCCTGGAATCAAACTGCGTGAGATTATTTGCACAAATCGGCTGGTACTTCCGCCGGGAGTGGCGCCGCTACCTGGGCGCGGTGGTATTGCTTATCGTCATCGCCATCCTGCAACTGCTGCCGCCTAAACTGGTCGGCATCATCGTGGACGGCGTCACCGAAAAACAGATGTCTACCGGCGTGCTGTTGGCCTGGCTTGGGCTGATGATCGGCACTGCGATCGTCGTTTACCTGCTGCGCTATGTGTGGCGGGTGCTGCTGTTCGGCGCTTCCTACCAGCTGGCGGTCGAGCTGCGCGAAAACTTTTACCGTCAGCTCAGTCGGCAGAACCCGGCGTTCTACCTGCGCCACCGCACCGGCGATCTGATGGCGCGCGCCACCAACGACGTGGATCGCGTGGTGTTCGCCGCCGGTGAAGGCGTGCTGACGCTGGTGGATTCGCTGGTGATGGGGTTGGTGGTGCTGGTGGTGATGAGCACCCAAATCAGCTGGCAGCTGACGGTGTTGGCGTTAATCCCGATGCCGCTGATGGCGATCGCCATCAAATATTACGGCGATCAGCTGCACCAGCGCTTTAAATCGGCGCAGGCGGCGTTTTCCAGCCTCAACGATCAGGCGCAGGAAAGCATGACCAGCATCCGCATGATCAAGGCCTTCGGGTTGGAGGATCACCAATCCAACCGCTTCGCCGACGTCGCGGCGCAGACCGGCGCCAAGAACATGCACGTGGCGCGGGTGGATGCGCGCTTCGATCCGACCATTTATATCGCCATCGGCGCCTCTAACCTGCTGGCCATCGGCGGCGGCAGCTGGATGGTGGTGAACGGTTCGCTGACGCTCGGGCAACTGACCAGCTTTGTGATGTACCTCGGCCTGATGATCTGGCCGATGCTGGCGCTGGCCTGGATGTTCAACATCGTCGAGCGCGGCAGCGCGGCCTACAGCCGTATCCGCAGCCTGCTCGACGAGGCGCCGGCGGTGCAGGACGGCCCGCAGGCGTTGCCGGCCGGGCGCGGCGTGCTGGAGGTGGATATCCGCGCGTTCCACTACCCGGAAAACCCGCACCCGGCGCTGCATGACCTGGCGCTGACGTTGAAGCCGGGGCAGATGCTGGGGCTGTGCGGGCCGACCGGGGCCGGTAAGTCGACATTACTGTCGCTGATCCAGCGTCAGTTCGACGTCGACCAAGGGCAGATCCGCTATCACGGCCTGCCGCTTCCGCAGGTCAGGCTCGACGACTGGCGTTCGCGGCTGTCGGTGGTGAGCCAGACGCCGTTCCTGTTCTCCGATACCGTGGCGAACAACATCGCGCTGGGCCAGCCGGGGGCGACGCAGGCGCAGATTGAACAGGCGGCGCGGCTGGCCAGCGTCCATGAGGACATTCTGCGGCTGCCGCAGGGCTATGACACCGAAGTGGGCGAACGCGGCGTGATGCTGTCGGGCGGCCAGAAACAGCGCATCTCCATCGCGCGCGCGTTGCTGCTGGATGCGGAGATCCTGATCCTCGACGATGCGTTGTCGGCGGTGGACGGCCGTACCGAGCACCAGATCCTGCACAACCTGCGCAGCTGGGGGCAAGATCGCACGGTGATCATCAGCGCGCACCGGCTGTCGGCATTGACCGAAGCCAGCGAAATCCTGGTGATGCAGCACGGCGGCGTGGCGCAGCGCGGCGATCCGGCGGCGCTGGCGGCGCAGCCGGGCTGGTATCGCGATATGTACCGTTATCAGCAGCTGGAAGCGGCGCTGGACGAAGCGCCGGAAAACGGCGAGGAGGCGTTGGCCGATGAATAAAGTGCAAAAGCTGTGGCCGACGCTGAAGCGGCTACTGGCCTACGGCTCGCCGTACCGCAAACCGCTGGGGGTGGCGGTGCTGATGCTGTGGGTGGCGGCGGCGGCGGAAGTCGCCGGGCCGATCCTGGTCAGCTATTTTATCGATAATTACGTCGCCAAAGGGCAACTGCCGCTGATGATTGTCGGCGGGCTGGCGGCGGCTTACATTCTGCTGGAGCTGCTGGCGGCGGCGCTGCACTACTTCCAGGCGCTGTTGTTCAACCAGGCGGCGGTAGGCGTGGTGCAGCGGCTGCGTACCGACGTGATGGACGCCGCGCTGCGCCAGCCGCTCAGCGCCTTCGACACCCAACCGGTCGGGCAATTGATCTCGCGCGTCACCAACGACACCGAAGTGATCAAGGACCTGTACGTGATGGTGGTCTCCACGGTGCTGAAAAGCGCCGCGCTGATCGGCGCCATGCTGGTGGCGATGTTCAGCCTCGACTGGCGCATGGCGTTAGTGGCTATCTGCATCTTCCCGGCGGTGTTCGTGGTGATGGGCATCTATCAATATTACAGCACGCCGATTGTGCGCCGGGTGCGCAGTTATCTGGCGGACATCAACGACGGTTTCAACGAAGTGATCAACGGCATGGGCGTGATCCAGCAATTCCGCCAGCAGGTGCGCTTCGGCGAACGCATGAGCGCCGCCAGCCAATCGCACTATCTCGCGCGCATGCAGACGCTGCGGCTCGACGGTTTTCTTCTGCGGCCGCTGCTCAGTCTGTTTTCGGCGCTGGTGCTGTGCGGTTTGCTGATGTTGTTCGGCTTCAGCGGCGAAGGCGTGATTGGCGTCGGCGTGCTCTATGCCTTCATCAACTACCTGGGGCGTTTGAACGAACCGCTGATCGAGTTGACGTCACAACAGTCGATCCTGCAGCAGGCGGTGGTGGCCGGCGAACGTATTTTCGAACTGATGGATCGCAGCCAGCAAAGCTACGGCGCAGACGATCGTCCGTTGGCCAGCGGCAGCATCGACATCACCGATCTGAGCTTCGCCTACCGTGCGGATAAAAAGGTGCTGCAGCATATTTCGCTGGCGGTGCCCTCACGCGGCTTCGTGGCGCTGGTCGGCCATACCGGCAGCGGCAAGAGCACGCTGGCTAACCTGCTGATGGGCTATTACCCGGTCAGCGAAGGGGAAGTGCGTCTCGACGGCCGTCCGCTCTCCAGCCTGTCGCACCGCACGCTGCGCCAGGGCGTGGCGATGGTGCAACAGGATCCGGTGGTGATCGCCGATTCGGTGCTGGCCAACGTGACGCTGGGGCGCAACATCGATGAAGAAGCCGTCTGGCGGGCGCTGGAAACGGTGCAGCTGGCGAGTCTGGTGCGCGGCTTCCCACAGGGTATCCATACCCGGCTGGGGGAGCAGGGCAATAACCTGTCGGTCGGGCAGAAACAGCTGCTGGCGATGGCGCGGGTATTGGTGCAGGCGCCGCAGATCCTGATCCTCGATGAGGCGACCGCCAATATCGACTCGGGCACCGAGCAGGCTATCCAGCGGGCGCTGCGCGTGATCCGCGAGCACACCACGCTGGTGGTGATCGCTCACCGCCTCTCGACGATCGTCGATGCCGATTCTATTCTGGTGCTGCATCGCGGCCAGGCGGTGGAGCAGGGCAACCATCAACAGCTGCTGGCGCAGCAGGGGCGCTACTACCAGATGTATCAGCTGCAGCTGGCGGGCGAGCAGTTGGCGGAAGCGGTGCGCGACGAGAGCCAACCCGCCTGATCCCACGGGCCGCGATCGCGGCCCTTATTTTTCCCAACGCACCACAAGCAGGCAACTCCGCCAGGCTACGCCCCCTTTCTGCACTTTTTCGACGCGACGCGCACCAAATCAGTGCGCATTATTTAACCCATTCAAGGTATCGGTACTGCACCACGCCGCGGCGGCGCCCGCGTGCCCGCTAATCCGCTGAATCGCCATGCAAAATAAAATTTGGCACAGCCCTTGCTACATATGAGGCGTACCGGGGTGAGTTTGGGCTTAATTCGTGGAGAGGCAATATGAAGCTGGTGACCGTGGTAATCAAACCGTTCAAGCTGGAGGACGTGCGCGAGGCCTTGTCCTCCGTGGGCATTCAGGGGTTGACCGTAACCGAAGTGAAGGGCTTTGGCCGCCAGAAAGGGCACGCCGAGCTGTATCGCGGCGCCGAATATAACGTCAACTTCCTGCCCAAGGTCAAAATCGATATCGCCATCGCCGACGATCAGTTGGATGAAGTGGTTGATGTCATTAGCAAAGCCGCCTACACCGGCAAAATCGGCGACGGCAAAATTTTCGTTGCCGAATTGCAACGCGTGATCCGTATTCGCACCGGCGAAACCGACGAATCGGCACTGTAACCGCGAACTCAGTTAAGTGATGGGGATGATTGATAATGAAAAGACTGTTATCCATGTTGGGCCTGAGTTCGGTAACACTGGTTCCTTCTTTGGCCCTGGCCGCCCCGGCGGTCGCCGATAAGGCCGACAACGCCTTTATGATGATCTGCACCGCGTTGGTGCTGTTCATGACGCTGCCCGGCATCGCGCTGTTTTACGGCGGCCTGCTGCGTGGCAAAAACGTGCTGTCGATGCTGACGCAGGTCACCGTCACCTTCGCGCTGGTCTGCGTGCTGTGGGTGCTGTATGGCTACAGCCTGGCGTTCAGCGAAGGCAATGCGGTGTTCGGCGGATTCCAGACGGCGATGCTGAAAGGCATCGGCATCGACAGCGTCACCGGCAGCATCAGCCAGATGATCCACGTCGCTTTCCAGGCCTCCTTCGCCTGCATTACCGTGGCGCTGGTGGTGGGGGGCTTCGCCGAACGCATTCGCTTCTCGGCGGTGCTGATCTTCGCGATCCTGTGGTTCACCCTGTCTTACCTGCCGATCGCACACATGGTGTGGGGCGGTGGCTATCTGGCCACCGACGGTGCGCTGGACTTCGCCGGCGGCACCGTGGTGCACATCAACGCCGCCAGCGCCGGGCTGATCGGCGCCTATCTGCTCGGCAAACGCGCCGGCTTCGGTAAAGAGGCGTTCAAACCGCATAACCTGCCGATGGTGTTTACCGGCGCGTCCATCTTGTATATCGGCTGGTTCGGCTTTAACGCCGGTTCCGCCAGCGCGGCTAACGGCATCGCGGCCTTGGCATTCCTGAACACTGTGGTGGCTACTGCGGGCGCCATTCTGTCCTGGACCTTCGCCGAGTGGGTGCTGCGCGGTAAGCCTTCGCTGTTGGGCGCCTGCTCCGGCATGATCGCCGGGCTGGTTGCCGTTACGCCGGCGGCGGGCACCGTGGGCGTGGGCGGCGCGTTGATCATCGGCCTGGTGGGGGGCGTCGCCGGCCTGTGGGGCGTAGTGACGTTGAAAAAATGGCTGAAAGTGGACGACACCTGCGACGTGTTCGGCGTGCACGGCGTGTGCGGCATCGTCGGCTGTCTGCTGACCGGCGTGTTCACCGCTTCTTCCCTCGGCGGCACCGGCTATGCCGAAGGGGTGACGATGGGGCATCAGGTGTGGATCCAACTGCTGAGCGTCGTGATTACGCTGGTGTGGTCAAGCGTCGCCGCCTTTATCGCCTTCAAGATCGCGGGCGCGATGGTGGGGCTGAGAGTGCCGGAAGAGCAGGAGCGCGAAGGGTTGGACGTCAACAGCCACGGCGAGAGCGCCTACAACCAGTAAGACTCGAAGCAGGGCAGTGCGCTAAATACGAAAATAATGATGAAGCAAAAAGGGGCGATGGAAACATCGCCCCTTTCTTTATGCCGCAAATCAGGCGTCGCGTTGGCGAATCACCCCTTCCTGTACGGTGGTGGCGACCAGCACGCCGTCGCGGGTGTAGATCTGGCCGCGCACAAAGCCGCGTGCGCCGGAGGCGGAGGAGCTTTCCACCGCGTACAGCAGCCAATCATCCATGCGGAACGGGCGGTGGAACCACATCGAATGGTCGATGGTGGCCACCTGCATGCCCGGCTCGAGGAAGCCGACGCCGTGCGGCTGTAGCGCCGTCGGCAGGAAGTTAAAGTCCGATGCGTAGCCCAGCAGATATTGGTGGATGCGCGCATCGTCCGGCATGCTGCCGTTGGCGCGGAACCACACGTAGCGATGCGGTTCTTCCACGCTGCCCTTCAACGGGTTGTGGAATTTCACCGGGCGCATTTCGATCGGCTTCTGACCGATAAATTTTTCGCGTACTTTGGTCGGCAGCATCGGCGCCAGCTTCTGAGCAATCTCTGATTCGGACAGCAGCCCTTCCGGCGGCGGCACGTCTGGCATCTGGTTCTGGTGCTCGAAACCTTCTTCCGGGCTCTGGAAGGAGGCGGTCATATAGAAGATAGGTTTGCCGTGCTGGATGGCGCTGACGCGACGGGCGCTGAAGCTGTTGCCGTCGCGCAGGGTTTCCACGTCGTAAACGATCGGCTTGCTGCTGTCGCCCGGGCGCAGGAAGTAGCTGTGGAACGAGTGCACGCTGCGCTCGTCCGGCACCGTCTGTTTGGCGGCGTACAGCGCCTGGCCGACCACTTGCCCGCCGAACACCTGACGCAGCCCCAGATCTTCGCTTTGGCCGCGGAACAGCCCTTCTTCGATTTTCTCCAGATCCAACAGATCGAGGAGGTTTTGCAATGCCTGGCTCATAAAATTGTTACCTTTCTAATAATCATTTTGCGCAGTGTGCGGAATATCACGGCGCGGCGTCAATATCTTGCGTTAAAGGGCCGATGAGAATGCTCTTAATAGTGAGCGCATTGGGCTGGCTAAGTGATTAATAGGCGGGGCAAAGTGGATTTATCAGTGTTTTGTGCTAAGTTTAATGAGTGAGGTGGTGAAAGCCACCAACGTGTTGATAATAAAAAAGGAGACCGATCCATGAAACTCTGGCAAATCGTAGGCGGTGCCGCAGCACTGACGATCACGCTGGCAGGATGCGCGCAAAAGAGTGCTGATGTGCCTACACCGGCGGCCGGCAACCCGGCGGCTGCGCAAACGCAGATTCAGGGGCCGGCGGTGACAGGTTCGGTTAATATACGTCAGCGCATTGCGCTGCCGCCGGACGCCGTACTGACTGTCACCCTCTCTGATGCCTCGCTGGCGGATGCGCCGTCCAAAGTGATTGCACAGCGCGCGATACGTACCGAAGGGCAACAAGCGCCGTTCAACTTTACGCTGCCGTACAACCCGTCTGATATCCAACCGAATGCGCGCATCATTCTGAGCGCGGCGGTGACGGTCAACGGGCGACTGATGTTCATTACCGACACGATCCAGGAAGTGGTTAACCGCAACGGCACCCGCGCCGATCTGCTGCTGGTTCCGGTGCAGGGCGTGCCGATGCAGGCTGCGCCAAGCGCGATGCAGTAATTCTGCTGCGGTACGGCAAGACCCAATCAACAGCCTTTGCGCTTCGGCCAAAGGCTGTTTTGTTTTACCAGCGCCAGCCGTAGCGATCGAAATCGACCGTGCTGTGCGGGCCGAAAATAATCCCCTCCGCCAGCAATGCCTGCCGTTGCCGTTGAAAATCCTCCCCCTGTTGCGAGATTTGCCCGTGCCGGTTGATTACGCGGTGCCACGGCAGCGTGCTGCCTTCCGGCAAACGCCGCAGCACGCCGCCGACCTGACGCGCGGCGCGCGGCGAACCGGCCAGACGGGCGACTTCACCGTAGGTGGTGACTTTGCCGTACGGAATAGCGGCCACGATATGGAATACCCGCTGGCTGAAAGAGGCGTCTTCTGGTTGCATGTTGCAGTTCCTGCGCGAGTCAAAACCCAGGCGGAGAGTGTGCCACAATGCAGGTGGGCAAGAAAACAGCGGTTGGCCCCGGTTGGCTTGCTATTTGATGGGGCATCGCCGATAATGCCCACCGCTTCGGAGTACAGAAGCCGTCAATGGGGGCCCTGTTGGTTCTCCCGCAACACTAACTTGTGAACTCGGTCAGGTCCGGAAGGAAGCAGCCGCAGCAGGTGACGTGTGTGCCGGGATGTAGCTGGCAGGGTCCCCACCCATTTGCGTCCCGCAAAACGCTCTTCCCCGTTATTCATCAAGTCGATACGCTGAACAGGCGTTACTTTCACGTCGCGATCGCGAAGCGTGTCCTCTGCACCGTTTTAGCCTTTATCCCCCTGATAGAAATGTATTGTTGCCAACAGATCCGATGACGGCGAAAAAATAACGCGTATACCGCCATTTGTGGGACAAATAAGGATGGAGAGATGGGGAAAATTCTTAAAGTTGCGCACCTGTTGGGATGACGTTAGTATTGTTTTTTCTCTGTGCGAAAAAACTATCCGCGCTTAGCGGCGGTCGTCGAACTGGCTCAATAAGTTTAAATAATAACCCGTGTGCGCTGTCAGGCTAAACATGATTTATATCATTGATAAAGATATTACATTTAATACTGAAAACGGTTCATTGAAAAGTTTAAAGAAGGGGCGGGAAGTTTTCTTATCCAGCGTCAATGCCAGAGTATTCAAATGCTTGCTTGAACACGGCCATGAGACGGTGAGTCGCGAGACGCTGTTGCAGCAGGTTTGGACCGATCACGGCTTGAGCGCCTCTTCCGCGACGTTAAATCAATATATCAGCCTGACCCGACGCGCATTGACGTCTGTCGGTTTCAACGAGCGCCTCATCGTTACCCTATCCAAAAAGGGGTATAGACTTAATCGAATAATACCTGTCGACCGACTGCGGATTGATTTACCCGAGCCTCATCAGCTTGCCGATGCCTCAGTGACGTTGGCGTCACCTGCCGCAACGACAAAAAACACCCATCACTATTTTTTTATTCTGCTGCGCAGTTTATCGATCGTCGTACCCTTATCTTTTCTGGCGCTGTGTTTCATCTATTACAAGCACCATCGCGACAGTGAAAAGAAGCAGGTATTGTCCTACGTCGGCACGGTGAACGGTTGCCCGATCTACTATGCCGGCCATTTTTTGGCGAATCACCAGGACGGCTACTTGCAGTTTCTGGTCAGGAAAGATTTGTATGGCCGGCATTGCCGATCCGGCGAGGTCGTCATTACCAAGGTTAACCGTTCTCAAAATGCCAATGAAGACAGCGGACGCCAGTTTATCGCCAAATGCACGAAGGACAGTGCGGCTGTTTTGCATAACTGTGAGAGCGAGTACATTCGGGCATGGAAAAAAAGTTAAATATTCTGTCAGCCACGCTGGTCGGCCTGTGCGTGTTGACCGGCAGCGTGATGTATTCCCTGATACGCAGCCATCATGACTTCAGTGATTTTTCCTGTGAAGCGAACGCCACGTTCAATTATTTCAATTCACTGGACGCGCAGGCGGCCCATAACGACATTCAGCTGTCGCTGAAAATAAACTACATCTTTTTGTCCGGCGATAAGGGCGTGATGGTCCTGTCGGGGTTAGCCAACGACGGTGAAAAGAAATACTTCGTCAATCGGCGGGTTAACTTCAGCTATGTTTCGCAGGGGAGTTTTTATCGCTTTCAGTATGGCGAGGTCAACTATTCGCCGCGTGATACCTTGCCGGAAGAGATTTATACCTACTTTTTCAGCAATGAGTCGACGTTTTATCATATTCGCAGCATTGATAAAAACACGTTGATGTTTAGTAATGCCTATTCGCCGATGTTCTTATGCAATATTGAATCCTGACGTTTACTTTATTGCCCCTCCGATAAAGATGTATTTTATTTGCCGTTTATAGCGTTCCGCCGTCTTTTTAGCGCACAACTAATAACATGAGTTATTATCGGTCATTGTCTATTTTTCGCATCACTAATCGAATTTAATGGCGGTTCACTTATTTTATAAATTCTTCTATCACCATGTTTTTAAATGACTTAATGGCTTTAGGTTTGTGTTGTTTTGTTAGATTAATTTTATATTGTTTATTTTAAATAAATAAGTTGCATGAATATTTTTAACATGATTAATTGAGCCGGCTCTTAACACGGCGAATCACTTATTTGCGTTGAAAATGCATCTGCCGCATGCGTGCAAAGGTAATGGCACAGGGAGCCTTTGGACTTCATTAAACTGATAGGCGAGAGATGGACATACATAGCATTGCCCTGAACGAGACTCTGTTGGAAAATGAGTTGGTGATCTTAAACAACAATGAAAAGACGCTGTTATTTAAAAAAGAGAATGTGCTCATCGAAATGACCGAATTGCAGCGGCGTTTCATGCTGTGCCTGTTGAGTGGCATCTATAAGAAAAATGACATTATTCGCGCAGTCTGGTTCTGCAACCATGAGACCATCAGCGACAATAACTATTATCAAATGATATTCCAATGCCGCGCTTTGCTCTCCCGCCACGGTATTCCGGGCGAGGTGATCAAAACCATTCCCCGATTTGGCGTGATGCTGAGTTTCCAGGCCTGCGAACGCGCGAATACGCGGGAGCAATGCTTGGCACCGGCGGCTAATAAACAGCGGCGAACGTGGCTGGACGCCGTGAATTATAAAGTGGCGCTGGCCATCACGCTGCTGTTTTCCGTGGCGATGGTGTTGGGCATTTCCGCTTAGCGTTGGCGCCGTTGAATAACCGGGGGGCCAGTGAGCAAGCGGTTGATAGACTTTTTTATTCTACTTTTCTTCCTGGCTAATTTGACGTTCATGCTTTCTCAGGTGTGGCGAATGATAACCGTGAATAACGAACCCGTTGAGCCGCACCTTGAAAGTGGGCGTGAGCAAGTGCGCCATGGCGTCTTTCCCCAGGAAGATGACATCGAGAAAATTAACGACGCACACTGGTTTGGCCGCTATCAGGCGGCGAAAAGCGGCGAAAAGGCGCGCGGGTATAAGGTCGGCGAGTGGGCGATCGGCGCCGAGCTGCTGGCTAACGCGCCGGAGGCCGCGGCGCTCGGCAAGATAACCGGTCTGCTGTTCAGTGATAACGCCGAAAAAAGCCTGGTTATCGTGGAACATGGCGGTAAGCAAACCGGGTATGGCGTTGGCGATCGGCTGGTCGGCAGCAATGCCGTTATCGTGCGGATATTAAAAAACAAAATACTGCTCGATGAAAACGGTTATTACGCCGCGCTGACGTTTAAAGAGTAGCCGGCGCGCCGCTTCGGCGTGGGGTGTTTTACAGCATAAGGCAATACTGTGATGACGCATTTTATTTTTCGTTCCCGCGCAGGCTGGAGCGCCGGTTTATGGCGCGCGTTAGCGGCGGTGGCCGTCATGATTGCCCTGGGGGGCCTGGCGCATGCGGAGCAATTCTCCGCCAATTTCAAAGGCACGGACATTCAGGAATTTATCAATACGGTCAGTAAAAACCTGAGCAAGACCATCATTATCGATCCGGCGGTGAAAGGTAAGGTTACGGTGCGCAGCTACGAACAGCTCAACGAGAAGCAATATTACCAGTTCTTTCTCAATGTGCTGGACGTCTACGGCTATACGGTCATCGGCATGCCCAACAATGTCCTGAAGGTGATCGCCGCCAAAGAGGGAAAAAGAGCCGCGCTGTCGCAAAGCGGCGGCGAGGCGATTGCTGAAGGGGATGAAGTAGTGATGCGCGTGGTGCCGCTGCGCAATATCGCGGCCAAAGACGTTTCGCCGATCTTGCGCCAGCTTAACGACAGCATCGGCGTGGGCAGCGTGGCGCATTACGAGCAGGGCAATGCGCTGTTGATCACCGGCCGAGCCGGGGTAGTCAACGGCCTGCTCGACCTTGTCAGGGAGATGGATCAGGACGACGGCAATCAGGTTGAGACCTTCGCGCTGAAGCATGCGGCGGCGCCGGAGATTGCGCGGATGGTGAACGAACTGTTTCGCGAAGAGGGTAAACGGCGTATGGCCGGGGCAGGCTCGCTGCGGCTGGTGGCGGATGAGCGCACCAACAGCGTGATGATCGCCGGGGACGATCGGGCCCGCGAACACGCCAAAGAACTGATTGAGCAGTTGGATAACAAGAGTGTCACCCAAGGCAATACCCAGGTCATTCCGCTCAAATACGCCAAGGCGCAGAGCCTGGTCGAGGTGCTGACCGGCGTGAGCGCGGGCCTGCAAAACGAGAAAGAGAGCGCCGCCGCCAACGTGGCGCTGTTGAAAAATGTGGTGATCAAGGCCGATGAGCAGACCAATGCGCTGATCATCACCGCCGCGCCGGACGTGATGCGCGATCTGGAGGCGGTGGTCGCCAAGCTGGATGTACGGCGCGCGCAGGTGCTGGTCGAAGCGGTGATCGTCGAGGTGCAGGATGGGCAGGGGCTGAACATCGGCGTGCAGTGGGCCAACAAATACGGCGGCGGCACGCAGTTCGCCGGCCAGGCGCCCGGCATCTCGGCGGGGTTCGAAAACGGCATGAGCGATGTGTTCGGCAAGGCCAACGGCCTGATGACCGGTTTCTACAGCGGCAACTGGGGCGTATTGCTGTCCGCCATCGCCAGCAACAACCAAAACAATATCCTGGCTACGCCGAGCATCGTTACGCTCGATAACGCCGAGGCGGAGTTCAGCGTCGGCCAGGATGTACCGATCCTCACCGGTTCGCAAACCACCAACAGCGATAACGTCTTCAATACCGTGTCGCGCAAAACGGTGGGCATCAAGCTCAAGGTCAAACCGCAGATCAATCAGGGCCAGTCCGTGCTGATGCAGATCGAGCAGGAGGTCTCCAGCGTTGCCGACAGCGCCGGCGCTACGCCGGATTCGCTGGGGGCGACCTTCAATATCCGCACGGTCAACAATACGGTGCTGGTGGACAGCGGTGAGACCGTGGTGGTGGGCGGGCTGCTGGACAAGTCCAACTCGGAGCTGGAGAGCAGCGTGCCGATCCTGGGCAAGATCCCGCTGGTGGGGGCGCTGTTTCGCTCGAACGCCACCAAAGCGAGCAAGCGTAATTTGATGCTGTTTATCCGCCCGACCATCATTCGCAGCTCCGAGGGGTATGCCCGGCAGAGCCAGCGCAAGTTAGGCAAGTTCGACGCCGAGCAGCAGGACGATCGTGAGCTGAATAACGCACTGCGCAGCGAGATCGCCGGCGATAAGAAGGCGATCGACAATCGGGCGTTCCTCGCCACCGTCGCGCGTATCGAGGCGTTTTATTCGCGCGGAGCGCGCCCGTGAAGCCCCGTTCTGTGGGGCCGCGGCTGCCTTTTGGCTGGGCGCGGCAGCATGGCGTGCTGGCCGTCGACGGGCAGAGCGGCATCCAACTGTATTGTCACCCCGAGACCCGCCAGGCCGCGTTGATGGAGGCGTACCGCTGCCTGCCCGGTGAGCCGACGCTGGCCCGGCTGGACACGGAGGCCTTTGAACAACGGCTGGTGGCGCACTATCAGCGGGAAAGCGGCCAGGCGCAGAAAATGATCGACGATCTGGGCGGCGAACTGGATTTCTATGCGTTGGCGGAAGAGCTGCCGCAGCAGCAAGACCTGTTGGACGAACAGGACGATGCGCCGATTATCCGCCTGATTAACGCCTTGCTGAGTGAGGCGATCAAAGAGCGCGCCTCCGATATTCACATCGAAACCTACGAGAGCGAGCTGGTGATCCGTTTTCGTATTGACGGCGCGCTGCGCCGCATTCTGGCGCCGCAGCGCAAGTTGGCGGCGCTGCTGGTGTCGCGCATCAAGGTCATGTCGAAGCTGGATATCGCCGAGAAGCGCGTGCCGCAGGATGGGCGCATGGCGCTGAAGGTTGGCGGGCGGGCGATCGACGTGCGGGTGTCGGTGATGCCGGCCAGCCACGGCGAGCGCGTGGTCATGCGCCTGTTGGATAAACAGGGCGTGCGGCTCGAACTGCCCAGCCTGGGCATGGCGGCGGCGCACCAACAGGCGTTGCTGCGCCTGATCCGCCAGCCGCACGGCATTATTCTGGTCACCGGCCCGACCGGTTCGGGCAAGAGCACCACGCTTTATACCTTGCTGAACCAGATCAATGACGAACAGCGCAACATCATGACGATCGAAGATCCCGTCGAGTATGAACTGGCCGGCATCGCGCAGACGCAGGTGAACCCCAAAGTGGACATGACCTTCGCGCGCGGGCTGCGCGCGCTGCTGCGTCAGGATCCCGATGTGGTGTTGATCGGCGAGATCCGCGACGGTGAAACGGCGCAGATCGCGGTGCAGGCCTCATTGACCGGACATCTGGTGCTGTCGACCCTGCATACCAACACGGCGATCGGCGCCGTGACCCGGCTGCGGGACATGGGCGTTGAACCGTTTTTGCTTTCCAGCTCGCTGAGCGGCGTGTTGGCGCAGCGCCTGGTGCGCCGGCTTTGTCCGCACTGTCGCGAGCCTTATGCGCTGCCTGACGCGCAGCGGCGCCAACTGGGGCTGGCGTCGACGCGGGCGCTGACCTGCTGGCGCCCGATAGGATGCGAGGCCTGCGGCGGGCAGGGCTATCGCGGCCGAATCGGTTTGCATGAACTGTTGGTGCTGGATGAACCGATGCGCAGGGCAATCCACCGTAGCGACGGTGAGCTGGACATCGCCAGGCTGGCCGGGGAGCGCTATCAGCCGCTGCGCCAGGATGGGATCGCCAAAATGTGCGCCGGAGAGACCAGCCTGGAAGAAGTGTTGCGGGTGACGCGCGAAGGGGATGGCGATGAAGTTTGATTATCGCGCCTGCGATCGTGAGGGGCGCGCCCGGCGTGGCGTGTTGGAGGCGGATTCTCTGCGCCAGGCCCGCGATCGGCTGCGTGAGAAGGGGTGGCAGGTGCTGGCGGTGCAGGCGCGCAGGCGATCCGCTCTTGCCGGCCTGCTCGCCGGCCGTTGGATGGGCGGCGTGAGCAGCGGCGATCTGGCGCTGCTCACCCGGCAACTGGCGACGCTGCTGTCTGCCGCGCTGCCGCTGGAAGAGGCGCTGATGGCGGTGGCGCGGCAAACGGAGAAAAAAGGCCTGCAGGCGGCGTTGACTCAGGTGAGGCAGCGCATTCTGGAGGGTTTCCCGCTGGCGCAGGCGCTGGGGCAGTATCCGCAGATTTTTGACCGTCTCTATTGCGCCATGGTGGCGGCCGGTGAGATTGCCGGCCATCTGGGGCCGGTGCTGGAACGGCTGGCTGACTATGTCGAACAGCGCCAGCACATGAAGAACAAGATCGTGCAGGCGTTGGTGTACCCGATGGTGCTGACGGTGGTGGCGATTGGCGTGGTGGCTATCTTGCTGACGGCAGTGGTGCCGAAGGTGATCGAACAGTTTGTGCATATGAAGCAGACCTTGCCGCTGTCGACCCGGATGCTGCTTGGCGCCAGCGACGGATTGCGCCAATGGGGGGCGGCGGTGTTGATGGCGGCGCTGGCGGGCTTTGGCGCTTTCCGTTATCGCCTGCGGGATCCGGCGCGGCGCGCACGCTGGCATGCGTTCATCCTGCGGCTGCCGGTGGTCGGCAAACTGTCGCTGGCGGTGAATACCGCGCGCTACGCCAAAACGCTGAGCATTTTGAACGCCAGCGCCGTGCCGTTGCTGGAGGCGATGCGCATCAGCGCCGGCGTGTTGGGTAACGAGGCTGCCCGTGAGCGCCTGCTGGCGGCGATGGAGCGGGTGCGAGAGGGGGAAGGATTGTCGCCGTCGCTTGAAGGCACCGCGCTGTTCTCGCCGATGATGCGACACATGATCATGTCCGGCGAGCGCAGCGGCGAACTGGACATGATGCTCGAACGGGCGGCGGCGATGCAGCAGGAGGCCTTCAGCCGGCAAATCACGCTGGCGCTGGGGCTGTTTGAGCCTTTATTGGTGATCGCGATGGCCGGTTCGGTGCTGTTTATCATTCTGGCCATCCTGCAGCCGATATTGCAGCTCAATAATATGGTCGGCTAATCATGCCATTAATGGAGAGTAAAGTGAGTCATATCAGCAATATGCGCAGGTCCCGGCAGCGTGGGTTCACGCTGCTGGAAATCATGGTGGTGATCGTCATTCTGGGGCTGTTGGCCAGCCTGACCATCCCAAGCCTGATGGGTAACAAGGAGAAGGCCGATCGGCAAAAGGCCGCCAGCGATATCGTCGCGCTGGAGAACGCGCTGGATATGTACAAGCTGGATAACGGCCGTTATCCCAGCGCGGAGCAGGGGCTGGCGGCGCTGGTGACCCGGCCGACGCTGGCACCGATCCCAAGGAATTATCCCGAAGACGGTTATATCCGCCGCTTGCCGCAAGACCCCTGGGGGCAAGCGTATCGTCTGCGCAACCCGGGGCGCCATGGCAAGCTGGATGTGTTCACGCTGGGGCCGGACGGTGTCGCCGATACCGATGATGACATCGGTAACTGGGTGGCCGACGCGCCATGAGGCGCATACGCGGTTTTACGCTGCTGGAGACCATGTTGGTATTGCTGCTGCTGGGGGTGACTAGCGGCCTGGTGATGCTGAGTTTTCCGGCGGATGAGAAGCCGTTGGCGCAGCAGGGAGAGCGATTGAGCCATTGGCTGAATGCCCTCGCCGAGCGGGCCGAGCGCGAAGGGGTGAGGTATGGCGTGGCGTTCGATGACGGCGGTTGGCGCAGCGTCGCCGAAGCGGGGCGGGAGAGCCGGGAGCAGTACGCTCTGCCGGACGGCGTCGCGCTGCGGCTGAGCGTTGAAGGGCAAACCGTCGCGCTCGCCGCAGAGGCGGCGCTGCCACAGGTGTGGCTGTATCCGGGGGGCGAAACCACGGCGTTCAGCGTGGAGCTATCCCAGGGCAAGTGTCTGTGGCGATTGCAGGCGCCCGGTTACTTTGTATTTGAAACGACGGACATTCGTTGCGATGACGCGGAAAATGAGACGCCAGCAGGGCATGACGCTGCTGGAAGTGATGGTGGCCATGATGATCTTCGCCATCGGCTGTCTGGCGCTGATCAACAGCACCGGCGGCCAGGTGCGTAGCCTGAGCGCGATCGAAGCCAAGACCGTGGCGCTGTGGGTGGCGGACAACCAGCTGACGCTGCTGCAGCTCGAGCCCCGCCCACCGACGCTCGCCTGGCATTCGGGCACCACGGTAATGGCCGGTGAAACCTGGCACTGGCGCTATCGCGGGCGGGAGACCAGCGACGCCGGGATGCGGGCGATCGCGATTGAAGTCAGGCGCGACCCGCAGGATCGCAATGCGCTGGTGGAGATGCTCACCTACAGGGCGTTGTTGTGAAGCGCGCTTTGCAACGGGGTTTTACGCTGGTGGAAATGCTGTTGGCCATCGCCCTGTTCGCCATGCTGTCGCTCACCGCATTGACGGTCTTCAGAGGCGTGCTGAAAAACGACGAAATCACCCAGCGCAAATCGACGCAGTTGACCCAGCTGCAACGGGCGCTGGCGATCGTCGAGCGCGATTTGACGCAGGCGCAGGCGCGCGCGCCGACCGGCGATAAACGCTGGCCGGCGGCGCCGGAGTTTGCGGTGCTGCAGACGGCGGGAGAGGAAGGCGGCGATTTTCAGCTGTTGCTGATCCGAAACGGCTGGCCGAACCCCCAGGCCCGATTGCCGCGAGCCACGCAGGAGCGGGTGGCGTATCGCTACCGGCAGGGGCGGCTCGAACGCCTCAGTTACCCGAATTTGAGCAGCCCGCAGGCGGCGGCGCGCAGCGTGCTGCTGCTGTCTGAGGTGACGCGGTTCCAATTGCGTTTTTACCGGCAGGGCGAATGGTTGACGGCCTGGCGCGCCGGCGGGCTGCTGCCGCAGGCGGTGGAAATCGCCATCGACACCCCCGCGCTGGGGGAAGTCCGGCGCATCGTCACGTTGCCCGCTGCGAGGCCACTATGAATAAACAACGCGGTATGGCGCTGTTGATGGTGTTGCTGATGATGTCGCTGATGGCGATCGTGGCGGTCAATATCAACGATAACTGGCAGCGTTCGCTGGTGCGCACCCAGTCTCAGCAGGATCGACTGAGGGCGAAATGGTTGCTGCTGGGCGGCGAGAGCTACGCCCGGCAGCGGCTGCAGCAGGCGGGAGAGCAGCGGAAGGCGTGGGGGGCATCAGGGGTGACCTTCAGCATGCGCACCGAAGAGGGGGAAGTGGCGATACGTCTGCGCCGCGTTGACGCCTGTTTCAACCTCAACGCCCTGATCCGCGTCGCCGGCCCGGCGGATGTCGGCGATAGCGAGGGGGGCCCCCCCAATAAGGAGAGGCGAATATTCATGCTGCTATTGAACAATCAGGGGATCGCCGCTGCCCAGGCGGGCGCGATTGCCGATGCGATCGTCGCCAGAGCCTATGGCGAAGGATATCTGATGGGGGATGTCAGCGAGCTGCGGGAGCTGGCCGGCATCGACCGCGAGCTTTATCTGCGTCTTGCGCCGCTGCTTTGTGCGGCGCCGGATGCCGAGCTGCGCCTCAATCCGGACGCCGTGAACGACGCTCAGCTGCCGCTGCTGCGGGCGATGTTGATGAACGCGCTGAGCGATGAGCGGCTGCTGGCGCTGCTGGCGGCCCGTCCGCCGCAGGGCTGGCAGACGCTGGCGTTTTTGTCGCAGGAAAAAGCGCTGCAGGCGCTGGGCGAGGATGGCCTTGGCGAGCGACTTATTTTCGACGATAACCGCTGGATTGCGCAGCTGCAGCTTAGGCTGAACGACGGGCGCTATCGGCTGGTCAGCGCGTTGCAGCCGGGCCCGTCAGGCGTCACGGTCAGCGGACGTCGGTTCGACAGAGGGGAAGGGTAAACGATGGCGAACACCATCCTGCTTATCGCGCTGGACGATGATGCGATGGCCGATGTGCGCTGGGGCCGCGTCGGCGAGACGCGCTGCCGCTTTGCCGCCCGCCTCGATCTGGCCGAAGGCGGTAGTGAGTTGGCGGCCATGGCGCAGGGCAGCCGGGTCGTGGTGCTGGTGCCTGCCCGTCATGTGGTGCTGAGACAAACGACATTCCAGGGCAAGGCCCGGCAGGCGACGCCGCTGGCGCTGGCGTACTCCCATGAGACCGGGTTGTTGACCGATGTCGAGCAGATGCATTGGGCGGTGCTGGGCAAGGTGCAGCGTGATTTCACTATCGCCGGCGTTGCGCTGGCGCAGATGCAAGGGTGGGTTGATAGCCTCAACGCCTGCGGCATTCGCGTCGATGCCCTGCTGCCCGACGTGCTGGCGTTGCCGTTGCCGAACCAATGCAGCGCACTGCGCTGGCGCGGACACTGGCTGCTCCGAACGGGGGGCATGCAGGGCATGCAGTTGCCCGATGCCTGGGGGGACAGCGTCCCGTGGCCGACGCCGGATTGGTGTCTGCACAGTGGCGGAGAGGTGCCGGCGGGCTGGGAAACGGCGCGTATCGATGAGGATCCGCTGTGGCGATTGGCGGAAGAGGCCTGGAACAGCACATCCACGCTGTTGCAGGGGCGTTTCAAACCGGGCGTGCGCTGGCCGCGCCGTCTGCCCGATAAGACCGCCTGCGCGATGCTGCTGCTCAGCGGTTCGCTGCTGGTGGGGGGCTTGCATCACCAATTGAAGGCCAGACAGAGCGAAAGCCAGATAACGGCGCTGACTCAGCGCCTGCTGCCGAGTGGCGAGACAGCGCCGGCGTTCGCCGAACGGGCGGCGCAAACGTGGGCACGGCGTATGCAAGACACCCTGAATGCGCCGCAGCTGTTCAGGCTGTTGCCCTACGCGGCCGAGGCGCTTGCTGTCTGGGAACCTCCGCAGTTGCAGGCGCTGGCTTTCGACGCTGCCGACGATCGTTTGGTGGTGACGGTAAACAGAAACGACGCGCCGCTGCCGGCGCCGGTCAACGACGGTGGCGTCAGCATGACGTTCAGCGAGGGAAGCGCGCCTAACCAGGCGATCCTGACGGTGAGAGGTGAGCGATGAACATCGGTTGGCGCGATAAGGCGCTGCGGCGGGCAGTGCTGTTAAGCCTGTTGATGCTGATGGCCTGCGGCTACTGCCTGTATCAATTTTCACAGGCGCAAAAAAACGCACAACGGCTGGCGGCGCTGCGGGAGCAGGCGCGCGTCATCCAACAATTGCAGGCGCGTTTGCCGCAGAGCGCCGCCGCGCGCGAGCAACTGCCGGAGCGACTGCGACAGAGTGCGCTGGCATATCGCATCGCCATCGCCGAACTGACGGAAAGTGAAGCGGATGTGCGGGTCACGCTGCCTCCCGTGCCATTTGAACGCCTGTTGCCGTGGCTGGCCGCCCTGCAACGCGAGCACGGGATCCGCGTGCTCTCACTCGCCGCAGAACGTGCGGGGCAGGCGCCGGGCGTGGTGCAAATCAGCCAACTGCGGGTAACGGCGCAACCGGGATGTCACCCACGCGACGACAATAGAGGATCCAGAGAGCCATGCTATCCGCAATAAACGCAGTGGCCGATGAACACTGGCTGCTATTTAGCGCCGTGTTGAGCCTGTGCATCGGCAGTTTTATCAATGTGGTCGTTTATCGGCTGCCTGTCATGCTTGAGCGCGAAATGGAAATGGCGCAGGCCGAACGATTTAATCTCTTTTTGCCGCGTTCATTCTGCCCGTGTTGCACAATGAAAATACCGGCGCTCGATAATATTCCTTTATTAAGTTGGCTGCTGTTGCGCGGTCGCTGTCGTTATTGTCGCACGCCTATTTCCATCCGTTATCCACTGGTGGAGCTATTGCTGATGCTAATGGGAATAACGCTGGCCTGGCGCGTCGGCATCGGTGTGGATTGGTTTTTCATGTTGGCGTTTGCTGCATTGCTGCTGGCCTTGGCGGCGATCGACAGCGAGCGTCAGCTGTTGCCGGATTGCCTGACGTTGTCGCTGCTGTGGGCCGGGCTGTTGTGGCATTGCCTGGCGCACCCGGCATTTTTGCCGACGGCGGTCATCGGCGCGCTGGCGGGGTATTTGACGCTGTGGCTGCTGTATTGGGGATTTCGTCTCGCGACCGGCCGCGAGGGGCTGGGATACGGCGATTTTAAACTGCTGGCGGCGCTCGGCGCCTGGGGCGGCTATGCCGTTTTGCCGTCGATTCTGCTGTTTGCCGCCACCGGCAGCCTGCTGTGGCTGCTGCTGCGGGTGTGGCGCGGCGGCGATGGGGCGCAGCCCCTGCCTTTTGGCCCGGGTTTGGCGGCGGCGGGCGCCGGCGCGGTAGCCTGCCAGTGGCTTGCGCTACCGCTGGCGGGTTAACGGAGCTGGGCTAAAAACGGCGCCAGCGTTCGGTTGAGTCCGCTGCACTTCTCTTGCAACGGCGTGGCGTCGGCCTCCAGCTGCGCGGCGACGTTTTTGCCTGCATCAAGCAACTGGGTGCGATTAAGTGCCGGCGCCCAGCCTTTTCTCTCCGCCGCCTGCAACGCCGCCGCCGCGAGTGGGTCGTTGGCCGGGATATCGGCGCGGTTGCAGCGTTCTCTCAGAAACTGGCCGGCGCCGACCAGCGATGACAGCTGGTCGCGCTGGATGGCGGCGTCAGGGACCGATTTGGCGGCGTGCTGACAGCCGGATAACAGCAGGCATGCCATGAACGCCGTGGCGATGTTTTTCAATGTCACGTTATTTTCCCTGTGGAATTAATTGGCGCGGTGTCGGTATTTTCTTGCGCCGCATGGCGGCGCTTTACGAGGTCAGGAATATTTTAACCCTTTATCATGCGGTTTAATATTCTGACGGCATTAGGTTTTATTATTTTAATGCATTCTAAGTGCCGGGCGTTCAGGGCTTCTACTTATTATTCCTCTCGCGGTATCGCCGCATCTCTTTGAGTTTCTTCTCACTCAGTTGGAATCCAATAAATTTAACTGGAGTCGTAATGAAATTATCCAAAATCGCCCTGATGATGGCAGCGCTCACTGCCTCCTCGGCCGCCTGGTCGCACGGTTATATCGAAGTGCCCGAGAGCCGCGCCTACAAGTGCAAGCTGGGCAGCAACACCGACTGCGGCCGAGCGCAGTGGGAACCGCAGAGCGTCGAGCAGGTTTCCGGCTTCCCTGGCGGCGCGACGCCGCGCGACGGCCAGCTGGCCAGCGGCGGGGTGGGCGGTTTCGAGCCGCTGGATCGTCAGGGCGTCAACGTCTGGGCGTTGAACACCATGAAACCGGGACCGCAGACGTTCACCTGGTACCACACCGCCAAGCACAAAACCAATAACTGGCGTTATTACATCACCAAACAAGACTGGGACGTGAATAAGCCGCTGTCGCGCGAGGCTTTCGAAAAAGAGCCGTTCTGTGAAGTCGATGGCCATGCTCAGGCGCCAAAAGATCGCGAAGTGCACCAGTGCGTGGTGCCGGAGAGAACCGGCTATCAGGTGATTTATGGCGTGTGGGAAATCAATGACACGGTGAACAGCTTCTATCAGGTGGTTGACGTCAACTTCGAGGACGACGGCGTCGTGTCCGAATGGCGCAAGCAGCTGCAAGGCTCTCTCACCGGCAAAAACCTGCAGGTTGGCGACAAGGTGATCGCCCGTTTCTTTGATGCGGACGGTGAAGTGCTGACGATGAAAACCGAGCTGGCGATTGACAGTGAGGCGCTGACCGACAAAAACCGCTGGAGCCACGCGTTGGCCAGCAAGATCAACGCCGAACAGAAAGCGGTGCGTGCCGGGGTGAAAGACGGTAAAGGCAACGTCAATCCGGTGTTTGGCAATAATGCGGTCTTTGCCAAACAAGGCAGCACGATGAAGAGCGTGGTGATCTCCTATGAGGAAGAAACGCCGACTATCACCGAAGAGATCCGCATCGGCAACCTGTCCAGCACCAAGATCAAGGACGGTAAAGCTCAGCTGACCTTCAATGCCGAGGTTAAAGGCAAATTGACCGTTGAAGCGCGCGTTTACGATCACGGCCAGACGGAAAAAGGCTACGTGAAAGAGACGCTGGAAGACGCCAGCCAGCCGCTGACCGTCGCGCTGAACAACGTCAGCGAGGGCCATCACATGCTGAAAGTGATCGCCAGCAACGACAATGGGCAGAGCATTCAGCCGGATATCGAAAACTTCAATCTGGAAGCTGAATCCACCGGCGGTGGCGGCAATGGCGACTACAACTTCGTCTTCCCGAACGCGCTGAGTAAATACACCGCCGGCACCACGGTGCTGCAACCGAAAGACGGCAAGGTTTATCAGTGCAAACCTTTCCCTTACAGCGGTTACTGCATGCAGTGGAACAGCGGCGCGACTCAGTTTGAGCCGGGCGTGGGATCCAACTGGCAGGACGCCTGGGTCGTGAAAAAGTAAGTGCGCATCGGATAGTCAAGCGGCCAATGATGGCCGCTTTTAAAGGAGCTTTATGTCACACGAACCTGCCCGTTACGATCTTTTCAGTCGGTTACTGCATTGGGGCATTGCCGCCGTGATGATCTACGTCATGATCGTGGGTTATTCACTGCATTTTATGACGGATGCGCGCATCTTCGCCTTTTTCTCCGTGACCAATATGTCGTTGGCCTTGGTGCTGACACCGCTGATGGCGGCGCGCTTTATCTGGCGTTTTTTCCGGCCTAAAGTGCCTTATGGCGATATGCTGCAAGGGCGCGAGAAGGGGTTGGTGCATTTGCTGCACGAAATATTCTACCTGCTGATTTTCGTGGTGTTGCTGAGCGGATTTCTCATGCTGGAGCACGGCTTTGCGGTTTTCGGCGCGATCGATTTCCCCCGTCCGATTGCGAATCTTGAGGTTAATCGTTTCTTTTTCGCCGTGCACCGTTATTCATGCATCGCGCTGTCGGCCATGATTGTGCTGCACATCGCGGCGGTGATTAAGCATCACTGTTTCGCCCGGCGGGCGATTTTGCGCCGCATGCTCTGAGCCTGGCGGTGATGGATCACGCCGCCCGGCGCGGCGGCGTGGCAGCGATGGCCTCAGGGATATTCGCCGCGATGTGCACCACACAGGCAATGTGAGGCGAGCGTCTTCACGCGTGAATAGCGTTAAGGCGTAATACCCCGGGCATTAACCGAGAATTGTTGCTATTTATTATTAACGGCAAAGATGAGTGTAATTAACATTTCGTTGTCAATAGGAAAATGACCTATTCAACTTGAACATTGAAGCCGATAAAAGCATCGGCTCAACGCGTTGGGGGCTGATTATCTGACATATTTCCAAACGGAGGTGGGGATTTTGTCATACAGCTTGTTCATGGTCAGCTCCGCCAAACGATGATCGGCGGCTGAGTAAAACAGCTCCAGTTCATCATCGGAAAGCTCGTACTTATTTTTTTCAATAACACGTTCGAGAGTATCAATCGTGGTGCATTTACGTAAACGCATCAGATAGTCGGTTTTAGTCATGGTGGCCTTTTAGTTTAATAACCGTAAAATAGCTCGGGAATAATTATCCCCTAAGTTTTCATTGTCGTACAGATGTCCTCTCCTGAGAACATTCTGAATAATCTCGCCTTGGTTTTTTGCCAGCGGCGCAGGTCGGAATCATTGATACCGTAGCTGCTGAACAGCGTATAGGTATCGTCGAGATATTCCTCGACTAACTCCGACAAATCGGATTCGTCCATGTATTTAATTTTATAACTCATCACAAACGAAGCGATATGTTCGATCAACTCATTAAGCTGAAGGTTGACGGAGGATGTCGGATCGTTGACCCACCCGTGGTGGCTGTCTCCCAGGGTGGCGATACCTTCATCATACAAATTTTCGCACAAGAATTTGAGTTGAGCAATGTCGTGTCGCTTAGGCGAATACTCATCCATATCATCCCCTCCGTAAGTCTTAATGGCGGTGTTGATAACACTATGTGAGTAAGCTGATTTACATCATGAACGGAGGCAGCTTAACGGTGGTTAAATAAACTTCCCGTAAAATGAATATAAATCATTTTTTCGCGTTTGGCCTGCAGTTATTACGTAAACTTACAATTCATCCGCGGTTGATGGGCGTGAGTTATCAATGATGTCGAAGATTAAACCCCGTTGCGCCACACGGAACCGGACGCTATCGCTGATCGTGTCTTCGCTGTTGATATCCAGGCAAGCATTAAAAATGCCCCACTTATAGCGATAACTCATTGAATAATCGCTGTCACCTTGTTGCACTATATCAAGTATTTCTAATGAATCTTCGGCATAGCGTGCGCTTTCAGAATAAAAACTGAGTCCGCTGGTCAGCGACGGCACTAACTCCGCAATATTGTCATTAATCACTTTCTTTAATTTTTTAACAGAAAGTGCGTTGACGTCCTGGTTACAGGCAAGGGTAACAAGCATTAATCTCGGCCAACAACAATGTTATCTGCTCATCTTACTCCTTTTCCACTCGCGCCGGTAAATTTTTCGATTTACCGCTGTTTTTTTACCTTCCGCCAACATTTGCGTCGAACGGGAATATCCCTGAGTTTGATAAGGGGGCGAGGGGGGGACCTGCTGCGCGACGAGCTGTTACGTTCCGTTGCATTAATGAGTCCGGCAACGCTTGAGACATACCATTAATTGTGATGTTATATTGTAACTATAAATCTGCTGCTTTGGTTATTCCCTTGATTCCCACTTCGCAAAATGACGCCGCGTCGTCACTGAATTCGTTGTTCACCACCTCCGCGGCCGTGCGCTGTGTGGGCGCTATCGTTTTGTTGACTCTGCTGTGGCTCGGCATTTTTTGGGCGGTGTCGCTGCCATGATTTCATTACGTCAGCTGGCGATAGGCTATGGCGCCACGCCGCTTTTCCCGCCGCTGAGCGGGCAGTTTAGCGCCGGTTCGTTAACCGCGGTGGTGGGCGTCAACGGGGCAGGGAAATCGACGTTGCTGAAAACGCTCGCCGGTTTGTTGCCGCCCTTGGCGGGTCGCCTGGACTTTAGCGGTGAAAAGCCGCCGCGCAAGGCTTATTTACCGCAGCAGGCGGAGCTGGATCGGCAATTCCCGATCGCGGTGAGCGATCTGGTGGCGATGGGATGTTGGCCGCAAAGCGGCATGTTCGGCGGTATGAATCAGCGTGCGGCGAGCCAGGTTAATGAGGCGCTGGCGAGCGTCGGCATGAGCGCGCTGGCGCACAGTCCGGTGGGCGAGCTCTCCGGCGGCCAGCTGCAGCGGGTGCTGTTTGCGCGCCTGCTGGTCCAACAGGCGCCGTTGATCCTGCTGGATGAACCCTTCACCGGCATCGACAGCGCCACTACGCAGATCCTGCTGCAGGTGATCGCGCAGCTGCACCAGCAGGGGAGAACGGTGATCGCCGTCCTGCATGACATGTCGATGGTCGCCGAGCATTTTCCGCAGGTGCTGTTGCTGACCCCGCAGGCGTGTCATTGGGGCGCGGCCGAGCGCGTGCTGGAACAGGTGCCGCGGTATCTCGCCGCCGAACGGCAGCCGAGCCTGCGGGTGGTGGCGCCATGATGCTGTTGCATGGGCTTATCGACCCTTTTCTCTCTTTCGGTTTTATGCGTCGCGCATTGATGGCGTGTCTGGCGCTGTCGCTCAGCGCCGCCCCGCTGGGGGTGTTTCTGTTGCTGCGCCGCATGAGCCTGGTGGGGGATGCATTGTCCCACGCGGTGTTGCCCGGCGCGGCAATCGGTTATCTGATTTC
This sequence comes from Serratia sp. CY37869, assembly GCF_052168895.1. NCBI lineage: Bacteria > Pseudomonadati > Pseudomonadota > Gammaproteobacteria > Enterobacterales > Yersiniaceae > Serratia > Serratia sp. CY37869. Next base: position 208,977 of record NZ_JBJNLU010000002.1, read on the forward strand.
CGGCATGTCGCTGGTGGCCATGGGCGTGGGCGGCTTTATCGCCGGGCTGGCGGTGGCGATGTTGTCCGGCCTGGTGAGCCGCCGCACGCCGTTAAAAGAGGACGCCAGCTTCGCCGGATTCTATCTGGGGTCGCTGGCGCTCGGGGTCACGTTGGTCTCGCTGCGCGGTTCCAGCGTGGATCTGCTGCACGTGCTGTTCGGTTCGATTCTGGCGGTGGATGCGCAGGCGATGCTGATGGTCGGTGCGATCGCCACGGTGTCGCTGCTGGCGCTGGCGGCGCTGTACCGCGCGTTGGTAATCGAGTCCTTCGACGTCACTTTCCTGCGCGTTAACGCGCCGCGCCGGTTGGCGCTGATCCACGGCCTGTTTTTGGCGCTGGTGGTGGTCAATCTGGTGGCGGGGTTCCAGATCCTCGGCACCCTGATGTCGGTGGGGCTGATGATGCTGCCCGCCGCCAGCGCACGCTTCTGGGCGCGCAATCTGCCGCAGACGCTGGCGGTGGCGATGGGCATCGGCGCGCTGTCCAGCCTGACTGGGCTGGTGTGGTCCTACTACGCTTCGCTGCCTGCCGGTCCGGCGATCGTTCTCAGCGCCAGCGTCATCTTCTTTGTCTCGATCCTGTTTGGAACGCGTGGAGGCATTTACGCCTTTGCGCGCCGTTGAGAAGTGCCATTTGCAAGGAGAAAATATGAAACGTTTACCTATATCGCTGGCGGTCGCTGCTCTGCTGGCCAGCCCATTGGCGATGGCGAAGACCGTCGACGCCGTCGCCAGCTTTTCCATTCTGGGAGATATCGTTAAACAGGTGGGGGGCGATCACGTCAAGGTCAGCACGCTGGTGGGGCCGGATGGCGATCCGCACAGTTTCGAGCCTTCGCCGCAGGACGGCAAGAAGCTGGCTCAGGCTGATGTGGTGTTCGTCAGCGGCCTGGGGCTGGAAGGGTGGATCGATCGCCTGGTCAGCGCTTCGGGTTATAAAGGGCAGGTGATCACCGCTTCACAGGGGATCAACACCCGCCAGATGGAGGAGGACGGCAAACCGATTACCGATCCCCACGCCTGGAACAGCATGAAAAACGGCGTGCAGTACGCCACCAACGTGATGAACGCCCTGATCGCCGCCGATCCCGAGGATGCCAACTATTTTCGCCAGCGCGGCGCCGAATACATTCAGCAGTTGCAAAAGCTGGATCTGTGGGCCAAAACCCAGTTCGCCGCTGTGCCGCCGCAGAAACGTAAGGTGCTCACCAGCCATGATGCCTTTGGTTACTTTGGGCAAGAGTATGGCGTCACCTTCCTTGCGCCGGTCGGATTTTCCACCGAGGCCGAAGCCAGCGCCAGCGATGTGGCCGGCCTGATCAAACAAATCAAACAGGAAAAAGTTAACGCTTACTTTATCGAAAACCAGACCGATCCGCGGCTGGTGAAACAGATTGCCGCCGCCACCGGCGCCAAGGCGGGCGGCGAGCTGTACCCTGAAGCGCTCTCGCGCGTGGGCGGCCCGGCGGCCACCTATGAGCAGGCGTTCAAGCACAATGTCGACGCGCTGCTGAGCAGCATGAAGTAATCTCCGCCCCCGCTTGCCGGCGGGGGCAGCTTGTAGGCACTTTCTCGCCATAAAAAAAGCCCCGTTGAGCAGCAACGGGGCTTTGCGACAGATGGCACTTTGGAGTTAACGCTTTTTCTTACGTCCCTGTACCGCTTTGAATCGCGGATTGCTTTTACAGATCACATAGATGCGGCCACGACGACGCACGACTTTGCAATCCGGGTGGCGATTTTTCGCCGAACGCAATGAACTCAATACCTGCATGGGGGTTCCTTGTTACTTATTGCCGATAAAGCGGCCAAAGCGCTGCTGGAAGCGCGCCGTGCTGCCTTCTTTGGAATAGTCTTTCTGCTTGCCGGTGTAATACGGATGCGAAGCGGAAGAGACGTCGAGGGTGACATACGGCCAGCTTTCGCCGTCCAGTTCGATGGTGCGATCGGTTTTGATGGTCGATCCCACTTTGAAGTAGGCGTTGGCGCTGACATCGTGGAACACCACGGTGCGATAATCGGGATGGATGCCGGGTTTCATAATGGCTCTCTCGTGTAATGTTATACTATAACAACAATTATGCGCCGACCGGGCATCACGATCAAGCGTAAATTGCACACACGAGTGAATTAATGAGAACGGTTTGCATTAAGCAACTGAAGCAAAAGAAAAAGGCCGCATGCGCGGCCTTTTCGATTATCGGGTAGAAATCTCTTCACTGAACGATCAGTGATGCTCTACCGGGTGGCTGTGTTCCAGGTCTTCGTTCTTCTTGCTGAAGCGGCGGCGAACCACCACGAAGAACACCGGTACGAAGAAGATCGCCAATACGGTCGCGGTGATCATCCCGCCCATTACGCCGGTACCTACCGCGTTCTGTGCGCCGGAGCCTGCGCCGCTGCTGATAACCAGCGGCAGAACCCCGAGGATGAAGGCCAGGGACGTCATCAGAATTGGACGCAGACGCATACGCACCGCTTCCAACGTCGCTTCGATCAGACCTTTGCCTTCTTTCTCCATCAGATCCTTGGCGAATTCCACGATCAGGATGGCGTTCTTCGCCGATAGACCGATGGTGGTCAACAGCCCCACCTGGAAGTACACGTCGTTATTCATGCCGCGCATCGTCGCGGCCAACAACGCACCGATAACCCCCAGCGGCAATACCAGCATGACCGAGAACGGTACGGACCAGCTTTCATACAGCGCCGCCAGACACAGGAACACCACCAGAATCGAGATGGCGTACAGCGCCGGCGCCTGGTTGCCCGACAGACGTTCCTGATAGGACATGCCGGTCCAGTCGTAACCGATGCCGCTTGGCAGTTTGGACGCCAGCTGTTCCATCAGGTTCATCGCTTCACCGGTACTCTTGCCCGGTGCAGCCTGGCCCAGAATTTCCATCGACGGCAAGCCGTTATAGCGTTCCAGACGCGGTGAGCCGTATTCCCATTTCGCCGAAGAGAAGGCGGAGAATGGCACCATCTGGCCGCTGGTACCGCGCACGTACCACTTGTTGATGTCTTCCGGCAGCATACGGAACGGCGCGTCTGCCTGTACATACACCTTCTTCACACGACCGCGGTCGATGAAGTCGTTGACGTACGAACCGCCCAGTGCGGTGCTCAGCGTGCTGTTGATGGTGGTGATGCTGACGCCCAGCGCCTTGGCTTTCTCCTGATCGACGATCAGTTTGAACTGCGGCGTATCTTCCAGGCCGTTCGGGCGCACGCCCACCAGCACGTCCGGATGCTGAGCAACCATGCCCAACAGCTGGTTACGCGCTTCGGTCAGTTTCTCGTGCCCCAGGCCGCCCTGGTCAATCAGCTCGAAGTCGAAGCCGGTTGCGGTACCGAGTTCGATGATCGCCGGCAGGTTGAACGGGAACACCAGGCCTTCTTTAATCTGCGAGAAGGCGCCCATGGCGCGACCCGCGATCGCTTCCACCTTGTTCCCGGCCCCTGGACGCTCACCCCAGTCTTTCAGGCTGACGAATGCCAGGCCGTTGTTCTGGCCGTTACCGTTGAAGCCGAAGCCCGCGACGGTAAACACCGAAACCACGTTGTCCTTTTCCTTGTTCAGGAAGTAGTCGGAGACTTCTTCCAGCACTTTGTTGGTACGGGACTCGGTGGCACCGGCAGGCAACTGCACCATGGTCAACAGGATGCCCTGATCTTCGTCCGGCAGGAACGAGGAAGGCAGGCGCAGGAACAGCAGGCCCATGCCAACCACGATCAGCAGGTAGATGATCAGGTAGCGACCGGTGCTGCGCAGGATGTTGCCCACGCTGTCGGTATAGTGATGCGTGCTCTTCTCGAACATGCGGTTAAACCAGCCGAAGAAGCCTGTTTTAACCCCGTGATCGCCTTTTGGGATCGGTTTGAGCATGGTGGCGCACAGCGCCGGCGTCAGGATCAAGGCCACCAGCACCGACAGCGCCATCGCGGACACGATGGTGATCGAGAACTGGCGATAGATAGCGCCGGTTGAACCGCCGAAGAACGCCATCGGCACGAATACCGCCGACAGCACCATGGCGATACCCACCAGCGCGCCCTGGATCTGGCCCATCGATTTACGGGTAGCTTCTTTCGGCGGCAGCCCCTCTTCGGACATAACGCGCTCGACGTTTTCCACCACCACGATGGCGTCATCCACCAGCAGGCCGATCGCCAACACCATGCCGAACATCGTCAGGGTGTTTATCGAGAAGCCGAACGCCGCGAGGATCGCAAAGGTCCCCAGCAACACCACCGGCACCGCGATGGTTGGGATCAGCGTCGCGCGGAAGTTCTGCAGGAACAGATACATCACCAGGAATACCAGGATGATGGCTTCGATCAGCGTTTTCACCACTTCGTTGATAGAGATCTTAACGAATGGGGTGGTGTCGTACGGATAAACCACTTTCATCCCTTGCGGGAAGAATGGCGCCATCTTGGCCAGCTCGTCTTTCACACCTTTGGCGGTGTTCAAGGCGTTGGCGCCGGTCGCCAGTTTGATACCCAGGCCGGCGGCAGGCTTGCCGTTATAACGCGCGGTAACGGCATAGCTCTCCGCGCCGCGCTCGATGTGAGCGACGTCGCGCAGGCGCACCTGGGAACCGTCGGTATTGACCTTCAGCAGGATCTTGCCGAACTCTTCCGGCGAAGTCAGACGGGTCTGCGCGATGATCGAGGCGTTCAACTGCTGCCCCGGCACCGGCGGCAGGCCGCCCAGCTGGCCTGCGGCGATCTGGTTGTTCTGCTCGGTGATGGCGGAGGTCACATCCGTGGTCGTCAGCTGGTAGTTGTTCAGCTTGTTCGGATCCAGCCAGATACGCATCGCGTACTGGGCACCGAACAGCTGCACTTCACCCACGCCGGACGAACGGCTGATCGGGTCCTTGATGTTGGACGCCACGTAGTCCGCAATATCGTCCTGAGTCATGTTCGGATCGTCGGAAACGAAGCCGGCCACCATCAGGAAGCTGCTGCTGGATTTTTCTACTTTCAGGCCCTGCTGCTGAACTTCTTGCGGCAGCAGCGGGGTGGCCAACGACAGTTTGTTCTGGACCTGAACCTGCGCGATGTCAGGATCGGTGCCGGACTCAAACGTCAGGGTAATGGTGACGCTACCAGAGGAATCACTGGTGGAGGACATGTACATCAGGTTATCGATACCATTCATGTTCTGTTCGATAATCTGTGTGACGGTATCCTGCACCGTTTTGGCATCTGCGCCCGGGTAGTTGGCGGAAATACTCACCGCCGGCGGTGCAATAGTGGGATACTGCGCGATTGGCAGTTTCATTATTGCAAGCACCCCCGCCAACATGACGATGATGGCGATTACCCAGGCGAAAATTGGGCGGTCTATAAAGAACTTAGCCATGTATTACAGGCTCCTTTTTATGACTTCTGCGCTTCAGACTGCGGCTGTTTTTGCGCCTGAGTGTCAACTTCCTGCACTTTTACCTGCGCGCCCGGATGCACTTTCATCAGGCCGGTGACGATGACGCGATCGCCGGCTTTCAGGCCATCGGTAACCAGCCATTTGTCGCCAATCGCCTGGTCCGCCTTCAGCGTGCGCAGCTCAACTTTGTTGTCTGCCCCTACCACCAACGCCGTCGCGTCGCCGCGCGGGTTGCGGGTGACGCCCTGTTGAGGCACCAGCAATGCATCGCTGCGTACGCCTTCGTCCAGACGGGCGCGCACGAACATGCCAGGCAACAGCGTATCGTTCGGGTTAGGGAACAGGGCGCGAATGGTGATGGAGCCGGTGGTCTCATCGACGGTGACGTCGGAGAACTCCAGCGTGCCTTCCTGCGCGTATTCGGTGCCGTTTTCCAGCATCAGTTTCACTTTGGCCTTGCCGTTTTCCTGCTTCAGCGCGCCGCTGGCCAGTTCTTGCTTCAGGCGCAGGAAGTCGGTGCTCGACTGGGTGACGTCGACATACATCGGATCCAACTGCTGCACGGTGGACAGGGCGGTTGCCTGGCCGTTGCTGACCAGCGCGCCTTCGGTCACGGCGGATTTGCCGATGCGGCCGGAGATCGGAGAGGTCACCTTGGTGTACGCCAGGTTGATGCGCGCGGTTTCCACGGCGGCCTTGGCGGCCACCACGGCGGCATCCGCTTGCTGCAGCGTGGACACGGCGTTGTCATAGTCCTGCTTGCTGATGTAGCTGGTGCCCAGCAATGGCTTGTAGCGGTTTACCGTCACGCGTGCGATGGAAGCGCTGGCCTGCGCTTTGGCCAAATCGCCTTTCGCGCTGTCGTAGCTGGCCTGATAGGTCGCGGGATCGATTTGGTACAGAGACGTCCCGGCCTTGATATCGCTGCCTTCAACGAAGTTACGCTTCAGGATGATGCCGCTGACCTGAGGGCGAACTTCGGCGATGCGATACGCAGCGGTGCGGCCAGGAAGATCGGTAGTGATATTGAGAGGCTCGGCCTTCAAAGTGACTACGCCCACTTCAGGAGCCTGCTGTTGGGCGCCTTGCTGTTGGGTTTCTTTATCGTTACATCCTGTTAGCACTAAGCTGCCTGAAAGCATCAGAACGGCCGCCAGAGGCGTTAACCCTCTGTTTTTGTTCATAGAAAAACCTCAAGTGTCCGATTTCAAAATGATCAATGGATCACAAGCTTTAAAACCCATTGCTGCGTTAATTATATGTGCGTGCTATGGTACATACATTCGCGAATGTATGTAAATCACACTCCCCCTAAATAACAATGCCATGGCACGAAAAACCAAACAGCAGGCGCAAGAAACCCGGCAGCAAATCCTCGATGCTGCGGTGAGAGAGTTCTCTGAACGTGGCGTTGCTGCAACGTCACTGACAGATATTGCCACCGCTGCCGGGGTTACGCGTGGAGCCATTTACTGGCACTTCAAAAATAAGGTAGACCTGTTTAATGAAGTTTGGGAATCTACCGAGCCGAAAATTGACCAGCTCGAAACAGAGTATCAGGCAAAGTTTCCCGATAATCCACTGCGGGTTATCCGGGAAATTCTGATTTACATTCTGACGTCTACGGTTGAAGACGGCCGCAGGCGGGCGTTGATGGAGATTATATTCCACAAATGCGAGTTTGTCGGTGAAATGATGCCGCTGCTGGATTCGCGCAAGGTGTTGTACCTCGCCGGCTACGAACGCATCGAAGCGGTGCTGTATAACTGCATTCACCACGAGCAATTGCCCGCCGATTTGCATACCCGCCGTGCGGCGATCATCCTGCGCGGTTATATCACCGGCCTGATGGAAAACTGGCTGTTTATGCCGGAAAGTTTCGATCTGCGGGCCGAAGCCGAAGCGCTGGTCGATGCGTTTTTGGAGATGCTGCAGTTTTGCCCCACCTTGCGCCTCAACCCCGACGTCGACCGCCTTCCTTTATAAGGAGAGATTTCATGTCATCAGTTGTTCTCATCGCCAACGGCGCCGCCTATGGCCATGAATCCTTGTTCAATGCGCTGCGGTTGGCCATCGCGCTGAAAGAGCAGCAAAGCAATCTCGACCTGCGGCTGTTTCTGATGTCCGACGCGGTGGTGGCCGGGCTGGCAGGACAGCAGCCGCACGAAGGATACCATCTGCAGCAGATGCTGGAGATCCTCACCGCGCAGCAGGTGCCGGTCAAGCTGTGCAAGACCTGCGCCGACGCGCGCGGCGTCAGCCGCTTGCCGCTGGCGGACGGCGTGGAGATCGGCACGCTGGTCGAACTGGCGCAGTGGACGCTGGCGGCGGAGAAAGTGCTCACTTTCTGATTTCGCGACAACGGGACATCATCGGCAACGTTTTTGTTGTTCGTTGCCCGCCGGCGATCGTGATAATCTTCAGGCTTCTTAACCGATCCGAAGCTAAATCATGCATCGCTGGTTGACTCTGCCCTCTCTGACGCCGCGCTCGTTTGTCGGCGCATGCCGGCGGCGCATCGCCGCCGCGACACTCCTTTTCCTGATTTGCGCGCTGAGCTCGCCGGTGCAGGCGGCGCTGAACGGCGATTTGCCGCAGCGCAGCGAAGTGCAAAGCCAGCTGGAAGCGCTGAGCAAGCAAAAAGCCCTGACGCCGGTCGAAAAGCTGTCCCAACAGGATTTAACCCGCACGCTGGAGCTGCTGGACGCCATCGAGCGCAATCGGCAGGACGCCGCGCAGCTTAAACAGCAGGTGCAGCAGGCGCCGGCGAAGCTCAATCAGGTGACCGCCGAACTGGATGCGCTGAAGCAGCCGGTAGACAATGCGGCGGCGCGCGCCGCGCTGTTGCCGCTGTCGCTGCGTCAGCTGGAAAGCCGGCTGTATCAAACGCTCGACGAGCTGCAAAGCGCGCAGGAGAGCCTCTCTACTTACAACAGCCAACTGGTGTCGCTGCAAACCCAGCCTGAACGAGTACAAAGCACCATGTACGCCGCTTCGCAGCGCCTGCAGGAGATCCGCAGCCAGCTCAGCGGCCAGACGCCGGGGCAAGATTCGCTGCGCAACAGCCAGCAGGTGATGCTGACCACCGAGCAGGCGTTGCTCAACGCGCAGCTGGAGCTGCAGCGCAAAAGTCTGGAAGCCAATACCACGCTGCAGGATCTGCTGCAAAAACAGCGTGATTACACCACGGCGCATATCGACGCGCTGGATCGCTCGGTACAGTTGCTGCAGGAGATCGTCAACAGCAAACGTTTGACGCTGTCTGAAAAGACCGCCAAAGAGGCGCAGAACCCGGAAGACGCCACCGATATTCAGCACGATCAGCTGGTCAGCAAGCAACTGGACGTCAACCGCCAGCTGAGCCAGCGGCTGATCGCCGCCACCGAAGAGAGCAACACCCTGTTCCAGCAGAACATTCGGGTCAAAAACTGGCTCGACCGCGGGCTGCAGGCGGAGCGTAACCTGAAAGAACAGATCCAGGTGCTGAAGGGCAGCCTGGTGCTGTCGCGCATCCTGTATCAGCAGCAGCAGAGCCTGCCGCAGGGCACGCTGTTGGCGGATATGGACACGCGCATCGCCGATTTGCGGCTGGAGCAGTTCGATATCAATCAGCAACGCGACGATCTGTTCAAGGGAGAGGATTACATCAACCAGCTGGTGGCCGAAAGCAAGGAAAAGGCCGGCCCGGAGGTGATCGACGCGTTAAACGAGATCGTCGATATGCGCCGTGAACTGCTGGATCAGCTGAACAAGCAGCTCAGCAACCAGCTGTCGCTGTCGATCAACCTGCAGATCAATCAGCAGCAGCTGACCAGCGTTTACGGTTCGCTGCAAGATACGCTGACCCAGCAGATTTTCTGGGTCAACAGCAACAAGCCGGTCGATCTGGCGTGGCTGAAGGCGATGCCGGAGGCGGTGCGCGATCAGATTGCCGGGCTCGATCTCAAATTCGACGGCGGCAAGCTGGTGCAGGGCGGGCTGAATGCGCTGGTGTTCCTGATCCCGATGCTGTTGGCGATCGGGGTATTGCGCTGGCGCTACCGGCTGATCGACGGCCATTTGCAAAAGCTGGCCAACGACGTGGGGCAACTTAAGCGCGACGGCCAACTGCACACGCCGAAGGCCATCGCGCTGACCTTGCTGAAAGTGTTGCCCGGCGCCGCGTTACTCCTCGGCGTCGGTTTCTGGATGTATCGCGCGGATTTCGGCATCAGCGACTTTATATGGGCATTGTCGCAGCAGCTGGCGCTGTCGTGGCTGGTGTTCGGCTTCAGCTATCGCATGCTGAAACCGGGCGGCATCGCCGAGCGGCATTTCAACTTCGGCGCCAACCTGTGCGCGCATTACCGCCGTCAGACGCTGCGGCTGGGGTTGGCGCTGCAGCCGTTGATCTTCTGGTCGGTATTGGGCGAGAAAGCGCCGCTGCGTCTGGTGGAAGACGTGATCGGCCAGATCGTGGTGATGTTGACGCTGGCGCTGCTTACGGTGCTGGTGTTCCCGCTGTGCCGCGACAGCTGGCGTGAAAAAGGCTCGCATGCCGTGCGGCTGGTGGTGGTCACCGCGCTGGCCGCCACGCCGCTGATCCTGCTGGGGCTGATGTTCGCCGGCTACTTCTATACCACGCTGCGGCTGGCCAGCCGCTGGATAGACAGCCTGTATCTGTTTTTCCTGTGGAATATCGTATACCTGACCGCGCTGCGCGGCCTGAGCGTGGCGGCGCGGCGTCTGGCTTACCGGCGCGCGTTGGCGCGGCGGCAAAACGTGGCGAAAGAAGGAGCCGAAGGCGGCGAACCGGTGGTGGAAGAGCCGCCGCTGGCGCTCGATCAGATCAACCAGCAGTCGCTGCGCCTGACCACCCTGGTGCTGTTCGCCATCTTCGCCAGCGCCTTCTACGCCATTTGGTCGGATCTGGTGACGGTCATCGCTTATCTGGACAGCATCACGCTGTGGCATTACACCAGCACCGTGGCGGGCAGCAGCGTGTCGCAGGCGGTGACGCTGGGCAACATGATGGTGGCGATCGCCGCAGTGATTGTCGCCTACGTGCTCACCCGCAACTTGCCCGGTTTGCTGGAGGTGGTGGTGCTGTCGCGGCTGCAACTGCGGCAGGGGGCGTCTTATGCCATCACCACCGTGCTCACTTACCTGATTACCGCCGTGGGCGCCGTGGTTGCGCTGGGATCGCTGGGCGTATCCTGGGACAAACTGCAATGGCTGGCCGCTGGTCTGACGGTCGGGCTGGGCTTCGGCCTGCAAGAGATCTTCGCCAACTTCGTCTCCGGCCTGATCATTCTGTTCGAACGCCCGATCCGCATCGGCGATACCATCACCATCGGCACCTTCTCCGGTTCGGTCAGCAAGATCCGCATTCGCGCCACCACCATTACCGACTTCGATCGCAAAGAGGTGATCATTCCGAACAAGGCGTTCGTCACCGAGCGTCTGATCAACTGGTCGCTGTCCGATACCATCACCCGCGTGCTGATCAAGGTCGGCGTGGCCTACGGCTCCGATCTCGACAAGGTGAAAAAGGTGCTACTGCAGGCGGCGCACGACAACCCGCGGGTCATGACCGATCCCGAACCGCAGGTGTTCTTCCTCAACTTCGGCGCCAGCACGCTGGATCACGAACTGCGGCTCTATGTGCGGGAACTGCGCGATCGCAGCTACACGGTGGACGAACTGAATCGCTCAATCGACCGCTTGTGCCGGGAAAACGGCATCGACATCGCCTTCAATCAGCTGGAGGTGTATCTGCATAACCAGCAGGGCAATGAAGTGCAGGAAGTGAAAAGAACGCTGTCGCCGGACGACGGCGGCCAGACGGCGGCGGATAAGCAATGAGAGGCGAAAGGGACAGCGGCGCTGTCCCCGGTTACTGTCCGGCAGGCAGATAGGGAGAGGTGACGCCGGCGCGCTGCAGCTTTTCCTGATAATCCCGTTTGACGATATCCAGCGCCGCCAGCGCGGTGGCCGGATCGATCTCGTTGCATTCCAGCAGGTAAATCAAGTCTACCGCCAGCTGCAGTTCGGGTGAGGCGTTTTCCAGAGACATAGCACCTGCGCTTATTTAATTAATGGGATGAATAACTCGGGTATCGGCAGAGTATAGTGAACCCGGCGCGCAACCGGGGAATAATCATTAAAATATTGTGATAAATCTTCAAAAACCGTTTTCTTTGCGCTCGATATTGCGCTCGATGCGCGCCAACGCCTGACGACAGCGCATCAGCCGCCCCTCCAGCGCCGCCAGCTCGTGCTGCAGCTTTTGCTGGGCCGCCAGCGTGGTCTGGCGCCCCAGCAGGCTTTCCCGATCCTGAATCATGGCGATCAGCCGGCGTTCGTAATCCTGATGCTCGGCCAGCTTGTGGTAGAGATCGACCTCGGGGGCTTCCTTCGGCTGATTCTTGCGCCGCAGCGCCTGGGTCGCCAGCTCGCGCTGCAGGGCGGCGATCTGAGCCACCAGTTTTTCGGCCAGAAAGGCCACCTGGCTGGCGCGGCTGTCGTTAGCGGCGTTTTGCAGCTGGGCGAAGTTTTTCTCCACTTCGGCCAAGTAGTCGCGCAGCCGCGTGCCGCGGTTGGCGAACAGGGCGGCGTCGAACCGCGCCTGCGGGATCGGGGCGTCGCCGCGCGGGCTGACTTCGGCCGCCAGCGCCGCAATCTGCTGTGCCAACACCTGTAATAGACGCTGAGTGCTCACATAAGCTCCCTCTTGATTTCAACAGGCGTAAGCTTGCCCGCGAAGCCGTCCTGAAACAAGCGCCGCATGCATATTCCGCCGGCGCGGCGCCGATGCTACAGTAAGCCGCAACCGATTGAGGAGCGAAGAACCGCATGACGCGTGGGTTATTGATCATTTTGGGCTGGTTGGCGGTGGTGCTGGCGACGTTGGGCGTGGTGTTGCCGCTGTTGCCGACCACGCCGTTCCTGCTGTTGGCCGCCTGGTGCTTCGCCCGCTCCTCGCCGCGCTTTCATCACTGGCTGCTGTACCGTTCCTGGTTTGGCCCTTATCTGCGCCATTGGCAGCAGCATCGCGCGCTGCCGCCGGGGGCGAAGTGGAAAGCGGTGCTGGTGATCGTGCTGACCTTCGCCTGTTCGCTGTGGCTGGTGAAAATCTGGTGGGTGCGCGGGCTGTTGCTGCTGATGTTGGCCATTTTGCTGACCTTTATGCTGCGCCTGCCGGTTATTGATCTGCCGCAACAAAAACAGCGCTGATTGTACCTTAAACTCCTCAATAGCTTTCAAGCCGCAGCCAGGCGACAAACGCAGGCATCCCCGGGAGCTTACTTAGGTAAGTAATGCGTGCGGTCAACAACGCTGCGGGTTGAAAGATGCAGGGGAGAGTTGCATTTGTCCGCCAGTTTGCATAGATTTGGGCGTTTTCGTGCGCGGATCGCCTGCCATTTTTTCTCCGGTGTGTTTCACCCGGGGGCGGCGGGTGAGCGGCGCGCCGGTTTTCAGGCAGTTTTATCAGGCAACAATTATGACCGCTACTGCGCAGCAGCTTCAGTTTATTAAAGACAGTATCAAAACCATCCCGGATTATCCGAAGCCGGGCATCCTGTTCCGCGACGTGACCAGCCTGCTGGAAAACCCGTTGGCCTACGCCGCCAGCATCGAGCTGCTGGTTGAGCGCTATCGCGAAGCGGGCGTGACCAAGGTGGTGGGTACCGAAGCGCGTGGTTTCCTGTTCGGCGCGCCCGTCGCGTTAGCGTTGGGCGTCGGTTTCGTGCCGGTGCGCAAACCGGGCAAACTGCCGCGCGCCACGCTCAGCGAAAGCTATGAGCTGGAGTACGGCACCGACAAGCTGGAGATCCACACCGACGCCATCACCGCGGGCGACAAAGTGCTGGTGGTGGACGATCTGCTGGCGACCGGCGGCACCATTGAAGCGACCACCAAACTGATCCGCCGTCTGGGCGGTGAAGTGAAAGACGCCGCGTTCATCATCAACCTGCCGGATCTGGGCGGAGAAGCGCGTCTGAACAAGCTGGGCATCGACTGCTACTGCCTGGTGGACTTCGCCGGTCATTGATGCGGCATCGCCCCTTGGGCACAACGGCCTCGCGGATTGCCGCGGGGCTGTGTTAGCATGACCCTCCAGATTACTCGACTTCTCCGGTATTAATGAGCTATCAGGTTCTCGCCCGTAAGTGGCGCCCTCAAACGTTCGCAGACGTGGTCGGCCAGGAACATGTCCTGACCGCGCTGGCCAACGGCCTCTCGCTGGGGCGGATCCATCACGCCTATCTGTTCTCGGGCACGCGCGGCGTGGGGAAAACCACCATCGCCCGCTTGCTGGCCAAAGGCCTGAACTGTGAAACCGGCATCACCGCCACGCCGTGCGGCCAATGCGACAACTGCCGCGAGATCGAGCAGGGGCGCTTCGTCGATCTGATCGAGATCGACGCCGCTTCCCGAACCAAGGTGGAAGATACCCGCGATCTGCTGGACAACGTCCAGTACGCGCCGGCGCGCGGCCGCTTCAAGGTCTACCTGATCGATGAAGTGCACATGCTCTCGCGCCACAGCTTCAACGCGTTGCTGAAGACGCTGGAAGAGCCGCCGCCGCACGTCAAATTCCTGTTGGCCACCACCGATCCGCAAAAATTGCCGGTGACCATTCTTTCCCGCTGCCTGCAGTTTCACCTCAAAGCGCTGGACGTCGATCAGATCCGCCAGCAGCTGGAAACTGTGCTGACGGCGGAGCAGATCACCAGCGACGCCCGCGCGCTGCAGCTGCTGGCGCGCGCCGCCGACGGCAGCATGCGCGATGCGCTGAGCCTGACCGATCAGGCGATCGCCATGGGGCAGGGGCAGGTGACGGCCGCAACCGTCAGCCAGATGCTCGGCACGCTCGATGACGAGCAGCCGCTGGCGATCCTCGAAGCGCTGGTCAGCGCCGACGGTGAAAAGGTGATGGTGCAGGTCGCGCAGGCCGCTTCGCGCGGCGTGGATTGGGAAAACCTGCTGGTGGAGACGCTGGCGTTGCTGCATCGCATTGCGATGGTGCAACTGCTGCCTTCGATGCTCGACAACCACTACGCCGCCGTGGAACAACGGCTGCGCGAGCTGGCGCGCACCCTGCCGCCGGCCGATGTGCAACTCTATTATCAGACGCTGTTGGTGGGCCGCAAAGAGCTGGCCTATGCGCCGGATCGCCGCATGGGGGTTGAGATGACCCTGCTGCGCGCGCTGGCGTTTCACCCGAAAGCGGTGATCCCGGAGCCGGTGGCGTTGGTGCAGACCGCGCCGGCGCCGATGGCGCAGCCGCAGCAGGCCGCATCGCCACAGCCGCCGCAGTTTCAGGACGCGCCGCCGCCGCTAGGGCAGCCGGCCGCGCCGCAGCGACAATCATCGACTCCTTTACCGGATGCCACCGCCCAGCTGTTGAAAGCGCGGTCCCAGCTGCAACGGCAGCAGGGAGCATCCACACCAAAAAAGAATGAGCCGGCGGCGCCAGGAATAGCGCGGCCGGCAAACTCGGCGCTGGGGCGTTTGGCTTCCGTGACCGAGCGCAGCCAGCAGCGCCTGGCGGAGAAGAAGGTGCCGGAAAAACCGGCGAAACCGGAAGCCTATCGTTGGCGCGCGCAGACCGAGCCCGAGGCGGCGCCGGAACCGCTGGCGACGCCGAAAGCGCTGCGCACGGCGTTGGAGCACGAGAAAACGCCGGAGCTGGCCGCCAAGCTGGTGGTGGAGTCGCTGGAGCGCGACGCCTGGGCGGCGGAAATCGATAAGCTGAAGATCCCGAAACTGGTGCAGCAGCTGGCGTTGAACGCCTTCAAGCAGCAGCCGGAGCCGGGCAAGATTAGCCTCCATCTGCGGTCTTCGCAGCGCCATCTGAATTCGCCTTCGGCGCAGAAGACGCTGGCCGACGCGCTCGGTGAGCTGTACGGCGGTCCGATCGAGCTGACCGTGGTGGAGGACGATAATCCGGCGGAGCGCACCCCGCTGGAATGGCGACAAGCCATCTATGAGGAAAAGCTGGCGCAGGCGCGCCAGTCCATCGAAGCGGATACCAACATTCAGACGCTGCGCCGATTCTTCGACGCGGATCTGGATGAAGAGAGTATTCGCCCCCTTTAAACGCTGCGCGATGTGCGCGGCCCTAGCGACGAGAGACGACTATGTTTGGTAAAGGCGGTCTGGGCAACCTGATGAAGCAAGCCCAGCAAATGCAAGAAAAAATGCAGCAGATGCAGGAAGAAGTCGCCAAATTGGAAGTGACCGGCGAATCTGGCGCCGGCCTGGTGAAAGTCACCATCAATGGCGCGCACAACTGCCGCCGCGTGGAAATCGATCCAAGCCTGATGGAAGACGACAAAGAGATGCTGGAAGATCTGATCGCCGCTGCGTTTAACGACGCCGCGCGCCGCATCGAAGAGACCCAGAAAGAGAAAATGGCCTCCGTCTCCAGCGGCATGCAGTTGCCGCCTGGCTTCAAGATGCCGTTCTGATGCAAACCAGCCCGCTCCTTGAATCCCTGATGGAGGCGCTGCGCTGCCTGCCGGGCGTCGGCCCGAAATCGGCGCAGCGCATGGCGTTTCAGCTGCTGCAGCGCGATCGCAGCGGCGGCATGCGCCTGGCGCAGGCGTTGACGCGCGCGATGTCGGAGATCGGCCACTGCGCCGATTGCCGCACCTTCACCGAGCAGGACGTTTGCACCATCTGCGCCAATCCGCGTCGTCAGCAAAACGGCCAGATTTGCGTGGTGGAAAGCCCGGCGGATATCCACGCCATCGAGCAGACCGGCCAGTTCGCCGGGCGCTACTTTGTGCTGATGGGCCATCTGTCGCCGCTGGACGGCATCGGGCCGGGCGATATCGGTCTGGATCGCCTGGAGCAACGGCTGGAAAAGGAAAGCATCACCGAAGTGATCCTCGCCACCAACCCGACGGTGGAAGGGGAAGCGACCGCCAACTACATCGCCGAGATGTGTGGCCAGTATGGCGTGCTCGCCAGCCGCATCGCCCACGGCGTGCCGGTGGGCGGCGAGCTGGAGATGGTCGACGGCACCACGCTGTCGCATTCGCTGGCGGGACGCCACGCCATCAAGTTCTGATGTTTTCCCGGATGGGGCCGCCCGGCCCCATTGTTTTTTGCCAAAAATTTCCCGCCGTCCGCTTGAAAAACAAGACCCTGACCCTCATCTGATCTTCATTGTTCGATTTTGGTAGCCATTGTCTTTGAGGTAATCAATGAGTATGAAAGGTCAAGAAACCCGCGGGTTCCAGTCTGAAGTAAAACAGCTGCTTCATTTGATGATCCATTCGCTGTACTCCAACAAAGAAATTTTCCTGCGCGAGCTGATTTCCAACGCCTCTGACGCCGCCGACAAGCTGCGCTTCCGCGCTCTGTCCGCGCCGGAGCTGTATGCCGGCGATGGCGAGCTGCGCGTGCGTTTGTCCTTCGATAAAGAGCAGCGCACCCTGACCATTGCCGACAACGGCATCGGTATGCGCCGCGAAGAAGTGATCGAAAACCTCGGCACCATCGCCAAATCGGGCACCAAAGCGTTCCTGGAATCCATCGGTTCCGACCAGGCGAAAGACAGCCAACTGATCGGCCAATTCGGCGTTGGTTTCTACTCGGCGTTCATCGTGGCGGACAAAGTGACCGTGCGCACCCGCGCGGCCGGCGCCGCCGATGACGAGGGCGTGTTCTGGGAGTCCGCCGGTGAAGGCGACTACACCATCGCCGACATCACCAAAGAGACCCGCGGCACCGAAATCACCCTGCATCTGCGCGAAGGCGAAGATGAGTACCTCGACGCCTGGCGCCTGCGCTCGGTGATCGGCAAATATTCCGATCACATCGCCTTGCCGGTAGAGATCGAAAGCAAAAACGAAGAAGACGATACCGTCACCTGGGAGAAGATCAACAAGGCGCAGGCCCTGTGGACCCGCAGCAAGGCTGACGTGACCGACGAAGAGTACAAAGAGTTCTACAAGCACATCGCCCACGATTTCACCGATCCGCTGAGCTGGAGCCACAATCGGGTGGAAGGCAAGCAGGAATATACCAGCCTGCTGTATATCCCGGCGCAGGCGCCGTGGGACATGTGGAACCGCGATCACAAGCACGGCCTGAAGCTGTACGTGCAGCGCGTGTTCATCATGGACGACGCCGAGCAGTTCATGCCGAACTATCTGCGCTTCGTGCGCGGCCTGATCGATTCCAACGATCTGCCGCTGAACGTATCGCGCGAGATCCTGCAAGACAGCCGCGTGACGCAGAACCTGCGCGGCGCGCTGACCAAGCGCGTGCTGCAGATGCTGGATAAGCTGGCCAAAGACGACGCCGAAGGCTACCAGAAATTCTGGCAGCAGTTCGGTCTGGTGCTGAAAGAAGGCCCGGCGGAAGATAACGGCAACCAGGAAGCGATCGCCAAACTGCTGCGCTTCGCCACCACCCATGGCGACAGCTCGGCGCAGACCGTGTCGCTGGAAGAGTACGTCGGCCGCATGGCGGAAGGGCAGGAAAAGATTTACTACATCACCGCCGACAGCTACGCCGCCGCCAAGAGCAGCCCGCATCTGGAGCTGTTCCGCAAGAAAGGTATCGAAGTGCTGCTGTTGTCCGATCGCATCGACGAGTGGATGATGAGCTACCTGACCGAGTTCGACGGCAAGCCGTTCCAGTCGGTCAGCAAGGCGGATGAAACGCTGGATAAACTGGCGGATGAAACCGAAGAGCAGAAGGCGGCCGAGAAGCAGTTGGAACCGTTCATCGAACGCGTGAAAACCCTGCTGGGCGACCGCGTGAAGGATGTGCGTCTGACGCACCGCCTGACCGATACGCCGGCGATCGTGGTGACCGACGCCGACGAGATGAGCACCCAGATGGCCAAGCTGTTCGCCGCTGCGGGCCAGCAGGCGCCGGAAGTGAAGTACATTTTCGAGCTTAATCCTGAGCATGCGTTGGTCAAACGCGCATCCGACGTGGGCGATAACGAACATTTCGCCGAGTGGATCGACCTGCTTTTGGATCAGGCGCTGTTGGCTGAACGCGGCACGCTGGAGGATCCGAACCTGTTCATCCGCCGCATGAACAAGTTGCTGTCCGCCTGAAGTTGATTATATGCGCCCTTAACGGCACCGTTAGGGGCGCATTTCCGGTTTTTCCCCGCATTTTCCCCTCTTTTGTTCGCTTGAATTTTTGCATGTTCCGCAATCGATTTCCTTCGCGCGCCTTGAGCCTGCCCCCCCTGAAATGGTATCGTTGAGCGTTTTCGCAATTTTATAAAAACTACATAGCAAGGGGATTTACGCAATGCGTATCATTCTGCTGGGCGCTCCGGGCGCTGGTAAAGGTACTCAGGCTCAATTCATCATGGAGAAATACGGCATTCCGCAAATCTCCACCGGTGATATGTTGCGCGCAGCCGTGAAGGCCGGCAGTGAACTGGGCAAGCAGGCGAAAGAGATCATGGACGCCGGCAAGCTGGTGACCGATGAGCTGGTGATCGCGCTGGTCAAAGAGCGCATCGCTCAGGAAGATTGCCGCAAGGGCTTCCTGTTGGACGGCTTCCCGCGCACCATTCCGCAGGCTGACGCGATGAAAGAAGCCGGCATCAACGTGGACTTCGTGCTGGAGTTCGACGTGCCGGACGAGCTGATCGTTGACCGCATCGTTGGCCGCCGCGTGCACGCGCCGTCCGGCCGCGTATACCACGTGAAGTTCAATCCGCCGCAGGTGGAAGGCAAAGACGACGTGACCGGCGAAGAGCTGACCACGCGCAAGGACGATCAGGAAGAGACCGTGCGCAAGCGCCTGGTGGAATACCATCAGATGACCGCGCCGCTGATCTCTTACTACAGCAAAGAAGCGGCAGCGGGCAACACCCAATACCGCAAAATCGACGGCACCCGCAAGGTGGCCGAAGTGAGCGCAGAGCTGGCGACTATCCTCGGTTGATAGCAAGCTGGCTGTGCATGACGCCGGGCCTGTGGCCCGGCGTTTTTTTTGCCGTTTTCCCGTTAAATTGTGATCGCGGCGGCTTGTTGCGGCCGTGCCCGTTAATCGCCCGCGCCAAATGGCGTATAACAAGCCTGCGTTTTCACCCTCAGCAGGGAGCCGGGCATGCTCAGACAAACCAATCTTCTGGCGGAAGCCACCGCGCGCCAGATCGTCCAGCGGGCGATGGGTATCATCAGCCATTCCGTCAACGTGATGGACAGCAACGGTGTGATCATCGCCTCCGGCAACCCGCAGCGCCTGTTCCAGCGCCATGAAGGCGCGGTGCTGGCGCTGGCCGAGAACCGGGTGGTGGAAATCGACCGCGCCACTGCCGAGCACCTGAAGGGCGTGCGGCCCGGCATCAACCTGCCGTTTAGCTTTCGCAATCAGCGGGTGGGAGTGATCGGCATTTCCGGCGAGCCGGCCGAGGTGCGCGCCTACGCCGAGTTGGTCAAAATGGCGGCGGAGATGATGGTGGAGCAGGCGGCGCTGCTGGATCAGCACCAGTGGGAAAAACGCTACCGGGAAGAGCTGGCGAACCAGCTGTTGCAGCCGCAGCCGAACACGGCGTCGCTGGAAGCGATGGCGGCGTATCTGGGATTGGATCTGCGCCAGGCGCGCATCGTCTGGATCGTCGAGCTGCAAGAGGCGCAGCCGCACCTGCTGCGCGAACTGCTGGCTGAGCTGGAGGCCACCCAGCGCGATGCGTTGATCGCCATTACCGGCTTCAATGAAATGACCCTGCTGCGCCCGGCCAGCATGGCGCAAGGCGAGTGGAGCCTGAAGCTGGAGCGCCAACAGGCGCAGCGTTTGCAAAACCAGCTAAAGCACCGCTTTCGGGTGCGGCTGATCGTCGGCGGTTTCTACGACGATCCACAAAGCGCCTACCGCTCCAGCCTGACCGCGCGCGCCACCCAGGCGATGGCGCAGCGCCTGAAATTGCGCCACGCCACGCTGTTCTACCACGACTATCCGCTGCCGTCGCTGCTGTGCGATCTCGGGGAGGACTGGCGAGCGCAAGAGCTGGGGCGTCCCTGGCGGACGCTGGGCGAACAGGATGAAAAAGGCGTGCTGCGCGCCACGCTGCGCCACTATTTTTCGCAGAATTGTGATCAGACGCAGGCCGCCGCGCAGCTGCATATTCACGTCAATACCCTGCGCTATCGCCTGCAGCGCATCGAAGCCATAACCGGCATGAAAATCAATCAATTAACTGACTCTCTGCGGTTGTATATCGGCATGCTGATGCACGACTGAGTTGTGCCAACCCACAAATTCCGCGCCGTTCCTTCGGCGATTTTTTGTTGTTTCCCCTCAGGCCAACGCCGGGCGCGCGGGATATGTTGGCCTGCACATCAACCACGGAGAAAACAACAATGACAACCGTATCCACTCTGGGGGCGCTGGTGGCGTTAGCCGTCGCCATCGTCCTGATTCTACGCAAGGTTCCACCGGCTTACGGCATGATTGCCGGCGCGCTGGCGGGCGGGCTGTGCGGCGGCGCCGATCTGGTGCAGACCGTGACGCTGATGATCGGCGGGGCGCAGGGCATCACCAACGCCGTGATGCGCATTCTGGCGGCGGGGGTATTGGCCGGGGTGCTGATCGAATCCGGCGCGGCGCACACCATCGCCGAAACTATCGTACGCAAGGTGGGCGAAACCCGCGCGCTGCTGGCGCTGGCGGTGGCTACACTGATCCTGACGGCGGTGGGGGTGTTTATCGACGTGGCGGTGATCACCGTCGCGCCGATCGCGCTGTCGATCGCCCAAAAGGCCGGCATTTCTCGTGCGGCGATCCTGCTGGCGATGATCGGCGGCGGCAAGGCCGGCAACGTGATGTCGCCCAACCCGAACACCATCGCGGCGGCGGACAACTTCCACGTGCCGCTCACCTCGGTGATGATGGCCGGCATCGTGCCGGGGCTGTGCGGCCTGGTGGTGGCCTATCTGCTGGCGCGTCGCCTGAGCGATAAAGGTAGCAGGGTGATGGCTGAAGAGCTGACTCAGCATGCCGAAGGGGCGCGGCCGGGCTTCGCTGCGGCGATCAGCGCGCCGCTGGTGGCGATCCTGCTGCTGTCGCTGCGGCCGATCGCCGGTATCGCCGTCGATCCGCTGATCGCACTGCCGGCCGGTGGTTTGGTGGGCGCGCTGCTGATGGGGCGCATTCGTCAGTGCAATCAGTTTATGGTCTCCGGCCTGTCGCGCATGGCGCCGGTGGCGATCATGCTGCTCGGCACCGGCACGCTGGCGGGCATTATCGCCAACTCGGGGCTGAAGGATGTCTTGATTACCGGTTTGACGCACACCGGGCTGCCGGCCTGGCTGCTGGCGCCGCTGTCCGGCGCGCTGATGTCGATGGCGACCGCGTCGACCACCGCCGGCACCGCCGTCGCCTCCGGGGTGTTCAGCTCCACGCTGCTTGAGCTGGGGGTGAGCGGATTGGCCGGCGCGGCGATGATCCATGCGGGCGCCACGGTGCTGGATCACCTGCCGCACGGCAGCTTCTTCCACGCCACCGGCGGCAGCGTCAATATGGCGGTGCACGAGCGGCTCAAACTGTTGCCGTATGAAACGCTGGTGGGGTTCACCATCGCGGCAATCTCGGCGCTGATGTTTGGCGTATTTAACCTGGCGGGATAAGGAACAGTGATGAAAACGCTGAAAAAAGTGGTTATTGCCCCGGATTCTTTCAAAGAGAGCCTGAGCGCGCTCGGCGTCGCCGACGCCATCGAGCGGGGATTCCGTCAGATTTACCCGCAGGCGCACTACGTGAAGCTGCCGATGGCGGACGGCGGTGAAGGCACGGTGGAGTCGATGGTGGCGGCCACCGGCGGTGAAATCGTTCAGGTGACGGTCACCGGGCCGCTGGGGGAGCCGGTGCAGGGGTTCTATGGCCTGCTGGGCGACGGCGAAACCGCAGTGATTGAAATGGCCGCCGCTTCCGGGCTGCACCTGGCGCCGCCCAACCGGCGCGATCCGCGCATCACCACCAGTTACGGCACCGGCGAACTGATGCTGGCGGCGCTGGAGCGCGGCGTGAAGGCGATCATTCTCGGCATCGGCGGCAGCGCCACCAACGACGGCGGCGCCGGGATGATGCAGGCGCTGGGCGTGAAGTTGCTGGATAAGGATCGCCGGCCGCTGCCGGTGGGCGGGGCGGCGTTGGCGCAGCTGGCGCATCTTGATCTCGCCGGGCTGGATGCGCGTTGGCAACGGGTGAGCGTGACCGCCGCCTGCGACGTCGATAACCCGCTGTGCGGCGCAAAGGGCGCCTCGGCGGTGTTCGGGCCGCAGAAGGGGGCGACGCCGGAGATGGTGGCGCAGCTCGATGCGGCGCTGCATCACTATGGCGAACTGCTGGAACGGGAAACCGGCCGCGCCGTGCTCACCCAGCCGGGCGCGGGCGCGGCGGGCGGCATGGGGGCGGCGCTGCTCGGCATGCTCGACGCGCGCTTGCGACCGGGCATCGAGATCGTCACCGAAACCCTGCGCCTGGATGAGGCGGTGCGCGATGCCGATCTGGTGATTACCGGCGAAGGGCGGCTGGACAGCCAGTCGATCCACGGCAAAACGCCGATCGGCGTGGCGCGGGTGGCCAAGCGCCACGGGGTGCCGGTGATCGCCATCGCCGGCAGCCTGACGCCGGATTATTCGGTGGTGCATCAACACGGCATCGATGCGGCGTTTTCGGTACTCGATCGCATCGTGACGCTGGAAGACGCGCTGGCGAGCGCCGATCGCAATCTGCAGGTGACGGCGCGCAACGTGGCGGCGGTATGGCAACTGGCGCAAGGGGGAAGCCCACAGGCATAGCCTGTTGCTGTTATCGGTTTCGATGCAGGACTTTTCCGTTACAATAGCCGGCATTAATGGCTGCTGACATCCCGACCCAGAACGGAATGCCGGCCGGAAAGGAAATGAGGGGAACTGAGATGAAGCAAGAGAAACACGGCGTATTGCTGGTGAACCTGGGCACGCCAGATGCGCCGACCTCGTCGGCGGTCAAACGCTATCTGAAGGAATTCCTCAGTGACGATCGCGTGGTCGACACGGCGCCGCTGATCTGGTGGCCGATCCTCAACGGCGCGATCTTGCCGATCCGTTCGCCGCGCGTGGCTAAACTCTATCAGTCGGTGTGGATGGAAGAGGGTTCGCCGCTGCTGGTGTACAGCCGCCGCCAACAGCGGGCGCTGGCGGCGCGCATGCCGAATACGCCGGTGGAGCTGGGCATGAGCTACGGTTCGCCGAGCCTGGCGGAAGCCATCGACAAGCTGCTGGCGCAGGGCGTGACCAACCTGGTGGTGCTGCCGCTCTATCCGCAATATTCCTGTTCCACCAGCGCGGCGGTATGGGATGGCGTGGCGCGGGTGCTGAAAGGCTATCGCCGCTTGCCTTCTGTGGCCTTCATTCGCGATTACGCCGAACACCCGGCCTATATCGCCGCGCTGCAACAAAGCGTGGAGCGCTCGTTCGCCGAGCACGGCCAGCCGGATCGGCTGGTGCTGTCGTTCCACGGCATCCCCAAACGTTATGCGCGGCTGGGCGACGACTACCCGCAGCGCTGCGAGGATACGCTGCGTGCGCTGAGCGCCACGCTGCCGCTGGCGCCGGAGCGGGTGATGATGACGTACCAATCGCGCTTCGGCCGCGAGCCTTGGCTGACGCCGTATACCGATGAGACCCTAAAAGGGCTGCCGGCGCAGGGCGTGAAGCACATTCAGCTGATCTGCCCCGGTTTCTCGGCGGACTGCCTGGAAACGCTGGAAGAGATTAAAGAGCAGAACCGCGAGATCTTCCTTAAGGCCGGCGGCGAGAAGTTTGAATACATCTCAGCGTTGAACGACGAGCCGGCGCATATTGACATGATGCAGCAACTGGTGGCGCAGCGTCTGTAATCATCCATAATCTGTCTATTAGATGCATCGTGATCGGGCGGGGATGTGTTAACATTCTCCGCTTGTTAAACCGCCACCACCACCAATCACATGAAATTTCCTGGTAAACGCAAGTCCAAACACTATTTCCCGGTGAGCGCCCGCGATCCGCTTCTGCAGCAGGCCCAGCCCGAAAGTGAAATCAGCACCTCGTATATCGTCGGCATCGACCAGACGCTGGTGGATATCGAGGCGAAAGTGGACGACGCTTTTGTCCAGCGCTACGGCCTGAGCCTGGGCCACTCTCTGGTGATCGAAGATGACGTCGCCGAGGCGCTGTATCAGGAATTGAATGAAAACAACCTGGTCACCCATCAGTTCGCCGGCGGCACCATCGGCAACACCATGCACAACTATTCGGTGCTGGCGGACGATCGCTCGGTGCTGCTCGGCGTGATGTGCAGCAACGTGAAAATCGGCAGCTACGCCTACCGTTATCTGTGCAATACCTCCAGCCGCACCGATCTTAACTATCTGCAGGGCGTTGACGGCGCCATCGGCCGCTGTTTCACGCTGATCGGCGAAAGCGGCGAGCGCACCTTCGCCATCAACCCCGGCCAGATGAACCAGCTGCGCCCGGAAAGCATCCCTGAAGAGGTGATCGCCGGCGCGTCGGCGCTGGTGCTGAGCTCTTATCTGGTGCGCTGCAAGGAAGGGGAGCCGATAAAGGACGCGACCTTGCAGGCGATCAAATACGCTAAAAAGCACGATGTGCCGGTGGTGCTGACCCTGGGCACCAAGTACGTGATCGCCGACAACCCGCAGTGGTGGCGCGACTTCCTGAAGGAAAACGTGACGATTCTGGCGATGAACGAAGACGAAGCGCTGGAGCTGACCGGGCTGAGCGATCCGCTGACCGCCTCGGACATGGCGCTAGAGTGGGTGGATCTGGTGCTGTGCACCGCCGGGCCGAACGGCCTGTATATGGCGGGCTACACCGAAGAGGCCAACAAGCGTCAGACCCAGCACCCGCTGTTGCCGGGGCATATCGCCGAGTTCAACCGCTACGAGTTCAGCCGCGCCATGCGTCGCGAACACTGTGAGCATCCGCTGCGCGTTTACTCGCACATCGCGCCGTATATGGGCGGGCCGGAGAAGATCATGAACACCAACGGCGCCGGCGACGGCGCGCTGTCGGCGTTGCTGCACGATATTGCCGCCAACGGTTATCACCGCCACAACGTGCCGAACTCGAGCAAGCACGTGCGCAGTTACCTGACATACTCTTCGTTGGCGCAGGTGTGCAAATACGCCAACCGCGTCAGCTACCAGGTGTTGAACCAGCATTCGCCGCGTCTCACTCGTGGCCTGCCGGAGCGCGAAGACAGCCTGGAAGAGTCCTATTGGGAGCGTTAACCCGCTGAAAAAGAAAAGGTCCGGCATGCCGGACCTTTTTTTGTGCGCGGTGCCTCAGATCGGGCAGCCCCCCATTTTTTCTTCTTCGCTCAGGGTATCCAGCTGCAGGATGTTCAGCATGCTGTTAGCGATCTCCCGTTCACCCATCACCACCTGATTGGCGCCGCGATCGGTGATGTAGGCCACCTCGTCGTCGTAGTGGGCGCGGGCGATGATCTCGATGTTCGGCCGCTTGGCGCGCGCCGAGGCGACGATCTCGCCGGCCTCATAGCCGTTGGGGATGGTCAGCAGCAGCCAGCGCGCGCAGTCGAGCCGCGCCAGATCCATCACTTCCGGATTGGCGGCGTTGCCCAGCACCGTCTTGATGCCCTGTTCGCGCAGCGCTTCCACCCGCGGGCGGGAGTTCTCGATCACCACCAGCGGAATGCCCGCCTCGGCCAGTTTGCCGCCCAGCAGGCTGCCGACGCGGCCGTAGCCGACCACCAGCGCATGGTTGCACATGTCCACCGGGATCTGCTTCTCTTCTTCCACCGCCTCTTCGAGAATTTGCTCTTCGATGGTTTCGGTTTTGGCCAGATAGCGCTCCAGCAGGGTGAACAGCAGCGGGTTGAGCATGATCGACAAAATGGCGCCGGCCAGCACCAGATTGCGCCCGTGTTCCGACATCATGCCCAGCGCGATGCCGAGGCCCGCCAGAATAAAGGCGAACTCGCCGATCTGCGCCAGGCTGGCGGAGATGGTCAGCGCGGTGCGCTTGGAGTGGCCGAACATTTTCACCAGCAGGAACGCGGCGGCGGATTTGCCGAACACGATGATCGCCAGCGTCGCCAGCACCGCCAGCGGTTCGTTAATCACGATCATCGGATCGAACAGCATGCCAACCGAGACGAAGAACAGCACCGCGAACGCGTCGCGCAGCGGCAGGGTGTCGTGCGCCGCGCGGTGGCTCAGCTCGGACTCGTTCAGCACCATGCCGGCGAAGAAGGCGCCCAGCGCGAAGGAGACGTCGAACAGCTTCACCGCGCCGTAGGCGATGCCGAGCGCCAGCGCCAATACCGCCAGGGTGAACAGCTCGCGCGAGCCGGTGCTGGCGGTTTTCGACAGGATCCACGGCACCAGGCGGCGGCCGACCACGATCATCAACGCAATGAAGGCGATGACCTTACCGATGGTCAGCGCCAGCTCCATCAGCAGCTGACCGCTGCTGGCGTTGTCGTTGCCCAGCATGTTGCCGAAGGCCGGCAGTAATACCAGCGTCAGCACCATCGCCAAATCTTCGACGATCAGCCAGCCGATGGCGATTTGCCCGCGCTGGCTGTCGATCAATTGCCTCTCCTCCAGCGCGCGCAACAGCACCACGGTGCTTGCGGTGGAGAGACAGAGGCCGAACACCAGGCCGGAGATCAGATCCCAGCCGAGCAGCTTGGACAGCCCCATGCCGAGCAGGGTAGCGACGGCTATCTGCGCCACGGCGCCGGGTATGGCGATAGATTTTACTGCGAGGAGGTCTTTCAAAGAGAAGTGCAGGCCAACACCGAACATCAACAGGATAACGCCGATTTCCGCCAGTTCCGGCGCCAGTGAGGTATCGGCGACGAAACCGGGGGTGAACGGGCCGGCGAGCACCCCTGCGGCCAGATATCCCACCAGGGGTGAGATGCGCAGGCGGTTCGCCAGCATACCGAGGAGGAAGGCGAGTACTAACCCTCCGACGATGGTGGTGATGAGCGGTGTTGAATTATGCATCCATACTCCTTCTGGCTATGCATCGCGGCACGGGAGAAACGCAACAAAGTTACGAAAAGATACATTTAGTTTATTGCATTTGTTCGCGGCTTGCTTGGCTAATTTGGTCTTTTTTGTAAAAAAGCAGAGGATTTCGCTTAAGGCGCGTCAATGAGGGGGTTTTGTGCCAGATAAACCAAATAACATTGATTTATCCGTAGGATAACCCGGATGAATAAATACTTTCATCCGGGCAGTTCGCGGGGTTATTGCGGTTTATGCTCCATATTGGGCAGTAGCGCGGTAATAATGCCGATCAGCGGCAGGAAAGCACAGATTTGGTAGACCAGCTTGATACTGGTCAAATCCGCGACATAACCAAGAACTGCCGCGCCTAACCCGCCCATACCGAAAGCAAAACCGAAGAATAAACCGGAAACCATGCCGACTTTACCGGGGATCAGCTCCTGTGCGTAGACCAGGATGGCGGAGAACGCTGAGGCGAGAATAACCCCGATGATCACCGTCAAAATGCCGGTCCAGTACAGGGATGCATGGGGTAAAATAAGCGTAAATGGCGCTGCACCAAGTATTGAGCCCCAAATAACGTATTTTCTCCCTATCTTGTCGCCAAGGGGCCCGCCGATGATGGTTCCAGCGGCCACCGCAAACAGGAAGGCGAACAGGTGAATTTGCGCATTCTGCACCGAAACGCCGAACTTATGTATCAGATAAAAGGTGTAATAGCTGCTGATACTGGCCAGATAGAAGTATTTAGAGAAAATCAGCACCAGCAGAATGCCCAGCGAGTAGGCGACGGTACGTTTTGGCAGCGGTTTCAGCATTGCGGGGCTTTTCGGCTGCCCTTTCGCCGCCCGATGCTGATGTTGGTACCACTTGCTGACCTGCAGCAATACCACGATCGCCAGCAGCGCCGCCAGCGTGAACCAGGCGACGTTGCCTTTGCCGTAAGGCGCGATGATCAGCGCGGCCAGCAGCGGGCCGAGCGAGCTGCCGAAGTTGCCGCCGACCTGGAACAGCGACTGCGCCAGGCCGTGTCGTCCGCCGGAGGCCATGCGCGCCACGCGCGAGGATTCCGGGTGGAATACCGATGAGCCGGTGCCCACCAGCGCCGCCGCCAGCAGCACCAGCGGGAAGGTGTTCGCCACCGACAGCAGCAGCAGGCCGGACAGGGTAAAGCCCATGCCGATAGGCAGCGAGTAAGGCTGCGGGTGTTTATCGGTGTAATAGCCGATCAGCGGTTGCAGCAGGGAAGCCGTTAGCTGATAGGTCAGGGTGATCATACCGATCTGCACGAAGCTGAGGTGGAAATCGGCTTGCAGGATCGGATAAATCGCCAGGATCAGCGACTGGATCATATCGTTGAGCAGGTGAGACACGCTGATGGCGCCAAGGATGGAGAAAGCGGTCCTCTTTACCGTACTGCCCTTGGCGGGCGGCATCGCGCTTTGGCTACTGTCGGTCATATTATTATTAGCCTGATAAGTTGTTGAGCACAGAGATGACATCTTAGGCAGGGCGTTCAATTTTTACCATATCTGAAATAATCAGACTCACATCGCAAAAAATTGAAATCAGCTGTCATTAATTCGCGCTACAATTTCGCCCTCATCATAAAAGCCATTTAATACACGGAGATCCGCCATGCGTTTTTCGCTGAAAACCACCGCATGCGCGTTGGCCGTATCCCTGACGCTGCTGTCGGGGGCCGCCAGTGCCTGGGAAAAGGATAAGACCTACGCCATCACCATTCTGCATACCAACGATCATCACGGTCACTTCTGGCAGAACGATCACGGTGAATACGGTCTGGGCGCGCAGAAAACGCTGGTGGACGGCATTCGCCGCGAAGTGGCTGCGCAGGGCGGCAGCCTGCTGTTGCTGTCCGGCGGCGATATCAACACCGGCGTGCCGGAATCGGATTTGCAGGACGCCGAGCCGGACTTCCGCGGCATGAACCTGGTGGGCTATGACGCGATGGCGATCGGCAACCACGAATTCGACAACCCACTGAGCGTGCTGCGCCAGCAGGAGAAGTGGGCGACCTTCCCGCTCTTGTCCGCCAACATCTACCAGAAAAGCACAGGCCAGCGCCTGTTCAAGCCTTACGCCTTGTTCGACAAGCAGGGTATCAAGATTGCCGTGATCGGCCTGACGACCGACGACACCGCCAAGATAGGCAATCCGGAGTACTTCACCGACATGGAGTTCCGCGTGCCGGCGCAGGAAGCGAAGCAGGTGGTGGAGCAACTGCGCAAGGACGAGAAGCCGGACGTGATCATCGCCGCCACCCATATGGGGCACTACGACAACGGCGAGCATGGCTCTAACGCGCCGGGCGACGTGGAGATGGCGCGCAGCCTGCCGGCGGGATATCTCGACATGATCGTCGGCGGCCACTCGCAGGATCCGGTGTGCATGGCCGGTGACAACCGCAAACAGGCGGATTATGTGCCGGGCACGCCATGCTCGCCGGATCGTCAGAACGGCACCTGGATCGTGCAGGCGCACGAGTGGGGCAAATACGTCGGGCGCGCCGATTTCGAATTCCGCAACGGCGAGCTGAAGCTGGTGCATTATCAGCTGATCCCGGTGAACCTGAAGAAGAAGGTGGAGAAAGCCGACGGCACCAGCGAGCGGGTGTACTACACCCAGCAGATTGCGGAAGATCCGACCATGATGAAGCTGCTGACGCCGTTCCAGGATAAGGGCAAGGCGCAGCTGGGCGTGAAGATCGGCAGCGTCAACGGCAAGCTTGAAGGCGATCGCAGCAAGGTGCGTTTCGTGCAGACCAACCTGGCGCGGGTGATGCTGGCGGCGCAGAGGGAGCGCGCCGACGCCGACTTCGCCGTGATGAGCGGTGGCGGGGTGCGCGATTCGATTGAAAGCGGCGATATCACCTACAAGAACGTGCTCAAGGTGCAGCCGTTCGGCAACACGCTGGTGCATGTCGATATGAAAGGGCGCGAGGTTGAACAGTATCTGGCGGTGGTGGCCAACATGAAGCCGGATTCCGGCGCCTATGCCCAGTTCGCCAACGTCAGTCTGGTGGCGGACGGCAAGGGCGTCAGCGAGGTGAAGATCAACGGCCAGCCGCTGCAGGCGGATAAAACTTACCGCATGGCGACGCTGAACTTCAACGCGCTGGGCGGCGACGGCTATCCGAAGCTGGACGGGCTGCCGAGCTACGTCAACACCGGCTTTATCGATGCCGAAGTGCTGAAGCAGTACATCGAGAAACACTCGCCGCTGGATGCGGCGGCCTACGAGCCGAAGGGCGAAATCGTCTATCGCTAGAGGCGCCGCGGAACGGCGCTCTCGCTTGTCGCGGGGGCGCCGTTCCCCCCCTCGCTTTTCTCCTCTGCATCAACGCCTTTTGTCAGCGTTGCCGTTTTAAACGGCGTCTTACTTCCTTCTCTCCATATACGCCCTCGGCGGGCAGCCCGCCATATTCTTGAAAAAAGTGGCGAAGGCGCTGTCGCTGGAAAACGCCAGCCGACCGGCGACGTCGGATTGGCTCATCCCTGCGGCCAGCATCTCTATCGCTTTGATCAGGCGCCATTGCTGACGCCATTGTTGATAACCGAGCCCGGTTTCACGGCGGAAAATCCGGCTGATGGTTTTCTCGGAAGCGCCGCTATAGCGCGATAGCTCGTGCAGCGGCGGAAGCATGTCCAGATTGGCCAGATGGCGCAGGCGGCGGTCGCTGGGCAGCGGCAGCAGCGTCAGTTCGCGCGGCGCGGCGGCGATCTCGTCCAGGCAGACCGCCAGAATATTGGCGTAAGGCCCATGCTGCCAGTCGGTGTCGAAGGCGGCGAACGCGATGCGTTCCAACACCTCGCGCAGCAGCGGCGAGGCTGTCAGTACGGCAAGCTGCGCAGGCAGACAGGCATAGCGATCGGCGTCGAGATAAAGCGAACGGTAACCGACGACGCCGTTGACCTGAACGCGGTGAGCCACCTGCGGCGGGATCCAGGCGACTCTGCCCGGCGGCAGCATGCAGATGCTTTGGTTGAGCGTGATGCGCATGCTGCCTTGCTGACAGAACAGCAACTGCCCCCTGTCATGCCAATGCGTGCCCGAGTCGTGCTGCGCCAGTTCGGCGGCGATCCCGAGCACCCCGTTGTCGAGCGTATCCGGATTAAAACTGTCCTGCGCCTGAAGCCACGCCATAGTCTGTCCGATTTTGTAAATTTATTGTCTTTTATATTGTAATCGGCGCTGGGACCAGATGCTACCTTGTGCAGCCTATTCTTGGCTACAGGATCTGTTATGCAACGTAAACTGACGCTGACGTTGGCGACGTCGATGATGATGTTTCCCCAGGTGGTGGAGACCATCTACAGCCCGGCATTGACGCACATTGCGCACGGTTTCCGGGTCAGTGCGGAAATGGCGGCGCAAACGCTCTCTTGTTACTTTTTCGCCTTTGCGCTGGGCGTGGTGGTATGGGGACGGATGTGCGACGTCATCGGACGCCGTCCCACCATTTTGGCCGGGCTGACGCTCTATCTGCTGGCTTCTCTCGTTGCGCTGTTCAGCGGCAGCTTCAGCGTACTGCTGGCCGCGCGGGTGCTGGCCGCCTTTGGCGCGGCGGTCGGTTCGGTCGGGACGCAAACGGCGATTCGCGATCGCTTCGACGGTTATGAATTGGCGCGGGTGTTCTCGGTGATGGGGATCGCCATGGCGATCAGCCCGGCGGTTGGCGTGTTGAGCGGCGCAGTGCTGACTCACTATTGGGGCTATCAGGGGGTGTTCGGCGGTTTGGCGCTGTTGGCGGCGCTGTTGCTGGGCTATGCCGGTTGGCAACTGCCGGAGACGCGTCCGCAACAGGTGGTGAAGAATTCATTTTTCGGCACGCTGGGGCGGATGGTCAAGGACGGGGATATTTGGCTCAGCGCGCTGTTGGTGGCGTTGTTCAATATTTGCATGTTCAGCTATTACCAGCTGGCGCCATTCCACTTCTCGGCGTTGGCGCTGCCGGCACAGTGGTTCGGTTATACCGGTTTGGTGTTGGCGGCCGGGGTGGGCATCGGCGCGGCGATCAACAAGTTTTTGATCGGCAAGCACTGGCTGTTCCCCGCGCTGTTGATGCTGGCCTGCGGATTATCGCTGACCGGCGGCCTGCTGGTACTGCTGCTGGAAGGGAGCTTGTGGTTCGTTCTGCCGATGATGCTGGTGGTGATGGCGTACGGTATCGCCATTCCCAATATTCTGGCGCGCGCGCTGCGCCATTATAAAGACTGCATGGGCACCGCCGGCGCCATCCTTGGCCTGATGTATTACCTGATGCTCGGCGGTGGCTTGGTGTTGGCGGGGCTGTCGCAGCACCTGGGCGCCGTGCTGTCGCTCTGCAGCCTCTGCGTGCTGCTGTTGGCGTGGCGGGTGGTGCACAACGAGCGTCGTTTGGCGATGCTTGAGAGTGAAAACGCCTGACGGCTATATGCTGGCCGGTTCACTCAGGTGGCCTGCCAGCAACTGGTGAATGCCGGCTATCACGGCGTCGCGCTGCGTGGTGATATACATATGCCCGCCGGCAAAAGTGCGCTGCTGAAAGTCGCCTTGCGCGATCCGGCGCCAGTCGAGCAAATCCTGCCGATCGATCAGCTCGTCGTTTTCACCATAGAACATCGCCAGCGGGGCGGGGTAACCCGGTTGCGCAGGGAAAAGCAATTGGCTGGACAGCATCAGATCGGCACGGATCAGCGGCAGATAGTAATCGAGTAGCGCGCTGTCGTCGATGAGCGACGCATCCAGACCCTCGCCGGCACATAGCGCGTTCAACAAAGCGGCACGCGGCATTCTCAGCAACGAACTGTGGCGCGCCAGGAAGGGCGATGAACTGGCGGAAATGATCAACTGCAGCGGCGGCTGAGGCAGCGCCATCGCTAACGCCAGCGCAACCCGTCCGCCAAGACTGTGGCCGAAAAAGATCAGCGGTTTGTCCTGCAGTGGCTGCAGTGCCGGCATCAGTTGATTGATGAGTGATTGGGGGTGACAGAGCGGCGCTTCGTTTGCCCGCTCCTCTCGACCGGGGTATTGCACGGCATAGAGTTCGATGTCCTGATGCAACGAGGGGCTCCACCCCTGAAAGGCAGTGGCGCCGGCGCCGGCGTGGGGAAAAGCGATCAGCCGCAGGCTGCCCTGGCGCCCCGGCGTCAGCGGTTTCAAGCTGCGTGGGGCGTTGGGGAAGTGGGTGCAATGCATGGCGAAATCCGTATTTTCAGGAGACCAAGGAAGCCTGAGCTTCCTTGGCGTTAAGGAACGCATTCAGTTGATGGCGTTCCACAATTCATCGAAGATCGGCGTGAACAGCGTAGATTTCAGATAGTCTGAACCCGATGAACCGCCAGTACCTTTCCGCTGCCCGATAGTACGTTCCACCAGTTTCACATGGCGATAACGCCACTCCTGCAGCAGTGAATCCAAATCCAGCAGTTGATTGAGCAGCAGCGACTCGCAGCTCGAACGCGTCAGCGATTGCCTGATGATGTCGTCGAAGCCCCGCGCCGTCTGATTGGGCTGGTCATTGAGACGCATCAGATGGCCGCGTATTGCCTGCCATAGTGAAACCGGTTGGATGATAGCCGCCAATCGGCGCTGTGCCTCTTCATCACCCTGATACTGCTGTAGTTTTTTCGGATTTTCTTTGCCGAGCAGCGCTTCTATGCCGGCGAACTGGTAGGATTGAAAACCGCTGGCGGTGCCGAGATAGCTGCGAAAACGCTGGAATTCGTGAAACTTCAGCGTGCAAATCACGGCGATCTGATTCACCACGGTTTGGGTAATGGCATTGACGCGCGTCATCGTTTCGATCGCCGCCGGTATATCTCCTTCTTCGATCTGCGCGATCGCCAGATGAAGCTCATCGATCAACTGCTTGAACCAGAGCTCGTAGGTTTGATGAGTGATGATAAACAAGTTTTCATTGCGGTGTTCCGCAGACGGCGAGGCTGGCTGTTGCAGCGACAGCAACTGGTTTAGCTGCAGATAGCTGGCGTAATTCATGATGTCACTTTCCCTGTAGAAAACGAAAATAAGATGGGCCGGCTGGGAAGGGCATCCCCGCTCAGATCCGGCAGTTGAAGGGTCAGAAAATAGTGTCCCGCCGTGGCCTGCGCGGGAACCTGAATCAGCTCGGTCACGGAGGCGTATTTGCGCCCTTCTTGCGGCCTGTCGGGGGCCTCAAGCCCCCAAAAACGGCGATGATTGTCCATGCGTCCGCCGTCGTATAGCCGGTCGATTGATGGAATATCCACCAACAGATGCTGGACACCGAGTTCGACGATGCGCGCCAGGGCTTGATGGCTGAAGTAGGGGGCGCAGGCCGCGGCGCGGAAATCGCTCGGCGCCTCGGTTGCTATCACCAAAGCCTGCAGGTAGTCGCCCGACAACGGCGCCAACGCGTCATCGAGTGCCGCCCGGGTAATCAGCCAATCTTCAGAGGCAGCGCTGGCGTTATAGCTCTCTGCAGTTGCGTCCGCTCGCTGCGGCCTGACGCGAATCAGGGTGGCGGCGATGAACGGTTCAAGCGGCAAATCCGCCACGTTGTGCGTTTCAGGAAGAATATGGCCGATGCATTCGGTGTGTGTGCCGTGGCAGTGCGGCACCAGGCTGATGCGCTCGGCGTTGCAGACCCCGCCATGACGCACGCTGGCGACGGTATCGCCGTAACTCAGCGGCGCCGAGTCGGCGGGAGCCACGCCATAAAGGTTGGTTGGGTTATCGGCGAAGTCCAGCCTGGCCGAGAGCCGCAGCGGCTCTCGGTGGTCAAGGTGATGACAACGCCCTTGGTGGTACACCTCAATGCGTTTCATCGGCGGCCTCGGCAGTTTTGCTCAAGGCCAGCGCGGTGAGTTCGCGGATCTGACTGTGCATGATGAATTCGCGGATAGTCAGCGAGACGCCCATCTGTTGACGAATGGCGTGCAGCAGCTGCGGGATCTGCAGTGAATTTCCACCCAGGCTGAAGAAGCTGTCGCAGACGCTGATCTGCGTCTGTGACAAGACTTGTTGCCAGATATGCTGCATGGCGCTTTCCGCCTCGTTGGCCGCAGGCGTGTAGTCCGCTTCCGAAGCCGAATAGCGGATTTCCGGTGCCGGTAACCGACGAATGTCGATTTTGTTGTTGTTGGTGAGCGGGAAGGCCGACAGCACCACAAAACCGGACGGGATCATGATATTCGGCAAACGGGCTTTCAGCGCCGCGCGCACCGCTTTTTCATTCAGCTCTGCTCCCGGCGTTAACTGCAGGTAGCTGACGATGCGGGCTTGCTGGTCTTCACCGACAATTAAACTGAGCGATCGCTCGATATTGTCGAGAGACGATAAACTGAGATCGATTTCGCTCAACTCGATGCGGTGACCGCGAATTTTGACCTGGTGATCGTTCCGGCCGAGATACTCCAGCTGCCCCTGTCGATTAAAACGCACAATGTCGCCGGTGCGGTACATATAGCGCTCGGCGCCGAACGCCTGACGCCGTAGAAAGACCTTATCGCTCAGCGTCGGGTTGCGCCAATACCCCGGCGATACCCCTGCGCCGCCCAGCCACAGCTCACCAAATGCGCCGCTTGGCAGCGGGTTGCCGGCCTGATCCATGACCAGAACCTCAGTCGCCTGGATCGGCGTGCCGATACAGTCGCTTGCGCCTTCGTGAGTCAGATCGGCGCAGGTCGACCAGATGGTGGTTTCCGTCGGGCCATACACCTGCAGCACCCGTGTCGCGATGCGTCGCAATTGCGTCAACAGGGCCGCCGGCATTTTCTCGCCGCCGCATAGCACGGTCAGGGGGCGTTGGCTCGCCGCCGGCAGGTGGTGGACGATGGTACTCCAGACGGTAGGTGTCGCTTGAATCACGCTGGGCTGCTGTCGCTCGATAAAGTGATACAGCTTGACCGGATCCATGGCGGTTTCTCGTGGACACAGCGTGACGTGCGCGCCGCCGGCCAGCGAGCAGAACAGTTCCAACCCAAAAATATCGAAACTGATGCTGGTCAGGCTGAGCACCTTATCGCGCGCGCTCAGCGCCAGCCGCCCGACGAAGTCGTTGGTGAAATTGTTCAGGTTGCCATGCGTGATCATCACCCCTTTGGGGTTACCGGTTGAGCCTGAGGTGTACATGATATAGGCCAGCGTATCGTCGGCTGGGATCGGCAACGCGTCGGCCGCTGCAGGATGAGAAACCAGCGAGTCGAAACCGACGGCGGGACTGGCCCAACCTTGCTCTGGCTCACCATCGGTCACCAGCAACCGGGCTTGCGCGTTCTCGATCATGTAGCTCACGCGGTCGGCCGGGTAGTGTACGTCAATCGGCACGTAGTGTTTGCCGGCTCTCAGCACGCCGAGCAGGAGCACGGCGACGTGGCAACTTTTCTCCATCATGACGCCGACCGAGAAAGGCCGGCTGTCGATGCGCAGCAAGGCATGCGCGACGCGTTCAGACTGCGCCCACAGCTGACGGTAGCTGTACTGATGCCGTTCGCAGCTGACGGCGAGGCTGTCAGGCTGGGTATGTGCCAACCGGCCAATTTGCACCAGCAGCGAGTCACGTGAGCCTGCGTCCGCGTTGACGGCCAACTGTTGCAGCCAATGTTGTTCCCGTTCGCATAGCGGGTTGAGGGCAAGCTGCGCCGTATTGGCCGGCAGGGTGAGCAGTTGTTGCAGCGTTTGCTGATAGTTGTCCAACAGCATCTGCATGCTGGCGGGATAAAACAGTTCGCTGGCGTAATCGAGTTCGATGGCGACGGCGCCTTGTTCCACACTGAAGTTCCAGGTCATATCGAACATCGAGAAGCCCGATGAAAGCGGCAAGCGATGCAGCGTGCAATCGCGCAGGTTTTGTTGGCATACGTCGCC
The DNA here is from genome assembly GCF_052168895.1 of Serratia sp. CY37869. Taxonomy (NCBI): domain Bacteria; kingdom Pseudomonadati; phylum Pseudomonadota; class Gammaproteobacteria; order Enterobacterales; family Yersiniaceae; genus Serratia; species Serratia sp. CY37869. The sequence goes on from NZ_JBJNLU010000002.1 coordinate 246,267, forward strand.
GGCGTTCTGCAGGATCGCCATGATTTGGAATAACGGATTTTTGTTCGACATCCGCTCGTATTCGATCTGGTGCAAGATCCGGTCGAAGGAGAGCTGCTGATGCTGGTAGGCGCCGATGCAGGTTTCCATCATGTTACCGATCAGCCCGGCGAGGGTGTCCTGTTCGCTCAGTTGGATACGCAGCGGAACGGTATTGACATGGAAGCCGCTGACTTGCGCCTGATCCAGGTTGTCCCGCGCTGCGATGGCGGTGCCGATGACGATATCCTGCTGCTGAGTATAACGGCTGAGCAGCAAACTTAATGCCGTGCAGAGCAAGGCGAAAGGCGTGGCGCCCAGCGCTTTGCCCCGTGACGCCAGCAGATCGGCGACGTCGGGCTGCAGCTGATAATGGATGCGTTCTCCGGCGTGCGTCGGCATTAGCGGGCGCGGCTTATCCAGCGGGAAGTCCAGTTCGCGGCAGCCTTGCAGCTGCTGTTGCCAGTAAGCGGCATCCGCCGGTGCAGGTGACGCGATGCCGCTGTTAACGATATCGATGGTTTGGATCTGCGGCTGCGGTGCGTCGAAGCCGTTGTGATTGTCGAGCTCGTTATAGCGCTGCCACAGATCGTTAAGGATCAGTTGTTCGCTCCAGGCGTCGGTAATAATGTTGTGTTTTACCCAAATCAAAACATGGTGCTGCTGCTGATACTGTACCAGCCGAAGCGCCAGTGGCGGCCGAGCGGTGATGTCGAAAGGCGTAGCACACAGTTGGCGCACCCACTTTTCTGCCGACTGCGTTTGGCCGTCCACCCAGTGGTCGGCAAGGCGAATCGGAGCATGCGGTTCTGCCAACTGATAGGCGACACCGTCGGTTTCGGTGAAACGAGTGCGCAGGCTTTCATGTTTTTCATAAATAAAATTGATCGCCTGCTCAAAGCGCCCCAGATCGAGCGGGCCCTGGATGTCTATCGCTAGCGGCAGGTTGTAACTGCAGTCGTCAGGATTCAATGCGCTCAGGTACCAAAGCAGGTTCTGCTGTGGGCTGAGCGGCGCGCGGCGTTCGTCGCAGATCGCGATGGCGCGCTCCGCGGCAACGGCCTTATTCTCGATATATTCGGCCAGTTTGCGCACCGTATTGTGGCGGAACAGATCGGCGATGCTCAGGTGGCAGCAAAGATCGCGTGCGACGAGCGCGACGATTTTGCTCATGGTCAGCGAGTGCGCGCCCAGGTTGATGAACTCCTGGGTGACGTCGGCTTGCGGACAGCCGATCGCGTTGGCCACGATGCGCTCGAGAATAGCCTCCGTTTCGGTTTCCGGCGGCGTCAAGCGCTCATTGCGCTCATCCAACGGCCAGTTTTCCAACTGTTGGCGGGCGATCTTGCCATTGATGGTCAGCGGCAGCGCCGGCAAGAAAATAAAGACGCTGGGGATCGCGGCGGGATGGAGCAGTGTGACCAACGCGTGTCGCAGCGCGTCGATCGTCAGCTCAGGCGAAGCGGGTTGCACGAAGGCGGCGAGAATTTTGCCCGAGGGCTGGCTGCGAGCGACCACGCAGGCGCTTTCAACCAGTGGATGACTGCGGACGGCGCTTTCCACTTCTCCCATCTCGATGCGCACTCCGCGTATCTTCACCTGGTGATCGCGGCGGCCGACGAAAATAATGTTGCCCTGTTCGTCCCATTTGGCGATGTCGCCGGTTCGATAAAGACGCTCTTCGGCCGCCATATACGGCAGCCGACAGATAATGAACTTCTCTGCGCTCAGCGCCTCTTGATGCAGGTAACCGTGCGCCAGGCCGCTGCCGGCGATGCACAGTTCGCCCTCAAAACCGACCGGCAGTGGATTATGGTGGGGATCAAGGATGTGGCAACGGTAGTTTTTCAGCGGTTTGCCAATGCAGTTCCAGGGAACGCCGGGACGATACTCGCACAGCGAAGTGGCAATGGAAGCCTCGGTCGGCCCGTAACCGTTGCACAATCGGGTGCGTTCGGCCCACCAGGCAACGACGTCCGCAGGCGGGGCATCTCCCATGACGATCATCGTCCGCAGTCCCGGCCACATTTCGCGGGGCAACAATTCCAGAATTGCCGGCGTAATAGTGATATGGCCGATATCGTGTTGAGTCAGATAGTCGTGCAGCGCGCCGACATCGGTATGCAGCTCCGAGGGCGCAAGATAAAGCGTCGCGCCGCTGACTAACGCGCCATAGACGTCCCAGCCGAAGGCGTCGAAACCCAGCGAGGCGATGGCCAGCACGCGGCTGCCTTGCGCCAGTCCAATGAAATCGCGGTGGTTTTGCGCCACGTTGCTCAGGCCTTCACGCCCGATCATGACGCCTTTGGGCTTGCCTGTCGTCCCGGAGGTATAGCAGACGTAGGCCAGAGCGTCTCGCGATTGAGGGAGTTGCTCCGCATGGATGTTCAGCGAACGGTAATCAATGCTTGATGGCGCAATGCATGGCGCGTCGCCGGAGTGCAACGGCGAGTCGGCCAAAATCAGCGCGGGCTGTACGTCGTCAAGAATGCTTTGATTGCGCGCCGCTGGCGCCTGCGGGTCGAGCAGTACATAGGTTTTATTGCTTTTCAGTATCCCCAACAGCACGATCAGCAGCGTCGCTGACTTGTCCATCGAGACGGCGACGACCGAACTGGCGGCGCCGCTGTGTTCAAGCAGCCAACAGGCAAACTGATCCGAGGCGCGATCGATTTCTCCATAGCTGTATGTCTGGCCATCGGCATGCAGCGCGGCCTGTTGCGGATGAGCGGCGGCGGCGTGGCGGAACAAAGCGATGACGTCGTGCGCCAGGAGCTCGGCATCGTCGGTTGCGTTGAATTGGCTCAGGCGATGTAACGTGTGAGGTTGAGTAACAATGGGCGCGGCGATGGGATCGGCCGGATCTGCCAATAGCGCGTCAAGATAGTCGGTGAACGCGTTGAAACGCATGTCGTCGCCATACAGGGTAAGCTGAGTGCCGTCACCGCAAGCCGCTACGTCGACCATCACTCGTGGCTGGGCATAGCGTCCCTGTTTGAGCGCGCCGGTTTCATTAAAGAAGAAATGTTGCAGCTGTGCGGGGGACGTGATGTCCGCTACCGGCACCGTATGGAAGTCGGCGCCGGGTTGCCAGGTGAGATGGCAGAGATCGCTGCCGCAACGTCCCTGCATCTGATCGCCAAGACGTTCCATCAGCAATGCGGTCAATTCGCGCATGCGCGTCGGTGATTCGGCATAGTATTTACGCGCCAAGCGGTAGGGAAGTTCTTGTACCGGCGGTATACCGCCACGCGACAGCTCGACCACAATGTCGACAAGCCTTTCCTGCAGCAGGGGAAGTTGGGCGTCAGCGGCCATATCCGACAGCGCATCGCACAGATAAGCGGCCTGGCCGGCGGAGCTAAAGTACAGAGAGAAGTGTTCTTGGTTTTGCAGGGTGTCAATGTCGTTAATATTTTTTTTATTGGTTGCGAGCGTCAGCAGATTTTTTCCCTGCTGTTGCAGTCGTCGTATTGTTTCAGCGTTATTTTCAGTGGTGATAATAAGGTCGAGCTTTTCGGTTGGGCGGTGTTCGAGACTGATAAAGCTAACCTGATGGCCGTATTCCTGGATTTCGTCGGTTAATAATTTACCGCAGGCGCTGTCGCCGAAATAGCCAATATGAAGTAATTCCATTTTTGCTTCCTGAGAATAATGGTTTCCCTTGCGGAATATCAAAGGTGCTGGATTTTTATACCGGTTAATTAGATTTTTGCATGCAGCGCATCGGCGATAGGCAAATCAGCCAGAATGCCCGATTTATTCAGCGCCACCAACATTTGCTCCGTGACGATATTATTGGTTTCCCACGGTTTAACATGCGTTGCTGGATAAGTGTCTGCGATGATGTCGATAATTTCCGCTTCTGTCAGTCCGAGTTGGCGCAACATGCAGGCGCTGAAATCTTTGGCGATAGCGTCGGTTGCGTAGCCTTCCAGGAAAGCCAAAATCGGTTGTTGCAACGCTTGCTTGGTGACCGCGTCGCTGTGGCGCCAGATATGGCTCAGCACCTGCTGTGAGAAGCGGGCATGGCGGCCTTCATCCGCAACGTGATCTTTCATCACCAGATAGAAAGTCGGGAAGATATCTTCGTTGTTGATCACATCGATCAGATCGGTCGTCAGCGCCTGCTCCGACAGGGACACGCAAACCAGTCGCAGCAGCTCGCGCAGCCGTTCGTCGCCCATTGCCAACGATTGCGCCAGGGCATAGGAGGCCTCGGTATCTTTTGGCATCGGCAGCGGCGCAATGGACGTCATCTGCTCTACCTGATTGATCAGATCCAGCGCCACCAGGGCGTGATAGGACTCATCCACGACCACGGTCAGCGCGTCTAAGCGCATTTCAAGCGGAAAGTCTACGCCGACTGCGTTTTTGTAGAGCTTGTAACTGGAATCATTGATGATATCCAACTCGATGTTGGCGATGCCATTCAGGTAATGGTAGAGGGTTTGTACCTGAATATAGCGCAATGCTTGTTCACCGAGCGCGGCAACGCGCGGATGGAGGCACAGCGGCAGACGTTCGAGGGGGAAGAAAAGGGTTGATTGGCTGTCCTGTTCGTTGAGAAGGCGACGCGGGCGGGAGCGGACAATCGCGGCGCGATCCCATTTTTTCAACGTGGTTTCAATGAGGCTCATCGGTTAATCCTTATTAATAGAGTTCTATTTCAATATCCGATTGTGAATAGGCGCAGCAGGCCAGAATAATATTCTCTTCTAACTCCTCTTCGCATAAGGCACTCTGTTTTTCATGGCGTATATTTCCGCTGATTAGAAGTAATTTGCAACAGCCGCACCTCCCCTTTCGGCATAGGTTGGGAATGTCGATATTTAATCTTTCAAAGTTTTCAAGCAGCGACGTTTCAGGACAAAAGTCACCGATGCCCGCGCCATCAAAAATAACTTGATGGCCATCGGGCCCTGTATTTGCAGACATGGCGTGTTATTCCCTATGGAAGTCAGTGAGTGAGATCACATTTTAAAATTCATATAAGTAAATTGTTATTAATAATAGGTTGTGAGTTTTAATGGGGAGTAACGATAGCTTTGGCTTTGTTTATTGTCAACACGACACATTAAAAACATTAACATTATATTAAAGGTTGTTTCACATAATATAGTTCATATTCAAACTTTATTGCCTGGATTGTTTAGCAATTCTTATTATTGCTTGTTTTATAATATCAATAGGCAAAAATCGTTGTTCAGTGAATGGAAAACAGGACGTCGCCGCCTTCCAATGATAGCCTGAGCGACAATTTGGTTTTGATAACGCAAACAGGAAGATGACATGTTGAAAACCGCAGGCTGGCTGCTGCCCGCCATCGTGGCGCTGGCGGGGTGTTCGTCATCCGGCGAACGTCATGGACAAACCCTCAGCCAGGCGCTGGCGGCCCTCGGCCAAGACAAGGCGTTGGTCGGGGCGTCGAACGGCGTGATGGTGCGCGATGCCGACAGCGGCAAGGTGCTGTATCAGGCGCACGCGGAGCAGCGTTTGGCGCCGGCTTCCAACATGAAGGTCTTCACTTCTCTGGCGGCGTTCGGCGTGCTGGGGGCGGATTACCGGTTTGAAACCCGGCTGCTGACCACCGGCGAGCAGCGCGGCGACACGTTGCGGGGAGATCTCTATCTGCAGGGCAGCGGCGATCCGACGCTGCATCCGGACGATCTCGACACCTTCGCCGCGGCGCTGGCGCAGCGCGGCATCCGTCATATACAGGGGCGGTTGTTGCTGGACGCCGGCGCCTTCGATCAAACGCCATTCGGTGCCGGCTGGAGCTGGGACGATGAACCCTTCGCCTTCGCAGCGCCGATCTCGGCGCTGAACTACGCCTTTACCCCCGGCGGCGATATCAACGTGGTGCAGGTGGATGTGCGGCCGGGCGCTCGCGCCGGCGCGCCGGGACGGGCGAGCTTCTATCCCGCCAATGACGCGGTGACGCTGGTCAATCGCACCACCACCGGCAGTGACACCGCGCTGACGTACGAGCGCCGGCCGGGCAGCAACCGGATCGTGGTCAGCGGCACCATCGCCGCGCAGGCGGAGGCCAGCTCGCGATTGATTACCGTCGATCAACCGGCCCTCGTCGTCGGCGCTTTATTGCAACATGCTCTGCGCGCGCACGGCATCACCCTGCGCGGCAACGCTGAAGAGGGCGTGACGCCGGCCGGCGCACAGCTGCTGGCGAAAAAAACCTCGCCGCCGCTCTCCCGCCTGGTCGTTACCTTCCTGAAAGTGTCCAATAACGGCTACGGCGAGATATTGACCAAGGCGATGGGCCGCAAGACGCAGGACAAAGGGGATTGGGCCGCCGGCCTTCAGGCGATAAACGGATTTGTGCAAAGCCAGGGCATCGCGGCCGACGCGTATCGCCAGGTGGACGGTTCAGGGCTGTCGCGCATGAACCAGATCACGCCGCAACAGCTGACGACGCTGCTGCTGGCGGCCAGAAAACAGCCGTGGTTCGCCGACTGGTATCGCGCCTTGCCCGTTGCGGGCGAGCCGGGGTTGCTGGTGGGCGGCACGCTGCGTAACCGCATGGTGAAAAGCGCGGCGGCGGGGCGCGCTCACGCCAAGAGCGGTTCCATGACCGGCGTATCGTCGCTCAGCGGCTATGTCGATTCGGCGACCGGGCGGCCGCTGGCGTTCGCCATCATCAGCAATAACTATCTGGTGCCCGGCGCGCAGGTGAAGGCACTGGAGGACCGCCTGGTGGAAACGCTGGCGGCCTGTGACGCCACGGTGGTGTGCCGCTGAGTACGCGGCGTCAGTCGCGTTTGGCGATGTCGGCGAAGCTGCCGGCCAGCAGGCGGCACAGATCGGCGGCGGCCAGCTCGATATCCAGCCCGCGTTTGCCGCCGGAAACGTAAATGGTAGCGAACGCTTGCGCCGGGCTGTCGATCACCGTCGGCAGCCGTTTTTTCTGCCCCAGCGGGCTGATGCCGCCCACCAGATACCCGGTGACGCGCTGCGCCAGCTGCGGATCGGCCATCTCGGCCTTTTTGGCGCCGAGGGCGCGGGCAACCTTTTTCAGATCCAACTGGGTTGCGACCGGCGTGACCGCCACCGCCAGGTGTTTGGCGTCGCCGTTCAGCGCCACCAGCAAGGTTTTGTAAACCCGATCGGCATCCAGCCCCAGCTTTCTCACCGCCTCATCGCCGAAGTTGGTTTCGTCGCTGTCGTGGTGATAAGGATGGAGGGTGAAGGCGACCTTTTGTTTCTCAAGCAGAACGACTGCGGGCGTCATGATGTGTTGTCCAAAATGTCCCCGGTGGGGAAAGGGTGATAACCAGCCTTAAAAATACAAAAATCCAACCAGCCCGGCAACCTGAGCGGCTGTTACATAAAGCGGGTTGCCAAGATATTCACCGGGTTGCTACCCTGTTTACTGTAACCGTTAACACGGTTGCTATGCGTATAACTAGAATACAAGAAATTCCTCTTTGACTGGCCAATAGCGATATTGGCCACTTTTTTACCCCTGCGGCTGCAGCATCGCCGGCAGGTTATCCTCGCCATACAGGTGCAATGCGCCAACCGCCACCACATAGTCTCCGGCCGGCAGCGCCTCCAGCTGACGCCGCCAGTCGCGATTGCGTTGATGCATCAGCACGTCGTAAAGCCCGGCGCTGAAGGTGGCCGGCAGCGTGTCCAGCGTGCCGCGCGGTTTGGCGTCCAGCCACCAGCTCACCATGGTTTGCAGCAGCCGCGCGTTGGTATGCCAGTGCTCCAGCGTATCGCGCAGCAGCGCGATGCCGCCTTCCGGCAGCTGTTCCAGCAGCGCCAACTGCTGCTGCGCCCCCTCGAGTTCGATCACCGGTTTGTCCTGCGCTCTGGCGGCCTGCAGCAGCTGATAATCTACGCCGTACTCTGCGCGCAGCCCCAGACGCTGAGCCTGCCGCGCCTGCATCATCAGCGCCACCTGCCAGCCGGGCAGGGTGGCGAAGGCGTGCGGATCGGCGCCCAATTCGTGGCACAGCGCCAGCAGCTGTTGATATTCTTCGGCGGACAGGCGCTGTTCCAGCGCCGGCTGCAGCTCGGCGTGGTCGAAAGGCGAGGCGGAATCGGTGATATCGGCTTCGACGATCAGCGCGTCGGCCTGTTGCAGCCGGGCGGCCAGCCGGGGCGGCAGCGGCGACATATCGACGGTGCCCATATGGATGCTGCCCACCAGATGGAGCCGACGCTCGCCCGGCAGAGTGATGTCCAGCGCCGGATAAGCGTAACTTTTGGGCGAGATCAGGCCGAGAAAGGCGGCGAGGCGGCGTAACAGTTGACCCATACGGCGTGGCTCCTGAATAACGGGTGCGCGTTTTCGCGTGCAAGGCGAGGGAAAATCGTCATTCATGCTAAACGCTATCCGCCGCGCAGGGAAGCCCGGAAAACAGCGGGGCGCCTTGACGGCGCCCCGGAGCTTACTTCCTGGGTTTAAAACGCAGCAGCCGGTTGGCGTTGCTGACTACGGTAATCGATGACAGCGCCATCGCCGCGCCCGCCACCACCGGGCTGAGCAGCGTGCCGGTCAGCGGGTAGAGCACGCCGGCGGCGATCGGAATGCCCAGCGTATTGTAGATAAAGGCGCCGAACAGGTTCTGCTTCATGTTGCGCAGCGTGGCCTTCGACAGTTCCACCGCATCCGCCACCCCGTGCAGGCTGTGACGCATCAGGGTGATGGCGGCGGTCTCGATGGCGATGTCGCTGCCGCCGCCCATCGCGATGCCCACGTCGGCCTGCGCCAGCGCCGGGGCGTCGTTGATGCCGTCGCCGACCATCGCCACGCGTTGGCCCTGCGCCTGCAGCTGTTTGATCGCCGCCGCTTTGCCGTCCGGCAGCACGCCGGCAATCACCCGATCGATACCGGCCTCTTTGGCGATGGCGTTGGCGGTCACCGGGTTGTCGCCGGTCAGCATCACCAGCTGATATCCCTGCTGGTGCAGGCGCTGCAGCGCCGCTACGCTGTCCTCGCGCAGCGGATCGCGAATGGCGAACAGCGCAGCCGGTTTACCGTCAACGGCCAGCAGCACCGGCGTCACGCCGCGTTCGGCCTGGGAGCGCATCGGCGCCTCCAGTTCGTCGGCCGCGACCTGATGTTGTTTCAGCAGCGCGGCGTTGCCCAGCAGCACCTGCACGCCATCGATCTCCCCGCTGACGCCGGCGCCGCGCAGGGTGCGGAACTGCGCCACCTGCGGCAGCGTTTGCCCGGCGGCGCGTTCCATGATGGCGCGCGCCAGCGGGTGATTGGAGCCTTGTTCCAGCGCGGCGGCCCAGCCGAGCGCCTGCTGTTCGCTGACCTGATTGAAGGTCAGGATCTCCACCACCTGCGGTTTCCCTTCCGTCAGGGTGCCGGTTTTATCGAACACCAGGGTATCCAACTGGCTGGCCTGCTGCAGGGCGTCGGCGTCGCGCACCAGCACGCCGAATTCCGCCGCGCGGCCCACGCCGGAGATGATCGACATCGGCGTCGCCAATCCCAACGCACATGGGCAGGCGATGATCAGCACCGTGGTGGCGATCACCAGCGTATAGACCAGCTGCGGCTGCGGACCAAAGAAGTACCACACCGCCGCGCTGAACAGGGCGATCGCCACCACCGCCGGCACGAACACCGCCGAGACGCGGTCGGCCAACTGGCCAATCGCCGGCTTACTGCTCTGCGCCTGACGTACCAGCTTAATGATGCGCGCCAGCGTGGTTTGGCTGCCGATGGCGGCGGCGCGGAACAGCACGCTGCCGTCGTCGACTACCGTCCCGGCATGCACCGTGTCGCCGGGGCCTTTTTGCTGCGGCACCGCTTCGCCGGTCAGCATCGCTTCATCGAGCCAGACTTCGCCCTGCACGATTTCACCGTCGACCGGCACGCGATCGCCGGTGGTCAGCCGCAGCGTCATGCCGAGCTGCACCTCCGCCAGCGGAATATCGCGCTCGCCGTCGTCAGTCACCAGCCGCGCGGTGGGCGGCGTCAGATCGAGCAGCCGCTCCAGCGCCTGCGAAGAACGCTGGCGGGCGCGCTGTTCCAGCGCATGGCCGAGGTTGATCAAACCGATGATCATCGCGCTGGCCTCGTAATAGAGGTGACGCGCCTCCATCGGGAAGAAATCGGGCCAAATGTTGACGGCGATCGAATAGAGCCAGGCGGCGCCGGTGCCGAGCGCCACCAGGGTATCCATGGTGGCGCTGCCGTTCATCAATGCGCGCCAGGCGTTGCGGTAGAAGTGCCCGCCGGCGAACACCATCACCGCCAGGGTAATGACGCCGACCAGCAGCCAGGGGCGCTGGGTTTCCGGCGTCAGCGTCATGCTGCCGCCGAACAGCCCCCAGGCCATCAGTGGGATACCCAACGCCAGCCCCAGCGCCGCCTGCCAGCTAAAGCGCTTCATGTTGGCGCGTGCGGTCTGTTGCTGACGTTCGCGGCGTTCGGTTTCGTCCTGAATCATCTCGGCGCCGTAGCCGGCTTTTTCCACCGCCGCCACCAGCGCCTGCGCATCGGCAGCGCCGGTCACCAGCGCGCTGCGCTCCGCCAGGTTGACGCGCGCATGCTCCACGCCGGGAACGCTTTGCAGCGCCTGCTGCACCTTATTGACGCAGCTGGCGCAGGTCATGCCGCTGAGCAGCAGCTGTACGCTGTCGTCCGCGCTGTCGGTTGCCGGAAGAGAAGGCTGCGCCGCTGGCTGAACGTCCGGCAACGAAGGTGTTGCGTCAGTCAACGGCTCAGTTTTTGGGACGACGGCGCCCGCCACGCTGGCGTGATAACCGGCATGTTCCACCGCGGCGATCAGCGCCTGCGGATCGGCATCGCCGTACACTTTCGCGTTGTCGATCTCGACGTCGGCGGCGAACACCCCCGGCACCGCTTCCAGCGCCTTGCGGGTGCTGCCGACGCAGTGCATGCAGCTCAGGCCGCTCAGCTGTAATTCGGTGTCGGCGCGCGGCGCGACTTCTGCCTGATAACCGGCGGCGATCACGCTGTCGATCAGCGCGCTGTCCGGCGCTTCGCCGGTCACTTTGGCGTAATGGACGTTAACCTCCGCCTGTTCGACATCGCTGCGGCTTTCCAGGGCTTTTTTCACCCGCTGCGCGCAGTTCATGCAGGACAGCCCCTGCAATGCCAGCATAGTGGTGTGTGACATGATTGAACTCCTTGCGTAAAGGCGGTGTTTAAAGGTTGACCGCCGGACCTGTTTTCACTAAGAATGGAGCTTAAACCTTCCAGCAAGGGTAAGGTCAAGGAGGGAAAGTGAATATTAGCGACGTCGCGAAAAAAACCGGTTTAACCAGCAAGACGATTCGTTTTTACGAAGAGAAAGCGTTGATTACCGCCCCGATCCGCAGCGACAACGGTTACCGCCACTATTCCGCCAAGCATGTCGACGAGCTGACGCTGCTGCGTCAGGCGCGGCAGGTGGGCTTCAACCTGGACGAGTGCCGCGAGCTGGTAGCGTTGTTCAACGATCCGGCCCGCCACAGCGCCGACGTGAAGGCGCGCACGCTGCAGAAGGTGGCGGAGATCGAAAAGCACATCAGCGAGCTGGGAAACATGCGCCAGCGCCTGTTGACGCTGGCGGAACAATGCCCGGGCGACGAGGGGGCGGAGTGCCCCATCATCAATAACCTGGCGGGGTGTTGTCGTTCTAATTAACGGCTGATGGCGCGGATCACCAGCGTGACCCCTTCCACCGCCACCACTTCCACTTCGGTGCCGGCGGGCAGATCTTCCGCCGCCTGCGCGCGCCAGCTGCTGTCACCGATATTAATGCGCCCCATGCCGTTGTGCATCGGCTCCGTCAGCGTGGCGCGGGTGCCGATCAACTGACGGTTGCGCTGGTTGAGCACCGGCGAACCGCCGGATGCGGCCGCCGGGCGGCGACGCAGCCAGTACCACCACAGATAGGCGACGACGACGGTCAGGACGGCGAAGATCACGCCTTGCCATTCCCAGGAAAGCGGTGGCAGCAGCCAGATCAAGGCGCCGACCAACAGCGCCGCCACGCCGCTCCACAGCAGGTAGCCGCCGGCGCCGAGCATTTCCGCCGCCAGCAACACGCCCCCGAGGGAGAGCCAGAACCACAGCGGATTCGCCGCGATCAGTTCGAGCATGATTATTTGCCTTTGCTTTCTTTCAGCAGTTCGGTAATGCCGCCGATCGAGCCGAGCAGGCTGCTGGCGTCCAGCGGCATCATCACCACCTTGCTGTTGTTGGAGGAACCGATCTTCTGCAGCGCATCGGTGTATTTCTGCGCCACGAAGTAGTTCACCGCCTGAATGTTGCCGCTGGCGATGGCGTCGGACACCAACTGGGTGGCGCGCGCCTCGGCCTCGGCGGCGCGTTCACGCGCTTCCGCCTGCAGGAACGCCGACTGGCGTTCGCCCTCGGCCTTCAGGATCTGCGATTGCTTCTCCCCTTCGGCGCGCAGAATGGCCGCCTGACGCACCCCCTCCGCCTCCAGGATGTCGGCGCGCTTGGTGCGCTCGGCCTTCATCTGGGCGTTCATCGAGGCGATCAGTTCCGCCGGCGGCCGCACGTCGCGGATCTCGATACGGGTGATTTTCACCCCCCAAGGGTTGGTCGCTTCATCGACGATGTGCAACAGGCGGCTGTTGATGCTGTCGCGCTGCGACAGCATTTCGTCCAGCTCCATCGAGCCGAGCACGGTGCGGAAGTTGGTCATGGTCAGGTTGACGATCGCCTGTTCGAGGTTGCTGACCTCGTAGGCGGCGCGCGCCGGATCGACCACCTGGATAAAGCACACCGCGTCGATGGCGACGTTGGCGTTATCGCGGGAAATCACCTCTTGGGAAGGGATGTCCAGCACCTGCTCCATCATGTTGATTTTGCGGCCGATGCGGTCCATGAACGGCACCACCAGGTTCAGGCCCGGCATCAGCGTTTTGGTGTAGCGGCCGAAGCGTTCTACCGTCCATTGGAACCCCTGCGGCACAATTTTGACGCCGGCGAACACCACAATCAGCGCGACGACGATCACGATGGGAATAAAAGTAAGCATGCAAACCTCCTGTCAGACATATGTAAACAGATATTACGACAGCGCCGGAAAAATGCCTACTGATACCGCGACTTAATCCAGGGCACCGACCAAACCCGCGATCAGCGGATCCCGCGTCTGGAACAGAGTGTTGTCACGACAAGTGTGGCACAGCTGAAAAATAAGTATGCCTAAATGGCATGATTTCAATAATTTTTATTCATTTCATGATGTTGCTCGCCTTGGCTAGAGTAAAAACACCCCCGTGTTTACCGTCAAAAATTTGTCATTTTCATTTGCGACTATGCTTTTTGAAATGACATTTCGGCCAAGGATTGTTATGGATTCGCTCAGTGTTGATGAACTCGCCCAGAAGAACGATCGCTGGTATCGCATTGTGGAGGAGATGTTGGCGGAAGCCGGCGTCGCCATCAACGGCCCGCGCGCCTGGGATATCCGGGTGCATAACCCGGCGCTGTTCAAACGCATTTTGCAGGAAGGCTCGCTCGGCTTCGGCGAAAGCTATATGGACGGCTGGTGGGAGTGCGAACGGCTGGACATGCTGTTCACCCGCATTCTGCAGGCCGGCGTCGATGAACGGCTGCCGAAAAGCCTGAGCGACATCGCGCGCATCGCCTATGCCCGGCTGTTCAATCGCCAATCGCGCAAGCGTGCCTGGCAGGTGGGCAAAGAGCACTACGACATCGGCAACGACCTGTTCCGGGCGATGCTCGATCCTTATATGCAATACTCCTGCGGCTACTGGAAAGAGGCGCAGACGCTGGAGCAGGCGCAGCAGGCCAAGCTCAGGATGATCTGCGAAAAACTGCAGTTGAAACCGGGCATGACGCTGCTGGATATCGGCTGCGGCTGGGGCGGATTGGCGCAGTTTGCGGCGCAAAACTACGGCGTCTCGGTGCACGGCGTGACCATTTCGGCCGAGCAGCAGAAGCTGGCGCAGGAACGCTGCGCCGGGCTGGACGTCGAGATCTTGCTGCAGGATTACCGCGATCTGGATCGGCAGTTTGATCGCATCGTGTCGGTCGGCATGTTCGAGCACGTCGGGCCGAAAAACTATGAGACCTACTTCAGCGTCGCGGCGCGCAACCTGAAGCCCGATGGTCTGTTCCTGCTGCACACTATCGGTTCCAATCAGACCGATCTCAACGTCGATGCCTGGATAGACAAATACATCTTCCCCAACGGCTGCCTGCCTTCGGTGCGGCATATCGCCGAGGCCAGCGAAGGGCGTTTCGTGATGGAGGATTGGCACAACTTTGGCGCCGATTACGATCGCACGCTGATGGCCTGGCTGGAGAATTTCAAACGAGCGTGGCCGGATCTGATGGGCGGTTATTCCGAGCGCTTCGAACGCATGTTCACCTATTACCTGAACGCCTGCGCCGGCGCGTTCCGTTCGCGCAACATTCAGCTGTGGCAGGTGTTGTTCAGCCCGGCGGGCGTGGAGGGCGGGGTGCGGGTCTATCGCTAATCCCCGTCATATTTCAAGCTGGCTGCACGTTCGAGCCCTGGTCGCTTAGTTATCTAAGCGCCCAGGGCTTCTCACATTTGCCGCCTGGATGCAGCTTCAAGTATGACGGATATCAGTACAGCAGGGAGTACAGCTGGCGGCGATATTTAGCGGCCAGCGCGTCGCCGGTGCCGAGCGCGGCCAGAATGTCCATCAGGGTTTTGCGCGCGCTGCCGTTGGCGGCGGCCAGATCTTTCTTCAGATGCCCCATCAGCAGTTCCAGCGCTTCTTCGTTACGCCCGACCTGATGCAGTTGCAGCGCCAGCTGCACCGCCAGTTCGACGTTGTCCGGCTGCTGCTGCACCTGCTGTTGCAGCTGTTGGATTTCCGGCGTGTCCGCCGCCTGCTTCAACAATTCAATCTGCGCCACCAGACCTTGATAGCGGGTATCGCGATCCTGCAGCGGGATGGTCGCCAGCACCGCTTCAGCGTCTTCGCTGCGGCTGAGCGCGATCTGAGTTTCGGCCAGCGTCAGGCCGATGTCGCTGCGCTGTTGGCTGCTCTGCCAGGCGTCTTTCAGCAGCGGCAGCGCTTCGGCGGCGTTGCCGGCGGCCAGCAGCTCCTGCGCCTGTGCCAGTTTCAGATCTTCTTCCTTCGGCAGGAAACGCTGCAGCAAATCGCGGATCGCTTCTTCCGGCTGCGGGCCCTGGAAGCCGTCGACCGGCTGACCGTCTTTGAACAGGTAGACCGTCGGAATGGAACGCAGCCCGAATTGCGAGGCGATCATCTGTTCGGCGTCGCAGTCCACCTTGGCCAGAATGAACTGACCGGCGTATTCCGCCGCCAGCTTGTCCAGCACCGGCGTGAGCTGCAGGCAGTGTTGGCTGCGCTCGGACCAGAAGTAGAACAGCACCGGTGTGGACATCGATTGTTCCAGCGTCTGGTGCAGGTTAGTTTCGTTAATATCAACAACAGCTTGAGCTAGCATCTTTTTTCTCTCTGATCGTGCGGAGCCATGGGGTGTAGATGGGGGCGCGCCGCCATTCTTCAACCCCGTCGGGCGAATTAAGCGTTGCTGCGCAGCAGCCAATCCAGACAGCGGCCCGGCAAAATGCGGCGCAGCACGCTCATCGCGTGCGCCAGCAGGGTGACCGGATAGCGCAGTTTGGCGCGCGGGCTTTCCAGCGCGTGGCGCAGTTTGGGCAGAATGGCCTCCGGCGGCAGCGTCAGGCGCTTGGCGATGCCGGGATTGTGCACCGGTTTGTCGCTCTGCGCCTGGTTGACGTTCTGGCTAAAGTGGGTGGAGATCGGCCCCGGTTCGATCAGGCTGACCTGAATGCCGCTGCCGTGCAGCTCCATGCGCAGCGCGTCCGACCAGGCTTCCAGCGCGAACTTGCTGGCGGCGTAGGCGCCGCGCCCGGCGCTGGAGACCAGGCCCATCACCGAGCTGGTCTGAATAATGCGCCCTTCGCCGTGCGGCAACATCGCGGGCAACAACAGCTGGGTCAGTTGGTGGGTACCGAACAGGTTGGTGGCGAACTGCCGTTCCAGCTGGCTGCGCGAAATGCGGCTGAGCGGGCCGTAAACGCCGAAACCGCCGTTATTGAACAGACCGTACAGTCGGCCGTCGGTCAGCGCGATCACCTCGGCGGCGGCGCGCTCGACGCTGGCACTGTCGTCCAGATCCAGCTCGATGCCTTCCAGCCCGAGCTGGCGCATGTTTTCCACGTCCTGCGGCTTGCGGCAGGCGGCCAGCACCCGGTAGCCGCGGTTGCGCAGATCCTGCGCCGCAATCAAGCCAATCCCGCTGGAACAGCCGGTTATCAATACCGCTTTTTGCATAACTTTACCTAGTGTACGACCCTAATTTAGTGAGACTCATGCTTTACTAGAGGCTCCAGGCGCTCCGCCATCCAGGTGGCGATAAACGGCTGGGCGTCCCCATTGGGGTGCAATCCGTCATCCTGCATCCATTCCGGCTTCACCACCACCTGTTCCATATAGAACGGCAGCAGCGGAATGTTGAACTGCTTGGCCAGTGCCGGGTAGACGGCGCCGAACGCTTCAGTATAGCGGCGGCCGTAGTTCGGCGGGATGCGGATCTGCATCAGCAGCGGCTGCGCGCCGGCCTGCTGCACCAACGTGATGATTTGGCCGAGATCGCGCTGTACGTCCTGCGCCGGGAAGCCGCGCAGGCCGTCGTTGGCGCCCAGCTCGATCAGCACCCAGCGCGGCTGATGCTGTTTCAGCAGCGCGGGCAGACGCGCCAGCCCCTGCGCGGCGGTGTCGCCGCTGATGCTGGCGTTGACCAGCTGCGGCGCACCCGGTTTTTTCTGCCACTGTTCGGCCAACAGCGTCGGCCACGCCCGCTCGATCGGCAGGCGGTAACCGGCGCTTAAACTGTCGCCTAAAATCAACAAGGTATCGGCGGCGGCAGCGCGTAAACTGAATAATCCCAACAGCAAAAGGAAGGGAAGATGCCAGCGGAAAACGTTCTTGAAGTTCATCATCTTAGTAAACACGTTGGTCAGGGTGAGCATCAGCTCACCATCCTTACCGGAGTCGAGCTGCTTGTCAAACCCGCGCAGACGATCGCCCTGATCGGCGAATCCGGATCGGGGAAATCGACCTTGCTGGGCATTTTGGCCGGGCTGGATGACGGCAGCGAAGGCGAGGTGCGCTTGCTCGGCGAGTCGCTGACCGCGCTGGACGAAGAGGGGCGCGCCGCGCTGCGCGCCAGGAATGTCGGCTTCGTGTTTCAGTCGTTCATGCTGGTGCCGACGCTGAACGCGCTGGAGAACGTGCAACTGCCGGCGCTGTTGCGCGGCGAGAGCGACAGACAGAGCCGCGAGCAGGCGGTGCAGCTGCTCGAGCAGTTGGGGCTGGGGAAACGGCTCGATCACCTGCCGGCGCAGCTGTCCGGCGGCGAGCAGCAGCGCGTGGCGCTGGCGCGCGCCTTCAGCGGCCGACCGCGGGTGCTGTTCGCCGATGAACCGACCGGCAACCTCGATCGTCAGACCGGCGATCGCATCGCCGACCTGCTGTTTTCCCTCAACCGCGATTTTGACACCACCCTGATCCTGGTGACCCATGACGAAACCCTGGCGGCGCGCTGCCAGCGGCGGCTGCGGCTGCGCGAAGGCAAGCTGTGGGAGGAAGCATGATCTGGCGCTGGTTCTGGCGCGAATGGCGCTCGCCGTCGCTGCTGATCGTGTGGCTGGCGCTGACGCTCTCCGTCGCCTGCGTGCTGGCGCTGGGCAGCATCAGCGATCGCATGGACAAAGGGCTCAGCCAGCAGAGCCGCGATTTTATCGCCGGCGATCGGGTGCTGCGCAGCGCGCATCCGGTGCCGGAAGGCTGGCTGCTGGACGCGCAGCAACAAGGGCTGAAGGTGAGCCGTCAGCTGTCGTTCACCACCATGACCTATGCCGGCGATCGGCCGCAGCTGGCGGACGTGAAAGCCACCGATTTGGCCTATCCGCTGTACGGCAAGCTGGAAACGCGCCCGGCCAACATCCAGCCCGAACCGGGCAGCGTGCTGGTGGCGCCGCGTTTGCTGGCGCTGCTGAACGTGAAAGTGGGGGATTCGCTGGAGGTGGGCGACACCACGCTGCGCATCGCCGGTGAAATCATTCAGGAGCCGGACGCCGGTTTCAATCCATTCCAGACCGCGCCGCGCATCATGATCAACCTGGCGGACGTCGATAAGACC
Source organism: Serratia sp. CY37869 (assembly GCF_052168895.1). NCBI lineage: Bacteria > Pseudomonadati > Pseudomonadota > Gammaproteobacteria > Enterobacterales > Yersiniaceae > Serratia > Serratia sp. CY37869. The sequence continues at coordinate 264,451 of NZ_JBJNLU010000002.1, forward strand.
GGCGCGGTGCAGCCGGGCAGCCGCCTGACCTACCGCTACATGTTCGCCGGCGCCGAGCCGGATATTCAGCGTTACGAAGAACGGCTGACGCCGCAGTTGACGCCGGATCAGCGCTGGTTCGGGCTGCAGGAGTCCGGCAGCGCGCTCGGCAAGTCGCTGCAGCGCTCCCAACAGTTCCTGCTGTTGTCGGCCCTGCTGACGCTGCTGTTGTCGATCGCCGCCGTGGCGGTGGCGATGAGCCACTATTGCCGCAGCCGCTACGATCTGATCGCGGTGCTGAAAACCCTTGGCGCCGGGCGCGGCGCGCTGCGCAAATTGATCGTCGGCCAGTGGCTGGCGGTGATGGCGCTGGCGGCGGTGTGCGGCGGGGCGATCGGGCTGGCGTTCGAGGCGCTGTTGATTCGCCTGCTGAAGCCGGTGTTGCCGGCCGCGTTGCCCGCCGCCGGCGTCTGGCCGTGGCTGTGGGCGCTCGGTGCGCTGGTGCTGATTTCGCTGCTGGTCGGGTTGCGGCCGTATCGCCAGTTGCTGGCCACCCAGCCGCTGCGGGTGCTGCGTCGCGATGTGGCAGCCAACGTCTGGCCGCTGCGCTACTTCCTGCCGGTGACGGCGGCGATCGTGGTCGCGTTGTTGGTGTTGCTGATGGGAGCCAGCACGTTGCTGTGGGCGATCCTGGCGGGCATGGCGGTGCTGGCGCTGCTGCTGGGCGGTATAGGGTGGGGCAGCCTGCTGCTGTTGCGCCGCATCACGCTCAAGAGTCTGGCGCTGCGGCTGGCGGTCAACCGCCTGCTGCATCAGCCGTGGGTGACCATCAGCCAGTTGGCGGCGTTCTCGCTGTCGTTCATGCTGTTGGCGCTGCTGTTGGTGCTGCGCGGCGATCTGCTCGAACGCTGGCAGCAACAGCTGCCGCCGGACAGCCCGAACTATTTCCTGCTCAACATGACCGAGGCGCAGGTGCCGCAGGTGAAAACCTTCCTGCAGCAGCACCAGATCAAACCGGAAACCTATTACCCGATCGTCCGGGTGCGCCTGACCGAGATAAACCAGCAGGTGGCGACCGAACGGGTGCATGAGGACGATCCGGGCGGCGAGGCGGTGAACCGTGAGCTGAACCTGACCTGGCTGGCCGAGCTGCCGGATCACAATCCGTTGGTGGCGGGCAATTGGCCGCCGAAAAGCGGCGAAGTCTCGATGGATGAAGGCATCGCCGGGCGGCTGAAGATCAAGCTGGGCGACACGCTGACCTTCAGCGGCGATACCCAGGCGTTCAGCGCCAAAGTCACCAGCCTGCGCCAGGTGGATTGGGAAAGCCTGAAGCCGAACTTTTACTTTATCTTCCCGCCGGGCGCGCTGGACGGCCAGCCACAGACCTGGCTCACCAGCTTCCGCTACGACGGCGATGGCCGGATGTTGACCCAGCTCAACCGCCAGTTCCCAACGCTCAGCCTGCTGGACATCGGCGCGATCCTGAAACAGGTCGGCGGCGTGCTGCAACAGGTCAGCCGCGCGCTGGAGGTGATGGTGGTGCTGGTGGTGCTGTGCGGCGGCCTGCTGCTGCTGGCGCAGGTGCAGGTCGGCATGCGTCAGCGGCGGCAGGAGCTGGTGGTCTATCGCACGCTGGGCGCCGGTAAACGGCTGCTGCGCCGCACGCTGTGGTGCGAGTTTGCCCTGCTGGGGCTGGTGGCGGGCATCGCGGCGGCGGTGGGGGCCGAGGCGGCGCTGTGGCTGCTACAAAGCCGGGTGTTCGACTTCCCGTGGACGCCGACGCCGGTGCTGTGGTGGGCGCTGCCGCTGGCCAGCGCGCTGCTGCTGTCGCTGTGCGGCGGCTGGCTGGGCGTGCGCTTGCTGCGCGGCCGGGCGCTGTTCCTCAGTTATGATGGCTGATCTGGCGATCGCAGGCCCGTTGCCGCCAAGCGTGGCCGGGCCTGCCGATTTTCTTTCGCGCGTCACTGGCGCAATTCCTCTTCATGCCCATTCATTGTGAAATCGATTACATTTATGTCATATCGATACGTTTGCCATTGGTCATCGGTGTAGCGGATAGTTGGCTGACCTCGCCTGTTTTACGCATTGATTTAGAGGGTTACGCATGTATTAAGTGAATTCATCCGCCATAAAAAACGGCCTAAAAAGATTTAATGGAATGTAACCGTTTTCACTAATGTGATCGCACTCACTTATCTCCGACGCATTGCCTCCTATCATGTCGCACACTGATGACCGTTTTCTCCTGGAGGCTGTATGAGCGATACCGTCAAAGTGACACCGGCGGAGAAAAGCCCGACTCATGTCGGCATGACTTTTTTCGTCTGTTTTTTAGCCGCCTTGGCCGGCCTGCTGTTCGGTCTTGATATCGGCGTGATCGCCGGCGCCCTGCCGTTTATTACCGATACTTTTCAGATCACCAGCTCTCAGCAGGAGTGGGTGGTCAGCTCAATGATGTTTGGCGCCGCCGTCGGCGCCATCGGCAGCGGCTGGATGAACTTCCGGCTGGGGCGCAAATACAGTTTGATGATCGGCGCAATCCTCTTCGTGGCGGGATCGCTGTGTTCTGCGTTCGCTCCCAACGTGGAGGTGTTGATCGTTTCACGTATTCTGCTGGGATTGGCGGTGGGGATCGCTTCTTATACCGCGCCGATTTATCTTTCTGAAATCGCGCCGGAGAAAATCCGCGGCAGCATGATCTCGATGTATCAATTGATGATCACCATCGGCATTCTGGCCGCTTACCTGTCTGATACGGCATTCAGCTATACCGGCGCCTGGCGCTGGATGTTGGGCGTCATCACCATCCCGGCCGGGCTGTTGTTGGTCGGCGTGTTCTTTTTGCCTGACAGCCCGCGGTGGTTGGCCTCGCGTAATCGCCATGAGCAAGCGCGTCAGGTGTTGGAGAAGCTGCGCGACAGCAGTGCCCAGGCGCAGTATGAGCTGAATGAAATTCGTGAAAGCCTCAAACTGAAGCAAAGCGGTTGGGCGTTGTTCAAAGGCAATAAAAATTTCCGCCGCGCGGTTTTCCTTGGCATTCTTCTTCAGGTGATGCAGCAGTTTACCGGGATGAACGTCACCATGTATTACGCGCCGAAGATTTTCGGTCTGGCGGGCTTCGCCAGTACGGAACAGCAGATGTGGGGCACGGTGATCGTCGGTCTGGTCAACGTGCTGGCCACCTTTATCGCTATTGGGCTGGTTGACCGCTGGGGCCGCAAGCCCACTTTGATCCTTGGGTTTATCGTGATGGCCGTCGGCATGGGGGCGCTGGGCACCATGATGAACATCGGCATGAACTCGGCGGCGGAGCAATATTTCGCCATCGTCATGCTGCTGATGTTTATCGTCGGTTTTGCCATGAGCGCCGGCCCGCTGATTTGGGTGCTGTGCTCAGAGATCCAGCCATTGAAAGGCCGCGATTTCGGCATCACCTGTTCCACCGCCACTAACTGGATAGCCAATATGATCGTGGGGGCGACGTTCCTGACCATGCTGAATTCGTTGGGCAGCGCTCACACCTTTTGGGTTTACGCGGGGCTTAACGTGCTGTTTGTTTTCATCACGCTGGCGCTGATCCCGGAAACCAAAAATATTTCACTGGAACACATTGAGCGCAATCTGATGGCCGGCAAACCGTTGCGTAATATCGGCTCGCGTTGATCTTTGCGGCAATAAAAAAGGTTCAGCCTGGGCTGAACCTTCTTCTTTTCGGCGGTGTAAACCGTTAAGCCAGCTTCTGCTGTGCCCAGGCCAGCCCGCTTTGGTATTCGCCCGGCAGCAGCGGCGCCAGCGCCTGCAGCGCCTGACGCAGATCGGCGGCGCTCGGGTCGTTCAGATTGAGGTGGCCGACCTTGCGGCCCGGGCGCACCTCTTTCTCATACCAGTGCAGATGCACCAGCGGCAGCGACAGCCACTGTTCGTTGACGGCGGTGCCGATCAGGTTGACCATCACCGACGGCGTGCTCACCACCGGCTGCGGCAGCGGCAGGCCGAGGATGGCGCGCAGGTGCAGCTCGAACTGGCTGATGGATGCGCCGTTTTGCGTCCAGTGGCCGCTGTTGTGCACGCGCGGCGCCAGTTCGTTGATCAACAGCCGATCGCCGACGATAAAGCACTCCATCGCCATCACGCCGACGTAGTTCAGCTCGTTCAGGATCGCCGCCAGCATCTGCTCGGCCTGTTGCTGCAGCGCCGGATTGGGCTGCGGCAGCGCCACGCTGGTGCGCAGGATGCCGTCTTCATGCAGGTTGTGGGTCAGCGGGTAGAAGACCGAACGGCCGTCGTGGCCGCGCGCGCCCACCAGCGACACTTCGCCGGAGAAATTGATGCCTTGCTCGACGATGCACTCGCCATAGGCATCGGCCGGCAGTTCGGCTTCCTGCCCCGGACGCAGGCGCCACTGGCCGCGGCCGTCATAGCCGCCGACCCGGCGTTTGACGATCGCCAGCTCGCCCAGCGCAGCGAACACCTGCGGCCATTCGGCGGCGCTCGCCAGCAGCTGCCACGGCGCGGTCGCCAGGCCGAGCTGATCGAGCAGCTGCTTTTGCGTCAGGCGATCCGCCAAACGCGGGAAGATGTCGCGGTTGACGAAGGCGCTGTGAGTCGCCAGTTCGCGCGTCAGCGCGGTTTCCGGCCAGCGTTCAATCTCGGCGGTAATGACGCTGTTCTGATACGGCACCGCCTCAGGTTCGGCATCGATGCCGACAGGGTAGACGGCGATGCCCAGCGGTTCGCCGGCCTGGCGCAGCATGCGCCCCAGCTGACCGTTGCCCAATACGCAAACCGGCTTCATGCGTCCTCCCGCGGATCGGGGTGGTTCAAAACGTCTTCAGTCTGCGCCTGACGCCAGTCCGCCAAACGCTGCGCCAGGGCGGCATCGTGCAGCGCCAGGATCTGCATCGCCAGCAGCCCGGCGTTGGCGGCGCCGGCTTTGCCGATCGCCAGCGTCCCCACCGGAATGCCGCGCGGCATCTGCACGATGGAGTAGAGGCTGTCCACGCCGCTCAGCGCGGCGCTTTGCACCGGCACACCCAGCACCGGCACCAGCGTTTTCGCCGCCAGCATGCCCGGCAGATGCGCGGCACCGCCGGCGCCGGCGATGATCACGTCAAAGCCGTTGGCGGCAGCCTGCTCGGCGAAGCTGAACAGCTTGTCCGGCGTGCGGTGAGCGGAAACGACTTCGACATGGAAGGGGACATCGAGCTGGGTCAGGACTTCGGCGGCGAACTGCATGGTGGCCCAGTCACTTTTCGATCCCATTACAATTGCGATTTTAGCCCCGGCATTGGCGGCTGAAGCGGCGTTGGCTCCCATGGGTGTAAGGCTCCTGTGATTTGTCTGGCGTCGGCTGAGGGCCGAATGAGGGCGTAGAGCATACCATGAGCGCACGGTAAGGAAAACGGTTGCGTCGCCGGTTTTCACCGGCGAAAGCGCGAATTTTCACCCGCGTGCCAGTGCGGAACTCAGAACGGGAATTGGATCAGCTCGACGGCGTCGGCGCTGACTTTGATCATCGATCCTTCGACGTGCCAGGCGCCCAGCACCGCGCGATGGGCTTCGCCGTTGCTCAACGCCAGCCGATGCACCGCCGGGCGATGGGTATGGCCGTGGATCATCCAGTGCACATCGTGGCGCAGCATCGTTTGCTCGACCGCCTGCGGGTTGACGTCCATGATGGCGTCCGACTTGTACTGGTTGGATTGCTGGCTGCGGGCGCGCATCTTGGCGGCGATCTTCAGTCGCCAGCGCAGCGGCAGCGCGAGGAACAGTTTTTGAATCAGCGGGTTGTGCACTTTACGGCGGAATTGCTGATAGGCTTGATCGTCGGTGCACAGGGTGTCGCCGTGCAGGATCAGGATCCTGCGGCCGTACAGCTCCAGCACTTTTTCTTCCGGCAGCAGCTGCATGCCGCTGGCGCGGGCGAAGCGCTTGCCGAGCAGAAAATCGCGGTTGCCGTGGATGAAATAGCAGGGCACGCCGGCCTGTTGCAGCGCTTTCAGCGCCGCGGCGATCTCCGCGTGCAGCGGCTCGGGATCGTCGTCGCCGATCCAGGCTTCAAACAGGTCGCCGAGGATGTACAGCGCGTCGGCGTGCACCGCTTCGCGCCGTAAAAAACGCAGAAAACCGGCAGTGATTGCCGGTTCCTGTGCGCACAAGTGCAGATCTGCGATGAACAGCGTACTCATGCAGCCGCGATTACTCGCTGACGGTCACGCTGTTGATCACCACGTCTTCTACCGGTACGTCCTGGTGCATGCCGCTGCGGCCGGTTTTCACGCCTTTGATCTTGTTGACCACGTCCATGCCTTCAACCACTTCAGCAAACACGCAGTAGCCCCAGCCCTGCACGTTTTCGCCGCGGAAGTTCAGGAAGTCGTTGTCAGCCACGTTGATGAAGAACTGTGCGGTGGCGGAGTGCGGATCGTTGGTGCGCGCCATTGCCAGGGTGCCGATGGTGTTTTTCAAACCGTTGTTGGCTTCGTTCTTGATGGCCGCGTTGGTCGCTTTCTGGTTCATGCCCGGCTCGAAACCGCCGCCCTGGATCATGAAGCCGTTGATCACACGGTGGAAGATGGTGTTGTCGTAGAAACCGGCGCGGCAGTAGTTCAGGAAGTTTTCAACGGTAACCGGCGCTTTGTCAGCAAAGGTCTTGATAACGATATCGCCGTGATTGGTGTGGAAAGTAACCATAGTTTTAATCCTAACAAGGTGAAGTGAGACGTCACGTAAAGCGAGTGAACATTCAGACCGCCCTTATAACATATCCGCCCCAGCGAGTCAGCAGCGGCTCAACCGCGCACTGTCTGTGGTAATTGTATTTGTGTTATATTATAACATTTGCGCCGGCCGGCGAATTTTGCGCTTTTTCTTCGCGTGAAGTCAGCAAAGCATGGCCTTAACCTTGCAATAGATCAGGCTTCAGGTTTCAATACGCTACCGGGCGTTAAACCTGAAGCCCGGTTATCTTTTTTGTTATCACGCACACCACGGAATCTCCCGATGCTAAAGATTTTTAATACCCTGAGTCGTCAAAAAGAGGAATTCAAACCCATTCATGCCGGGAAAGTGGGCATGTACGTGTGCGGGGTAACCATCTATGACCTGTGTCACATCGGCCACGGTCGTACCTTTGTCGCTTTCGACGTGGTGGCGCGTTACCTGCGCTATCTCGGCTATTCGCTGAACTACGTGCGCAACGTCACCGACGTGGACGACAAAATCATCCGCCGCGCGGCGGAAAATCATGAGACCTGCGACCAGTTGACCGAACGCATGCTGGCGGAAATGCATGCTGACTTCGACGCGTTGCTGATCGATCGCCCGGACAGCGAACCGCGCGCGACCCAACACATCGCCGAGATCATTGAGATCACCCAGCGCCTGATCGATCGCGATCACGCCTATGTGGCCAGCAACGGCGACGTGATGTTCTCCATCGACAGCGATCCGCAGTACGGGCTGCTGTCGCGCCAGGATCTGGAGCAGCTGCAGGCCGGCGCGCGCGTGGAGATCGACGACGTTAAGCGCAACCCGATGGACTTCGTGCTGTGGAAAATGTCCAAGCCGGGCGAGCCGAGCTGGCAGTCGCCGTGGGGGCCGGGCCGTCCGGGCTGGCACATCGAATGCTCCGCCATGAACTGCAAACAGCTGGGTACCCACTTCGACATCCACGGCGGCGGTTCCGATCTGATGTTCCCGCACCACGAGAACGAGATCGCGCAGTCGAGCTGCGCCCACGACGGCCCGTACGTCAATTATTGGATGCACTCCGGCATGGTGATGATCGACAAAGAGAAGATGTCCAAATCGCTGGATAACTTCTTCACCATTCGCGACGTGCTCGGCCATTACGATGCGGAGACGGTGCGTTACTTCCTGATGTCCGGCCACTATCGCAGCCAGCTGAACTACAGTGAAGAGAATCTCAAGCAGGCGCGCACCGCGCTGGAGCGCCTCTATACCGCGCTGCGCGGCACCGACGCCAATGCCGCGCCGGCCGGCGGCGAGGCGTTCGAAGCCCGCTTCCGCGAAGCGATGGACGACGACTTCAACACCCCGGAAGCCTACTCGGCGCTGTTCGATCTGGCGCGCGAGGTTAACCGCCTGAAGGGGGAAGACATGGCGGCGGCCAGCGGCATGGCGGCGGAACTGCGCAAGCTGGCGAACGTGCTTGGCCTGCTGCAGCAGGAGCCGGAGCAGTTCCTGCAAGGGGGCGCACAGGTTGACGACGGTGAAGTGGCGGAGATCGAAGCGCTGATCAAACAGCGTAACGAAGCGCGCGCCGCCAAGGACTGGGCGCTGGCGGATGCCGCGCGTGATCGCTTGAACGAGATGAACATCGTGCTGGAAGACGGCCCGCAGGGCACCACCTGGCGCCGTAAGTAATCCGGCAGAAGGAAACAAAAAAGGCGCTGAATTCAGCGCCTTTTTCTATGGCTGCGGGTTAGGGTTTAACCATGACCTTGCCGCCGCCGAACTCCACCACCTGATCGGCGACGATCTTGCAGCGCTTGCGGGTTTCGACCTTACCGTCGACTTTCACCTGCCCTTCGGCGATGACTTCTTTGGCGGCGCCGCCGCTTTCACACCAGCCCTGGAACTTCAGCAGATCGCACAGTTCGACATGGGGATGATTGTCCAGATTGAAAATTTCCATACTGCCTTACTTATTTAGGTTGAACGTCGTGATATTCCTCGCAGGCCTGCAAGGTATTTTGGATCAGTGTAGCCACGGTCATCGGGCCAACGCCACCCGGCACCGGGGTGATGTAGGCGGCGCGCTCGCTGGCGGCGTCGAAATCGACGTCGCCCACCACTTTACCGCTTTCCAGGCGGTTGATGCCGACGTCCACTACGATGGCGCCCGGTTTGATCCAGTCGCCCGGAATGAAGCCCGGTTTGCCGACCGCCACCACCAGCAGATCGGCGTTCTCGACGTGATGACGCAGATTCTTGGTGAAGCGGTGGGTGACGGTGGTGGTGCAGCCGGCCAGCAGCAGCTCCATGCTCATCGGGCGGCCGACGATGTTGGACGCGCCGACCACCACGGCGTTCAGGCCGTAGGTATCGATGTTATAACGCTCCAGCAGGGTGACGATGCCGCGCGGCGTGCATGGGCGCAGCTTGGGCGCGCGCTGGCACAGGCGGCCGACGTTGTACGGGTGGAAGCCGTCGACGTCTTTGTCCGGATGGATGCGTTCCAGCACCTTGACGTTATCGATGCCGGCCGGCAACGGCAGCTGCACCAGAATACCGTCGATTTCCTCATCGGCGTTCAGCTGGTCGATCAACGCCAGCAGCTCGGCTTCACTGGTGGCAGCGGGCAGGTCGTAGGAGCGGGAGAGGAAGCCGACTTCATCGCAGGCGCGGCGCTTGCTGGCGACGTAAATTTGCGAAGCCGGATTCTCGCCGACCAGCACAACCGCCAGCCCTGGCGCGCGCTTGCCGGCCGCCAGACGTTGTTTCACTTGCTCAGCCACTTCGTTTCTAACCTGCTGCGCAATCGTTTTACCATCAATAATCTTTGCTGACATCAGTGTGGAAATCCATCAATTAAGAAAAGCGGGGATGCCGCTATTCTGGCAGAAGCTGAGCGCGCTGTCAGGCGCAGAATCACCCTCGCCGCCGTTGGCGAGACCGATTTACGCTTTTTTTATGCCGGCTTCAGGAACCTCTACGCCATTTTTACCGGCATTTGCATACGCTGGGGCCATACACAGGGCGAAAGAGGGCAGGATCATGAGAGCGATAACCCGGCTTTATCCGTTGCATCATCAGCCTGATCGGCAACCGGCGCAGCCTAAGCACGTTGGCGAGACGGTGTTCGATTCTTCGCTGCATCCGGCGGACAGTGAGCAACTCAACGCGCTGCATCAGCTTTGTCAGCACCAGGCGACGCCGTCGTGGCGGGCGCGCCTGAGCGCCCTGTGGCGGAAGCTGTGCGCATGAACGGCAGCGCATGGGTAGGGTGCGCGCTATTGCTGGCTTGGGCGCCGTGGAGCCAGGCTTCTTTAAACAGCGCACGCCCTGACTCCGCTCCGGGGAAAAGAGGGGAGGCGACCTGCAACATGCAGGTGGTTGAGCATGCCGATTGGGGCGACATTACGGCGGTCGTTCAGTCCGTGCGCCTTTGCCTGCGGCGGGGCGATGGGCGGCAAGGGGCCGGACGCACGCCAGGCGATACCGCTGTCGGCCTGGCGCAACGCAGCATAGCGCGGGCCGCCGCACGGGCGCTGGCGGAAAAAACGCCATAAAGCACCGTCGCCGCCGTAACGTCATGAAAAGGCATTGACTCGCTAACCTCTGACCGTATAATCGCAACCCGCAACCACAGGTTGCCGCATCTCAATGCGCCCTTAGCTCAGTTGGATAGAGCAACGGCCTTCTAAGCCGTAGGTCATAGGTTCGAATCCTATAGGGCGTGCCATTAAGTATCAATGAGTTACGCCTTTCATCCCGTCTTTCCAATTTCATCATGGGACAGATTTGGGACTAAACCTCCGAAAATCGCATCAATTTGCCTCGCATGCTCAGTGAGATGGTTCGGTGTAAGGTGAGCGTATCGCTGTACCATTTCGATGCTCACCCAGCCGGTCTATTCTCCAAAGCTCAGCTTTTCGACGGTCGTGCAATTTCTGCGCTTGGCGAGTGATTAGGTATCCGGCCGCGGCGCCGCTGTTCCACCGGTGAAAACTCCTATTTCTCCCTCCCACGTTTATTCGCTGACGATGGTTCACTTCCCGCACCGGGCTCTCCGGTCGGGGAGTGAGTTCAGCACGCGCCGTACGTTGCAGCAATAAAAGACATTAATAACCTCAATGGGTTAGGAGTTTTCTCGGTAACCCTGCAATTTGTAAAGGATTGATCGTTTTCAACGATCGGTAGGATCTTATTGATCTGCACAACCAATTATCTTTGCTGCACGGTCGCCGTTAAGATCGGGCAGGATATTATTCGGCGGTAACTCTTTATTCATCCGGTGAATACCACGTAGCGCTCGACAATTTATCAGGATAAAACCCCCGTACTCAGCCATGACGAGAACGTCTGCTAATCGCCCGCTTTCCCGCGATAACGAGATTGACGGTTCAGGGAGCACGGCAGAGAGAACGGCGTTTTCTCCCTGCAGCCTTCTCGGGTTTTCGAACCGTGGCGCAGCGCTATTTTTATCCTCACGGACTCTTTCGGCCCTGCAGCGGCCTTTTGTATTTTTCTGAGGCGACGAACCATGAATGCCCATCGCACCACCGGCAAACGCCCCGCATCCCCGCTGGCCACACTCCCCGATCGCCGGGTGCCCAATGCGCTTTTGCACCGGGATAGCGTGCAACGCATTCTCGTCATCAAGCTGCGCCACTTTGGCGACGTCCTGTTGATGACGCCGGTGCTCAGCACATTGCGCGTCAACTACCCCAATGCGCTGATCGATGTGCTGGTCTATGACGGCACCGAGGCGATGCTGGCCGGCAATCAGGATGTTTATCTGGCCTTTACCGTGGATCGAGAGCTCAAGCGCCAAGGGCTGAAAGCGCAATACCGCGGCGAATATGCGTTATGGAACAGCCTGCGGACCGGCCATTACGATCTGGTGATCAACCTCTCCGATCAGTGGCGGGCGGCGTTGTATTGCCGTTTTCTCAAACCGACCTTCAGTCTGGGGTTTCGCTACCCCAAACGCGACAATCGACTCTGGCGGGCCTGCCATTCGCTACTGGTCGACGTTGCCGGCCCGGCGCAGCACACCGTGCTGAATAATCTCAGCATTCTGGCGCCACTGGCCTTGCCCACGACAATCACGCAGGTGACGCAGGCCTGGCGGCAATCTGATGTGGATGACGTTGACCGGCTCAGTCGACGCCATCACCTGACCGATTTTGTGCTGATACAGCCGACCGCACGCTGGGCTTTCAAGACCTGGACGGTGGACGGATTCAGCGCCGTGATTAACCACCTGACCGCCCAGGGCAGAACGGTGGTGCTCACCGGCGGACGCACGCAAGATGAAGCCGCCATGATAAGCGCCATTATGGCCCGCTGCCTGTTACCGCGGCGGGTGATTAATCTGGCCGGGCGTCTGGAACTGCCGGAGCTCGCGGTGTTGATTGACCGGGCGCGGCTGTTTATCGGGGTCGATTCGGTGCCGATGCACATGGCCGCCGCGCTGAATACGCCCTCGGTGGTGCTGTTCGGGCCCAGCGACCTCACGCGATGGTCCCCGTGGCAGGCGCCCCACACGTTGCTGTGGGCCGGAGACTATCGTCCGCTGCCCGCCCCGGACGCCGTTGACACCAACACCTGCGAGCGTTACCTCGCGGCCATCCCGGCCGGCGATGTGATACAGGCGGTTAACAGGCAACTGGCATCCCTCGTCGGGTCTGCGCAGCGTTAATCCTGCGCGGCCTTCCACCGTGTTTTTTCTCTTATCAATGAGTACGTCACGATGCTATTCAACTCAGCAGTTTCCTCGTCGATACAAACGCCCCTTCAGCAACGGTTGTTTGCATTTACCGCCTTTTTGCTGGGAGCCTCCCTCCCGACCTCCAATCCCCTGATGAATATCTCACTGGGGCTGGTTGTCGTCTGTCTGCTCTGGCTGCGCGATATCCGGCCGTGGGCTGCACTGGTTTGTCATCCCCTGGTTTGGTTGCCGGCCCTGATATTTGCGCTGCTGGCGTTGTCATTGCTGACGCATGCTCACGCCTACGGCCCCAAAATGGTCGGCAAATACCAAAAATTGCTGTATGTCCTGCCGCTGGCGCTGTTCTTTCTGGCCGACTCGCGGCTGATGACGCAATTTGTCCGCGGCTTTTTGTGGGCCAATGCCGCGATATTGGCCATCAGCTTCATGAGCGGGCTTGGCCATGTCACATTGGGCGGGCTGAACCCCGACAACCCTACGGTGTTTAAGCTGCAAATCACCCAAAACGTGTTTATGGCGCTGGCGGCGCTGGTCTGGTTGTCGCGTGCTTTTGCCTGTAGCGGAAAACGGCGCTGGGGGTATGCGGGACTGGTGTTGTTGGCGACGGTTAATGTTCTGCTGATGGTGCAGGGGCGTACCGGGTATGTGGCATTGGCCGTTGGCATGGGTATCTGGTTATTGCTTACCCTCCGGCGCAAGCAGCAAGTGGCCGTGCTCGCCTGCGGCATACTGGCTGTCGTGATGCTGGTCATGACCCCCAATCGCGCCATGGAGCGCCTGACGCTGGGCGTCCAGCAAATTCAGGGGTGCGTTTTCGCCCCGGCCCAAACGGCTTATGCGGCCTGCGACAACTCCATGGGGCAACGCACCGCCTTCGCCCGCGAAGCCCTGCGACTGATAAAGCAATCCCCGCTGCTGGGCAACGGCGCCGGCAGCTTTTGGTACGGCAATCCATCCACCGGCTATGGCGTGCATAATCCGCACAATGAATACCTGTTGGAAACGGTGCAGAGCGGTTTGCTGGGATTGATGGTGTTCCTCACCTGGATGTGGAGTTGCTACCGCGTCGCCTGGCGCTTGCCGCCGGCGCGCCGAAATCTGTTCGTTGCGGTGCTCAGCAGCTACATGGCCTGCCATCTGTTCAATTCATTCCTGCTGGACTCGTCCGAAGGGCACCTGTTTGTCATTATCGCCGCCTTGCTGGCCGGGCTTTCCCTCACCACTCCGCCGTCTCTTCATGCAGACTTGCCTCAACCCCAGATGCGATAGGGGGTTGAAGTGCTTCGAAAATACGCGCTTGATCGCGGCGCTCAGCGCTCCTCCGCGCATCGGTGAAAAGCCAGCGGCCGACTGGTTCGCTCACAACGGCCGCCTCGGCGTTAACGCCGGGGCGGCACGGTTGCGGATGGCTTTTTTCCCTTCCGACGCAGTTTGCTGTGGGCGGAATTACTCTTTTTGCGCCATCACCTTCGCCCGGAACGCCGGACCGGCCACGGCGGTGCGCTCATCGCGGGCCAGCCAGCGGTAGGCGGTCGCGCCGAGGAAGACGCCGATAAACCAGCTGAAGTTGGCCACTTGGTGCAGGGCCGGAATAAAGCTGATGATCAGGCCAATGGCCACCGACGGCAGCAGCGCGGCAATGGCTTTCGGGTTAAAACCGTTGCGGTACCAGTATTTGCCTTTCGGGGTGTCATCAAACAGATCGTCCACGGATACCTGGCCGCGTTTGATCAGATAAAAATCGGCGATCAGGATGCCGAACAGCGGGCCAATAAAGGCGCCCAGCACGTCGAGGGTGTAGTGGATAAGCTCCGGCGAGTTAAACAAATTCCACGGCGTCAGCAGAATCGACCCAACGGCGGCAATCATCCCGCCGGTGCGGAAGCTGATTTTCTGCGGCGAACAGTTCGAAAAGTCAAAGGCCGGCGAGACGAAATTGGCCACGATATTGATGCCAATGGTGGCGGTGATCATCGTCAGCAGGCCAATGGCGACCGCCAGATCGTTTCCAATGCGGCTGACGGTTTCAATCGGGTCGGTGATCATGTGGCCAAACAGCGATTGTGTACCGGAAACAATCACTACGGTGACGATGGAGAACAGCAGGAAGTTGAACGGCAGGCCCCAGCGGTTGCCGCGGCGGATCTCGCCCATGTTTTTGCCGTAGCGGGAGAAATCGCCGAAGTTGAGCAGCGGCCCGGAGAAGTAGGAGACCACCAGCGCGGTGGCGGTGATCATTTGCCAGGTCTGCTCCCCGGCGGTCAGCGATTTGCTGGCCAGGGTAAAGGAAATCCCGTCAAAACCGGTCTTGTATACAATCCAGCCCGCCAGCGCCAGCATCACCACATAGACTGCCGGCCCGGCGATATCGATGAAGCGCTTAATGGCGTTCATGCCGTGCCAAAAGACCATCGCCTGCAGCAGCCACATGGTGGCGAAGCATAGCCAGCCCAGGAGCGACAGGCCGAGGAAGCCGCTTCCGGTGAGCGTGGACAGCGACGGCCAGAACTTGAGCAGCACCAGCATCAGGGCGTTGGCCGCAAGGTAGGTCTGGATCCCATACCAGGCGAAAGCGATAAGCCCGCGGATCACCGCCGGGATATTGGCGCCAAAGACGCCAAACGCCTGGCGGCAGATGACTGCATAGGGCACGCCGGCCATTTGGCTTGGCTTCGCCACCAGGTTGGCGCACAGCTGTACGATGCAAATGCCGATCAGCAGGCAGAGCAGCACCTGCCAACTGGCCAACCCGAGCGTGAAAAAGCTCGCCGCGACCACATAGCCCCCCATGCTGTGCACGTCCGACATCCAGAATGAAAAAATGTTGTACCAGCTCCAGTTTTGGTCGCGCGTCGGCGCGAGATCTTCATTACATAGTCGCGGGCTGTAGCCGGCGGTCGCGTCTTTGGCCGAAACCTGATGCATGTGTGTTGAATGTGGCATGAAACCTGCTCCTCTTGTTATGTGGATTGCTGAGGCTATTGCAGGATCCAGGCCACAATGGCTGATTTTGCATACAGAAACCGAGCGTTATGTATACGATTTTGCTATCGATAGGTGAAACCGGAGTGGGTGAATGAA
This sequence comes from Serratia sp. CY37869, assembly GCF_052168895.1. Classification (NCBI taxonomy): domain Bacteria; kingdom Pseudomonadati; phylum Pseudomonadota; class Gammaproteobacteria; order Enterobacterales; family Yersiniaceae; genus Serratia; species Serratia sp. CY37869. The sequence goes on from NZ_JBJNLU010000002.1 coordinate 279,935, forward strand.
TACTGAACATTGTCTCCAGGCCGCGCCAGCGCTGCAGGACAAAGATGAAACCATTTATCAGGCGTTGATGACGGCGATTGTCGAGCATCAGCTGCCACCGGGCAGCAAATTGCCGGAGGAGGCGTTGTCCGACGTGTTTGCCGTGAGCCGCACCGGCATCCGTAAGGTGCTGCAACGACTCGCCGCTGTGCAAATGGTTAGCCTGAAGCCCAAACGTGGTGCATATGTCGCCAGCCCGACGGTGGAAGAGGCGCAGGCTATCTTCCGCACGCGCGCGCTGCTGGAGGTCGCCAACCTTCCCGATATTATCGCCCGCTGTCGGGCGCCCCATCTGGCGGCACTGGAGCGCATTATTCAGCTGGAACAGCAGGTGCATGAGGCTTACGACGGCCCGGCGGCGATTCGCTATTCCGCCGATTTTCATATTCAGCTGCAGGCGATCTCGGGCAATTCGGTTATCACCGACATGGTGACGCGTCTTTGCCAGCGTTCTTCCCTGGTCATCGCCACCTGGGGCGCGCCGTGGCGGCAGGGGGGCCGTTGCGACGATCATCAGCAGTTGGTCGGTTTGTTGCGGGATAAAGCGCTGCAGCCTCTGAGCGACGCCCTGATGCGCCATTTTGATCATATTGTCGCCAGCCTGCGCTTTGAGCGCGATGGCGTCAGCCTGCCCGATTTTTCCCGGCTGTTCGCCGGTTACAAGGAGCCGTGATGTCTTCTGTTTGCATACAGGTTATCAACCCCAACACCAGTCAGGCGATGACCGACACCATCGCCGCTGCCGCGCGCACCGCCGCCGCGCCGGGCACCGAGATCCTGGCGGTGTGTCCGCGCGACGGGGTGCCGTCCATTGAAGGGCACTTTGACGAAGCCATCGCGGCGATCGGCGTGCTGGAACAGGTGAGGGCGGGGCGACGGCAGGGCGTTGACGGTCATGTGATCGCCTGTTTCGGCGATCCGGGATTGCTGGCCGCGCGCGAGCTGGCGCAGGGGCCGGTGATCGGCATTGCGGAAGCGGCGATGCATATGGCGTCGATGGTGGCGACCCGTTTTTCGATCGTCACCACGTTACCGCGCACGCTGATTATCGCCCGCCACCTGCTGCATCAGTACGGTTTTCATCAGCATTGCGCGGCGCTGCACGCCATTGACTTGCCGGTGCTGGCGCTGGAGGACGGCAGCGGGCTGGCGCAGGAGAAAGTGCGCGAGCGCTGCATCCGTGCTCTGAAAGAGGATGGCTGCGGGGCGATTGTGCTCGGCTGCGGCGGAATGGCGACGCTGGCGCAGGAACTGACCCGCGAGCTGCGGGCGCCGGTGATTGATGGCGTCAGCGCGGCGGTAAAAATGGTGGAGTCGCTGGTGGCGTTGGGGTTATCGACCAGCAAACAAGGGGACTTGGCCTATCCCGAAACCAAAGCGTTAAGCGGTCAATTTCAGTCGTTAAATCTATTTTAAAGGGATGAAGAATGGTCATTGTCGATGAGAATTACCCCCGTGACCTGCGAGGCTACGCCGGAGATCCGCCGCATGCGCGCTGGCCGGGCAACGCGCGGATTGCCGTGCAGTTCGTGCTCAATTACGAGGAGGGTGCGGAGAATCATGTGCTGCATGGCGATGCGGGATCGGAACAGTTTCTCTCCGATATTATCGGCGCCGCCAGCTATCCGGCGCGCCATATGTCGATGGATTCGCTGTACGAATACGGCAGCCGGGCGGGCTTTTGGCGGATCCACCGCGAGTTCAGCCGGCGTGGCCTGCCGTTGACGGTCTTCGGCGTGGCGATGGCGCTGGCGCGCCAGCCGGAGATTGTCGCGGCGATCAAAGCGGCGAAATACGATGTGGTCAGCCATGGTTGGCGCTGGATCCATTATCAACATATGGATATCGCTGAGGAGCGTGAGCATATGCAAAAAGCGGTGCAAGTGCTGGCCGACCTGTTCGGCAAAGCGCCTACCGGCTGGTATACCGGGCGCGATAGCCCCAACACTCGGCAACTGGTCGTGGAGCAGGGCGGTTTTGATTATGACAGCGATTATTACGGCGATGATTTGCCGTTCTGGAGCGAAGTGGCGTGCGGCGACGGCAGCCGTCGGCCGCACCTGATCGTTCCTTACACGCTGGACGCCAACGACATGCGTTTCGCCACCGCTCAGGGGTTTAATACCGCCGAGCAATTTTACACCTATCTGAAAGACAGCTTCGACGTGCTGTACGCTGAGGGCGAGGAGGCGCCGAAGATGATGTCGGTGGGGATGCACTGTCGTCTGCTGGGCAGGCCGGGGCGTTTTCGCGCGCTGCAGCGTTTTCTCGATTATATCCAGCAACACGAACGGGTGTGGGTCTGTACGCGGCAGCAGATAGCGGACCACTGGCGCGAGACCCATCCGTACCCGGGAACATGACGCATGCCTGGCGGCGCTGTGTCGGTTCCACTGCGCAGCGTGTTTTCATATGGCCAATAACGCTGCCGCTCAGCTCGTTCCAGTGCTTTGATGGATCGACAGAGCGGCCGTAGGGCAAACGACCCGCCGCCAATTGAACCTTCGTTTATTTTGCCGCGTTACAATAGGTGAAAATTTCCCCATGGAGCCTATCGTGCGCAAATCCAGATTCTTTATCGTGACCTTGCTGTGCCTGTGCGGCGCCGCTGTGCTGTACGTCATGGCTTACCGGGCGTTGGGGCATTACCTCAGCGACGGGGAGAAGGCCTACCCGGACATCACCGTTGAAATCCGCTGAGGGCCGTGCGCCGCCGCGGTGATTGCGCCGATTTTTTCGCACTGATTTACCCGCCATTTACCCGCCGTCGGCAATGATGACGCTGCGTCTCCACACTGTGTGGTTCTCTTGGGCGGAATGCGGTTATGTCACTGCAACAGGTATCGAATGTTTCTTTGAGCAATAACGGCTTAAAAGGCATCGGTTACAAACATTACGCGTTGGCGATCGTGGCGTTTTCGGCGATCGTGCGGTTTATTTCCTTAACGGATCGGTATTTTTGGTGCGACGAGGCCTCCAGCGTGCTGACCAGCCGCTATGATGTGGGCGCTTTGCTGTACCATGCTTCCTTCGATGTTCACCCGCCGCTTTATTACCTGCTGCTGCATGGCTGGATGGTGCTGTTTGGCGACGGCATTATGGCGGCCCGCGCGCTGAGCCTGGTGTTCGGCGTGATTACGGTGGCGCTGGCGATGCGTTTTACCCGTTGGTTGGCCAACGAGCGGGCGGCGCTGACCGCGGGATGGCTGATGGCGATCATGCCGATGGCGGTGCGTTACAGCCAGGAGGCGCGCATGTATGCGCTGATGGGGCTGTTGGCGATCGCCGCCGCCATGGCGCTGGCGAAGTGGCTGAAAACGCCGGATAACCGCCGCTATCTGGCGCTGTATGCGCTGTTGATGACGCTGAGCTTTTATACTCACTACTTCACGATTTTCACGCTGATCGCGCACTGGCTGGTGGTGTTGGCGCTGTCGTGCCGCCGCGAAGGCGAGTGTTACATCAGGCTGCCGGCGTGGTGGGGGGCCAATGCGGCGATTGGAGTGGCCTATATTCCCTGGCTGCTGGTGCTGCTCAATCTGCTGGCGCATATTGCCGAACTGCGGGTCGGCGGCGACGTCGGTTGGATCCCTCAGGTTGCCTGGAGCGATCTGCCGGCGATGTATTGGCGTTTTCTCACCGGGCATGATGGCAGCAACTATCCCACGATCATTCTCTGGCTGCTGCCGGCGATGTTTGTCGCCTTATGTTCACTGCTGCTGTGGCGGCGCCAGATGCCGAGAAAATATGCGCTGCTGCTGCTTGGCGGCATGCTGATCCCGGTGACGTTGGTATTCGCCATTTCCTGGCGTTCGCCGCTGTTTGTCGATCGCTACCTTTATTCCGCCGCGCTCGGCATTCCGCTGGTATTGGGCGTGCTGATCGCCGGTACGAAAAGCCGGGTGCGCGGGATCTCTTTGCTGCTGTTCTTCAGCCTGCTGTTCGGCTGCGGCGTGCGCAACGACTATCCGGTCGAGAAAGATGAGTTCAAGGTGATGGTGAACTACATCAACAGTAACTATCAGCCCAACGATGCGGTGGTGGTCAGCAACATGTTCAACTACCTGAGCTATGTGTATTACAACAAGAAGGGCTATCGCGCCTTGCTGTATACCCCCGCCAGGCCCAACGGCATTTCGGGCAAGCCCAATGCCTATGGTTTCGGCACCTTTTTCCACGATCGGGCGGCGCAGACCTACGTCGATAACCTCAGCGCGTTAGCGAAAGGCCATCGCCGGGTCTGGCTGGTCAGCGGCGGGGATTTCAATCAGGACTTCGGTCGTTCGCCGCCGGGGTGGGTCAACACCGGCACCTTCAAAAGCGGCGGTTTCGAGTCGAGGCTATTCGTGGTGCCTTGAGCGGAATGTCATATTTCCCATTCGGCGTTACATCTGGCCGAGCAAACTTACGCGGGGATGACAGTTCTATACATTGGGATTGGTACTGTAGCTCTACCCGATGATGTTGTGTGTTATCCATTCCCTGTAGTGTATTACCCCATCCCTGTTAAGTTTATCCCGCCTTGTGCGGGATTTTTTTTATCTGCGCATACCCGGCGGCGCGTAGCGCGATTTTTTTGAATAACACCGTCAGTTTTATTCAGTATTCAGCCGTTGCGCGCTTGATTAGATTGAACGCGAGATGGGCGTCGTCGGCGCCTCTGTGCAATGAGTGGAGAATTTCTATGGCGAAGACAGTAGTGGTGTTTCATTCCGGCTACGGCCATACCGAGCGTTTGGCGAAAGTGGTGGCGGAAGGCGCAGGGGCCGAACTGATCGCTATCGATCAGGAAGGCGATATCAGCGATGAAGCGTGGCAGAAGCTGGATGAGGCGGACGCCATCATCTTTGGCTCACCGACCTATATGGGCGGCCCGTCCTGGCAGTTCAAGAAATTCGCCGACGCCAGCTCCAAAGCCTGGTTCGGCCGCAAGTGGCAGGACAAAGTGTTCGGCGGCTTTACCAACAGCGCCAGCCTGAACGGCGACAAGCAGGTCACGCTGATTGCGCTGCAAACGCTGGCTTCTCAACATGGCGGCCTGTGGGTCAGTCTGGGGCTGCTACCGGCCAACACCAAATCGGCGCAGCGTACCGATGTCAACAACCTGGGCGGTTCGGTGGGGCTGTTGGTACAGACGCCGTCGGATGCCGGCGTGGACGAGATGCTGTCGGGCGATCTGGCGACCGCCAAGCTTTATGGCCAGCGCGTGGCGGGCTTTGCCGCCAAACTGGCGTAAGGCCTTGCCGCGTGCAGCGTTCATTTTTTCTGCACATTTGGCGTGTAAGCTGCGAAATGTTATTAGCCTGCTTGGGCTAACGCTGCATTTCGTACAAATATTCCCGGTTCCTAGGCCGGGTTTTTTGTTGCTAAGGTCTGCTTAAGCTTTCGCCGCTACACTGCATGGCAGCACAGGCATGCAATGAATGGCTGTGTCGTAACTGTCGATTTGCTGTTGTTCAAGCAAGCCCGCTTTAGGCGGGCTTTTTTTGGGTTGTTATTGCACGGGCGGCCCAGTTGCAGGAAAATACTCGCGTAGTTATTCAAATATCATTCAACGAGCAATAACCACAATCTTATTAATGTAATTAACGTCGGTCGGCGGCCTATTACGCTTTGCGCTATGCTGTCAGCAGAGCTGAGCATTATTTTCCGACGGTATGCGGGGGAGTCCGCCGCCGCCATATTAGGTTAAGAAAAGTCTGTTAATTAATTGTTAATGCTTTTTATTATTGATTTGTCTGGCTTTTTTGGTTGAAATCCGGGTTGATTATCCCTCACTGGCCGGGCGAGAGAGTATGCACATTATTATTCTGGTTATTAGCAAAATATGGGCGAGGCGATGAACGCCAGAATAAACGCCAGGCATGGCCTGCCGCTTACGGTTCAGCTCATCAATCTTTTCATGCTGGCCTTTTTACTTTCCCTGGTGGGCATTCTTAGCCGGCCGATTGGCTCGCTTTCTTTATTTTGGCCGGTGAATGCGATTCTGCTCGGCCTGCTGCTGCGCAAACCCGCTTACGCCACGCCGCTCGGCTGGCTCACGACCTATCTGGGCATGGTTGCCGCCGATCTCAGCACCGGCGAGGGCTGGTCTTTGGCGCTGTGGCTGAACGCCTGCAACATGTCGCTGATCGTCGTCGGTTACGGCATCATGCTGATGCTGCCGCAATCTCAACGGCGCATGGGTAAACCCCAGGCGATACTCTATATGTTCAGCGCCAGCCTGGCCGGTGCGGCGGTGGCGTCGACGCTGTCCGTGCTGCGTAACGATAGCCTGTACAACAACACGGTGGTGGTCGCCTGGCTGGCCTGGTTCAGCGAACAGTTTTCGACGACCCTGCTGCTGTTGCCGGTGCTGATGGCGGCGCCGCGGTTGAAACAGCTGTTGCGCATGCAGGTGCGTTGGCGCTTGAAAGGCTGCCTGCCGCTGCTGGCGCTGCTGCTGTCACTGGCGTTCAGCGTCTATATCGGCGGGCCGGGCGCGATCGCCTTCCCGATCCCGGCGCTGCTGTGGTGCGCGGTGCGCTACCAGCTGTTCCCGGTGACGTTGCTGACGCTGTTGACCGGTATGTCTGAGATCAGCAGCATCTCCGCCAACCTGGTGCTGTATGAAACGCCGAACAACCATAATGCCTTCCTCGACACGCTGATGTCCGCCCGATTGGGTATCGCCATGCTGGTGATGGGGCCGCTGATCCTCGCCAGTTCCATCGCGGCCAACCGTAAGCTTATGCGGCGTCTGGAGCACAGCGCCAACCACGATTTCCTGACCGGCGTGCTGGCGCGCAGCGCGATGACGCGCAAAGCGGGCGAGCTGTTGGAGCACAAGCACCGTTCCAAAGAAGCGGTGTCGTTACTGCTGATCGATATCGATCATTTCAAGCAGATCAACGATACGCACGGCCACAGCGCCGGCGATCAGGTGCTGGCGTCGTTCGCGCACATCGTGCGGCGCGAGCTGCGGCACGATCAGCTGTTCGGCCGCTTGGGCGGGGAAGAGTTCGCCATCATGCTGCCGCGCGCGTTGGCGGCGCAGGGCGTGGCGCTGGGGGAGCATCTGCGCCGGTTGGTGGAGCAGACGGAGCTGCAGGCGGAAGGCAAGCAGACGTTGAAAATCACCATCAGCGTCGGCGTCGCCAGTTTGGCGATGAACGAGGTGAAATCGCTGGAGCAGTTGATGAACATGGCGGATATCGCGCTGTATCGCGCCAAATCGCAGGGGCGTAATCGGGTGGAGTCGTTCAACGTGGTGAACGGCAACAGCGTCGAGCATATCCTGTTCCGCTAACCGTTTTCAGCCTTGCCTGGGTTCGAAGCGGGTTTCGCAATTAGGGCAAATCAATATCACGTCTTGCAGCATTGCCGCGCATTTTTGCCGGGTAACATAGCCGCATTTAGGGCAGACGATTTGGGTGGAGCGGTTGATAAAACCTTTGACGCTGCTGGAATCGGACATATCAATAGCCTGTGTCAGGTGAAAACTCACGCTAACACAGGCGACGACATATTTCGTTGGTTATTTTCTGTACGCAGAGGCTTACAGGCTTTTCAGCGCCTTGATGGTCTCATCCATGTCGATCTCGTGCTCGGAGAAGGTATGGGTGGTGTTCTGGAAGGTGGTGATGGTCAGCATGCGCAGCGTTTGCATGGCCTGCGCCTGGTCTTCGGACTGCGGGCGAATGCGGTTCATCAGCAGGCCGACTGACAGCACGGTGTTCTCTTTATCCACGTCGGCTTTGACCGGCACTTCCTTGGTGAAGGTATTGAAAGACTTGATGCTGGCGATCTTGATTCTTTCGTTGGCGATGATGATGTATTTGCTGGGCGCCAACACTTTGACCGCATAAGCCGACGGGCCTTTGGTGTTGTTGGTCGGTTCGAAGGTCACCGCCGCGTTTTTCTTAATCAGCTCCGGGTTTTGCACTTTAATCACGTGAAAATAACGATTTTCTCCGTTCTCGTCGGTAATAAAGCCGAAGCCTTTGTCTTCAAAAAAAGTCGTTATCTTGCCGTTCATCGCTATTCTCACAAAAAGGTTCAATACAGCGCTTATGATAGCGCGGAATGCCTTGCAGCGACAGATTGCGCGGGCGGCATTTAGTCATGCGATAACGGCATTTAGCGGCTTCCCAGCGACATGCTATGTTCATGCTGACTTTATTCAATGCGCAAAAAGGAATAGCGATGGGCATCAAACGTCTCAATCACGCCGTGCTGTACGTCAGCGACGTGCGGCAGAGCGCCGACTTTTATCATCAGGTATTGGGCTTCAAGCTGAAGCCGTCCGACAGCCCCGATCGGGCGGTATTTACCCAGGCCGCCGACTCGGACAACGATCACGATTTGGCGTTGTTCAGCAAGAACCTGGGCCAGCAGCGCGCCGGGGTGTTTCGCGCCAACGGCGAGCCGCCGGCGGAGCATGAGCCGCCGGCCGGGCTGTATCATCTGGCCTGGGAAGTGGACAGCCTGGAAGAGCTGGAGCGCATTCGCCATCAGCTGGCCGAACGCGGCATTCTCGGGTTGGAAGAGGATCACGGCGTGCACAAAAGCATTTATGGTCACGACCCGGACGGGCTGCTGTTTGAGGTGACCTGGTTTATTCCCCCGGCGTTGCTGACCGAAGAGGACAAAAACCAGCAGGGGATCCGCCCGTTGGATTTCGCCGCCGAGAAGCGGCGTTTCGCCGGCCTCTAACCTGCTCCTGCGCGGGGCGCATCGGCGCCCCGACGCTCACAGTACTTTGTTGAGGAAGTTGACGGTGCGCGGGTGCTGCGGCTGAGCCAGCACCTGTCTGGCATCGCCCTGCTCGACGATCTGCCCGTCGACCATAAACACCACCCGATCCGCCGCTTCGCGCGCAAAGCCGATTTCATGCGTCACCACCACCAGCGTGACGCCCAGATCCGCCAACCCTTTAATCACGTCCAGCACTTCGCCGACCAGCTCGGGATCGAGCGCGGAGGTCGGCTCATCGAACAGGATCACCTTCGGGTTCAGAGCCAGCGCGCGCGCGATGGCGATGCGCTGCTGTTGGCCGCCGGAGAGGTGGCGCGGGTAGGCGTCCGCCTTGTGGCGCAGCCCGACCGTATCCAGCAGCTCATAGGCCACCGCTTTCGCCCGTTCGCGGGAGTGGATCTTGTGCACCACCGGCGCTTCGATGATGTTTTCCAGCACCGTCAGATGCGGGAACAGGTTGAAGTTTTGGAACACGTAGCCGACGTTGATGCGCTGCCGGAGGATGGCCTTTTCCTTCAGCTCGTACAGCCGGTTGCCCTTGCGGCGATAGCCGACGTAGTCGCCGTCAATACGGATAAAGCCCTCGTCGACGCGCTCCAGATGGTTGATCGCCCGCAGCAGCGTCGATTTTCCGGAGCCGGAAGGCCCGAGGATCACGGTCACGGTGCCCGGCTGCAGCGTCAGGCTGACGTCGTCCAACGCCTTGTGTTTGCCGAAGAATTTGCTGACGTTGCTGATTTCGATCAGGCCGCGCGCCGGCACCGGGGTGAGGTTGCGTGCCGGCTGTTCGGGCAAGGCGTAATAATCAATGGCTTCAGACATGCGGGTCTCCTAACGTTTTAGCCAGCCGGCCAGTTTCTGCCAGGGCGTCGGCGGCAGTTCGCGCACCGCACCCCGGGCGAAATAGCGTTCGATGTAGTATTGGATCACCGACAGGGCGGTGGTGATGAACAGATACCAGACGGTGGCCACCATCAGCAGCGGTATCACCTGCTGGGTGCGGTTATAGATCACCTGGATGGTGTAAAACAGCTCCGGCAGCGCCAGCACATAAACGATTGAGGTGCCTTTCGCCAGACTGATGATCTCGTTGAATCCGGTCGGAATAATGGATCGCAGCGCCTGCGGCAGAATGATGCGGAAGGTGCGGCGATAGCCCGGCAGGCCCAGCGCCGCCGCCGCTTCGTGCTGGCCGTAATCCACGCCCAGGATGCCGCCGCGGATGATCTCGGCGGTATAGGCGGACTGCACCAGCGTCAGACCCAGCACCGCCACGGCGAACTGGCCGAGGATATCGATGGTCGGGTAGCTGGCGAACACCACCGAGGTAAAGGGAATGCCCAGCGAGATGGCATCGTACAGATAGGAAAAGTTATACAGGATGATCAGCACCAGGATCAGCGGCAGCGAGCGAAACAGCCAGATATACCCCCAGGCCAGCGACGCCAGCAGGTAAGAACGCGACAGCCGCGCCAGGGCCAGCAGGGTGCCGAACAGAATGCTGAACAGCGTGCCGAGCAGCGTCAGCAGCAGGGTCTGTCCCAGCCCCGCCAGCACCGCCGGGGCGAAGAACCACTCGGCGAACACGCCCCATTCCCAGCGCGCGTTGCCCGCCACCGATTGCACGATGGCGGCCAGAATAAACAGCGAAAACAGCGCGCCGATCAGCCGCAGCGGATAGCGGGCGGGCACCACTTTCAAGACTTCTTGTTTGGACATGTCATGTCTCCTGATACAGATAAAGGGGCCTTAGGCGATTTTCCTTTCCGACGCGCAACAACAGGCGTCTTCTGCAATCAGGCTTTTGCGGAACGGCAGGCGGCCATCGTAGGGCGGGCGGCTGTAAACCTCGCTGTCGACGGTGGGATCGAACTGCGGCTGATAACCGTTGCTCAGGTACAGGCCCACCGCTTCGGGCTGGCGAAAGCCGGTGGTCAGATAGAGCCGGCGATAACCCTGCGCCAGCGCCAGCGTTTCCAACTGCTGCAACACCCGTTGCGCCAGGCCCTGGCGGCGCAGATCGCCCCGCGTCCAGATACGCTTCAGCTCGGCGGTTTGCCCGTCATAGCGCTTGAAGGCACCCATGGCGATCGGCGTACCGGCGCGCAGCAGCACGATGAAGGCGCCCTGCGGCGGCGCGTACAGGTCCAGCGGTTCCGGTTCCTGGTCACCAAAATAGTCGCCGTAGCGCTGACGATATTCGCCGAACAGCCCCTCGATCACCGGGGCGACCAGCGGATCGGTCGGCAGCGTCTGAATGAAAGTGTCTTGCGTCATCGCGCGCTCCTAATCGCCCAGACCGGGCGGGTTGATTTCCGACTGCGCAAGGCGTTCGACGCTCTCGCCCCAGCGGTTGAGCACCTGATCGTACTGTCCGCCGCGGATCGCGCCGTTCAGCGCTTCATTCACCGCCTGCACCAGCCCGTTGCCTTTACGGGTGGTGACGGCGATGTGCGCCGCCTTGGGCCAACCGCCTTCCACCGTGCCCGCCAGCCGGGTACGGCCATTCAGCGCCGCTTTATAGGCGCCCAGCACGTTGGGCCCGAAATAGGCGTCGGCCCGGCCGGATTGGATCGCCAGCGTGGCGGCCGCATCGTCGGTCACGTAGATCGGCTGGAAGGGTTTGAGCCCCTGCTGCCGATTCTGCTTGTCCCATGCCAGCAAGATGGCTTCCTGGTTGGTGCCAGAGCCGACGATGATCTTTAATCCGGCGATATCGGCAGGCTGTTTGATCGTCGCGATCTTGCCGCCGGTTTTGACATAAAAGCCGAGCGAGTCGATGCGATAGGTGGCGAAGTCGAAGCGGGTTTTGCGCTCTTTGGTGACGGTGACGTTGGTGATGGCCGCGTCATACTTGCCGGAAACCACCCCCAGCGGCCAGTCTTCCCACGAGGTTTGCACCACGTTCAGTTCCAGGCCCAGGCTGTCGGCTACCAACTGCGCGATATCCACTTCGCTGCCGATAAGCCGCCGGTTGTCGGCGGCGAACAGCGCCAGCGGCGGCGTGTTGAGCGCGGCGATCGCGACGGTGAACCGGCCCGGCTTCACGAAGCGGAAATCGGCCGGCAGCTTGGCGATCGCCTGCGGGTTTTTCGGCGCATGGATAGGGGTTTCATTGGCCTGCAAATCGATGCCGGTGCCCGCCTGCGCGGCGCCGGTCAGGCTCAGCAAGGCCGCCACGAGAGCGGCGGTAACGGTTTTCTGCATAGCGGGTATCCCTGAAAACGATCTTATTATTGGGTGAATCTGTTCAACGGACGCTTCAGGCCCAGGTGCTCGCGCAGCGTATCGCCGTGGTACGCCTGGCGGAACAGGCCGCGCCGTTGCAGGACGGGCACCACCCGATCGACGAAGTGCCCGAAGGCGTTGGGCGTACCGCCGCTGATGATGAAGCCGTCGGCGGCTTCGCCGTCGAACCAGCGTTGCAGGCCGTCCGCCACCGCTTCCGGCGTGCCGCTGAACACCGGGCGCGGCGAGGCGGCCTCCAGCGCCACCTGGCGCAGCGTGAGGTTACGCTCGCGGGCGTTGCGCTTGATGGCGTCGGTGGTGCTGCGGAAGCTGTTTTGCCCCAGATCGCCGATGTCCGGGAAGGGCGCGTCCAGCGGATGGCGGGCGAAGTCGTAATGCTCGAAGTAGCGGCCAAGGTAGTTGAGAGCGTTCTCGATGCTGACCAGACGGGCGGTCTCTTGGTACTGGCGCTCGACGTCCGCATCGTCGTCGCCGACGATCACGCTGACGCCCTGGAAGATGCGCAGGTCGTCCGGTTCGCGCCCCTGTTCCACCAGCTGCCGCTTCACGTCTTGGTAGAAATCCTGCGCCTGCTCCAGCGTGTCGTGATGGGTGAAGATCGCATCGGCGTGCTTGGCCGCCAGCCGTTTGCCGTCTTCGGAGGCGCCGGCCTGGAACAGGATCGGGCGGCCCTGCGGCGTGCGGCCAATGTTCAACGGCCCCTGCACCGAGAAGAACTCCCCCTGATGATTGAGGGTGTGCAGTTTCCCGGCGCGGAAAAATTCGCCGCTGGCCTTATTGCGCACGAAGGCATCGTCCTCCCAGGAGTCCCATAGTCCTTTGGCGACGTCGAGAAACTCGCCGGCGATGCGGTAACGCAGGCTGTGCTCCGGGTGTTCGGCGCGCGAGAAGTTTTTGGCCGAACCTTCCAGCGGCGACGTCACCACGTTCCAGCCCGCGCGGCCGTTGCTCAGGTGATCGAGGCTGGCGAACTGGCGGGCGACGGTGAACGGATCGCTGTAGGATGTGGAGAGCGTGCCCACCAGGCCAATTTTGTCGGTGGCGGCGGACAGCGCGGCCAATAAGGTCAACGGCTCGAAACGGTTAAGAAAATGCGGAATGGACTTTTCGTTGATATATAAGCCATCGGCGACAAAGACGAAATCGAATTTCCCTTGTTCGGCTTTTTTCGCCGAGGCGATATTAAATTCGAGGTTGATGCTGGCGTCGGCGGTGGCGTCCGGGTGGCGCCAGGCGGACATATTTCCCGAGGCGCCGTGCAGAATGGCGCCCAGCCGTAATTGCCGTTGATTATTCGCGTTGTCGCTCATCGTGATTATCCTGTCATGCGCCGAAAGGCGCGCGGTGTCTGATGCGTCCACTATTGATGAGCGCTGTCGGGATGTAAAACAACAAAACAGCATATTCAAATGTTGAAAACTGCAAATATCACGGCGAGCGAAAATAATAATCCCCGGCGCGGCATCAGCGGCGTCGGGGAAATACTATTTCACGTTATTCAGGCGTTGCTGAGGGCTTTTTTCGCTGCGGGGGTTAATTGCTGCAGCGTGCGCTCCGCCAGCAGCGAAAAATAGTGGGCGGCAGGAAAGAGGGCGCGCTCATCGGGATTGAAACGCGGATGGTGCAGGCCGAATTCGCTGGCGGAGCCGATGCTGACGAACACGCCCGGCACGTGATGCAGATACAGCGCGAAATCCTCGCCGCCCATCTGCAGCTCCGCCTCTTCGACCCGGTAGCCGGCCTCGGCGGCGACGGTTTTGCTGAACGCCGCCCAATGGGCGTCGTTGATCACCGCCGGCGGCCCCGGCTGCCAGTGGAGTTCGGCCTGCGCGCCGAGCGCGGCGGCAACGCCGTCGATCACCTGGCGAATTTTATCCGGCACCTGGCGGCGCACCGCATCGCTGTGGGTGCGCACCGTGCCTTCCAGCTCGACGGTTTGCGGCAGCACGTTCCAGGTATTGCCGCCTTCGATGCGCGTCACGCTCACCACCAGCGACTCCAGCGAGCTGAAGCTGCGGCTGGGCAGCGTTTGCAGCGCGCCGACGATCTGGCTGGCGGTGACGATGGTATCGACACCCTGTTCCGGTTTGGCGGCGTGGGCGCCTTTGCCGGTAATGCGGATCTGGAAGCGATCGACGTTGGCGTAGAACGGCCCGGCGCGGGTGGCGAAGGTGCCGGTGGGCAGCTCCGGCGCATTGTGCAGGCCAAATATCGCCGCGACGTTATCCAGCGCGCCGGCGTCGATCAGGTGTCGGGCGCCGTTGAAGGTCTCTTCCGCCGGCTGGAAGAAGATGCGCACCGTACCCGCCAGTTCGGCTTCACGCGCTTTGAGCAGGTGTGCGGCGCCGAGCATCACCGAGGTGTGAAAGTCGTGCCCGCAGGCGTGCATCACGCCGCTGTTTTGCGAACTGAAGGGCACGTCGGCGATTTCGTCGATCGGCAGGGCGTCGATGTCGCCGCGCAGCGCGATGATCGGCCCCTGGCCGCTGCCGATCTCCGCCACGACGCCGGTTTTCAGCGCCAACGGCAGAAGGCGAATGCCCGCCTCTTGCAGCCAGCGGGTCAGGCGGGCGGTGGTGGCGAATTCATGATTGGAAAGCTCCGGGTTTTGGTGCAGTTCACGCCGATAGGCGATGATCTTGTCTGCCAACTGGCTGGTCATAGGCTTGGCTCACAGTGGGAAATAAACCCTAACCCTAGTGCAGGGGCCGCCGAAGCAAAAAGACCATCTGGTTATATTTCATAGCGATTGTGTCTGCACGGCGCGTCAACGATGGGGGGAAGGGGCAGGTTTAGGCGTTCGCGCGTTGTTCGCCGGCGCAGGGAGAGGATTGACCTGGAACGGTAACTTACTGCAACCGGTGTCATTCATTTACACCGGACAACACGGATTTTTTCACTCTTTATCGGATTTCTGTGATCGCGGTGGTGGACAAAATCCTGCCTGCTTGCTGTACTGTAATCGACACAGGTTTTGTGTCTTTCATTCACGTTAAAGGTAAGTTTGATGTCTAAGATTAAAGGTAGCGTTAAGTGGTTTAATGAATCCAAGGGCTTCGGTTTCATTACTCCGGAAGATGGTAGCAAGGACGTTTTCGTTCACTTCTCTGCCATCGTTAGCAACGGTTTCAAAACGCTTGCTGAAGGCCAGCGTGTAGAATTTGAAATCACGAACGGTGCCAAAGGCCCATCTGCCGCTAACGTTACTGCTATCTAAGCTGCGTAGCTGAATTTCTTAAAACCCGCTCATTGAGCGGGTTTTTTATTGGGCGCGTTATGCGTCGCTGCGGCGGGCCAACAGGCTGAACAGCAGGATGGCGATGGCGTAGCAGCCGACGATGGTCAGCGCCATCGACAGGCCCGAGGTGCCGCCCAGCCCGGTGAGCGGCACGGCGCAGGCGCCGAGCGCGAACATGCACACGCCGATCAAGGCCGACGCGCTGCCGGCTTTGTCCCCCTGGCTTTGCATCGCCAGCGACGAGGCGGTCGGGCCGACGATGCCGATCACCGCCACCGAGAAGAACAGCGGCACCAGCAACACGACCAACGGCGCATGCAGCGCGGCGGCCAACAGCAGCAACAGCGATGCGACGGCCGCCAGCGTTAACCCGCCCCTCAACACCCGGCGTTCCCCCCAACGTGAACTGAGACGGCTGGCCAGCTGCGCCGCAATGATCAGCCCGACGCCGTTAATGGCGAAGCACAGGCTGAACATCTGCGGGCTGAGGCCGTAGATCTGCTGCAAGACGAAAGGCGAAGCGCCGATATAGGCGAACATGCCGGCCATTACGAAGCCCTGCGTCAGGCACAGGCCCATGAAATAGCGCTGGGTCAGCAACCCGCCGAGCGACATCAACATCGCCAGAATGCCGCCCTGGCTGCGGCGCTCGACCGGCAGGGATTCGCGCAGCTTCAGCGCCGACAGGCTGAACAGCAGCACGGCGATGGCCGCCAGCACGCCGAAGATGCCGCGCCAGTTCATCACCTGCAGCATGACGCCGCCCAGCACCGGCGCGACGATCGGCGCCAGGCCGTTAACCAGCATCAGCAGGGCGAAGAAACGGGTCAGCTCGTGGCCGGCGTACAGATCGCGAGCAATGGCGCGGGAAATCACCGCCCCGCCGGCGCCGGCGATGCCCTGGAGCAGGCGGGCGATCAGCAATTGGTCAATGGTGGGCGCCAGCGCGCACCACAGCGAAGCGCCGAGCAGCAGGATCAGCGACAGCAGCAGCGGGCGCATACGGCCCAGTTTGTCGCTGTAAGGGCCAAAAATCAGCTGGCCGACGCCCAGGCCGAGCAGCCCGGCGGTCAGGCTGAGCTGCGCGGCGGCGGTGGAGGTATTCAGCTCGCCCGCCATTTCCGGCAGGGCGGGCAGATAGAGATCGGTGCACAGCGGCCCCAGCGCGGCCAACAGGCCAAGCACGACGGCGTACACCAGACGTTGTCTGGCTAAGTGTTTGGTCATGGGAGATTAAGATTTCCTGAACAGGTGAGAAATGGCCTGCTGATACAGATCGCGCAGCAGGGACGCATCGGCTTTTTGCGTGGTAAGGATACGGTAACCGGTGCCTTCGCTCATGACGGCGATAAACTCCACCCGCGCGGCGATCTCTTCCGCGCTGAAATCGGGATACAGCCGCTGCAGGTTGTGGCACACGTGGCGAAACAGCCGCGCCTCCGCATCGCTGAGCAGTTTGGCCACCACCGGGTTGCGCGTGGCCTCGGCGGTCACTTCCAGCATCAGCATGTGATCGGTTTCGCTCTCGCCCGGTTGCTGAAACAGCGTGCGCGCCGCCAGCGTGCCGGCGATCAGGTTGATGTGATCGCCAAGGTTTTCCAGGCGCTGCATCTTGCTGGTGATGATGCGATTGACGATCTCTTCGATAATCGCGTCTTTATTGGCGAAATAGCGATAGATTTGCCCGACGCTGAGCTGCGAGCCCTGGGCAATCTCCGCCATGCTGGCGGCATGGAAGCCGTGGCGGCGGAAGCTGGTTTTCGCCGCTTCGACGATCTGATCGCGGCGCGCCTGCACTTTGGCCTGTTTACTGTCGTTGGGGGAGAGCATCTGCCCGATCCTTTGCTGCGCGTGAGCCGGGTTCACAATTTTGGGTGTGAACGTTCATTCTCAATTGTAGTGTAACGGATGGGGAGGACGCAAGATGAACGCGCGTTGCGGGGAAAAGGTGTTTAGGCGAACAGGTAGGCGTTGATAAAGGCGGCGACGATCAGCACGCACAGCGCAACGGCGATCGCTTCGGCGGTGGTTTTCGGCAGGCTAAACATAGCGATTTCTCATCCAGTCAGGAGTTCTGGATGAGATTATGCGCATGCAAGATTAAGGAAACATTAAGGGCTTAGCGCCCGTTGACCCACATCACCAGCATGAAGGCCAGCAGCGTCATCGCCAGCGAGCCGGCCAGGTTAAGCAGCATGTTGGCCAATGCCCAGCCGAAGCGGCCGTCCTGCATCAGATACACCACCTCCAGCGAAAAGGTGGAGAAGGTGGTCAGGCCGCCGCAGAAGCCGGTGGTGATCAGCAGTTTCCAGGTGGGATCCAGGTGTGTCATGCGGGTGAAAATCGCCATCGCCAGACCGATGATAAAACCGCCGATCAGATTGACCATCAGCGTCCCTAGCGGAATGTGGGCGTTCAGCGGATTCATTTTCATGCTTACCGCCCAGCGCAAAACGCTGCCGACGCCGCCGCCGATAAAGACGGCCAGTAAAGAACTCAACATGGGGCAACTCCCTTTCAAACAGAGAAATTCACGGGCTCGGAAAGGGACAGGCGTAACGCTACGCGCCTCTCTCCGAGAGGTTACGTAGACATCATCAGCCTGTGAAGGCGGTTAGGGAGGAATGTCATCTCCAGCGTGCCGCACGGCCTTTTTCACCGTACCCGATGGATGTTACACCTAACGCCGTCTATTTTGTAGTATCGACCCCCTGCGAGGTAAAACCGATGGAAATCAGAGCGGCGCGTCTGGGCGACCGGCACGCTATCGCCGAATTGATGACGGTGTTGGGCTATCCTGGCACCGAGGCGTTTCTGACGCAGCGCATGCAGCAACTGTTGGCGCACCCGGACGAGGCGCTGCTGGTGGCGGCGGACGGGGCGCAAGTGCTGGGCGTGTTGTCGCTGCATTTCCTGCCGCAGCTGGCGTTGGCCGGCGACATTGGCCGCATCAGCTATTTTTGCGTCGACGATCGGGCGCGCGGCGCGGGCGTGGGGCGGCGGTTGTTGGCGGAGGGAGAGGCGTTGGCGCACCGTCGCGGCTGCGATCGGTTGGAGGTTCATTGCCACAGTCGCCGCGAGCGGGCCCATGCGTTTTACCTGCGCGAAGGCTTTGTTGAAGCGCCGAAGTATTTTGCCAAGTTATTAAGTCAGTAAGTTACTCCCCTGGCGGCACTGCCGTTTCCAGCCGGTTGCGGCCGTTTTGCTTCGCCCGATAGAGCGCGCTGTCGGCCGCTTTCAGCCAGTCCAGATAGCCGCCCAACGCGGGGTGGTAGTTGGCGATGCCGGCGCTGATCTGCAGCCGCAGTTGCGGCGCCTCCTTGAAGCTGACCGCATCCAGCCGCTGCTGGATGCGTCGCAGGACGATTTCCGCCTGCTCGGCGTTGGTGTTCGGCAGCAGCGCGCCAAACTCGTCGCCGCCGTAGCGCCCGACGATATCCACGTTACGCAAGCCGATCAGCAGCTCTTCCGCCAGCGCCGCCAGGGCCTCATCCCCCAAAGCATGGCCGAAGGTGTCGTTGATGGTTTTGAAGCGGTCGATATCCATCAGGATCAGCGTGGCCTTATCCTGGTAGCGACGGCAACTGTCGAACTGACGATGCAGCAGATGCTCCCAGTGGCGACGGTTGTATAAGCCGGTCAGCCCATCGCGGGTGCTGATGCGCTGCAGCTCCTGTTTCTTTTCCGCCAGCCGCTTGGCGGTGCGGTAAGTCACCAGCCCGAGCAGCGTCGGGTAAAGGTAGATCATCGGCAGGCACAGATAGACCTGCAACGGCGTGCTGTACGGGTGAAACGGGAAGCCGAGCAGCGCGGCGGTGAACACCGCCGTGGCCAGTTGCATGGCCAATCCTTTTACAAATAGCGTTTTGCCGGCTGAAGCGATGTTATTCATGCTCATCATCGACAGGATGACGATGGCGGGCAGCGCGTTGAACGCCATCATCGCCGCCCAGAAGCCGCCGAAAGCGGAGTCGATCAACAGGTTGCGAATTTCGGCTTTGAACGGATCTTTGGCGCGGCGGGCCAGGCGGTAGGCGAGATGCGGCCAGAGAAAGCCGTGAAAGGCCAGCAATAGCCAGACCGCCGCGGGCGGAGCCAGGGGGTAGAGCGCGGCGCAGACGCAGATAAAGCCGAGCCCCAGACCGACGGCGCGGGGCAGGTAGGTGCGTTTGGCGAAGCTGAGGCCGGATTTTCGGGCATCGAAAATGGGTGGGGCAATATACATCCGGCATCTCCCTGATGAGTATCATGGCAGCGTATCATGCGGGTGATAAACTAAGAATAGTCTGGGATTCACGTCCAGAGGCCCTGTGGCATTACTGCGACCGATCTCACTCTGTTACATGTTGCGGTTGTGCGAGCCGAAGGAAAGTCGCTAAATATTCGCAGGCAAGGTCAGTTTTTCTCGCTGTTCACGCAGCGCTCTATGATAAGAAGGTGAGTATGGAAGGTATCAGCATTACCAAACTTCTGGTGATTGCGGTGTTGGTGATTTTACTGTTCGGCACCAGCAAACTGCGTACGCTCGGCGCCGATCTTGGCGCGGCGCTGAAAGGCTTTAAAAAAGCCGTGGGCGATGACAGCACGCCGCCGGCCGCCGGCAACAACGCCGCCGAAAGCCAGTCCGCTCAGCAGAGCGTCGAAAAGAAAGACGTTTAACCCCGTCTGACTGCGCGCAATAAAAAACGGATGCCTTGCGGACATCCGTTTTTTGGCGTTTCCGCCGTCTATAGCGTAACAAACTATTACGCGTTATTTCACTTCCATCCCTTTGGCCTGCAGATCGGCGTGGTAAGACGAACGCACGAACGGGCCGCAGGCGGCGTGGGTGAAGCCCATCGCCATCGCTTCTTCTTTCATCTCGTCAAACTCGGCAGGGCTGACGTAGCGCTGCACCGGCAGGTGGTGACGGCTCGGCTGCAGGTACTGACCCAGCGTCAGCATGGTCACGCCGTGGCGACGCAGATCGCGCATCACTTCAATGATTTCCGCGTTGGTTTCGCCCAGGCCGACCATCAGGCCGGATTTGGTCGGGATATCCGGGTGCGCTTCTTTAAAGCGCTCCAGCAGCTTCAGCGACCATTCGTAGTTGGCGCCCGGACGCACCTGGCGGTAGACGCGCGGCACGTTTTCCAGGTTGTGGTTGAATACGTCCGGCGGCGTGGCGGTGAGGATCTCCAGCGCGCGGTCCATACGGCCGCGGAAGTCCGGCACCAGCGTTTCAATTTTGATGTTCGGGCTTTTGGCGCGGATGGCGGAGATGCAGTCGGCAAAGTGCTGAGCGCCGCCGTCGCGCAGATCGTCGCGGTCAACCGAGGTGATCACCACGTAACGCAGCGCCATGTCGGCGATGGTTTGCGCCAGCTTTTCCGGCTCGTTGGCGTCCGGCGCGATCGGGCGGCCGTGGGCCACGTCGCAGAACGGGCAGCGGCGGGTGCAGATGGCGCCGAGGATCATAAAGGTAGCGGTACCGTGGTTGAAACACTCGGACAGGTTAGGGCACGAGGCTTCCTCACAGACGGAGTGCAGGCCGTTCTTGCGCATCGCGGCTTTGATGCCCTGAATGCGCGTTGAGTCGGCAGGCAGTTTGATCTTCATCCACTCGGGTTTACGCAACAGCTCCTGCCGTTCGGTGACCACCGTTTTGACCGGGATCAGCGCCATTTTGTCAGCATCGCGGTATTTGACGCCGCGTTCCATCTGAATTGGTTTACTCATAATCGTGCAGGTTCCAGTTACGAAGCTCGACCGTCTGGTAGCCGAGTAAATGAACAAATTCCTGTACCAGGATTGGGTGTATGTCTTCAATGCCAACGCCGGGCGCCAGCGCGCTGACCTGCGTCATCTGCATACCGGCGTAACCGCAAGGGTTGATGCGTTGGAAGGGGCTGAGATCCATTGCCACATTCAGGGCCAGGCCGTGGAATGAGCTGCCTTTGCGGATCCGCAAACCCAACGAACAGATTTTCTGCTCCCCCACGTACACGCCGGGCGCATCCGGACGGGCGCGCGATGCGAGGCGGAAGTGGGCGAGAGTGTTGATAACCGTATCTTCTATCGCCGTGACCAACTGACGTACGCCGACCTTGTTGCGTTTCAGATCGACCATCACGTACATCACCTGCTGACCCGGCCCGTGGTAGGTCACCTGGCCGCCGCGATCGCTCTGGACAACCGGGATGTCGCCGGGCATCAGCACGTGTTCGGCTTTGCCGGCCTGACCCTGGGTGAACACCGGGTGATGCTGCACCAGCCACAGCTCGTCCGGCGTGGTCTCGGTACGACTGTCGGTGAAGTTATGCATGGCTTGGGATACAGGCGCGTAGGGCTGCAACCCCAGCTGACGCAAAATGATCTTGTCTGGTTGCAAAAGAGTCATCGTCAGGTTACAGAAGTGGTAAAGCCATTATACCGGG
Organism: Serratia sp. CY37869; assembly: GCF_052168895.1. NCBI lineage: Bacteria > Pseudomonadati > Pseudomonadota > Gammaproteobacteria > Enterobacterales > Yersiniaceae > Serratia > Serratia sp. CY37869. Next base: position 301,613 of record NZ_JBJNLU010000002.1, read on the forward strand.
CGCTCCGGCCTGCGACCAGCCTTTCGCTGACCAAAAATGCGCAACCCGGGAAGACGCTGCGCCATCCCGGGTTGATAAGCAGAGGTTTATGCTGGAATTACAGCACCATGCGAACAATTTCAATGTTGCCCAACTCTTCGTACAGGGTTTCGACCTGCTCGATGTGAGTGGCGTTGATGGTGATGGATACGGAGTGGTAGTTGCCTTTGCTGCTTGGCTTGACCTGCGGGTTGTAATCGCCCGGCGCATGGCGCTGCACCACTTCAACCACCTGGTCAACCAGCTCAGGCTGCGCCAGGCCCATTACCTTGTAGGTAAACGAGCAAGGGAATTCGAGCAGTTCGTTCAGTTTAGTTTTTTGCATGTGCGTGCGCTCCAGAGTGCTAGCTAATCTATAAAGTATAACTCCCGCCGGGGCGGGAGTTAGTGTTATTCACTATATGGGGACGATTTCGCCCGTTTCAACCGTTAACCGAACCAGTGGTGGAACATCAGTTTGATGTAGTCCACGATGCGGCTGAAGAAGCCGCCTTCTTTCACTTCGTTCATCACCACCAGCGGACGCTGGTCGATGGTTTTGCCGTCCAGCTGGAAGTTGATGCTGCCCACCACCTGGTTTTTCGCCAGCGGCGCGTGAATTTCCGGCGTGTTCAGCACGTAGCTGGCCTTCAGATCTTTCATGCGGCCGCGCGGAATGGTCAGGTAGACGTCTTTGTCCACGCCCAGCTCAACGCGGTCGGCATCGCCGAACCAGACCGGCTCGGAGGCGAACTCTTTACCGACTTTCAGCGGCGCCACGGTTTCGAAGAAGCGGAAGCCCCAGGTCAGCAGTTTCTTGCTTTCGGCTTCACGGCCTTTGTAGGTGCGGCCGCCCATCACGGCGGAGATCAGGCGCATTTGGCCTTCGGTCGCCGAAGCCACCAGGTTGTAGCCCGCCGCGTCGGTATGGCCGGTTTTGATGCCGTCGACGTTCAGGCTGTTATCCCACAGCAGACCGTTGCGGTTCATCTGGCGGATATTGTTGAAGGTGAACTCTTTTTCCTTGTAGATCGCGTATTCTTCCGGCACGTCGCGGATCAGCGCCTGGCCGATCAGCGCCATGTCGCGCGCCGAGCTGTATTGGCCCTGCGCATCCAGGCCGTGCACCGTCTGGAAGTGGGTATTCTTCAGGCCCAGCTTGCTGACGTAGGTGTTCATCAGGTTGACGAACGCGTCCTGGCTGCCGGCGACGTAGTCGGCCATTGCCACGCAGGCGTCGTTACCGGACTGCAGGTTGATGCCGCGGGTCAGTTTAGAGACCGGCACGCGATCGCCCGGCTTCAGGAACATCAGCGAGGAGCCTTTGAACACCGGGTTGCCGGTCGCCCAGGCGTCCTGGCCGACGGTCACCAGATCGTCCTGGCCGATTTTGCCCGCTTTCAGCGCCTGGCCGATGACGTAGCTGGTCATCATTTTGGTCAGGCTGGCCGGATCGCGACGCGCATCGGCGTTCATCTCGGCCAGCACCTTGCCGGAGTTGTAATCAATCAGGATGTACGCTTCCGCATCGATCTGCGGGACACCTGGGATCATGGTTTTGATGTTAACGTCATCGGCGTGCGCAACGGAGGCTGCGCTCATTGCGATAACGGTGCCGAGGGCGATGCTTTTGATTAAGCGAAAAGAAGTTACTTGTTTCATGATCGGGACTACAACATCCGTGAAAGTAAAGTTAAAAAACGAGCCACACTATAGCAGATGCGATCCCGGCAGGCATTACCCATTCATCTGACTAATTGCGGTTAGTGCCCTTTTAGCTGCAAGAAAATGTTTCAGCTAAATAACCGCTTATCGGCCGTGAATGCCCGCCGGGCTTAACGCTCAGGGTGCAGCAGTAACGAAAGACTGTTGTTGCGCTTCGCTCGCCAGGCGTTGCTGCAGCTGGGCCGCCTGTTGACGGCTGCTGAACGGGCCAAGCTGGACGCGGTAAACGTTGCCGTTAGCCGCCACTTTGCCGGGCACGCCAAACTGTTGGCTCAGGCTCTGTTGCCAGCTCTGGGCGCGTTCGGCGCTGCTCAGCGCGCCGACCTGCACCACGTAGCCGCCGGAAGAGGCGGCAGCAGCCGTGCCGACAGCCGCAGCGCCGGCCGCGACCGGTGCGGCTACCGCGGCGGCTTCAGGTTCGGAACCTTCCAGCACCCCGGCCGGCACCGCGCTCGGCGCGCCGAGGAAACCGCTGCGGCCGTTGGCGGCATTGCCGCCGGCAGCTGGGGCGCTGTTGTCGTCGGTGCGCAGAGTGCTGTTATCGATCGGGCGCACCGCCGCGCCGCTGGCGATCGGCGCCTCCTGTTGAATAGGGGTGCCCATGCCGCTGGAGCCGAGATCCGGGCGCGCCGGCAGGGCGTAGCTCTGTTTCGCCACGATGGTGCCGATGGTGCCGGGGCCGCTCAGCGTGCCGTCCGGCGCCACGTTGATGAAATCTACCTTGACCTTGGTGTTGTTGGACAGGTTGAGGCGGTCGGCGGCGGCTTTCGACAGATCGATGATGCGGCCCTTGGTGTATGGCCCGCGATCGTTGACGCGCACCACCAGCTGACGGCCGTTGGCCAGGTTAGTGACGCGCACATAGCTTGGGATTGGCAGGGTCGGATGCGCCGCCGTCAGGCCGTTGGGGTCAAACTGCTCGCCCAGCGCCGTGGTGTTGCCGTTGGCCTCTTCGCCATACCAGGCCGCCAGGCCGGTCTGCGAGAAGTTCTGCGGATCTTTTACGATGCGGTAAGTATCGCCATTAACCTTATAATCCTGCATGTTATTAGGGTTATAGGGTTCATATTGAGGCTCGACGCCGCCGATTTCCACCACCGGGCCGTTGTACGGCTGCGGAGGGGCTTGCTGTTCCGTGGTCGGGGCGGTACAGGCGGAGAGCAACACCGCCGCGACGCCGATCCAAAGCCATTCCTTACGCATTACTCACCTCTTATAAACTTTTAGACAGCATTTTCCGATGCGTGTGGATCGACATGATGATGCCGAAACCGGCCATCAACACTATCAGCGCCGAACCCCCGTAACTGACCAGAGGCAAAGGTACGCCAACTACCGGCAAAATGCCACTGACCATACCGATGTTAACAAAGACATAAACGAACAAAATCAGCATCAAGCCGCCGACCATGACGCGGCCAAAGGTGGTTTGCGCCTTGGCGGCGATCATCAGCCCGCGGATGATCACCAGCAGGTAAAGCGCCAGCAGCACCAGTACCCCGATCAGCCCCAGCTCTTCGGCCAGGACGGCGAAGATAAAGTCGGTATGACGCTCCGGCAAAAACTCCAGCTGCGACTGGGTGCCGTGCAGCCAGCCCTTGCCGGACAGGCCGCCGGAACCGATGGCGATCTTGGATTGAATGATGTGATAACCGGCGCCGAGCGGGTCGCTCTCCGGATCGAGCAGCATCATGACGCGGTCGCGCTGATAGCCGTGCATCAGGAAGAACCACAGCACCGGGATGAAGGCCGCCAGCGCGACGGCGGCGACGGCGATCAGCTTCCAGCTCATGCCGGACAGGAACAGTACGAACAGGCCGGAAGCGGCGATCAGGATAGAGGTGCCCAGATCCGGCTGCGCGGCCACCAGCAGCGTCGGCAGGAAGATCAGCACCAGCGCGATGGCGGTGTTTTTCAGCGAAGGCGGGCAGACGTCGCGGTTCATAAAGCGCGCCACCATCAGCGGCACGGCGATCTTGGCGATTTCCGACGGCTGGAAGCGCACTACGCCGAGATCCAACCAGCGCTGCGCGCCTTTACTGATCTGCCCGAAGGCGTCCACCAGGATCAGCAAAATCACGCAGAAGATATACAGATAGGGCGCCCAGCTTTCGTACACGCGCGGCGGGATCTGCGCCATGACGGCCATCACGATCAGCCCCATGACGATCTGCCCGATCTTGCGCTCCATCATGCCGATGTCCTGGCCGCTGGCGCTCCACATCACGAAGGCGCTGTAGACCAACAGGGCCAGGATCAGCAGCAGGAACGTCGGGTCGATGTGGATTTTGGTCCAGATCGAGCCTTTTTGTTGGCTTTCAGTCATGTTCTACCTTAGTCACCTTCTACGCCAGGCGGCAGCGGGGCCTCGCTTGGCAATTGCGTATTGTTGTCGCCCAGCAGAATGTGGTCGAGGATCTGGCGGGTGATGGTCCCCACCGCCGGACCGGAGCCGCCGTTTTCCAGAATGATGGCGACCGACACCGTCGGGTTGTTGAACGGTGCGAAGGCGGTCATCAGTTTGTGATCGCGCAGGTGCTCCGCCAGTTTGTGGGCGTTGTAGGTTTCATAGCCGAATACCTGTGCGGTACCCGATTTCGCCGCGGCTTTATAAGGTGCGTCCGCAAAGTATTTGCGCGCCGTCCCGTTCGGACGGTTGGCCACACCGTACATGCCGTCTTTGGCAATTTCCCAGAAGCCGGAGTGAATATCGCCGATCTGCGTGTTTTCTTCCTGTTTGAACGGCACCAGCGCGCCGTTGATGCGGGTGCTCTGCAGCAGGTGCGGCGTTTTGACGGTGCCGTCATTGATCAGGGTGTTCAGCGCCTTGGCCATCTGGATCGGCGTCGCGGTCCAGTAACCCTGGCCGATGCCTACCGGAATGGTGTCGCCCTGATACCACGGTTTTTTATAGCGTTTCTGCTTCCATTCGCGCGTCGGCATCAGGCCGGAGCGCTCTTCGGACAGATCGATGCCGGTGTACTGGCCGTAACCGAATTTGGTCAGCCAGGTCGACAGCCGATCGATCCCCATGTCATAAGCGACCTGGTAGAAATAGGTATCTGCGGACTCTTCCAGCGCCTTGGTGACGTTCAGGCGGCCGTGGCCCCATTTCTTCCAGTCGCGAAAGCGTTTTTCCGAGCCGGGCAATTGCCACCAGCCGGGATCGAACACCACGGTGTTTTTGGTGATCACCCCGGCGCTCAGCGCCGACACCGCGATATAAGGCTTCACCGTCGAGGCGGGCGGGTAGACCCCCTGGGTGGCGCGGTTGATCAGCGGGCGATTCGGATCGTTCAGCAACCCCTGATAGTCCTTGCTGGAAATGCCGTCGACGAACAGGTTCGGATCGTAGCTCGGGTTGGAGACCATCGCCAGGATGGCGCCGGTGCGCGGATCGCTCACCACCACCGCGGCGCGGCTGCCGACCAACAGCTGTTCGATATAGCGCTGCAGGTTAAGATCGAGCGTCAGGTAGACGTCCTGACCGGCGGAAGGCGGCTGTTCGTGCAATTGGCGGATCACCCGGCCGCGGTTGTTGACCTCGACCTCTTCATAGCCGGTTTTGCCGTGCAGCGTGTCTTCGTAATAGCGTTCGATGCCCAGCTTGCCGATATCGTGGGTGGCGGCGTAGTTGGCCAGTTTGCCGTCTTTGTCCAGCCGCTCGACGTCGCGATCGTTGATCTTGGACACGTAGCCAGTGACGTGGGTGAGGGCGGAGCCGTAGGGGTAGTAGCGGCGCTGGTAGCCTTTCACTTCCACACCCGGGAAGCGGAACTGATTGACCGCAAAACGGGCGACTTGCACCTCGGTCAGCGCGGTTTTCACCGGAATGGAGACGAAACGGCGCGAGCGCTTGCGCTCTTTTTCGAAATTGGTGATGTCGTCATCGGTCAAGTCGACCACCGGGCGCAGCGCCTGCAGCGTGGCTTTGAGATCGTCGACCTTTTCCGGCATCAGTTCCAGCTGATAAATGGTGCGGTTGAGCGCCAGCGGAGTGCCGTTGCGATCGTAGATAATGCCGCGGCTGGGCGCGATGGGCACCAGCTTGATGCGGTTTTCGTTGGAGCGGGTGCGGTAATCCTCGACGCGGACCACTTGCAGATTATACAGGTTGGCGATCAGGATGCCGGACAGCACCAGGATGACCAAGAACGCCACCAGGGCGCGGCGTACAAACAGGGCGGATTCAGCCGTATAGTCGCGAAAAGGGTTACGTTCTATTTTCATCCCGCTGCTTTATTTCACTCTGTCACGGTCACCACCGGTTATTCCCGGTGGTAAGGATGATTTGTAGTAATACTCCAGGCGCGGTAGAGGCTTTCGGCCACCAGGACGCGCACCAAAGGATGCGGCAGTGTCAACGGAGAAAGCGACCAACTCTGCTCGGCAGCGGCTTTGCAGGCGGGCGCCAGCCCTTCCGGGCCGCCGATCAGCAAGCTGACGTTGCGGCCATCCTGCTTCCAGCGCTCAAGCTGCTGCGCCAGCTGCGGCGTTTCCCACGGCGTGCCTGGGATATCCAGCGTAACGATGCGGTTGCCTTTGCCCACCGCCGCCAGCATTTGTTCGCCTTCCTTGTCCAGAATGCGTTTGATGTCGGCGTTTTTGCCGCGTTTGCCGGCCGGGATCTCGGTCAGCTCAAACGGCATATCTTTGGGAAAGCGGTGCAGGTAATCCATAAAGCCGGTTTGCACCCAGTCTGGCATTTTGGTGCCGACCGCCACCAATTGCAGTTTCACCGCTTAGCTCCAGAGTTTTTCCAGCTCGTACAGGCGACGGCTTTCTTCCTGCATCACGTGCACGATCACTTCGCCCAGATCGACCACGATCCAGTCGGAGGCTTCCTGGCCTTTCATGCCAAACAGCTCCATGCCCGCGGCGCGGGATTCCTGCACCACGTGGCTGGCGATCGACATCACGTGGCGAGTCGACGTGCCGGTGCAGATGATCATGCAATCGGTGATGCTGGATTTGCCCTGTACGTCCAGAGCGACAATGTCTTGGCCTTTGAGGTCATCGATTTTATCAATGACGAAATCTTGGAGCGCTTTACCTTGCAAAGGTTCCCCCTCGGGTATGTTCTGTTCAGTCGGCTGCGGCGGGCAAAATGCGCGCGCCGCGGCGTAACCGGATAAAGGTTTCGGCAGGCTGCCGCTGAAAGCCAGCTAACTGGTGACTGCCCGGCCAGCTAAGGTTTCCGGGGTTTTCAGCGGATACCTGAAAAATAGCGGCGCAGTATATCACGCACCTTTCGCTAGCGATATAAACCCTGCAACTCGATATAGCGCTGCACCGGGCGCGGCAGCAGATCGTCGCAGTTGAGGCCCTGATGGCGGCGCTGGCGGATCTCGGTGGCGGAAATTTCCAGCTCCGGCGTATCGGCCAGATAGATATGGCCGTGCGGGCGGCGGCTGAGCAGCGCCGGGTCGGCGGTGCGATGACGTTCCAGCCACTGCTGCAGTTCCGGCGTGTCCATGCGATCGTTATAGCCCGGGCGCGCCAACACCAGCAGATGGCAGACGTCCAACAGCGCCTGCCAGCGATGCCATTTATGCAGCGTCAGCAGCGAGTCCTGGCCAATAATAAACGCCAGCGGCTGGGCGGCGCCACGCTCTTTACGAATCGTTTCCAACGTCTCGATGGTGTAGGAGGGGGTGGTGCGATGCAGTTCGCGATCGTCGACCGCGAACAGCGGATTGCCGGCGATCGCCAGCTCGACCATCTTCAAGCGCTGCTGTGCGTTGGCCTCGGGCTGCGGGCGGTGCGGCGGCACGTGGTTAGGCAGCAGCGTAACACGATTCAGGCCCACTTCTGCGGCCAGCGCCTCCACCGGCCGCAGATGGCCGTAGTGGATCGGATCAAAGGTGCCGCCAAACAGCGCGTGCAATACGGTGGGGTGTTCCGGATTAGTGGGCATCGGTAAAACTCGTGGCCAGGGGTTTGCCGCACAGCAGCATCGACAGGGTTTCCAGTTCCGGCCAGACCGACTGGCCATAGTCCTGCTTGAGGGTCAGCTCGATTTGCGTCAGCAGCTGTACCGCTTGCTGCAGCTGGGCGCTGGACAGGCGTTGCAGCGCCTGGGTCACCAGCGGGCGGCGGTTCTGCCAGACCTTGTGCTGATCGAACAGCGTGCGCAGTGGCGCGGACGCCATGCGGCGCTGCAGCGTCAGCAACAGCAGCAGTTCGCGCTGCAGGGTGCGCAACAGGATCACCGGCTCGACGTCCTCTTGCTGCAGCTGCTGCAAAATATGCCAGGCGCGCTTGCTCTTACCGGCCAGCAAGGCGTCCAGCCAGTGGAACGGCGTGAAGTGGGCGGCGTCGTTCACCGCCTGCTCGACGCGCGGCAGGGTGAGCTTGCCGTCCGGGTGCAGCAGCGACAGCCGCTCCAGCGCCTGCGACAGCGCCAGCAGGTTGCCTTCGTAGCAATAGCACAGCAGCTGATTGGCCGCGTCGTCCAACTCCAGCTTCATCGCCTTGGCGCGCGCGGCGACCCAGCGCGGCAGCTGTGCCTGCTCAGGCGTCTGGCAACTGACGAGGGCGCCGTGCGGGCTGAGCGCCTTGAACCAGGCGCTGTTTTCCTGCGCTTTGGTGAGGCGCGGGCCGCGCAGGATCAACAGGATGTCGTCGTGCAGCAGGGGGGCGAGCTTGATCAGCTGTTCACCGATCGGCGCCGTCGGGCCGTTTTCCGGGAAAATCAGCAGCAGCGTCTGGCGGCTGGCGAACAGGCTCATCGCCTGGCAGATGCCGAAGATGGCGTCCCAGTCGGTATGGGCGTCGAGGGAAATGCTGTAGTGCTCGCTGAACTGCTGCTGTTGCGCGGCCTGCCGGAGCAGATCCTGGCTTTCCTGCAGCAGCAGCGGTTCATTGCCGCTCAATAAATAACAAGCGCGCAGCCCCTCTCGGAGCTGCGCGGCAAGTTGTTCCGGATAAATGCGGATCATTGTGCGGTTTGGCTTGCCGCTCGTTCGCCGACGGCAGCGGCTTTTTGCCGGTTTTCTTCTTCCGCCGCGTGCACGGTCAGCAGTTTGCGCACCAGCTGTTGCGCCGCCTGCTCACGCATTTCCTGGCGAATGATCTCCTGCTCGGAGTCTTTGGCCAGCGCGGTCAGCGGGTTGTCGAAGAACGAACGGAACACTTTCACCGACAGCGGATACAGGTCGTGCCCCGGGATCAGCACCTGGGCCTGCACGGTCAGCACCAGCTGATACTCGGCGGTTTTACCGTCCTGGAAGATCGAGGCGGTATCCTGGCTTTCCGTCGCGCCGACGATGCGCAGAGAAGGCACGTCTTTACGCTTCGGATCGCTGACGATGGTCACGGCGTTCAAACGCAGTTGCTCACGCACCGCGCGCGTCAATGGCCCGTAAGGATCCGAACTGTCCAGGATCAGCGTTTTCATTTCATTAGGCACCTGCGTGGTGCCACGCAGGTGAAAACCGCAGCCGGCGGTGACCAGCACCGCCAACCCCAGCAACAGCGTCAGAATACGTTGTCGCACAACTCCTCCTTGTGTTAACCCACAACCAGGTTAAGCAGTTTGCCCGGAACGTAGATCACTTTGCGAATCGTGACGCCGTCCAGATATTTAGCCACCAGATGCTCTTCGGCAGCGCGCGCGCGCACTTGCTCTTCGGTCGCATCGGCAGATACGGTGATTTTAGCGCGAACCTTGCCGTTCACCTGCACCACCACCAGCTTGGAGTCCTCGACCATCGCCTGCTCGTCGGCAACCGGCCATGGCGCGGTGTCCACGTCGCCTTCGCCGCCCAGCGCCTGCCACAGGGCGAAGCACACGTGCGGGGTGAACGGATACAGCATGCGAACGACGGCCAGCAGCGCTTCCTGCAGCAGCGCGCGATCCTGCTCGCTCTCCTGCGGCGCGCGGGCCAGTTTGTTCATCAGCTCCATCACGGCGGCGATCGCGGTGTTGAAGGTCTGGCGGCGGCCGATATCGTCGGTCACTTTGGCGATGGTTTTGTGCAGATCGCGGCGCAGCGCTTTCTGCTCTTCGGTCAGCGCCGCTACGTCCAGCGGCTGCACCGCGCCTTTTTCCACGTGATCGTAGGCCAGTTTCCATACGCGCTTCAGGAAGCGGTTAGCCCCTTCCACGCCGGATTCCTGCCACTCCAGCGTCATTTCTGCCGGTGAAGCGAACATCATGAACAGACGCACGGTGTCCGCGCCGTATTTTTCCACCATCTCCTGCGGGTCGATGCCGTTGTTCTTCGACTTCGACATTTTGCTCATGCCAGCATAGACCAGTTCACGGCCTTGCGGATCGGTGGCCTTGATGATGCGGCCTTTGTCATCGCGCTCGACGGTGGCGTCAACCGGGGATACCCAGACGCGCTCGCCGCTGTTGCCGGTGTAGTAGAAGGCGTCGGCCAGCACCATGCCCTGACACAGCAGGCGCTTGGCCGGCTCATCGGAATCCACCAGGCCCGCATCGCGCATCAGCTTGTGGAAGAAGCGGAAGTACATCAGGTGCATGATGGCGTGCTCGATACCGCCGATATATTGATCGACCGGCAGCCAGTAGTTGGCGGCGGCCGGATCCAGCATGCCCTGGTCGTACTGCGGGCAGGTATAGCGCGCGTAGTACCAGGAAGACTCCATAAAGGTGTCGAAAGTGTCGGTTTCACGCAGCGCCGGTTGGCCGTCAACGGTGGTCTTCGCCCACTCAGGGTCGGCCTTGATTGGGCTGGTGATGCCGTCCATGACCACGTCTTCCGGCAGGATCACCGGCAGTTGGTCTTCCGGCGTCGGCATCACGGTGCCGTCTTCCAGGGTCACCATCGGGATTGGCGCGCCCCAGTAACGCTGACGGGAAACGCCCCAGTCGCGCAGACGGTAGTTGACCTTGCGCTGGCCGACGCCTTTGGCGACCAGTTTGTCGGCGATGGCGTTAAAGCCCGCTTCGTTGTCCAGACCGTCAAACTCGCCGGAGTTGAACAGCACGCCTTTGTCGGTCATCGCTTCGGCGCTCACGTCAGGCTGGCTGCCGTCGAGGTTCAGGATCACCGGTTTGATCGGCAAATCATATTTGGTGGCGAATTCCCAGTCGCGCTGGTCGTGCGCCGGCACCGCCATCACGGCGCCGGTGCCGTATTCCATCAGCACGAAGTTGGCGACCCACACCGGCAGCTTCTCGCCGCTCAGCGGATGGACAACGAACAGGCCAGTCGGCATGCCTTTCTTCTCCATCGTCGCCATTTCGGCTTCGGCCACTTTGGTGTTGCGGCATTCGTCGATGAAGTCGGTCAGCGCCGGGTTGTTGTGTGCGCCCTGTTGCGCCAGCGGGTGGCCCGCGGCGACTGCCACGTAGGTGGCGCCCATGAAGGTGTCGGGACGGGTGGTGTAAACCGTCAGCTTCTCTTCGCTGCCAGCCACGTCGAAGGTGATTTCCACGCCTTCGGAGCGGCCAATCCAGTTGCGCTGCATGGTTTTCACCTGCTCCGGCCAGCTTTCCAGCGTGTCCAGATCGTTCAGCAGCTGATCGGCGTAGGCGGTGATTTTGATGAACCACTGCGGGATCTCTTTACGCTCGACCTTGGTGTCGCAGCGCCAGCAGCAGCCGTCGATAACCTGTTCGTTGGCCAGCACGGTCAGATCGTGCGGACACCAGTTCACCGCCGAGGTCTTCTTGTAGACCAGGCCTTTTTCATACAGCTTGGTGAAGAACCACTGTTCCCAGCGATAGTATTCCGGCTGGCAGGTGGCGATTTCGCGATCCCAGTCGTAGCCGAAGCCCAGCAGTTTCAGCTGGTTCTTCATGTATTCGATGTTGTCGTAGGTCCACGGGGCCGGTGCGGTGTTGTTTTTCACCGCCGCGCCTTCCGCCGGCAGGCCGAACGCATCCCAGCCGATCGGCTGCAGTACGTTTTTGCCCAGCATGCGCTGATAGCGCGAGATCACGTCGCCGATAGTGTAGTTACGAACGTGGCCCATGTGCAGTCGGCCGGACGGGTAAGGCAGCATGGATAGGCAGTAGTACTTTTCCTTGCTGTCGTCTTCGGTAACTTTGAAAGTCTGCTTCTCTTGCCAGTGAAGCTGTACGTTCGATTCTATGTCTTCTGGACGGTATTGCTCTTGCATGGCGGCCGGTGGTCCTGTAGGTGTAAACCGTTGCCTCGGTCAGAGGCAACGCAATGAACATTTAGTATTCGTAGATCCGCATAGCATAGCTGATAAGACCTCCCGGCAACAACTCCAAGCGCCTGACTCGGCGCATTTAAAAAAAACGCCGCCATGACGCGGCTCACAACCTGCGGATCCCGCGTCTTGCCAAGTGACATCAGTCATTTACGGCTAAAATAAGAACAAGTAGCTTAAGGGTATCCCCATGGCCAAGTCCGGCGCAGCGTTTATCGAGGAGAGTCTATGAACAAGGTTGCTCAGTATTACCGCGAATTGGTGGCATCGCTGACCGAACGTCTGAAAAACGGCGAACGCGATATCGACGAACTGGTGGCCAGCGCGGAGCGGCGGTTGAACGAGGCCGAAGATCTGACGCGCGACGAGGTGCGGCAGGTGACGCAGGCGGTGCGGCGCGATCTGGAAGAGTTCGCCCGCAGCTATCAGGAAAGCCGGGACGAGTTTACCGACAGCGTGTTTATGCGGGTGATTAAGGAGAGCCTGTGGCAGGAACTGGCGGATATCACCGATAAAACCCAGTTGGAGTGGCGCGAGGTGTTCAAGGATGTCAGCCACCACGGCGTGTATCACAGCGGTGAAGTGGTGGGGCTGGGCAATCTGGTCTGCGAACAATGTCACTACCACCTGGCGTTTTACACGCCGGAAGTGCTGCCGCTCTGCCCGAAATGCGGTCACGACCAATTCCAGCGTCGGCCGTTTGAACCCTGATGACGTCCCCCGCCGCGGCGGGGGACGCTGACGTTTACCGTTAACGGAACAGTTTCTTCAGCAGGTTGCTCAGGAAACCGCCGCTGACGGCTTCTTGGGCGACGTTTGCCGGCGCCGGTGCGCTGGCCGGGACGGCGACGCCGGCCGGGATTTTCTGCGCGACCGCGATGCGGCTGTCCTGGGCGGCTTTCTCCGCCGCTTCCGGGCCGTAGGCGAAGCCTTCCGCCAGCACGAATTCAACGTCGGTGATGCCGATAAAGCCCAGGAACAGTTTCACGTACGGGGTGATCAGATCCGTCGGCGTGTCGGCGTGGATGCCGCCGCGGCTGGAGATGACGATCGCTTTCTTGCCCGTCACCAGCCCTTCGGCGCCGGCGGAGGTGTAGCGGAACGTCTGACCGGCGCGGGCGATCAGATCGAAGTAGATCTTCAGCTGCGTCGGGATGTTGAAGTTGTACATCGGGGCGCTGATGATCAGCGTGTCGTGCGACTTCAGCTCGGCAATCAGCTCATCGGACAGCGCCAGGGTGCTTTGCTGATGCGGCGTCAACGGTTTGTCGCCGGCGGTAAAGCCGGCCATCACTTCGCCATCCAGCTCCGGCAGCGTTGGGTTGGCCAAGTCGCGCACGGTGAAAGTGTCTTCCGGATGAGCTTCACGCCATTGTTCAACAAAAAAATCGACTAATTTTCCAGACTGGGAATATTCACCCAGAATACTTGATTTCAGGACCAGTACGCGGCTCATTGGCTTATCTCCAGGCGAAGTGTAATCGGTAACGATGTCAATCGGTGTAAACGCATGGTAGAGGCAAGCCATCAACAGTGATAGCGCAAAAATTCGCTGAGTTAAATCAAAAAAGTTGAATGAGGGCGCGAGCGCGCCCCGAGAGGATTAATAACGCGCGACGCGCTCGGCCAGCAGATCGATAAAGCCTGCGCGATCGATGCCGGTCAGCACTTCCACGTTGGCCGCGTTGCCGGTTTGCTGGAAATAGTCCACCACCGTCATGCCGACGGTGTATTCCCCTTTGGTTTCCACACCGACCCAGCGTTCAACGCCGGTAAACAGCTGCGGCGCCAGCAGCCAGGCGATGGTGCAGGGATCGTGCATCGCCGCGCCAGGCAGGCCGCGCGGGTGGCTGAGATACAGCGGCAGGTAAAAATCGAGCATCTCCGCCACCGCCTGCGCGACCGGATTGGCTATCTGACGAATGCGCTCGATATCCTGCGGCAGCACCAGCGCCTGATGGGTGACGTTCAGCCCAGCCATGGTCAGCGGCACGCCGGATTTCAACACCATCTCGGCGGCTTCGGGATCGACGAAGATATTGAACTCCGCGACCGGCGTGGTATTGCCGGCATTCATGCCGCCGCCCATAAACACGATGCGCTCGATACGGCTTTTCAGCTCGGCGTGCTGGGCCAACAGCAGGGCGATGTTGGTCATCGGGCCGGTCACCACCAGGGTGATTGGCTGCGGGCTGGCGCGCAGCAGGTCGGCGATCAGCTCGACGGCGCCGCGGGGATCGGGTTTGAGGGCCGGCGTCGGCAGGTGGGTGTTGCCCATGCCGGTTTTGCCGTGGACATAGTCGGCGATCACCAGCTCGCGCATCAGCGGGCGAGCGGCGCCGGCGGCGACAGGGATGTCCTCGCGCTGCATCAGGGTCAACAGACCCAGCGCGTTATGCAGGGTTTTCTCCGGCGTCTGGTTGCCGGCGGAGGTGGTGATGGCTTTGACGTCCAGCTCCGGCGAGCGCAGCGCCATAGCCAGCGCGATGGCGTCGTCGAGGCCGGGATCGCAATCGATGATAATAGGGCGGGGCATGTTCTTTCTCCTCTGTTTGTTATCCGGCGAGCATCGGATCAAAAACGAGGAGATACAAGCGCTTTTCGTGCCGGGAGAAAAGATGCGCCCCTGGCGGGGCGCATAGTGAGAACTTAGTGCAGGATCTTGGCGAGGAAGTCCTTGGCGCGATCGGACTCGGGGTTGTTGAAGAAATCGTCTTTGTTGCGGTCTTCGACGATTTTGCCTTCGTCCATAAAGATCACGCGGTTCGCCACCTTGCGGGCGAAGCCCATTTCGTGGGTCACCACCATCATGGTCATGCCTTCGTTCGCCAGCTCGACCATCACGTCCAGCACTTCGTTGATCATTTCCGGATCGAGCGCCGAGGTCGGTTCGTCGAACAGCATGGCGATCGGATCCATGCACAGCGCGCGGGCGATGGCGACGCGCTGTTGCTGGCCGCCGGAGAGCTGACCGGGGAACTTGTTGGCATGGGCGGACAGGCCGACGCGTTCCAGCAGCTTCAGGCCCTTCTCGCGTGAGGCGGTCTTGTCGCGCTTGAGCACTTTTACCTGCGCCAGCGTCAGGTTGTCGATAATGGACAGGTGCGGGAACAGTTCAAAGTGTTGGAACACCATGCCGACCTTGGCGCGCAGCTGCGCCAGGTTGGTTTTCTTGTCGTTGACGGGCGTGCCGTTCACCAGGATGCTTCCCTGCTGGATCGGCTCCAGGCCGTTGACGGTTTTGATCAGGGTGGACTTGCCGGAGCCTGAAGGACCGCAGACGACGACCACTTCGCCTTTTTTCACTTCGGTGGTGCAATCGGTCAACACTTGAAAGTGACCGTACCACTTGGAAACATTTTTCAGGGATATCATCAAACAGTCCTTTTCTTCAAATAGCTTACCAGCGCCGAGGCGGCGAGGCTGATAACAAAATAGACAAAGCCGGCGAACAGGATCATTTCAACCTGGGTGCCGTCGCGTTCGCCGATGGTCGATGCGGTGCGGAAGAAGTCGGCCAGGCTCAGTACGTAAACCAGCGAGGTATCCTGGAACAGGACGATGCCCTGGGTCAGCAGCAGTGGCACCATGGCGCGGAACGCCTGCGGCAGGATCACCAACCGCATGGATTGCCAATGCGTCATGCCCAGCGCCAACGCGGCGGAGGATTGGCCGCGCGAGATGCTGATGATACCGGCGCGGATGATTTCCGAGTAATAGGCCGCTTCAAACAGGGAAAAGGCTACCATAGCCGAGATCAGGCGAATATCGGTTTTCGGCGACAGGCCTAGAACCTGTTGTAATAAGCTTGGAACCACCAGATAGAACCACAGCAGCACCATCACCAGCGGCACCGAGCGGAACAGGTTAACATACAGGGTGGCGAACCAGCTGATGGGCTTGAACGGCGACAGACGCATCACCGCCAGCACGGTGCCCCACAGAATACCGACCACGATGGCGGTCACGGTGATCTTCAGCGTGATCGCCATGCCCTGCAGCAGATAAGGGAAGCTTGGGACGATCGACGCCCAGTCAAATTCGTACATTATTTACTCCCCAGGTTGCCAGGCAACTGCACTTTCTTTTCGACCAGACGCATAAACAGCATGATCACGGCGTTGATGCCGATATAAGCCAGCGTAATGGCAGTAAAGGATTCATAGGCGTGTGCGGAGTAATCCAACAGCTTGCCGGCCTGTGCGGCCATGTCCACCAGTCCGATGGTGGAGGCGATGGCGGAGTTTTTGACCAGGTTGAGCATCTCCGAGGTCATCGGCGGCACGATAACCCGGTAGGCGTTCGGCAACAGCACGTAGCGGTAGGTTTGCGGCAGCGTCAGGCCCATCGCCAACCCGGCGGCTTTCTGGCCGCGCGGCAGGGATTGAATGGCGGCGCGCACTTGCTCGCAAACGCGGGCGGCGGTAAACAGCCCCAGACAGAGCATGGAAGAGACGAAGAACTGCACGTTGGGATCCAGCTCGGTCTTGAACCAGGTGCCGATATTGGCCGGCAACAGCTCGGGGATCACCAGATACCAGGTAAAGAATTGCACGATCAGCGGCACGTTGCGGAACAGTTCGACGTAACAGGTGCCGAGAGTGGAAAGAAAGCGGTTGGGCACGGTACGCAAGATACCGAACAGCGAACCGACGAAGAAAGCGATAATCCATGCACAGACGGAGAGGGCCACCGTGACCTGAAAGCCGGACCAGATCCAGCCGAGGTAAGTGGTGTTCCCAAACGGGGCCTGCTGCAGGAAGATACCCCAGTTCCAATCTATTGACATAACAAACTCCGATAAACGGGCGCAGGGCGCCGAAGAGTGATGACTTGATAGGCGCCGATCGCCGTGCGGCCAGTCGGGCTGGCTTGTTGTGTGCGGAGATCGGTGACGCGCCTTGGGGAAAATGAGGGAGGGGAACGGCCCCCCTCATTCCTGTCTGTCCCAGTCATCAACTGGGCCGGTTTGGCTTGGCGGCCGCCCCGGCTTTATTCTATTGAGTTAGTTCAACGCTTTGTCGTTAGGCGCTTTGAACAGTTGCTTCATGTCGTCCGACAGCTCGAAGTTCATGTTGAGGTTTTTCGGTGGGATAGGCTGCTTGAACCATTTATCAAACCACTTGGCCGCTTCACCGGAGGTTTGCGCCTGGGCGATAGTGTCATCGACCAGTTTCTTGAACTCAGGATCGTCTTTACGCAGCATGCAACCGTAGGCTTCTTTCGACTGCGGCGTGCCGATGATTTCCCATTGATCCGGCTTCTTGGCTTTGGCGCGCTCGCCCGCCAGCAGGGCGTCATCCATCATGAAGGCCACCGCGCGGCCGCTTTCCAGGGTGCGGAAGGAGTCGCCGTGGTCTTTGGCGCTGATGATGCGCATGTTCATTTTGTCGCTGTCGTTCAGTTTGTTCAGCAACACTTCGGACGTGGTGCCGGAGGTGACCACCACCGGTTTGCCGGCCAGGTCTTTAAAGTCTTTGATGTCGGAGCCTTTCTTCACCAGCAGGCGGGTGCCGACCACAAAGATGGTGTCGGAGAAGGCGGCCTGTTTCTGGCGCTCTACGTTATTGGTGGTAGAACCGCATTCGAAGTCATAGGTGCCGTTTTGCAGCAGCGGGATGCGGTTCTGCGAGGTAATCGGCAGCATTTTCACCTGCAGATTCGGTGCATTCAGCTTTTTCTTAACGGCTTCAACGATTTGGTTGGAGTAGTCCTGAGAGTAGCCCACAACTTTTTGCTGGTTGTCGTAGTAGGAAAAGGGCACAGACGATTCGCGGTGGCCGACAACGATAACGCCGTTGTCTTTGATTTTCTTCAGCGTACCGGTCAGGTCTTCCGCGTGCGCTACGCTACCTGCCATACCGAGCAGCAGTAACGATAACGCCAATTTACGCATTTGCATGGTCCAACTCCTTTGCTGTTGTGGTGGCTCTGACTAAAGAGCGTCAGGTTTAAATCGACTATTTATTGCTCAGATTATAAAGATAGTCTTAGAACGGATAGCCGTTAAAAAATAACCGATTGTGAATATCTTGAAACTAAAATGTTTCATTTTTTGAGACGCCGCGCGCACCAAATCAATGCAACCAAACCCCGACGCACCTGCATGGTGCGTTCGGCGCCTCCAAAATGTGCACGGGTGCGACAAAACGTCAGCAAAAGTTAACCGACGTGCGATGTCACCTTAGATAAAGCAAGGAGTGTGCCAGCCGCGTTGATTTAACGACGTTTTCTGACCGAGGTGGGGGAACGTTTACGGAAACGCGGGGCGCGGCGGGCGCGCCCCGGCGAAGAGGACTATTTGCGGCGCAGGCCCAACATCAGCGCCCAACCGCCCAGCAACAGGGTGATCACCCACAGCGGCGCGGCGCCGAAACGCGCGTAAGGCGTGACGCCGGTGGTCGGTGTGACCTTCACTTCAAGCACCTGACGAGTGAACTGCGGGATCTCGGCGATCACGTCGCCGTTCGCGTCCACTGCGGCGGTGACGCCGTTGTTGGTGCTGCGCAGCAGCGGCCGGCCCAGTTCCAGCGCTCGCATGCGCGCCATCTGGAAGTGCTGCCATGGGCCGATGGAGTGGCCGAACCAGGCGTCGTTGGAGATGGTCAGCAGGAAGTTGGTATCCGGGCGGAAGTTATCGCGCACCTGCTGGCCCAACACGATTTCGTAGCAAATGGCCGCCGTCAGGTTGTAGCCGCGTACGCTGAGCTGCGGTTGTACGTAGTCGCCGCGGCTGAAGGAGGACATCGGCAGGTCGAAGAACGGCGCCAGCGGCCGCAGCAGCGTCTCCAGCGGCACGAACTCGCCGAACGGCACCAGGTGGTGCTTGTTGTAGCGATCGTTGGCTGGGTACCTGTACGGCGTCGGTTCACCGAGCACGATGGCGCTGTTGTAGATTTGCTGGCCCTGCGGCGTGGCGCGCACGTCGACGATGCCGGTGATGAGGCTGCTGTTCTTCGCCCGCATCAGGTCGTCTATCATCGTCAGGAAGCCGTTCTGATTGGCTTCATAATCTGGGATGGCGGATTCCGGCCAGATGACGATCGGTGCCTTACCCATGTAGGGACGGGTTTCGTCCAGATAGGTTTGCAGCGTGCTGACCAGCGCTTTCGGATCCCATTTCATCGATTGAGCGATGTTGCCTTGCACCATGGCGACATTCACCGCTTTATCCGTCTGCGGAGTAAACCACTGCAGCTGGCGCAGCGGCCATGGCAACAGCAGCAGCGCGGCGGCGATCACCGCCGCCGAGAGGCGGCGCTGATTGACGGCGTACACCAGCAGGCCGGCGATGGCCATCAGCACAAAGGTGATGGCGTCGACGCCCAGCAGCGGCGCGATGCCTTTCAGCGGGCCGTTGATCTGGCTATAGCCGAACTGCAGCCACGGGAAGCCGGTCAGCACCCAGCCGCGCAGGAATTCCGTGACCTGCCACAGCGCCGGCGCGGCGATGGCCAGCCGCCACCAGCGGGTAGCCGGCCACAGGCGGGTCAGCAGCCCGGCGAACAGCCCGGTATACAGCGACAGGTAAGCGGCGAGCAGCGCCACCAGGAAGACGTTGACGGCGAAGGGCATGCCGCCGAAATCGGCGATGCTGACATACACCCAGTTGATCCCGCTGCCGAACAACCCGAAGCCCCAGACAAAGCCGAGCAGGGCGGACTGTTTGGTGGTGCGATTGAGGGTAACGGCCAGCAGGCCGAACAGGGAGACGATGGCCGCGGGCCAGAAATCGTAGGGCGAGAACGCCAGCGTCCCGCCGGCACCTGACAACAGCGCCAGCAGGGCGCGAACCCACTGGCGTTCAAGTAATGAGGCTTTAGCCATGTTGGATTTAATCTTCCAGTTTCGGTGGTGGAGAGTCGTCCGGAATTTTTACATGAACCTGGATGATACGTCGACTGTCTGCCATGGCAACTTTAAATAGGTAACCTTCGATTTCAATGGTTTCCCCGCGTGCAGGCAGATGGCCGAAGGCTTGCATCACCAAACCGCCGATGGTATCGACCTCGTCGTCGCTGAAATGGGTGCCGAAGGCTTCGTTGAAGTCTTCGATCGGTGCCAGCGCGCGTACGGTGTACATGTGGCGGCTGAGCTGGCGGATATCCAGATCGTCTTCGTCGTCATATTCGTCTTCGATCTCGCCGACGATCAGTTCCAGAATGTCTTCGATGGTGACCAGGCCGGACACGCCGCCGAATTCGTCAATGACAATCGCCATGTGGTAGCGCTGGGAGCGGAACTCTTTCAACATCCGGTCGACGCGCTTGCTTTCCGGCACCACCACCGCGGTGCGCAGCACTTTGTCGATGCTGAACGGCTCGGAGTCTGCGCGCATGAACGGCAGCAGATCCTTGGCCATCAGGATGCCTTCGATGTGATCTTTGTCTTCGCTGATCACCGGGAAGCGCGAGTGGGCGGAGTCGATAATCACGTCCAGGCACTCTTCCAGCGTCTGGTTGCGCTTGAGCGTCACCATCTGGGAGCGGGGGATCATGATGTCGCGCACGCGCTGTTCGGCGATATCCATCACGCCTTCCAGCATGTCGCGGGTATCGGGATCGATCAGGTCGTTTTGTTCGGAATCACGGATCAGCTCGACCAGATCGCCACGGTTTTTGGGCTCGCCGTGGAACAGCTGGTTAAGGATAAGAGTAAAGAACCCCTTCTTGGGACTGGGGCTGTCATTGCTTTGTGAATGGTCGTCGCTCATGGCGTTTTCGTTACTGTCACTCATGTCAGAGTTAAGGGGCGTCAGCGACAGCCCCGTTAGGGGCTGTGGGGTAAACGGCTGACGTCAGACGGGGTCTTTTTCCGCCAGGTACGGATCAGGATAGCCCAGTCCGTGCATGATTTCGGTTTCCAAAGACTCCATTTCTTCGGCTTCATCGTCTTCGATGTGGTCATACCCTAGCAGATGAAGGCTGCCGTGGACAACCATATGCGCCCAGTGGGCCTCCAGCGCCTTGCCTTGCTCAATCGCTTCCTGTTCAACCACCTGGCGGCAGATGATCAGATCGCCGAGCAGCGGCAGTTCGATGCCCGGCGGAGCCTCGAACGGGAAAGAGAGCACGTTGGTCGGCTTGTCTTTGCCGCGGTAGGTCAGGTTCAGCTCGTGGCTTTCCGCTTCGTCCACCAGACGCACGGTCACCTCGGCCTCTTCCTGAAATTGCGGCAGCACGCCTTCCAGCCAGCGCTGGAAGGTGGCCTCATCCGGCAGGCCGTCGCTGCTTTCACAGGCAATCTGCAGATCCAAAATCACCTGACTCATGGTGTCTCCTGCTCGGAGGCGGCGAGCGCCTCGCGCTTACGTTGTTCGGCAATCGCATCTTTTCGCTTCTGTTCGGCCGCTTCCCAGGCCTCATAGGCGATGACTACGCGGGCCACCACCGGGTGGCGCACCACGTCTTCGCTGTGGAAGAAGTTGAAGCTCAGTTCTTCCACGTCCGACAGCACTTCCACCGCGTGGCGCAGGCCGGATTTCTGGTTGCGCGGCAGGTCGATCTGGGTGACGTCGCCGGTGATGACCGCCTTAGAGTTGAAGCCGATGCGCGTCAGGAACATCTTCATCTGCTCGATGGTGGTGTTCTGGCTCTCATCCAGAATGATAAAGGCATCGTTCAGCGTACGGCCGCGCATATAGGCCAGCGGCGCGACTTCGATCACGTTGCGCTCAATGAGCTTCTCCACGCGCTCGAAGCCCAGCATTTCGAACAGGGCGTCGTACAGCGGGCGCAGATAAGGATCAACCTTCTGGCTCAGATCGCCCGGCAGGAAGCCCAGCTTTTCGCCGGCTTCGACCGCGGGACGGGTCAGCAGAATGCGGCGAATTTCCTGGCGTTCCAGCGCATCCACCGCGGCGGCGACCGCCAGGTAGGTTTTGCCGGTACCGGCCGGGCCGATGCCGAAGGTGATGTCGTGATCGAGAATGTTGGCGATGTACTGCGCCTGGTTAGGCGTGCGCGGTTTCACCATGCCGCGCTTGGTTTTGATGGTGACCGCCTTGCCGTAATCCGGCACGCTGTCCGCCACCTGTTCCAGCACCCGGCTCTCTTTGATCGCCAGATGGATTTGCTCCGGATCGATATCCGGGATCACGCCGCGAATCGGCGCGGTATCCACGTACAGATGGCGCAGGATATCGGCGGCGGCGACCACGCACAGGTTTTTGCCGACCAGCTTGAAGCGGTTGTCGCGACGATTGATTTCGATGCCCAATCGGCGCTCGAGTTGCTTGATGTTGTCATCAAACGGGCCGCACAGGCTGAGCAAACGCTTGTTGTCTGCGGGCTCCAACATAATTTCTTGTGTTGCGACGTTCAAACTATTCCTCTAGGTCACATCGGGCCTGGTTGATGTCACATAGCGCGTCCGGGACGCGCGCGTTCAGGGCGAGCCTGAATACTCTCTTTCTTGAATTATTCATGGTGCGCCGCAACGGCGCAAGTTTACCGCTGATCTATCTGTGCGCCGTCGGCGGAATTCAAGGGAAGATAAGGAAAAAACGCGGCGGGGCGCAAAGCCCGCCGCGTCATCACAGGACAAGGCCGCCGAGAATCAGTTCTTTTTCACGAACTCGGATTTCAGTTTCATCGGGCCGAAACCGTCGATTTTGCAGTCGATGTTGTGATCGCCTTCCACCAGACGAATGTTTTTCACCTTGGTGCCGATCTTCAGCATCGAGGAGCTGCCTTTAACCTTCAGGTCCTTGATCACGGTGACCGCGTCGCCGTCCGCCAGCAGGTTGCCGTTGGCGTCTTTGACGATCAGCGCGTCCTGATCTTCCGCCGGGGCGCTGTCGCTCCACTCGTGGGCGCACTCAGGGCAGATGAACAGGGCATTGTCCTGGTAGGTGTATTCGGAGTTGCACTTCGGGCAGTGTGGGAGTTGCATGTTATGTCGCCTCTTCAACAATAAAAAATAAAAAAAAGAACATCACCGGGCGCGGACGCCCGGCGGAGAAACGGTAAGGAGTAGCGCGAACGGGCGGCGATAAGGCGAGCCGCCGCGGCGTCAGGGCTGGTAAATGCCGACGCCCAGCGCGTTTTCTTTGCGGGTACGGGCGATCACCGACTGCGGGGATTCATGTACGCGCAGATCCATCTGCTGTTCGGTGCGCACCACTGCGCCACGCAGGGTGTTGGTCAGCACCTCGGTAATTTCCACGTCGACAAACTGGCCGATCATGTCGGGCGTGCCTTCGAAGTTTACCACACGGTTGCACTCCGTGCGCCCGGCCAGCTCCATCACGCTTCTGCGCGAGGTGCCTTCCACCAGAATGCGCTGGACGGTGCCGAGCATGCGGCGGCTGAACTGCAGCGCCTGCTGGTTGATGCGATCCTGCAGAATATACAGCCGCTGTTTTTTCTCTTCTTCGCTGACGTCGTCAACCATGTCCGCCGCCGGCGTACCGGGGCGCGACGAATAGATGAAGCTGAAGCTGACGTCGAAGTTGACGTCGGCGATCAGGTTCATGGTCTGTTCGAAGTCGGCCTGGCTCTCGCCCGGGAAACCGACGATGAAGTCGGAGCTGAGCTGGATGTTCGGGCGCGCCTTGCGCAGCTTGCGGATAATCGCCTTATACTCCAGCGCGGTATGGGCGCGTTTCATCATGGTCAGGATGCGATCCGAACCGCTCTGCACCGGCAGGTGCAGGAAGCTGACCAGCTCCGGCGTGTCTTCGTACACCGCGATGATGTCATCGGTGAACTCGATAGGGTGGCTGGTGGTGAAGCGAATGCGATCGATGCCGTCGATGGCGGCCACCAGGCGCAGCAGTTCGGCGAACGAGCAGATATCGCCGTCATGCGTGGCGCCGCGGTACGCGTTGACGTTTTGGCCGAGCAGGTTGACTTCGCGCACGCCCTGCGCCGCCAGTTGGGCGATTTCGAACAGCACGTCGTCGCTCGGGCGGCTCACTTCCTCGCCGCGGGTGTATGGCACCACGCAGAAAGTGCAGTATTTGTTGCAGCCTTCCATGATCGACACGAACGCGGTCGGGCCTTCGGCGCGCGGCTCCGGCAGGCGGTCGAACTTTTCGATCTCAGGGAAACTGATATCGACCACCGGGCTGCGGGTGCCCTGAACGTGGTTGATCATTTCCGGCAGGCGGTGCAGGGTCTGCGGGCCGAATACCACGTCGACGCAAGGCGCGCGGCTGCGGATCAGTTCGCCTTCTTGCGAGGCCACGCAACCGCCGACGCCGATGATGACAGACGGGTTCTTCTCTTTCAGCAAGCGCCAGCGCCCCAGCATGGCGAAAACTTTTTCCTGCGCTTTTTCACGGATCGAGCAGGTATTCAGCAACAGCACGTCCGCTTCCTCGGCGTTGTCGGTCCACTCGAAGCCGTGCGTGCTGTTCAACAGGTCGGCCATTTTCGATGAATCGTACTCATTCATCTGGCAGCCCCAGGTTTTGATATGTAGTTTTTTCGTCATTGACTTGCCATTACTCAGTGCGGAGCGAAAGTTGCGTTACGCGACATGCAGGGCGCGTATTGTAATCATTTGCCGCCGTTGTGACCAGCGCGGGGGAAAATGGCATGCAACCTGAAGCCGAAGCGAAAATCCGGTACACTGCGCAAAACGCCATGTCGGGTGGGATGGCGAGCATTCACATAGAAAACATAGCCAATATGAAGACATCTCAAAATCGGTACGACGCGGTGGTGGTGGGCGGCGGCATGGTCGGCGCGGCGGCGGCTCTGGGCCTGGCGCAGGCGGGCTGGTCGGTGGCGTTGCTGGAACATCAGGCGCCGCAGGCGTTCGAGGCGCAAAGCCCGCCGGACCTGCGCATTTCCGCTATCGGCTGCACCTCGGTGGGGCTGCTGAAACAGCTCGGCGCCTGGCCCGCCGTGACGGCGATGCGCACGGTGCCGTATCGCCGGCTGGAGACCTGGGAATGGGCGTCGTCGCGCGTGGCGTTCGATGCGCTATCGCTGGGGCTGCCGGAGTTGGGCTTTATGGTGGAAAACCGCATTTTGCAGCTGGCGCTGTGGCAGCAGTTCGCACAGTGCGCCAATTTGACGCTGCTGTGCCCCGCCAGGCTGCAATCGCTGCAGCGGGCGGACAAGGCCTGGCAACTGACGCTGGACAGCGGTGAAACGCTGCAGGCGCGGCTGGTTGTCGGCGCCGACGGCGCCAACTCGCAGGTGCGCAAGCTGGCGGCGATCGGCACCAACGGCTGGCAGTATCGTCAGGCGTGCATGTTGATCACCGTCGATACCGGCGCGCCGCAGCAGGATGTGACCTGGCAGCGCTTCTTCCCGTCAGGGCCGCGCGCTTTCCTGCCGCTGTACGACAGCTGGGCGTCGCTGGTGTGGTATGACAGCCCGCAGCGCATTCGCCAACTGCAGGCGATGCCGCCGGCGCAGCTGGAGCGCGAGATCGCCGCCGCTTTTCCGGCGCGACTGGGCCCGGTCAAGGTGCATGCCGCCGGATCGTTCCCGTTGACGCGCCGTCATGCGCAGCGCTACGTGCTGCCGGGCCTGGCGCTGCTGGGCGATGCGGCGCATACCATCAATCCGCTGGCCGGGCAGGGCGTCAATCTGGGGTATCGCGATGTGGATGCCTTGCTGAACGTGCTGAGCGAGGCGCGAGAGCAGGGAGAAGACTGGAGCGGCGAGGCGGTGCTGCTGCGCTATCAACGCCGCCGCCGTACCGACAATCTGTTGATGCAGAGCGGCATGGATCTGTTCTATACCGCCTTCAGCAATAACCTGGCGCCGCTGACCGTGGCGCGCAATCTGGCGCTGATGGCCGCGCAGCGGGCGGGCAAGCTGAAAGAGCATGCGTTGAAGTACGCCTTGGGATTGTAACCGACAGGGCTCAGCGGTGGCTGGGCCTATTTAAGGTTGGCTGAACGGCAGACAGCAAAAAGCCCGCCGAAGCGGGCTTTTCTAAATATGGCTGGGGTGCCAGGATTCGAACCTGGGTATGCTGGTATCAGAAACCAGAGCCTTACCGCTTGGCGACACCCCAATTATGGTGGCTACGACGGGATTTGAACCTGTGACCCCATCATTATGAGTGATGTGCTCTAACCAGCTGAGCTACGTAGCCGATGTTACTTTTTACTTCTTTGATTTGCAAGCAGTTTGTTATGGCTGGGGTACCTGGATTCGAACCAGGGAATGCCGGTATCAAAAACCGGTGCCTTACCGCTTGGCGATACCCCACCTGCAAACAAATCTTATGTTGAAACCCCGTTCCCGAAAGAATATGGCTGGGGTACCTGGATTCGAACCAGGGAATGCCGGTATCAAAAACCGGTGCCTTACCGCTTGGCGATACCCCATCAACATACTGCGCCGACGATGAAGAGAAATGGTGCGGGAGGCGAGACTTGAACTCGCACACCTTGCGGCGCCAGAACCTAAATCTGGTGCGTCTACCAATTTCGCCACTCCCGCAAATACAAAAAAGAGATGGTGGCTACGACGGGATTCGAACCTGTGACCCCATCATTATGAGTGATGTGCTCTAACCAGCTGAGCTACGTAGCCCTCTTTTTTTGCTTTGCCTTCATCGGCGTTGCGGGGCGCATTATGCGTATATGACCGATTTGCGTCAACAAGTTTTTTCCCGAAAAAGCGCCCGGAAGCGCCGTTTGTCTGGGTTGTGAACATTATGGCGATAAAATCGGCAATTCAGGCAGTTGGCGGGCGGAAAAGGCAACAAAAAGGCGGGCCAAAAGGCCCGCCCCGGGGAAAATGCCGCGCGATTATTTATAGGCGGCCTGGTGCACGCCGACGGCGCGGCCGGAAGGATCGTCCATCTTCTTGAACGATTCATCCCACTCGATGGCCTTGGCGGACGAGCAGGCGACGGATGGGCCGCCCGGCACGCATTCGGCGGCGCTCGGCAGCGGGAACAGCTCCTCGAAGATTTCGCGGTACAGGTAGCCTTCTTTCGACGTCGGCGTGTTGTACGGGAAGCGGAAACGCGCGGTTTCGAGCTGTTGATCGCTAATTTGCTGCGCAGCCACCTCTTTTAGCGTGTCGATCCAGCTGTAGCCGACGCCGTCGGAGAACTGCTCTTTCTGGCGCCAGGCCACGCTGGCGGGCAAATAGGACTCGAAACATTCGCGAACGATGTGTTTTTCCATTTTGCCGTTGCCGCACATTTTATCTTTCGGGTTGATACGCATTGCCACGTCGAGGAATTTCTTGTCCAGGAACGGCACGCGGGCTTCGACGCCCCAGGCGGACATCGCCTTGTTGGCGCGCGCGCAGTCGAACATGTGCAGCGCCAGCAGTTTGCGTACGGTCTCTTCATGGAATTCGCGGGCGTCCGGCGCCTTATGGAAGTACAGGTAGCCGCCGAACACTTCGTCCGCGCCTTCGCCGGAAAGCACCATCTTGATGCCCATCGCCTTGATTTTGCGCGACATCAGGTACATCGGCGTCGACGCGCGGATGGTGGTGACGTCATAGGTTTCGATGTGGTAAATCACGTCGCGGATGGCGTCCAGCCCTTCCTGCACGGTGAAGTGGATCTCATGGTGCACGGTGCCCAGATGGTTGGCCACCTCCTGCGCGGCGCGCAGATCCGGCGAGCCTTCCAGCCCGACGGCGAAGGAGTGCAGCTGCGGCCACCAGGCTTCGCTGCGTTCCTGATCTTCCACGCGGCGCGCGGCGTACTTCTTGGTGATCGCCGAAATGACTGAAGAATCCAGCCCGCCCGAGAGCAGCACGCCGTAAGGCACGTCGGACATCAGGTGGCTTTTCACCGACTCTTCCAGCGCGGTGCGCAGGGCGGCGGCGTCGGTCACGTTGTCCTTGACGCTGTCGTAATCGAACCAGTCGCGGCGATAGTATTCGCGGATCTGGCCGTCCTGGCTCCACAGGTAGCTGCCGGCCGGGAATTCCTTGATGGTGCGGCACACCGGCACCAGCGCTTTCATTTCCGAGGCAACGTACAGGTTGCCGTGTTCGTCATGGCCCATATACAGCGGGATGATGCCCAGGTGATCGCGGCCGATCAGGTAGGCGTCTTTTTCGGTGTCATACAGGGCAAAGGCGAACATGCCTTGCAGATCGTCGAGGAACTCCGGGCCTTTCTCCTGATACAGCGCCAGGATCACTTCACAGTCGGAGCCGGTCTGGAAGGCATAGCGGTCGCTCAGCTGTTGGCGCAGCGCCTGATGGTTGTAAATTTCGCCGTTGACCGCCAGAACGTGGGTGTGCGCAGCGTTGTACAGCGGTTGAGCGCCGTTGTTGACGTCGACGATCGACAGGCGTTCGTGAGCCAGAATGGCTTTGTCGCTGGCGTAAACGCCGGACCAATCCGGGCCGCGGTGGCGCATCAGACGTGACAGCTCCAGCGCTTTCTTACGCAGTTCAACGGGATCGGACTTCAGATCGAGCACACCGAAAATAGAACACATACAACTCTCCTAACGGGCTTTTATGACTGTGATGTTGTTTTTACTGTTATGGGCAGCATTGCCGATTTATCAGCGATAACGCGGTTTTGCTGCGCTGTGGTTATGAAAATGCGCCAAAAGCTGCAGAGGATGCAAGCGTTTTAGCCATGCGCTGAGAAATAGTTGTTTGCGTGGCTGAGGTTTTTAACGGATTTTCAGTTATCGGCGTAAAAAATTGTCGATTATGCAATTTTTAGCGTGATGGCGGGATTGCCGGCCAGTTTGACCGGCAATCGATTAGCGATTAGGCGATGAGCTGCCAGAGGGTGAACGCGGCATCCGGCGTCCAGCCGGCATTGGAGGTGTGCGCCTGAATACAGGTGTATTTCTTGCCTTTATAACTCACGACGTCGCCGGCTTTGTAGCTGTGGTTGTTCTGCCACTCGGGCGCGCCCGGATCGGGCGGCGTACCGTCATTGGCGGTTTTGACCGCCAGCGCGCTGCTCGGCAGGGAGGTATTGCCCAGGGTGTCGGTCGCGGTAACGAAGTAGCTGTACTGGGTTGCCGGCGTCAGACCGCTGTCGGCCAGCGACAGACCGGCGGTTTGGCCGATCGGGTTGCCGTTGCGGTAGACGGTGTAGCTGGCGATCGGTGAGGCGCCGGTGGCGGCGGCCCAGCTCAGTTTCAGCGAGGTGGCGCCCAGCTCGGCGACCGTCAGCGCCGTCGGCGCATTAGGCTTTCCCGGCGGCGGGGTGACGCCGCCCTGAATCAGCGGCGCATAGCGGGTTTTGAACTCCCAATTGTAGGCGACGCCGGCTTTGCTCTTGCCGTTATCCCAGTTGATTGACCAGGTCATCAGGCCCTTGATCGACAGGTTTTTGGCGTCGAGACGTGAGAAAGCGTTATACACCGCCTGTTTATCGATCACGTAGCCGGTGGCGGCGGCGTCGTTGTTGCTCGGCAGGCCGATGACGAATTTCGCCGCCGGGATCTTCGCATAGCCGCGGGTGCCGGTAACCAGGCTTTCCGTCAGGTAGTAGAGGAAGTCTTCCTTCTTGGTATCGTCGTTTTGGGTCAGCCAGGTTTTAATTTCTTCAACCCAAAGGCCATCGCCACCCTGGTTATAATATTGCGGCGCGATAAAGTCGTAATAGCCTTCGAGGGCGCTGATATAATCCAGGTAGGTGCCATTTTCACGTAAGTATGGGAATTCCGGCGCCATGCTGATAATAAAGTTTTTCCCCTGGGCGGCGTAATGGTCTTTTACTTTTTTCAGCGCCGCAGGCAAGACGGTTTTATTATTGGCGGCGCCGATCGCCGCCTGTTCCAGATCGATATCCAGTCCGTCGAAGCCATAGACTTCCACCAGGCGAATAATCTCGTCTTTCAGCTTGTCTTCGTCGCCGGTTTTCAGCTCGATATGCGCGTCTGCGCCGCCGAGGGAGATCAGCACCGCGCGGCCCTGGCTGTTCAGCACGCCCACCTGGCGGCGGAACTCGGCGTCGGACAGGTTGTAAGGCTTGAAGGTTGGGATGCCCTGGCCTTTCATAAAGGCGACGGCCACCACGTTGTACTCGGCGGGAATGTCGGTCAGGTTCATATTGGTGAACTGGCCTTGCTGATAGCCGTCACTGGCGCCGGCGGCCCAGTTGTGCCAGAAACCCATCAGGATCTTTTTATTGGCGATAGACGGCATAATGGCCGCGTCATCGGCGGCGACGGCATTAATCGTGTTATTTGTGCTCATGGTAGCCTCATTAATTAGGGGTAAGGGTTTTTCGCTCGCCGGCAATATCAGCTATTGGCGGGGCGTAACGTTATAATGAGGATTTTTAACGCAGGCAGGCTGAAACCTTTTACGGCCATGAACGAATTAAATTCAAACTGACGCTGAGGGAGAAGGAAATAATGGCGGCCGGGCGGCCGCCATGGCCGCATCAGAAGATGGTGATATCGGCGACGGAAGGGTAGACGTAGCTCGGGCGGAACGGCATGGTTTCGATGTCGCTCAGCGTGGAGACGCCGGACAGCACCAGCACGGTTTCCAGGCCGGCCTGGAAGCCCGCCAGAATGTCGGTGCGCAGGTTATCGCCGACGATCACCGTCTCTTCCGAGTGCGCCTGCATTTTGTTCAGTGCGGCGCGAATGATCCACGGGCTGGGCTTGCCGACGTAAAACGGCTTGCGGCCGGTGATCTTCTCAATGGGGGCGCACAGCGCGCCACAGGCCGGCGAGAAGCCGTGGCCGTGACTATCCGGGTTGGTGGCGATAAAGCGCGCGCCGTTGCTCACGAAGTAGGCGGCTTTATGCATCATGTCCCAGTTGTAAGAGCGGGTTTCACCGACGATCACGAAGTCCGGGTTGATGTCGGTGATGGTGAAACCGGCTTTGTACAGCTCATGGATCAGGGCGCCTTCGCCGACCACATAGGCTTTTTTGCCTTCCTGACGGCGCAGGAAATCGGCGGTGGCCATCGCCGAGGTGTAGAACGCGCTCTCCGGCACTTCCAGCCCGGCGGCGGCGAAGCGGTTCGCCAGATCCTGTGCGGTCTGTGATGGGTAGTTGGTCAGCACCACCAGCGGCATGCCTTGTTCCTGGATGCGCGCCAGGAACAGGTCGGCGCCGGGAACCGGCGTATTGTCATGCAGCAGCACGCCGTCGATATCGCATATAACGTTTTTGATTTTCATTTGTCGCTGTTTCTCATGATTACGGCAGGCGAAGGGTGACGATAACACGCCTGCCAGAAGCGGCGGATCAGCTTTCCAGCAATCGCTGCAAGAGCACGCCGTTGAGCATCGCGCGTTTGGCCAGGGCGAAAGCGCCGATCGCCGAGCGATGATTGAGTTCGGAGGTCACCACCGGCAGATTTTTGCGGAAGTCCTTCAGCACCTGGGTATTGATGCAGCTCAGGATCGCCGGCAGCAGCACCTTGTCCGCTTCGGTGATCTCACCGGCGATCACCACCTTCTGCGGATTGAACAGGTTGATGGCGATGGCCACCGCTTTGCCCAGATAGCGGCCTACGTGTTCGATCACTTCGCTGGCCAGCAGATCGCCGCGGTTGGCGGCCTTGCAGATGGCGTTGATGCCGCAGTCTTCCAGCGTCAGTTTGCTCGGGTAGCCCTGGCTCAGCAGCTGGCGCACGCGCTGTTCGATCGCGGCGTTGGCGGCCACGGTTTCCAGGCAGCCGAAGTTGCCGCAGTGGCAGCGTTCCCCCAACGGATCGATCTGGATATGGCCGATCTCGCCGACGTTGCCGTTGTTGCCGAGAAAAATCTGCCCGTTGACGATGATGCCGGCGCCGGTGCCGCGGTGCAGGCGCACCAGAATCGAGTCTTCGCAGTCGCGGGTGGCGCCGAAGTAGTGCTCCGCCAGCGCCAGGCTGCGGATGTCGTGGCCGACGAAGCTGGTGACGTTAAAGCGCTGCTGCAGGTTGTCCACCAGCGCCCAATTGCTGACGCTGATGTGCGGCATGTAGCGCACCACGCCCAGCGCCGGATCCACCAGGCCGGGCAGGATCACCGCGATGGCGATCAGCTCGCGCAGGCGGCGCTGGTTAGCGTCGATGAATTGGGCGATGGCGGCGAACAGCGCATTCTCCAGCGTTTCTTGAGTGCGTTCCGGCAGCGGATAGTGTTCTTCGCTGAGCGACTTGCCGCTCATGTCATACAGGGTGATGGTGGCGTCGTGGCGGCCGAGACGCACCGCGACGGTATGGAAATGACGGGTTTCCGACACGATGGAGATCGCGCGGCGGCCGCCGGTGGAGGCCTGCTGATCGACTTCTTTGATCAGCCCGCGCTCCAGCAGCTGGCGAGTAATTTTGGTGACGCTGGCGGGGGCGAGCTGGCTGAGTTCGGCAATCTGAATGCGCGAGATCGGGCCCTGCTGGTCGATCAGGCGGTAAACTGCCGCGCCGTTAAGTTGTTTGACTAAGTCAACGTTCCCTATTTGTGCTTGTCCGCCAGTGCTCATCAATAATTTTACTCGCTGTTCATTGAATTAAACCTCGTTACCGTTAACGAGCGTTTTGGTGATCTTGAAATCACGGGTGAAGGCGGTCAGGTTAGCCACCTTGCCGGCTTCGAGGGTGCCCAGACGGTGATCGACGCCGATGGCGCGCGCCGGATACAGCGTCGCCATGCGCAGCGCTTCGTCCAGCGCGATGCCGATATGCTCGACGCTGTTTCGCACCGCTTCGATCATGGTCAGCGCGGAACCGCTCAGAGTGCCGTTCTCATCCACGCACAGCCCATCCCGATAGTATATTGTTTTACCGGCGAAAATAAATTGGTCAATATCTGCACCCGCCGGCGCGGTGGCATCGGTGACCAAGACCAATTTATCACCTTTCAGGCGTTTGGCGTTACGGATACTCGCCCAGGCCACGTGATGGCCGTCGGCGATGATGCCGGTATAGACCTCCGGCGTATCGAAGATTGCCCCCATCAGCCCCGGTTCGCGGCCGGTGATATAAGGCATGGCGTTGTACAGGTGGGTGGCGAAGCTGATGCCGGCGGCGAAACCGGTGCGAGCCTGATCGTAGGTGGCGTTCGAGTGGCCGGCGGAGACCACGATGCCGGCCTCGGTCAGCTGCTTGATAAAGTGCGGTTCAACCATTTCCGGCGCCAGCGTCACCTTGGTGATCACGTCGGCGTTGGCGCACAGGTAATCGATCATTTCCTGGGTCGGCTTGCGAATGAACGCCGGATTGTGGGTGCCTTTTTTCACCGGGCTGAGGTATGGCCCTTCCAGGTGCAGGCCCAATGCCTGGTTTTGGTGCTTTTTCAGATAAGCGCGCATCACGTCGACGCTGTGCTTCATGAATTCGTCGCTGCTGGTGATCAACGTCGGCAGATAGCTGGTGCAGCCGGATTTCTCGTTGGCGCGCTGCATGATCTCCAGCGTTTCTTCCGAGATCGCTTCCAGCGAATCGTTGAACTGTACGCCGCCGCAGCCGTTCAGCTGCACGTCGATAAGCCCGGGGGCCAGGATGGCGCCACCCAGGTCGCGCGTTTCGATGCCGGCGGGCAATTCAGCCGCCGGGCAGACTTTCTCGATCAGCCCATCAGCGATAATGACTGCATGGTCATCAAGTACGTCGTGGCCGGTATAGATTCGGCCGTGGGTTAAAGCGAACATCGTAGCCCCCTGCAAAGATTAAAGACTTTTAACGCTTTCCGCTTCTAACTCGCGGAAATATTTGACGGTTTTGACTTTCAGCTCCATGGTGGCCGGTTCGTCGCACACCACTACCGCTTTGGCGTGCAACTGCAGACAGCTGATGGTCCACATGTGGTTGATATTGCCTTCCACTGCGGCTTCCAGCGCCTGCGCCTTGGCGTGGCCGGTGACCAGGATCATTACTTCTTCCGCGTCCAGCAGCGTGCCCACGCCGACGGTCAGCGCATATTTCGGCACCAGGCTGACGTCACCGCCGAAGAAGCGCGAGTTGGCGATGCGGGTGTCTTCGGTCAGCGTTTTGATGCGGGTGCGCGAAGCCAGGGACGAAGCCGGCTCGTTGAACGCGATATGGCCGTCGATGCCCACGCCGCCCATGAACAGGTTAATTTTGCCGTAAGACTTGATCTTCTCTTCGTACTGGCGGCACTCGGCGTCGACATCCGCGGCGTTGCCGTTCAGCAGGTTGATATTTTCGCGAGGGATATCAACGAGATCAAAGAAGTTGCGGTACATGAAGGTGTGATAGCTTTCCGGGTGTTCCTGCGGCAGGCCAACGTACTCGTCCATGTTGAAAGTCACAACATGCTTAAAGCTTACTTCACCTGCTTTGTGCATCGCAATCAGATGTTTGTAGGCTTCCAGCGGCGTGCCGCCGGTGGGCAGGCCGAGAACAAACGGGCGCTCTGCGGTTGGCTTGAATGCGTTGATGCGTTGAACGATATGACGCGCGGCCCATTTGCCGACTTGTGCGGTATCTTTCAGTGGGATAAGTCTCATCTAACACCTCTTGGGATAAGTAAACTAAAGCTATACTGTACGGGCCTGCGGGAGTCGTAAGCGTAACCCAGCTTTATGATTCTCGCGTGAATCGTCCGTCCGGTTGATTTTTTGAATGATAAAATAAGTTTTGTGTGATGGCCAGCAATCTGGGAGGTGAAGACTACTTTTTGGTGATATTTATCACAAAAAGGGAGGTTTTAATTTGCGATACAAAATAAATTTTTTACACTCGGCATGAGTGATACGTGCCAAGCGCTGTTTCTAAAAAGGTAGTGAGAGCTTCAAATAAACTACTAATAGGGTCCGTCCGCGGACAACATAGGGGGAAAAGGTGAACATTCTTAGTTATTTGCAAAAGGTGGGACGGGCGCTGATGGTGCCGGTCGCCACGCTGCCCGCCGCCGCCATCTTGATGGGCGTCGGGTACTGGATTGACCCTGTTGGTTGGGGCGGCGACAACGCGCTCGCCGCTTTCTTCATTAAATCCGGCTCCGCTATCATCGACAACATGTCGGTGCTGTTCGCTATCGGCGTGGCCTACGGCATGTCCAAAGACAAGGACGGCGCCGCCGCGTTGACCGGCTTCGTCGGCTTCCTGGTGCTGACCACCCTCTGTTCGCCGGCCGCCGTGTCGATGATTCAGAAGATCCCGCTCGATCAGGTGCCCGCCGCGTTCGGCAAGATCCAGAACCAGTTCGTCGGTATTCTGGTGGGCATCATCTCCGCCGAAGTGTACAACCGCTTCAGCGGCGTCGAGCTGCCCAAGGCGCTGTCGTTCTTCAGCGGCCGCCGTTTGGTGCCGATCCTCATTTCCTTCCTGATGATCCTGGTGGCTTTCATCCTGATGTACATTTGGCCGGTGATCTTCAACGGTCTGGTGAACTTCGGTGAACACATTCAGAAAATGGGCTCGGTCGGCGCGGGCATCTACGCCTTCTTCAACCGCCTGCTGATCCCGGTCGGCCTGCACCACGCGCTGAACTCGGTGTTCTGGTTCGACGTGGCCGGCATCAACGATATTCCTAACTTCCTTGGCGGCCAGCAGTCGATCGAAGCCGGTAAAGCGGTTGTCGGCATCACCGGCCGTTATCAGGCGGGCTTCTTCCCGATCATGATGTTCGGTCTGCCGGGGGCGGCGCTGGCCATTTACCACTGCGCGCGTCCTGAGAACAAAGCCAAAGTGGCGGGCATCATGCTGGCGGCCGCTTTCGCCGCCTTCTTTACCGGTATTACCGAACCGCTGGAATTCTCCTTCATGTTCGTGGCGCCGGTGCTGTACGTGATCCACGCCGTGCTGACCGGTATCTCGGTGTTCATCGCCGCCAGCATGCATTGGATCGCCGGTTTCGGCTTCAGCGCCGGCCTGGTGGATATGGTGCTGTCGTCTCGCAACCCGCTGGCGACCCACTGGTACATGCTGATCCCGCAAGGCCTGGTGTTCTTCGTCATCTACTACGTGGTGTTCCGCTTCACCATCAAAAAATTCAACCTGATGACCCCGGGCCGCGAGCTGGCGGTTGCCGGTGACGAAACCGACGGCTACGACGTCAACGTCGACAGCAACGCCGGTAAAGACGAGAACGAAACCACCACCCTGGCTCGTCGTTACGTCGGCGCGATCGGCGGTTCCGACAACCTGACCGGCATCGACGCCTGCATCACCCGCCTGCGTTTGAACGTGAAAGACTCCGCGCTGGTGAACGACGCATTGGCGAAACGCCTCGGCGCGTCGGGCGTTATCCGCCTGAACAAGCAGAGCGTGCAAGTGATCGTCGGCACCCGTGCCGAACTTATCGCCAGCGCAATGCGCAACGTGATTGCGGCCGGCCCTGTAGCGGCAGCGGTGGCCCCGGCGGCGGCGCCTGCCGCGGAAGCTAAACCGCAGGCGGTGCCGAACGCGCCGAAAGCCGCGTTTGAAACGCTGCTGGCGCCGGTGACCGGCGAAGTGGTGGCGCTCGAACAGGTGCCGGACGAAGCTTTCGCCAGCAAGGCGGTAGGCGACGGCCTGGCGATTCGCCCGACCGACAAGATCGTGGTGGCGCCGGCTGACGGCACCGTGGTGAAAATCTTCAATACCAACCACGCATTCTGCCTGGAAACCGACAAGGGCGCCGAGATCGTGGTGCATATGGGGATCGACACCGTCGCGCTGGAAGGCCAGGGCTTCAAACGCCTGGTGGAAGAGGGCGCGGAAGTGAAAGCCGGTCAACCGATTCTGGAACTGGATCTGGATTACCTGAATGCCAATGCGCGTTCGATGATAAGCCCGGTGGTAGTCAGCAACTCTGACGAGTACGCCGGCCTGGCGGCGCTGGCCAGCGGCTCTGTAGTCGCCGGTCAGACCAAGCTGTATGAGATCCAGAAATAAGGCTGTTTTTACCTGAGTAGTGCCTGGGGCCGAACACGCATCATGGCGGAGTTTGCCCCGACTTGGCGGGAAGAGAGCGATCTCTTCCCGCTTTTTTTATCCCGTTTCGCCCCACGGCGGTGCGCTGCGCGCCGATGGTGCAACGCGCCGCATTTTTCATGAAACAAACGGTTGTTTCCAGACGTGGCTTGTTGGATCATAGGCGGTTATGTGTAGCGCTTTGCATTGAGGAACAGTGAAATGAGTGAGGCTGAAGCCCGCCCAACCAATTTTATCCGTCAGATCGTCGATGAAGATCTGGCGTCGGGGAAACACACGTCGGTACATACCCGTTTCCCGCCGGAGCCTAACGGCTATCTGCATATCGGCCACGCCAAGTCCATCTGCCTGAACTTCGGCATCGCCAAGGACTATCAGGGCCAGTGCAACCTGCGTTTCGACGACACCAACCCGGTGAAAGAAGACATCGAGTTCGTCGAGTCTATCAAGCACGACGTGGAGTGGCTGGGCTTTGAGTGGAGCGGCAACGTTCGTTACTCCTCAGACTATTTCGATCAGCTGCACCAGTATGCGGTGGAGCTTATCAGCAAAGGGCTGGCCTACGTCGACGAACTGTCGCCGGAGCAGATCCGTGAATACCGCGGCACCCTGACTGCGCCGGGCAAAGACAGCCCGTACCGCGGTCGCAGCGTGGAAGAGAACCTGGCGCTGTTCG
Organism: Serratia sp. CY37869; assembly: GCF_052168895.1. Lineage (NCBI taxonomy): Bacteria > Pseudomonadati > Pseudomonadota > Gammaproteobacteria > Enterobacterales > Yersiniaceae > Serratia > Serratia sp. CY37869. The sequence continues at coordinate 338,924 of NZ_JBJNLU010000002.1, forward strand.
AGAAGATGCGCAACGGCGAATTCGCCGAAGGCGCTGCCTGCCTGCGCGCCAAGATCGATATGGCTTCGCCGTTTATCGTGATGCGCGATCCGGTGCTGTACCGCATCAAGTTCGCCGAACACCACCAGACCGGCAATAAATGGTGCATCTACCCGATGTACGATTTCACCCACTGCATTTCCGATGCGCTGGAAGGGATCACCCATTCGCTGTGCACCCTGGAATTCCAGGATAACCGCCGTTTGTATGATTGGGTGCTGGATAACATCACCATTCCTTGCCACCCGCGCCAGTACGAGTTTTCGCGTCTCAACCTCGAATACGCCATCATGTCGAAGCGCAAGCTGCATCAGCTGGTGGCCGAGAAGATCGTCGAAGGTTGGGATGATCCGCGCATGCCGACCGTCTCCGGTCTGCGCCGCCGCGGTTATACTGCCGCCTCGATCCGCGAGTTCTGCCTGCGCATCGGCGTAACCAAGCAAGACAACAACGTCGAAATGGTGGCGCTGGAATCCTGCATCCGCGACGATCTGAACGAGAACGCGCCGCGCGCCATGGCGGTGCTGGATCCGGTGAAAATCGTCATCGAGAACATGGGCGATGCGGTGGAAATGGTCAGCATGCCTAACCACCCGAACAAGCCGGAAATGGGCAACCGCGATGTGCCGTTCAGCCGTGAGATCTATATCGATCGCGCCGACTTCCGCGAAGAAGCCAACAAGCAGTACAAGCGTCTGGTGTTGGGTAAGGAAGTGCGTCTGCGCAACGCGTACGTGATCAAGGCCGAGCGCGTCGAGAAAGATGAAGCCGGCGAGATCACCACCATCTTCTGCAGCTACGATGCGGAAACGCTGAGCAAAGATCCTGCCGACGGCCGCAAGGTGAAGGGCGTGATCCACTGGGTGTCTGCGGCGCACGCGCTGCCGGCGGAAATTCGCCTGTACGATCGCCTGTTCAGCGTGCCTAACCCGGGCGCGGCGGAAGACTTCCTCTCCACCATTAACCCGGAATCGCTGGTGATCAAGCACGGTTTCGTTGAGCCGAGTCTGGCGGCCGCACAGCCGGAGAAAGCCTATCAGTTCGAGCGTGAAGGCTACTTCTGCGCCGACAGCCATTACTCTTCGGCTGAGCACCTGGTGTTTAACCGCACCGTCGGTCTGCGTGACACCTGGGCGAAAATCGAAGGCTAATCTTAATCGCCTCGAAAATTAATGTATCAGCGCGGCTCAGGCCGCGCTTTTTTTATGCCTGCTATTGAGTAAATTATCTATTCCCGCCACGTTTTTCCGGGCTGCGTTTAATTAACTGCGGTGCGTTAATCAATAAGTTTTCTTATATTGGTCTTAGTAGTCTTAATCTTTACTTATATATTCGTGATGCGAATTAATTTCATTTAGAGAGCGCTCTCAAATTTTATCTCCTGACTGACGGATTTAGTCAGGCTGAAACCATTAATCGTCTCTGGTTGACCTGGTATCCGTATTTATTCTGATTTAATTGAATTTTTTATTCGACACCTTCCATGAATGCCAGCGTAACAAATTATCACCGATATGTGCTCCTTGTCATACTTTGACAAATCTTCCGCATTTTTCATTTGATAATTCGCGTCGCGAAAAATAGTCTGTCTGTAGCAATTAGTGCTGTGGGAATAACATCTCGTCGGCAATATTTTTTACCCGTTCGGGTTTTTTATTGGCAGTCGTGCAGGGCAGTGGTGAACACAGGCGGCTGCAACTTTTAAGTTAAGTCAAAGAGGAATTTCAATATGGGTACGCACGGTGCTCAGCGTAAAACGCTGGCGCTCGCAGTCGCGGGCGCGCTGTTGGGAACAGGGTTTGCCATGGCGCCTGAGGCGAAAGCCGCAGGGTTTATCGAGGATTCCACGCTGACCGGCGGCATTTATTACTGGCAACGTGAGCGTGACCGTAAAGATCTCAATCCGGACAGCAAGGATTACAATCAATACACCACCAACCTGTCCCACTCTACCGCCAACCTGAGCCTGGATTTCGCGTCGGGCTACGCCTGGGACATGTTCGGTCTGGATGTCGGCACTTTTACCGCCATCGAACTGGCTGAATCCAGCGCCAGCGGTCACCCGAACGAAATCGCGTTCTCCTCGAAGAACCGTACCTACGACGAAGACTACTCCGGTGATAAAGGCGGTATCAGCCTGTACAAAGCCGCCGCCAAATTCAAATACGGCCCGGTCTGGGCGCGCGCCGGCTATATTCAGCCGAGCGGCCAAACCCTGCTGGCGCCGCACTGGAGCTTTATGCCGGGCACTTATCAGGGGGCTGAAGCCGGCGCCAAGTTCGACTACGGCGATGCCGGCGCGTTGAGCTTCTCCTACATGTGGGCCGACAAATACAAAGCGCCGTGGCATATCGAGATGGACGACTTCCGCCAGAACGATAAGAAAACCCGTGTCTCCTACCTGCACTCGCTGGGCGCCAAGTACGATTTCAAAAACGATCTGGTGCTGGAAGCCGCTTACGGCCAGGCCCAGGGGTACGTGAATCAGTACTTCACCAAGGCGTCTTACAAATTCGATCTGCTGGGCAACCCGCTGACCACCAGTTACCAGTTCTATGGCGCGGAAGACCGCATCAGCAACAAGAACGATCCGAACAGCATTTATGACGGCCTGGCCTGGCTGCAGGCGTTGACCTTCGGTTACACCACCGGCCAGTTCAACTGGCGTCTGGAAGGCACCATGGTCAAGGCGGAAGGCAATCAGGGCTTCTTCCTGCAACGTATGACCCCGACCTACGCCTCGTCAAACGGTCGCCTGGACGTGTGGTGGGATAACCGCTCCGACTTTAACGCCAACGGCGAAAAAGCGGTGTATGCCGGCGTGATGTATGACCTCAGCAACTGGAACCTGCCGGGCATGGCGGTCGGCGGCTCTTACGTTTACGCGTGGGACGCCAAGCCGAGCACCAACCCGATCTACGATCAGAGCCAGCGCCTGAAAGAGAGCGCCTGGAGTCTGGACGCGATGTACACCATCCAGGAAGGGCGAGCCAAGGGCACGCTGCTCAAGCTGCATTACACCCAGTATGACAACCACACCAACATTCCGAGCTGGGGCGGCGGTTACGGCAACATCTTCCAGGACGAGAAAGACGTCAAGTTCATGGTCATCGCGCCATTCACCATCTTCTGATGCGTTCCCCGGCCTTGCCGCCGGGGCAGTTAAGGGAATTCAACGATGAAAAAAATCATGCTGATGTTGGCGGCCGCTGCGGCCCTGAGCGCCTGTGCGCAACCCGCCGCGCCGCCGGAAGACGCCAGGTTGAAACAGGCTTACAGCGCCTGCATCAATACCGCGGAAGGCTCGCCGGAGCGTCTGCAGCCGTGCAAGGCGGTGCTGAATGTGCTGAAACAAGAGAAACAGCACCAGCAGTTCGCTGTGCAGGAAACGGTACGGGTGATGGATTATCAGAACTGCATTATGGCGGTTCACAGCGGCAACGGTCAGGCTTACGACGCCAAGTGCGGCAAGCTGTGGCAAGAAATTCGCGATAACAATAATTAAGAAGGACGAGAAGATGAACGCATTCAAACTGAGCGCACTGGCCGCCTTGACGGCAACGATGGGATTCCTGGGCGGCATGGGGAGCGCCATGGCCGATCAACAGCTGGTGGATCAGCTGAGCCAACTGAAGCTGAACGTGAAAATGCTGGATAACCGCGCCGGGGAAAACGGCGTGGATTGCGCGGCGCTGGGCGCCGACTGGGCCTCATGCAACCGGGTGTTGTTCACCCTGAGCAACGACGGGCAGGCGATCGACGGCAAAGACTGGATCATTTATTTCCACAGCCCGCGCCAGACTCTGCGGGTAGACAACGATCAGTTCAAGATCGCTCACCTCACCGGCGATCTGTACAAGCTGGAGCCGACCGCCAAATTCAGCAGTTTCCCGGCCGGTAAGGCGGTGGAAATCCCGGTGGTCGCCGAATACTGGCAGCTGTTCAGAAACGACTTCCTGCCCCGCTGGTATGCCACGTCCGGCGACGCCAAGCCGAAAATGCTGGCGAATACCGACACCGAAAATCTGGATCAGTTTGTGGCGCCGTTTACCGGCGATCAGTGGAAGCGCACCAAGGACGACAAAAATATTCTGATGACGCCGGCTTCGCGTTTTGTCAGCAACGCCGATCTGCAGACGCTGCCCGCCGGCGCGCTGCGCGGCCAGATCGTGCCGACGCCGATGCAGGTGAAAGTGCACGCGCAGGACGCCGATCTGCGCAAAGGGGTATCGCCGGATCTGAGCACGTTGGTCAAGCCGGCGGCGGATGTCGTCAACCAGCGCTTCGCGCTGCTGGGCGTGCCGGTTCAGGCCAACGGTTACCCGATCAAGACCGACATCCAGCCGGGCAAGTTTAAAGGCGCGATGGCGGTGCCGGGCGCTTATGAGCTGAAGATCGGCAAGAAAGAGGCGCGGGTGATCGGCTTCGATCAGGCCGGGGTGTTCTACGGGTTGCAGTCTATCCTGTCGTTAGTGCCGACCGACGGCAGCGGCAAGATCGCCACGCTCGACGCCAGCGATGCGCCGCGCTTCCAGTATCGCGGCATTTTCCTCGACGTGGCGCGCAACTTCCATAAGAAGGATGCGGTGCTGCGCCTGCTGGATCAGATGGCGGCTTACAAGCTCAACAAATTCCACTTCCACCTGAGCGATGACGAAGGTTGGCGAATCGAAATTCCCGGCTTGCCTGAGTTGACGGAAGTCGGCGGCCAGCGCTGCCACGATCTGAGCGAAACCACCTGCCTGCTGCCGCAGTACGGCCAGGGGCCGGATGTCTACGGCGGTTTCTTCACTCGTCAGGACTACATCGACATCATCAAATACGCCCAGGCGCGCCAGATTGAGGTGATCCCGGAGATCGACATGCCGGCGCACGCCCGCGCGGCGGTGGTCTCGATGGAAGCGCGCTACAAGAAACTGCATGCCGCCGGCAAAGAGCAGGAGGCCAACGAGTTCCGCCTGGTGGATCCGACCGATACCTCCAATACCACCTCCGTGCAGTTCTTTAACCGTCAGAGTTACCTGAACCCGTGCCTGGATTCCTCCCAGCGCTTTGTCGACAAGGTGATTGGCGAGATTGCCCAGATGCATAAAGAAGCCGGCCAGCCGATTAAGACCTGGCACTTTGGCGGCGACGAAGCGAAAAACATCCGCCTGGGCGCCGGCTACACCGACAAGGCGAAACCGGAACCGGGTAAAGGCATCATTGACCAGAGCAATGAAGACAAGCCGTGGGCCAAGTCTCAGGTGTGCCAGGTGATGATCAAAGAGGGCAAAGTGGCCGACATGGAGCACCTGCCGAGCTACTTCGGCCAAGAGGTCAGCAAGCTGGTGAAGGCGCACGGCATCGACAGAATGCAGGCCTGGCAAGACGGCCTGAAGGACGCCGAGAGTTCGAAGGCGTTCGCCACCTCGCGCGTGGGGGTCAACTTCTGGGACACCCTGTACTGGGGCGGTTTCGACAGCGTCAACGATTGGGCCAACAAAGGGTATGAAGTGGTGGTCTCCAACCCGGACTACGTCTATATGGACTTCCCCTACGAGGTGAACCCGGACGAGCGCGGTTACTACTGGGGCACCCGCTTCAGCGACGAGCGCAAGGTGTTCAGCTTCGCGCCGGACAACATGCCGCAGAACGCGGAAACCTCGGTTGACCGAGACGGCAACCACTTCAACGCCAAGAGCGACAAGCCGTGGCCGGGGGCATATGGACTTTCCGCTCAGCTGTGGAGCGAAACCCAGCGCACCGACCCGCAGATGGAATACATGATCTTCCCACGCGCGCTGTCGGTGGCGGAGCGCGCCTGGCATCGCGCCGGTTGGGAGCAGGACTATCGCGCCGGCCGCGAATACAAAGGCGGGGAAACCCACTTTGTCGATACCAAGACGCTGGAGAAAGATTGGCTGCGCTTCGCCAATATTCTGGGCCAGCGTGAACTGGCCAAGCTGGACAAAGGCGGCGTGGCTTATCGTCTGCCGGTGCCGGGCGCTCGCGTGGCGGGCGGCAAGCTGGAGGCGAATATCGCGCTGCCGGGGTTGGGCATCGAGTACTCCACCGACGGCGGTAAGCAGTGGCAGCGCTATGATGCCAAGGCTAAACCTGCGGTTTCCGGCGAAGTACAGGTGCGCTCGGTCAGCCCGGACGGCAAACGCTACAGCCGCGCCGAGAAGGTCTAAGAAGGGCGGTGCGGCCCGCAGTTTTGGCGGCGGGCCGCATCATAACGAAGGGGGAATGCGTTCGCCCGCGCGTGTCGGCGCAGGGCGGACGTTGTAGTGAGAGTAGTACGTGGAGTCGCAGTGCCGCTGCAATTGTGGTATTTCATGACATGATTTTCCCCGGCTGGTCCGGGGATTTTTTTGTCTGCTGCATGGCGGGCATAAAAAAACCGCCTCAAGGTGAGGCGGTTTTTCATAGCCGGTCAGGGCTTATTTCTTGTCGTGCAGCGTTTCGTCTTCGCGACAGTCACCGGTTTCACAGTGGCCGTACAGGTACAGACTGTGGTTGGTGAGCTTGATGCCGTGCTGCTTGGCGATGTCACGCTGGCGCACTTCGATGGATTCGTCGCTGAATTCGATCACTTTGCCGCAATCCAGGCAAATCAGGTGATCGTGGTGATGCTGTTGGGTCAGCTCGAACACGGACTTGCCGCCTTCGAAATTGTGACGTGTCACAATGCCCGCATCGTCAAACTGGTTCAGTACGCGATAAACCGTCGCCAGCCCGATCTCTTCGCCCATATCAATCAGTTTTTTGTACAAATCTTCCGCACTGACGTGATGGCATTCCGGATTTTGCAGTACTTCCAGGATTTTGAGTCGCGGAAGCGTGACTTTTAAGCCGGCCTTCTTCAATGCGATGTTGTTGTCGGTCATGCGAATTCAGTCCTGTTACTATGCTAATCAAGTTGAGGCGTACTCGCCTGTGGCATCGGTCGGCACAAAGAGTTAATGCGTCTCATTATAGAACCGGTTGTACTAAATGGAAACCGCCGGTTGTTAACAAAGATATAATTGCACTATTGCATGTTTTGCATGCAACGCCTTGATGGATGGGATAAACCGATATCTCAGTCTACCGTGACGGGGTGGGAAGTTACAAATCTGTAGCTTCTATCGCAGCAATCCCTGTTGCCGATGACGGCCCTGTCGGCACACTATGCACTTTACAGGGCCTTTGTTCAACCTTTCGCCAGTCCCGGCGTTTAGCCGACGATATCGGCCAGGCTCAGCTCTTCGACGATCTGTTTGACCCAGGCGTCGACACGCTCGTTGGTCAGCTCCGGCTGACGGTCTTCGTCGATCGCCAGACCGATGAAGTGGTTGTCGTCCGCCAGGCCTTTGGAGGCTTCGAAGTGGTAGCCTTTGGTCGGCCAGTGGCCCACGATGGCCGCGCCGCGCGGTTCGATGATGTCGCGGATGGTGCCCATCGCGTCACAGAAATATTCCGCGTAGTCTTCCTGGTCGCCGCAGCCGAACAGCGCCACCAGTTTGCCGTTGAAATCGACTTCTTCCAGCGTCGGGAAGAAATCGTCCCAGTCACACTGCGCTTCACCGTAGTACCAGGTCGGGATACCCAGCAGCAGGATATCGAACCCTTCCAGGTCTTCTTTGCTGCTTTTAGCGATGTCATGCACTTCAGAGACGTCGTCGCCAAACTGTTTCTGGAGAATTTTCTGGATCATTTTGGCAATGTTTTCGGTATTGCCAGTGTCGCTGCCAAAGAAAATGCCTACAGTAGCCATATCGCGTATAACCTTTAAATTCAAGTAATTGCATTACTCGATGCCAGCACTGCCGCCGCTGACGCCGATTAAAATGATGCCATGGCAAGAGCCGTTCGCCGCGGGGGGCGGGCGCCGACAGGCGCAGTCTCTTACCGGTAAATGCGTATCATGCCAGAAAGTGGCGCCGGGGTTTTATCGCATTTATGCGATGCCGGAGATGAAGAAAAGCGTGTCGATCCGGCGTTGTCCTTAACGCCGCGCCGCGCGTGCGGCCGAAGAGATCAATGTTCCGGCTGTTCTTCCGCCAGTTGCGCCAACAGCATCTGCTCGATGAGTTCGCTGCGGCTGATGTTGCGCTGTTCCGCCAGTTTGTTCAGGGCGTCCACCGCATCCGCGTTGATTTTCAGCTCTACGCGCCGCAATCCACGCACTTTATCGCGCCGTAACTGATTGCGCTTATTGATTCTAAGCTGTTCATCGCGGGAAAGCGGGTTGGTTTTCGGGCGCCCCGGACGGCGTTCATCTGCGAACAGATCCAGCGTCGTGCGATCCGTTTGTTCTTTTGCCATAGGTAGCGGTACTGCAAGGGAGTTTGCATCAAAAAGCGCTCGCACGCTTCCGGAGGCATCGGTTAACACACTTCGGGCCAATAAACCCTAACCCAAATTCACCCCCGACCCGGCGTTCGCGAACGCGCTGGCGCGGCGGCAAAATTATAGCGCGCCATATTACCCCAGCAGATGGAGCGGCGACAATGCCTAACTGCGGGCTAAACGCGCTAAGCCGTTATCTTTAGCGCGTTTTTTCGCCAGGTGAGCGTATTTTTCAGGCTTCGTCGAGGAAACGGTGGATGGCACGCAGCACCGCCTCCGGTTTTTCGGCATGCACCCAATGGCCGGTGCCGGCAACAACGTGCGCGCGGGCCTGCGGGAACTGGCGGGCGATGTCCGCACGGTAGCTGTCCTGCACGTACGGCGACAGGCCGCCGCGAATGAACAGGGTCGGGTGCGGCCAGGCCGGCACGTCCTGCCAGCCGGTGATGTCATCATAGCGCTCAATCAGCACCGGCAGGTTGAAGCGCCATTCGCCGTTATGGAAGGACTTCAGCAGGAACTGGATCACGCCTTCTTCCTGCAGGTAATCGCGCATCAGCTGGGCGGCGGCCTGGCGCTGGGTGATGCCGGCGGCGCTGACGGCCTTCAGGGCGGCGAAAATCTCGTCGTGACGTCGGGTCTGGTAATTCACCGGCGCGACGTCGATGACGATCAGCTTGGCGACGCGCTCGGGCGCGATGGCGGTCAGCGCCATCGCCGCTTTGCCGCCCATCGAATGGCCGATGACGATCGCTTTCTCAAGCCGCAGTTCGTCGAGCAGCTCCAGCAGATCCTGCGCCATCGCGGGGTAGTTCATCTCGTCGGCGCGCGGGGAGAGGCCGTGGTTGCGCAGATCGACCTTAATTACGCTGTGACGCTGATGCAGATCGCGCGCCAGCACGCCCAGGTTGTCCAGATTGCCGAACAGCCCGTGGATCAGCAGCACCGGCAGCGCGTCTGACTCGGCGGCCAGCAGTTGATAATGTAATTTCATGGCGAAGTTCATACTGAGAGAGATTCAGATTAGGGTATCATGATTGAATCGCACGATGAATCATGCGGAATTTTCGCGGCGCGGGCTTGGCAGTGCCGGCTATAGGTATTAGTCTGCATTTGCCGTCCGGAGGCACATTGTTGTGTTCGCCCCAGCGCTTTTAACCTTATAATCCCATGGCTTGAATGCAGGATCTGGCTTCAGGTTCTAAGTAGAAAAAACAGTATTGGATAAAGATGAAAACTATTGAAGTCGACGAAGAGCTTTACCGTTATATTGCCAGCCACACGCAACACATCGGTGAAAGCGCGTCCGATATTTTACGCCGCATGTTGAAATTCACCGCCGGTCAGCCGGTGCGCGCGTTGCCTGCCGCCAGTGCGTCGCCGTCCGTCGAAGCGGAAAAAGCGGCGCCGGTTCAGCGCCCGCGCGATCGCGTACGCGCCGTGCGTGAACTGCTGCTGTCGGATGAATACGCCGAGCAGAACAAAGCGGTCAACCGTTTCATGCTGGTGCTGTCCACGCTGTACACCCTCGATGCCGCCGGTTTTGCCGCCGCCACCGAGGCGTTGACCGGCCGTACCCGCACCTATTTCGCCGGCGATCAGCAGACCCTGCTGGCCAACGGCACGCATACCAAGCCGAAGCATGTGCCGGGCACCCCTTACTGGGTGATCACCAATACCAATACCGGCCGCAAACGCAGCATGATCGAACACATCATGCAGGCGATGCAGTTCCCGGCGGAACTGATCGAGAAAGTTTGCGGTACCGTCTAATTTAGCGAACAGCCCGTCATGATGGCCGTGCGCGACGTATTTGCCCGGTCACCGACAGGGATGAGGGAGATATGTCGATGGCGAATAATCCACGTGCCGGGCAGCCCGCCCGTCAAAGCGATCTGATCAACGTAGCCCAGCTGACGTCGCAGTACTATGTGCTGCAACCGGAAGCCGGCAATGCCGCACATGCGGTGAAGTTTGGCACCTCCGGCCACCGCGGCAGCGCGCAGCGCCACAGCTTCAACGAAGCGCACATCCTCGCCATCGCTCAGGCGATCGCCGAAGTTCGTCATCAGCAAGGCACTACCGGCCCGTGCTACGTGGGCAAAGACACCCATGCACTGTCCGAGCCGGCCTTCATTTCCGTGCTGGAAGTGCTGACCGCCAACGGCGTCGATGTGATCGTGCAGGAAAACAACGGCTTCACGCCAACGCCGGCGGTATCGCACGCCATTCTGTGCCACAACCGCCGCGGCGGCGCGCAGGCCGACGGCATCGTCATTACGCCGTCCCACAACCCGCCGGAAGACGGCGGCATCAAATACAATCCGCCGAACGGCGGCCCGGCTGACACCAACCTGACGTCGGTGATCGAAAAGCGCGCCAACGAACTGCTGGCGCAGCAGCTGAAAGGCGTGCAGCGTCAGTCGCTGGACAAGGCCTGGAACAGCGGCCACCTGCACGCCAAAGATTTGGTGCAGCCTTACGTCGAAGGGCTGGTGGAGGTGGTCGACATGCCGGCCATCCAACGCGCCGGCCTGAAGCTGGGCGTGGATCCGCTCGGCGGTTCCGGCATCGCCTATTGGCAGCGGGTGGCGGAACACTACAAGCTGGATCTGACGCTGGTGAACGATTCCATCGATCAGACGTTCCGCTTTATGCACCTGGATCACGACGGCATCATCCGCATGGACTGCTCGTCGGAGTCGGCGATGGCCGGCCTGCTGGCGCTGCGCGACAAATTCGATTTGGCGTTCGCCAACGATCCGGATTACGACCGCCACGGCATCGTCACGCCGAAGGGTCTGATGAACCCGAACCACTATCTGGCGGTAGCCATCAACTACCTGTTCCAGCATCGCCCGCAGTGGGGCGCCGATGTTGCGGTGGGTAAAACGCTGGTGTCCAGCGCGATGATCGATCGCGTGGTGGCCGATCTGGGCCGCAAGCTGGTGGAAGTGCCGGTCGGCTTCAAGTGGTTCGTGGACGGTCTGTTCGACGGCAGCCTGGGCTTTGGCGGCGAAGAGAGCGCCGGGGCTTCGTTCCTGCGCTTCAACGGCCAGCCGTGGTCGACCGACAAAGACGGCATCATCATGTGCCTGCTGGCGGCTGAAATCACCGCGGTAACCGGTGAGAACCCGCAGCATCACTATGACGATCTGGCCAAGCGCTTCGGCGCGCCAAGCTACAACCGCATCCAGGCGCCGGCAACCCATGCACAGAAAGCGGCGCTGTCCAAGCTGTCGCCGGAGATGGTCAAGGCCAGTACGCTGGGCGGGGACCCGATCACCGCACGTCTGACCGCAGCGCCGGGCAACGGCGCGTCGATCGGCGGCCTGAAAGTGATGACCGACAACGGTTGGTTCGCGGCTCGTCCTTCCGGCACCGAAGAGGCTTACAAGATCTACTGCGAGAGCTTCCTCGGGGCGGAGCACCGCGAGAAGATTGAGCACGAAGCGGTCGAGATCGTCAGCGAAGTGCTGGCTTCCGCCAAGTAATCACTTTTCTTGATTGATAAAAAGCGCTGTTTTTACAGCGCTTTTTTTATGGGCGCTATTTAGATATATCTTTTTCACGGCACGCACTTGCGCATTTAGATATATCGATCTAGATTAGCGCTATCGATGCTGTTTAGATATATCTAAACAACCTCGTATTGATGTTCCCAACTAAAGCGAGGTCTCACCTTATGTTTCATCGATTAGGTTTACACCGGCATCATCATCACCATGAATGCGAAGAGGGCCGTCGTCATCGCGGCGGGCGTCATCACTTCGGCGGCGAAGGCGAAGAGCACGGCCGGGGTGGGCGCGGCGGCCGGGGCGGGCGTCATCGTCTGTTCGAACACGGCGATCTGCGCCTGGTACTGCTGGCGCTGGTGGCGCGCAAGCCCAGCCACGGGTACGAATTGATCAAGGCGATCGAGGAAGCGTCATCCGGCCTGTACGTGCCGAGCCCGGGGGTGATTTACCCCACGCTGACGCTGCTGGAAGAGCAGGACTTCCTCGAACCGCTCACCACCGGCAACGGCCGCAAAAGCTACCGCATCACCGCGGCGGGCGAGGGCGAGCTGCAAAAGCATCAACAGGTGGTTGAGGTCATTCTGGCGCGTCTGGCGGGCGCCGGCCGCGAGCGTCATCGGCACGGCAACCTGGCGGAAGGCATCTACGACGCCATGAACCGTCTGCGCAGCCTGCTGCGCGGCAACGTGATGCGCGCCGATCTTACGCCGCAGCAGGTGGAGCGCATCAACGCCGCGTTGCTGACCGCCGTGGCGGCGATCGAAAGCGAAATGCAGATTCAACCTTCGCAACAGGAGAAGAACTGATGCCCGGCCACCGTTTTAACATTACCGTTGAAGCCCTGAGCGATCGCCAGGGCAATCCCGTCGAGAAAGCGCCGCTGAGTTTTGAGGTGAGCAACCACGACGATATTCTCGAGATCGTCGAGCGCATTCGGGCGCGTGACGATCTGAACTTCGGCCCCGAGCAGAGCGCGGCTTTTGCCGTGGGGTTGAAGCTGTTCTCCGAAGTGATGATCGAAAACCGCAAACACCCGGTGTTCGCTCCGCTGCGCGAGGCGTTTAAGGAGTTTATGGTCGGATTGAAGAAGGGCCCGGCGGCGTAAAGGCGCGGCAAACCGCGCCCTCCGGGGTTAAGGCATGAAGCGATAGCCGACGCCGGTTTCGGTCAGCAGGTGTTTGGGCCGGGCCGGATCGGCTTCGAGCTTCTGCCGCAAATGGCCCATGTAGATGCGCAGATAGTGGCTGTGCTCCACGTAGTTCGGCCCCCAGACGTGGCTCAACAGCTGGCGTTGGGTGATCACCTTGCCGGCGTTGGCCAGCAGCTCCGCCAACAGACGAAACTCGATCGGCGTCAGATGCAGATCTTCGTCGTTGCGTAGCACCCGGCGGTTGACCAGATCGACGGTGATTTCCGAAAAGCTCACCAGCGGGCTTTCCTGCTGGCTGGCGGAGTGGCGGCGCAGCGCGACCCGCACCCGCGCCAACAGTTCGCCGATGCCGAACGGTTTGCTGAGATAGTCGTCGGCGCCGGCGTCCAGCGCGGCGATTTTGTCCTCTTCGGCGTTGCGCGCCGACAGCACGATCACCGGAATGGCGCTCCACTGCCGCAGATCGCGGATGTAGCTCAGCCCGTCGCCATCCGGTAAGCCCAAATCCAGGATGATCAGATCCGGTTTGCGCGTACCGGCCTCAATCAGCCCGCGTTGCAGGGTTTCACTTTCAAACACCCGCAGGCCTTCGCTCTCCAGCGCGGTGCGCACGAAGCGGCGGATCTCTTTTTCATCTTCAACAATCAGAATGTTGGTTGGCGTTATGCTCACGTTTCCCCTGCGTTGATTACAGATCGAAGGCGTCGCCGTCGATCTCGGGCGGTTTTTCCAGCGGCAGCACGAAGCGGAAGCTGGCGCCGCCGTTGGCGCCGTTTTCCGCCCAGATGCGGCCGTCATGCACTTCAATAATGGCACGACAAATCGCTAACCCCAAGCCGACGCCAGGGATCGCCGACTCTTTATTGCCGCGTGAAAACTTGTCGAAAATCAGCTGCAGCTGATCGGCGGGGATGCCGGGGCCGTTATCCCAGACCTCGACTTCCAGCCACTCGGGCAGCGTGCGGGCGCGAATGCCGATGGTGGCCTCGGCGCCGGCGTATTTATTGGCGTTTTCCAACAGGTTGGTGAACACCCGTTCCAGCAGGCTGCCGTCGCAGTTGACCAGGATCTGTTCCGGCGGCAGATCGACCTCGATCGGATGCTGGCTGAGCAGCGGCTCCAGCATGTGCAGCGAAGCGCCGACGATCTCTTCCAGCGACTGCCACTCTTTACGCAGGCTGAAACCGCCGGACTGGATGCGCGCCATATCCAGCAGGTTGTTCACCAGCCGGGTGGTGCTCAGCACCTGCTGGCGGATCTGGCTGGCCTGGGTGGCGTGATTGGAACCTTCGGCCGCCAGGTCCAGCGTGAGAATTTCCGCCTGGCCGAACAACACGGTCAGCGGGGTGCGCAGATCGTGCGACAGCGCCGCCAGCAGCGAGTTGCGCAGCTGTTCGCGTTCGGCGTCCAGCTTGGCTTCTTCGGCGCTGCGCGCCAGGTGCAGCCGTTCCAGCGCGCTGGCGATCAGCACTGCGAAGGTTTGCAGCAGCCGCTGTTGTTCCGGCACCATCAGCTGGCGCAGGTTGTTGGGTTCGATCGCCAACAGGCCGAAGGTCTGTTTGGGGGTATTGAGCGGCAGCAGTTGGTAAGGCACGCCGGGCAGGGTGTCTGTGCCGGCGCCGGCCGGCAAGCCTTTATCGAAACTCCAGCGCGCGATGGCTTCGTCTACCGACAGCAGCCCGCCTTCCTCGCCGATCATTTGCTGCAGCCGGCCGTCTTCCTGCGGCAGCAGCAGCACGGTTTTCGCCTGGAAGCTGCTGGAGAGGAAATGACGGCTGGTGTTGGCGATGTCGGCCACGGTCAGCGCGCGGCTCAGCCCGCGTGACATTTCGTACAGATGGCGCGCCCGCTGCTCGCGATAGCGCGCCACCCGGGCCTGATAACGCACCCCGGCGGTCAGGTTGCCGATGATGATGCCGACGGCGAGCATCACGCCGAAGGTCAGCAGATACTGCATATCGCTGACGGCGAACGACCATTCGGGCTGAACGAAGAACAGATCGAAACTGGCGACGTTGATCACCGCCGCCAGCACCGATGGCCAGCGGCCGAAGAACAGCGCGACGATCGCCACGCCGAGCAGGTAGACCATCACCAGGTTGGCCTGATCGAAGCCCGGCAGCAGCCACTGCGAGAGCAGGGTGATCAGCGCGCACAGCGCCACCGCCACCGCGCAGCCGCGCAGCTGCATGCGCCATTTCTCATTGAAGCTGCGGCCGTCGTGCTCCTTGCCCGGCGGCGGCTGTGCGGCGTCGCTGTCCAGCGCGACGATCACCAGATCGAGATCCGGACCCAGCCGGCCGAGGCGATCGGCGAAACTGCCGCGCAGCTTCCAGCGCTGCTCGCTGCGGCGGCCGATGATGATTTTGCCGAGGTTATGCTCGCGGGCGTAGCGCAGCACTGCGCGCTCTTCGGACGGATCGGCCAGGGTGGCGGTTTCGGCGCCCAGCTCCTGCGCCAGCCGCAGCGCGCGCAGAATGGCGCGGCGCTGGTTTTCCGGCAGCCGGTGCAGCTTGGGGGTTTCCACGTAGACCGCATGCCAGTGGCAGCCGAGCCGCGCCGCCAGCCGGGCGGCGATGCGCACCAGCTTTTCGTTGCCGCTGTTGTGGCCGACGCACAGCAGAATGCTGTCGCGGGTGTGCCACACTTTCTCGCGCCCCTGGGTGTCGCGAAACTCGCGCATCTGGTCATCGACCCGATCGGCGGTGCGGCGCAGCGCCAACTCGCGCAGGGCGATCAGGTTGCCTTTACGGAAAAAATGCTCGATGGCGCGCTCGGCCTGACCGGGAATATACACTTTGCCTTCGTGCAGCCGTCGGCGCAGATCGTCCGGCGGCAGATCGACCAGCACCACTTCGCTGGCCTCGTCAAACACGTGGTCGGGCACCGTTTCGCGCACCCGCACGCCGGTCACGCCGCCCACCACGTCGTTCAGACTTTCCAAATGTTGTACGTTGACGGTAGTCAGCACGTCGATGCCGGCGTCCAGCAGCTCTTCCACATCCTGCCAGCGTTTGGGGTGGCGCGAACCGTGGGCGTTGCTGTGCGCCAGTTCGTCCATCAGGATCAGCGCCGGATGGCGCGCCAACGCGGCGTCGAGGTCGAATTCCTGCACCAGTCGCCCGCGATGCTGGATGCGCTTTTGCGGCAACAGCGCCAGGCCGTCGAGCAGGGCGGCGGTCTCGCTGCGGCCGTGGGTTTCCACCACGCCGACCAGCACATCCAGCCCCTGTGCGCGCAAACGCTGGGCCTCCTGCAGCATGGCGTAGGTTTTGCCTACGCCGGCGCAGGCGCCGAAGAATACCTTCAACCGGCCGCGCGGTTTTTCATTGGCCAGCGCCAGCAGGCTATCGGGATCGGGACGCTGCTGTTCTTCTTCGACCATGACAATTCCTTGTGTTACCAAGCAAAAAGGGGTTCGGCACGCCGAACCCTATCACTATGCTGAATACGGTGCGTTACTTCAACGCATCCAGCGCCAGGTTCAGCTTCAACACGTTGACCACCGATTCGCCCATGAAGTTGGGCGTGGCCCGATCGGTGTTGTCTTCGATCAGTTTGGCGACCTGTTCCGGCGGCAGATGACGTGCCGCCGCGACCCGCGCCAGCTGATACCGCGCCGCAGCGGTCGAGATCTGCGGATCCAGCCCGCTGCCGGAGGCGGTCAGCAGATCCACCGGGATCGGGCCGCTCATGGCCGGATTGGCCTGGCGCAGCTGCGCCGCGCGTTCGGCGATAACCTTATCCAGCGCCGGGTTGGTGGCCGCCAGGTTGCTGCCGGCGGAGGCCTGTGGATTATAGGCTGAATCGCCGGTCGCCGACGGGCGGCCCCAGAAATAGTCGGCGCGCGTGAAGTTCTGGCCAATCAGCGCGGAGCCGACCGCCTTGTCGCCCTGGTACAGCAGCGAACCGTTGGCCGCGCCCGAAAACAGCAGCTGCGCCAGCCCGGTGGTCAGCAGCGGATAGGCGATGCCGGTGAGCAGCGTCAGCAGGATCAACATCACCAGCGCAGGTCGTAAATATGTCATGTTCTTTTCCCTCAATGGTTAACCGGCGACGTGCAGCGCGACCAGGATCAGGTCGATCAGTTTGATGCCGACGAACGGCACCAGCAGACCGCCGACCCCGTACAGCCACAGGTTGCGGCGCAGCAGAGCCGCGGCGCTCATCGGTTTGTAGCTCACCCCTTTCAGCGCCAGCGGGATCAGAAACACGATCACCAGGGCGTTGAAGATCACCGCCGACATGATGGCGGAGGCGGGGGAGTGCAGGTGCATCACGTTCAGCGCGTTCAGCTGCGGATAGGTGGCCGCGAACGCCGCCGGAATGATGGCGAAGTACTTGGCCACGTCGTTGGCGATGCTGAAGGTGGTCAGCGAACCGCGCGTCATCAGCATCTGTTTGCCGATATGTACCACTTCGATCAGCTTGGTCGGGTTGGAATCCAGATCGACCATGTTGCCCGCCTCTTTGGCGGCCTGGGTGCCGGAGTTCATCGCCACCGCCACATCGGCCTGCGCCAGCGCCGGGGCGTCGTTGGTGCCGTCGCCGGTCATCGCCACCAGACGGCCTTCCGCCTGATACTGGCGGATCAGCGCCAGCTTGGCTTCCGGCGTGGCTTCCGACAGGAAGTCGTCCACCCCGGCTTCGGCGGCGATCGCCGCCGCGGTCAGCGGGTTATCGCCGGTGATCATCACCGTTTTGATGCCCATCTTGCGCAGCTCATTGAAGCGTTCTTTGATGCCGCCCTTGACGATATCCTTCAACGCCACCACGCCCAGCACCCGGGCGCCTTCCGCCACCACCAGCGGCGTGCCGCCGGTGCGCGCCACGCTTTCCACCAGATCGTCCACCGCCCGCGGGAAGTGCCCCTGATTGGTTTCGACGTGACGGCGAATGGCGTCCACCGCGCCTTTGCGGATCATGCGCTCCTGCACGTTGACGCCGCTCATGCGAGTCTGGGCGGAGAAGGGCACGAAGGTGGCGTTCAGCGCCTGCAGATCGCGCTCGCGCAGGTTAAAGCGCTGTTTGGCCAGCACCACGATGCTGCGGCCTTCCGGCGTTTCGTCCGCCAGCGAAGCCAGCTGCGCGGCGTCCGCCAGCTCTTGTTCTTTCACGCCCGGCGCCGGCAGGAACTCCGACGCCTGACGGTTGCCCAGCGTAATGGTGCCGGTTTTATCCAGCAGCAGCACGTCCACGTCGCCGGCGGCTTCCACCGCGCGGCCGCTGGTGGCGATCACGTTGGCGCCGAGCATGCGGCTCATCCCGGCCACGCCGATGGCGGACAGCAGACCGCCGATGGTGGTGGGGATCAGGCAAACCAGCAGCGCGACCAGCACGGTGATGGTGACCACGCTGCCGCTGCCGGCCGCCTCGACGCTGTATTGCGAGAACGGGAACAGGGTGGCGGTGGCCAACACGAACACGATGGTCAGCGCCACCAGCAGGATGGTCAGCGCGATTTCGTTCGGCGTTTTGCGGCGTTTAGCGCCTTCCACCATGGCGATCATGCGATCGAGGAAGGTTTCCCCCGGGTTGACGCTGCACTGCACCACCAGCCAGTCGGACAGCACGCGGGTGCCGCCGGTGACCGAGGAGAAGTCCCCGCCGGATTCGCGGATCACCGGGGCGGATTCCCCGGTGATGGCGCTTTCATCCACCGAGGCGCCGCCCTCCAGCACTTCGCCGTCGCACGGAATGGTGTCGCCGGCTTCCACCAGCACGATATCGCCTTTGCGCAGACTCTCGGCGGCCACTTTCTCCGTGGCGCCGTCGCGGCGCGGGCCGGCCAGTTTTTTCGCCCAGCTGGTTTTCTTGGTGCCTTTCAGGCTTTCCGCCTGGGCCTTGCTGCGGCCTTCGGCCAGCGCCTCTGCGAAGTTGGCGAACAGCACGGTGAACCACAACCACAGGGAGACGCTGCCGGTAAAGGCGGCGGCGCCGTCGGTTTGGCCGGCGAGGATCGCCAGCCAGATGGCGGTGGTCAGCAGGCTGCCGATATACACCACGAACATCACCGGGTTGCGCCATTGAACGCGAGGGTCCAGTTTTTTCACCGCATCGATCAGCGCGGTGCGCACCAGAGCCGGTTCAAACAGCGCGCGTTGTTTGCGAGTCATCTCTTATTCTCTCTCTGTGACGTCTGTTAGTTTGCCAACCAAAGTTGCAAATGCTCGGCCACCGGGCCCAGCGCCAGCGCCGGCACGAAGGTCAGCGCGCCCACCAGCAGCACAGTGCCGATCAGCAGGCCGATAAACAGCGGCCCATAGGTCGGCAGGGTGCCGTTGCCCGCCGGCTGGCGTGGCTTGGCGCTCAGCGAACCGGCGATCGCCAGCACCGGCAGGATCACCCCGAAGCGGCCGACGAACATGGCGAAGGCCAGCAGCAGGTTGTAGAACGGCGTATTGACGCTCAAGCCGGCGAAGGCGCTGCCGTTGTTGTTGGCGGCGGAGGACAGGGCATACAGCACTTCGCTGAAGCCGTGGGCGCCCGGATTGAGGATGCCGGCGCGGCCCGCGTCGGTGCCGATGGCCAGCGCGCTGCCCAGCAACACCAGCGTCGGCGTGACCAGGATCGCCAGCGCGGTCATCTTCATGTCGTAAACGTCGATCTTCTTGCCCAGATATTCCGGGGTGCGGCCGATCATCAGACCGGCGATAAATACGGTCAGCAGCACGAACAGCAGCATGCCGTACAGGCCGGAGCCGACGCCGCCGAACACCACTTCACCGATCTGCATCAGCCACATCGGCACCATGCCGCCCAGCGCGGTGAAGGAGTCGTGCATGGCGTTGACCGCCCCGCAGGACGCGGCGGTGGTCACCACCGAGAACAGGCTGGTGGCGAGAATGCCGAAGCGCGACTCTTTGCCTTCCATATTGATGTTGCTGTCGGCGCCCAGCGCGCTCAGGTGCGGGTTGCCCGCCAGCTCGGCGTACATCACCACCACCACCGCCACCACGAAGATCAGCGCCATCGCCCAGATCAGCGCGTGGCCCTGACGGTTTTCACCGGCCAGTTGTCCGAAAGAGAAGCACAGCGCGCAAGGGATCAGGAAGATGGCCAGCATCTGCACGAAGTTGGTCAGCACGGTCGGGTTTTCGAACGGGTGCGCCGAGTTGGCGCCGAAGAACCCCCCGCCGTTGGTGCCGAGCATCTTGATCGCTTCCTGCGAGGCGACCGGCCCCATCGGCAGCGTCTGCTGCGCGCCTTCGAGCGTGGTGACGTGCAGGTAAGGCAGGAAGTTTTGCAGCGTGCCCTGGCTGACGAAGAACAGGGCGATCAGCAGCGCGATCGGCAGCAGCACATACAGCGTGATGCGGAACAGATCGGCCCAGGCGTTGCCGACGGTCTTGCCGGCGCGGCGGGTAAAGGCGCGGATCAGCGCAAAGGCCACGGCGATGCCGGTGGAGGCGGAAACGAAGTTCTGCACCGCCAGCCCGGCCATCTGGCTGAAATAGCTGAGGGCGCTTTCACCGCTGTAGGCTTGCCAGTTGGTGTTGGTGACGAAGCTGACGGCGGTGTTGAGCGCCAGATCCCAGGAGAGGCCAGGGAAGCCTTGCGGGTTGAGCGGCAGCGAGCCCTGCGCCATCAGCAGGGCGAACAGCAGCGCCAGGCCGAGCAGGTTAAACGCCAGGATCGCCAGCGCGTACTGCCACCAATTCATCTCGGTGGGGCGGATGCCGCAGGCGCGCCAGACGCCGGCTTCCACTGCGCGCAGCGCAGGCAGCGGCTCACCTTCGATCAGGCGCGCCATAAAACCGCCCAGCGGCCGGGCCAGCAGCAGAAGCACCAGCAGAAAACTGGCGATCAGTAAAAAGGCTGAAGCCGCCATCAGAAATCCTCCGCGTTAAACAGGGCGTAGACCAGATAGGCCAACAGCAGCAGAACCAACAGCGCACCACCAATAACGCTGAAACTCACGGGACACCTCCAGAGGTGTTGTTTTTGATAGAGGCAGTGTAGGGAGCGGGGTAGAAAGAAGATGAAAAAATCGCGCGGGCGGGTGTAAAAAAAGTATAAAAATGGCTGAAATTTCAGCAAAAATTGAGCATTTCAACCAGCAGGTTGGCGGCGAGATTGCGCCTGATGAGTGAATAAGCAAGGGCAGAGGCGTGGCAGCAGGAACCGGATAATAACCACAACGTAACCAATGTTAAGTTAAAAATTAACTTGGTTGTAACAAAATTACGAATCGCCGCGGTGATTAGCGATTTTTTGTGCGATTTAGTGGTCGGATGAGTAGTAAACTTTCATCAAGTGCGCTAAAATTTTGTCCAGTTACCAAATTACCGATTGTTCATTTGATACGCCCACGCCGTTTTCCCTGACAAATCAACGGCAGGCGTTTTTAAGGAGGTTCGCATGTCTACGACCTATCACGCTTATTCACTGCATCGGATTCTCCTGCGCCGCAGCGCAGTGGTGATCGCGGGCATTTTGGCCCTGCCGGTGATGCTGTTCCGCAGCGATCGCGGGCGTTTTTACAGCTACCTGCACCGCGTCTGGTCAAAAACCAGCGATAAGCCGGTTTGGCTGCAGCAGGCGGAACTGGCGTCCTGCGACTTCTACTGAGTCACTGCCGACTCACGAACAACCCTCGCCCTGCGGCGGGGGTTTTTTTATGCCCCAAGCCCGCTGCCGTCCAGCGCAAGGTCGTATTTGGCAAGCCATTCTTCTACACTTTCCCCATCGACCAACACCACGAGAGAACGGTATGAGTGACAAGATCCCTATCGGCATCAGCGCCTGTTTACTGGGCGACGCGGTGCGTTTCGACGGTGGCCACAAGCGGCTGGCCTTCGCGGTGGAACAGTTGGCGCCCTATGTGCGCTTTGAGCCCGTTTGCCCGGAAATGGCGATCGGCCTGCCCACGCCGCGCCCGGCGCTGCGCCTGGTGAAACAGGCGCAGCCGTGGCCGGCGATGCGCTACAGCAACGACGCCGGCGTGGATCTGACCGAGGAGATGCGCAGTTTCTCCGCGCAGCGCGTGGCCGCGTTACAGCACCTGTGCGGTTACATCGTCTGCGCCAAGTCGCCGAGCTGCGGCCTGGAGCGGGTGCGGGTCTACAGCGAGAACGGCAAGGACTCGCGTAAAAACGGCGTCGGGCTGTTTACCGCCGAGCTGCTGCGCCAGATGCCGTGGCTGCCGGTGGAAGAGGATGGGCGTTTGCAGGATACGGCGCTGCGGGAAAACTTTATCGAGCGAGTGTACGCGCTGTATGAGTTGAACATGCTGTGGCGTCAGGGGCTGACCCGTGGCGGGCTGATCGCGTTTCACAGCCGCTACAAGCTGTCGCTGCTGGCGCATTCGCAGCCGGCGTACCGCGAACTGGGGCGTTTCGTCGCCGACATTCACCGCTGGGACTCGCTGGAAGACTTCGCTGTGGAGTACCGCAGCCGCCTGATGGCGCTGTTGGCGCACAAGGCGACGCGCCGCAACCATACCAACGTGCTGATGCACGTGCAGGGTTACTTCCGCCGCCAGCTCAGCGCGGCGCAGCGCCAGGAGCTGGCGCACCTGATCGACCGCTACCGGCAGGGCATGCAGCCGCTGCTGGCGCCGATCGCCTTGCTTAAGCATTACATGGCGGAATATCCCGACAGTTATTTGGCGGAACAACGCTATTTCGAACCTTATCCGGAGGCGCTGCGTTTGCGTTACGGCCATTGATTGACAAGGGAATTTTATGACCACGCATCTGGTCTGGTTGCGTAACGATCTGCGTATCACCGACAACAAAGCGCTGCACGCTGCCTGCAGCGATCCCAAAGCCCGGGTGCTGGCGGTGTTTATCGCCACCCCGCAGCAGTGGCGGGAACATGAGATGGCGCCGCGGCAGGCGGCGCTGATCCACGCCAGCCTGCGGGCGGTACAGCAGGCGCTGGCGCAAAAGGGCATTGCGCTGCATTGCCATGCCGGCACGGACTTTGCCGCGTCGATCGACTGGCTGGCGGAGTATTGCCGGCGAGAGCAGGTGGACGCGCTATTTTACAACCGCCAGTACGAACTGAATGAACGGCGACGCGATGCGCGGCTGGAGCAGCAGTTGAATGGACGGGTAACGTGCCACGGTTTTGATGACAGTCTGCTGTTGCCGCCGGGCAGCGTGCTAACCGGCGGCGGCGAGATGTACAAGGTTTATACGCCGTTTCGCAACGCCTTCATTCAGCGCCTGACTGAGTCCGACGTGAGCTGCCTGCCGGCGCCGAAGATCCGTGCCGATGGCGCGTTGCCTGCGCCTGAAGCGCCGGCGGCGTTCGATTATCCTGCGGCGGACATCGGGGATGATTATCCCGCCGGCGAGGAGGCCGCGCTGCAGCGGCTGCGCGCCTTTTGCCGTGAGCAGGTGCAGGATTACCTTCGGCAGCGCGATCTGCCCGCCATCGCCGGCACCAGCAGCCTGTCGCCCTATCTGGCGATCGGCGCGCTGTCGCCGCGCCAGTGTTTTAACCGCCTGCGCGCCGAATGCCCGCAGCTGCTGGAAGATCGCGAGAGCGGCGCTTTCGCCTGGCTGAACGAGCTGATTTGGCGCGAGTTCTACCGCCATCTGCTGGTGGCCTATCCCGAGCTGTGTCGCCATCGGCCGTTTATCGCCTGGACGGACAAGGTGAGCTGGTGCGATGACGCGGCGAAGCTGCAGGCCTGGCAGCGGGGCGAAACCGGCTATCCGATCGTTGATGCCGCCATGCGCCAACTGAATGCCACCGGCTGGATGCACAACCGGCTGCGCATGATCAGCGCCAGTTTTCTGGTGAAAGATCTGCTGATCGACTGGCGCGCCGGGGAGCGCTATTTCATGTCGCAATTGCTGGACGGGGATCTGGCGGCCAACAACGGCGGCTGGCAGTGGGCAGCCTCCACCGGCACCGACGCCGCGCCGTATTTCCGCATCTTCAACCCGACCACCCAGGGTGAACGTTTTGATCCACAAGGCACTTTCATCCGTAAATGGTTGCCGGAACTGGCGGATGTGCCCGACAATGACATCCATTACCCCCACCGCTGGGCGGAAAAGCAGCGCCGTACGCTGAACTACCCGCTGCCGATCGTCGATCACAAGCAAGCGCGTGTAGAGACGTTGGCGGCGTTCGAGGCGGCGAAACGGGGAGAGTCTTGAGGCAACTGCAAGGAGCGACGTAATGATGAAAAAGGTGCTGGCCCTGTGCCTGAGCGGCTATTCCGCGCTGGCGATCGCCGGCTTTGACGTGGTGGCGCTGGGCGTCGACGGCGGCGTCAGCGACGGCAACCTGACCTCTTATCTGATCCGCAGCGATAATCAGCCGCAGTATGTGGCGCTGGACGCCGGCTCGCTGCTGCCGGGCATCGCCAAAGGGCTGGAGAAGGGCAGTTTCCCGCAGGTGACCCCCGAGCTGGCCGCGCCTTACACGCCGCAGGGCTATGTGTTCCGGCAGTTGATCGGCGGCTATTTCATCAGCCACGGCCATCTGGACCACGTGGCGGGGCTGATCGTCGGCTCGCCCGAGGATAATAAAAAAACCGTTTACGCCCAGGCGGACACCGTGCTGACCCTGCGCAACCATTACTTCAACTGGAAGGCCTGGCCGAACTTTACCGACGCCGGCAACGGTTCGCGGCTGGGCACCTACCGGCTGCAAACGGTGCGGCCGCAGCAGCGCTTTACCCTCGGCCTGACCGGGTTGACCGGCGTGATGTACCCGCTCAGCCACGATCGCTACCCGTCGTCAATGCTGCTGATTTCCAACGGCAACGAGTTCTTCGCCTACTTCGGCGATACCGGGCCGGACAAGGTGGAGCAGTCGCGCGATCTCGATACCGTGTGGCGCGTGCTGGGGCCGCTTGTCGAGCAGAAAAAGCTCAAGGGCATGATTATCGAAACCTCTTACCCTAACGGG
Source organism: Serratia sp. CY37869 (assembly GCF_052168895.1). Taxonomy (NCBI): domain Bacteria; kingdom Pseudomonadati; phylum Pseudomonadota; class Gammaproteobacteria; order Enterobacterales; family Yersiniaceae; genus Serratia; species Serratia sp. CY37869. The sequence goes on from NZ_JBJNLU010000002.1 coordinate 363,821, forward strand.
GTGGAGGACAAACATCTGTACGGCCATCTGACGCCGGCCTGGCTGCTGAAGGAGCTGAAGAACCTGACGCAGTACAGCGGCGGCGAAGGCTCGCTGAACGGTCTGCCGGTGGTGATCAGCCACATCAAACCGAGCCTGAAGCAGGGCGAAGACGCGCGCGCCGCCATTGCGCAGCAGCTGGCGCAGGGCAACGATCTGGGGGTGAAATTCATCCTGATGGCGCAGGGCGACCGGCAGACATTTTGACTATGAAGAGAGAAGAGAATGCGTAACCTCGATCTGGAACAACTGATCAACACGGAACTGAACGCCGCGGCGTTTCAGGACTATGCCCCCAATGGATTGCAGGTGGAAGGGCGCCCGCACGTGCAGCGCATCGTGACCGGCGTCACCGCCTGTCAGGCGCTGTTGGACGCCGCGGTGGCGCATCAGGCCGACGCGATCATCGTGCACCACGGCTATTTCTGGAAAAACGAGGCGCCGGCGGTGCGCGGCATGAAGCGCAACCGCCTGAAAACGCTGTTGACCCACGACATCAATCTGTACGGCTACCACTTGCCGCTGGACGCGCATCCGGTGCTGGGCAACAACGCGCAGCTGGCGCAGGCGCTGGGCATTCGGGTGATTGGCGACGTCGAGCCGCTGGTGCCGCACGGGGAATTCGAACAGCCGCTGACCGGCGAAGCGCTGCAACAGCGCATCGAAAGCCGACTGGGGCGCGCGGTGCTGCACTGCGGCGATAACGCGCCTGAGCATATTCGCCGAGTGGCCTGGTGCACCGGCGGCGGCCAGGGCTTTATCGACAGCGCGGCGCGCTTCGGCGTCGATGCTTTCATCAGCGGTGAAGTGTCTGAGCAGACCATTCACAGCGCGCGCGAAATGGGCGTGCATTTCTTTGCCGCCGGCCACCACGCGACCGAGCGCGGCGGCGTGAAAGCGCTGGGGGAATGGCTGGCTCAGCACCACGGTTTTGATGTGACCTTTATCGATATCCCGAATCCCGCCTGATTTTTTTCTACTTCGGATCCAGCCCGGCCTGCGCGCCGGCTGAATCCTTTTACCGCGCTATTTCCTTATTTTCCTTATGGTTGCGTTCTATTGACAGCCGGGGCTGCGTCACGCATAACTGGTATGTTTTTCAGCGCGATAATAATAAGGAGAATAAGGGTGCAACAAGCGCGTTATTACCTTTTAGGTGAAAGAGCGGTAGTGCTTGAACTGTCACCGCCGGTGACGTTGCCGAGCCAGCAGCGCATCTGGGCGCTGGCGGAAAAGCTGAATCACCATCCCGACGTGCGGGAAGTGGTGCCGGGAATGAACAACCTGACGCTGCTGTTGCATACGCCGCAGGCCGACGCCGAAGCGATGCTCGCGTTACTGCAGCAGGGGTGGGAAAGCAAAGAGCGCCTGACGCCGGAGTCGCGTCAGGTGGAGATCCCGGTTGTCTACGGCGGGGAACAGGGCCCTGATCTGGATGAGGTGGCGCGCCATACCGGCATGACGCCGCGACAGGTGGTGGAATGCCATGCGGCGGCGGCTTACGTGGTCTATTTTCTCGGCTTTCAGCCGGGCTTCTCCTATTTGGGCGGCATGCCGGAAAAACTGGCGACGCCGCGCCGCGCCGAACCGCGTCTGGCGGTGGCGGCCGGCTCCGTCGGTATCGGCGGCGGCCAGACCGGCATCTATCCGCTGGCGACGCCCGGCGGCTGGCAGCTGATCGGCCGCACGCCGCTGGCGCTGTTCAATCCGCATGAAATGCCGCCGACGCTGCTGCGCCCGGGCGATAACGTGCGCTTCGTGCCGCAGAAGGAGGGCGTATGCTGATTATTCTGCGTGCCGGCATCTATACCACGGTGCAGGATTTGGGCCGCGAGGGATTCCGCCGCCTGGGCATCAGCACCGGCGGGGCGCTGGATCAACCGGCGCTGAAGATCGCCAACCTGCTGGTGGGCAATGCGCCTGAGGCCGCCGGGCTGGAGATCACCCTTGGCCAGTTCAGCGCCGAGTTTACCCGCCCTGGCTGGATCGCCCTGACCGGCGCCGGCTGCGACGCGCAGCTGGACGGTAAGCCGCTGTGGACCGGCTGGCGCTACCCGGTGAAAAAGGGGCAGCGTCTGGTGCTGGGCACGCCGAAGCGCGGCATGCGCAGTTATCTCGCGATCGCCGGCGGTATCGCCGTGCCGGAAATGCTGGGCTCGCGCAGCACCGACATGAAAGCCGCTTTTGGCGGGTGCGAGGGGCGTAATCTGAAGGACGGCGATCGGTTGCCGCTGGGCAAATCCACCGCGCTGCCGCAAACCCGCTGTGGCGTGAAGCAGTTGCTGTTTACCAATCGCATCCGTGCGTTGCCGGGGCCGGAGTACGCCGAATTCAGCGAAGAGGCGCAAGATGCGTTTTGGCGCGCCGCCTGGCAGCTCAGCCCGCAGAGCAACCGCATGGGCTACCGTCTGCACGGCGGCACGCCGCTGGCACGCACCACCGACAGAGAGATGCTGTCGCACGGCCTGATGCCCGGCGTGGTGCAGGTGCCGCACAACGGCCAGCCGATCGTGCTGATGGCCGATGCGCAAACCACCGGCGGTTACCCGCGCATCGCCTGCGTGATCGAAGCCGATCTTTACCATTTGGCGCAGATCCGTCTCGGCGAACCGATCCATTTCGTTCTCTGTTCACTGGCCGAGGCGCAGCGCGCCAAGGCCGAGCAGGATCTTTTCCTTCGACAGATTGCCTGGGGGTTACATGCTCGTTGATTTGAACGCCGATCTCGGCGAAGGCTGCGCCAACGACCAGGCGCTGTTGCAATTGGTGAGTTCGGCCAACATCGCCTGCGGCTTCCACGCCGGCGATGCGCAGACCATGCGTCAGTCGGTGCGCTGGGCATTGCAGTACGGCGTGGCGATCGGCGCCCACCCGAGTTTTCCCGATCGGGAGAATTTCGGCCGCACTCGCATGCAGCTGCCGCCGGAAACGGTGTACGCGCAGGTGGTGTATCAGCTCGGGGCGCTGGCGGCCATCGCCCGCGCCGAGGGCGGGGTGATGGTGCACGTTAAGCCGCACGGCATGCTGTACAACCAGGCGGCGGTTGAGCCGGCGCTGGCGGAAGCCATCGCCCGGGCGGTGCAGGCGGTCGATCCGGCGCTGCGGCTGGTGGGGCTGGCCGGCAGCGAGCTGATCCGCGCCGGGCAACGGCTCGGTCTGACCACCCGGCAGGAGGTGTTCGCCGATCGCGGTTATCAGGCCGACGGCACGCTGGTGCCGCGCGGTTTGCCGGGGGCATTGATCGAGGATGACGAACAGGCGCTGGCGCAAACCCTGGAGATGGTGCGCCATCACCGGGTGCGCAGCGTCGATGGCGTTTGGACCGCCGTACAGGCGGAGACCGTCTGCCTGCACGGGGACGGCGAGCATGCGCTGGCGTATGCGCGCAAGCTGCGGGACAGTTTTGTTCAACAGGGCATCCGCGTCAGCGCAGAGCAGTAAAGCAAGACACAACATCACAAACAAAAAATTATTAGAAAATATCGAGGGAAGACTATGGAACAGGCCGTGAATCTCTGGCCACTGATCGGCATCGCCGCGATCGTGGTCGGGTTTGTATTGCGTTTCAATCCGGTGCTGGTGGTGATCGCCGCCGGCATCATCACCGGTCTGGCGGCGCTGATGCCGCTGGACGTCATTCTGGAAAAGCTCGGCGAGGGCTTTCTCAATACCCGAAACCTGCCGCTGATCCTGCTGCTGCCGCTGGCGGTGATCGGCCTGCTGGAACGTCACGGGCTGAAAGAGCGGGCGCAGGCGTGGATCGCCAAGATCAAAAGCGCCACCGCCGGCCGTTTGCTGATCGTGTACCTGTTCGTGCGCGAGATCACCGCGGCGATGGGGCTGACCAGCCTGGGCGGGCATCCGCAGATGGTGCGGCCGCTGCTGGCGCCGATGGCGGAAGGGGCGACGGAAAACCGCTACGGCGAGCTGCCGGAGCGTACCCGCCACCGCCTGCGCGCCATGTCGGCCGCTACCGACAACGTCGGGCTGTTCTTCGGCGAGGATATCTTCGTGGCCTTCGGTGCGATCATCTTCATGCATAACTTTATGCTGGAGTCCGGCGGCATTCAGACCGAGCCGCTGCATATCGCGCTGTGGGGCATTCCGACCGCCATTTTCGCTTTCCTGATCCACGCGTTCCGGCTGTATCGGATGGATAAACAGCTGAGCGCCGAGCTGGCGCAGCTGAATCAGGCGGCGCTGCAGGCGAAGGGGGAAGCGCGATGAACTTCCAGCAACAATACCTTTACTGGCTGGCCGGCGCGGTGCTGCTGATTGTGGCGGTGATGTCCTTGCGCGATCGCGCCAACCCGCGCCGCATCACCACCGGGCTGTTTTGGGGGCTGTACGGCCTGGTATTCCTGGTCGGCGACTGGACTTATCGCCTGCTGGGCGATGTACTGGGCGAGGGCAGTAACGAAAAACGCATGCTGCATATCATCGTTGGCGCGGTGGTGGTGGTGATGGCCCTGATTGCCGGCTTCGGCGGCGTGCGCCTCGGCAGCTATCACCAGCGGACGCCGCAGGAGCGCGAGGCGAGCGCCAAGCGCCTGGGCAACAAGCTGTTCATTCCCGCGCTGGCGATCCCGGTGGTGACGGTGGTCGGCGTGCTGCTGTTCAACAACGTGCCGGCGTTGCAAAACGCGGTATTCGGCAGCGGTAACCACGCGACGCTAATTACCCTGTTCTCGATGACCGTCGGCTGCCTGATCGGGTTGGCGATCGCGGTGACAATGACCCATGAGAAGGCGCTGCAGCCGATACAGGAAGCGCGGCGCCTGCTGGATTCGATCGGCTGGGCGTTCATTCTGCCGCAGATCCTCGCCACGCTGGGGCTGCTGTTTACCGTCGCCGGCGTCGGCACCGCGATCTCGCATTTGACCCAGGAATATCTGGCGGTCGATAACCGTTTTATCGCCGTGGCGGTCTACGCTATCGGTATGGCGGTGCTGACCATGGTGATGGGCAACGCCTTCGCCGCTTTCCCGATCGTTACCGCCGGCATCGGCATTCCGATCCTGGTGTTGCAGCACGGCGGCAACCCGGCGGTGATGGCGGCGATCGGCATGTTCTCCGGCTATTGCGGCACCCTGATGACGCCGATGGCGGCGAACTTCAACATTGTGCCGGCGGCGCTGCTGGAGTTGCCGGACAAGAATGCGGTGATCAAGGCGCAGGTGCCGACCGGCGTGCTGCTGCTGTTGGTTAACGTGTTCCTGCTGTATTTCCTGATGTTCCTGTAGGAGTAAGGATGCAAAAAGTATTGATTACCGGCTTCGAGCCGTTTGGCGGCGAGCGCCTCAATCCCTCCTGGGAAGTGGTGAAGCAGCTCAACGATATGGAACTGGTGGGCACGCGTATCGTGGCGCGCCAGTTGCCGTGCGTGTTCGGCGCCGCGCTGGAGGCGCTCAATGCGGCGATCGACGAGGTGCAGCCGGTGATGGTGCTGGCTATCGGCCAGGCCGGCGGCCGCACCGACATCACGATTGAACGGGTGGCGATCAACGTCGACGACGCGCGTATTCCCGACAATCAGGGGCAGCAGCCGGTGGATGAGCCGATCGTCGCCGGCGGTCCGGCGGCCTATTTCAGCACTTTGCCGATCAAAGCGATGGTGAGTTCGATGCGCGAGGCCGGCATTCCGGCCGCCGTTTCGCAGACTGCCGGCACCTACGTGTGCAACCATGTGATGTATGGGCTGCTGCACCGTTTGAGCGGCCAGCGCGAGGTGAAGGGCGGTTTTATCCATATCCCGTATCTGCCTGAGCAGGCGGCGGCGCACCCCGGCGCGCCGAGCATGGCGGCTTCGACGGTGCTGTTTGCGCTGGAGCTGGCCGTTTCCATCGCTTTGCAGGTGGAACACGATCTGAAAGTGGTGGGCGGCGCGACGCATTAATCAAGAGAATCCCCGGCGCATCGGGCTGCGCCGGGTCTACGCAAGGAGTGGTCTATGCCGGAAGGACCGGAGATCCGCCGGGCGGCGGACAAACTGGCGGCGGCGGTGATCGATCAGCCGCTGACCGCCGTCGATTTCGCTTTTCCCCAGTTGAAGCACTACCGCCAGCATTTGCTCGGCGAGCGCATCGTCGCCATCGAGCCGCGCGGCAAGGCGCTGTTGACCCACTTTTCCAATGGGCTGACGATGTACAGCCATAACCAGCTGTACGGCGTATGGAAAGTGGCGGCGGCAGGAGAGACGCCGGAGACCAAGCGCGATCTGCGGGTGCGGCTGGAAACCGCTCGCAGCGCAATATTGCTCTACAGCGCGTCCGACATCACCGTCGGGCCGCGCGAGGAGATAGAACAGCACCCGTTCCTGCAACGCATCGGCCCCGACGTGCTGGACATGTCGTTGACGGTGGATGAGGTGCAGGAGCGTTTGCTGACGCCGCGTTTTCGCCGCAGGCAGCTGGGCGGCATGCTGCTCGACCAGGCGTTTCTCGCCGGATTGGGCAATTATCTGCGCGCCGAAATTCTGTGGCAGGCCGAACTGGCGCCGCAGCACAAACCGCAGGATCTGGCGCCGGAAGCGCTTTGGCGTCTGGCGGAGGCGCTGCTGGCGGTGCCGCGTCTTTCCGCGGGCAGGCGGATGAGAACCGCCATCACGGCGCGCTGTTTCGCTTCAAGGTGTTTCATCGCAGCGGCGAGCCCTGTGAACGCTGCGGCGCGATGATTGTGCGCACCGACCTGTCGTCGCGGCCGTTTTATTGGTGCCCGGGCTGCCAGAAATAAGCAAAAAAAACGCCGCCCGAAGGGGCGGCGCTGTGCGGTTTCAGCCGGGGAAGCGGCTTACTTGGTTTTCAGCTGGGATTTGAAATCACGCTCGGCATAGCCGGTGTACAGCTGACGCGGACGGGCAATTTTGATGCCTTCGTCGTGCATTTCGTTCCAGTGCGCGATCCAGCCGATGGTGCGCGCGATGGCGAAGATCACGGTGAACATGGAAGAAGGAATGCCCATCGCCTTCAGGATGATGCCGGAGTAGAAGTCGACGTTCGGGTACAGTTTCTTCTCGATGAAGTACGGGTCGTTCAGCGCGATGTGCTCCAGCTCCATCGCCACCTGCAGCAGGTTGTCGTCCTTCTTGTTCAGCTCTTTCAGCACTTCGTGACAGGTCTCGCGCATCACGGTGGCGCGCGGATCGTAGTTCTTGTACACGCGGTGGCCGAAGCCCATCAGGCGGAAGGAGTCGTTCTTGTCCTTGGCGCGCTTGATGAATTCCGGAATGTGATCGACGGTCTTGATCTCTTCCAGCATTTTTAGCGCCGCTTCGTTGGCGCCGCCGTGCGCCGGCCCCCACAGGGAGGCGATGCCGGCCGCGATGCAGGCGAACGGGTTGGCGCCGGAAGAGCCGGCGGTGCGCACGGTCGAGGTAGAGGCGTTCTGCTCATGGTCGGCGTGCAGGATCAGGATGCGATCCATGGCGCGTTCCAATACCGGGTTCACCACGTACTCTTCGCACGGGGTGGCGAACATCATGTGCAGGAAGTTGCCGGCATAGGACAGATCGTTGCGCGGATAAACGAACGGCTGGCCCAGGGAGTATTTGTAGCACATCGCGGCCACGGTCGGCATTTTGGACAGCAGACGGAACGCGGTGATTTCACGGTGACGCTCGTTGTTGACGTCCAGCGCATCGTGGTAGAACGCCGCCAGCGCGCCGGTCACGCCGCACAGCACCGCCATCGGGTGCGAGTCGCGACGGAAGCCACGGAACAGATGGGTGATCTGGTCGTGGATCATGGTGTGACGGGTTACGGTCGTTTTGAAGGTCTCGAACTCTTCCGGCGTCGGGGTCTCGCCGTACAGCAGGATGTAGCACACTTCCAGGTAGGAAGATTCTTTCGCCAGCTGTTCGATAGGGAAGCCGCGGTGCAGCAGCACGCCTTTGTCGCCGTCGATGAAGGTAATCTTGGATTCGCAAGAAGCGGTGGAGGTAAAGCCGGGATCAAATGTGAAATAACCTTTGGAACCCAGAGCGCGGACATCGAGGACATCAGGGCCCAGTGTCGGTGTCAATACGCCCAGTTCGATCGGAGCTTCGCTGTCGTTAATGGTTAGCGTCGCTTTCTTATCAGTCATTTACTGTCTCCTTAGCGCCTTATTTTAAAAACCACTAACAACTGAAATACCTTAAATCTCTGCAGGTTGCCCGCAAAAAAATGGTGCGGACGCTAACTCTGTGAGCGACTGCGCAACTGTGCGCGGGTAGGGTACAGAGTGCTGACCAGGCGAACGAGACGGGTGACCAGTTGTTAACGATTCAGAGTAATTCGTTATAGTCTGTTAATCTTACCTATGAGCTGTTCGAAGAGATGTGAACCTATCCCAATAATCTGTTTTTATTTGCTTTATTTGCTTTTTGACGCCGGCAAAATCGAGCGGGAAACAACGGCTATTGGGATAGGTTCGTCAAATACACTGTTGCATAACTCGAACCCGGGGGGAAGTGTATCTGCTGACCCATAGCGCATCATAGGACCGTTTGTGCCCCTATATGTAATGGAAATGTTGATCTCTTGTCAAATCAGATAATTAATTTTGCACTAATTGTGAAATCCGTGATCTGAATCACTGTTCGGGGGAAATGTTATCAAAGCGGTTGTATGAGAATTGTAATCAGAATGTGATCCTCCTATACTGCCGCCAGGTCTCCGGATTACCCTGAAGTAGGAGCACCCAGCGTTATAAATGCGCGCCGTTTGAGCACAGAGGATGTTGATGTTTGAGCGCGTGACGTGTAAGGGTTTTAGGCTCTTAACGCTGTCTGATCCCCGCCCAGGCCCGGAGGAAGGAAAATAATAAGAGCTGTGTGGGCAAATACGTGAAAAAACAACGACCTGTCAACTTGGATCTGCAAACGATCCGGTTCCCCGTAACTGCGATAGCGTCTATCTTACACCGAGTCTCTGGCGTAATTACCTTCGTTGCCGTGGGTATCCTCCTCTGGCTGCTGGGCCTGTCACTCTCTTCCCAAGAGGGGTTCCTGCAGGCGGCCGCCATCATGAATAGCTTCATCGTCAAATTCATATTCTGGGGCATCCTCACGGCGCTGGCCTATCACATTTGCGGTGGCATCCGTCACTTGTTAATGGATTTTGGCTACATCGAAGAGAGTTTGGCCGCCGGTACCCGTTCCGCCCAGGTGGCGATCGGTCTGACCGTCGTGCTGTCAGTTCTGGCTGGAGTCCTCGTATGGTAAACAACGTTTCTGCATTAGGGCGCAACGGCGTGCACGATTGGCTGCTGCTGCGCGCTTCCGCTATCATCATCACCCTGTACGTCCTGTATATCCTGGGCTTCTTCGTCACGGCTCCGGAACTCACTTATGACATCTGGCGCGGTTTCTTCGCCACTTCCATTACGAAAGTGTTCACTCTGCTGACCTTGCTGTCGATTCTGGTGCACGCCTGGATCGGGCTGTGGCAGGTGCTGACGGACTACGTCAAGCCGCTGGCGGTTCGCCTGGTGTTGCAGCTGGCTGTCGTGGTCGCGTTGCTGGTCTATTTACTGTACGGAACAATCGTAGTGTGGGGTGCTTAAATGAAACTGCCAGTCAGAGAGTTTGATGCCGTCGTAATCGGCGCCGGCGGTGCGGGCATGCGTGCCGCGCTGCAAATTTCCCAAGCGGGCTCGACCTGTGCCCTGCTGTCCAAAGTTTTCCCGACCCGTTCCCATACCGTGTCTGCACAGGGCGGCATCACCGTCGCGCTCGGCAACAGCCACGAGGACAACTGGGAATGGCATATGTACGACACGGTGAAAGGTTCCGACTATATCGGTGACCAGGACGCCATCGAATATATGTGTAAAACCGGCCCGGAAGCGATTCTGGAACTGGAACACATGGGCCTGCCGTTCTCTCGTCTGGACGACGGCCGCATTTATCAGCGCCCGTTCGGCGGCCAGTCGCTGAACTTCGGCGGCGAGCAGGCGGCGCGTACCGCCGCCGCAGCCGACCGTACCGGCCACGCGCTGCTGCACACCCTGTACCAACAGAACCTGAAAAACCACACTACCATCTTCTCTGAGTGGTATGCGCTCGATCTGGTGAAAAACCAGGACGGCGCGGTGGTCGGCACCACGGCTATCTGCATCGAAACCGGTGAAGTGGTTTACTTCAAAGCCAAGGCCACCGTGCTGGCGACCGGCGGCGCAGGCCGTATTTACCAGTCCACCACCAACGCCCACATCAACACCGGCGACGGTGTCGGCATGGCGCTGCGCGCCGGCGTACCGGTGCAGGACATGGAAATGTGGCAGTTCCACCCGACCGGCATCGCCGGCGCGGGCGTGCTGGTGACCGAAGGCTGCCGCGGCGAAGGCGGTTACCTGCTGAACAAACACGGCGAGCGCTTCATGGAGCGTTATGCGCCGAACGCCAAAGATCTGGCGGGCCGCGACGTGGTTGCCCGTTCGATCATGATCGAAATCCGCGAAGGCCGCGGCTGCGACGGTCCTTGGGGCCCGCATGCCAAGCTGAAGCTGGATCACCTGGGTAAAGAGGTGCTGGAATCCCGTCTGCCGGGCATCCTGGAACTGTCCCGCACCTTCGCGCACGTCGATCCGGTGAAAGAGCCGATCCCGGTTATCCCAACCTGTCACTATATGATGGGCGGCATTCCGACCAAAGTGACCGGCCAGGCGCTGACCGTGAACGAGAAAGGCGAAGACGTGGTGATCCCGGGGCTGTTCGCCGTGGGCGAAATCGCCTGCGTATCGGTGCACGGCGCCAACCGCTTGGGCGGCAACTCGCTGCTCGACCTGGTGGTGTTCGGCCGTTCCGCCGGCATGCACCTGCAGGAATCGCTGGAAGAGCAGGGCGTGAGCCGTGACGCCAGCGACTCCGACGTGGAAGCCTCGCTGGACCGTCTGAACCGTTGGAACAACACCCGTTCCGGCGAAGACCCGGTCGAAATTCGCAAAGCGCTGCAGTCTTGCATGCAGCACAACTTCTCGGTATTCCGCGAAGGCGATGCGATGGCCAAGGGCCTGGAAGAACTGAAAGTGATCCGTGAACGTCTGAAGAACGCACGCCTGGACGATACCTCCAGCGAGTTCAACACCCAGCGCATCGAATGCCTGGAGTTGGATAACCTGATGGAGACCGCGTATTCCACCGCCGTGTCGGCCAACTTCCGTACCGAGAGCCGTGGCGCACACAGCCGCTTCGACTACCCGGAACGCGATGACGCCAACTGGCTGTGCCATTCGCTGTATCTGCCGCAATCGGAAAGCATGACGCGTCGTGAAGTGAACATGCAACCGAAGCTGCGCCCGGCATTCCCGCCGAAAGTGCGTTCTTACTAATTGCGGAGATCGACAGATGAAACTCGAATTTTCCATTTATCGCTACAATCCGGATGTCGACGACGCGCCGCACATGCAGGACTACACCCTGGAAGCGGAAGAAGGCCGTGACATGATGCTGCTGGATGCGTTGATCCAGCTGAAAGAAAAAGATCCGACCCTGTCGTTCCGTCGCTCATGCCGCGAAGGCGTGTGCGGTTCCGACGGCCTGAATATGAACGGTAAAAACGGCCTGGCGTGCATCACTCCGGTTTCGTCGCTGCGCAAAGGCAACGGCAAGATCGTGATCCGTCCGCTGCCGGGGCTGCCGGTGGTGCGCGATCTGGTGGTGGATATGGGGCAGTTCTACACCCAGTATGAAAAGATCAAGCCATACCTGCTGAACGACGGCAAGAATCCGCCGGCGCGTGAGCACCTGCAGTCGCCGGAACAGCGCGCCAAGCTGGACGGTCTGTACGAGTGCATCCTGTGCGCCTGCTGCTCGACTTCGTGCCCATCGTTCTGGTGGAACCCGGACAAGTTCATCGGGCCTGCCGGTCTGTTGGCGGCGTATCGCTTCCTGATCGACAGCCGTGACACGGAAACGCAAGAACGTTTAGATGATCTGGACGATGCTTTTAGTGTTTTCCGCTGCCATAGCATTATGAATTGTGTCAGTGTATGTCCTAAAGGCTTGAACCCGACGCGTGCGATCGGGCATATCAAGTCCATGCTGCTGCAACGCGGCGCATAAACGGAATGAGATGCTGCGCCGGGCTCTTTTCCGGCGCACATCCCATAGGGGAGGGAACCTCTAAAAACTGACCCGCGGCTGCGGCGCTATGCAGCCTGGTTCTTCCGCCGGTTTTTAGAGGTTCCTTGTAAGGGACCGCAAGGTCCATAACAGAACGTATCGGGCCGTCATGGCCGCAAGTACGTCGAGTGAACCGTTTTACGGCAAACCGTATTCATCACGGTAATTATGTTAACCACGGCGAAAACTAAAGCTTCAAAGCTTAAGGGATCATGATGCAGAACGGCGCAATGAAGGCCTGGCTGGATTCCTCCTATCTGGCGGGCGCGAACCAGTCTTACATAGAGCAGCTCTATGAAGATTTCTTAACCGATCCGGGTTCCGTTGAAGATAGCTGGCGTTCCATTTTTCAACAGCTACCAACCGCGGGTGTCAAACCCGATCAGCTCCACTCTCAAACGCGCGACTACTTCCGCCGCCTGGCGAAAGACTCCGCGCGCTACAACACCACCATCACCGATCCGGCAACCGACGCCAAACAGGTCAAGGTACTGCAGCTGATCAACGCCTTCCGCTTCCGCGGACATCAGCATGCCAACCTCGATCCGCTCGGCCTGTGGCAGCGTGAGCAAGTTCCTGACCTTGAGCCCGCTTACCACAACCTGACCGAAGCCGATTTCCAGGAAACCTTCAACGTGGGCTCTTTCGCCATCGGCAAAGAAACCATGAAGCTGGGCGATCTGTACGCCGCGCTGAAGCAGACCTATTGCGGGTCGATCGGCGCTGAATACATGCACATCACCAACACCGAAGAGAAACGCTGGATCCAGCAGCGCATCGAGTCGGTGGTGGGGCGCGCCAGCTTTACCGCCGACGAAAAACGCCGTTTCCTGAACGAGCTGACCGCTGCGGAAGGCCTGGAACGCTACCTGGGCGCCAAATTCCCGGGCGCCAAACGCTTCTCGCTGGAAGGCGGCGACGCGCTGGTGCCGATGCTGAAAGAGATGGTGCGCCACGCCGGCAAGAACGGCACGCGTGAAGTGGTGTTGGGCATGGCCCACCGCGGCCGTCTGAACGTGCTGATCAACGTGCTGGGCAAAAAGCCGGCCGACCTGTTCGACGAATTCGCCGGCAAGCATAAAGAACACCTCGGCACCGGCGACGTGAAATATCACCAGGGCTTCTCCTCCGACGTGGAAACCGAAGGCGGCATGGTTCACCTGGCGCTGGCGTTCAACCCGTCGCACCTGGAGATCGTCAGCCCGGTGGTCATGGGGTCGGTTCGCGCCCGTCGCGATCGTCTGGACGAAGCGCGCAGCAACATGGTGCTGCCGATCACCATCCATGGCGACGCCGCCATTACCGGCCAGGGCGTGGTTCAGGAAACCCTGAACATGTCTCAGGCTCGCGGCTACGAAGTGGGCGGCACCGTGCGCATCGTCATCAACAACCAGGTTGGCTTCACCACCTCCAACCCGCTGGATGCGCGCTCTACCGAATATTGCACCGACATCGCCAAAATGGTTCAGGCGCCGATCTTCCACGTTAACGCGGACGATCCGGAAGCCGTGGCCTTCGTCACTCGCCTGGCGTTGGATTTCCGTAACACCTTTAAGCGTGACGTGATGATCGATCTGGTCTGCTACCGTCGCCATGGGCACAACGAGGCCGATGAGCCGAGCGCCACCCAGCCGGTGATGTATCAGAAGATCAAGAAACACCCTACGCCGCGCAAAATCTACGCTGACATTCTGACCGAACAGAAAGTGGCCAGCCTGGAAGATGCCACGGAAATGGTCAACCTGTATCGTGATGCGCTCGACCGCGGCGATTGTGTGGTTGAAGAATGGCGTCCGATGAATCTGCACTCCTTCACCTGGTCGCCGTACCTGAACCACGAGTGGGACGAAGAGTACCCGAGCAAGGTTGAGATGAAGCGTCTGCAGGAACTGGGCCGCCGCATCAGCACCGTGCCGGAAGCGATCGAAATGCAGTCACGCGTGGCGAAAATCTACGCTGACCGCGCCGAGATGGCGGCGGGCAACAAGCCGTTCGACTGGGGCGCCGCCGAAACGCTGGCCTACGCCACCATGGCGGATGAAGGCATTCCAATCCGCATCTCCGGCGAAGACGCCGGCCGCGGCACCTTCTTCCACCGTCACGCGGTGGTGCACAACCAGAAAAACGGTTCGGTCTATGTTCCGCTGGCGAATATCCACAGCGGCCAGGGCGAATTCAAGGTCTGGGACTCCGTGCTGTCTGAAGAGGCGGTGCTGGCGTTCGAATACGGCTACGCCACGGCGGAACCGCGCACGCTGACCATCTGGGAAGCGCAGTTCGGCGACTTCGCCAACGGCGCGCAGGTTGTTATCGATCAGTTCATCAGCTCCGGCGAGCAAAAATGGGGCCGTATGTGCGGCCTGGTGATGCTGCTGCCGCACGGCTATGAAGGCCAGGGCCCAGAGCACTCCTCCGCGCGTCTGGAACGTTATCTGCAGCTGTGCGCTGAGCAGAACATGCAGGTGTGCGTCCCGTCCACGCCGGCGCAGGTTTACCACATGCTGCGTCGTCAGGCGCTGCGCGGTATGCGTCGTCCGCTGGTGGTGATGTCGCCGAAGTCGCTGCTGCGTCACCCGCTGGCGGTCTCTTCGCTGGACGAGCTGGCCAATGGCACCTTCCTGCCGGCGATCGGCGAGATCGACGATTTGGATCCGAAAGCGGTCAAGCGCGTCGTGCTGTGCTCCGGTAAGGTTTACTACGACCTGCTGGAACAGCGTCGCAAGAACGAGCAGAAAGACGTGGCCATCGTGCGCATCGAGCAGCTGTATCCGTTCCCGCATCAGGCCGTGCAGGCCGTGCTGGAGCAATACTCGCACGTGCATGACTTCGTCTGGTGTCAGGAAGAGCCGCTGAACCAGGGCGCCTGGTACTGCAGCCAACACAACTTCCGTGAAGTGGTGCCGTTCGGGGCTTCTTTACGTTACGCAGGACGTCCGGCCTCCGCCTCTCCGGCGGTGGGTTATATGTCCGTACACCAGAAGCAGCAGCAGGCTCTGGTGAATGATGCGCTGAATATTGACTAATGTTCGCTCGCTTGCCGGCCGAGGGGCCGGCAAGCAGATGATAAAAAACTTAAGGGAAAGCTAAATGAGTAGCGTAGATATTCTGGTTCCTGACCTTCCTGAATCGGTTGCCGATGCGACCGTAGCCACCTGGCACAAGAAACCGGGCGACAGCGTTCAGCGTGACGAAGTCCTGGTTGAAATCGAAACCGACAAAGTGGTGTTGGAAGTGCCGGCCAGTGAAGCGGGTATTCTCGATGCTATCGTGGAAGAAGAGGGCGCGACCGTACTGTCTCGCCAGCTGCTCGGCCGCATCCGTCCGGGCGACAGCTCCGGCAAGCCGACCGCTGAGAAGAGCCAGGAGAAAGAAGCCACGCCTGCACAGCGCGCGACCGCGAGCCTGGAAGAAGAAAGCAATGACGCGCTCAGCCCGGCGATTCGCCGCCTGATTGCTGAACACGATCTCGATGCTGGCGCCATCAAAGGCACCGGCGTGGGTGGCCGCATTACGCGTGAAGACGTGGAAGCGCACCTGGCCAAAGGCGGCGCCGCTGCCAAACCAGCCGCCGCTGAAGCCGCGCCGCAGCCTGCTCTGGCCGGCCGCAGCGAAAAACGCGTGCCGATGACCCGCCTGCGCAAACGCGTCGCCGAGCGTCTGCTGGAAGCGAAAAACAGCACCGCGATGTTGACCACCTTCAACGAAATCAACATGCAGCCGATCATGGACCTGCGCAAGCAGTACGGCGAAGCCTTCGAGAAACGCCACGGCGTGCGTCTGGGCTTCATGTCCTTCTACATCAAGGCGGTGGTTGAAGCGCTGAAGCGTTTCCCGGAAGTGAACGCGTCGATCGACGGTTCCGACGTGGTTTACCACAACTACTTCGACATCAGCATCGCGGTTTCTACTCCGCGCGGCCTGGTGACGCCGGTACTGCGCGATGTGGACGCCATGAGCATGGCTGACATCGAGAAGAAAATCAAAGAGCTGGCCGTTAAGGGCCGCGACGGCAAACTGACCGTGGAAGAGCTGACCGGCGGTAACTTCACCATTACCAACGGCGGCGTATTCGGCTCCCTGATGTCCACCCCGATCATCAACCCGCCGCAGAGCGCCATCCTGGGCATGCACGCCATCAAAGATCGCCCAATGGCGGTCAATGGTCAGGTGGTGATCCAGCCGATGATGTATCTGGCGCTGTCTTATGACCACCGCCTGATCGACGGTAAAGAATCCGTCGGTTATCTGGTGACGGTCAAAGAGATGCTGGAAGATCCGGCTCGTCTGCTGCTGGACGTCTAGTAACCCTTGCCGGGCGCGGCATGCCGCGCCCGCACTCTGTGCTATGTGGCCGGAAAACCATGCGGTTTACCGCGTAATAATGGTCCGGCTAAAAACCTTCAGAACTGAATGGATAGAACATCATGAATTTACACGAATATCAGGCAAAACAGCTGTTTGCTCGGTATGGCATGCCGGCACCAACCGGTTACGCCTGTACCACTCCGCGTGAAGCAGAAGAAGCCGCATCCAAAATCGGCTCCGGCCCGTGGGTGGTGAAATGTCAGGTTCATGCTGGCGGCCGCGGTAAAGCGGGCGGCGTTAAAGTCGTCAACAGCAAAGAAGATATCCGTGCCTTCGCGGAAGCCTGGTTGGGCAAACGTCTGGTGACTTACCAGACTGACGCGCTGGGCCAGCCGGTTAACCAGATCCTGGTAGAAGCGGCGACCGACATCGATAAAGAGCTGTACCTGGGCGCCGTTGTAGACCGCGCGACCCGTCGCATCGTATTCATGGCGTCTACCGAAGGCGGCGTGGAAATCGAGAAAGTGGCGGAAGAAACCCCGGAACTGATCCACAAAATGACCATCGATCCGCTGGCGGGTCCACAGCCTTATCAGGGCCGTGAGCTGGCCTTCAAACTGGGCCTGACCGGCAAGCAAGTCAGCCAGTTCGCCAAGATCTTCATGGGTCTGGCGACGCTGTTCCTGGAGCGCGACCTGGCGATGGTTGAGATCAACCCGCTGGTGATCACCAAGCAGGGCGATCTGGTGTGCCTGGACGGCAAACTGGGCGCCGACGGCAACGCCCTGTTCCGTCAGCCTGAACTGCGTGAAATGCGTGACCCTTCGCAGGAAGACGAGCGTGAATCCCGTGCGGCTCAGTGGGAGCTGAACTACGTTGCCCTCGACGGCAACATCGGCTGCATGGTGAACGGCGCCGGTCTGGCGATGGGCACCATGGACATCGTTAAACTGCACGGCGGCGAACCGGCCAACTTCCTGGACGTTGGCGGCGGCGCGACCAAAGAGCGCGTGACCGAAGCGTTCAAAATCATCCTGTCCGACGACAAGGTGAAAGCGGTTCTGGTTAACATCTTCGGTGGTATCGTACGTTGCGATCTGATCGCCGACGGCATCATCGGCGCAGTGGCTGAAGTGGGCGTTAACGTCCCGGTCGTGGTGCGCCTGGAAGGGAACAATGCCGAACTGGGCGCCAAGAAACTGGCGGACAGCGGCCTGAATATCATTGCTGCGACCAGCCTGACTGATGCGGCTCAGCAAGTTGTTGCAGCAGTGGAGGGTAAATAATGTCCATCTTAATCGATAAAAACACCAAAGTAATTTGCCAGGGCTTCACCGGTAGCCAGGGGACTTTCCACTCCGAACAAGCTATCGCTTACGGCACCAAAATGGTTGGCGGCGTCACCCCGGGCAAAGGCGGCACTCAGCACCTGGGTCTGCCGGTGTTTAACACCGTGCGCGAAGCGGTTGAAGCGACCGGCGCGACGGCCTCTGTCATCTACGTTCCAGCGCCGTTCTGCAAAGACTCCATTCTGGAAGCGATCGATGCCGGCATCAAATTGATCATCACCATCACCGAAGGCATCCCGACTCTGGACATGCTGACCGTGAAAGTGAAACTGGACGAAGCCGGCGTGCGCATGATCGGGCCAAACTGCCCAGGCGTGATCACCCCGGGCGAGTGCAAAATCGGCATCATGCCTGGCCACATCCACCTGCCGGGCAAAGTGGGCATCGTTTCACGCTCCGGTACCCTGACCTATGAAGCGGTGAAACAAACCACCGATGCCGGTCTGGGCCAGTCCACCTGCGTGGGCATCGGCGGCGACCCGATCCCGGGCTCCAACTTCATCGATATCCTGAAGATGTTCCAGCAGGATCCGCAGACCGAAGCGATCGTGATGATCGGTGAGATCGGCGGCAGCGCTGAAGAAGAAGCGGCAGCTTACATCAAAGAACACGTCACCAAACCGGTTGTCGGCTACATCGCCGGCGTAACCGCGCCGAAAGGCAAGCGTATGGGCCACGCGGGCGCCATCATCGCAGGCGGCAAGGGCACGGCGGACGAGAAGTTTGCTGCGCTGGAAGCGGCGGGCGTGAAAACCGTTCGCAGCCTGGCGGACATCGGCGACGCGGTAAAAGCGGTGCTGAAGCGCTAAGCATTGAGTACGAAATAACACTATCTCGACATGTTTGGCCACCCATTGGGTGGCCTTTTTTATGGGTGAAGATCAGAAATCGTTGAGCGCCTTGATCAGCGCGATCCGATCCTGCAGGCGGCGCTGCCGCACCGGATCCGCGGCGGTTTGCCACTGTTGCTCCAGCGAGGTGAGGGCGGTGCGGTAATCGTCGGCATTGTTGAACAGCGCGTCTTTGACGTTGATCGAGGCGACGTTGGTGTAGCGCCCGTCGTCGGTGGTCGGCACCTGGATAACGCCTTCATTGAGCAGCCGTTTGACGATCGCCCGCTGCGGTTCGTATCCTTCCATGCCAACCAGTTTCCAGCGCTGCGGCGGCACGCTCTGATACTGGCCGTGTTTCACTTCCGTCAGGTAGCGCAGAGTCAGGTTGCGAATGGTGCCTTCTTCTTCACCGTATTGCGCTTTGCTGTCGAACAGCACCGGGAAGGATTGCCCCTCCAGCGCGCCGCCCTTCTGCGTCAGGTGGCCCATACGGTAACTGTTCATGCCCAGGCGGATCGGCATGTCATCGGTGACCGGCGTGCCGTCTGCCAGGCGCAGACTGACGATGCGTGAACCGGCCGGTTGACGCAGATCGATAGTGTAAGTGACGCCGTCGAAGAAATCGTTGGTGGAATATTTGGACGAGCGCCGCGCCGGGTTAAAGCTGTAGGTGACGTCGCCCGGCTGCAGCTGATTGAAATAATCAGCAGACCACTCCATGTAGCGTTTAAGCGCTTTGCCGTTGAGCTGATAAACGGTGATCTCGCCGCCGGCGTATTGGTAGTTAAAGGCGATATCCTTGGCCTTGATGTCGCCGACATCCAGTTTGGCGCGATCGTTGTCGATCTGCAGGGCGATCACCTGCGCCAGCGGTGCATAGTGACGGGCGGCCTGCTGAAATAACTCACTGATGCCGGTATCCTGAACGTGTACCTGAGGAATGCCGCGGAACTCGTCGGCAGGCACCAGATCGCTGCCGCTCAGCTTCGCCACGACTCGGTTGGCGTTGGCGCGCAAAATGTCATGATACGGCTGGTAGAGAGCCTGCATGGCGCTGTCCGGCGCCAGCCCCTTGATGGAATAGGTGTAGCTGTTTTTGTCGATCAGCGTGAATTTGCCATCGCGGCGTTCAAATTGCAGGTCAATGCGTGACAGCGCGCGACCGTACTTATCCGGCTCCGTGATGATGACGCCGTTCACCACCGCTTTGTCGATTTTCACATGCATGTGGCCGGCGACGATCGCCGCCAGCTCCGGGTTGGCGTTGGCGATGTCCGCCACGCCGGTGCCGGGGCGCTGGTTCTCGTTGTCGATGCCCATATGCGCGACCAGCACGATCGCGTCGACCTGGCCGTCGATCTGCCTGATGACCTGTTTCACCGCCTGTACCGGATCGGTGAAGTTCAGCCCTTTGATGCGATCGGTGCCCTTGGCGAATTCCGCAGTCATCGGCGTGTCCATGCCGATGATGCCGATCTTCACGCCCTGGCGTTCGAGGATGGTATAGGCCGGCAGATAAGGTTTGCCGCTGTCCCAGACGATGTTGCCCGCCAGCGCCGCGCCTTTAAACTGTTTGAGCGGCGTGGCCAGCGCCGGCAGACCGAAGTCGAATTCGTGGTTGCCCATCACCCAAACGTCGTAGTCAAGCGCGTTGAGGCCCAGCATCATCGGGCTGACGGCCTCCTGTTTGAAGGTTTCGACGAAGTTGCCCTGGATGGTGTCGCCGGCGTCCACCAGAATCAGGTTGGGCTGTTCGGCGCGCACCTTTTTGACCTGGGTGGCTATCTGGCTCAGGCTGCCCGCCAGGTTTTCCGTGTCGCTGGCGTAGTCCCAGGGCACGAAAGTGCCGTGCAGATCGGAGGTGCCCAACAGGGTGATATTTACCGTTTCGGCGGCCATGGCGTTTCCCGAGAGTCCCAAGACAGAGGCAAAGATGATTTTTTTCATAAGTTATTGTCACTCAATGCAATTTTAACATAAGTGGTCATTTTGCTACAAAATCGCAACCTTTACGATCCCATTGCGAGAAATAGACTAATATTGGAGAGAGATTTGTTGTTTTGTGACTGCTATCACTGTCACGGCTTATTGGAAATAAAAGGTTAATTATGTCGCATAATAAGTGCGTAATAATACAATGGCGGCTCTTTTGAATTACATTTATTTAACACAAAAATATCATTAAAAAACAATTAAACCATTGCGCAACATGACCCTAAGAAAATTATGCGAAATGTGCTGATGAATATGGAAATAATATGCGGATAGGCTTAAATTGTCTCAGATCAAATTAGGCCGAAGTACCTCTTTCGGCTAAGATTTGACCTGTAACCAAAAGTCCAACCCACGTCACGTAAAAACCTATTTATTGTGTGGGATTGGGCGAGTATCATCCATGTTGTGATTATGGATGGTTGATCTTGTTGCATTTGTTACCCGTTGTCGGTTTTCAGTGGCGTGCTTGTCGACGGCCCGTGTGGGCTATTGGCCGAGTGTGCGGTTGAAAGCGGAGAAGCTGGATCAAATTTGTTGTGTTTAAGGGCATTCACTGCGGGGCGTTACTGGCGGCTTTGAAAGAAGCGTGCCGATAACCGCGTGTCGGAGTCTTCCTGCGAGGAGCAAGGAGTCAAGATGTTTGATATTGTCGAACTGTCGCGCTTACAGTTTGCTTTAACGGCGATGTACCATTTCTTATTTGTCCCATTAACGCTCGGTATGGCGTTCTTGCTGGCAATTATGGAAACGGTATATGTCCTGTCTGGCAAACAAATCTATAAAGACATGACCAAATTCTGGGGAAAGTTATTTGCGATTAACTTTGCTCTGGGTGTGGCCACCGGTTTGACCATGGAGTTCCAGTTCGGGACTAACTGGTCATATTTCTCTCATTACGTCGGCGATATCTTCGGGGCCCCTCTGGCTATCGAAGGTCTGATGGCGTTCTTCCTTGAATCGACGCTGGTCGGCCTGTTCTTCTTCGGCTGGGATCGTCTGAGCAAGGTGCAGCACATGGCGGTAACCTGGTTCGTGGCCCTCGGCTCCAACCTGTCCGCGCTGTGGATCCTGGTCGCCAACGGCTGGATGCAGAACCCGATCGCGTCGGATTTCAACTTCGAAACCATGCGCATGGAGATGGTCAGCTTCTCCGAGTTGGTGCTTAACCCGGTTGCGCAGGTGAAATTCGTTCACACCGTGGCTGCAGGCTACACCACCGGCGCCATGTTCGTGCTGGGCATCAGCGCTTACTACCTGCTAAAGGGCCGCGACATCGCTTTCGCCAAACGCTCCTTCGCCATCGCCGCCAGCTTCGGCATGGCAGCGGTGCTGTCGGTGATCGTGCTGGGTGACGAATCCGGTTACGAAATGGGCGACGTACAGAAAACCAAACTGGCCGCCATCGAAGCGGAGTGGGATACCCAGCCGGCGCCGGCGTCCTTCACCCTGTTCGGCATCCCCGATCAGGACAAGATGGAAAACTCCTTCTCTATTCAGATCCCGTATGCGCTTGGCCTGATCGCCACGCGTTCCACCGACACTCAGGTCACCGGCCTGAAAGATCTGCTGGCGCAACATGAAGTGCGCATCCGCAACGGCATGAAAGCCTACCAGCTGCTGGAAGAGCTGCGCGGCGGCAATACCGATCCTGCGGTGCGTGCGGAATTCAACAAAACCAAGCAAGACCTGGGCTACGGCATGCTGCTGAAGCGTTATACCCCGAACGTCAGCGACGCGACGGAAGCGCAGATCCAGCAGGCGACCAAGGACTCCATTCCACGCGTGGCGCCGCTGTACTTCGCCTTCCGCATCATGGTGGCCTGTGGCGTGCTGATGCTGCTGATTATCGGTCTGTCATTCCTGAGCGTGGTGCGCGGCCGCATCGGCCAGAAAAAATGGCTGTTGCGTGCGGCGCTGTATGGCTTGCCGCTGCCGTGGATCGCGGTGGAAGCCGGCTGGTTCGTGGCGGAATACGGCCGTCAACCGTGGGCGATTGGTGAGGTGCTGCCGACCGCAGTCGCCAACTCTTCGCTGACCGCGGGCGACATTCTGTTCTCGATGGGGCTGATTTGCGGCTTGTACACCCTGTTCCTGGTGGCTGAAATGTACCTGATGTTCAAGTTTGCGCGTCTGGGTCCAAGCAGCCTGAAAACCGGCCGCTACCACTTTGAACAACCGACTGCCGCCGTGCAGGAAGCGCGCTAAACAGGAGTCCACGTATGTTTGACTATGAAGTACTGCGATTTATCTGGTGGGTGCTGGTTGGCGTACTGCTGATCGGCTTCGCCGTCACCGACGGTTTCGACATGGGCGTCGGCATCCTGGTGCGCATCATCGGTAAAACCGATACCGAGCGCCGGGTGATGATCAACTCCATCGCCCCTCACTGGGACGGTAACCAGGTGTGGCTGATCACCGCCGGCGGCGCGCTGTTCGCCGCCTGGCCGATGGTCTACGCAGCGGCCTTCTCGGGCTTCTACGTCGCCATGATCCTGGTGCTGGCGGCGTTGTTCTTCCGCCCGGTCGGTTTTGACTACCGTTCCAAGCTGGAGAGCAGCCGCTGGCGCAACATGTGGGACTGGGGCATCTTCATCGGTTCCTTCGTGCCTGCGTTGGTGTTCGGCGTGGCGTTCGGCAACCTGCTGCAGGGCGTGCCGTTCCATGTGGACGAGTACCTGCGTCTGTTCTACACCGGCAACTTCTTCCAACTGCTGAATCCGTTCGGTCTGTTGGCAGGCGTGGTCAGTCTGACCATGCTGGTCACTCAGGGCGCGACCTACCTGCAGATGCGCACCACCGGCGAGATCCACCTGCGGTCACGCGCCGCAGCGCAGATCGCGACGCTGATCATGGCGGTATGCTTCCTGCTGGCGGGTGTGTGGCTGGTTAAAGGCATCGACGGCTACGTGATCACTTCGGCGCTGGACACCATGGCGGAATCCAACCCGCTGCGTAAAGAAGTGGCGCATCAGGCCGGCGCATGGCTGATCAACTTCAACAAGTATCCGCTGCTGTGGGCCTTGCCTGCACTGGGCGTAGTGCTGCCGTTGTTCACCATCCTGTTCTCGCGTCTGGAGAAAGGCGCGCTGGCGTTCGTCACCTCGTCGCTGACCATCGCCTGCGTCATCCTCACTGCCGGGGTCACCATGTTCCCGTTCGTGATGCCGTCCAGCACCGTGCCTAACGTCAGCCTGACCATGTGGGACGCGACGTCGAGCCTGTTGACGCTGAAAGTGATGACCGTCGTGGCGGCGATCTTCGTGCCTATCGTTTTGGCGTACACCAGCTGGTCGTACTACAAAATGTTCGGTCGTCTCGACAAGAACTACATCGAAAACAACAAGCATTCGCTGTACTAAGGATAAGGAGCTAAACCATGTGGTATTTTGCCTGGATTCTCGGAACGCTTCTTGCCTGCGCCTTCGGCATCATCACGGCGCTGGCGCTTGAGCAGAGCGAAGCGACCAAAGCTCAGCAAGACGGTAAGTAATGAGCTCGTCCGTGATTGACAAGCTGTACGCTGTCACCGACAAGGGCCCGGTTCGGGCCCTTTCCCTGGTGCTGGCGTTGATTTTGGCGGGGTGCGTGTTCTGGGATCCGACGCGTTTCGCCGCCAAAACCAGCTCGCTGGAGATTTGGGAAGGGCTGTTGCTGATTTGGGCCGTATGCGCCGGAGTGATCCACGGCTTCGGATTCCGCCCGCAGCGCAGCGTCTGGCGCGCTTTTTTCGCGCCGCTTCCCGCCATTGTGATCTTGTTCGCAGGATTACTTTACGTTTCTTTATAATCTCCCCGATGTCCCCACGTTATGGGCCCTCACGGCCCATAATTATTTTCATTCCCATCTTGTAACCCATTCCCAACCCGATCTGTCTTGCGTATAGTAGCAGCGTTAAATTGCATTGCTGGGAAGTAGAGTGAGTAATACGTTGTTTCGATGGCCGGTTCGCGTTTACTACGAGGATACCGATGCCAGTGGTGTGGTCTATCACGCCCGCTACGTCGCCTTTTTTGAAAGAGCGCGCACAGAGATGCTGCGTCAGCACAACTTTCATCAACAGCAGCTGCTCAGTGAACAAGTCGCTTTTGTCGTCCGGCGCATGACGGTGGATTATCTGGCTCCGGCTCGTCTCGACGAGCAACTGGAGGTCCAGAGTGAAATCACCTCTCTGCGCGGGGCTTCTCTCACGTTTGCTCAACGCATTGTCAATTCTGACGGGGCCCTACTGAGCCAGGCAGATGTCCTGATTGCCTGTATTGATCCACACCAAATGAAGCCAAGAGCGCTTCCTAAGTCTATTGTCGCGGAGTTTAAGCAGTGACTGACATGAACATCCTAGATTTATTCTTGAAGGCGAGCCTGCTGGTTAAGCTTATCATGTTGATTTTGATATGCTTCTCGGTAGCCTCTTGGGCGATCATCATTCAGCGCACCCGCATCCTCAATGCGGCGACGCGTGACGCCGAAGCCTTTGAAGACAAATTCTGGTCCGGTATCGAGCTTTCCCGTCTGTACCAGGAAAGTCAGGCGCGTCGCGATAGCCTGACCGGTTCCGAGCAGATCTTCCATTCCGGCTTCAAAGAGTTCGCCCGCCTGCACCGCGCCAACAACCATGCGCCGGAGTCGGTGATCGAAGGAGCGTCGCGCGCGATGCGCATTTCGATGAACCGCGAGCTGGAAACGCTGGAAACCCATATTCCGTTCCTCGGCACCGTCGGTTCGATCAGCCCGTATATCGGCCTGTTCGGCACCGTGTGGGGGATCATGCACGCCTTTATCGCGCTGGGCGCGGTGAAGCAAGCCACGCTGCAGATGGTGGCGCCGGGTATCGCCGAAGCGCTGATCGCCACCGCGATCGGTCTGTTCGCCGCTATCCCGGCGGTAATGGCCTACAACCGTCTCAACCAGCGCGTCAACAAGCTTGAGCAGAATTACGACAACTTTATGGAAGAGTTCACCGCTATTCTGCATCGTCAGGCCTTCTCCAGCGACAGCAAATAAGTAGGAGGTAGCATGGCGAGAGTACGTGGACGTAGTCGGCGCGAGCTGAAGTCCGAAATTAACATCGTTCCGCTGCTCGACGTGTTGCTGGTGCTGCTGCTGATCTTTATGGCAACCGCGCCAATCATCACGCAGAGCGTGGAGGTTGACCTGCCGGACGCCACCGATTCCAAGACGGTGTCCAGCGATGACAATCCGCCGGTGATCCTCGAGGTTTCCGGCGTAGGTCAATACACCCTGGTGGTGGATCACAACCGTATGGAGCTGCTGCCGCCTGAGCAAGTCGCGGCCGAAGCCAAGTCGCGTTTGGCGGCTAACCCGAAAACGGTCTTTTTGATCGGCGGTGCGAAGGAAGTCCCTTACGATGAGATTATCAAGGCATTGAATATTCTCCATCAGGCGGGCGTGGCTTCCGTGGGGCTGATGACCCAGCCGATCTGACCGTAAGGCCAACGGCAACCCGGTTCCTGCGCTGCGGCTCAGGAACCCCGTATAAGCAACACCAGTTTTTGGGAATCTATTTTGGTAAAGGCAACTGAGCAAAACGATAAGCTGAACCGCGCCGTTATTGTTTCGGTCGTTCTGCACTTCATACTGATTGCCCTGCTGATTTGGGGATCGCTGCAGGAAAAGGTCGACATGGGCGCCGGCGGCGGCGGCGATGGCACCGTGGTGGGCGCGGTGATGGTCGATCCCGGTGCCGTGGTGGAACAGTACAACCGCCAGCAGCAGCAGAGCAACGATGCGCAGCGTGCCGAGAAGCAGCGCCAGAAAAAAGCGGAGCAACAGGCCGAAGAGCTTCAGCAGAAGCAGGCGGAGCAACAGCAGCGCCTGAAAGAGCTGGAGAAAGAGCGTTTGGCGGCGCAGGAGAAAGCCGCGCAGGACGCCAAAGCGCAGGCTGAGCAACAGCAGAAGGCGGCGGAGCAGCAGAAACAGGCCGCCGAGCAGCAAAAAGCGGCGGAAGCCGCCGCAGCCAAGGCCAAAGAGCAACAGAAGGTCGCCGAAGCCGCCGCCGCCAAGGCGAAGGCCGAAGCGGACAAGGTCGCCAAGGCGCAGGCGGAAGCCCAGAAAAAAGCCGAAGCGGAAGCCAAGAAAGAAGCGGCAGCTGCCGCCGCCGCCAAGAAACAGGCGGAAGAGGCGAAGAAAGCCGCCGCCGCTGCGGCAGAAAAGAAAGCCGCAGAGGCCGCGGAGAAGAAAGCGGCCGCTGAAGCCGAGAAAAAAGCTGCAGCGGAAGCCGAGAAGAAGGCTGCCGCCGAGGCAGAGAAGAAAGCGGCGGCCGAGAAAGCCGCTGCCGCCAAAAAAGCCGCTGCGGACGCCAAGAAGAAGGCCGCCGCCGAGGCTGCGAAACAATCGGAGGAAGTTAGCGATCTGTTTGGCGGCCTGGCGGATGGCAAGAACGCGCCGAAAGGCGGCGGTGCCAAATCGAAGGGCGACGGTAAACCGGCCGGGCAGGGCAATGCCAAGACGGCTGGCGCCAGCGGGGCGGATATCAGCGGTTATATGGGGCAGATTCAAGGGGCGATTCAGAGCAAGTTCTATGACGCCAGTTCGTTCGCCGGCAAAACCTGCGACCTGCGTATCAAGCTGGCGCCGGACGGCCTGCTGATAAGCGTACAAGCAGCGGGGGGCGATCCTGCTCTGTGTCAAGCTGCGGTGTCTGCCGCCAAGTTGGCGCATATACCGAAGCCGCCGAGCGATGCCGTTTATCAGCACTTTAAGAATTCTATACTTGAATTCAAACCGCAATAACGGTTGATTGACTGAGTAAGATCACAGGGATGTACTAAGGTAACCAACAGGGATTATGTAGTTTTACGTAAGTTGGTTTGTTAAAATTCTGCTAATTTATCGCAGGCATCCCGCCTGGATAAGGGAGATGAGATGAAGCAGGCATTTCGAGTAGCGCTAGGTTTTTTAATTCTGTGGGCGTCCGTGTTGCACGCGGAAGTTCGCATTGAAATCACCCAAGGGGTCGACTCCGCTCGTCCGATTGGCGTGGTGCCGTTTAAATGGGCGGGCCCAGGCACGCCGCCGGAAGATATCGGCAAGATTGTCGGCGCGGATCTGCGCAACAGCGGCAAATTCAACCCGATCGACGTGGCGCGCATGCCGCAGCAACCGACCTCCGCGTCTGAAGTGACGCCGGCGGCCTGGACTGCATTGGGCATCGACGCCGTGGTTGTCGGCCAGGTTCAGCCTGGCGCCGACGGCAGCTACCTGATCTCCTACCAGTTGGTGGACACCTCGGGTTCGCCGGGCACCGTATTGGCGCAGAACCAGTATAAAGTGACCAAACAGTGGTTGCGTTATTCTGCCCATACCGCCAGCGACGAAGTGTTCGAGAAGCTGACCGGCATCAAGGGCGCGTTCCGCACCCGTATCGCCTACGTGGTGCAGACCAACGGCGGGAAATTCCCGTACGAGCTGCGCGTAGCGGATTACGACGGTTACAACCAGTTCACGGTGCACCGTTCGCCTGAGCCGCTGATGTCGCCGGCCTGGTCGCCGGACGGCAGCAAATTGGCTTATGTGACCTTCGAGAGCGGCCGCTCTGCGCTGGTGGTGCAGACCCTGGCTAACGGCGCTATCCGCCAGATCGCCTCGTTCCCGCGCCACAACGGTGCGCCGGCGTTCTCTCCGGACGGCAGCAAGCTGGCCTTCGCGCTGTCCAAGAGCGGCAGCCTGAACCTGTACGTGATGAACCTCGGCTCCGGCCAGATCACGCAGCTGACCGATGGACGCAACAACAACACCGAACCGACCTGGTTCCCGGATGGCCAGTCTCTGGCGTTTACCTCCGACCAGGGCGGGCGTCCGCAGATTTATAAAATCAGCGCCAGCGGCGGTGCCGCACAGCGTCTGACATGGGAAGGCTCTCAGAACCAGGATTCTGAAGTCAGCTCCGACGGTAAATTCCTGGTGATGGTGAGCACCAACAGTGGTGCACAACACATCGCCAAACAAGATCTTGGATCGGGCGCCGTTCAGGTTTTGACCGGCACCTTCCTGGATGAAACGCCTAGTATTGCGCCAAACGGCACCATGGTGATCTATAGCTCCACGCAAGGTATGGGCTCCGTGCTGCAGTTGGTGTCAACTGATGGGCGTTTCAAAGCGCGTCTTCCGGCAACTGATGGACAGGTCAAATTCCCTGCCTGGTCGCCGTATCTGTGATGCATGTGTAAATATGTATGGCAAACTATAAAAGGATCAAAGAAATGCAACTGAACAAAGTGCTGAAAGGGCTTCTGCTGGCACTGCCAGTTCTGGCTGTAGCAGCTTGTAGTTCTAACAAAAGCGCGAACAACGACCAATCTGGTATGGGCGCTGGCGCCGGCACTGGTATGGAAAACGGCAGCAGCAACCTGTCTTCCGAAGAACAAGCTCGTCTGCAGATGCAAGAACTGCAGAAGAACAACATCGTTTACTTCGGCCTGGACAAGTATGACGTAAGCTCCGAATTCGCTCAGATGCTGGACGCGCACGCTGCATTCCTGCGTAACAACCCGTCTTACAAAGTGACCGTTGAAGGCCACGCTGACGAACGCGGCACGCCGGAATACAACATCGCTCTGGGTGAGCGTCGTGCTAACGCCGTTAAAATGTACCTGCAGGGTAAAGGCGTTTCCGCTGACCAGATCTCTATCGTTTCTTACGGTAAAGAAAAACCAGCAGTACTGGGCCACGACGAAGCGGCTTATGCTAAAAACCGTCGTGCCGTTCTGGTTTACTAAGAGAATCGCATGAACAGTAACTTCAGACGTCACCTGTTGAGTCTGTCGTTACTGGTTGGCGTAGCGGCCCCTTGGGCCGCTACTGCCCAAGCGCCAATCAGTAATGTCGGCTCCGGCTCGGTCGAAGACCGCGTCACCTCGCTTGAGCGCATCAGCAATGCTCAAGGCCAGCTTTTAAACCAACTCCAGCAACAACTCTCTGACAATCAACGCGACATTGATTCTCTCCGTGGGCAAATCCAGGAAAGCCAGTATCAGTTGAATCAGGTCGTTGAACGCCAGAAGCAAATCTATCAACAGATGGATAGCCTCAGCCAGGGCGGCGCTCAGAGCGCCTCTGCGGCAGCGGGCGCTGCCGGCGGGGCAGCCGCAGGCGCATCTTCCGATGCGGGCAGCAGCGCGCCTGCAGCCGCTTCTGCAACGCCGAGCGGCGGTGATGAGAACAGCGACTACAACGCCGCTGTTTCTCTGGCGCTGGAAAAAAAACAGTATGACCAGGCGATTTCCGCCTTTCAGTCCTTCGTAAAACAGTACCCGAAGTCTACTTACCAGCCCAACGCCAACTATTGGCTGGGCCAGTTGTTCTACAACAAGGGTAAAAAAGACGATGCGGCCTATTATTTTGCGGTGGTGGTGAAGAATTACGCTAAATCACCGAAGGCGCCGGACGCCATGTACAAGGTGGGTATCATCATGCAGGAAAAAGGGCAGGCCGATAAAGCCAAGGCCGTGTTCCAGCAGGTGATTAAACAATACCCAACCAGTGCGGCGGCCAAGCAGGCGAAAAGTCGCGTAGGCGGTTAACGGTTAGAAAAATGAGCCCAGAAGTTAGTCGATTTGACCGATTTCTGGGCTCATTCGCGTGAAGAACAAGCAGTTGAACGCATCGGTAAAAAATTTAGGTTGCGCTGCCAAGATAAATTAGTAATATATGCCGCCGTTGCCAAGACATCTTGCAAGATGTTAAAGCGGCAGGGAAATTGGGTCGTTAGCTCAGTTGGTAGAGCAGTTGACTTTTAATCAATTGGTCGCAGGTTCGAATCCTGCACGACCCACCAATTTCTGAAGTAGCAGTAACCACAACAGTGGGTGATTAGCTCAGTTGGTAGAGCATCTCCTTTACACGGAGGGGGTCGGCGGTTCGAGCCCGTCATCACCCACCACTGTTATGGGTCGTTAGCTCAGTTGGTAGAGCAGTTGACTTTTAATCAATTGGTCGCAGGTTCGAATCCTGCACGACCCACCATTCTTTAAGAATGGCTGCGATAGAGAATCGTAAAGGATGAGAACCGTAAAGGTTCGAGTCTCGCGAAGCGAGACAACATCACTCCGGTGATGGCCCGCAAGGGCGAGGCCAAAGGCCGAGTTATCCTGCACGACCCACCATTCTTTAAGAATGGCAGCTTCAGAATCGGTTTGATGTGGCAAAGTAAAGGTCCGAGTCGAGTACCCGTCGAGTTGTCCTGAACATCCCCATCCTTGTTTTCCGCGAGTCGGTTCCAATAACCTATTCGCCATCAGCAGTAAACCACATCAGTGGGTCGTTAGCTCAGTTGGTAGAGCAGTTGACTTTTAATCAATTGGTCGCAGGTTCGAATCCTGCACGACCCACCACTCTTTAATAGAGCAAGGTGTTAAATCGTCAGGATGAGAACCGTAAAGGTTCGAGTCTCGCGAAGCGAGACAACATCACTCCGGTGGTGGCCCGAAGGGCGAGTTATCCTACACGACCCACCATTCTTTGAGTGGACAAGATGTGAAAAATAGCAGTACCACAGCAGTGGGTGATTAGCTCAGTTGGTAGAGCATCTCCTTTACACGGAGGGGGTCGGCGGTTCGAGCCCGTCATCACCCACCACACTGCGGGTCGTTAGCTCAGTTGGTAGAGCAGTTGACTTTTAATCAATTGGTCGCAGGTTCGAATCCTGCACGACCCACCAATTCAGAAAAAAGCGCCTTTTGGCGCTTTTTTCGTTTCTGTAACACCCAAACCTGACTTATCCTCTTGCCAACAGAGTTTACCGAGTTGTGCAGGATGAGAACCGTAGAGGTTCGAGCATCGCGCAGCGATACGACAACGCGCAGCGTTGCCCGCAGGGTGAGGCCACAGGCCGAATCAATCCTGCACGACCCACCCATTCAGAAAAAAGCGCCTTTTGGCGCTTTTTTCGCCTCTGCAGCACCCCAACCTGAATCCCTGCTTTCTCGTTTCAACTCTGCGCCAATCGGCATCCGGGTCTTCCCTGGGCGTTATGCGTCTTCGCCAGGCCATTATCCGCTGTGTTCTGCGCGGCTCATTCCAGTGTTTTTAATCTATTAAACACTAAGTGCGCAAATTTGAAAATATCAGCGGACTTTTCGCGCAATTTTAGGTATTTTGTTTAGTATATAAAACGAAGGGCGTTGCGGCAGGCGATATTCAAATGGCAGGCGCCCAGCCTAGCATGAGATTGCAGCGATGAGTGAAATGTTTGATGTCAACGCGGCGGTGTATCCTTTCCCGCCCAAACCGGTACCGCTGGACGTAGCGGAAAAAGCCTTTTATCGCGAAAAGATCAAAACCTTGCTCAAGCAGCGCAATGCGGTGATGGTCGCCCACTACTATACCGATCCGGAAATCCAGGCGCTGGCGGAAGAAACCGGTGGCTGCGTGGCGGATTCGCTGGAAATGGCGCGCTTCGGCAGCGCCCATCCGGCTTCCACGTTGTTGGTGGCCGGCGTGCGCTTCATGGGGGAGACCGCCAAGATCCTCAGCCCGGAAAAACAGGTGCTGATGCCGACCCTGTTTGCCGAATGTTCGCTTGACCTGGGTTGCCCGGAAGAGGAGTTCCATGCGTTTTGCGACCGCCATCCCGATCGCACCGTGGTGGTCTATGCGAACACCTCGGCGGCGGTCAAAGCGCGCGCCGACTGGGTGGTGACCTCCAGCATCGCCGTCGAACTGATCGAGCATCTGGATAGCCTGGGCGAGAAAATTATCTGGGCGCCGGATCGCCATCTCGGCAGCTACGTGCAGAAGCAGACCGGCGCCGACGTGCTGTGCTGGCAAGGCGCCTGCATTGTCCATGACGAGTTCAAGACCCAGGCACTGCGGCGCATGAAGGCGCTCTATCCGCAGGCGGCTATCCTGGTGCATCCCGAATCGCCTCAGGCGGTGGTCGAGCTGGCGGATGCGGTGGGGTCTACCAGCCAGTTGATTCAGGCGGCGAAAACATTGCCGCATCAACAGCTGATCGTTGCCACCGATCGCGGTATCTTTTACAAGATGCAGCAGGCCTGTCC
Organism: Serratia sp. CY37869; assembly: GCF_052168895.1. NCBI lineage: Bacteria > Pseudomonadati > Pseudomonadota > Gammaproteobacteria > Enterobacterales > Yersiniaceae > Serratia > Serratia sp. CY37869. The sequence goes on from NZ_JBJNLU010000002.1 coordinate 396,462, forward strand.
GGACAAGGAGCTGTTCGAAGCGCCGACCGCCGGAGAAGGCGCGACCTGCCGCAGCTGCGCGCATTGCCCGTGGATGGCGATGAATGGCCTGAAGGCGATTGCCGAAGGTCTGGAGCAGGGGGGCGCACAGCATGAGATCCACGTGGACGCTGCGTTGCGTGAAAAGGCGCTGGTGCCGCTGAACCGCATGCTGGATTTCGCCGCTCAGCTTAAGATGCAGGTTAAAGGCAACGCTTAACCGTTTAAAAGGATGACCTCATGAGCTTCTTCAGTACCAGCAATATTCTGGTGCACATTCCGCTTGGCGCGGGCGGTTACGATCTGTCGTGGATCGAAGCCATCGGCACCCTGTTCGGATTGCTGTGCATCTGGTACGCCAGCAAGGAAAAAATCGTCAACTACCTGTTCGGTCTGATCAACGTCACGCTGTTCGCGGTGATTTTCTTCCAGATCCAGCTGTACGCCAGCCTGCTGCTGCAGCTGTTTTTCTTCGGCGCCAATATTTACGGTTGGTATGCCTGGAGCCGCCAGACGCAGGATAATCAGGCTGAGCTGCAGATCCGCTGGCTGCCGCTGCCGAAAGCGCTGGCTTGGGCGGTGGTGTGCGTCATCGGCATTGGCCTGATGACCTTTAACATCGACCGCGTGTTCGCCTGGCTGACGCAGATTGCGGTGGCGGTGATGCAAGGGCTGGGGCTGAACGTACAGATGCCGACGCTGCAGCCGGACGCCTTCCCGTTCTGGGATTCGGCGATGATGGTGCTGTCCATCGTGGCGATGATCCTGATGACGCGCAAGTACGTGGAAAACTGGCTGCTGTGGGTGGTGATCGATGTCATCAGCGTGGCGATCTTCGCTTACCAGGGCGTTTACGCGATGGCGCTGGAGTACGTCATTCTGACGTTGATCGCGCTGAACGGCTCCTGGCTGTGGATCAAGAGCGCCGGGCGCAACCATTCCAATCCGTTATCTTCCGCTCCGTAACAACGCAGAGGGCGCCGTGATGGCGCCCTCTTGGCTTAGTGGCGATGCCCCAGGTGCGAATGCGCTTCGGCATGTGAGTGTTCACTCGGCTCCGGCGCCCGATTGATACCGCAGTCCGGCGTCTCGCAGTGCCGGTACTCCATCTGAATGGTCACGTGGCCGATCTTGTAGTGTTCCAACAGATAAGCCTGGATGCGTTGCAACAGTCCATCGTGGTCATGTGGCGGGATGACCTGCGCATGCAGCGTCATCAGCTTCTGTTCGCCGATCTGCCAGACGTGTACGTGGTGGATATTGCGCACTTCCGGGATGTTCAGGCACAGGTCTTTTTGCAGCTTGGCGATGTCGACCTCCTGCGGCGTGCCTTCCAGCAATTCGTGGAAGCTCTCCTTCAGCAGCCGCCAGGCGCTGCGCAGCACCAGACAGGAGACCAGCACCGACAGGATCGGGTCAATCGGCGTCCAGCCGGTGGCGAGAATAACGATGGCCGCGACGATAGCGCCCACCGAGCCGAGCAGGTCGCCCAGCACATGCAGCGCGGCGGCGCGCACGTTGATATTTTTCTCTTCGCTGCCGCGATGCAGCAGCCAGAAGGCGAACAGGTTCGCCAGCAGCCCCGCTATGGCGATGATCAGCATCGGGGTACCCATCACCGGCTGCGGTTCGAAGAAACGCCGTATCGCCTCCCACAGGATGAATACCACGATCACCAGCAGCGCCGCGGCGTTGAGGAAGGCCGCCAGCGTGGTCAGGCGCAGGTAGCCGAAGGTGTGGCGCGCGTTGGGTTTGCGCTGGGAGAAGTGCACCGCCATCAGCGCCACCAGCAGCGCGGCGGCGTCGGTCAACATATGGCCGGCGTCGGCCAACAGCGCCAGCGAGCCGGACAACAGGCCGCCGACCACCTCGGCCACCATAAAGACGGCGGTGACTAAAAAAGCGGTCAGTAGGCGTTTACTATTACTGTCTTTCGGCAGGTGTACGTGTGGAGTGTCCGACATTATTCATCCTTATGCATAGCGAAAGAGGGGGCGGCGGCGAGCAGAGCGTCCAGCTCGGGTTCTATCTGCGCCACTAACGCCTTTAATTTAGTATAAGCGGCGGCGGCAAGCTCGCCCCGACGTGCGGTATCCACCAGCTGTTGGCACAGCCGCGCGGCTTCCGGCAGCTGCAGCATCAGCAGGCTGCCCTTGATGCGGTGTGCCGCCTGCTCCAGGCGAGGCCAGTCGTTCGCGGCGACGGCGTCCGCGAGCCGCTGCCGGTCTTGCCGTAGCGTATCGCCGAGCGTCTGCGCCAGCCGCTGCAGCATGGCGCGATCGCCGCCCGCCATTTCGGCCAGCGTTTGCCGTAGGTCAGTAAGGACTGACTTTTCTTCCTGAGCCTGCGGTTGCTGAGCCAATACCTGGCCGATCGCCGTCAGCGAAATCGGCTTGGTCAGGAAGTGATCGATCGCCACCAGCCCCGGCGGGATGCGGGTAAACTCCTGCACGTCCGCCGAACAGAGCACGATGCGGCAAGGCGGGCGCTGCAGCCGCTGTTCGTCGCGCCGGATCAGCCTGGCCAGCGTCAGGCCGTCCGGGCGCGGCATGTTATAGTCGATAAACAGCAGGTCAAACGGCTGCCGTCGCTGGGCCTTCAGCAGCGCATAGCCTTGTTCGAAGCGGGCGGGTTGCTGCCCGAAGTGGCGCAGTTGGCGTTCCAGCAGCAACAAATTGGTGGGATGATCGTCGATCAGCGCGGTACGCAAGGCGGAAGACGGCAGAGCAAAGGTGTGCTCCTCCTGCGCGCCAGCCGGCGCGTCGCCGCTCAGCTCGACCGGTATCACTACCTCGACGCGGGTGCCGACGCCCGGCTGCGAGTGCAGCTCTATGCGGCCGCCCATCTGTTCGACGATTTCTTTGCAGATAGACAGGCCCAAACCGGTGCCTTGCGCCGAGATGCGTTGCGCGCCGCGCGCGCGGTAAAACGGTTGAAACAGCTTGCCTACCTCATCGGCGGCGATGCCGCAGCCGCTGTCGTTCACCGTTAACTGCAACTCTCCCCGTCGTTCATCCTGCGTGCGCCAGCCGACCTCGACCTGAATGGTTCCGCGCGTCGTGAACTTTATCGCATTGTTTATCAGGTTGTTAGCCACCTGAAGTAAACGCTCACCATCAATGACCACCGCCTCCGGCAGCGCCGGATCTGCCGTCACCTTCAACGTCAACGGCCGTTCGCCGATAAGCGGCCGGTAAAGGGCGTCGATGCGCGCGACCCAGGGGCGCAGCGCCACCGGTTTTGGCGCCAACGTCAACGACCCGGTTTCCAGTCGGGCGTGATCCTGCAGGTCGTTGAGCAGGTTGAGCAGCGATGAGGCCGAACTGTAAATCACCGGCAGGCCTTCCGGCGCAGGTTGGCGTTTGAGTTCCAGTTCCAGCAGGCCAAGGATGGCGTGCATCGGCGTGCGCAGTTCATGGCTGACGGTGGCGAGGAATTTGCTCTTCATGCGGTTTTCCGCTTCGGCGCGGCGGCGCGCCTGCTCGAGCTCCTCGCGTTCGCGTTTTTCACGGCGCTGCAGCATGAAACGGCGCAGCGTCAGCGCCAACAGCAACACGGTGGCGGCGGCCAACAGCGCCAGCAGCCAGGTGGTCTGCGGCGGCATGCGGTTGTCGTTCACCGCGTCGATAAGGTTGCTGCGGTCGACGATCCACTCGTCGCGCAGCGATTGCAGGGTATCCGCCGGGATCTGCATCAGGTTCTTATCGAGGATCGCCAGCAGCAGCGGCTGATCGCGGCGTACGCCGAACGCTACCGGATAGGGGATGTTGTTGGCGGCGAAGGCCAGTTTGATGGCGCCGGAATAGCGCGACAGCGCCAAAAAGTTGGCGGAAATGACGTTATCCACCAGCGCATCCAACTGGCCGTTGGCCAGCGCGTCGTACATCGACTTGCTGTCGGCGAAGCTGACGGTCTGTTCCTGTTCCGGCACCAGCCCCTGCGCCAAATCGCCCTGCAGCACGCCGATGCGCTTGCCGGCCAGATCGCTCCAGGTCGAGACGCCGTTGGCATACTGGCCGACGTAAACGCCCCACAGCGAACGGTGGATCGGCATGCTGGCGCCATAGCGCGCCTTGACGCCGCGCGCCAGCGGCAGGGCGGCGCGGAAGCTGGCCTGGCCGGATTGCACCAGCTGATCGGCCTGCTCGGCGTTGCGCGCCCACAGCGGCGCGAAACGCAGCCCGGTGTTTTGCGCGATGATGTTGAGAATATCGATGGCGTAGCCGCGCGGCTGGCCGTCGGAACCGCGGTAGGCGAACGGGAAGTTGTTCTCGATGGCGGCGTAGTAAACCACGCGGTGGCTCGCCACCCAATTCTTCTCCATCGTCGTCAGATCGGCATTGCCGGTATCGAGGTAGCTGGGGATCTTTTTGCTCCAGCGGCTCTGCAGGGCATTCATCAGTTCCATCGGCGCGTCGGCGATGGCGGTGTCCAGCGTGTCTATCAGGCGCGGATCGGCGGCGGCGAACACGAAGGACAGGTTGCCCAGGTTCTCGTTGCTTTCAATTTGATAGAGCTGGCCGAGCTGCAGCTGGTCGATGATAAAGCTGGCGCTGGCCTCGTCGGCGATAAAGTAGTCGCTGCTGCCGTTGAGCAGCGAATAGACCGCCTGCAGGTTGTTGTCGTAGCGCTGGATCTGCGACGCCACCGCCTGCAGGGCGCCGCCGGACTGCATGTCGGTCAGCGCGCCGATCGCGACGCGGGCGTTGGCGGAATTGAGCATCACCGGCCTATCGTTGCTGCGATCGCGCAATACGCGCAGGTTGCTGATGTAGTAAGGCTGGGAGATCTCCAGCCCGTGCAGCGCTTCGCTCTGCGGGATGCCGTACAGCAGGTCGACCTTGCCGTCGTGCAGCGCCTGTTCCAGCTGGGTCAGATCGGCGAAGCCGTAAATGGCGAAGCGGATGCCGGTCACCTGCTGGATATAGCCGAGGTAGTCGGCGTTCAGCCCATACAGATCGTCGTCCACGATGATGTTGTACGGGCTGGTGTTCTCACTGATGATACCGACGCGCAGCGTGCGATCGCGCCAGGGATTTTTCTCGCCGACGATCAGCATATTCTCGGGGGTATTCAGGTTGCTGACCAGCTGATAGCGCACCGGCTCCGCCGCCTGCGCCAGGCCGCACCACAGGATCAGCAGCAGCAGGGCGCGGCGCATCATGGCGCCAGCTCTTTAAACACCGCCACCAGTTCCAGCAGGTTGCCGGCGCCGGTTTTGCGCTGGATGTTTTTTTTGTGCGTGCTGACAGTCTTGTTGCTGATGTGCAGCCGGTCGGCGATCTGCAGGTTGGACAGCCCCTGGCTCAGCAAGCCCAGCACCTCGAGCTCCTTAGGGGTGAGCAGCCCGCCGTCCGCCGTCGGCGCCTCTTCGGCCAGCGCGGCGGCGGGGAAGCTGATTTCACCGTCCAGCACCTGTTCGATCGCCTGCACCAACTCCGCCAGCGAGCTGCCTTTATTGACGAAACCGTCGGCGCCGGCGGCATGCGCCATGCGCGCATAGACATCGGCTTCCTGCGCGGTATAGATCAGGATCTTTTGTTGCGGATAGCGGCGGCGGATTTTTTTCAACAGCTGCAGCCCGTCGACCTGCGGCAGGCCGATATCCAGGATCACCAGGCCGAAAGCGGCCTCGGCCAGCAGGGCCAGCGCCTGTACGTCATCCTGCGCCGCCTGCAGGCGGTAGGGGCGGGATGATTTCATTAGCGCCGCTTCCAGTGCGACATGAACCACCGGGTGGTCATCAACTAATAGCAGAGAGGGCATGTTCAACTCGGGTCACTTTATATTCTGATCGCTAGCATAGCGAAAAAGGAGGCTCTGCGCTCGCCAGATGAAACAGCACAATCTGCTGTTAATTTGGCGGTTCCAGCGGCGGGGGGCAAAGGTGATTTACAGCGCCATTCTCACAGGCTAGATTGTTGGGATCTACACCGTTACGCACTGCGAAATACCCCACGATACCGAATGGAAAAGCTATGAATTACCAAAACGACGATTTACGCATTAATGATATTAAGGAACTCCTGCCGCCGGTGGCTTTGCTGGAGAAATTCCCGGCCACTGAACGCGCGGCAAAGACGGTGTCCCAGGCCCGCAGCGCAATTCACAATATCCTCCGCGGCAGCGACGATCGCCTGCTGGTGGTGATTGGCCCTTGCTCCATCCATGATACCCAAGCCGCCAAAGAGTACGCGGGGCGCCTGCTGGCGCTGCGTGAAGAACTGAGCGGCGAGCTGGAAGTGGTGATGCGCGTGTACTTCGAAAAACCGCGCACCACCGTGGGCTGGAAAGGCCTGATCAACGATCCGCAAATGGACAACAGCTTCAACATCAACGACGGCCTGCGCCTGGCGCGCAAGCTGCTGGTGGAGATCAACGACAGCGGGTTGCCGGCCGCCGGCGAATTCCTCGACATGATCACGCCGCAGTACCTGGCGGATTTGATGAGCTGGGGCGCCATCGGCGCGCGCACCACGGAATCGCAGGTGCACCGTGAACTGGCCTCTGGTCTCTCGTGCCCGGTCGGCTTCAAGAACGGCACCGACGGCACCATCAAGGTGGCGATCGACGCCATCAACGCCGCCGGCGCGCCGCACTGCTTCCTGTCGGTGACCAAATGGGGCCACTCGGCGATCGTTAACACCAGCGGCAACGGTGACTGCCACATTATCCTGCGCGGCGGCAAAGAGCCAAACTACAGCGCGGCGCATGTGAAGGACGTCAAAGCTGGTCTGAGCAAAGCGGGGCTGCCGGCGCAGGTGATGATCGACTTCAGCCATGCCAACAGCAGCAAACAGTTCAAAAAACAGATGGACGTGAGCGCCGATGTTTGCGGGCAAATTGGCGGCGGTGAAAAAGCGATTATCGGTGTAATGATCGAAAGCCACCTGGTGGAAGGCAACCAGAGCCTCGAAAGCGGCGAGCCGCTGGTTTACGGCAAGAGCGTCACCGACGGCTGCATCGGCTGGCAGGATACCGAAACCGTGCTGCGCGATCTGGCGGCGGCGGTGAAAGCGCGCCGCGGTTAATCGCGTAAAGAGGGGCTCGCCAGCGGGCCCTTTTTCTATTTACCTTAAAATTTTATATCTCCTGTCAATTTAAGGCCTACAGTCAATAGGCTTATTAAATCTTTAAGCGGCCGTATTCGCATTATTCCTATTTAATAAAAGAATAATTGTCACCGCTCTCGGCATTGTGCTTATATAAGACGCTTTTTTATTCCATAAACCCCGCAGGCCTAATAAGTGGGGAGTGGTATGACCTTATTCCTTTCAGGATGAAAGAATTATGACAAACAATACCTCGCAGCCGCTGGGGCTGCACCGGATTAAATTCCATGGGAAAGGTGGTGAGTACTTCGCTATTTGGTTAGTCAACGCGTTATTGACCGCTCTGACCCTGGGCATTTATTCCGCCTGGGCGACGGTGCGTCGTCGTCGCTATTTTTACGGCAACACGGAATTGGACGGCGATCGTTTCGATTATCATGCGCAGCCGCTGCAAATTCTGAAAGGACGGCTGTTGGTGATCGGCGGCATCATCGTATTTTATTTCCTGCTGGCGGTGACGCCATTGCTGGGGCTGTTGGCGCTGCTGGTATTGCTTGCCCTGTTGCCGTGGATCGTTATCCGCAGCTGGCGCTACAATGCGATTATGTCGAGCTATCGCGGCGTGCGCTTTAATTATGTCTGCCGCACCGGGCGCGCCTATTGGGCTTTGCTATTCTGCCCGTTATTGCTGATTATCGGACTGTATGTCGGTCTGATCGTCTTGCTCGGCATTGGCAGCGGTCTTGGCAGCATCAACGCCATCGCATTTATGCTGGTGCTGACGCTGATTTTGGCCGTGCCGGCATTTGCGGCGGTAAACGGCATTATTAGCGCACTGCAGCATGATTTGTACGTTAATAACCTGTTTTTCGGGAACACGCCGTTTATTGCCGAACTGAAGAAATCGGCCTTTATCAAATTTGCCTTGATCGGCCTGCTCATATTCCTGCCGTTCATGTTGGTCGCGCTGGTGTGCATCGGTTCGTTCTTCTTTACCCTCTATCAGATGGTGTTGATGGGCATGTTGACCAACGAAGCCATCGATGTGCTGGTGCTGGACAATATCAGCAGCCTTCTGCTGATGATGGTGGTGCTGCTGATCGGCGCCCTGGTGGCCAGCAGCTACCAAGTTGTCGCCCAACGCAACTACCTGTTTAACCAGGCAAGGCTGAACGGCGACATCAAGCTGCATTCCTCAATGAAAACGCTGCCGTACATGGGATTGTTGATCACCAATACCCTGATTACCCTGTTCTCGCTCGGTTTGGCGGCGCCGGTGGCGGAAGTGCGTCATGCCCGTTATCTGGCGGCGTGCACGGCGGTTGAAGGCGATCTGGCGCTGCTGGACATTACGGCGCATCAGGAAACCGCCAACAGCGCGGTGGCCGAAGAAGCGGTGCAGGCGCTGGATCTGGGCGGCAGCTTCTGAGGCGCCGATGATCCTTGAAGGCGCTTATCAGTTGCCGGGGCGGGCCGCACGTGAGGCGGCTCGTCTGCTGGTGAACGAAAGCGGCGAAGGCGTGACGTTGCAGCGGCAGGATGAACAGCGTTACATCCCGCTGACGGACATCACCGTTTCTGCCGCGCTGGGCAATATTCCGCTGACGCTTACCTTCAAGGGCGGCGGGCGTTTTGTGCCCGATGACGACGCGGCCTTTCGCCGCTGGTTCTATCAGCGCCGTTCGCCGGGTTGGGTGCATCGCCTGGAACGCCATAAACGCGGCGTCGCCCTGGCGCTGCTGATGACGCTGCTGGCGGTAGTGACTTACGTTTACGTGGTGCTGCCGTGGGCGAGCAGCGAGATCGCCATGCGCATCCCCACCTCGGTGGAACAGAAGCTGGGCGAACATACGCAGACGTTCTTGGAGCAGAGTGGCTTCGCGCCCTCGGCACTGCCGGCCGAACGGCAACGGGCGCTGCAGCAGCTGTTCCGGCAGGTGATGCCGGCCGACATGCGCCAAGAGCGCACGCCGCTCTCGCTGAAGTTGATGGCGGCGCCCGGCGCGCCGAACGCCTTTATGTTGCCGGACGGCACGCTGGTGCTCAGCGATAGCCTGGTCACCTTGTCGAAAAACGACGATGGCTTGGCGGCGGTGATGCTGCACGAAATGGGGCATCACGCTTATCGCCATCCGATGCGCATGTTGGTGCGCTCGTCACTGGTGGCATTGACGCTGATGTGGATGACGGGTGACGTCAGCGGCATCGGCGACACGTTGCTGCAGTCCGCATCCTTCGTAAATGAGATGCAGTTTTCTCGCGGGATGGAGCGTGAGGCGGATGCGTTTGCGATAGCGGAAATGCAGCGCCAGGGGCGTTCGCTGGCGGAAATGGCGGCGATCTACCGCGCGTTGGCGCAGGCGCCTGAACGAGAAAAGACCGATGACTGGGCGCTGCCTGCCTGGCTCAGCACTCATCCGGCGATGCAGGAACGGCTGGATGCGGTAAATGAGGCGATGGCGCAGCAGAAATAAAAAAGCCCCCGGTGAAAACCGGGGGCTTTTTCGTGAACCGGCGAAATTACTTCGCTTTACCCTGGTTCGCCACGGCCGCCGCTTTTGCAGCGATCTCATCGGCGTTACCCAGGTAGTAACGTTTGGTTGGCTTGAAGTTCTCGTCGAACTCATACACCAACGGCACGCCGGTTGGGATGTTCAGCTCGAGGATTTCGTCTTCGCTCAGGTTATCCAGGTATTTCACCAGCGCGCGCAGCGAGTTGCCGTGCGCCGCAACGATCACGCGCTCGCCGCTCTTGATGCGTGGCAGGATCTCTTCGTCCCAGTAAGGGATAACGCGATCGATGGTCAGCGCCAGGCTTTCGGTCAGCGGCAGCTCTTGCTCGGTCAGCGAGGCGTAACGCGGATCGTGGCCAGGATAACGTTCGTCTTCTTTGGTCAGCTCCGGCGGGGTCACCGCGAAGCCGCGACGCCATTGCTTCACCTGCTCGTCGCCGTATTTTTCAGCGGTTTCGGCTTTGTTCAGACCCTGCAGCGCGCCGTAGTGACGTTCGTTCAGCTTCCAGGATTTTTCGGTTGGCAACCAGGCCTGATCCAGCTCGTCGAGGATGTTCCACAGGGTGTGGATCGCGCGCTTCAGTACGGAGGTGTAAGCGAAGTCGAAAGTGAAACCTTCTTCTTTCAACAGCTTGCCTGCTGCTTTCGCTTCGGTGCGGCCCTTGTCGGACAGATCAACATCATACCAACCGGTGAAGCGGTTTTCTTGGTTCCACTGGCTTTCGCCGTGACGCACCAGAACCAGCTTAGTTACAGCCATAGCTTAACTCCTTAATAATCTGACATTTCAATGATAACGAAAATCATTATATTGCCGCGGGCCGGGGCTCGGCAATCGATAGTGTCTAACCATAGCCAATTTCTTGCCGCAAAGTAAGGGCTGGAGAAAGGAAAAAGCTGAATCGTTCAGGCTGGGGCGGAAGGGGGAGAAACGGCGCGTCGGAATCGCTTCGGACGCGCCGTGGCAGAGGGAAAATCAGGCCGATTTTTTCAGGCAGTTGCTCATGAAGGTTTTACGCGCGTCGCCCTTCAGATCCTTGGTCTTGGCGTCGGCGTTGCAGCTTTTCATCTTCTGCTGCTGCGGCGTCAGGGTTTTGCCCGTTGCAGCGGCGCCTTCGGATTTCAGACAGGTGCTCATAAAGGTGGAGCGGTCCGCGCCTTTCAGCGACTTGGTGGATGCCTGCTGGTTGCAATCGGTCATGCGTTTCTGTTGGGCCGCCTGCGCCGGCGAAGGCGTTTTCGTCGCCGTCGTCGCGTCGGCCGCCATCAGATTGGTGCTCAGCATTAAGCCCGCCAGCAATGGAAGTGCAGTAATCAGACGCATAGGTGTTCCTTCAGCTATTGATTGGCCGCCATCGGCCGAAAATTGTGACGTTGCACAAGGCGTTGTGCTTATCACGGTAGCCTGAGTGTAGTGCGCGCTTTGGAATAAGGGAAGGTGGGCGCCGGCGGGGGGATAGGGCTAAAAGGTAAGCATTTATAACAAATCGCCCCCGGCCGTACGGCGAGGGGCATGGCGGGTTAGATAGGATAAAACTGATAATGCGTGGCGCTGCGGTAGCGGCTCCCCGGCTGCAGCCAGCAATCCGGCTGCGGCCACTCGGGATGGTGCGGGCTGTCCGGCAAAAACTCGCTTTCCAGCGCCACGCCGGCATGGTTGGCATAGCTGCCGCCGTCGCGCGCCGGCGTGCCGGCCAGAAAATTGCCGCTGTAGAGTTGCAGCGCAGGTGCGTCGGTGAACACGCTCATTTGCACCTGCCCGTCGGCGGACCATAAATGGGCCGCCGGGCTTTCCAGCGCGCCGCAGATGCGGTGCAACAGAAAGGCGTGATCGTAGCCGTTGACCCGCTGTTGGTCGCGATCGCGCAGGAAATCCTGCAGCAGCGTTTTCGGTTGACGAAAATCCATGCCGCTGCCGTCCACCGGCGTCAGCTCGGCGCAGGGAATGCCCTCGGCGTCGACGGGCAGATAGCGATCGGCGAACAGCTGCAGCCGTTGGGCGCGGGCGTCGGTGCCGGGGCCGTCCAGATTGAAATAGGCGTGGTTGGTCAGGTTGACCGGGCAGGGGCGATCGACCTGCGCCAGATAGCTGATTTCCAGACGATTATCGGGGGTCAGGCGGTAGCAAACCTGCACGTCGAGATTGCCGGGGAAGCCCTGATCGCCATCCGCTGAATGCAGCGCATAGCAGACCTGGTGCGCATCCTGCTGTACCCGGCGCCAGCGGCGGGCATGAAAACCGTCGGGGCCGCCGTGCAACTGGTGCGCGCCCTGATTGGCGAGCAGCGCATGGGATTTACCGACGATGGGCAGGCTGGCATTGGCGATGCGGTTGGCGTAACGGCCAACGGTGGCGCCCAGATAGGCGCCCTGACGTTGATAGTCCGCGGCGCTGCGGCAGCCGAGCAGCAGCTCGCGTTTTTCGCCGGATGTGAGCGGTAATACCGCGGACAACCAGGTGGCGCCCCAGTCCATCAGGGTGACGGTCATGCCGCCGGCGTTTTGCAGCCGCGTCAGCTGGTAAGGCTGCCCATCGGGCGCCGCTTCCGTGCTCACCGTCAGCATGTGCCGGCCCCCTGCGAAGCCTGGCAGACGTAAAACGTTTCCCGCAATCCGCCGGTTTGCAGCGGATACTCGTGCGCCACGGCGGCGCGCACCGTTTCCACGAGGTCCTGTGGCATCAGCGCGACGATGCAGCCGCCAAAGCCGCCTCCGGTCATGCGCACGCCGCCGCGCGGGCCGAGGGTCGCTTTGACAATCTCGACCAACCGATCGATTGGCGGCACGGTGATTTCAAAGTCGTCACGCATCGAGGCGTGAGACTCCGCCATCAGCCGGCCCATGCGTTGCAGATCGCCGGCCGCCAGCGCATCGGCCGCCGCCAGCGTGCGGGCATTCTCGCTGATGACATGGCGCGCGCGTTTGGCCACCAACGGATCCAACTCATGTTGACGCGCTGCAAACTGTTCGGGGCTGACGTCGCGCAGCGCCTTGACGCCGAAGAAACGCGCCGCTTCTTCGCACTGTTTGCGGCGGGTGTTGTATTCGCTGTCCACCAGCCCGCGTTGCACATTGGAGTTGATGATCACCACCGCCACGCTGTCCGGCATCGGCACCGCGCGGGTCTCCAGCGAGCGGCAGTCGATCAGCAGAGCGCTGTCGCGCCGGCCGAGCGCGGAGATCAGCTGGTCCATGATACCGCAGTTGCAGCCGACGAATTGGTTCTCCGCCTCCTGGCCGTTCAGCGCCAGCGCGACGCCGTCCAGCGGCAGCTGATAGAGCGCCTGCAGCGCCTGGCCTACCGCCACTTCCAGCGCGGCGGAGGAGCTGAGCCCCGCCCCTTGCGGCACATTCCCGGCGATCACCAGATCCGCGCCGCCGAAGTCGGCGCTGCGGCGCTGAAGGTGCTTCACCACGCCGCGCACATAGTCGGACCAGCGCTGATCGGGGTGGCTGACGATCGGATCGTCGAGCGAGAATTGATCCTGCTGATTCTGATAATCGGCGGCGAGGACGCGGATCTGGCGGTCGTCGCGCTTGGCGCAGGCGATGACGGTTTGATAATCGATGGCGCAGGGCAGTACGAAGCCGTCGTTGTAATCGGTATGCTCGCCGATCAGGTTCACCCGCCCCGGCGCCTGGATGGTCAACGCCGGCGCGTAGCCGAAGTGTTCGGTAAACAGGGAATGGGTAAGCGGTTTCAGGCTCATGCTTGGGCTCCGGCTTCACGGTAATGAATATCGCTGACGGCGCGCAGACGCGCTGCGGCCTGTTCGGCGGTCAGGTCGCGCTGGGTTTCCGCCAGCATCTCGTAACCGACCATAAATTTGCGCACGCTGGCTGAACGCAGCAACGGCGGGTAGAAATGGGCGTGCAGCTGCCAGTGCCGATTGTCGGCACCGTTGAACGGCGCACCGTGCCATCCCATCGAATAGGGGAAGGAGCACTGGAACAGGTTGTCGTAGCGGCTGGTCAGCTTCTTCAGCGCCAGCGCCAGATCTTGGCTTTGTGCCGCGCTGAGATCGGTAATGCGCTGCACCGCCGCTTTCGGCAGCAGCAGCGTTTCAAACGGCCAGGCGGCCCAGTAGGGCACCACCGCCAACCAGTGCTCGGTGTTCACCACGATGCGTTCGCCGGCGGCCAGCTCGCGCTGCGCGTAGTCCAGCAGCAGCGGGGAGGCATGTTCCTGAAAATACTCGTGCTGCAGGCGATCTTCGCGCTCGGCCTCGTTCGGCAGAAAACTGTTGGCCCAGACCTGCCCGTGCGGGTGCGGATTGGAGCAGCCCATCGCCGCGCCTTTGTTTTCGAACAGCTGTACCCAGGGGTACTGCCTGCCCAGCTCATCGGTTTGCGCCTGCCAGGCGGCGACCACCTGCTCCAGCGCCGGCAGCGTCAATTCGGGCAGGGTCTTGCTGTGATCGGGAGAGAAGCAGATCACCCGGCTGACGCCGCGCGCGCTCTGGCTGCGCATCAAAGGATCCTGGCTGTCGGGCGCCGGCGGCGTATCGCTCATCAGCGCGGCGAAATCGTTGGTGAAGACGTAGGTGCCGCGATAATCCGGATTGCGATCGCCGGTGACGCGCGCGTTGCCCGGGCACAGGAAACAGTCGGGATCGTGCGCCGGCAGCGTTGCCGTGGGGACGGCCTCTTGTTGGCCCTGCCAGGGGCGCTTGGCGCGGTGCGGTGAGACCAGCACCCATTGGCCGCTCAGCGGGTTATAGCGGCGGTGTGGATGATCGATAGGGTTAAATGCCGTCATACGGTTCCTTTCTTGGCGTCGACGAGGTGTAATCGCTTTCAGCCGCCGTCTTGATACGCCCGTTGCTGAAAAGGGAGAGTACATTGCGCAAAAAGATAGCATGCCCGCGGCGATAAAAAGGTGATCCAACGCGAAAAATGGAATCGTTTACACTTGATTGAAAAGCGCCGGATGGGCGGAGATGAGCCGGTGGCTACGTGATTGAGGGGATTGCGGTGAGCTGCCGGTGATAGCGCTTTCACCTGGTCAACCGGCAGAGAGAGGCTCTCTGCCGGCGTCAGCCGTCAGGGGTGCTGATACAGCGGGTAGGTGAAGAACAGCAGATGGGTGAGGTTAAGCCCGAAATGGAACAGAATCGGCACCCACAGGCGGCCGCTCCACATCCATGCCAGGCCGTAGATCACGCCGGCCAGCGTCGCGAAGATCACCATCAGCATGCCGCCGGCCAAATGCGCGGCGCCGAACACCAGGGCGGCGACGATCAGCGCCGGCCAGGCCCCCAGCCATTGGCTGAGGCGCTGTTGCAGGTAGCCGCGAAACAGCGCTTCTTCGGCCATGCAGACGAAGAACAGGTTCGCCATCACGAACGGCAGGATCCAGGCGGGCGCATGCAGTTCGATTTTTAAACCGCCCAGCGCCACGGCCAGCAGCAACAGCGCCGGCACGGCCAGCAGCAGCGCAATCCAGCCCGCCTTGCCGCCGTTGCCGCCGCGTTCGGCGGAAAACAATGTGGGCAAGCAGGCGAACAGCAGGAACGGCACCATCGCCTTGTCGAAGTTGTAATACATGGTGAACGGCGCGCTGAGCGGGCCGGCCTTTTCGCCGTCGATCATCAGCTGGTTGTGGATGCCAGGCACCAGATGCAAGAACAGCGCCACGCAGCCGGCGATCACCAACCCTTCGAGCGCGATCGCCAGATTACGCTGCGCGCGAAAATAATGACGTAGACCCGCCAGCGCCACGATGGCCAACAGGCAACCCAGGCTGAGTGGCGTCAGCACCCCATGATAAAGCCCCATGCCCGCCGAGGCGGCCAGGATCACCCAGGCTATCAGCCGGTTAAACGGCAAGAAAAATAACGAAGCAGCCAGTACGCCCCACATAATATGTCCCTTTAAAATATGTACACGGCGCTCAGCGCCTTTGCGGCGTGCGATGATGGCGAAATTGAGCGCTAAAGCGGATAGTAGCACACCAGAATGACGCTAAAGGTCGGGGCAGTGATGCATTCGTGCATTATGCCGGCCGACACAACCGGCGGCGATGCGGGTTAACCTCTCATCCAGGCCTGCGAACGGGTGATTTCGGCCAGATTTTGCAGGGTATCCAGACTCTGCTGGTGGATCTCCTGCGTAGGGGCTGCGCACAGATCGTGCAATACGGTCACCTGAAAGCCGGCGTCGTGCGCCTGACGCGCGGTGCTTTCGATGGCGAGCGGCGTGCTGATGCCCGCCAGCAGCAAATGGTGGCACCGATGTTGCCGCAGCCAGGCTAACAAATTGTTACCGGAGAAGGCGCTAACCGCCGTTTTTTCAAACTGCAGATCGGTCTCTTCCCGGTGCAGTTCGGGCACCCAGCGGCATCCCGGGCCATTTAGCCGCAGCGCGCCGATCTGCTTGAGATGGTTGAACAGCGGCGAGTGAGGCGGGATGTCATGATAATCGTCGGCGAATCCCACCCGCACCCAAATTACCGGGATTTTTCGCACCCGCGCATAGGCCGCGGCGGCATTGACGTTGGCGAGCAGGTGGGTCGCCGCCACCTGTTCACGGCAGTGGTTGGCGCGGCCTTTGGGCCCGATAAGATCCT
The DNA here is from genome assembly GCF_052168895.1 of Serratia sp. CY37869. Classification (NCBI taxonomy): domain Bacteria; kingdom Pseudomonadati; phylum Pseudomonadota; class Gammaproteobacteria; order Enterobacterales; family Yersiniaceae; genus Serratia; species Serratia sp. CY37869. The sequence goes on from NZ_JBJNLU010000002.1 coordinate 412,613, forward strand.
CGATCAGGTCGATGATAATCAACGCAGCGGACATGGCGTCTCCAGAAAATGGCCTTCTTTCTTTCTATGATAAAAGGCCAAATGTGATGTGCTGCGGTGAAGTGTTGCCGGATATGTTTACGCCGCGTTTCAGACGGAGGCTGCCTCCAGCCGCTGGTGTTGATAGCCGTAGCCGCCCTCGCCGTCGTGCACGAAGCTGAGGCGGTGGGTGATGCACTGCGGCGCATCTTCGGCATGGTGCGAAACGAACAGCAACTGCGTGGCGCCCTGGCCGATCAGCACGTCGATGAAGCGGCGCACCAGCTGGCGATTGAGCGGATCCAGCCCTTGCAGCGGTTCGTCGAGGATCAGCAGCGCCGGGTGTTTCACCAGCGCACGGGCGATCAGCGCCAGTCGCTGTTGGCCCCAGGAAAGGCTGTGGAACGGGGCGTCACCGCGCGCGCCGTTGAGCCCGAGCAGCGCCAGCCATTGCTCTGTCAGCTGCCGCTGGCGATCCGAGACCGCCTGATAAATGCCGATCGAATCGAAGAACCCCGACAGCACCACGTTGCGCACGCTGGTGTTGACGCGATAATCCAGATGCAGGCTGCTGCTGACGTAGCCGATATGGCGTTTGATTTCCCAGATGGTTTCCCCGCTGCCGCGGCGGCGGCCGAACAGCGTCAGATCGTTGCTGTAGCCCTGCGGGTGATCGCCGGTGATCAAACTGAGCAGGGTGGATTTGCCGGCGCCGTTCGGACCGACGATCTGCCAGTGTTCACCAGGGTTAACCTGCCAGTCGAGATGATTGAGGATCGGCCGATCGTTATAGCTGACCACGCCGTCACGCAGGACGATCAGCGGACGATCCGCCGGCAGGGCCACTTTATGCGCCGGATCCTCCGTTTCCGGCAGCGCCAGCCCGCTGAGATTTTCGCTGTGCGCCAGCTGCGCCACCAGCGCGTCCGCCATCACCTGGCTGCGCGGCCCGCGGTTGGTCAGGGTGCAGTCCGCCAGCACGCCCACCTGCCGGACAAAATCCGGTATTTCGTCGAAACGGTTGAGCACCAGCACCACGGTCTGCCCCTGGGCGGAAAGCTCGCTCAGCAGCGCGGCGAGCTGCGCGCGTGAGTGGACGTCCAGCCCGTCGAAAGGTTCATCGAGGATCAGCAGGTCGGGCTGCGGCATCAGCGCGCGGCACAGCAGGGTTTTGCGCGTTTCGCCGGTGGAGAGGTATTTGAAGCGGCGCGTCAGCAGGGCGGTAATGCCGAACTGCGCGGCCAGTCGCTCACAGCGCGCGGCGTCTTTCACCTCTTCCTGAATGATCTCCGCCGCGGTACGGCCGGTGTCGTCTTCGTCCGCGCTGAGCAGATCTGTATTGTTGCGTTGCCACTCGTCGCTGACCATCTTTTGCAACTGTTCGAAGGAGATGCGCACCGCATGCTGAAAGTCGCTGCGGCGTTCGCCGCGCAGCAGAACCAGTTCGTCGGCCAGCGCGCGCGCCAGGGCGGATTTGCCGCTGCCGTTGGCGCCGACGAAGGCCCAGCTGTCGCCGGCCTGGATCGCCAGTGCATCCAGCGTCAGGGTGCGGGTATCGCTTAAGCGGAATGAACCTTGCGAAATGTGCAACGACGACATCACCTGTTCCTTTTTTTGCAATTATTTGCCTTAGAAATAGGCGCATTGCAGGGGGATGTCAATCAACAAAAATGCAACGTTACGTTGCGCTTAACACAACGTGGCGACAATCACGTGGTCGGCGTTGAACAGGGCGTGTACGGCGGCGCCGACGCTCAGCTGCAGGCGCTGCAGCTCCGCTGTCGTCAGGGTGGCGCACAGGGTTTCGCCGCCCGCCAGCGTCACCAGCACCTCGCTGTGTTCGGCGCCCGGCTGAATGCCGGCCACCACGCCCGCCAGCGCGTTATCTGCGCCGGTATGCTCCTCCGTCTCGACGCTTAACCGCACCCATGGCGCCTTGATCAGCGCCAGCACCTCTTTACCCGGCGTCAGCTGCAGCCGGTCGGCGCTTTGTTGGGTGACGGCCGCCATCAGGCGAGTAGTGCCGTCGTTCAACAAAATCGCCAGGTGCTGCTGCACCTGCTGATGATCGCGTTCGATGACGGTGCCGAAGAACTGATTGCGCGCGCTGGTTTGCAGCGAGAAGCGCGAGATGGCCGCCAGCAGGCTGTCGAGCGGCAGATCGTCCTGCTGCAACACGTCGAAAGCTTTTTGCTGCACCTGGCCCAGCAGATCGTACAGCTGGATCAGCCGTTGGCCGTAGTGCGTCAAATGCGCGCCCCCGCCGCCTTTGCCGCCGGTGGCGCGTTCCACCACCGTTTGTTCCGCCAGTTGGTTCATCTCATTGATGGCGTCCCAGGCGCTTTTGTAGCTGATGCCCGCCAGTTTGGCGCCCTGGCTGATGGAGCCGGTGTGCTGCACCTGTTTCAGCAGCGCGATGCGGCGCGGATCGGCGAACAGCTTTTGCTGGAGTTTGAGAGTCAGAAGAATTTCGGCCTGCATAGCGCATCCTGTCGGCGGCAAAAATCGTATTGTCGCCGATTTGGCGGCAAAGCGCCAAACGCAGTGCGGTGGAGCGCGGGGCAATAAAGACTGGCATTGCTTTGTTGTTATAATATAACATAACAGAAAAACGATAAGGCTTTACGCCGGCTTACGGCCGGTTTTTATTTCACCACAGGGATGCTCCACATGAGTACGACACGCCGGCGTCTTGTCACGCCCAGAAAATCTTTATGCCTTGCCGCTTGGGTCGGCGGCGCACTGACGGCGCCGCTGGCTTTCGCTGCCGACTGCGATAAAGCCCGCAATGCCACGGGGTGCGAAGAACAGCTCACCGTGGAGGCGGCGGCCCCCGCCGGGCGCTACGATGCGTTGAGCGCCGTGAGCCGCAGCGCTTCGCAGCTCGGGCTGACCGCTCGGGAAACGCCGCGCAGCGTCGATATCATCAGCGCAAGAGCGATCCAACAGCGGGGCGACCGCTCGCTGGCCGCCGCCGTCGAGCATGCCACCGGTCTGTCCGGCGTCGCTTCGCCAACGTTGTCCAATAACTTTTCCGCGCGCGGTTTCCGGCCTATCGCCTGGTTGTATAACGGCGTGGAGATGCCCGGCAGCACGCTGCAGCTGGGCGATCCGGCGCATTACGACAGCATCGAGGTACTGCGCGGGCCGGGATCGGCCTTGAACGGCCTGAGCGCCGCGGGCGGCAGCGTCAACCTGATCTCGCGGCGGCCGACCTTCAGCCGCCAGCCGCTCGAGCTCGATTATGGCTTCGGCAGCTACCGCAGCCAGCGTCTGCATCTGGGGGCCGGCGGCGCGCTGGTGGACGATGCGGTGGCGTACCGGTTGGACGTCAGCGGCAACGACAGCGGCAGCAACGTGCAGTATGAACGCGATCGGCAGAAGCGGGTTTCCGGCTCGCTGCTGTTTAAGCTGACGGACGATGCGCTGTTGACGCTTAGCCTGGACCGCATGCTCAACCGCACCAACAACCCTTACTACGGCACGCCGCTGCTGGACGGGCGCATTGCCGGCGAGCTGCGCGACATCAATTACAACAACCTGACCGACAGCCGCATCCAGAGCAACGCCACCGCATTTCAGGCCAGCCTGGACTGGTTTATGACGCCCGAAGTGGAATGGCATAACCAATTCTATTACTACAGCGGCTTTCGCGAATGGCGCAACGTCGAGCGCTTCCGCGTCGCGGCGGCGGCCCGGCCCGGCGACGTCAACCGCGACTCCTTCGGCGCCCTGGCGCACGACGACGATCTGATCGGCAACCGCAGTTCGCTGGTATTCGACCGCGCCATCGCCGGTTTTGATAACCGGTTGCTGGTCGGCCTCGATCTGAGCAAGCGGCATTTTCAGTATTATTCCAACGGTTTCCCCGGCTCGGAAGACGTACCGCTTGGCGCGCCGCCCAGAGAGCCGTTCGCCCAGGGTACCGACCGCCAACGCGCGCCGGTGCGCCACGTTACCCAGAACCAGTACGCCGCCTTTCTCGAGGATCGCTTCAGCCTGACCGAGCGTTTAGCGTTGCTGGGCCAGCTGCGCTACAACCATATGAACATGGACTGGCGCTTCCAGGGGCCGCAGGAAGAGAGCCGCGCGCACACCTACGTTTTCAGCACCTGGAGCCTGGGCCCCAGCTATGCATTGACCGACAACCTCACGCTCTACGCCAACTACACCACCGGCCAGGAGCCGGGCAACGATCTGTTCTTCCTCAGCCCAACGCAGACCGATCTGCCGCTGACGCGAGCGCGCCAGTGGGAGGCCGGCGCCAAAGGGCAGTTCTGGGGGAACAAGGGCGAGGCGACGCTGGCGCTGTACGAACTGCGCAAGGACAACCTGTTTGTGCCCGACGCGCAGCGGCCGGATGCGTTGAACGCGGTAGGCAGGCAGACGTCGCGCGGCATTGAGCTTGGCGTGGTGCTGCGTCCCGACGAACGCTGGGAGCTGGCCGGCAACGCCGCTTACACGCATGCCCGCTACGACGACTATCGCGGCGGTAGCCCGCTGCGCAGCTACAACGGCAATCGCCCGGCCTATATCCCGGACTGGACCGCCAACCTCAGCGTGCATTATCAGGCGACGGAGCGCCTGGGGCTGGCTTCTTCGCTGCGCTACGTCGGCAGCAGCTACAACGACGACGCCAACCGGCGCAAGATGCGCGCGTACACCACGCTCGATCTGGCGGCAGACTATCAGCTGACGCCGATCGTCGATGTTGGTTTTCGCATTCGCAACGCCACCAACCAGCTGTACGCCTATCAGCGTACTTACCCGGACCAGGCGCTGATCGCGCTGCCGCGCAGCTATGAAACCTTCGTGTCGGTCAGGTTCTGACGGCGTGAAAGGCTGGCTTGCCCTGCTGTTGTGCGCCCTGGAATTGGGCGGCAGCGCGCCGCTGCGTGCCGATGCCGTCAGCCTGCAAAATTGCGGGGTAACGCGCGATTACCCGCAGCCGCCGCAGCGGGTGCTGGTTTACGCCAACCCGGCGCTGGAAAACCTGATGGCGCTGGGGCTGGCTGGCCGCGCGATCGGCGTGGTCGGGTATGACCGCACGCGCGATCCCGTGCCAACGGCGTCGGCCGAGACATTGCAGGCGCCCACCAGCCCGGCGCCGCCCACGGCGGAAGCGTTGCTGCTGATGCGGCCGGATTTTGTCTATTCGGCTAGCTATTACTGGCTGCACAGCCCGGAAACGCCCGATCGGGCGCGGCTGGCAGAATGGGGCATCGGCACTTATCTCTCTCCCGGCGCCTGCAGCGGCCAGCAAAGCGCGATCGCCGCCGCGCTGACGTTCGAAGACATTTTCACCGAGCTGCGGGAGCTGGCGCGCATTTTCAACGTCAGCAGCGCCGGTGAAGCGCTGGTCGCGCGGCTGCGCGGGCAGCTGAGGGCGTTTGAGGCGCAGCGCGCGCCGCTGCCGCATTTACGTCTGCTGTGGTGGTATGCCGGCGCGCAAACGCCCTACGTGGCGGGCTGCTGCGGCGCGCCAGGTTTGCTGAGCCGCAGCGTCGGTAGCGAGAACCTGTTCGGCGATCGGCCCGAGCTGTGGCCGACGGTGTCCTGGGAGGTTATCGCCGCCCGCGATCCGGATGCGATCGTGCTTGGCGATCTGCCGCGCGGCGGCCTCGGCGACAGCGCGGCCGACAAAATCGCCTTTCTGGAACATCACCCGCTGACCGCGACGCTGCGCGCCGTGCGTCAGCGGCGCTACGTGATCCTCCCCGGTTACGACATGGACCCTTCCGCCCGCACCGTGGCGGCGCTGGGCCGTTTGATTCGGGGCCTGGCGGCCTTGCCGCCGCAGGCGCCGACTTTTTCCAACAAGGAACCTTGATATGACTGCCGTTTCATTCTCTTCGCTGCTGGACTCCTGGGATCGCCAGCAGGCGGCCTACATCGCCGAACGGGAAGCGCGTTTTAACGCCCAGCTGGAGGTGCTGGCGCTGGCCGCCGGCCAGGATTTTCACGTGGTGGATCTGGCCTGCGGCCCGGGATCGCTGAGCCTGCGCATTTTGCAGCGCTTTCCGCAGGCCAGGGTGACCGCCATCGATCTCGATCCGCTGTTGCTGGCGGTGGCGCGCGGTGCGCTGGCGGAGTACGGCGATCGGATCCGCATTCTGCAGGCCGATCTGGCGGATCCGGCCTGTTTTGCCGCGCTGTCCGGCCCCGCGCCGCAGGCGGCGGTGTCCAGCACGGCGCTGCACTGGCTGATGCCCGAGCAGCAGCTGGCGCTGTACCGCAACGTTGCCGGGCTGCTGGCCGACGGCGGCGTGTTCCTGAACGCCGATCATCAGCGCTATGACCAGCGTCAGCCGCGGCTGAAAGCGTTGGCGGAGCGGCACGACGAGCAGACCCAACAGCGCGCCTGGGACAACGGCGTCGAGGATTGGGATCGCTGGTTTGCGGGCGCGCTGCAATCGCCGGCGCTGGCCGCTTATCAGGCCGAGCGTGAAGCGCTGTTCGCCGGCCGCCCGGTGCCGCCGCCGACGCCGGTGGATTTCCAGCTCGCGGCGCTTAGACAAGCCGGTTTCAGCGAGGCGGGGACGGTGTGGCAGCTGTTGGACGACTATGTGATCGCAGGCTGGAAATAGCATGATCCGGGGGTTACTGCCCGGCCGTAAGGCCGGTTGGCTGCTGTTGCTGGCGGCGGCGCTGCCGCTGGCCCTGCTGGGCGCCACCCTGTCGGGGCCTGCGCCGATCGCGTGGCACGACGCCTGGCGCATCGTGTTCGGCGTCAGCGGCAGTGCGGCGACCGACGCCGAGGTGTATCAGCGCATCATCTGGTCGCTGCGGATGCCGCGCGCGCTGTTGGCGGCGCTGGCCGGCGCCGGGCTGGCGTTGGCGGGCACCGTGCTGCAGTCGCTGACCCGCAACCCGCTGGCCGATCCCTGGGTGCTGGGCATCTCCTCCGGCGCCGGCGTGGGGGCGGTAACGGTATTGGTATTGGGGCTGGGGGGCGGCCTGCTGTCGGTGTCCGGCGGCGCGTTTATCGGCGCGCTGGGAGCATTTGCGTTGGTGATGCTGCTGGCCGGGCGTTCGCTGCAGGGGGAGTCCACGCTGTTTATTCTGGCCGGGGTGGCGGTGACGCAGCTGCTTTCTGCGTTAACTTCGCTGATCACCCTCTGGCAGGCGGACGCCAACGTCACGCGCGGCGTGATGTTCTGGCTGCTGGGATCGTTCAGCGACGCGCGCTGGCCGCAGGTCGGGCTGTGCGGGCTGGCGCTGGCGGCGGCGCTGCTGCTTTGTTGGCTGCGGGCGGGTGAGCTGGACGCGCTGGCGTTCGGCGGCGTGACCGCCGCTTCGTTGGGGGTGGCGGTGGCTCCGCTGAAGCTGCTGCTGTATGTGGTGACTACCGCGCTGACGGCGGCGATCGTCGCGTTCAGCGGCGCGGTGGGATTTATCGGGCTGACGGTGCCGCATGTCGCCCGGCGGCTGGTCGGCTCGCGGCATCGGCTGCTGTTGCCGGCCAGCGCGCTGTGCGGCGCGCTGTTCGCCGTGGCGGCGGACACGCTGGCCAGAACGCTGTTTGCCCCGCGCGAGCTGCCGGTCGGCGTGCTGACGGCGCTGTTGGGGGTGCCGGTATTCCTGCTGTTGTTGTATCGGAAGGTCAATGCATGACGATTGAAAAAGCGCGATCCGGCCTGCGCGCCGAAGCGGTGAGCTGGCGAGCGGGCGAACGCACGGTGCTGGAAAATCTGGATTTCTGCGCCTTGCCCGGTGAGGTCACCGGCGTGCTCGGCGTCAACGGCAGCGGTAAATCCACGTTGCTCAAGCTGCTGGCCGGGTTGCAGCCTGCCGCCGGGGGCCACGTTTGGCTGGAAGGGCGCGAAATTACTGCGTTTTCCGGGCGGGAGCGCGCCAGGCGCATCGCCTTTCTCGAGCAATCCGCCCCCGGCGCCTTCGCGCTGCCGGTGAAGGAGGCGGTGCTGCTGGGGCGCCTGGCCCATATCGGCCGCTGGCGCGGTTTCGGCCCCGAAGATCGCCGTCTCGCCGGGCAGGCGATGGAGCAAGTGGGCATCAGCCACCTGGCCGATCGCGATTGGCAGCGGCTGTCCGGCGGCGAACGGCAGCGGGTGCACCTGGCGCGCGCGTTGGCGCAGCAAACGCCGTGGCTGCTGCTGGATGAGCCCGCCAACCATCTGGATATCGCCCATCAGCAGCAGTTTATGGCCTTGCTGCGGCGGCTGAAGCTCAGCGTGGTGGTAACGCTGCACGATCTGAATCTGGCCGCCTGCTATTGCGATCGGGTGGCGCTGCTGCAGCGGGGCAGGGTCTGTGCGGCAGGTGCGCCGCGGCAGGCGCTGACGCCGGAGAACATTCGCGCGGTGTACGGGGTGGAGGCCCGGCTGGCGGCGCCCGCCGGCTATGCGCCGCCGCTGATCTATTACCCCGCACCGGCATGAGCCCGGTGGAAAGGGCACGTTTAGCCGATCACAATTTCGCCCCGCTGGCTAAAATAACTCCGGTTTTACCGATTTTTTTGGGTTAGAATAACCCGATATGCGGTGAAAGGCATTTGCCGCTCAATGGGCAGTTAAGCGAGGCTATCATGTTGGAATTATTGAAAAGTCTGTTATTCGCCGTGGTGATGGTGCCGGTGGTCATGGCGCTCATTCTCGGCTTGATCTACGGTTTTGGCGAAGTGTTCAACGTCTTCTCCAAAGTGGGCCGTTCGAAAGAAAACCGCACCCAGCACTGACCGTTCCCCATCCCGATACCCGTCGGCATCGCCCGGCGGGCATTCCTCAAGTTATCTCACGCTTTGCCGATAAACCGCATGACAAGCTTTCGCGCCACGTTATATTATTTTTTATATAACGAAGAGTGATAATGCACGTTAACTTGCGGAGAAAAACAATGAAACAGCAATGGACCAAATGGGTTGGCGGGATCGTGTTGGCATCGGGTCTGGTGGCCCAGGCCTCGGCGGCGGAAAAGATCACCGTGTTTGCCGCCGCGTCGCTGACCAACGCGCTGCAGGACATCGCCACCCAGTATCAAAAAGGCAAGGACGTGCAGGTGGTTTCCTCCTTCGCGTCGTCTTCTACGCTGGCGCGCCAAATTGAGCAGGGCGCCCCCGCCGATCTGTTTATCTCCGCCGATCAGCAGTGGATGGATTACGCCATCGATAAGCAGCAGATGGTGAAAGACACCCGCTACACGCTGCTGGGCAACGAACTGGTGCTGATCGCCGCCAAGAGCGATAAGCAAGACAAGATCGCCATCGACAAGCAGACCGACTGGGCCAAGCTGCTCAACGGCGGCCGCCTGGCGGTGGGCGATCCGGATCACGTGCCGGCCGGCATCTACGCTAAGGAGGCGCTGGAACACCTGGGCGCCTGGCGCGCGCTGGAGCCGAAACTGGCGCGCGCCAACAATGTGCGTAGCGCCATGGCGCTGGTGGAGCGCGGTGAAGCGCCGCTCGGCATCGTCTACGGCTCCGACGCGGTCGCCAGCGACAAGGTGAAAGTGGTGGGCGTGTTCCCGGAAGACAGCCACAAACCGGTTGAATATCCGATGGCGATTGTGAAAGATCGTCAAAATCCGACGGTCAGCGCTTTCTATACCTATTTGAAGAGCCCGGAAGCGGCCGCTATTTTCGAACATTATGGATTCACCCCGCGTAAATGATTCTGAGCGAGTACGAGTGGCAGGCGGTTGAGCTGAGCCTGAAAGTTTCCGGTTTGGCGGTAGTCTGCAGCCTGCCGTTCGGCATTCTGATGGCCTGGGTGCTGGTGCGCTGCCGTTTTCCCGGCAAGGCGCTGCTCGATGGCGTCATTCACCTGCCGCTGGTGCTGCCGCCGGTGGTGGTCGGTTATTTGCTGCTGATCGCCATGGGGCGGCGCGGCGTCATCGGCGAGCGGCTGTACGATTGGTTCGGCTTCAGCTTCAGCTTTAGCTGGCGCGGCGCCGCGCTGGCGTCGGCGGTGGTGGCGTTTCCGCTGATGGTGCGCGCCATTCGGCTGGCGCTGGAGGCGGTGGATACCCGGCTGGAACAGGCGGCGCGCACGCTGGGCGCCAATCCGTGGCGAGTATTTTTCACCATCACGCTGCCGCTGTCGCTGCCTGGCGTCATTGTCGGCGTGGTGCTGGCCTTCGCCCGTTCGCTGGGGGAGTTTGGCGCCACCATCACCTTCGTCTCCAACATTCCCGGGGAAACCCGCACCATTCCGCTGGCGATGTATACGCTGATTGAAACGCCGGGGGCGGAGGCCGCCGCCGCGCGTCTGTGCGTGATCGCCATCGTGCTGTCGCTGGCTTCGCTGATGGTGTCCGAATGGCTGGCCCGCTGGGGCCGCAAACGGATGGGGGTGTAAATGCTGGAGCTGGATTTCTCGCAGCAGCTGGGCGACCTCAATCTCAACGTCCGCGCCGATTTGCCGGCGCAGGGCATCACCGCGATTTTCGGCCTGTCCGGCGCGGGCAAAACTTCATTGATCAACGCCATCGGCGGCTTGACCCGTTTGCAGCAGGGGCGCATCGCGCTCAATGGCCGCACGCTGGTGGATACCGCCGCGGGCCTCTGCCTGCCGCCGGAAAAGCGCCGTATCGGCTACGTGTTTCAGGATGCGCGGCTGTTCCCGCATTATCGGGTGCGCGGTAACCTGCAGTACGGCATGGCGGCCGGCATGCGCGCGCAGTTCAATACCATTGTCGAGCTGCTGGGCATCGGGCCGCTGCTTAATCGGCTGCCGCTGACGCTCTCCGGCGGTGAAAAACAGCGGGTGGCGATCGGCCGCGCGCTGCTGACCGCGCCGGAACTGCTGCTGATGGACGAGCCGCTGGCCTCGCTCGATCTGCCGCGCAAACGCGAGCTGCTGCCGTATCTGGAGCGGTTGGCGCAGGACGTCAACATCCCTATCCTCTACGTCAGCCATAGCCTGGACGAGATCCTGCGCCTGGCCGAGCAGGTGATGGTGCTGGATCGCGGCGAGGTGCGCGCGTTCGGCGGGCTGGAAGCCGTCTGGGCCAGCAGCGCGCTGCGGCCGTGGCTGCAGCGTGAAGATCAGAGCAGCGTGCTGCGCGTCAGCGTGATTGAGCATCATCAACGCTATGCCATGACCGCGCTGGCGCTCGGCGATCAGCGGCTGTGGGTCAGCGGCATCGACGCCGAATTGGGCACCCAGCTGCGCATTCGCATCAATGCCGCCGACGTCTCGCTGGTGCTGCAGCCGCCGGTCAACAGCAGCATTCGCAACGTGTTGCCGGCCAAGGTAAGCGAGTGTCTGGACGTGGACGGGCAGGTGGAAGTAAAGCTGGCGGTCGGGGAGCACGTGCTGTGGGCGCGGATCACGCCGTGGGCGCGCGATGAACTGGCGATCCGCCCTGGGCAGTGGCTGTACGCGCAGGTGAAGAGCGTGTCGATCAGCCGCGAGAGCCGCTAAGACAGGCCCTCCCGGCGGGAGGGCGAAAAAACTAGAGTACGCGGGTGCGGATCACCTCGGCGATGCCCGGCTGCAGGTTATCGGCGATCACCAGATCGGCGCGTTCCTTGATCGCGTCATCGGCGTTGCCCATCGCCACGCCCAAACCGACCGCTTCCAGCATGCTGATATCGTTGTAATTATCGCCGAACGCCACCACCTGATCCATGCTCAGCCCCTGCGACTCCACCCATTGGCGCAGGCGCTTGCCTTTGCTGTTGCCGCCTTTGGCGATATCCACCTGATCGTGCCAGGACCATTCGCACGCCAACCCCAGCTCTTTCTCCACCGTGTCGGCAAACTCGCGCAGCGCCGGAATATCGGCGTGCGAGGTGGCGAATTTCCAGATCGCCTGCGCGTCGTCGGCCGCCTGCACCAGGCTGCTGACCTGCAGCAGCGTCGGGCGCTGCGCCGCAGGCAGGGTTTCGGCCCAGGCCAGCGAGCGAGTCACGTGGCCGCTCGGTTCCTGATACAGCATGGCGTCGTCAACGTACATCAGCCCGTGAATGTCGGTCTGTTTGAGCATCTGCAGCACCTGTTTGGCCTGCTCCTTCGCCAAGGGATCGGCGGCCAGCACCTTTTTCTGCTGAAAATCATACAGGTAAGTGCCGTTGCAGCAGATGGCCGGCGTGTCAATCTGCAGCGCCTGGTAGAACGGATGGATGGCGACGTGATGGCGGCCGGTGACCACCACCACCTGGACGCCGGCGGCGCGCGCCTGCGCCAGCGCTTCCAGCGACTGCGGTAAGATGCGTTTTTGATTGTCCAGCAGGGTGCCGTCAAGATCGAGGGCGATGACGCGGTAGCTCATAGGGTTCTCGTTATCGTTAGCCATAAAATTAATCCGATGGTACACCGGATAGCCAATGGAGAAAACCGCGTGAGCTTCCGGTGCTAAGCAGGGTTGCCATGCGGCGGATGTGCGGTAAGCTAGGGACAATCGAACGGCCTGAAACCGGTTCCTCTTTTACCCTTTGCAAGGAGAACACATGAAGCAAATCGTTTATGTCGCCAGCCCGGAGAGCCAGCAGATCCACGTCTGGCAGTTGGACGACGCGGGCGCGCTGACGCTGCTGCAAACCGTTGACGTGCCGGGCCAGGTGCAGCCGATGACCCTTCATCCGGACAAGACTCACCTGTACGTCGGCGTGCGTCCGGCGTTCGGCATCGTCAGCTACCGCATCGAGGCAGACGGCACGCTGCAGCAGGCCGGCATGGCGCCGCTGCCGGGCAGCCCGACCCATATCTCCACCGATTTGCAGGGGCGTTACCTGTTCTCCGCTTCCTACAGCGGCAACTGCGCCAGCATCAGCCCGATCGGCCACGACGGCGTGGTCACGGCGCCGATCCAACAGATCGACGGCCTGAGCGCGCCGCACTCCGCTAACATCGATCCGACCAACCAGCTGGTGCTGGTGCCGTGTCTGAAAGAAGACCGCATCCGTCTGTTCAACCTGAGCCTGGCGGGCCAGCTGACGCCGCACGCGCAGGACGGGGTGGATATCGCCGCCGGCGCCGGTCCGCGCCATATGGCGTTCCACCACAACGACAAGTTCGCTTACTGCGTCAACGAGCTGAACGGCACGGTGGACGTGCTGGCCATTTCGGAAAACGGCGGCAAATACACCGTGACGCAAACGCTGGATATCATGCCGGCCGACTTCGACGGCACCCGCTGGGCGGCGGACATTCATATCACGCCGAACGGCCGCTTCCTGTACACCAGCGATCGCACCGCCAGCATTCTGACCCTCTTCAGCGTCTCCGAAGACGGCGGAACGTTGAGCGTGGCCGGCTATTATCCGACCGAAGCGCAACCGCGCGGTTTCAATATCGATCACAGCGGCCGCTTCGTGATTTCGTCCGGCCAGAAGTCCGATCACATCGCGGTGCATGAAATTGATCAGGCCAGCGGTCAGCTGACTATGTTGGCGCGTTATCCGGTGGGCAAAGGCCCGATGTGGGTAAGCGTGCTGGCGAAGTAATTCGGCGGGCAGAGCAGAAAAGCGCGGTTCGGTTGAGCCGCGCTTTTTTATGGGCGGAGATCAATCAGTTGAACATCACCGTCAGCGTGGCGCTGCCGAGGCTGTGGAAATGCACGTTAAAGCCCACCAACGCGCCGCTGGAGCCTTCATCCACCTCAATGCTTTCCACGTCCAGCGCATGCACGGTGAACTGATAGCGGTGGCGTTCGCCATTCGGCGGCGCGGCGCCGCCGTAACCGGCCGAGCCGAAGTCGGTACGGGTTTGCAGCGCGGCGCTCGGCAACGGCGCTTTGCCGGAGCCTGCGCCCTGCGGCAGCTCGCGCACGTCGGCCGGAATATTGGCCACCACCCAGTGCCACCAGCCGGAGCCGGTCGGGGCATCGGGATCGTACAGGGTGACGACGAAGCTTTTGGTGCCGGCGGGCACGCCGTCCCAGGCCAGGTGCGGCGACAGGTTATCGCCGCGGTAGCCCATGCCGTTGAAGACCTGAGTCTGCGGCATTGTGCCGCCGTCCTGCAGATCGTTGCTGTACAAACGAAAAGTCATAATGACTCCCAGTTGTCGATAAACGCGGACCCTTAAGCTAGATCTTTTCGGTGGAACAATACAACCCCTTGCGCCAGCGGCGGACGGTTGATCTCGACGGTGACATGCACCAGTTCGGGATGCGCGGCCAACAGTTGGCGCACCCGATCGGCGGTGAGGGCGCGATCGGCGCTGCTCAGGGCGAGGACACAATGATATTTTCCTTTGCCGATGCGGCCTACATGCAAATCGGTCAGCGTGAGCGCGTGGCCGGAAGCGGCCAGGGCCTGGCGGATCTCTTGCGCCACCGGGGCGTCCATTTCGGCATCCAGCAAAATCTTTCCGCTATCGCGCATCAGGCTATAGGCCCAGGCGGCCACCATCACCGCGCCGACGATGCCCATCAGCGGATCGAGCCAGGCGGCGCCCCAAAGCTTGCCGCCGAACAGCGCGACGAGCGCCAGCACCGAGGTGGCGGCGTCGGCGAGCACGTGAACATAGGCGGAACGCAGGTTGAGGTCATGATGAGTGTCGTCGTGGTCATCCCCGTGATGATGATGGTGGCCGCCACCGCGCAACAGCCAGGCGCAGAGCAGGTTGACGGCCAGCCCGATCGCGCCGATGGCGATGGCTTCGTTGTAATGAATCGGGCTGGGATTCAGCAGCCGCTGCCCAGACTGAAACAGCATCAGCGCCGCCACCAGCACCAACAACACCGCGCTGGTGTAACCGGCCAGCACTTCGATCTTCCAGGTGCCGAGGCTAAAGCGGCGATCCTTGGCCAGCCGGCGTGCGGCGCCGTAAGCCAGCACCGACAGGCCCAGGGCCAGCGCGTGCGAACTCATGTGCCAGCCGTCGGCCAGCAATGCCATCGAGTTAAACAGCCAGCCGCCGGCGATCTCGATAGCCATCATACTGGCGGTGAGTATCACCGCCCATCTGGTGTTTCTTTCGGCCAATGGGTTACCATCGTCAAAAACGTGGCTGTGCTCGCGGTGCAAAACGGGCGCGTGAGACGTCATGGTGAAGTTCCTCAGCAAAAGATAGTGTGCTGAAATATACTATACCCCAGTATAGTAAATAACAATCAGGCGGAAATGATGAGCCATACCCACAGAGATCAAAAGAAGCTGTTGGCGCGGGTGCGCCGCATTAAAGGGCAGGCCGAAGCGCTGGAACGCGCGCTGGAGAGCGGCGGCGAATGTTCGGCTGTTCTGCAGCAGATCGCGGCGGTGCGCGGCGCGGTCAACGGTCTGATGGCGCAGGTGCTGGAAGGGCATGTGCGCGAACATCTGGCTGCCGCGGACGCTACGCCGCAGCAGCGCGAGCAGGACATCGAGCAATTGATGACCGTTTTACGTTCTTATATGAAGTAATCATGATTTCACTGAAAAAACGCACGCCGTGGTTCGGCTGGCTGCGCCGTTGGGCCAAAGGCATCAAGCGCGATATCTACGCGCTGTGGCTGGCCGCCCGTGATAAGCGCACCCCGTGGTACGCCAAGCTGATCGCGCTGCTGGTCGCCGGCTATGCGATCTCACCGATCGATCTGATCCCGGATTTTATTCCGGTGCTGGGCTATCTGGACGATGTGATCATCGTGCCGTTGGGCATCATGTTGGCGGTGCGGCTGATCCCCAAACCGCTGATGGCCGAGCTGCGCGAGAAGGCGCAAAAGCGCGTCGATAATCCCACCGGCCGCATGGCGGCGGCGATGATCATTTTACTGTGGCTGCTGTGTTTGGGATTGCTGGCCCGCTATCTGGACCAGCATTGGTAAGGCATTAACGCGCGGCGTCGGCCACGGCGGCGGTCAGGCGGCTGAGCTGTTCCGCTTCGATGATGTAAGGCGGCATCAGGTAAATCAGCTTGCCGAACGGCCGGATCCATACCCCGCGCTCGACGAACCCGCGCTGCAGCTCGGCGACATCCACCGGTTCGCGCATCTCCACCACCCCAATCGCGCCCAGCACCCGCACGTCGGCCACCTTCGGCAGCGCCGCCAACGGCAACAGTTCCCGCTTCAACTGGGTTTCGATGGCGCTCACCTGCGCCTGCCAGCGATTTTCCGCCAGCAGCGCCAGACTGGCGTCCGCCACGGCGCAGGCTAGCGGATTGCCCATAAAGGTCGGCCCGTGCATAAAGCAGCCGGCCGCGCCGTTGCTGATGGTCTCCGCCACATGGTGGGTAGTCAAGGTGGCGGAAAGGGTCATATAGCCGCCGGTCAGCGCCTTGCCCAGACAGAGAATGTCCGGCACCACCTGCGCGTGCTCGCAGGCGAACAGCTTGCCGGTGCGGCCGAAACCGGTGGCGATCTCGTCGGCGATCAGCAGCACCTGATGGCGATCGCACAGCTCGCGCACCCGCTTGAGATAGGTCGGATGGTAGATGCGCATGCCGCCGGCGCCTTGCACCACCGGTTCCAGAATCACCGCCGCCACTTCACCGGCGTGCTGCTCCAGCAGCGCGGCGAACGGCGCGATATCCTCTTCACGCCAGTCCTCGTCGAAGCGGCACTGCGGCGCGGTGGCGAACAGGTGCGGCGCCAGATACCCCTGATAGAGGCTGTGCATCGAGTTGTCCGGATCGCAGACCGACATCGCGCCGAAGGTATCGCCGTGATAGCCGTGGCGCAGCGTCAGGATGCGCTGCCGGCGCTCGCCGCGCGCCTGCCAGTACTGCAGCGCCATTTTCAGCGACACTTCTACCGCCACCGAACCAGAGTCCGCCAGGAACACGCACTGCAGTGCTTCCGGCGTCATTTCCACCAGCCGACGGCACAACGAGATGGCGGCCGGATGGGTAATGCCGCCGAACATCACGTGCGACATCTTCTCCAACTGCTGGCTGGCGGCCTGATTCAGGCGCGGATGGTTGTAACCGTGGATCGCCGCCCACCAGGAGGACATGCCGTCCACCAGACTCCGGCCGTCCGCCAGCTGCAGTTCGACGCCGCTGGCCGATTCGATCGGGTAACAGGGTAACGGGCGGCTCATGGAGGTGTAGGGGTGCCAGATATGGCGTTGGTCAAACGCCAGGTCGGAAGCGGTGACAGACATTGTTGTAAACCAAATTGGATTAAGATTGGTTGACAGTATATCCACAATATTTAAACTGGCGACACTTTTTCGTTTTGGAGACGCCATGATGGCCGACCGCATTCACTGGACAGTAGGGCAAGCCCAGGCCCTGTTTGATAAACCGCTGCTGGAACTGCTGTTCGAAGCGCAAACCGTACACCGCCAGCACTTCGACCCGCGTCAGGTGCAGGTCAGCACGCTGCTGTCGATCAAGACCGGCGCTTGCCCGGAAGACTGCAAATACTGCCCGCAGAGCTCACGCTACAAGACCGGCCTGGAGTCGGAGCGGCTGATGCAGGTCGAGCAGGTGCTGGAATCGGCACGCAAGGCCAAGGCGAACGGTTCGACCCGTTTTTGCATGGGCGCGGCGTGGAAGAACCCGCACGAGCGCGATATGCCTTATCTGCAGCAAATGGTGCAGGGCGTGAAAGCGATGGGCATGGAAACCTGCATGACGCTGGGCACATTGGATGGCACCCAGGCCGAGCGGCTGGCGGAGGCCGGGCTGGATTACTACAACCATAACCTCGACACCTCGCCGGAGTTCTACGGCAGCATCATCACCACCCGCAGCTACCAGGAGCGCCTGGATACGCTCGACAAGGTGCGCGACGCCGGCATCAAAGTGTGCTCCGGCGGCATCGTCGGGCTGGGTGAAACGGTGCGCGATCGCGCCGGGCTGCTGGTGCAGCTGGCCAACCTGCCAAAGCCGCCGGAGAGCGTGCCGATCAACATGTTGGTGAAGGTGAAAGGCACGCCGCTGGCGGATAACGATGACGTCGATCCGTTTGATTTCATCCGCACCATCGCGGTGGCGCGCATCATGATGCCATCTTCTTATGTCCGTCTCTCCGCAGGCCGCGAACAGATGAACGAACAGACGCAGGCGATGTGCTTCATGGCCGGCGCCAACTCGATCTTCTACGGTTGCAAGCTGCTGACCACGCCGAATCCGGAAGAAGACAAAGACCTGAAGCTGTTCCGCAAGCTGGGGCTCAACCCGCAGCAGACCGCAACCGAACACGGCGACAACCAGCAACAGCAGGTGCTGGCCAAGCAACTGCTGAACGCCGATACCGCCGAGTTTTACAACGCGGCGCCGTGATGAGCTGGCAGCAACGCATCGAGCAGGCGCTGGCTGAGCGGCGCCTGAACGCCGCCTACCGCCGGCGACAGACCACCGAGGGCGGCAACGGCCGCCAGATCCGGCTCGGCGATCGTCTCTATCTGAACTTCTCGGGCAACGACTACCTGGGCTTGAGCCAGGATGCGCGGGTGATCGCCGCCTGGCAGCAGGGCGCGCAGCGTTACGGCGTCGGCAGCGGCGGTTCGGGCCACGTGACCGGTTTTAGCGCAGCGCATCAGGCGCTGGAAGAGCAACTGGCGGCGTGGCTCGGCTATCCGCGCGCGCTGCTGTTCATCTCCGGCTACGCCGCCAACCAGGCGGTGCTGGCGGCGTTGATGCAAAAGGGCGATCGCATTTTGGCCGATCGTCTCAGCCACGCCTCGCTGCTGGAGGCGGCGGCGCAGTCGCCGGCCGAGCTGCGCCGGTTCCAGCACAATCAACCGCAGGCCTTGGCGGATCTGCTGGCCAAACCCTGCGACGGGCAGCGGCTGGCGGTCACCGAAGGGGTGTTCAGCATGGATGGCGACGGCGCGCCGTTGGCAGAGCTGCATCGCTTAACCCGTGCGGCGGGCGCCTGGCTGATGGTGGACGACGCCCACGGCATCGGCGTGCGCGGCGAACAAGGCCGCGGCAGCTGCTGGCAGCAGGGCGTGCGCCCTGAACTGCTGGTGGCGACCTTCGGCAAGGCGTTCGGCGTCAGCGGCGCGGCGGTGCTGTGCGATGAGGCGACCGCCGAGTATCTGCTGCAGTTCGCCCGCCATCTGATCTACAGCACCGCGATGCCGCCGGCACAGGCCTGCGCGCTGCAGGCGGCGCTGGTCTGCATTCGCGAGGGCGATGATCTGCGCGCCCGGCTGCAGGACAACATTCGGCGTTTCCGTCAGGGCGCGGCGCCGCTGGCGCTGACCCTGACGGATTCCGACACCGCCATCCAGCCGCTGCTGGTGGGGGATAATCAGCGCGCGCTCGATCTGGCGACCCGCCTGCGCGAGTGCGGCCTGTGGGTGAGCGCCATCCGCCCACCGACTGTGCCGCCGGGCGGCGCGCGGCTGCGCATTACCCTGACGGCGGCGCATCAGCCGCAGGACATCGATCGCCTGCTGGAGGTGCTGAATGACGTCAGCCAATGACACAGTGAACAAACAGGCGGTCGCCTCGGCCTTCAGCCGCGCGGCCGGCAGCTACGATGCCGCCGCCGCGCTGCAGCGTGACGTTGGCGAGCGCTTACTGGGGATGGGGAGTTCCCACCCGGGCGAACAGCTGCTGGACGCCGGCTGCGGCACCGGCTATTTCAGCCGTATGTGGCGTGAGCGCGGCAAACGGGTGACCGCGCTCGATTTGGCGCCGGGCATGCTGGACGTCGCCCGCCAACGGCAGGCGGCGCATCATTATCTGCTGGGCGATATCGAACAGGTGCCGCTGCCCGATGCGGCGATGGACATCTGTTTCAGCAGCCTGGTGGTGCAGTGGTGCAGCGATCTGCCCGCCGCGCTGGCAGAGCTGTATCGCGTGACCCGTCCCGGCGGCGTGATCCTGTTTTCCACGCTGGCGGCGGGCTCGCTGCAGGAATTGGGGGACGCCTGGCAACAGGTGGACGGCGAACGTCACGTGAACGCCTTTTTGCCGTTGACGCAGATCCGCACCGCCTGCGCCGCCTATCGACACGAGCTGGTGACGGAGTTGCGTATCCTGAACTACCCGGACGTGATGACGCTGATGCGTTCGCTCAAGGGCATCGGGGCGACGCATTTGCATCAGGGGCGTGAGGGCGGCCTGATGTCGCGTGGCCGCCTCGCCGCGCTGCAGGCGGCTTACCCGTGCCGGCAGGGGCAGTTCCCGCTCAGCTATCATCTGGCTTATGGAGTGATTTATCGTGAGTAAACGTTGGTTCGTGACCGGCACCGACACCGAAGTGGGGAAAACCGTCGCCAGCAGCGCCTTGCTGCAGGCCGCCAACCGGGCGGGCTACCGCAGCGCCGGCTATAAGCCGGTGGCCTCCGGCAGCGAGATGACCGCCGAGGGGCTGCGCAACGGCGACGCGCTGGCGCTGCAGGCCAACAGCGGTGTGGCGCTGGATTACGACGAAGTGAACCCTTACGTATTTGCCGAACCGACCTCGCCGCATATCGTCAGCGCCGATGAAGGCCGGCCGATCGACGCGGCGCGGCTGTCCGACGGCCTGCGCCGGCTGGAGCAGCGCGCCGACTGGGTGCTGGTCGAGGGGGCCGGCGGGTGGTTTACCCCGTTGTCGGCGGAGTACACCTTCGCCGACTGGGTGCGGCAAGAGCAACTGCCGGTGATCCTGGTGGTGGGCATCAAGCTGGGCTGCATCAACCACGCGGTGCTGACGGCCCAGGCGGTGCAACAGGCCGGGCTGACGCTGGCCGGTTGGATCGCCAACGACGTGGCGCCGCCGGGGCGGCGGCATCAGGAATACCTGGCTACGCTGCGCCGTATGCTGCCCGCGCCGCTGCTGGGCGAAATCCCGCACCTGCCGCAGGCCGAACGGGCGCCGCTGGGGCAGTATCTGGATATCAGCTTGCTGGCGCAGTGAGAGGTTCTGGCTGATGAATCACAACGCCGGGTCTTATGACCCGGCGTTGGCTTTTACATAGCGGTAATACAGGCGTTATCGAGATAAAGCACGCCATTTTTCGCCAGGGCAAACAGGTTGAACGTCAGGATGACATGGGTCGCCCAGACCGGGACTTTTCGTCGATTGGCGTTGAAACGATATTCGGTGTACTCGGCGTAAGCATCGGCTTTCAAGGCGGCGTCCCAGGCTGCCGGCGCGGCTTTGGCGACGAGCGAGACGCCGTTGTCCGCATGGTCCTGGATACAGGCATATTGCAGCGTCGCGAACAGATTGCCGGTACCGCCGTTGACCGTTTTCAGGGTAAAACAGGCGCCCAGCTGCTCATATTGCGCGGCGGGCACGATCACTCTCACTCCGGCGTTGGTATTGGCGTTGCCCAACTTGGTCACTTTCAGGGCATTGCTGCCGTTGACGCCCGCGCCGGCTTCGATACTGATAGTCACTGCGTCTGAGGTAAAGGGCTCGCTGATCGTGCCGCCTGTCACTTCCCAGCCAAACGGCTTAGCGGAAAAGGCGAACTCACCGTCTTTTAACTTGTTATTCACGGCGCCGACCAGCGTCTGGATCCCGGCGCCACCCCCACCGCCATCCAGTCGGCTATTGACGATGACAAAGTCGCCGGTACCGCTGAAATAGCGGCCGCTGGCGGTTCGTACGCCATAGAACTTCACGCTGTCGACGATAATCCCGCTACTGCCGGCCTCGGCGTAAAACAGCGACGCTTGCGCCAGTCGGCCGCCGGCGACGATGATTTCGCCGCCGTGAATCAACAGCGATGCATTTTGATTGGCGCTGCAACGGAAGGGAATTTCCGTGAGCGGACTATTACCGTTGTTGAATTCCATATGGCAGCCATGCAATTCAATGCTACCGGCCTCAACGTCGGCAATCGAGCCGGCATAGTCGATCGAAGTGCCGAACAGGCGGAAGGCGCCGTTGGGGTTAGCGTTGCGAACGGCCAGCCCCTGGGAATTGCCGAGGGTGCCACCGAAGAAGTTGATGCCTTCGCCGAAGTTTTGGGCGCCGCTGTTCGTTGAAGGCATATGCAGGCACTCAAAACAGCGAATGACTTCACAGGCGTAGTGGTGGGCGATATAGGCATTGGTACCGTAGTACAGGCCGTAGTAGAAGCCGGAAATATAGACGTTATTGACGGAAAAGTTGCCCAGCGGGCCTTCAGGCGAATCGAAACGGACGCCGTCGATATAGGTGTATTCGATCGTCGTTTCATCTTTGCTGTTGTTAATCCTGGCGCCGATGCCCTTTACGGTGAAATCTTTCATGATAGGCGCCGGGCGAATAGGAACGTTGTTATCCAGCGCGCCGTTGCTGGTATAGCAGCGCAGGAAATAGTTATGGTCGCTTTCCGTGCCGTTGGGGATCTCGGTAGTGACGTTGACGCCGTTGCCGTCGATATAGACGAATCCGACATTGATATCGGTTTTAGGCGCCGTCCAAAGGGCAAAAGGCGCGGCGAATCTGACAATCGCAGGGCGTTTTAACGTTTTGATGATAAAGTCTTGTGCGCCGACCAGTTCGTCGCGCGAACTGACGTAAATGCCTTCAATATTAAGACGTTCCTGCAGGCTCCAGTTTTTGTTGCGCAAATCCGCGTATTGAATAAATGCCGCGTTGTTGTCTGTCATGCTTACATCCCTCGATATTATGGTGTCGGTGTGACCCCTATCGAGTATGAAAAGATGGCCGGCCCATGCCTATTGGGCGCAGACCGGCCGTGACTGATACAACAGCAACCTAATCGCTAACCCGAGCACTCACTCCGCCAGCCCGGCGCCGATCAGCGCCTCATCCAGCTGCGCCAGCGCGCCGTGCGCCACGGTGCGCCCGCTATCGAGCAGACAAAAACGATCCGCCACCCGGCGCACGAACGGCAGCTGATGCTCTACCAGCAAAATGGTCATGCCCAACTCATAGTTGAGCCTGCGGATCACGTTGCCGATGTCGGCGGCGATCGAGGGCGGTACGCCCGTTGTCGGTTCGTCGAGGATCAGCAGCGCCGGCTCCTGCGCCAGCGCACGACCAATCGCCAACTGGCGCTGAGCGCCTTCGCACAGATCGCCGGCGCGGCGGGTGCGCATCTGGCGCAAATTGGGAAACAGGCTGTAGATCAGCGGCGGAATGCGGTAAGGGGCGCCGCGCACGGCCATCTGCGCCACTTGCAGATTCTCTTCCACGCTCAGCTGCGAGAAGAGTTGCCGCCCTTGCGGGACGTGGCTGATGCCGAGTGCGGCGCGGCGCTCCATCGGTTGCAGCAGCAGGTTTTGCGGCGGCTGATCCGCCGGCTGCCAGGTCATGCTGCCGCTCACCACCGGCAAATGCCCCATGATGCAGTTGACCAGCGTGGTCTTGCCCACGCCGTTGCGCCCGAGCAGCACGGTGCACTGGCCGCGCGGCAGCTCCAGGTTGATGTCCCACAGGGTATGATTTTGCCCGTAAAATTGATTGACCGATCTCAGACTCAGCATGTGGCATTCTCCTCATAGACATAGGCGCCCGTTCCACTCATTGGTGGGGTGCTGCAAAGGCCGCATTGGCGGTTGATTTCCCGAGTGTGGCAATGTCCGGAACAAAATGCCGTCCCTCCGATTCACCTGAGCAATGTCTGCGGTGGACGGAAAGACAGTCAATATGTCGTGAAAAACGACGTTTATGACGACTTGGTGTCGTTCTCGCGCTTTTACGAGGCATAGCCAGGCGGCGGTTGCACGCCGCATTCGGCAGCGCATTATGCTGTCGCGCCTCGTTCGCACGCGGGAAGATAAAGCAACTCCCAGGCCAGTTTTGCCACTGGCCGAAAAGAGGGAGTGTTATCGCTTTGTTAACCGCCTGTCAGGCCCGACGCGCTCTGCCGCGGCGGCCTGAAAATACGCCGGGAAGTTAACCCGGACGTTTTTTGCACTCTTGTGGTGCTCTCCGGCGTGGGCGTGGTGCAAGGCGTTGCGCCGCCGTCAAGCGCGATCGGCGTGAAAGGGGGCAATGCGATTTTGGCAATGGGGATTTTTAGTATTAATCGGCATAAACAAAGCGATATTTTTATGAAAAAATAACTAAAAAAGCCATTTTGGCGAGTGTAAAGGGCGAAAAGCTTTCTTTCTGTAACTCCCGCCACGGGCGGGGCGGTGAGAGTTATCCACTATTCCTGTGGATAACCTTGTGCATTAGATTTAGAAAAACGCTGTAAAGCGAGAGCCGACGCGGGTTCTGTTCGCTTTGTCCGCAATCTCGTCTTTTTATTAAAACTATTAATTATCAATAAATTAACTAAAATCAAGACGCCAGGGCATTGATCGGGTTTCTATGTGTGATTTTTCGCCGCGGTGCTATCAATAAGTTAATTTTCGGCAAGTTCTGGGGATAAATCTGTTATTGACAATAAAAATGTCACCCCGCTGTAACCTCACGGTGCAACGGCGTTGCCGCGCTGCCGCGCGCAGCGACGAATCCGCTTGAAGCTGGTTTTATATCCAGTATCATGGGCACTGGCGCAAATCGCCGACACTTTCCATAATTAGGGGCCACGTCCGGCGCAGAGCCGGCTGGCCGCCTGAGCGCGCGCATCTCCACAGGGTAGCCGAGCAATGAGTAAACTTTTCAAACTGCATTCTGATTTCAAACCGGCCGGCGATCAGCCGGAAGCCATCCGCAAACTGGAAGAGGGGTTGGAAGACGGCCTGGCGCACCAGACGCTGCTGGGGGTAACCGGCTCGGGCAAAACGTTCACCATCGCCAACGTGATAGCCGATCTGAATCGGCCGACCATGGTGCTGGCGCCGAACAAGACGTTGGCGGCGCAGCTGTACGGCGAGATGAAAGAGTTTTTCCCGGAGAATGCGGTGGAGTACTTCGTCTCTTACTACGACTACTACCAGCCGGAAGCCTACGTGCCCAGCTCCGACACCTTCATTGAAAAAGACGCTTCGGTGAATGAGCACATCGAGCAGATGCGCCTTTCCGCCACCAAGGCGCTGCTGGAGCGGCGCGACGTGGTGGTGGTGGCGTCGGTGTCGGCGATCTACGGCCTGGGCGATCCGGATCTTTACCTGAAGATGATGCTGCATCTGACCAAGGGCATGATCATCGATCAGCGCTCCATTTTGCGCCGGCTGGCGGAGCTGCAGTATTCCCGCAACGATCAGGCTTTCCAGCGCGCCACCTTCCGCGTGCGCGGTGAGGTGATCGACATCTTCCCGGCGGAATCGGACGAGCTGGCGCTGCGCGTCGAGCTGTTCGACGACGAAGTGGAGCGGCTGTCGCTGTTCGATCCGCTGACCGGGCAGATTGAGCAGGTGGTGCCGCGTTTTACCATCTACCCGAAGTCGCACTACGTGACGCCGCGCGAGCGGATCATTCAGGCGATGGAAGAGATCAAGGTCGATCTGGCGGACCGCCGCAAGGTGCTGTTGGCCAACAACAAGCTGCTGGAAGAGCAGCGCCTGACGCAGCGCACCCAGTTCGATCTGGAGATGATGAACGAGCTGGGTTACTGCTCGGGCATCGAAAACTACTCGCGCTACCTTTCCGGGCGCGCCGAGGGCGAGCCGCCGCCGACGCTGTTCGATTACCTGCCGGCGGACGGCCTGCTGGTGGTCGACGAATCCCACGTCACCATTCCGCAAATCGGCGCGATGTTCAAGGGCGACCGCGCGCGCAAGGAAACGCTGGTGGAGTACGGTTTCCGCCTGCCGTCGGCGCTGGACAACCGCCCGCTGCGCTTCGAGGAGTTCGAGGCGCTGGCGCCGCAGACCATCTATGTTTCCGCCACGCCGGGCAAATATGAGCTGGAGAAATCCGGCGGCGATCTGATCGACCAGGTGGTGCGCCCGACAGGGCTGCTGGATCCGATCGTGGAAGTGCGGCCAGTCGCTACTCAGGTGGACGATCTGCTCTCCGAGATCCGCAAGCGCGCGGCGATCAACGAGCGCGTGCTGGTGACCACCCTGACCAAACGCATGGCGGAAGACCTGACCGAATACCTGGAAGAGCATGGCGAGCGCGTGCGCTACCTGCACTCGGATATCGACACCGTGGAACGCGTCGAAATCATTCGTGACCTGCGTCTGGGCGAGTTTGACGTGCTGGTGGGCATCAACCTGCTGCGTGAGGGGCTCGACATGCCTGAGGTGTCGCTGGTGGCGATTCTGGACGCCGACAAGGAAGGCTTCCTGCGTTCCGAACGTTCGCTGATCCAGACCATCGGCCGCGCGGCGCGTAACCTGAACGGCAAGGCGATCCTGTATGGCGATCGCATCACCGATTCGATGGCCAAAGCGATCGGTGAAACCGAGCGGCGGCGCGCCAAGCAGCAGGCTTACAACGAAGCCAACGGCATCGTGCCGCAGGGGCTGAACAAGAAGATCGGCGACATTCTGCAGATTGGCCAGCCGGTCAACCGCGCCAAGGGTAAAGGCAGGGGCAAGGCGGCGGACAGCGGCGCTCAGCTGCAGAACCTCACGCCGAAAGCGCTGGATCAGAAAATCCGCGATCTGGAAGCGCAGATGTATACCCATGCGCAAAATCTGGAGTTCGAGCAGGCGGCTGCGCTGCGCGACGAGATCCACCAGCTGCGCGAGCAGTTCATCGCGATTTCCTGACCGTTGGACGGCGCCCGCGCTGTGGGCGTCAAAATTCCTTGTCGGCCGCGTCAAAGCTGTTATGGTGTGCGGCCCGATTTGACCACGAAGAGTACCGAACATGAGCCAACACCAGTCTAAAGACCCGCTGCACGGCGTGACGCTGGAGCAACTGCTGAATAAACTGGTGGATCACTACGGTTGGTCCGAGCTGGGTGCGCGCATTCGCATCAACTGCTTCCGCAGCGATCCGAGCATCAAGTCCAGTCTGAAATTTTTGCGTCGCACGCCCTGGGCGCGTAAAGAGGTGGAAGATCTGTATATCGATATGGTCAGCCATCCCGCCCCAGCCAGCGATAATCCCTGGCTGCGCGGGCGAGACGGTTAAATTCGGTTAGCGGCGGTCGGCCAGCTCTACCAGCGCTTGATCCAGCGCCTGGCGCAGCAGCTGGCGATCGTGGCGATAAGGGATGTCGCTCGCTTCCAGCGGTTGCTGAATCACCACCCGATCCTGCACTTCACTGGCGTCCACCGCCGGGCCGACGATCAGCGCATCGATCATCCGGCGGCCGATCTTCTCTTCCATCAGCGTCAGCTTGTCCTTTAACGACAGCGCCGCGGCGGCCACGCTCAGCTCGCGGCCGAGGTTGCCGATATAGATCATGCTGGCGCTGCTGCGGCGCAGCGCCTGGGTGAGATCGTCGAGCAGCAGCAGCGGCATCAGGCTGGTGAGAAAACTGCCCGGCCCAATCAGGATCACGTCGGCCTGCGCGATGGCGTCCAGCGCTTCGCGCGTGGCGTTGACCGGGGGAGACAGCATCAGCTCCTGCGGCATATGAGTCAGTTGGTCAACATTCACTTCACCGTAAACATGGTTGCCTTCGTGATCGTGCGCCATCAAATCCACCGGCTGTTCCGACATCGGGATCAACGCCGCGTCCACCTTCAACAGGCTGCGCACCAGGTTGATCGCTTCCAGCGGGCGCACGCTCAGGTGATCCAGCGCTTTCAACATCAGGTTGCCGAGGTTATGGCCGGCCAGTTCGCCGTTGCCGCTGAAGCGGTATTCGAACATCGCCGAGGCGACGCTCGGCTCGGTGATCAGCTGGTTGAGACAGTTGCGGGTATCGCCCCAGGCAATGCCGCCTTCCGAACGGCGGATGCGGCCGGTGGAACCGCCGTTGTCGGTGGTGGTAACGATGCCGGTCAGGCGGGAGCCTAAGGACGACAGGGCCGACATTACACGGCCCAGGCCGTGTCCGCCGCCCAACGCCACCACGCGGTCGAGATCGGCCAGGGTACGATTACGCATAAATTTCCTTACAAAGGGGCTGAACTGCCCGCATAAGGTAGCGGATCCGGCGTAAAAACGCGATATACCCGTTATCCTTGACGTTGCCTCTGGGGGGAGCGGGCTTGCCGTCGGGAGGCGACGTCCATTATTTAGGGGATAAAGAGTGCCATTTGCGTGATTCTGGTCAATTCGCCCTCGTAAGCGATGTTTATCATGGTTTACCCGATTACGCGGCGTCTAAAAACGCTGTATAGACAGTTATATAGCGAATTAACGCGTTGGCTATCGTTGCCGATTAGCGCTAGAATTCTGCTGAAAACCACGGTTTCATTCCGGCTACTCAAGGTAGCGGGAAGAGAAATCAAACTCCTAGCCCCTGCGCCTACGTTGTTCATCCGGAACGATATGGCGCCTGGGCCGTGGCGAAGTCAGCCACCAGGGTGCAGAGGGGAAACGCTCGCATCTCCCGACTTTGGAAAGGTGTTATGGTACCGCAACTCATTGATGCTTATGAGCGCAAGTTCTATTACCTGCGCTTGTCGATCACCGACGTGTGCAACTTTCGTTGCACCTACTGTCTGCCCGACGGCTACAAGCCGAGCGGCAGCCCGAAAAGCTTCCTGTCGCTGGATGAAATCCGCCGCGTCAGCCGCGCGTTCGCCGAACTGGGCACCGAAAAGGTGCGCCTGACCGGCGGCGAGCCTTCGCTGCGCCGCGACTTTACCGAGATCATCGCCGCCGTGCGGGAAAATCCGGCCATCCGCACGTTGGCGGTCACCACCAACGGCTACCGTCTGGCGCGCGACGTCGCCGCCTGGCGTGACGCCGGTCTGACGGCGATCAATGTCAGCATCGACAGTCTGGATCCCCGCCAGTTTCACGCCATTACCGGTCAGGACAAGTTCCGCCAGGTGATGGACGGCATCGACGCCGCCTTCAGCGCCGGTTTCAGCAAGGTCAAGGTCAACGCCGTGCTGATGCGCGACGTCAATCACCAGCAACTCGGCGCGTTTCTCGCCTGGATCAAGGATCGGCCGATCCAGCTGCGCTTTATCGAACTGATGGAAACCGGCGAGGGCGGCGAGCTGTTTCGCAAACACCACGTTTCCGGCGAAGTGATTCGCCTGCAGCTGGAGCAGCAGGGTTGGCAGCGCCAGGCGCGTGGCCGCAGCGACGGCCCGGCGCAGGTGTTCAGCCACCCGGACTACCAGGGTGAGGTGGGTCTTATCATGCCGTATGAAAAAGACTTCTGCGCCAGCTGCAACCGGCTGCGCGTTTCTTCCATCGGCAATCTGCATCTGTGTCTGTTCGGCGAGCAGGGGGTGCCCCTGCGCGATCTGCTGGCGGACGACGGCCAGCTCGACGCGCTGAAGGCGCGCATCCAGAGCGGGCTGCTGAGCAAGAAGCAGACCCATTTCCTGCATCAGGGCAACAGCGGGATCACCCAGAACCTGTCGTTTATCGGCGGCTGACAGCCAATAGGAGCTTATTGAACCATGAGCCATGCGAGCAGCGAGTTTATTCCGGCGCATATCGCCATCCTGACCGTGTCCGACAGCCGCGGCGCGGCGGAAGACACCTCCGGCCAATATCTGCAGGAAGCGGCGCAGGAAGCCGGCCATCAGGTGGTGGATCGCGCCATCGTCAAAGATGACATTTACCAGATCCGCGCACGGGTTTCCGCGTGGATCGCCGATGACAACGTGCAGGCGGTGCTGATCACCGGCGGCACCGGTTTTACCGCGCGCGACAACACGCCGGAAGCGCTGTTGCCGCTGTTCGACAGAGAGGTGGAAGGGTTCGGCGAACTGTTCCGCATGGTGTCGTACGAAGAGATCGGTACCGCGACGATCCAGTCGCGCGCGCTGGCCGGCCTGGCCAACCGCACGGTGATTTTCGCCATGCCGGGCTCCACCCGCGCCTGCCGCACCGCCTGGGAGCGGATTATCGAAGAGCAGTTGGACGCGCGCCATCGCCCGTGCAACTTCCAGCCCCATTTGAAGAAGCCCTGAGTCATGACACAGCTAACCCACATTAACGCCGCCGGCGAAGCCCATATGGTCGACGTTTCCGCCAAGGCCGAAACGGTGCGCGAGGCGCGCGCCGAAGCCTTCGTCGACATGCTGCCCGCCACGCTGGCGATGATCGTCGACGGCAGCCATCACAAGGGCGACGTGTTCGCCACGGCGCGCATCGCCGGCATTCAGGCGGCCAAACGCACCTGGGAACTGATCCCGCTGTGCCACCCGCTGATGTTGAGCAAGGTCGAAGTGCAGCTGGAGGCGCAAACGGAGCACAGCCGGGTGCGCATTGAAACCTGCTGCCGGCTGACCGGCAAAACCGGCGTCGAGATGGAAGCGCTGACCGCCGCCTCGGTGGCGGCATTGACCATCTATGACATGTGCAAAGCGGTACAGAAAGACATGGTGATCGGCCCGGTGCGCCTGCTGGCGAAAAGCGGCGGCAAATCCGGCGATTTTAAGGTGAACGCATGATCGATATTCTTTTCTTCGCGCAGGTGCGCGAACTGGTGGGCACCGGCGCGCTGTCGATGCCGGCGGATTACCCGACCGTCGAGGCGCTGCGCCAGGCGCTGTGCGCGCGCGGCGATCGCTGGGCGCTGGCGCTGGAGTCCGGCAAACTGCTGGCGGCGGTCAATCAGTCGCTGGTGGCGGCGGATCACCCGCTGCGCGCCGGCGATGAAGTGGCCTTCTTCCCGCCGGTTACCGGGGGGTAAGCATGGAAAACACCCGCATTCGCGTGGGCGAAGCGCCGTTCAACGTCGGCGACGAGTATCAGTGGCTGGCGCAGTGCGACGCCGACGGCGCGGTGGTGACCTTCACCGGCAAGGTGCGCAACCATAACCTCGGGGACGACGTCAGCGCGCTGACGCTGGAACACTACCCCGGCATGACCGAGAAGGCGCTGGCGGAGATCGTGGCCGAGGCGCGCAGCCGTTGGCCGCTGCAGCGCGTGACGGTGATCCACCGCGTCGGCGCGCTGTATCCCGGCGACGAGATCGTGTTCGTCGGCGTGACCGGCGCGCACCGCGGCATGGCGTTCGCCGCCAGCGAGTTCATCATGGACTACCTGAAGACCCGCGCACCGTTCTGGAAGCGCGAAGCGACCGGCCAGGGCGATCGTTGGGTGGACGCTCGCGACAGCGATCGTCAGGCCGCGCAGCGCTGGCACGACGCGGCTAAATAACGCCTCAACAGCGGAAACAAATCAAGACCTTTGCCGCTTTCGCGCGGCCTATTCTGTGGTACGCTTATAGCAGGCGAAGCCCCGTTTACGGGGCTTCGGAATCTTGTTTACAACGCAAAAGGTAACCGTCATGGACCGATATCCACGCTCTAATGGTTCAATCGTCGAACGTGCCAACAGCGGCATTCAGGCCTACATGGCGCAGGTTTACGGCTGGATGACCTGCGGTCTGCTGCTGACGGCGTTCGTTTCCTGGTATGCGGCCAATACGCCCGCGATCCTCAACTTCATCTTCTCCAGTCAGATCACCTTCTTCGGTCTGATCATCGCCCAGTTGGCGCTGGTGTTCGTGATTTCCGGCATGGTCAACCGCCTGAGCGGCGCGGTGGCCACCTCGCTGTTCATGCTGTACTCGGCGCTGACCGGGCTGACGCTGTCGAGCATCTTCATCGCGTACACCTACAGCTCGATCGCCAGCACTTTCGTCGTCACCGCCGGCATGTTCGGCGCGATGAGCCTGTACGGCTACACCACCAAGCGCGATCTGAGCGGCTTCGGCAGCATGTTGTTCATGGCGCTGATCGGCATCGTGCTGGCTTCGCTGGTGAACATCTGGCTGAAAAGCACCGCGCTGATGTGGGCGATTACCTACATCGGGGTGGTGGTGTTCGTCGGCCTGACCGCGTACGACACGCAGAAACTCAAGGCGATGGGCGAGCAGCTGAACGCCGATGATAAAGACGGCTTCCGCAAGTACGCCATCGTCGGCGCGCTGACGCTGTATCTCGACTTCATCAACCTGTTCCTGATGTTGCTGCGCATTTTCGGCAACCGCCGCTAAATCCGTCGTCTCTCATGCCTTAGGGTATCTGCGATCAAAAAGCTCTGCATGTGACATGCAGAGCTTTTTTTATGCGATTTTGCGGCGGAACAGCGCATAGGCGGCGCTGCCGGTGGTGGCGGTGATCACCAGCAGCGGCCACAGGCTGCGCCAGATGATGCTGAAACTGGCGTCCTTCAGGTAGATCTGCTTGGTGATGTCGGTGAAGTGGCGTATCGGGTTCACCCAGGTCAGATCCTGCAGCCACACCGGCATATTCTCCACCGGCGAGACGTAACCCGAGAGCAGGATCGCCGGCATCATGAACACGAACACGCCGATGAACGCCTGCTGCTGAGTGGCGCACAGCGACGAGATCAGCAGGCCGAAACCGACCAGCGACAGCCCGTAGATCAGCATGGTGGCGTAGAACAGCAGCAGCGATCCGGCGAACGGGATCTGGTACAGGAAGATGCCGATCAACAGCACGATGCTGGCCTGGAAGCTGGCGACGATCAGCGCCGGCACCGCCTTGCCGATAAAGATTTGCCAGGTGGTGAGCGGCGAGACCAGCAGCTGTTCCAGCGTGCCCTGTTCGCGTTCGCGCGCCACCGACAGCGAGGTGACGATCAGCACGCCGATGGTGGTGATCATGGCGATCAGCGACGGTACCACAAACCATTTGTAGTCCAGATTCGGGTTATACCAGTTGCGCACCACCAGTTCGCTGTTGTTGGGTTTCGCGCGGTTGCCGAGCAGCTCGTTCTGATATTCCTGCACGATCTGCTGCACGTAGTTGGCGGCGATCTGCGCGCTGTTGGAGTTGCGCCCGTCGAGCAGCAGCTGCAGCGGCGCGGTGTGGCCGGCGGCGATATCGCGCGAGAACTGCGCCGGGAAGCGGATCAGCAGCAGCGCCCGCTGGTTGTCGATGGTGGTCTTTATCTCCTGCGGATTGCGCAGCAGCAGCACATGGGAGAAGGCTTTGGCCTTGGCGAAGCGTTGGGTCAGCTCCACCGAGGCTTGGCCGCTGTCCTCGCTGTAGACCGCGATGGTGGCGTTGGTGACTTCCAGCGTCGCGGCGAACGGGAACAGCAGCACCTGCAGGATCACCGGCATGATCAGGATGGCGCGGGTTTGCGGATCGCGCAGCAGCGCCTGCATTTCCTTGATGATAAGCGTCAACAGACGGTGAAACATCGCTCTTTCTCCTTAATCCAGCCGGCGCTGGGTTTTCCAGGCCGTCAGGCCGATGAACACCACGGCGGAAGCGATCAGGAACAGCAGATTGATCGCCAGCACGGTGCCGACGTTGCCCGCCAGGAACAGCGTTTGCAGCGTGCTGACGAAGTAACGCGCCGGAATGATGTAGGTCACCGCGCGCACGATGGCCGGCATGCTGTCGATCTGGAAAATGAAGCCGGACAGCATGATCGACGGCAGAAAGGCGGCGTTCAGCGCCACCATCGCCGCGTTGAACTGGTTGCGGGTGAGGGTGGAGATCAGCAGGCCCATGCCGAGGGTGCTGGCGAGGAACAGGCTGCTGATCAGCAGCAGGATCGGCAGCGAACCGCGATAGGGCACGCCGAGCACCCACACCGCCACCGCCATGCACAGCGCCATGGCGATCATGCCGAGGAAGTAATATGGGATCAGCTTGGAGAGCAGCAGCTCGCTGCGCGTCACCTGGGTGGACAGCAGGGCCTCCATGGTGCCGCGTTCCCATTCGCGGGCGATCACCAGCGAGGTGAGAATGGCGCCGATCACCGTCATGATGATGGTGATGGCGCCGGGAATGATGTAGTGCCGGCTGATGGCCGCCGGGTTGAACCAGTAGCGCATCTGCACGTCAATCAGCGGCTGGTCGCTGCTCCCCCGATCGGCGGCGCGTTGCTGCTGCCATACTTGCCATACGCCCTGGGCATAGCCCTGCACGAAGTTGGCGGTGTTCGGCTCGCTGCCGTCGGTGATCACCTGGATAGGGGCGCTGTCGTGCGGGCGCGCCATGCGCTGGTCGAAATCCACCGGGATCACCACCAGGCCGCGGATCGTGCCGGCCTGCATCTGCTGGATCAACTGGTGGCGGTTGTCGCTGATGGTCGGTTCGATATAGGGCGAACCGGCGAAGGCGTGGGCCAAATCGCGCGCGTCTTCGCTCTGTTGTTCCATCAGAATGCCCAGATGCAGCTTGCTGGAGTCCAGGTTGATGCCGTAGCCGAAGATAAACAGCAGCATCAGCGGGATGACGAAGGCGATCAGGCCGCTGCTGGGATCGCGCAGTATCTGCCGCGTCTCCTTCAGGCACAGCGCGCGCAGCCGGCGCCAGGAGAAGCCGCCGTCGTCGAATGGGGGTCGGTTATCGCTCACCGCGTTTCCTCCTCGTCGTAGCCCTGCACCAGTTCGATAAACGCCTGTTCCATCGAGGGGTTGGGGTTGTCGTCGCGCGCTACCTGTTGTTTGAGATCGTCCGGCGTGCCGGCGGCGATGATCTTGCCGCGATACACCAGGCCGATGCGGTCGCAGTATTCCGCCTCGTCCATAAAGTGGGTGGTCACCATCACCGTGACGCCCTTGTCGACCATGCCGTTGATGTGCAGCCAGAACTCGCGCCGCGTCAGCGGATCGACACCGGAGGTCGGTTCGTCGAGGAACAGAATATCCGGTTCGTGCATCAGCGCGCAGGCCAGCGCCAGGCGTTGCTTGAAGCCGAGCGGCAGGGCATCCGGCGTCTGATCGAGGATCGGCGCGAAGTTGAAGGCGCGGGACATCTCGTTGATTTTGTCGCGCTGCGCCTTGCCGCTCAGGCCGTAGACGCCGGAGAAGAACTTCAGATTTTGCGCCACCGTCAGGTTGCCGTACAGCGAGAATTTTTGCGCCATGTAGCCGAGGCGTTGGCGCGCCTTGCCGGAACTGGTCTTCAGATCCATCCCCAGCACCAGCGCCTTGCCGCCGGACGGCACCAGCAGGCCGCACATCATTTTGAAGGTGGTGGACTTGCCGGCACCGTTCGGGCCGAGCAGGCCGAAGATTTCGCCGCGCCGCACCTGAAAATCGACGTGATCGGTGGCGGCGAAATCGCCGAATTTCTTGGTCAGCTGCACCGCTTCGATCACCGTTTCACCGCTTTCTCCGTCAACGGTCGGCATGATCTCCGCCAGCGCCGAGCGATGGTTGGGGCCGCCGCCGAGCAGATCGATAAACGCATCCTCGAAGCGCGGATCCGCTTCGTCCAGTTCGGCGTCCGGCAGATCCAGCGTCTGCAGCAGCTGCCGATGATCTTCGCCTTCTTTCAGGATCAGGCGCAGGTACTTGCCCTGGATCACGCCGTCGGTGACCGCCGGCAGGCAGATCGCCCGCTGCAGCAACGATCGATGGCTGCCGGGCGGCGCGGCGATCAATACCGTGCGTCCGGCCATGCGCTGGGTCAGATCCTGCGGCGCGCCGCTGAACAGCAGCTCGCCCTCGTTGAGCAGCAGCACTTCGCGACACTGCTCGGCCTCGTCGAGATAAGAGGTGCTCCACAGGATCAACATGCCGTCATTGGCCAGCTCGTGCACCATGCGCCACAGCTCGCGGCGCGAGATCGGATCGACGCCGACGCCCGGTTCGTCCAGCAGCAGCACCTGGGGTTCGCCCACCAGCGTGCAGGCCAGTCCCAGTTTTTGCTTCATGCCGCCGGACAGCTTGCCCGCCAGACGCCCGGTGAAGCGGGTCAGATCGGTGAATTTCAGCAGCCGTTCGAAGGTCTGGCGGCGAAGATCGCCGGTGACGCCGCGCAGATCGGCGTACAGCGTCAGGTTCTCTATCACCGTCAGATCCTCATACAGCCCGAATTTCTGCGGCATGTAGCCGAGGATCGCATGCAGTTGGCGATCCTGGCCGATCGGATCCAGCCCGGCGACCCGCAGTTTGCCGCTGCTTGGCTTCAGCAGCCCGGCCAGCATGCGCAGCAGGGTGGTTTTGCCGGCGCCGTCCGGGCCGACCAGCCCGATGACCGCGCCGCTGCGCAGGGTGGTGGTCAGGCTGGCGACCGCCGGTTTCTCAAGCGACGGGAAGCGCTTTTCCAGCCCTTCCAACTCGATGGTGTGCGCCTGTTCCATAGCCGGCCTCAGGGTTTGGCGAAGCGCAGGGTGACCGGCATGCCCTGACGCAGCGCATCGTCGGCGTCGGTGACGATCACCCGCAGGCGGTACACCAGATCGGTGCGCAGATCCGGCGTTTCAACGCTTTTCGGCGTGAATTCCGCGGTCGGCGAGACGAAACCGATCTTGCCGTGGTAAGGCTTGCCGGGGCGGCCGTCGGTGTAGATCTCCAGCTCGGTGCCGGGCACAGCCTGGTTCAGGCTGGTTTCGTTGACGTAGGCGCGCACCCACACCGGCCGGGTCAACGACAGGGTGAACACCGTGCCGCCGGCGCCGAGCATGGTGCCCGGCTCTACCGCACGGGTCAGCACCGTGCCGGCGGAAGGGGAGAGCAGCGTGGCGTCTTGCAGGTTCAATTGCGCCTGCGCCAACGCCGCTTCGCTTTGCGCCACCTCGGCCTTGGCCTGTTCAATTTCTTGCGGGCGGTTGCCGCTGCGGTATTGCGACAGTTTGTCTTTCGCCGCTTGCAGATTGGCCAGCGCCTGATTGCGGGCGGTGCGCGCATCCTCCAGCGCGTCGGCGGAGGTGGCGTTTTTCGCCCACAGCCCTTGCTGGCGCTTCAGGAAACTGTCGGCGTAGGCGAAAGCGGACTGGCGCTGCGCCATTTCTGACTGCACCTGGGCTATCTCTTCGCTGCGATAGCCGGCCTGCAGCAGCGACAGTTTGGCGCGCGCGCTGCCGACGTTGGCTTCGGCCTGTTGCAGCGCGTTGCGGTAGGGAGCATCGTCCAGCTTGCCGAGCAGCTGGCCCGGCTGAACGGTATCGCCTTCATCCACCGTCAGCGACGCCAGGCGGCCGTCGACGCGAAAGCCGAGGTTGACCGTGCGGATATCGACGTTGCCGTACAGCGTCAGCGGCCGCTCTTGCTGCTGTTGGTAATGCCATACCCCGTAAGCGACGGCCGCGATCAGCAGAATCAACAACACGATCAAGGCACTGCGTTTTTTGTTCATAACACTCCCTGCCTGAATTTACGCGCCGTGACGTTGGCGCAGCCCAATAACTAAAATCTCGATATGCTCGCTCAGCACCGCCGCGATTTGCGCCGCTTCGCCCTCACCAATCTCTTGCCAGCCGGCCTGACGGCGGATGGTCTCCCGCGCTACGCGGAACGACAGCACCTCGCCGATCAGCGCATGGGTATGCAACACGAGGCGGGCGGCGCGTTCGTCGATGCCGGTGGCGGCCGACAGCAGGCGGCACAGCCGTTCGTGCATCGGCGCGATCACCTGGCGGTGGATCAGCGGGTAGGCGTCGGTTGGGGCAAGCTGTTCGCGCGACATGATTTTGCTCAGATTCAACGTGTGCGGCTGGGTCATCAGCTCGCTGAAGGCCAGCAGGCCACGCTGCAGCAAACGCAGCGCCGCGTCGGGCGATCGCTGTGCGGCAGGCTGCTGCCCAAAGCGATCGACCTCTTCGGCCAGCGGGGCGAACGCCTGCTGGATGAAATCGGCGAGCGACTGCGCCACGGCCAGATACAGCCCCTCTTTGGAGCTGAAGTAGTAGGTGATGGCGGCGATATTCTGGCCGGCGCGCTGGGCGATATCGCGGGTGGTGGCGCCCTGCAGGCCATATTCACCGAACAGGTCGGTCGCCGCGGCGAGCAGTTGCCGACGCGTTTGCTCGCCGCGCGCCCGGCCGGCAGCCTGATGAGGGACGGAAGCTGGCATAGGTCACGCTCAAAGTTAATCAATCATATGATTAACTTTATGCCAGATTGTTTAAAACGCAACCGCTAACCACAATGAGTTATGTGACCGACTTCAGATAATGCTGAATTTACGGCAGATTGTGCTCTCTGCACGTAAAAGTGCTTTTTATTGCGCGACTTCTGTTACAATCGCCGCCTGGTGCACTGCAGTTTGTGCCAATCCCTCGTGGTCATGCTTAATGCCCCGTCTGATCATCCTCCCAGGAAACTGCACCGAACACTGTTAGGTTAGGGGGGATCTGGAGTTTTTCTCTTTATGTCATTTGAAACCCTCGGCTTAAGTGCTGAAATTGTGCGCGCTGTTGAAGAACAGGGCTATCGCGAACCGACGCCAATTCAGCGTCAGGCTATCCCTGTCGTGCTGGAAGGTCGTGACCTGATGGCCAGCGCCCAGACCGGCACCGGTAAAACCGCCGGTTTTACCCTGCCGCTGTTGCAGCTGCTGAGCAAGCATGACCATCCGGTCAAAGGCCGTCGCCCGGTGCGCGCGCTGATCCTGACGCCAACCCGTGAGCTGGCGGCGCAGATCGGCGAAAACGTCGATGCCTACAGCAAACACCTGCGCCTGCGTTCGCTGGTGGTGTTTGGCGGCGTGAGCATCAACCCGCAGATGATGAAGCTGCGCGGCGGCGTCGATATCCTGGTGGCGACGCCGGGGCGTCTGCTGGATCTGGAACATCAGAACGCGGTTGACCTGTCCAAAATCGAGATTCTGGTGCTGGACGAAGCGGACCGCATGTTGGACATGGGCTTTATCCATGACATCCGTCGCGTGCTGGCCAAGCTGCCGGCCAAGCGCCAGAACCTGCTGTTCTCCGCCACCTTCTCCGACGACATCAAGGCGCTGGCCAACAAACTGCTGCATAACCCGGCCTCGGTGGAAGTGGCTCGCCGCAATACCGCGTCCGAGCAGATCGAGCAGAGCGTGCACTTCGTCGACAAGAAGCGTAAGCGGGAACTGCTGTCGCAGATGATCGGCGAAGGCGACTGGAAACAGGTGCTGGTCTTTACCCGCACCAAGCACGGTGCCAACCACCTGGCGGAACAGCTGAACAAAGACGGCATCACCGCTGCGGCGATCCACGGCAACAAGAGCCAGGGCGCCCGTACCCGTGCGCTGGCCGATTTTAAAGACGGCCGCATCCGCGTGCTGGTGGCGACCGACATTGCGGCGCGCGGTCTGGATATCGACCAGTTGCCGCACGTGGTGAACTACGAGCTGCCTAACGTGCCGGAAGACTACGTGCACCGCATCGGCCGCACCGGCCGCGCGGAGCGTACCGGCGAAGCCATCTCGCTGGTGTGCGTGGATGAACACAAGCTGCTGCGCGACATCGAGCGTCTGCTGAAGCGTGAAATTCCGCGCATTGCGTTGCCGGGCTACGAGCCGGATCCGACCATCAAGGCCGAGCCGATCATCAACGGCCGCCAGGGTGGCGGACGCGGCGCGCCGCGCGGCAACGGCGGTGGCCAGCGTTCCGGTAACGGCGGCGGTCAGCGTAGCAGTAACGCCAACGGCGGCCAGCGTGAAAACCGTGGCAACGGTAACGGCAACGCTCGCCCGCAGGGTGACGGCCAGCGCCGTTCCGGCGCGCCGGCCTCGCGTCGCCCGCGCAACCGCAAACCGGCCGAATAAGCCCGATTGCGCAAAAGCAAGCCGCCTGTATGGGCGGCTTTTTTTTTGCCTGGCGGAACGACATTTTCGTACTAGGCTGGACGGTGGCTATCCCTACATTCCAGGAGACGGAGATGAAATTGAAGTGCGCAATTCTCGATGATTACCAGCAGGTGGCGCTCAAGATGGCGGACTGGTCGGCGCTGGCCGATCGGGTGGAGGTGTCCGCCATCAGCGCACACTTTACCGATGAGACGGAGCTGGCGGTGCATCTGCAGGAGTGCGACATTCTGGTCATCATGCGCGAACGCACGCCGATGACCGCCTCGCTGCTGGCGCGGTTGCCGCAGCTGAAGCTGCTGATCACCTCCGGCATGCGCAACGCTTCTATCGATTTGGCCGCCGCCGCCGAGCGCGGCGTGGTGGTGTGCGGAACCAGCAGCGGATCGGCGGCGCCGATGGAGCTGACCTGGGCGCTGCTGCTCGGGCTGGCGAAGCATA
This sequence comes from Serratia sp. CY37869, assembly GCF_052168895.1. Lineage (NCBI taxonomy): Bacteria > Pseudomonadati > Pseudomonadota > Gammaproteobacteria > Enterobacterales > Yersiniaceae > Serratia > Serratia sp. CY37869. Next base: position 452,242 of record NZ_JBJNLU010000002.1, read on the forward strand.
TCGTGCCGGAAAGCGTCGGGCTGAAAAACAACGGCCCATGGCAGCGGGATCTCGGCGTTACCCTGCAGGGGAAAACGCTGGGGCTGCTGGGGCTGGGCAAGATCGGCGGCCAGATGGCCCGGGTGGCGCAGGCGTTCGGCATGCGGGTGTTGGCCTGGAGCCAGAACCTGACGGCGGAACGGGCGGCGCAGGAGGGGGCCCTACTGGCGCCGTCCAAACGGGCGCTGTTCGAGCAGAGCGATTTTGTCTCTATCCACCTGGTGCTGAGCGATCGCAGCCGCGGGCTGGTGGGGCGCGACGAATTGGCAGCAATGAAGCCCACCGCTTACCTGATCAACACCTCGCGTGCGGCGATCGTCGATCGGGCGGCATTGGTGGACGTGCTGCAACAGCGGAAGATCGCCGGCGCCGGGCTGGACGTGTTCGAGACGGAGCCGCTGCCGGCCGACGATGTGTTTCGTCAACTGCCCAACGTGCTGGCGACGCCGCATGTGGGTTACGTGGCGGACGATAACTACCGCGCCTACTTCACCGAGGCGGTCGAGGACATTGCGGCGTTTCTCGCCGGTCAACCGATCCGTCGGCTGGGCTGATGGCGTTTTTAATGCCCGCAGAGGCTTGTCTGGCGCGGGCATTCACCCGTATCATTGCGGGTCTTTTTTTAGCTGGGATTGGTCATGCGCGTATTATTGGCTCCGATGGAGGGCGTTCTCGACTCTTTGGTGCGTGAGTTACTCACCGAAGTGAACGACTACGATCTGTGCATCACCGAATTTTTGCGCGTGGTCGATCAGCTGCTGCCGGCCAAGTCGTTCTATCTGCTGTGCCCGGAGCTGCGTCACGCCAGCCGCACGCCGTCGGGCACACTGGTGCGGGTACAGCTGCTGGGGCAGTACCCGCAGTGGCTGGCGGAGAACGCCGCGCGCGCGGTGGAATTGGGCTCTTACGGCGTCGATCTCAACTGCGGCTGCCCGTCCAAGCTGGTGAACGGCAGTGGTGGCGGGGCGACGCTGCTCAAAGATCCGGAATTGATCTACCAGGGCGCCAAAGCGATGCGCGCGGCGGTGCCGGCCCATCTGCCGGTCACGGTGAAGGTGCGCTTGGGCTGGGACTCTTCCAATCGCAGCTTTGAAATCGCCGATGCGGTGCAGCAGGCGGGCGCCAGCGAACTGACGGTGCACGGCCGCACCAAAGAGGACGGCTATAAGGCGGATCGCATCAACTGGGCGGCGATCGGCGAGATCCGTCAGCGGCTGAGCATCCCGGTTGTCGCCAACGGCGAGATCTGGGATTACCAGAGCGCGCAGGATTGCCTGCAGACGACCGGCTGCGACGCCATCATGCTGGGGCGCGGCGCGCTCAACGTGCCGAACCTGAGCCGGGTGGTGAAATATAACGAACCGCGCATGCCCTGGCCGCAGGTGGTTGAGCTGCTGCAAAAATACGTCCATCTGGAAAAGCAGGGCGACACCGGCCTGTATCACGTGGCGCGCATTAAACAGTGGCTGGGTTATTTGCGTAAAGAATATGATGAAGCAACTGAACTGTTCAGCGAAATACGCGCGTTGACGACGTCCGGGGATATTGCGCGCGTCATCTGCCGCAGCTGAAAATAAACCCGCGCGTGGCGGGTTTATTTAAATCGGCATTATCAGGCGGCTTTATCAAGACGGTTTAATTCTATCTCGATATCCTGAATGGTTTTTTCCAGTCCTTCCAGACAGGCGCCCTGTTTATTCAATAGGTCGTTAATGGCTTCGGCGAATGCCTTATTTTTGCATTCCCCCTGATCGAAGGCCAGCCAGTGTGCGGAGAGCGTCTCGATATTCGACTGCGCGTAGTGGCGCATTTCCTTCAGCTGGGAAGCGACATTGCGTAAATTATCCAGCTGCGCCTGTGCATTTGCATTGTTGCTCATGAATTTCTCCTTGAGTTGGCCGTTAAATAATTTCGACTGCGGGATCAAGCTTACCCTATTTAAATAAAAATATCACCCTGAGTGGTCTGGGTGGTTATTTTTGAGTGGGTGTGGCTATATTTATTTTTCGGCTGAACAAGGACTTGGGTGGAATTGTAAAAATAGATAAATACGGTGTTTTTGGCGATTATTTTCGGCCATCCCGTTCGGGATGGCCGTTATTCTACCCCTTAAGCGTGAGGCCGACTATGCCGCGTCCGCCAGCATAAACATGCCGTAGGGGTGAATTTCCAGATAATACTGCTCGCCGACGTTCGGTTGCAGGCGGGTGGCGTTAACCTGCAGCAAAATCTGTTGCCCGTGCCACGCCACCGTCACCTCATACTGCGGCCCCATGTAGGCGACATGCTGGATCTCGCAGCGCTGGCTTTCATCGCCATGCTCGCTCAGCGTGATCGCTTCCGGCCGCACGCCCACCGTGCCGGCGCCCTGGGCGGCAAAGTGCGCCGGGCGCGGCAGGCGATAGCCGCTGATATCGACATGATCGGCGCTGAAGCTGGCCGGGAACAGGTTGGCGTCCCCCATAAAGCTCGCCATAAAGCGCGAGGCGGGCTGCCGATAGAGATCCTGCGGCGAGCCCATCTGCATGATATGCCCCTTGTTCATCACCAGTACGGTGTCGGAGACTGCAAAAGCCTCGCTCTGATCGTGGGTGACGTACAGCGACGTGATATCAAACTGCTTTTGCAGCTCGCGGATCTTTTCGCGCATGCTGCGGCGCAGGTTGGCGTCGAGGTTGCTCAACGGCTCGTCGAACAGCAGCACTTTCGGCTTGAGGATCAGCGCGCGCGCTAGCGCCACGCGCTGCTGTTGGCCGCCGGAGATCTGATCGACATAGCGATCGTCGAACCCCGCCAAGTCCACCATCGCCAGCGCTTCCTGCACGCGCGCTTTCACTTCGGCGCGCGGAATGCCGAGCATCTTCAGGCCATAGCCGACGTTCTCCCCCAGCGACATGTGCGGGAACAGGGCATAAGACTGGAATACCATGCAGATGTCACGCTGCTGGATGGAACGATGGGTGACGTCTTCACCATCAATGAATATCTGCCCGTCGCTCGGTTTTTCCAGCCCGGCGACCAGGCGCAAAATGGTGGTCTTGCCGCAGCCGGAAGGGCCGAGCAGCGTCACCATTTGCCCCCGTGGGATGGTGAGCGTGATGTTATCGATTACCGTGTTGCTGCCGAACCGTTTGGAGACGTTACGCAGTTCAACGAAATTTTTCTGGCTCATCATGGGCTCCATTACGCCTGGTTTTTGGCTTTTGAACGGGAGATGCGTGCCTCGCCGATCAGCCAGTCAAAGAGGAAAATAATCGCCAGCATCACCACGATCAGAATTGAACCGTAGGCGATCGCCACGCCGTATTCGCCGTCTTCCACGCGGTTGAGGATGTAGGCGGTGGCCACGCGGGTATCGGGGGTGACCAGGAAGACGATGGCGCTGACGGTGGTGATGGCGCGCACGAAGCTGTAGATCAGCGCCGACAGGATCGCCGGGCGCAGCAGCGGCAGCAGGATGTGCGTGATGGTGCGCAGCGAGCCGGCGCGCAGGCTGAGCGAGGCTTCGTCCAGCGATTTGTCTATCTGGCCCAGCCCGGCGATCCCGGCGCGAATGCCCACCGGCACGTTGCGCATCACCATCGAAATAATCACGATGGCGGCCGTCCCGGTGAGGTACACCGGCGCGCCGTTAAAGGCGAGAATGTAAGAGACGCCGGCCACGGTACCCGGCACCGCAAAGCACAGCATGGTGGTGAACTCGATGGTCTTTTTGCCCTTGAACTGTTGGCGCACCACGATCCAGGCGATCAGCAGGCCGAACGCGGCGGTGATCGGCGCGGCGATCCCGGCGTACAGCAGCGTGTCGAGCAGCGAAGGCCACGCGCCGTCGCTCATGCCCTGGCCGAACAGTTTGATGAAGTTATCCAGCGTCAGCGTGTAATCCACTCCCCAGTTGACGGTGAAGCTGCCGTAGAAAATGCTGCCGTAAAGCAGGGCGTTAAAGGCTACCCACACCGCCAGCAGCGCGATCACGCCCCACACCAGCGTGACCGGCAGCGGCTGCACGTCGCCGCGATACGATTTGCCGGACACGGTGACGTAGGAACGTTTGCCGATCCACATATACTGGATGCAGAACACCAGCAGTGAGAACAGCAGCAGGAAGGCGCCGAGGGTGCTGGCGGCCTGATAATCGAGCTGCGAACCGGTGATGTAAAAATAGATTTGCGTCGCCAGCACGTCGAAGTTGCCGCCGAGCACCAGCGGGTTGCTGAAATCAGCCAGCGATTGCACCACCACGATCAAAAACGCGTTGGCCAGCGCCGGTTTCAGCAGCGGCACGAACACGCCGTTAAAGGTTTGCCAGCGGCTGGCGCGCAGGGTGTAGGAGGCCTCTTCCAGCGAAGGATGAATGGTCTTGATCGCGCCGTCGAGGATCATGAACGCCATCGGGGTGAACGCCAGCACCTGCGCCAGCCAGATGCCGGTAAAGCCGTACAGCCAGTTGGTGTTGGTCAAACCGAACCAGGCCACCATCCACTCGGTGACATAGCCGGAGCGCCCCATCATCAGCGTGACCCCCAGGCCGACGACGAACGGCGGCGTGACGATGGGCAAGATGGAGAAGATGCGGCCGATAATGGCGCTGCGCTTGGCGATGCGGGTAGTGTAAATTGCCAGCACCAGGCCGAAAAAGGTGCAGCCGGCGCCCACCGCGATCGACAGGGCGATGGAGTTGAGGATCACCTGAATGATATGCGCCTGCGACAGCACGTTCATAAAGGCCAGCGGCGCGAAAGCGCCCGTCTGGTCGGTGAACATCGGAATGAAAATCGCGATGCTCGGCCAGACGATGAAGACGCCGATCAGCGCCACGATGGTGACCAGCGCGCCGATAACGAAACGGTCGCCGCCCAGCCAGTCGAGGCGGGTCAGCGCCAGCGTCATGATGGCGCCCAGCGCGGTCAACTGCACCAGGGTGGCGTAGCCTAAACCGCGTCCCGCCACCGTGGCGCTGACAACGATAAAGGCCATGCACAGCAGCGCCCAGCCGGCATCGAACGCGTGGCGGCGCCGCTGCTCACGGCCCGCCGCAGCGTAAGGGCGCAACAGCAGCAGGCTCGGCAGCAGGCACCAAAGCCAGCTGATATTGCGGTGTGACCAGCCGTAGGCCGCGAGGATCTCTTCGCCGGTGGACTCCAGCAGGCCGTAATCCAGGCTCCAGCTCGGCAGCAGGGCGAACGCCAGCCAGCCAAGCAAAACCCAAAGGGATATCGCATCTCGTTTTTTCACGAGATGGAGTGCATGTGTATGTGACATAAGTTTCCCGGATGTTCAGGCCGGGCAAGCCGTGAAGCTTACCCGGCAACAGGCGCAGAATGTGGGCTTATTTACCCATCTTGACTTCGCTGACCCATTTATTGATCAGCGCCTTGCGGACCTCGGTCGAACCGTACTTGTCCATGTCGTAGTTGATCAGCTTCAGGTCGTCGAGCTTCAGCGAGTTCGGCGAGGTATCGGCGGTGGTGTTGGTCAGGATCTGATAGGACTTGCCTTGCTTCCACGCCAGCTCCTGCGCCTCTTTCGACAACACCCAATCCACGAACAGCTTGGCGTTGTCGAGGTTGCGCGCGCCTTTGAGGATGCTGACGCCGCCGATTTCGTAGCCGGTGCCTTCACACGGCGAGATAAGCTCAAGCGGCGCGCCCTGTTCCTTTTCGAGCGAGTAATCATGCAGGAAACCGATGCCGATCGCCGTTTCGCCGCGGGCGGCGTTGCGCGCCGGGGCAATGCCGGACTTGGTGTACTGCGAGACGTTGGCGTTCAGCTGTTTGAGGTAAGCGAACGCCTGATCGTCTCCCCACAGCTGGGCAAAGGTCGCCAGCGCGGTGTAGGCGGTGCCGGAGCTTTGCGGATCGGCGATTTGAATCTCGCCTTTGTATTCCGGCTTGGTCAGGTCTTTCCAGCACTTGGGCACCGGCAGATTTTTCTCTTTCAGGCGCTGGGTATTGACGCCAAAGCCGAGAATGCCGACGTAGACCGCCGAGGAGTAGTTGCCTTTCAGCTTGGCCGGATCGCGGAATTGCGTCATGACCTGGTCGAGATTCGGCGATTTGTACGGCTGCAGCAGCCCCATTTCACCGGCCTGGGATTGCGGATCGAGCGTGCCGCCGTACCAGACGTCCGCCTGCGGGTTCTTCTTCTCGGCGTCCACTTTTGCCAGCGTGCTGCCGGAACCGTTGCGGATGAACGCGGTTTTCACGTCATATTTCTCGCCGAAGGCTTTGGTTTCCGCTTCGCACATTTCATTGGTGGCGCTGCAGTAGACCACCAGGCGGCCCTTGGCGTGCGCGGCGCTGCTCAGGGTCGCCAGCGCGATGCCGGACGCTATCAGGGTAGTGACCCACGTTTTTTTCATTGTTTTATCCTTCTCTCGGTAGAGGTGGTAACGCTCGCCATCAGCAGCGGCATCAGCAATAAACCCATAAGAACAGCGGCGATCGACAGCAAACTGAACATGCCTGACCAGCCGTAGCCTTCGATGACCCGCGACAGCGGCCAGCCCGCCAGCGCCGCCCCCAGATAGGCGAACAGGCCGAGAAAGCCGGTGATGGAGCCCGCGGCGCCTTTGTGCCCGCATTCCACGGCGGCGAGGCCAATCAGCATCTGTGGGCCGAAGACAAAAAAGCCCACCGCAAAGAAACAGCCCGCCAGCAGCGCGTAGTGATGCACCGGCGCCAGCCACAGCGCGGCGACGGACACCATCAGCCCGAGCGTGAACAGCAAAATCATCGGCGCGCGCTGCCCGCCGAACAGCACATCCGAGCCCCAGCCGGCGAACAGCGCGCCGAGCAGGCCGCCTATCTCGAACAGCATCACTGTCGCATTGGCGCTGAGCAGGTTGACGCCGTGGCTTTCCGTCAGCCACAGGTTGCCCCAGTCGTTCAACGCAATGCGGATCAGGTAGACCAGCACGTAAGAGACGCCGAGCAACCAGATCATCGGGTTCTTCAGCATCGTGGTGCGCAGCATCCGCCACAGCCCCATCGGCGGGCTTTGCTGTTCCTGGCGCAGCTCCAGCGGATCGTGGCGCCACTGGCCGACCGACGGCAGGCCTTCTTCCTGCGGCGTGCCTGTCAGCTGCCGCGTGAGCCAGATGCCCAGCACCATGCTGACGGCCCCCGGGATCAACATCGCCGCCTGCCAGCCCCAGCGCTGGGCGGCGAAGGCGCTGATCAGCGGCACAATCGCGCCGCCGAGGTTGATCGACATATTCCAGCAGCCCCACCAGAAGCCGCGCTCGTTGCGCGAATACCAGTGGGTCAGCAGCCGCGCGCAGGGCGGCCAGCCCCAGCCCTGAAAGAAGCCGTTCAGCGCCCAGACCGCCAGCAGCAGCGTCAGCGATTCGCCGAAGGCGAACGCCACGTTCAGCAAACCGGTGGCGAACAGGCCGATCCCCATAAACCCGCGCTGCCCATGGCCGTCGTGCCACAACCCGGCGACGAATTTCGACAGGCCGTAGCTCAGATAAAACAGCGAGCCGAGCAGGCCGATGTCTCCTTTATCCAGCCCCAAATCCGTTTGCAGCGCCGGCAGCACGTAATTCACGCTTTTGCGCGTCAGGTAAAAGGCGGCGTACCCGATGACCATGTACAGCAGCAGCCGCGGGCGCAGCGCGCGGTAACGATGATCGATTTCAGATGCTGAGCGTGCTTGCATAGCCGCCTCCCTGGTGCTGACTATAAGAAGGTGAAAAGGAAAGGGGATGAGATAAAGTCCGGAGTGGCTAAGACTTTTTCCTAGTTAGTCGGCGGTTTGTTGCAAATTTGTGGGCAGGTTAACAATTACCCGGGTGCCGCGCTGCGTTTCCAGCGTCAGTTCGCCGCCGAGCGCGCTGACCCGTTCGCGCATTCCCTGAATGCCGAAGCCCGGCGCGTTGCCCGCATGGATGCCGACGCCGTTGTCCCGTACCTCGAGGTGCAACATGGCGCCTTGCTGATACAAAACGATGGCGACTTCGCTGGCCTCGGCGTGTTTGCACACGTTGTTGAGCAGCTCTTGCAGCAGCCGGTAGAGGGTGAAGCGCACCGTCTCGCCGGCGGGCGTGTCGGTCAGGCGGTAGTCGAAACGGCAACGGATGCCCCGTTCGCTAAAGGCGAATTCGCTCAGCAGGTGGTGAAGCGCGTCTTTGAACGCCAGCTCGTCCAGCGCGGGCGGGCGAAGTTGGCGCAGCAGCTGGCGCGTGGAGTGATGAATGCGCCGGGCGAGATCGCCTATCTGGTTCGCGGCGGCCTGGGTTTGCGCCGGATCGCGCGCCCGCTTGACCAGCTGCGACTGAATTTGAATGGCGGTGATGTTCTGGCCGATTTCATCGTGCAGCTCGCGCGCCAGGTTCTTTCGCGTGTCTTCTTCGGTGTGGATCAGTTTTTCGGTCAATGCCCGCCGCGCCGCCAACTCTTCTTCCAGGCGTCGGCGATAGTGGTGCAGGTTTTGCGCCAGGTGCTGCTGACGGCTGATGGCAATGCCCAGACCGATGCCGAGCAGCGCCTGGGTCGCCAGAAAGATTTCCAGCTCGACCAGATTGCCGAACCCCACGCCGACCTGCCGCGCGAGGGTGATCATCATGCTGCCGAGCAGGCCGGACAGCACGCCGCCCTGCCAACCGAACTTCCACGCCATCACCACGTTCGGCAAAAACACCACGATCAGCAGCAGGCGCTCGATTTCCGGCGACAGCACCATCTGCGTACCGATGCCGATAACGAAAAACAGGCTGCACCAGATGATTAAGGACGCGCGCAGCGGCGGGTTGGCGGTGTCCAGCCCCAGCAGATGGTAGCGGTGCTGCTGGCGCAGAAATTCAAAGATCAGGTAGACGAACGGGGTCAACAAAACACCGCCGGTAAACGACGCCAGGCCGAGCAGCATCGCCGGGCTCTGCGCGAAAGGCGACAGCAGGGCGGTATTGAGCAGCGAGGCGGCGGTCACTGCGGCCAGCAGCAGCGTCAGCCGTTGCCAGTAGAGCGGAAAACGGCGCCAGAATCGCTGCGCGAGCGCGGCCGGGAGCAGGGTGATGAACGGCGCGGCCAGCAGGCCATAGCCGCTCAGCAGGCGTTCGCCGTGCAGCCAGAACAGCAGCAGCACCGGCGGTATTATCAGGGCGAGCCAATAGCGGCGCGCCAGCAAGATCAGCAGCGCGAGATAGACACCGTGGGGCAGAAACAGCGCCGCCTGATTGCCGTTGTGGGTCAGATAGAAGCCGAGCGTCCACAGCATCAGCCAGCCGCTGCCCCAGGCCAACAGGATAAACAGCGAGATAACCCAGCGCCGTGAGCGGAGTGACATCAATGCCCCGCCAGCAGCTGATGATCGAGGGCGAAATGCACCAGCTCAATGGTGCTGTTGCACTGCAGCTTGCCCAGGACGTTGGCGCGATGTACGTGTACCGTTTTATGGCTGAGATCGAGCTTGAAAGCGATCTCCTTTACGCTGTCGCCTTTGACCAGCAGCTCGAAGATTTCACGCTCGCGCGGGGTCAGCACTTCCAGCGCCGTGGCCGGCTGCTCGCCGCCGCGCAGCGCCCGCAGCGCGTCGGCGCACAGGTAATGGCCGCCCATATCGACGGAGCGCACCGCCTGCACCAGCTCTTCCGGCCCGCAGCGTTTGGTCAGATAACCGCTGGCGCCGGCATCCAGCGCGCTCTGCACGAAGGTGGGGGAGTCATAAATGCTGAGTATGATCGCGCGAAACTGCGGCTTCTGCGCCCGCAGGCGTTTCAACAGGCTCAGGCCGTTTTCATCCGGCATAGCGATGTCCATCACCGCGACGCTGACGTCGTCGCGCAGCAGCGCCGGCCAGGCCGCCGCCGCGCTGCTGTATTGCCCCGCCACGTCGATGTCTGCTTCGAGGCTGAGCAATTGCGCAAAGCCGGAGCGCACCACCACATGGTCATCGACCAGTATCACACGGATCATTTTTCGCACTCTGTTGCCGAATCATGATCCTATGATGCCTGCCGCCGCGATGCTGGCAATCAGCCAAGCACGGTTATGCAATCGATGTAACAGAATCGTAATAAAAGGACGCCGCCCGCGCCGTCAACGATCCACATCGATGGCGAAATGCCGCCACAGCGCGGCTCGCCGTTCCTCTTCCGAATGCAGCGTCGTTTCGTGGCGTTGATGATCTTCGGTCACGATCAGCTTCATGTCGCTGAGGGTCACTCGGCCCAGTTCGGTCGGCCGTGAACACACCAGGCGCTGGGTGAAGTGCGACTGCGGCGAGGTGCTGTGGAAGTGGCACATCTCATCGAATTCATGCGGTTCGCGCGGCTGAACGGTAAAGCGATACAGGGTTTTGGCATGCGAGCGCTGGTCGCCGTTGCGGCGTTCCAGCAGGTAATATTCGCCTTCCCGCTCCAGGTGGAAGGTGCCGCTGGCCTGCGGTTGCGGCTCGGCAACGACGATTTTGAGCGGCGTCAGGAAGGAATCGCCGAAACCGACGTCCACCAGCCAGGCCTGGCCCGCCAGATCCACCCGCAGCGCCAGATGGTCGTAGGGTGGGCCGAAATGGCCGTCGCGCGCGCGGATCTCGCCGGAGATAAAGCTCACCCTGAAACCGATCTCCCGCAGCAGCAGGGCGAACAGCGTATTCAGCTCATAACAGAAACCGCCGCGGTTACGCTCGACCACTTTGCTGAACAGCGCTTCGGGCGCCAGCTGAATACCCTGATGATAAATAATGCTCAGGTTCTCGAACGGCACGCTCAGCATGTGGCGATGATGCAGCTGTTGCAACGTGGGGAGATCGGGGCGGGCGACGCCGGTAAAGCCGATATGCTGCAGGTAGCGTTGGGTGTCCACAGGGTGTCTCGCATGAGAAAAAGTAGGCTTAAAATAGCGGGCTTTGTGGCGTTTGTGAGCGCATTACGTGCTGCGCCTCGGCAGCCGGATTACTTTCCCGACGGGCGTCTTAGGTAAAGCGCCGGGTTCAGTGAGCGCAGATGCATTTTCAGTACGGCACCCCGCTGAAAGAGATAGTTGAGTACGGTCAATGACAGCAGTTCGGTCAGCAAGGTGCTGTAAGCGGCGCCCATCATGCCGTATTGCCGAATCAGGCCGTATGACAGAGGAATGTTAATGATAAACACCAACAACATTTTGCGGGAAAGGAAGCTGTAACCGGAAAACAGCACGATGTATTTATAGGCCACGGTCCCCAGGGCGGAGAGCAGGGTGGCGACGGCCAACACCCCCATGGCGGCATAGGCCGCCAGGTATTGCTCGCCGTACAACAGTGCGATGACCGGTTTGCCCAGCCAAACGATCCCGGCGACGATGGCTAAGGCGATGGCCAGCACCAACCCATTCAGTTTGGCCGCGGCGCGCATCGCGTCTTCGCGCCGATAGGCGAATATTTTCGCGAAGAACGAGGTGATGACGGCATCGGTAACGAACATCCAGGCGGTCGCCAGGGTAATGGCGACCGAGTAAATGCCCAGCACCGCGGCGGAAACGAACCACATCAAAAACAGCTGCGCCAGCCGGGTATAGATGGCGATGGAAACATTGGATACCGCCAACGGCAGGCCGCTGGCGAGCAGATAGCGCACATATTTGCGCCGAATACGGCCGGGGGCCGAAAAGCCCGGATGGCGGCGATGATAAAGGTGATGACGGATCAGATAGGGGATGAGGTACACCATCACGATAGGGATGGCCAGAAAGTACAGGTGCAGATCAAAAAACACGATCAGCCAGCGAGCCAATAATGCGCTGGCTAAGCCGGCCACGTTGGCCAGGGTATTGAAACGCGATTCCAGCCGGGCGTCATGGTAAATGGCGAAGACGTCTTTGAGTGAAAAAAACGAGGCCAGGAATGTGGCGGCGCAAAAGTAAAAGGTCGTGAAGTCTTCCCGCAGCCCGGTATAAAGCAAGATGATCGCAGAAAAGGCCAGGAAACAGGCTTGCCTCAGCCGGTTGGTGGAGAACATCAGCGCTGCGCCGGAGCGCGGATTACGGCTAATGCGTTTGAAGAGGATGGTGTCCGACCCCAGCAGCGCCAACGTTTGGGTAATGGCGAAAATCGCCGTGGCAAAGGTAATCTTTCCGAAGCTTTCCGGCCCAATATATTTGGCAATGTAGGCGGTGATGAATATAACGCCGAGGATTGATACCGTCTTTTCCGCTATCATCCAGGAAGCGTTTCTTATTATGCTGAAGTCTATGATCTTTAGTTTCACTGACGCTTCCCTGAATACCTTATGATATAGGATTATTCCGTTTTTTATCCTTTAATAATCACCAAGGCTTTTTTTATATTTTACAATTGAAGTCAATTGCATTTAAACTTTAGCTGGGTCTTTTGTTATGTTGGATTAATGGATGAATCAACGGAATGAGAAAATTCGTAAAATACCTCTATAAGGTTTCGCCTGACTTTATTTATTATCAGCTGTCGCATTATTTTGCTCACGGAAGCTTTGTCAACTTTTTGAATCCTAAAAGTTTTTCCGAAAGGATTTACCACAGAATGCGCTACCCGCGCGAAGAGTTCAGCCTGTTGGCGGACAAGGTGGCGGTGAGGGATTATATATCCAGTCGCGTTTCGGAAAAATACCTAACGCCGGTCATCATGATAACGGAGAACTTCACTGAGCAAGACTATTTGTCGTTGCCTCAATCTTTTGTTATCAAAACAAATAATGCCTCGCAGCAAGTTAAGATTGTCAGAGATAAAGCGCGAGTGAGTTATGATGAGGTTGCAAGCACTCTCAAGAAATGGTCAAAAATAACGTATTGGAAGCGCTTTCGTGAGAAGCACTATGCGAAGATCCCACTGCAAATTGTGGTTGAAAACCTGTTGGACATCGAACGCGACGGTGAATTGATCGACTATAAAGTGCATGTTTTTAACGGCAGCCAGCCTTATCTGTTCGTGGAGTTGCTGCGGGGCGGCCCGGAGCCGACGTCGCTGGAGTTTTTGGACCGCCATGCGCATCACTGCTTTTTTACCCAGAAAGATATTCCCCAGATCAACACGTTGCACGCGAAGCCTGACTTTTGGGATGAGATGATTGAGGTCGCCCAAGCCGTTGCCGCCGATCTGGACTACTGCCGGGTCGATTTCTACCTGACGCAAGACAGGCTCTATATCGGCGAGCTGACGCTCACCCCCGGTGCAGGCAATGAAGTGTACCAACCGCGCGCCACGAACCTGCTGCTGGGCGAGCTGATGGCCAAAACCTGAACGCTATGCCGAGCGTTGGGCCAGTTCCCGCAGCCAGCCCAAAAACGCCGCGGCGTTCCTCTTCGAATGCAGTGTCGTTTCGTGGCGCAGGCGATCTTCAGTCATGAAGCGCATCCCAAGTTGGATGCGTTGAAAACAGGACAGGAAAGAAATAGCGGGAAAGCCACCGGCGCGTTTTACAGCATCGACGGCGGTTATTCCGCGCATTAACAAAAACAGGCCCCTGATGGGGCCTGTGCAGTTACCAGGATTTATGCGGGTTGCGGGAGACGATGTCGATCTTTTGACACAGCAGTTTGGTAATGTCCACCGAGGTTGGCTGAGCGGCGCTGCCGACAAAGTTTTTCAGCACGATGGCGATGCGGGCGTAATTAACGTAGCCCTCAGGCAGCGGCAAATACTCGGCAACGTCGAGCGCGGTAATGCGATCCGAGGTCATCGTTGCTGAAGTGGTCGGGGTGACTGTGCCGGTGCGCCCCCACTGACAGACTTTTTCCAGCAAGGTGGTGACGCCGGCATCGCCGTTCAGCACATACTTTCCTTGGTAGGTGCCGATTGTGACATCAAGGCTGTTCTGGCCTTTTAGGTTTGCCAACGTGGCGCGCCACAGCACCAGATCGTTTTTCGCGATCGGGAAGTAGATCTCGATGCGCTTGTCGGCCGTTGTCGCCGTTTTGGTGGTGGCGGTGAGCACGCCGTTTTGCAGCGTTACTGCCAAATCGGCGGTTTCCGTTTGCGAAACGCGTGCGCCGCCGAAGGCGTAGACATTATTCAGCGCCAGCGCACTGCTCTCTTTCCAGGTGGGTTCCGGCAGATGGTTGACGCCATCGCCCAGATAGAGCAGACGCCACATGTTGACATAGCCAGGCGCGACGATCTTTTTCATTTCGATGTGGTTGTTGGACCAGCCTTTTTTAATGTCGGCGTTCACCAGATCGAACCCATCGATATAACATTTTCCGCTCAGATCGCTGGATTTATCGAAGTAGAAATATTCAACGTATTGATAAGGCACCTTGCTGCCGGTATCGGTGTTGTTAGTCATCACGCTGTGCCATTGGCTGTCTTTGATTTTTACCGTGCCGCCGTTGTCGCTGGTAAATACCGGTCGATAGTTGCGGCAGTTGGCGTTGCCCCATTCGAAGTGGCAGTTTTTAAAGTCAAGCGTGCCGCCTTTGAGATCAAACAAGCCGTAATCGGTATTGGCCAACTGTTCGGTTTCATTGTTAAAGCCGCTGTAATCGAAAGAGCAATCTCGGAAGGCCAAAGTATGCACGCCCTGATAGTAGTTTCGGCTGTCGCCGAACAGGCATTTGTAGAAGACGATTTTTTCGCCGGCGTTGGCGGTGGTTTCCGACCAAATTGGCCACACACAACCGCGCACCATGATGCTGTGCCAGCTCTGAATATAGGCGTTGTTGCCGAAGACGATGCCCTTGTGCAGGTTAGTCAGCCAGACGTTTTGCACCAGCAGTTGGCAGGCCGGCAGGCCGTGCATGTTCGAGGCATCGCTGTAGACGCACAGGCCGCGCAGATTGGCCGCCGCGCCGGGCGCTCCGACGATGCGCAGGTTGTAAATCGCCGGCGCACCCAAAGAGTATTGCACGCGTACGCACTCGATATTGGCCGCGCTGCTGAAATCAAGAATGGTGCCCTTAAAATCGACGGCGTTTTTCCATAGCTTCAGGTTGGCGGTGGTTTTACAAGGGCGTACGCCGCCGGGGCCGACCAGAGTAATCCCCGCAGGGGTCGTCGGGATCGGCAGTTGCCACCACTCTTCGCCTTTGACCTGCAAGAAGTTGCAAGCGCGGGTGATGGTCAGAGAGTAATCCAGCTCATCGCCCGGCAGGTGCCACCAATCGATGCTGTAATCGCCGTCATTGATGGTGCGCTTCCAGCGGCGGTTTTGCGCGTCGACGAGCAGGGTAACACCGTTATCCTGACTGGTGGAATCCGCGTCGTCTCGGGTAAATACGCCATGGTGGTAGCGGTTTTCGAGCATCACTGCGGTTTCGCTGCCGGCATAGTTGCGCAGATTGGCATAATCATTTAATGAAATCATGGAATAACCCTCATTTGGTACGATAAGAGGCCGATGCAATATGTGGCAGTTGCAGAGGCGGAGGCTTAAGTAAGTGGCATTGTGACCGAAGAGGGAGCCCGTTCATGATCCCGGTCGGCAGGAATAAATTAACAGGCTAAGGCGAGGGCATTAAGCGTCCAGGGTTGTGTCTGACGCCAGCAAACATCACGTTGCGGATTTTAGGTGCTGGCGGCGAGGGCGAGTGCTTGCAGCCAGCCCAAAAACGCCGCGGCGCCGGGTTTTTCCAGCGTGCGCGGCGGGTAAACCACGTAGTAGGGCTTGCTAAGCGGCAGCGCCGGTTCGGCCAGGGTGACCAGCCGGCCTTCCGCCAGTTCACGGGCGATCAGCCGCCGCTGGCCGAGCAGCACCCCGCGTCCCTGCACGGCGGCGTCGATGGCCAGCGAAGTCAGGTTATAGGTCAGCCCACGGCGCGGCGGCGGCGACCGGTCGGCGGCGGTGAACCATTCGTGCCAGCCCGGCAGAAACTGGCTCTCCTTGCCCCAGTCGACGTGAAGCAGCGGCAGCTGCGCCCAGTCGCCGCGATCGCGCAGCGCCGGGCTGCATACCGGCTGCACCCGATCCTGAAACAGCTGCACCTTTTCCTGCAGCGGATAATCCTGATCGCCGAAGCACAGCGCGAAATCCGCCGCCGAATGGGCGAAATCGACCGCCGCATGGGTCGCGTGCAGCCGCAGATCGCCGTCGGGGCACTGCGCCAGCCAGTCGCCCAGCGCCGGATTCAGCCATTTAGACGCCAGCGCCGGCAGGGCGAACACCGTCAGCGCCTGTTTGCCGCGCTGGCGTTCGACGTGTTGCTGCGCCACGCGCAGCGTTTCAAACGCCTCCTGCACGTAGGCCAGGTAGTCCGCGCCCTGTTCGGTCAGCGTGACGCCGCTTTTAGCGCGAATGAACAGCGTGATGCCCAGATGTTGTTCGAGCTGGCGGATCTGTTGGCTGACGGCGGCGGCGGTCAGCGCCAGCGCATCCGCCGCACGGGCCAGGCTGCCGGTGCGAGCGGCGGTTTCGAACGCCAGAATGGCGCTCAGCTTGGGCAAGCGCGCGCGGGACGGTGAGTGCATGGGCAGGGCTATCGCTAAGAATTGGTTAGCTTATCCATAACGTATTTTTGTTATGGCGGCAATGCGGCATTCGCTACAGTGAGAGGCATCCGGCTATCGCACACGAGGGGAATGTCATGCCGCAACTTGCCGATATTATCGATCTGCCCGCCCATCCCATCGACGACGCCGAGTTCCGCGCCCGTTGTCGGCAAACGCTGGAACGCAGCGGTGCGTTAGTACTGCCGGGATTTCTGCGCGCCGCCGCGCTGGCGACGGTGCGGCTGGAAGGCGCCGAACAGCACCACGCGGCGTTTTACGCCACCAGCAAACACAACGTGTATCTGCGGCCGCAGGACGACGCGCTGCCGGCCGATCACGCGCGCAACCGGCTGGTGGTGTCGTCCAAAGGCTGCATTACCGACGAAGATATTCCGCCGCAGTCGCCGCTGCGTGCGCTGTACGACGCTCCGGCGTTTCGCGCGTTCCTCTGTGCGGTGCTGGATGAGGCGCAGCTGTATCCCTACGCCGATAGGCTGTCGTCGATCAACCTGCATTACGCCCACACCGGCCAGGAGCTGGGCTGGCACTTCGACAATTCGTCGTTCGCCATCACGCTGCTGATCCAGAAACCGGCGGCGGGCGGGCGTTTCGAGTACGTGGAGAACCTGCGCGATGCCGATCGCGGCGAGATGAACTATGCCGGGGTCACGCAGGTGCTGGACGGGGAGCGGGCGGCCAAACGGCTGGCGATGGAGGAGGGGGATTTGGTGCTGTTTCGCGGGCGCAACGCCATGCACCGGGTGACGCCGACCGAAGGCGACATCACGCGCATGCTGGTGGTGCTGGCCTACAATGCGCAGCCGGACGTGATGCTGTCGGAAAGCGCCAGAATGACGTTCTACGGCCGATTATAGCGGATAAAAAAACCGCCCCGGAGGGCGGTTTGTCGAATCAGTGCGGGTTTTGTTCTTCGTGAGCCTGCTGTTCCAGCTTCACTTCCTGCGCGCGCTTGCGCAGGCCGAACCAGCCCAGCGTCAGCAGCACCGCCAACACCGGAATGGTGGCGATGGTCCAGGTGCCGTTCGGGTAGTCGAAGGCCATCATTACCACCACGATCAGCAGGAACGCCAGCGTCAGCCACGAAGTGAACGGCGCGCCCGGCATTCTGAACGACACCGGCTGAGCGCGGCCTTCGCGCACGGCTTTGCGCAGGCGCATCTGGCAAACGATGATAAACGCCCAGGAGGCGATGATGCCCAGCGAGGCGATGTTCAGCACGATCTCGAACACCTGCGACGGCACCAGGTAGTTGAGCACCACGCCGATCACGTAGATGCCGCAGGTGACCAGGATGCCGGCGTAAGGCACCTGCTGGCTGCTCATTTTGGCCATCAGCTTCGGCGCGGAGCCGCCCATCGCCAGCGAACGCAGGATGCGGCCGGTGGAGTAGAGGCCGGAGTTGAGGCTGGACAGCGCAGCGGTCAACACCACGATGTTCATGATGGTGCCGATGTAAGGCACTCCCAGCTTGCTGAAGAAGGTGACAAACGGGCTTTGGCCGGCCTGATAGGCGTTCCACGGCAGCAGCAGCACCAGCAGCACCACGGAGCCGACGTAGAACAGACCGATACGCCAGATCACGCTATTGATCGCTTTAGGCATCATTTTGGCCGGATCTTTACACTCGCCGGCGGCGGTGCCGATAAGCTCGATGCCGGCGAAGGCGAAGATCACCCCTTGCACCAACACCAGCGCAGGCAGCAGGCCGTGCGGGAACATGCCGCCGTTTTCGGTGATCAGGTGCATGCCGGTGGTGTGGCCGGCCACCGGCGTGCCGGTGCCGAGGAAGACAACGCCGACAATCAGGAACAGCGCGATGGCGGCGACCTTGATCAGCGCGAACCAGAACTCCATCTCGGCGAACCACTTCACGCCGATCATGTTCATGGTGGCGACGATGCCGAGCGCGCCGAGGGCGAACAGCCACTGCGGCACGTCGGCGAAGGTGCCCCAATAGTGCATGTACAGCGCAACGGCGGTGATGTCGACGATGCCGGTCATCGCCCAGTTGAGGAAATACATCCAACCGGCGACGTAAGAGGCTTTTTCACCGAGGAACTCGCGAGCGTAAGAAACGAAGCTGCCGCTGGAAGGGCGATGCAGCACCAGTTCGCCCAGCGCGCGCAGGATGAAGAAAGAGAAGATCCCGCACACCAGATAGACCAGCGCCAGCGCCGGCCCGGCCAGTTCGAGACGGCCGCCGGTACCGAGGAACAAGCCGGTGCCGATGGAGCCGCCGATGGCGATCATTTGGATTTGCCGGTTGCCCATGCTTTTGTGATAACCGGATTCATGAGAGTCTAGCCAGCGTCTTCTGGCGGCGTGTTTTTCATCCGCAGACTGTTTTTGTGAGTGCATTATCCGTCCTGTTTACCTGTCTATGTTAACCCTGCTCTTACCGAGAGCAAACGATTGCTATGACCAATCGTCATGAGAATGAGGTCGTGGCATCATTCCGCTGTTTATTGTGTATACAGCCATCATTAAAATAACGGCGAAGCATGCTACCTTTTCTCCGTAATGGTGGCAAAAAATACTGCGCATAAAACGTGAACAAGTGTGTTTATTTTTTAATCCAAATATAAAAGGATATATTATTCAAAAAGATGTGATGTTTTATCAAGACGGAAATATCGAGGAATAAAAAGTGATTAAAATCACAAAATAATAATTACCGTGCAAATTACAGGGTGTTGTTCTTATATTTCGCGGTGAGAAATAAGGGGAAAGGAAATGGCGACCCGCGCAGAAAATGGCATCAGCAGCGGGTCGGTGGGCGCGTAACGAGTCTTAGGCCGATTCGCTGGCCGGCAGAGCCGATGCGGGCAGGCCGAACAGCTTGTCGAATGCCCAATTGAACACGAAGGTATAACAAGGAATGATGACGATCAACGCCATATCCAGCAGCAGCGCCTGCCACAGCGTGATGCCCATCCACCAGGCGATCAGCGGGATCAGATACACTACCAGCGTCAACTGAAAGCCGACGGCGTGCAAAATGCGGCGTTTGAGCGTGCGGGCGCGCGACACCTGGCGGCTTTCCCACCACTCGAATACATAGTTGTAAATAAAGTTCCAGCTTACCGCGATGGTGGTGATCACCACTGCCAGCGGCCCGGTGCTGCTTGGCGCATGGCCCGACAGCAGCGCCAGCCCCAGCGCCGAGATCGCCATGCCGATGATTTCATAAGCGGTGACATACACCAGTTTGCGTTTGACGCCTTGCATCGTTTTCTCCCGATCTGTTTTTAGTTGCCTCTGTGGCGACGGCGGCTAAGATAACGTCAATCACATTGATAGAAAAAGTCAGGAGTTGTCAGTTAATCTGACAGGTTGAACAATGAATTTTTCCAGCGACAACATCGAACTGTTTTTGGCGGTGCTCGATCGCGGCTCGTTTTCCGCCGCCGCCCGCGCGCTGCGGCGCGTGCCCTCCGCCGTCAGCATGGCCATCGCCAACATGGAGGCGGAACTCGGTTTCGCCTTGTTCGACCGTTCTCACCGTGAACCGACGCCGACCGCGCTGGCGTTGGCCCTGGCGCCGCACGCCCGCCTGATCGCCGGGCAGCTCAAGCAGCTGCAGGTGCATGCCATCGAACTGTCCCAGGGGCTGGAGAGCCGGCTTTCGATCGGCGTGGCGTCGGATATCAACGGCGCCGGCCTGCTGGCGGCGGTGAAAACGCTGTCGCAACGTTATCCGCTGCTGAACATCGAAGTGCTCAGCGCGCCGCAGGACGACGTGTTGCACATGCTGCACGAGGGGCGCATCGGCGTTTGTCTGGCGTTCGGCGGGCTGAACGTCAACAGCGCGGAACAGTTCCACTTCGTGGGCGCGGAATCGCTGGTGGCGATGCTGTCGCCGCAGCACCCGGCGCTGGACGGCGCGGCGGGCGAGCTGTTTCTCGAGGATCTGGTCAACGTGCGGCAGATCATGGTGGCCAGTCGCGATCTGCCGATCGGCGATCTGCGTCCCCAGGTGGCGGAGGCTTACTGGCGCACCGACAGCCTGCCGATGGCGCTGAACATGGTGGAAGCGGGCCTGGGGTGGGGCAATTTTCCGCTGTCGTTGGCCGAGCCGCTGCTGGCGCAGGGGCGGTTGGTGCGGCTGAAGTTCAAAAACACCAAGAACGAGCTGCGCTTGCCGATGCATTTGATCTGGCTTAAGAATCGCCCGTTGGACAAAGCGGCGCGCGAACTGGTCGCGCTGATGCGCGAGGCGCCGCAGGAAAGCTGACGCCCGCTGTGTTTGCTTACTCCGGGTGGCGTTTACGCCACCAGAAACGCACCAGCAGGATGGCGGCGATCGCCAGCGCGACAAACAGCAGGCTGGAGAGCTTTTTGTCGAAGCCGGTAACGAAGCGTTCGATCGCCTGGCCGCCAAAATAACCGAGCATGACGAAGATCGTCGCCCATAAAATGGCGCCGAGGATGTTCAACGGCACGAAGCGCGACGGCGGCAGACGGCTGGCGCCGATCAACACCGGGCCGATGATGCGGAAACCGTACATGAAACGCACCCCGATAACGAACAGCATCGGGTGGCGGGCGATCAGCCTTCTGGCGCGCGCGATGCGCTTTTCCTGTCCCTTGAGCCGCGAGATGACGCGGCCTTCAAACCGGCGGCCGGCGAAGTACAGCAGCTGGTCTCCCATCATGCCGCCCAGCGCCACCACTGCGATCACCCACGGCCAGTGCAACAGCCCTTCATGAGCGGCGATGCCGCCCAGCAGCGTGATGGTTTCCCCTTCCGCCAGGCAGCCGATAAACAACGCCCAGTAACCGTAGTCCGTAATATAGTGGGCTAAATCGGTCATTCCTTACTCCTTATGTGGCTGACGCATAAGGGCAAGTATACGCCCGATTGCTAACCTTGGGCGATCTGGGCCACCAACGCTCTGCGCCGCTGAAGGCTCTCCGCCATCTGCGCCTGTACCCTGGCGTAAATGTGCGGCGGGGCCAGTTCCGGCGTGCCGCCCTCGAACGGCGGCGCCGGGGCGTATTCCAGATAGAGCTGGATCATTTGGGCGGTCTCTTCGACGTGCAGTTCGGCGATCAGCGCCAGCGCGAAATCGATGCCGGCGGTGACGCCGCCGCCGCTGATCACATTGCCGTCGCGCTCCACGCGCGCTGAGCTCGGCACGGCGCCGAACAGCTTCAGGCTGTCGCGCATCGACCAGTGGCAGGCGGCGCGTTTGCCTTGCAGCAGACCGGCGGCGGCCAGGATCAGCGAACCGGTGCACACCGAGGTCAGGTAGCGGGCATCGGCGCCCAGCCGACGGATCTGCTGCATGAAGGCCTCATCTTGCAGCGCCTGGGTGCAGCCGCTGCCGCCCGGCACGCACAGCACGTCGCAGCGCGCGATCTCCGGCAGCGGGCGCAGCTGGGTGAAGTGCAAGCCTTCCGACTCGACATCCGCGCCGTCTACCGAGGCGACGACGATTTCCGCGCCCGGCATGCGGCGCAGGAACTGCAAGGGGCCCGTGAAGTCGAGCTGGGTGACGCCTTGATAGATGGGAAATACAATCACGAGTGATTCAGACATGATATTCGCCTCATTTTTATCGTTGGACCTGGGTCATAATAGCCGCCCTGTTTTTGGCTGATATGACAGATAACCCTCAAAAAGCGCCATCATGAAAACGATCGGTTTTGTGGTTTTTCCCGGTTTTAACCTGCTGGACTTTGCCGGGCCGCTGGCGGCGTTCGATAACGTCAGCCAGTTCACCGACCCGCCGGCCTACCGCTGTGTGGCGATCTCGCCGCAGGGCGGCATGGTCGCCAGCTCGGCCGGGGTGGAAATCGCCACGCAGCCGTGCGGCGACGAGCGTTTCGATACGTTGGTGGTGGCCGGCGGCAGCGGCAACGTGATGGCGGCGCAATCACCGGCGCTGGCGGCGTTCCTGGCCAACCAAAGCCGACGAGCGCGGCGCATCGCCAGCGTATGTACCGGCGCGTTTATTCTGGCGGCCTGCGGGCTGCTGGACGGCAAGCGCGCCACCACTCACTGGTATCACGCGGCGCGGCTGCAGCAGAACTACCCGCGCATTCGCGTCGACAGCAACCGCATCTTCATTCGCGACGGGGATATCTGGACCTCGGCCGGCATCAGCGCCGGCATCGATCTGGCGTTGGCGCTGATCGAAGACGATCTGGGCGCCACCCTGGCGGCGGCCGTGGCGCGGCAGCTGGTGGTCTATCACCGCCGCCCCGGCGGGCAGTCGCAGTACTCGCTGCTGCTGGCGCTGAATCCGTCGTCGGATCGCATGCGCACCGCGCTGTCGTACGCGCGCGAGCATTTGCATCTGCCGCTGTCGGTGGCGGATCTGGCCGACGCCGCCTGCCTGAGCGAGCGGCAATTCGGCCGGCTGTTCCGCGCCGAAACCGGGCAGACGCCGGCCAAGGTGATCGAGCAGCTGCGGGTAGAGGCGGCCAGAGGGCGTATTGAAGAGAGCGCCGAACCGCTGGAGGCGATCGCCCGCTCGGTGGGGTTCAGCGATCCGGAGCGTATGAGGCGGGCGTTTATCCGCGTATTTGGCCTGTCTCCGCAGGCGATCCGCCGGCTTGGCCGCGCGGGATAACTTTTTTGCCACGCCTGGCGGCGGGGCGCATCAGAGGAGCAACGGATGTATCAGGATTTTGAGAGCGAATTGAGCTGGGCGATGCGTCATATGCCGCGCACCCGGGCGGCGGTGGCGGCGTTGCCGGACCTGCACGGGGTGCGGTTGGCGTGCAATATGCACCTGGATCTGAAAATGGCGCCGCTGGTGGCCGGCCTGCTGGACAAGGGCGCGGCGATCTTTCTGACCACCTGCAATCCCACCACGGTACAGAACGACGTGGTGGCCTGGCTGGAACGGCGGGGCGCGCAGGCTTACGCCTGGCGCGATATGAACGCCGGCGAATGGTCGGAATCTTTCGATCGCGCGCTGGCCTGGCGGCCGACTCACCTGTGCGAAATGGGAGCGGATCTGACCACCCGTCTGCACCAATCGCCGAACGGCCCGCAGATCGTTGCCGGGCTGGAGGCCACCGGTTCAGGCATCAGCCGGTTGAACGGCGTGGCGCCGCGCTACCCGATCTTCAATTGGGACGATCTGCCGGTGAAAGAAGGGTTGCATAACCGGCACATGGTTGGGCTGACCGCCTGGCATACCTTCTTCCAGACCACCCATTTGACGCTGCACGAGAAGCGCGTGCTGGTGATCGGTTACGGCCTGGTCGGGCAGGGCACGGCGGCGGCGGCCAGGGCGTACGGCGGCCAGGTGATGGTGGCGGAAATCGATCCGGCGCGTGCGCTGCAGGCGCGTTATGACGGCTGGCAGGTGGTGGATCTGGCGAGCGCGGTCGCGCAGGCGGACGTTATCGCCACCGCGACCGGCGCGAAAAACGTGCTTTCGGCGCAGCATCTGCAACAGGCGCAGGACGGCGTATTTATCCTCAACGTCGGCCACGTGGCCGAAGAGATCGATGTCGGCTTCCTCAAGAGCCTGCCGCACCACGAGCCGATGCCTTATGTGAATGCTTACCAACTGAATGAAAAGACGGTCTATTTGCTGGCCAATGGCTCGATGTTCAACCTGACCGCCGGCTATGGCGACAGCCTTAACGCTTTCGACGTCACGCTGGCGGTGATGGCGGCCGGCATCGGCCATATCGTCGGCGCGGGAGCGCGGCAAACGCCGGGGCTGTACCTGTTGCCGCAGTCGGCGTGGCAGCCGGCACTGTAACTTTTTCCCCGCGGGCGTTCATCCCAGAGCGCCCGCGGGCTGTACCGATTTTCGGCCGACAGAATTTGTCACAAATCCGCCATACAATCCCAGTGCCAAGCGCTGAACCCTCACATATAATTCGCTGAATTCAAGCCCCCATTTCAGAGTAATGCCTGTGAAAATACGTGTTTTGGTTCTGACTCTGCTCGCTTTACAGACGGGCGCGGGCTTTGCGCCGCGCGCGCTGGCCAGCGACAACGCCGCCGCCGTGCACGCCACCCAGCCGGAGCTGGCTTCCGGCAGCGCGATGGTCGTCGATATGCAAACCCATAAGGTGATGTACGCGCGCAACCCGGATGAGGTGGTGCCGATCGCCTCGATCACCAAGCTGATGACCGCTATGGTCACGCTGGACGCGCACCTGCCGCTCGACGAGATGCTGTCGGTGGACATCCACCAGACGCCGGAGATGAAAGGGGTGTATTCGCGGGTGCGGCTGAACAGCGAAATCAGCCGCAAGGATATGCTGCTGCTGGCGCTGATGTCGTCGGAAAACCGCGCGGCCGCCAGCCTGGCGCACCACTATCCGGGCGGCTACAGCGCCTTCATCAAAGCGATGAACGCCAAGGCCAGGGCGCTCGGCATGACCAATACCCATTATGTGGAACCGACCGGGCTCTCTATTCATAACGTGTCGACGGCGCGCGATCTGACCAAACTGCTGATCGCCACCAAGCAATATCCGTTGATCGGCCAGCTCAGCACCACCACCGAACGCATGGCCAGCTTCAAGGATCCCAACTACACGCTGCCGTTCCGCAACACCAACCACCTGGTGTACAACCCGAAATGGAACATTCAACTGACCAAGACCGGCTTCACCAACCAGGCGGGGCACTGCCTGGCGATGCGTACCGTGATCGGCAACCGCTCGGTGTCGCTGGTGGTGCTGGACGCCTTCGGTAAATACACCCACTTCGCCGACGCCAACCGTCTGCGCAGCTGGATTGAAACCGGCAAGGTGACGCCGATCCCGGCCGCCGCCCGTGACTATCGCCGCCAAAAAGACGCCCGTCTGGCGAAGAACGACAGCGAATAACCCGCCTGGCGGTCCGCCCGTTTGCGGCGGGCCGCTATCGGCCCTCGGGCCGTCTGATGACAAATCCCCGCTCGCGATCGCCGTCGAAGCCCGCTTTCAGGTAGAGCTGGTGCGCGCCGGTGCGTTGCTGCCCCGACAACAGCATCACCTTGTAACAGCCTTTTCGCCAGGCCAGCTGCAGCGCGTATTCAATCATGGCGAGCGCCACGCCGTGGCCGCGGTAGGGCTCCGCCGTCACCACGTGTTCGATGACGCCGAACGGTTGTGCCTGATGCGCCAGCCCCGGGATCAGCGCCAGCATGCAGGTGGCGATCGGGTGATCTTCTTTCGCCGCCACCACCAGACGGATCGCCGGATCGTCCAACAGGCGTTGCAGGGTACGGCGCGCATCGTCGGCGCGCAGCGGCGCGTCCTGCGGGCGCAGCTCGCGATATAAGGCTAACAGGCCGTTGAGATCGTCCGGCTGCGCCAGGCGATGAATGATGCTCATGGTTGCTCCTTTCCGCCGCTTCAACGGTAATCCGCTATCCTCCATTAATACCACAACGTTTGCCGGAGGGGATGTTATGAGTCAGGTTTCGACCTTTGTCATGTTCCAGGGAGAGGCGCAGCGGGCGATCGATCTCTACAGCCAGGTGTTCGAGCGTTTTCGGCTCATGCAGGTGCAGCATTACGATCCGACGCCGGACGGCCGGCGGTTGATCAAGCATGCGTCCATCGATTTTGATCGGCAGAACCTGGTGTTTACCGATAGCCCGATCAGCCATGACTTCAGCTTTACCCCGGCGGTGTCGCTGTTCATCAACCTGACTAACGAAGAAGCGTTGGAGCGGGCGTTCCACCGGCTGGCGGAGGGCGGCAAGGTGCTGATGCCGCTCGATGACTACGGCTTCAGCGCCCGTTTCGGCTGGCTCAACGATCGTTTCGGCCTTTCCTGGCAGCTCAATGTGCCGGCGGGCGATCTGCCCTGAGCTCAGCGCGCGGCGTGCAAAAGGGATGGTAGCGCCTACTGTTGTTTCATATGCTTATCGCCATGGCGGCAGGGCTCTCTGCCGTGGGCAATACCGACAACATCATGGAAAGGTGCGCTTTGATTGATTTTGACCGCTATGTTGAGCAAGCGAAGTCTTACGGCGAGTGGCCGGGCGGGCATGTGGACATGTCGTCCGGTTGCGTCGAGGGGTTGAGCTATCGTCTGTATCGGCACGCAGCCGAGAGTGAAGACGCGATCGTGGTTTATCACGGCGGCGGGGTTAACAGCGCCGCCGGGTATGACATTCTTGCGCGCCAGCTGGCCGCCGAGCCAACGCTCGCGGTGTGTCTGGTGGATATCCGTGGACATGGCGATTCCACGGGAGAGCGGGGGACGGTTGAGCGGCCTGAGCGTATTTGGCGCGATGTCGATGTCATCCTGGTGGAAATGCGCCGCCGGTTTCCGTTGGCGCGCAGGCACCTGCTGGGCCATTCGAGCGGCGCCGGCATGTTGCTCAACTACCTGACCCGTTACCCTGGCGAACAGCAGGCGGACAGCCTGATCATGCTGGCGCCCGAGCTGGGGCCATTTTCCGGGATGGCCCGCGATCTGGCGGCGACGGCCCGTTTTGCGCAGGTGCGACAATGGCCGTTTGTCGCCAATGCGCTCAGCGGCGGGCGCTGGTTTGGGCACGTTCGGGCGGTCAGCCTGAATTTTCCCCCGGCTGTGCTGGCCGCCGCCCCCGATTTTGTCTGCCAATACAGCGTCAATATGGCTAACGCGTTGACGCCTCGCGCCCCGGCCAGGCAACTGGCGGCGCTGCGATTACCGACCTTGCTGCTGGCGGCAGCGCAGGATGAGTTGTTCAATGCGCAAGCGATGCAGCGCTTCGTCAAACAGCATGGCAACGCCCAAACCGCCTTTGGTTTGCTTGAAGGCAGCACGCATTTATCGTGCGTATTTGATGCCCATCCCCTTGTCCTTCAACATATCTCGCGTGCGGCCGCTACCGGATCCGATGAGGGGCCGGCGGGCGAGGGGGTTTAACGTCGGCGCGGGGCGGCCATTGCTGGCCTGGCGTTTTCCTCTCTCATCCTATATCCCTGCATGGCGCTTAACCGCTATGCTAAACAAATAATAAATGTGAATGTAAAAGGATGAATCATTTTGGCAGGAAGTAGCTTACTCACTCTCATCGACGACATCGCCTCATTGCTGGACGATGTCTCTTTAATGAGCAAGATGGCGGCGAAAAAAACCGCCGGGGTGCTGGGGGACGATCTGGCGCTCAACGCGCAGCAGGTCACCGGCGTTAAAGCCGACCGCGAGCTGCCGGTGGTGTGGAGCGTCGCCAAAGGCTCGCTGATCAACAAGGCGATCCTGGTGCCGTTGGCGCTGCTGATCAGCGCCTTCGCGCCCTGGGCGATTACGCCGCTGCTGATGGTGGGCGGCGCCTACCTGTGTTACGAAGGGTTCGAAAAGGTGTTCCACAGCCTGAGCCCCGGCAAGGCGGCGCAGGAGGAGACATCGGACGGGCCCGGCGCCAATGAGGACGCCGCGGCCTATGAAAAGCGCAAGGTGAAAGGGGCGATACGCACCGATTTTGTGCTGTCCGCCGAGATTATCGCCATCACCTTGGGCACGGTCGCCGGCGCCACCTTCAGCCAGCAGGTGATCGTCTTGTGCGGCATCGCCGTCGTGATGACGCTCGGTGTGTACGGCATTGTCGCCGGCATCGTCCGCCTGGACGATCTGGGGCTGTATCTGAGCCGCAAACGCAGCGCGGTGGCGCGCTCCCTCGGCGGCGGCATCGTGCGCGCCGCGCCTTATTTGATGAAAACGCTGTCGATCGTCGGCACTGTCGCCATGTTTATGGTCGGTGGCGGTATTCTGACCCACGGTTTGCCGCCGGTGCATCATCTGTTCGAAGACTGGGCCTCGTACACCACTGTGGTGCCGACGTTTGGCCATCTTTTGCAGGGGGTGATCCCGGCGCTGTTGAACGTGGCGTTCGGGCTGGTGGCCGGCGGTGTCGTGCTGGCGGTGGTGTCGGCGCTGGGCGCCGTGCGCGCGCGTTTCAAGGCTTGATGAAAAGTCTCGCCCCGGGAGGGGCGGGACGTATCAGACGAATTAAAAGATCAGTTTGAGAACGCCGGTAATCGTCAACAAACCCACGATGAAGATGATGGCGACAATCCACAGAATAATTTTCATTGGCTTCTTCCTTACCGGTTAAAGGTGGGGCGCGATTGGCGCTAACTTAATGAAATCATTCTTCACTATAGACGCTATCTCTCTATCGTGCGTCGTCATGCCTTCACGGGCGCCGCTTGTCGCCCGCGCCCAGCGCGCGCTGCATAATCTGCGTGTCGCGCCATTCCCCCAGCTTGAACCCCACCGCTTTTAACGTTCCTGCACTGGTGAAGCCGAGTGACTGATGCAAGGCCAATGAGCCGCGGTTGGCGGCGGAATCGCCGACGATCGCCAGCATCTGGCGCCAGGGGCCTTGTTCGCAGCGGGCGATCAAGGCGCTCAGAAGCGCTCTGCCGATGCCTTTACCCTGTTGCCCTTCGGCGATGTACACCGAGTCTTCCACGGTAAAGCGGTAAGCCGGCCGGGGGCGATAAGGCGTGGCATAACAGTAACCCACAATGACGCCTGCGCTTTTCGCCACCAGCCAGGGCAGGCCGGCCTCCCGCACCTTGCTCAGGCGCAGCTGCATTTCCGCCAGCGTCGGCGGCTGCTCTTCAAATGAGGCCGCGCCGTACAGCACGTGCTGGGTGTAAATACGCAGCACGGCTGCCATATCGTCCGGTGTGGCGTCAAGAAGGCTGAGTACGGGGGCGGAGAGCGTTGTCACGTGTCTGTTTACCTTGAAAATCAGCGGATAAACGCCATTATGCGCGCTGCTCGCCGCCGGGATAAATCGGGTTTTCTTATGGTGAGATAAGAAAAGGCGATGATGAGCGGGAAGGGGCTCTTTGGGGAGAGCCCCTGAGGCGGTTTGCCTGGCATTACCAGCCTTTCACCGCGCCGCCGTTGAAGATTTTTTCGGCGGCTTTGGCCACTTCATCCGATTCATAGGCCTTGATGAAGTTCTGCACGTTCGGCGCGTCCTTGTTGTCTTCGCGAGTGACGATGATGTTGGTGTACGGCGAGTCTTTATCTTCGATGAAGATGCCGTCTTTGGTCGGCGACAGGCCGGTTTGGTTGATGTAGGTGGTGCTGATGACGGCGACGGTGACCTTCGGATCGTCCAGCACATGCGGCAACTGCGCGCCTTCCAGCTCCATGATCTGGTAATGATGCGGGTTGGCGCTGATGTCCAGCGCGGTAGGCAGCAACCCTTTGCCAGGCTTCAGGCTAATCAGCCCGGTTTTTTCCAGCAGCAGCAGGGCGCGTCCCAGGTTGGTCGGATCGAGCGGAATGGCGATCACCGCCCCGTCCGGCAACTCTTTCAGCGATTTTATCTTTTTGGAGTAGCCGGCCATCGGGAAGACGAAGGTATTGCCGACCGCCACCAGCTTATAGCCGTGATCTTTGTTTTGCTGTTCGAGGAACGGGCGGTGCTGGAACACATTGGCGTCCAGTTCGCCTTTGTCGGTGGCGTCGTTCGGCAGCAGCGAGCCGCTGAAACCGACCAGTTCGACGTCCAGCCCGTATTTCTCTTTCGCCACCTGCCTGGCGACTTCTGCCACGTCTTGTTCCGCGCCGTTGATGACGCCGACTTTGATATGGTTTTGGTCGGTTTTTTGATCGCAGCCCTGAAGCGCCAAGACGGCGGCGAAGGCCGCCGCCAGAGGGGTGATACGCCAGCGTAAGGTCATCGAACTCTCCCTGAAAAGAACAATAAAATCAGTTGGTTTTTGTTCTTACAGCTAAGCCTGAACCGCCGATGAAGTCAAACGCTCGTTCAGCATAAACGGCTATAGCTTATAGCCGTTATGCGATGGGGGATTATCGGCTGAGCGAACGCAGCACCACGATGCCCGGCGTGGCCATCACATAATCCATAAAGGGTGAATCGACGACCTGCATGTTGGCCTTGCGCGATGAGGCGTTGCGCAGCACCGGGCCGTTGTCGGTCATGACGAAGATGCCGGTATGGGTCACGTCCAGCCCGGCGAGGTTGGTGTAAATGCCGATGTAGTCGCCGGTGCGCAGCTGGGCCAGCACCTTGTCGTCGACGCGGTCGCTGGGAATGTAGGTCACGCTGCGCTGCACGACGGGCAAGCCGGGCAGGTAGCTGCCGCCGTCGGCTTTCTGATTGAGGTTTTTCACGAGGCTGACGGCGTGCGGGCTGAGCTGGGCGGTGATGTCTTCGGCCACTTTTTTCGGCCGCTGCGCCCAGTCGGTGAAGAAGTGTTTGCGCTGCGGGAAGGCGATTTTGCCGTCGACATAGCGGATGTCCACCAGGCGCTGAACGAACTCGGCTTCGCTGCGGGCGGTGCTGAGCGCTTCGACATAATCGATGTAGGTGAAGCAATCCAGCCCGCGGAAGTCGATCACCAACTGCTCGGGCGTGCTCTGCGAACCGATCAGGCGGTTGGCGAGATAGGGCGTGCCGAGGAATTCGCGCGAAATCAAATCGACGGTGCGGCCATGCGGCTGCGCGGCGGGCCAACCGGCGCGCAGTGCGAGGATCTCACGCAGCTTGCTGCGGGTGCTGTCATCCATCTGCGGTTGCAGGTTCGGCGGCGAAACGGCGGCGTCGGTCGGCGGCGTTGCGGGGGTGACGGCGGTGGGGCGATCGGCGCATCCGCTCATGGCGATAGCTAACATCAGTAAAACAGCCTTGTTCTTGTTCATACGGCCCTCCATGGGTGTCGCTGGTTTATCAGAGTAAGTGATAACAGTTCTCATCCGATGGTAGGGGTTAAAAAGTAAACATAACCTCAATGGCAATCGATAAATCAGTAACCGATTTCGCTATTGAACGGCAAATACCAGAACAGCGCGATTTCGTGATCGGCGATCTCCGGTTCGGCGCGGTACAGCAAGCGATCGATGCCGCCGAGGATAAACCCATAGTGCTGGTAGCAGCGGCAGGCCGCCAGGTTGTTGTTCTGCGTTTCGAGCATCATACCTGAGGTTTCCTGCTGCCGCGCCCACTGTTTGGCGCAGTCCAGCAGCGCCCCGGCGATGCCTTGGCGGCGCGCGTCAGCGCTGACGGCGATCTCGTCGATCAGGGTGTAGCCGTTCCAGTTTTTGCTCAGCGTGATGTGGCCAACGGCGTCGTTCTGGCGATAAGCCAGGAAGGTCACGCTGTCTTCGTTGGCGAACGGCGCCAGGGGATAGCGTTTGCGAAACGGCGCCACCGGGCGGGTTGGCCAGCTGTCCACCGGGCTGTCGAACTGCGGCAGGGCGTAACAGGCGATGGTGAAGCTGAAATCGCCGCGGGCCAGATAATCGTCGGGCAACGTCTCAATGGCCGCGATGCGGATGGTCGGGTTCATTACGGCAGCTCCCGCAGCAGACGCGCCGGGTTGCCGGCGTAGATCCCCTTGCGGGTGATGTCGCGGGTCACGACCGCCCCGGCGCCGATCACCGCGTCGCTACAGATCGTCACCGCCAGGATCGTGGCGCCGGAACCGATGGACACCCGATCGCCGATGCAGGTGCGCCCCCAGCTGGCCGGATCGGCGTTGGGCGCGCCGTCTTTGAACAGATCGTTGGCGAAGGTGACGCCGTGGCCGACAAAGCACGCTTCGCCGAGGGTAACGTATTCGCAGATAAAGCTGTGCGACTGAATTTTACTGCGCGCGCCGATGCTGACGTGGCGCTGGATCTCGACGAACGGGCCGACGAAGACATCGTCGCCGAGCCGGCAGCCGTAAAGATTGCAGGGTTCTACCACGGTGACGTTGCGCCCGGCGTCGACGTCGACGATCCCCGCCTGGCGGGTGATGATAGCGGATGACATAACCTTCCTCACAGCCTGGGTTTAATGGGGGGAGTATAAGACAAAGCGCCGCGCCTTTCGCTTTCCGCACGTTTTTTCGCCAAAAGACTATAATTAGTACAGGGGAGAGAGCCCCGTGGCCGCAATCCTCGCACGGGTAGCTGTCCGTCAGAGGTGTGAAATTCGTTCGCCGATCGCGGCCTACGGCGAGATAGGAGGTGTCTCATGGTCAGTCATGTTTGGGGACTTCTGGCGCATCCCAGCGCCGAGTTCGAACAGATCAAAAGCGAGAATGAAAGCGTCTCGCACCTATACACCCATCACGTGTTGCTCTTGGCAGCAATCCCGGTGGTCTGCGCCTTTATCGGCACCACCCAGTTGGGCTGGCTCTCCGGCGAGGGACATGCCATCAGGCTCGACATGTTTACCGCGTTTTATACCGCCGTGGCGTTCTACCTGCTGATGCTGGCAGGCGTAGCGGCCATGGGGAAAGTCATTCACTGGATGGCGCGGCGTTATGAATCGCGCCCAAGCCTGCACCGCTGCATGGTGTTCGCCGGCTACGTGGCGACCCCGATGTTCCTCAGCGGGGTAGTGGCGCTTTATCCGGTCGTCTGGCTGTGTCTGTTTGTCGGCATTATCGGCCTGTGCTATTCGGGCTATCTGCTGAATCTGGGGATCCCGCACTTCCTGAATATCGACAGTAAGGAAGGGTTCATCTTCTCCAGCTCGACCTTCGCCATCGGCATTCTGTTGCTCGAGCTGCTGCTTGGGGTGACGGTGCTGCTGTGGGGGTACGGTTCCTGGTTGTTCTGAGTTAACGGTTGTTGTTATCGCCCCCGCGCCGGTGGAACGGCGCGGGGGCTTTTGTTTTTAGGCTATGCGCGGCGGAAAACCAGCATCACGCCGAGCACGATGCCCGCCATGCCCAGCAGGCTCAGCGCGGCCAGCGCGTGGCCGAGCAGCAGATAATCCAGCAGAGCGGTGACCGCCGGGATCAGGTAGAACAGGCTGGTCACCTGCACCAGGTTGCCGCGCTGGATCAGCCGATACAGCAAGAACGTCGCCAGCACCGAGATCACCACCGCCATCCACAGCAGCGGCAGCACGAACTCAGGCCGCCATTCGACCCGCAGCGGCTCAAACGGCAGCGCCAACGCACACATCAACAGCCCGACGGCATACTGCAGCGGCAACACCGCCAGCGGCGGCTGCGTCATGCCCTTTTGCAGCAGGGTGCCGGCGGTCATGCAGCCCAAGGCGATAAAGGCGAACAGCATGCCGCTCAGCGAGAAATGGGCCACCATCAGGCTTTGGTACACCACCAGCGTCAGCCCCGCCAACGCCAGCGCCAACCCGAGCGCGCGCAGCCCGGCGCAGCGCCGTTCGGTAATGAACTGGGTCAGGATCGGCTGTACGCCAAGCAGCGTGGCCAGCACGCCGGGGGTAATGCCCCGTTCGAGGGCCAGCAGATAGCAGATCTGATAGCTGCCGATCATCAGCACGCCGATCAACGCGACGCGCCGACGGGTGCCGGCGGCGGGCAGGCACTGGCGCTGCCACAGGCCGATGGCCAACAGCACCGCCAGCGCGATGGCGCAGCGGAAGAACAGAAAAGCGAAGGCGGAGGCGTGCTCCAACCCCCAACGGGAGAAGATCGCGCCGCTGCTCCAAAGCAGGACGAACAGCGTAGCCAGGCCGGCATTGGCCCAGAGAGAAGGTAATCGCATATCAATTTCACCTGTCGTGAAAATTACAGGCTCCGGCGCGCGCGGCGGTCTACGCCTGAACGCAATAAATCAACATAAGCCGGAGGTAAAAGTCGGTGTGGCTTAGCGCACGACCACAAGGCGTGGCGGGTAAGCGGCAACCGCGGAAACGACAGAGAAAACGGCGGGTGGAGCGGAGGAAGCACACAGCAAAACGACGGCCGGAACGGTCGCGTTTGTCGGATCTGTGCTGTGCGCCAGGTAGGTCATGTGAGTTCCAGAAAACCGTGAATGAAACCAATCGCTTCAAACATAGCCAAGTTCAGCGTGGCGTGCAACCGAAAATCACAGAATCATAAATGATAATGAAAATCATTATCATTAAATTAAAGGTGTGCTATGTTGCTGCAAAAACGCAGTTTTAGCGCCAGCGCGAGGCGCAAGGGGGTAGGCTCCCCGCCGCCGTTTCCCGTCATGCGTGCGGCAAGAGACTTTACGATTCATTTTTGCAGAGGGCGCGCAATCGTGATAAAAATATTGATATGTTATAATATAACAATTAACACATAATGAATTCAGCTCACGACATCCTCCATGTTGATGGGGTTAGCCTGACCGGCCACGGCGGGGCCTCGATACTCTACAACATCCATTTCACGTTGCGCGCCGGTGAGAAGCTGGCGGTGATCGGCCCTAACGGCAGCGGCAAATCCAGCCTGTTGCGCACGCTGATCGGCGAAACGCGGCCGGACAGCGGCGAGATTTACTGGCGAGGGCGCGCTTTGTCCGGCTTGTCGGCGGCGGAACGCGCCAGAAGCATCGCCTTTCTGGCGCAAAACGATCTGCCGGATTTGCGGCTGTCGCTGGAGGACTATGTGGCGTTAGGGCGTTTGCCGCATGGCGAACGGCCCGCGGCGGGAAAACGCATCGTTGACGAGATCATCGGGGAAACCGGCCTGGCGCCGCTCAGGCACCATCCGTTGGGGCGGCTCTCGGGCGGCCAGCGTCAGCGCGCTGCGTTGGCCCGGGCGTTGGCGCAGACTCCCGACCTGTTGTTGTTGGATGAGCCGACCAATCACCTCGATCCTCCCGGGCGTTCGGCGCTGCTGTCGTTAGTAAAACATAAAGCCATCGCCGTGATTGCGGTGCTGCATGACCTGCCCGTGGCGGAGGCGTTCGCCGATCGGATCCTGGTGCTCAACGAAAGCCGCCAGGTGGCCTGCGGCTCGCCCGCGGCGGTGTTGCAAACCCCGGTAATTCTGCCGGTGTTCGGCATGCACAGTTTCAGCGTGGCGCATCCCGTCAGCGGGAAAACGCTGCGTATTTTTGAAGTTCCCCATTGCGCTTGATAAACCAGAGAGAAACATGAACATACGCGTATTCCCCTTGCTCCTGCTGTTGGCCGGCGGAGCGGCAGCGGCTGAAAAATTTCCCGTCACCGTAGAAAGCTGCGGGAAGCCGATCACCTTCAATCAGGCGCCGCAGCGCGCCGTCATCAACGACATCAATATGGCCGAGATGGCCTTTGCGCTTCATCTGCAGGATCGGATCGTCGGGCTGACCGGCATCACCGGCTGGTACAAATTGACGCCTGATTTCAAGGCGGCGATGGGCGCCATTCCCGAACTGGCGCCGAAGTATCCCGCTCTGGAAACGTTGCTGGCGGCGCAGCCGGACTTTTTCTTCGCCGGCTGGAATTACGGCATGAAGATCGGCGGCGACGTCACGCCGGAGACGCTCGCGCCGTTCGGCATCAAAACGCTGGTGCTGAGCGAGAGCTGCGTACAGGCCGGCGGTCGGCCGCAGAAGGCCGATATGAACCTGCTGTATGACGATGAGCTGAAGCTCGGCAAGATTTTCGGCAAGCAGCGAGAGGCCGCCGAGCTGGTTGAGGGCTGGCGCCGCCGGTTAGCCGCGCTGCCCGCCAGACCGGCGGGGCAGGCGCCGCTCAAGGTGTTCGTGTATGACTCGGGAGAAGAGAAGCCTTTTACCAGCGGTAAATACGCCATGCCGACGGCGATTGTCGAAGCGGCGGGCGGCCGCAACGTGATGGACGGTTTGGCGGCGAGCTGGACGACGGCATCTTGGGAGGCGGTGGCGGCGGCGGAACCCGACTTCATCATTCTGCTGGATTATCAGACCGGGTCAGGCGCCGAGGCGCTGCGGCGTTTCCTCGAGTCTCATCCGTTGATGAAGTTGACGCCTGCGGTACGGCACCATCGTTATCTGAAACTGCAGTATGCGGAGCTGACGCCGGGGCCAGCCAACATCGGCGCGGTGGAAAAGTTGGCGCGGGCGCTGTACGCGCCGGAGGCTGAATGAACTCGCCGACACGGCGGTTTATGGTGCTCGCGCCGCTGGCGCTGTTGACGTTGTGCGGATTAATGGTCTGGAGCCTGCAATTGGGCAGCGTCGCGCTGTCATGGCGGCAGGCGTTGGCGGCGTTAGGGATAGGTTCGGCGCCGCTTTCCGGCATGCTGGACACTATCGTCGTGCAACTGCGCGTGCCTCGGGCCTTGTTGGCGGCGTTGACCGGCGCCGGGCTGGCGATGACCGGCGCGCTGCTGCAGACCACCACCCGCAATGAGCTGGCCGATCCTTTTTTGTTTGGGCTCTCCTCCGGCGCCGCCGCCGGCGCGGTGCTGGTCATCACGCGCTTCGGCGATGCGCTGGGCGCGCTGACGTTGCCGCTGTCCGCTTTCGTCGGCGGCATTCTGTCCGCGTTGGCGGTGATGATCCTGTTTCGCGTCAGCCGGGTCAGGCGCGCCGAGCAGCTTATCGTCTGCGGCCTGGCGGTCTCATTTTTGTTCAGCGCGCTCACCAGCTATCTGGTCTTTTCCGGCGATCAGCGGGCGGCCGGTTCAGTGTTGTTCTGGTCGCTGGGCGGCTTGGGGTTGGCGCGTTGGGATAATCTGTTCATTCCGCTGGTGAGTTTCGCGCTGCTGGCCGGATTTACGGCGCTGCGTTGGCGGGCGCTGGACGCGCTGCTGGCGGGCGAGCAAACCGCCCATTCGATGGGAGTCAACGTGGTGCGCCTGCGCACCGAGACCTTTCTGTGCTGCGCATTGTCTACGGCGTTTCTCGTTTCGCTGACGGGCGTGATCGGTTTTGTCGGGCTGATGGTGCCTTATCTGGCCCGGCGCCTGGTAGGTGTGCGCCACCGCTTGTCCGTGCCGATGTGCGGCCTGCTGGGGGCGATGCTGCTGACCGGCGGCGACATGCTCAGCCGCAGCCTGATCCCCAATCAGGAGCTGCCCATCGGCATCATTACGGCGGGGCTGGGGGGCGCGTTCATCGTCTCCTTGCTGTTGCGCGCGGAGCGGTGAACGCCGCCCTGTCTCAATAGAGTTCCAGGTGCAGGCGCTGCTGCTCAATCAGCGTCTGCCACAGGTTTTCCGCCCCGCAGGCTTGCTCCAGCGCCGTCGCCACGGCATGTTCCAGATACTGGCGATTGCCGCACAGGTAGACATGCGCGCCCCGTTGCAGCAGGCCGCTGACGGCATCGGCGTGATCGTCGATGGCGTGTTGCACGTAATACTTGTCGGCGGCGTCGCGCGAGAATGCCGTGATGAGCCGTGTGAGTACGCCCGTCGCGTTCAGCGTGACCAACTCCTCGCCATACAGGAAGTCTTCATCGCGCCTTTTCTCACCGAAGATCAGGACGGTTTCACGCCGTTCGCCCTGGGCGGCCATTTCGCGCAGTAAGCCAATCAACGGTGCGATGCCGGTACCGGTACCGATAAGCAGCACCGGCAAGGCGGTGTCGCGCGGCAGGTAAAAGCCGGGGTTGGCGCGGCAGAAGAGGCGGAAAGGGCCGGGGTGCTTGAGCAGCCAGCCGGTCGCCGTGCCGCGCCGCGTGCGGCCGCCGCGTTCATAACGCACGTCGCGCACGCACAGATCGAGGCTCTCTTCCCGCGTTGCCGAAGCGATGGAGTAGGCGCGCGGCAGGCAAATGGGCAGCAGCGCCAACAGGTTCTCCAGCGTGATCGCGTGCGGCGGGCAAAAATCGTGCAGCACGTCCAGCAGATCGGCGCCGTATAGATAACTCTCCAGGGATTTGCGCTGACGGATCTTGAGCAGGCTTTTGAGCTCTTCGCTGTCGGCCAACTGCGCCAGTTCGCGCAGCGTCGTTTTGCTGATCTGGCGCAGCTCCCGGCGCCGCAGCGCGTCGATGGCCTCCGGCCTGCCGAGCCACTCTGCCAGCCGGATCAATAATCCTTCGTCGTTCTCCGGCAACAGATAGACGGTATCCCCTGCCCGGTAAACGATGCCGCTGCCGGCGATATTCAGCCGCAGATGCCAGGCTTGCGGCGTGCGTGCGCTAAGCGGCCGCCGTTCGAGGAGGGCGGCGTTGAACGCATGGTCTTCACCGTAGGCGGTCACGCGCAGATGCAAATCGCGGCCCGCCTGGGCATCGCCGGCCAGCACCTTATCCAGCGTCGTTAGCCAGGTGGTGAAGAACCGTTCGACGTTAACGTCGGCGTCAACGCGATTGATGATGGCACGGGCGCCGTATTGCGTCAGGCACGCATCCAGCGCCTGGGTAAACCCGCAGAAATGCGGGTAAGCGGTGTCGCCGAGACCGAAGATGGCGTAGCGCAACCGGTGGCGATCCGGCCATTGCGCCAGTGCGTCGGGGAAACGTTCGGCGTTGGCGGGCGGTTCGCCGTCGCCAAATGAGCTCGAGACAATCAACAGGGCGTCGCGTTTGCCCACATCGGCGGGCTGGATGGCGTTGAGTTCTTTAACGACGGGGCGGTAGGGTTGCAGGCTGCTTTGTTCACCCAGGCGCATCGCCAGCGCCCGGGCGTTGCCCGACTCCGAACCGTAACCAATCAGGATGCGTTCGATAAAGTCGGCCATGGCGGTTACTTGTCGTAGTGGTTGTCGAACTGTTCTTTGGCGAATTCCACCGATTCGAAGTCGGTCATCAGATCGTTGATCACGCGGCGGATGCTGATATAGGCCTCGATATTGCCCTGGGCGTCATACAGCGGCTGCACCGTGGTGTCGACCACGTACAAGACGCCGCCCTTGCCGACGTTCGGGATGATGCCGGTCCAGATGCCGCCCGCCTTGATGGTGTCCCACATCGCTTTATAAACCGCTTTCGGCACGGAAGGGTGACGCACGATGCTGTGGGGCTGGCCCACCAGCTCTTCCCGGGAAAAACCGGTCAGCTGGCAAAACAGATCGTTGACGTAGGTGATGGTGCCCTGCAGATCGGTGGTGGAGATCACCATCACTTTATCCAGAGCGGCCAACAGCTGGGCGGAATCGAGGGTCTGACTCATGGTAGGTTCCTTCTCATTAACTTCGCGGTGAATGCCACGGCGGACGTCATGTATCCGTCATGACAGTTTTGTAATTGATTCTCATTTGCGATGAATGGTAATCGGGAATTTTATAAGTTGCAATAAAAATGCATCTTTAAGGACGCAGAAAGATCGCGATGAGGCAGGCTGGGGGGAGGAAGCCCGCGCCGGGTGCGGCGGCGGGCCTATCGGGCGGTCTTAGCGGGGGTCTTCGGCCCAGCCTTTGCGTTTGCTGGTTTTGCCGATGCCGGGGTTGAAGCTGTTGGTCGGATCGGCGGTGCGGTAGAACGCCTGCAGATCCGCCTTGGCGTGGTACAGGTGGCCGACGTTATGCTCCGCCGGGTACTCGGCGCCGCGCCGGTTGAGGATCTCGAGCATCTTTTCTTTCAGTGCATGGCTGTCCACGCCTTTTTTCACCACGTAGTCCTGGTGGAAGACGTGGCACATAAAGTGGCCGTAATACAGCTTATGCACCAACTGACTGTCGATTTCCGGCGGCAGCGTTTCGAACCAGTCGGTGTCGTTGCGGCGCAGGGCGATGTCCAGCGCCAGAATATCCTCCACCTTGTCGGCGTGCACCGCGTGGTAGCGCACGGCGGCGCCGGCGGCGGCGAAGCGGTGCAGGAAAGCCTTTTTGCCCTCGTCAGGCGTGCAGGCGAAGAAGGCACCTTCGGCCTGGGCGAAATAGTCGGTCAGGTAGCGCTGGGCCTCTTCCACGCCGGGGCCGGCCATCTTCAGCAGCAGATGGTGTTCGAAACGTTCGCGGTATTCCTTCATGCGTTTCGGCAGGTGGCTCGGCGCCAGATGGCTCAGGCCCTGCATCAGCCGATCGGTCAGGTTGTGCGGCAGCAGCGGCAGCTTGTTGAGGCTGGCGTCCATTCGGCCCTTCAGGGTGAAGAAGCGCGGCATCTGATCGGTGCCGAGCTTGTCGATCATCATGAAGGTGTCTTTGCCGTACACCTCGGCGATGTCGAAGATATCGCGGTGCATGTATTCACCGGCCACCGGCAGGTTTTCGAATTTGCTCAGCATGTGGCGGCGCAGTTCGGTCAGCACCGCGGTGTCGTTGGTGCCGATATAGAACACCTGCTCTTTGCCCTCTTTCTCGAAGGTGTCGAGCCGCACCGCGAACACCGCCAGTTTGCCGGCGCAGCCGGAGGCTTCGTACAGGCGGCGTTTGTCGGCGTTGAAGCGGGAAGGGGTGTTGGCGTCGACGTCGCGCACCCGGCTGGCGTACTCGTTATCCGAGGCGCGCAGCTCGCCGTATTCGACGTCGCTCGGGCGATAGTCGCCTTTTTCCAGCCGGGTGAGGATCTCTTCCGGCGTGTCGCCAAGCCGGATGCCCAGATGGTTGACCAGGCGCAGCTGGCCGTCTTCCCCGAGTTGGGCGTACAGCGCCATTTCGGTATAGGCCGGGCCGCGTTTCACCAGCGAGCCGCCGGAGTTGTTGCACACGCCGCCGATCACCGAGGCGCCGATGCAGGAAGAGCCGATCACCGAATGCGGTTCGCGGCCGTAGGGCTTGAGCAATTTCTCGAGGTGGTGCAGGGTGCTGCCGGGGAAGCCGACCACCTGCTTGCCGTTGTCCAGCACCTGAATATGGTCGAGGCGCAGGGTGCTGACGATGACGATGTCGCGATCATAGTCGTTGCCGCTGGGGGTTGACCCTTCGGTCAGGCCGGTATTGGCGGCCTGCATGATGACGATTTTGTCGGCGGCCACGCAGGCCTGCAAAATGCGCCACAGCTGCAGCAGGCTGGTGGGAAACACCACCGCCAGCGCCTGGCCTTCGCCGGAGCGGAACCCTTTGCGATACCGCTCGGTGTTGCGATCGCCGGTCAACAACTGCGGGCCGCCGACGATGTCCTTAAGCTGGTTGAGAAACGCCTGATTGCCTGACTGCATGCTGCCTGTCTCCCTGTCATCCCCGTCGCTTTAACCGCGGCGCCGGAGTGCCGCGCAGTCAGCTAAGAGGCTATCAATTAAATAACTTATCAAGCCATTAGCTTATTAAGCTAATGGCTTGAGGATTTAGTAGCGTTCGGCGTAACCGGCCCGACGCTCTTCGTCGCGCAGCGTCAGGATTTCCACGCCGTCGGCGGTGACCGCTACGGTGTGTTCCCACTGCGCCGACAGTTTTTTGTCGCGCGTCACCACCGTCCAGCCGTCTTTCTTCTGCTTGATGCGGCGGTCACCCTGATTGATCATCGGCTCGATGGTGAACACCATGCCTTCCTGCAGCGCCATGCCGCTGCCGGGTTGGCCGTAGTGCAGCACCGCCGGCTCTTCGTGCATGTCGCGGCCGATGCCGTGGCCGCAATACTCCCGCACGATGCTGTAGCCGGCCTGCTCGGCGTGGCGCTGGATGGCGTGGCCGATATCCCCCAGGGTCGCGCCCGGTTTCACCGCGCGAATGCCCTGCCACATCGATTCATAGACGTTGTTCACCAACCGTTTAGCCAGCGGCGTCACCTGGCCGATGCAGTACATCTTGCTGGAGTCGGCGATGTAGCCGCCGTTTTCCAGCGTGATGTCCACG
The DNA here is from genome assembly GCF_052168895.1 of Serratia sp. CY37869. Taxonomy (NCBI): domain Bacteria; kingdom Pseudomonadati; phylum Pseudomonadota; class Gammaproteobacteria; order Enterobacterales; family Yersiniaceae; genus Serratia; species Serratia sp. CY37869. Next base: position 493,922 of record NZ_JBJNLU010000002.1, read on the forward strand.
TTGACAATCATGCCGGAACGCAGGATTTTGCTGGCCGACGGCACCCCGTGGCATACCACGTCGTCTACGGAGGTGTTGAGCACATAGGGGAAATCATACTGCCCCTTGCTGGCCGGGCGCGACTTCAGTTCTTCGACGATAAACGCCTCGGCGCGGTCGTTAATCTCCATGGTGGAGATACCTTCGACGATGACCTCATCGAGCATAGCAAACACTTTAGCCAGCAGAGCGCCGGAATGGCGCATTTTGGCAATCTCTTCCGGCGTTTTAATCACAATCTGTTTCACCCGACAATCTCCTTCAGCGTCAGCGCATTATCTTTCATCATTTTTTTTACCAGTTGCGGGTAGGTCAGTTCCGGATGGAACTCCGCCAGCATGCCGATCTTGATCCAGTACTCGGCCTGCGCGTTGATCGAACGCGTCATGGTCAGGCTGGCGAGGCGCAGATCGTCATGCAGCGCGTCCGAAATTTTTACGATGCCCATCGGCGTCTCCATAAATGAACGATATACGAAGTGTATACGTTTTGGATGGTCGCGATGTGGCATTCTGTGGCGTAAGAAGATTCTGGTAACAACGATTGCCGCCGCCAGGCAATGCGTTTATTGTGATGAACGACTTTTTTGCCATGATTTTTCAGAAGGATTTAAGGCGTGACTAAACTACGTGTTGGGGTGATTTTTGGCGGTAAATCGGCGGAGCATGAGGTGTCGCTGCAGTCGGCCAAAAACATTGTGGATGCAATCGACAAAGAGAAGTTTGACGTCACGCTGCTGGGGATCGACAAACAGGGGCAGTGGCACATCAACGACGCCTCCAACTACCTGCTCAACGCCGAGAACCCGGCGCTGATCGCGCTGAACCGCTCGAACAAGAACGTGGCGCTGATCCCGGGCCAGGAAAAACAGCAGCTGATCGAAGCGGGCAGCGCCGGCGCGCTGGGCCAGCTCGACGTCATCTTCCCGATCGTGCACGGCACGCTGGGGGAAGACGGCTCGCTGCAGGGGCTGCTGCGCATGGCCAATATGCCGTTCGTCGGCGCCGGCGTGCTCGGCTCGGCGGTCAGCATGGATAAAGACGTGACCAAGCGCCTGCTGCGCGACGCCGGGCTGGCGGTGGCGCCGTTCGTCACCCTGACGCGCGCCAACCGCGCCGGGTTCACGTTTGAGCAACTGAGCGAGCGCCTCGGCCTGCCGCTGTTCGTCAAGCCGGCCAACCAGGGCTCGTCGGTCGGGGTCAGCAAGGTGGAGAACCGCGCCGAGTTTGACGCGGCGGTGGCACTGGCCTTCAGTTTCGATCATAAAGTACTGGTGGAGTCGGCGATCGTCGGCCGCGAGATCGAGTGCGCGGTGCTGGGGAACGACGATCCGCAGGCCAGCGTGTGCGGCGAGATCGTGCTGAGCGACGCTTTCTACTCCTACGACACCAAATACATCAATGAGCAGGGCGCTCAGGTGGTGGTGCCGGCGGCGATCGCGCCGGAAGTGAGCGACCACATCCGTGAGGTGGCGCTGAAGGCGTTCCGCGCGCTGGAGTGCTTCGGGTTGGCGCGGGTGGATGTGTTCCTGACGCCGGATAACCAGGTGGTGATCAACGAGATTAACACGCTGCCGGGCTTCACCAACATCAGCATGTATCCCAAGCTGTGGGCCGCCAGCGGCGTCAGCTACCAGGCGCTGATCACGCGCCTGATCGAATTGGCGCTGGAGCGCCACCAGCAGGATCGCGCGCTGAACAGTTCGGTGTTCGATCGCTAAACGCGGCAGGGGGCGGCGGTGCCGCCCCCGTCCATCACTTCACCGTCACGTCGATATCGCCGAAATACTTCTTAGACAGCGCCGCCACCGTGCCTTGCTGTTTCACTTTGGCGATGGCGGCATCCAGTTTTTTCTTCAGCGCCTCATCCCCTTTACGCAGGCCGAAGGCGATGCCTTCACCGAGGATCTTGTCGTCGCGCACCGCCTCGCCGACGAAGGCGAAGCCTTTGCCGTCCGGCTGTGACAGGAAGCCGCTTTGCCCCGAGGGCGCCATCACCAGCGTGGCGTCGAGCCGACCGGCCGCCAGATCGAGATACACCTGATTCTGATCCTGGTAAGACACCACATCCACGCCCGCCGGCGCCCAATGGTTTTTGGCGTAAATCTCCTGAATCGAGCCTTGCAGCACGCCCACGTGTTTGCCCGCCAGCGCTTTGGCGTCCGGCAGCAGGCCGCTGTCGGCCTTGGCGATCAGGCGGTTCGGCACCTGATAGATGGCGTCGGTAAAGGCGATCGCCTGGCGCCGCTGTTCGGTCACGTTCATCGCCGAGTTGATGGCGTCGAACTTGCGCGCCTGCAGCGCCGGGATCAAGCTGTCGAACGAGGTTTCCACCCAGCTGCATTGCAACTGCGCGGCGGCGCACACCGCGTCGCCCAGTTCAATGTCGAACCCTTCCAGTTTGCCGCTGGCGGATTTGGATTCGAACGGCGGATACAGCGCTTCCAGACCGAAGCGCAGGCTGTTTTCCGCCGCCAGAGAAGAGCCGGCGGCCAGCAGGCATCCGGCGGCGAACAGCGTTTTCAAAGCTTTCATAGGCAGTACCCCTTTCCCATGGTCGGACAAAAAATTACGCCTGGCTCAGGCGGCGCGCGCCTTCCAGCAGGGTCTCGTTATCTTTGGAAAAACTCAGCCGAATAAGGCCGGTATCGGTGCCGTCGCTGTAGAACGCCGACAGCGGGATCGTCGCCACCTTCGCTTCGCGGATCAAGCGCACGGCGAAATCATTGTCGCTTTCGTGACTGAAGCCGCTAAAGCGGGCCAGCATGAAGAAGCTGCCGCGGCTGGGCAGCAGCTCAAAGCGCGAATCCTGCAGGGCGCTGGCCAGCAGATCGCGCTTTTGCTGGTAAAACGCCGCCAGCCCCAGGTAGCTCTGCGGGTTGGCGAGCGCGGCGGCGAAGGCGTGTTGCATCGGCGTATCGGCGGAGAACACCATAAACTGGTGCACCTTGCGGATCTCGTCCATCAGCGCCGCCGGCGCCAGGCAGTAGCCGACGCGCCAGCCGGTGACGTGGTAGGTTTTACCGAACGACGACACGATCACGCTGCGTTCCGCCAGCTGCGGGTAGCGTGCCATGCTGTGGTGAATATCGCCGTCGAACACCACGTGCTCGTAGACCTCGTCGGACAGGATCACGATGTCGGTGTCGCGGGTCAGGGCGGTCAGGCGGTCGATATCCTGCGCGTCGAACACCGCGCCGGTCGGGTTGTGCGGCGTGTTGACGATGATCATGCGCGTTTTGCCGTTGATGGCGGCGGCCACTTCGTCCCAGTCGACGCGAAAGTCCTGCAGCGACAGTTTGATCGCCACCGGCGTGGCGCCCTGCAGGCGCACGATCGGCGCATAGCTGTCGAACGCCGGTTCGAAATAGATCACCTCGTCGCCGGGATGCACCAGTGCGCTGATCGCCGAGTACAGCCCTTCGCTGGCGCTGGCGATCACCGTGATTTCTTCGTCGGCGTCATAGTGCGCGCCATACAATCGTTCAGCTTTTTCCGCCAGAGCAGCACGTAACGTCGCCACGCCGCTCATCGGCGCGTATTGGTTATGACCTGCGCGCATGGCTTGCGCCGTTGCCTCGATCAGCTGCGGGTCACCGGCGAAGTTGGGTGCGCCCTGCGACAGGTTGAGGGCCTGATGTTCGGCGCTGAGTTGGCCAATGACGGTGAAAATGGTGGTGCCGACGTCCGGCAGCTTCGAGCGGGATGAGCAGGCGCTCTGCATGATGGGCTCCAGGCAAACAGGGAAGTGTTGAGCGATTAAGCATCAGGCGGCGTAGGCGGACAAGGGAAAGTTTGTCATACTTGTCATGCACTACGATCATACCTAATCGAGGCACGCTATGCCGATATCCCTGCCGTCGCTCGACGTATTGAAAACCTTTGTGGTGGTGGCGCAACGCCTCAACTTTACCCATGCCGCCCGGCAGCTGCACCTGACGCAGGGGGCGGTCAGCCGGCAAATTCTCGGGCTGGAACAGCGTCTGGGCTATCCGCTGTTCAGCCGTCAGGCGCGCGGTTTGGCGCTGACGCCGCAGGGCGCGCAGCTGCTGGCGCCGGTACAGCAGGCGCTGGGGCAGTTGGATGAAGCCCTGACGCGGGCCGCCGCCCCGCCAGGGGCGCTGCGCATCAAATGTCCGACCTGCGCCATGCGCTGGGTGCTGCCGCGCATCATTCGCCTGCAAAATGAACGGCCGGACATGCATATCGAGCTGACCGCCTCGGTGTCGCACGGCCTGGATTTCAGTACCGAGCAGTTTGACGCCGCGGTGGTATTCGGCCGGCCGCCGAGTAAAAAGCTGACCGCGCACTTGCTGTTCGACGAAATCCTTACGCCGGTCTGCACGCCGACGTTCCTGCCGCCGGCAGCCCGGTTGACGGATTTGACGGACAAAACCCTGTTGCACCCGACACGCGATCGGCGCGACTGGCTGCGCTGGCTGAAGGCGGCGGGCGCCGATGCGTTGCCGTCCGGCAAGGCCCAGCATTTCGATACCCTCGATCTGGCGATGAGCGCCGCGCTGCAGGGATTCGGCATCGCCATCGGCGATCTGTGCCTGCTGGAGGAGGATATTCAGGCGCAGCGCATCGTAACGCCGTTCCCGCTCTGCGTCAGCAGCGGCGCGGCCTATTATTTGGTCTATCCTGAACGCACGGTGGCGCCGCCGACGTTAACCGCGCTGGTCGATTTTCTGGCGACGGAGGCCGCCGACAGCCGCGCCCGGCTGCAGAATTACCTGCCGATAACCTGTAATGCTTTGTAAACATTAGCGATGCGAATTCCCTTGGCGATGAAACAGAGTGTGGCAAACTGTTTCTTCACTCCGATTAAACTCCGCGGCGTTGGCGGCGGAAACACGCCTGAGATAAAACAAGATGAAATGGCTTTGTGTGGTGAGTATGTTGTCCGGTCTGGCCCTCAGCCCGGTTTTTGCGCAGGAAACGCCGATAACGCAGGGCATTCACGCCCAGCAGCGCGACGCCTTCGTGTCCAATTTGATGAAGCAGATGACGCTGGAAGAGAAGATTGGTCAGCTGCGGCTGATCAGCGTCGGGCCGGATAACCCGAAAGAAGCGATCCGCGAGGGGATCCGCAAAGGGCAGATCGGCGCCATCTTCAATACCGTCACCCGGCCGGATATCCGGGTGATGCAGGATCAGGCGATGCAGCTCAGCCGCCTGAAAATCCCGTTGTTCTTTGCCTATGACGTGGTGCACGGCCAGCGCACCGTGTTCCCGATCAGCCTGGGGCTGGCGGCCAGCTTCGATCTGGAAGCCATCGCGCTCAGCGCCCGCGTGGCGGCGCAGGAGGCCAGCGACGACGGCCTGAACATGACCTTCGCGCCGATGGTCGATATCACCCGCGATCCGCGCTGGGGCCGGGTCTCCGAAGGCTTCGGCGAAGACACCTGGCTGGTCTCGAAAATCGCCAAGGTGATGGTCGATGGTTTCCAGAACGGCGATCCGGCCAAACCCGGTTCGGTGATGGCCAGCGTCAAGCACTTTGCATTGTACGGCGCCGTCGAAGGCGGCCGCGATTACAACACCGTCGACATGAGCCCGCTGCGCATGCATCAGGACTATCTGCCGCCTTACAAAGCGGCGGTGGACGCCGGCAGCGGCGGAGTGATGGTGTCGCTCAACTCGGTGAACGGCGTGCCGGCCACCGCCAACCCGTGGCTGCTGAAAGATCTGCTGCGCGAGCAGTGGGGCTTTAAAGGCATCACCATCAGCGACCACGGCGCGATTAAGGAACTGATTAAGCACGGCGTGGCCGCCGACGCGCGCGACGCGGTGCGCCTGGCGATCACCTCCGGCGTCGACATGAGCATGAGCGACGAGTTCTACGACAAATACCTGCCGGGTCTGGTGAAAGACGGGCTGGTGCCTGAAAGCGATATCGACCGCGCCTGCCGCGACGTGCTGAACACCAAGTATGACATGGGGTTGTTCACCAATCCTTACGTGCATTTGGGCCCGGCGGGTTCCGATCCGCAGGACACCAACGCCGAAAGCCGTCTGCATCGCGCCGAAGCGCGGGTGGTGGCACGTAAAACAATGGTGCTGCTGAAGAACGATAAGCAGACGCTGCCGCTGAGCAAACAGGCGACCATTGCGCTGGTCGGGCCGATGGCCGACAGCCAGCGCGACGTGATGGGCAGTTGGTCCGCCGCCGGGGTGGTCAAGCAGTCGGTCACCCTGCGCGAGGGGCTGGAGCGGGCGGTGGGCGATAAGGCGCGCATTCTGTACGCCAAGGGCGCCAACGTCACGCAGGATAAAGGCATCATCGACTACCTGAACGAGTATGAGCCAGCGGTGGCGTTCGATACCCGTTCGCCGCAGCAGATGATCGACGAAGCGGTGCAGGCGGCGAACAAGGCCGACGTGGTGGTGGCGGTGGTGGGCGAATCGCAGGGCATGGCGCACGAGGCCTCCAGCCGCGCCGACATCACGATCCCGCAGAGCCAGCGCGATCTGATCGCCGCGTTGAAAGCCACCGGCAAGCCGCTGGTGCTGGTGCTGATGAACGGCCGCCCGCTGGCGCTGAGCTGGGAGAGCGAGCAGGCGGACGCGATGCTGGAAACCTGGTACAGCGGCACCGAGGGCGGCAACGCGGTGGCGGACGTGCTGTTCGGCGACTACAACCCGTCGGGCAAGCTGCCGATGACCTTCCCGCGCTCGGTCGGCCAGATCCCGATGTACTACAACCACCTGAACACCGGCCGCCCGTTCGGCAAGGAGAATCCGGGCAAGTACACCTCGCGCTACTTCGATTCGCCGAACGGCCCGCTGTATCCGTTCGGTTACGGCCTGAGCTACACCACCTTCAGCCTGTCGGATCTGAAACTGTCCAGCCCGACGATGGCGCGCAACGGCAAGCTAACCGCCAGCGTCACGCTGAAAAATACCGGCAAGTACGACGGCGCCACGGTGGTGCAGCTGTATCTGCAGGACGTGACCGCGTCGGTCAGCCGGCCGGTAAAAGAGCTGCGCAACTTCAAGAAAGTGACGCTGAAGGCCGGTCAGTCGCAGCAGGTTGAGCTGCCGATTAGCGAAGACGATCTGAAGTTCTACAACGCCAGCTTGAAATGGGGGGCGGAGCCGGGCAAATTCAACGTGTTCGTCGGCCTGGACTCCGACAACGTGCAGGCGCAAAGTTTTACGCTGAAGTAACCCTGTCCCCCTCGTTCGCCGCGCTGAGCGAGGGGGCATCCATTCCCGCTAACGTCATCGGAGCTTGCCTCATGAAACGCTATCTGGACTGCAGCGCCAGCGATCTGGCCGATATCGGCAAAGCCGACCTGCTCTACGCCATCCGCGCCAGCGAAGGGCGCATTTTGGTCAGCGAAACCATCGCGGTCACTCAGCCGCTGCTCAATAACGTCACCAATGCCGAGCTGGCGGCCAGCCAGGGCGCCGACCTGCTGCTGCTGAACCTGTTCGACGTCGACCAGCCGCACATCGCGGGCCTGCCTGCCGACGTGCCGCCGCAGGAGGCGCTGCGCACGCTGCAGCGCCTGACAGGGCGGGTTATCGGCGTGAACCTGGAGGCCGTCGATCCGGCCTTCGCCAGCGAACATAACGATTTCTGGCAGATGACGGCGGGGCGCGCCGCCACCGCCGAGAATGCCCGCAAGCTGTATCAGCTCGGCGCGCGCATGCTGGTGCTGACCGGCAACCCGAACAACGGCGTCAGCAATCAGGCGATCGCCGCCGCGCTGAAAGCGATTCGCGATGAAGTGGGCGACGAGATGGTGCTGGTGACCGGCAAGATGCACGGTGCCGGCATTGTGCGCGAAAGCGGCAGCCAGCTGATCGGCGAGCAGGACATCGCGCTGTTCGTGGAGAACGGTGCGGATATCGTGCTGTTGCCAGCGCCGGGTACCATTCCCGGCATGTCGCAGGAGAAAGTGGCGGCGCTGATCGCCTTTGCCCAGCGGCAGGGGGCGCTGGCGATGACAGCGATCGGCACCTCGCAAGAGGGGGCCGACGTGCAGACCGTGCGGCAGATTGCGCTGATGAGCAAAATGGCCGGCGCGGATCTGCACCATATCGGCGATACCGGCTATTTGGGGCTGGCGCTGCCGGAAAACATCTTCGCCTACAGCGTGGCGATTCGCGGCGTGCGCCACACCTACAGCCGCATGGCGCGTTCAATTAACCGCTGAAATGGCTGCCGCTTGCGGGCTTTTCTTCCGATAGGCAACACTCGCAACGCATAGCCTAATAACGCCGGCAGACAAAGGTCGGGCTTTGAAGCGTACTGACCACATACAGGTTGCCGAGTACGTGTTCGACGGCGACATGGTAGGAGATTCGGGGATCTTCCGACTGCAAAAAGGTCGCCCAAAGGGGGGCGGGAACCGTATCTCCGGCATGTTTACGGTCGGCGGCGAATCGTAGCGTGTACCCATCGCCGCCGCCATCCTCTTCAGCCGCCTCATCGCCGGGGGTGTCATACACATAGTGAAGTTCGCGGTTCAGCACATAGGTCTTTTCTTGTCGCTCGATAAAGCCATTGAGCCTGATAAAGCCAGTGCCGTTGTGGTAGAGGAAAAAATACATCTTTGCTTTTAAAACCGCGGCGGGCTCCATGGCTGGGCCATAGCGGTTGCGCGCGGTGATCTCCGCTTCGCAACGCAGTAAGGTTTTAGGATGGTGCGACAGCTGGGCGACCTGGCTTGCCAGGGGTGCCATCAGCAATAACAAGCCGACGATAAAGCGTGTTTTTTTGTTCATGGCGTCATACCGTCGGTGTTTTTGATCGTGCGGCACCGGCCATATTGACCGGGTTGCGCCAGATTGCAGATGGCGATGAAGGTGACCTGAAAAGGAAGATTGGGGTTGGCGATTTTGGTGTAGAACAGATCGGCGGGCGTTGTGCCGCAGTCGGTCGCTTCAGCTTTCAATGCAGCGGCAATTTGCGCTTGCGTTTCACGCCGGTCGTTCAGCGCGGCGGTTTCCAACGTAAAAACGTTGCACTGCTCATGGCGATAAAAAAAATCGACCTGGGCGTTTTTGAACGCGTGAACCGGCCGGTTGAACCACAATAAAGCGCAGACGAGGCTAAAGCACGCAATCATCATCAATGCTGCGGCAAGGGGCGCTTTATTTGCCTGGCAGATATTCCCACGCCGTTTTAACAGTGCGCCGGCCCGGGTCAACAGGGTGGGAATAACCGCTTTTTGGTTTTCCGGTGAGCGCATGTTTTCGCATGAGGTAATTTCCGCTTCAAGAATGAACCCCAGTTTGGGGATGGTAATAATGATTTGCGGATCCAGCGCCAGCGATTCAAACGCTTTTCTTATCTCACTGATGCAACCATTCAGATTATTGTTTGAACCCACAAAACCATTATCTTCCCAGACCCGCTGCATCAAATGCCTGCGGGTGAGCATCTCTTTATGATGGGTAACCAACTCTAACAACAAGCGGGTGGCAGGGTTAGATAACGGCATAAAAGATTCCCGTTCATTGATGATGAACAATGCGCGTTCGGCAGGTGAGAAAATAATCATCTGATTAATGACGTATTCCATAATGTGCTGCTTGCCCTTATAGCGACGGCGAAATTTAGCGAGGACAGAGTTATCTATTATTTTTCACCCGTCAAGATGATGGCGATTTTTTCATGTTGTGAAATTTTTGGCGAAAGTTCAAACGTACGGGGGGCGCCAGTTTTATAATATTAGGTTTTCTTTGTTTTGGTTTTTAATTCCTTATTTTTATTATCTTTAGGAATTAAAAACTGTTTTTATGGTTAAATTTAATACATATATCTTGATTTTGGCTGCGGCGATACTATGGAACTCGCTGGGAAATGCGACAGGATTTTGCCGGTAATCCACGTTTAAATTGCGGGCTTTCTTTGCTTGAAGCCTGAATGGCCAAGAGGAAAAGGTATGTTTAAAAGAAACTGGACGCTTTTACGCTACAGGCGAAAGCTTTTTGAAGCTATTCAATCTGTCGGGATTGTGATGGCGATAGTTACCGGGCTGGTGTTGCTGACAGGCATTTCTTTTATTGCAATTGAAAAATGGCTTAGCCTTTTCTGATGGTTTTTCAGATAGATATTTTGGGATGAAATTATTATGTCTATTCCATGTTTAAAGTTCATGGTGATGGTCTATGTCAGCGTATTGATTTTGTTGGGTGGCTATATTTATCACTATGATATGAACTATTTCTCGCTGACGTTTCCATATTCTCTTGTGATTGGGGTTGTGCTGTTTGCTTTATTGGGCGTCGGCGGCGCGCTCCTTTTTTTGCGAAAAGCGTGGGGGATGACCCCCGCGTGTTTTTTCTTTGCGCTGGGCGCGGTGATATTGCTGCTGCCCCTTTTTTATTCTCGTGCCGAGTGGGGCGTGCTTACCGTGGGGCGAATGGCCTGCCTGTTTGGCAGTTGGATTATTTACTTTATCCTATTGCAATATCGGGTCATGCAACACGTGCGTATTGCGTTTATCTATACGCTGGTATTAGCCGCAGCCGTGGGAGGCATTTGGCTTTTTTCCTCCCCGGCCGAGGCGGCGGCAGGCTATGCCGGCAGCGGGGGGCGTTGGCCGGATGCCGCGAGCAGTTTATTGGCGAGCGGATTATTGGCGGGATGGGGTCTGACGGTGTTGCCTCGGTTCCGCATGTTGCGCCGAGATAACGAGCGATGGCGTATTTTACTCTTGCTGCCGCTCTTGATCGGTTTATCCGCCGCGCTGGGCTGGGGGGCATCGCAGACCGTTTGTCTCAGCGTGCTATTGGGTGCCGCGCTGTTGACCGTGATGTTTGTGCGCAGATACCCGCTGCATTGCGTGCTCGCGCTGCTGATGACGGCATTGGGATTCTGCCTGGCGATATTGGCGGATGAATTGAACGCCGGCGTTCGTTTGTCGAATGCCGCGCCGTGCTGCGATACGCTGCTTGACTCGCTGGCGCTGGTGGTAGAGCGGCCCTGGTTGGGATGGGGCTATGGCCGATTCGAGCATGGCTTTGAGCATTTACAGGCCCATGCGCTGCCCGCGGTGGCGCGGGCAGGCGCAGCGCGGCAACCCTATAATGAGCTCCTGCTGTGGTGGATAGAAGGCGGCGTCGTTGCGTTGGCGGGCATGCTGTGCCTGCTGGCGGGCGTGGCGGCGCTGGTGCGCCAAACATGGCGACGGGAGCGCATCGCCGCCCGCTTGCACAGCCCGGCCGCCGGGGAAGAGGCCGCGTTGGCGACGAGCGGCATTCCCTTGCTGCTGTGCGCGCAGTTTTCCTACCCGTTCGGGCTGTCGCTCATCCAATGGGCGGTTTTGACGCTGCTGCTCGTTACGTTGGATGGGCGCAGCAGGCTCAATGCCGGCCGGTTTTGCCGGTTTGTTTTCGCGCGGAGGGAAACGGCGTGAACACGGTCATCAATATCGCCTTCCTGGATATCGACCGCTTTTTTGTCGCCGGGGCGTATCGGGCGTTGAGCGACTATTTTAGTGAACGTGGCATCGAGGCGCGCTGCAGCGAGCCGATGAATGCCGACCTTGTGTTCCAGGCGATCGCCAAAGGCGACATGGCGCGTTTTTGCCATCCTCCCCATGCTCCTCACGCCCTTTATCTCGCCGTTTACGATCTCAGAGAAGCCCGCATTCGCGCCATTTCGGGGTGCCTGAGGGAAGCGGGCAGGGTGTACCGCAATGAAGGCGTCGCAAAGCTGTTGCACACGGTAGCGCGGGTGATAAAAGGCCGAACCGGCGGCGCCTGCGGTTTTTCTTGTTGCGCCTGGTGCCAGCCGTTGCCATTGACGCCGCAGGAAAAACAAGTGATGCGTTACCTGAGTTGGGAAATGACGCCGACCGCCATTGCCCGTCGGCTTCGGGTCAGCATCAAGACGGTGAGCACGCATAAACGGGCGGTGATGAGAAAGATGCATTTTCAGCGCGATGCGGAGCTTTACCGCTGGTTGCGTCTGGGGGGATTCGGTCAGGGAAATGGCGATAGCCACGTCGTCTGAGCGATGGCATGGCAGGTCCGGGCCTGGCGGCCCGGAGCGACTTACCAAAACAGCGGCGTGGTGCTTTCGGCAAGAAACGCCAGCAGCGTTTCATTGACCGCCGCCGGATTTTCCTTGTTGCTGATATGCCCGGCGTTGGGGATCAGCACATGTCGGCAGCCGAGAAGATCCGCCATGCGCTGGCCTTCCGCCGGCGGGCGCGGCTTATCCTGCGCGCCGGTGATGACGATGCTGGCGGCGGTGATGTGTTCCAGCAGCGCCAGCTTGTCGGGGCGGCCGAAGATCATCCGGCCCAGCGGCACGATGCTTTCGCGCAGGCGCTCGGCGGGCAGGCTTTGCAGATGGGCCAGCAACGGCTGCGACAGCGCAGCGGGCACTTCGTCGGAATAGAACTGCGCGGCGATATATTCCAGCAGCGGCGACGTGATGGCGCCGGCCTGTTCCACGGCGGCCAGCATGCCCATATAGCGCTGCCGCGCCTCTGGAGTTTCGTCGCCCAGGTAGCTGTCCAGCAGCGCCAGCACTTTCACCCGCTCCGGCGCCAGCGCCGCCAGTTCGGCGCCCCACATGCCGCCGACGGACAGGCCGACGATGCCGAACTCTTCAATATCCAAATGATCCATCAGCGCCAAATGATCGGCGGCGATATCCGACAGGCTGTTTCGCCCGGGTGGCAGCGCCGGTGAATCGCCGTGGCCCCAGAGATCCGGTACGATCAGGCGGTAGCGTTTAGCCAGCGCTTCGAACTGCGGTGCCCACATATTCAGATCGAACAGATAGCTGTGGCCCAGCAGCAATGGAAAGCCTGAACCTACGTCGAGATAATGCAGGGATTTGCCCATCGTTGGCATCTTATCGGTTCCTTATATAAAAAGAGTCCCGGCTGCTTATATCACACTCATATTCAACCCACGGTATTAATTTACCTTAAATTACTCAGGTGGAGGCTTATTTTTAATTATCCATTGCTAACAAGACGTCAATAAAAGGTGACATTAAGGATAATATTCTGGTCGATGCCGGAGCCTTGGTTTATGCTGGCGCTCCTTTCGGTATGGAATAGATAAACAGGGAGTCGCGATGAAAAGACTTTTCAGACTATTAATTATTTTGCTTGTCATTTTGCTGCTGGCGGCGGTGCTGTGGTGGTTCTTCGGGCGTGGCAATCCGAATGCGCTGTGGCAGATAGTCAGCCAACAGTGCGTGCCCAATCAGCAGCAGAACCACGATCCTGCACCCTGCTTAAAGGTGGATTTAACCGAAGGATATGTCCTGTTTAAGGACAGCAAGGGCCCTTACCACGATCTGGTGATGCCGACCGAAAAGGTCAGCGGCATCGAGAGCCCGATATTGCAAGCGGATCGAACGCCGCCTTATTTCGCCCAGGCCTGGAATAACCGCGAACATATATCCAGCGAGCTGGGTAAACCGTTAAAAGACGCATGGGTTTCTCTGGCGGTCAATTCGAAATATGGCCGCTCTCAAAATCAGTTGCATATTCACGTTGCCTGCTTGCGCCAGGATGTCTATAACGCGCTGGGGGAACAGGCTGAGCAATTAGATCAACAGTGGCGGCCGCTGGCGGTGAAATTGGTCGGCCATCAATATCTGGCCAGAAAATTGGCGGGCACCGATTTAACCCAGGAAGATCCTTTCCGCTTGTTGCAAAACTACGTGGTCGAGCAGGGCGACAGCATCGGCAATTACGGCCTGGCGCTGGCGGTCAGCCCGCAGGGCGAGATGCTGCTGTTGGCAAACCGTTTGAAGTTGACCGATCTCAACCTGGGGTCGGCCGGTGAAATTCAGGACTACCGGTGCGAGGTCGCGGGGAACTGAGTTTTTCTTATCGCTCCCCGTCGTTGGGGAGCGTACGCCGTGCGATACAAACTAACCAAATGTATTAACTCGCTTTTATTTTATTCTCCCTCCTCTGCTTGATCCTGTTCTCATGTTTGATCTACTATTTGTTTGTACAAGCAAATAAATAATCGAGAGTAACCCGACATGTCACAACCACGCAAACTTCCTGCTGCACTGGGCATCCATCTGGATGTGACCAATCGCCTGTGGCGCACGGCGATGGACCAGTCGGTGAAAATGACCAATCTGACGCGCCCGCATTGGCTGGCGCTGAGTGCGATTGCCGATCTGGGGGATGGCTGCACGTTGAAAGACGTTTCGCAGCATTTGAACGCCGAAGTCTCGACGATGTCGCGCGCGCTGCTGTTTCTGGAAAAAAATCGGCTTATCGCTCGCGATGCTCTGTCCGAAGATAAGCGCGCCAAAGGGGTGAGAATGACCGAGGCCGGGCAGGAGATGCTGGCGCAGTTGGATCATTCCAGCCAGCAAGCGCGGCAAAAACTGCTCAACGGCATTTCGGCCAACGATCTGGAGGCTTTTTACCGCGTATTGTTTGGCATCAAGCATAACGCGATAGCGATGCTCGAACAGGAAAATCTGTTGCCGGACGAGTTTGCTCTTCTGGCGGAGGAGCGAGCGGGGGCGATGAAGCCGGAAGGTGAAGCGTGAACGGCCGCTGGCGGAGAGCACAACAGCTGTGCGTTATCGCGTTGGGGATCTTCTCCTGCTCGGTCTTCGCCAGCCAGAATGACCAACAGGTCATCGCACGGGGAAAATATCTGGCTACCGCCGCAGATTGCGCGGCTTGTCACCGCGGCAGCAATCAACAGGACGCCCCCTATGTCGGCGGTTATGCCATCGCGTCGCCGATGGGCGACATCATCGCCAGCAATATCACGCCCGCCAAAGGAACCGGCATTGGCGACTACAGTGAACAAGAGTTTCGCCGCGCGTTAACGCAGGGCATTCGGCGGGACGGCCAACCCTTGTATCCCGCCATGCCTTATACCGCTTATCGGGGGCTGAGTGATGACGATCTGCACGCGCTGTATCGCTATTTTATGGCCGGTGTCGCACCGGTCGATCGTGCGGTGCCTGAGACCCAACTGACGTTCCCTTTTTCCTGGCGTTATGCGATCCACGGCTGGAACTGGCTGTTTCTGAAAAAGACGCCCGTCGATGCAGACGAGAGGAAGGCGCGTGGCCGCTATCTGGTGGATGTGTTGGGGCATTGCTCGGCGTGTCACAGCCCACGTAACGGGATGATGGCGGAACGCGGCGATCGCTATCTGGCAGGAGGAGAAGCCGGCGGTTGGATCGCACCGAATATCACCTCGGATCCCGTGAGCGGCATCGGCGGCTGGAGCCAGAAAGAATTGGTGCAGTATCTGCGTACCGGCCGCAATGACAAAGCTCAGGCTGCCGGCGGCATGGCGGAGGCGGTGGAGCATAGCCTGCGTTTCCTGAGTGACGACGACCTCGGCGCCATCGCCGATTGGCTTAAACAAACGCCGCCGATCGTCACCGTACAAGGAACGAAAGCGGCCTATCAATATCAGGGGGGCGGTAAAGGCCGTGCCGCCGGACAGGCGCTGTATGCCGTTTCCTGCGCCAGCTGCCATCGTCTGGGCGGCGAGGGGGCTTATGACGGCCATTTCCCTTCTTTGACGCACAACACCACCGTAGGCAGCGAACGGGCCAATAACCTGATCATGGTGATGCTGTATGGCGTGCAGCGTCAGGGGGAGACGCTGCAGACCTGGATGCCGGGGTTCGCCGATAGTCTGGATGACCGGCAACTGGCTGAATTGGGCAATTACGTATTGCAGCAATTCGGCAATCCGGCGGTCAGGATAACGCCGGAGCAAGTGGCTCTGCAGCGGGCGGGCGGTGAAAAACCGCTGTTGATTACGTCATTGCCTTATGTGTTCTGGGGCGGCGTATTGCTGGTATTGATCGTCATTGGGGCGTGGGTGAAACGTCGGGTGAAGCACTGATCCAAGAGAGGATGGCATGAAGTTCAATCTGAACGGCCAGGCGGTCGAATTTAACGGCGAGCCGGATACGCCGCTGCTGTGGGTGATCCGAGAACATTTTAAATTAACCGGCACCAAGTTCGGCTGCGGTATCGGCGCCTGTGGCGCTTGTACGGTACATGTCGACGGTAAGGCTGTGCGTTCATGCTGTTATCCGCTGCAATTGGTGCGCGATCGGCAGGTGACCACCATCGAAGGGCTGTCCATCGATCGCCGTCATCCGGTGCAGCAGGCCTGGATTGCGGAGGACGTGCCGCAGTGCGGCTACTGCCAATCAGGCATGATCATGGCGGTCAGCGCGCTGCTGGCGGAACACCCGAGGCCGGACGATCGGCAGATAGATACGGGCCTGACCAATCTGTGCCGCTGCGCCACTTACCACCGGATCCGTGCGGCGGTGCACCGCGCCGCCGACAAGGGAGAACCCTGAGTATGGCGATCACCCGCAGAACCTTGATAAAAGGCAGCGCGTTGGCAGTGGCCGCCATGTTGCTGCCGATATCGACGCGCAGCCTGGCGGCCGTGGTTTCACAAGACGTGGCGCCACCGGACAATCAGCATGAATTGAACGATTGGATCTGGATCGACCGCGACGGCCGCATCGTCATCGGCGTGTCGCAATGTGAGGTTGGACAGGGGATTTATACCGGCCTGGCCGAAGTGGTGGCGGCGGAGATGGATGCCGATTGGGCGCAGGTGACGGTGAAATTCGTCACCGGCCGTGACGCTTACCGTCAGGTTGCCGGGGGCGAGGCTTTCGCGCAGTTTGTCGCCGCCTCAACCTCCATGACCAAATTTTATCAGCGTGCCCGGCTGGCCGGCGCACAGGCGAGAGATTTCTTTCTGCGGGCCGGCGCAAAACATTTCGCGCTTTCACCATCGCAGTGCCGCACGGAGAAAGGCTGGGTGCTTGAGAAAGGCGGGAAGCGCAAGGTCGCCTATGGCGATTTGGTGCGCTATGCCGCCGAACTGCCGTTGGATCCGCAGCCTGCTTTAAAGAGTGAGGCGCAAGAGCGAGAGAGTGTCATTGGCAAGCCGCTGTTGCGGGTCGATACGCCGGAGAAAGTGGACGGCAGTGCGATTTACGGTATCGATATCGACTTGCCGGAGATGCTGATCGGCGTCCCCTGGATGGTGCCCGATCTCAGCGGAAAGCTGGTCGCCGTACGTAATGAACGGCAGATTCGGGCCATGCCGGGCGTGGTGGATCTGGTGCTGACCCGACAGTGGTCGATGAACAACATGGTTGGATTGGATCACGATATGTCGCTCAATACGGTGATCGTGGTGGCGGCGAGCTACTGGCAGGCCAAAAAAGCGGCGGATTTGCTGGAGGTCGACTGGCTGCCGGGCGCAGGAAAAGCGCTGACCGGCAGCGTGATTGCGGCGGAGAATCTGACGATGCTGGATGGCGATACGCTGGTGTCGGCGGTCGATCGCGGCGAGGCGTCGGCGTTGATTCGTGGCGCTGAATCAGGTTCGCGCTTGCATGAGGCGCGTTACAGCGCACCTTATGTGGCGCACGCCACCCTGGAGCCTTGCAATGCCACCAGCCATTACGGCGAGGGCCGTATCGAAACCTGGGGCCCTTTCCAGGGGCAGGACATGGTGCGCAACGTTCTGGCGAAAATGTTCGGGCTGAAGCCGACGGATGTGGTGGTGAATACGACCTATCTGGGGGGGAGCTTTGGGCGCAAATATCTGCCGGATGCCGTGATGCATGCTACCGCCGCCTCCCGGGCGGTGGGGAAACCGGTCAAAGTGGTCTATCCGCGCGAGATCGACATGCGGCATGAATACTATCGTCCGGCCTGCATCAGCCATTATCGGGCGCTGTTGGATGAAAACGGCTACCCGCAGGCGCTGTGGGCGCGCTATGCCGGGCAGTCGCTCTTCTGGCAAATGCGGCGCGAAACGGTCAACGAGGCCGGGGGATGGGATGAAAGTATGGTGGAGTGCGTTTACAGCACGCCGTATCGCATCCCTCATCTGAAGGTGGAGGCCGGCATCGTCGAACAGCCGATCTCCCTGAGCTATCTTCGCGGTGTCGGCAGCGTCGCCAGTCTGTTCTTTTTGGAAAGCTTTATCAGCGAACTCAGCCATAAGGCCAACCGGGACGAGTATTCGTATCGGCGGCATCTGTTGCAGGACAGCCCGGAAGCGTTGCGCGTCCTGGACGCCACCGCCACGGCGGCCGGTTGGCAGCATGAACCGCCGTCGGGCGTTTCTCGCGGTATGGCGTGCAATATTTGGGTCGGCCGCAATAATGCTTTCACCACCTACGTCGGTTTGGTGGTTGAAATCGCCATTCAGGAGGGGCGACTACGGGTGCTGCGCGCGGTATGTGCGATTGACTGTGGCAAGGTGATAAACCCGAACCTGGTGCGCGCCAACGTAGAGGGCGGCATCGGCTTTGCGCTGACCACCTGTCTGCACAGCGAGCTGCATTTTGAACGGGGCGGCGTGGTGGAAGGGAATTTCGATCGCTATCCGCTGCTCGCGATCGCCGAAATGCCCAAGGTGGAGGTCGTGATACTCGACAGCGCGCGTGCGCCGCAGGGATGCGGGGAAGTGTCGACTGCGGTGGTCGCCCCGGCGATGGCCAGCGCGCTGCATAAGGCCACCGGCAAAACCTATCGTACTATGCCGTTCCCACGCGAGTTCTCGTCGGTGTAACGGCCCGCCGGCTCGATCAGCCGGCGGCTGCCGTGCGGTCAGAGCTTTTTCAGCAGCGCTAGCAGTTGCGCTTCGCTTTTCTCCGCCAATCCGTCGATCGCCAGTTTGATGATGTCGGAGCGGGTGATACGCACGATGCCGTTGCGCGCCGCCTGCACGATCACTTCATCGATAGCCTCAATGTGGTTGTCCGTCAGGCTGACGGAAATCGCCTTATAAGTACGCTTGCGGCCGGCCGGCTTGGCTTCCGGCGCGGGAGCCGCAACCGGCAACGTATGCGAGGTGGCGCTGTTGATGAATTCGTCTTCCGACATGCGGTGGGTGGGGGTGCGTTTCTTCACAGGATCACCTCTTTCACCAGGCATTCAATTTCGGTCTGCGCCTTTTCATTGTTCGCTTCGTGCACGGTGATGGCTTCACCCCAGGCGTCGCGGTAAATCTTGCGGTCGCACAGGCGATTGCTCACCAGGGTGAACTCCGGGTATTCACTCAGCACCTGCGCCGCTTCGTTGGCTTCATTAATGAAGATATTGGTCGGGCACATGTTCAATACGATGTAGCCTTTGACCTTCTCGTTGTATTCCTGCGCGGTGGAGAACATCTCCGACAGATAGCCGATGGTGTCGAGATCCATCTGCGAAGGGCGCAGCGGCGAGAGGAACAGATCGGCGGCCAGCAGGCCGGAGCGCAGTTCGGCGCTGTCGCGGCCGGCGGTATCGACGATCACGTAGTCGTAATGGCGATCGAGCTCCAGCAGCGTTTCCTTGATTTTACCCGACGCGGCCACCACCGGAATGTGCGGCAGCCCCTCGACGTTCTGACGGTCGTTGTACCAGGTCATGATCGATTTCTGGTCGTCGGCATCGACGATGATCGCCGACTTGCCTTGCTTAAGAATCAGATACCCGGCGATATTCACTGCTTTCGTCGATTTGCCGACGCCGCCTTTTTGCGAGCCAATCAGAACAATCATGCTGCCATCTCTCAAGTTATTAAGCAGGTAACTTATTAAGTTAATGTGCTTATTAGGTTGATAATCAAACAGGTTAACAAGAACAACTCGCGAACAATATGCACCAACTGCGGCGGCTTGCCAAGCCAGTATGTTGTTAACTGCGCAGCTTATTTTGCGGTGAATGGACCGGATGGGTAAGTAGGAATTCTCTGGGAAGTGGCGGAACGGAAGAGTCTTTTGTTAATTTAACAGCTTAATAAGTTAGTGGCTCATTAAGCTGTCGATGGCGTTACTTCTTCATCATCGCCTTCAGGTTGGCGAACGGGTTGTGGGTGGCGACGCCGATATCTTTTTGCGCATCTTCACCGGCCACCACCGTCGAACCGTATTGATCGGCCTCGGTGTATTTCGAGTGTTCGTGGTCGTGGCAATACAGACACAACATTTCCCAGTTGCTGCCGTCTTCCGGGTTGTTGCTGTGATCGTGATCGATGTGGTGCACCGTCAGCTCGCGCAGGTTGGAATAAACGAATTCGCGCGAGCAGCGCCCGCATACCCAGGGGAACAGTTTCAGCGCTTTTTCGCGGTAGCCGGTTTCCAGCTTCGCATAGTTTTTGGGGATATAGGCCATGGTGGTCGTCCGTCGGAAATCAATATGCGGCCAATAATACCACAGTGCGTGCGGCTACAACGTGCGGCTCATCTTGCCGCTGTCAAACGTCTCCACCGCCCAGTCGATGAACGCCCGCAGCTTGCCGCTGAGGTGGCGATTGGACGGGTAGACCACGTACATCTGCTCCGGCGGCGGCTGCCAGTCGTGCAGCAGGCTGACCAGTTCGCCGCGCTCGAGGTGCGGCTGCGCCATAAACCGATAGATCTGGATGATGCCCAAGCCGGCCAGGCTCGCCGCCAGCAGCGCGTTGCCTTCATTGATGCTGACCGGGTAGCGCTGTTGGATGGCGATCTCTTTGCCGCGCTCGACATAGCGTTGCGGATGGATGCGGTCGTTGACCGGATGGCGGTAGTGCACCATCGGAAAACCCTGTTCCAGATCGCACGGATGGCGCGGGGTGCCGTGGCGCGCCAGATAGGCCGGGGTGGCGCAGCTGACCCAGTCCAGATCGAACAGACGCCGGGCGATCAGGCTGGAATCGGCCAACGGACCGCTGCGGATCACGCAGTCAGCGCTGTCGCTGATCAAATCGATAACGCGATCGCCGATGCTGAGATCGATCTGGATTTGCGGGTAGCGTTCCAAAAAGCCGGGCAGCGCCGGCAACAGCAGTTGGCGGGCGGTGCCGCTGCCGGTATCGATGCGCAGCACGCCCTGCGGAGAATTCTGCGACTCGGTCAGACAGCCCTCCATCTGCTCCAAATCCGCCAGCCATTTCACCGTATTCTGGTAATAGCATTCGCCTTCGCGGGTGACCGACACGCTGCGGGTGGTGCGCTGGAACAGTTTGGTCTGCAGGTGATCCTCCAGATTTTGGATCAGCTTGGTGACCGTCGCTTTCGGCATGCCCAGCGAATCGGCGGCGCGGGTAAAGCCGCCGGTTTCCACGACGCGGTTAAAGACCCGGATAGCGAGCAAATGATGGTCCATAGGTTCTCAACGCCATGCCCCGGCGGTGGCCGGGGCATGTTTCTGCAGATAGATAATGATTAACACTGTTTAGCGCCAATCGCGCCGGAGCGCAAGCTGAGGCCAAATACCAGCGTGGCGGAGAGGATCAGCGCGCCGCCAAACAGCATGGCGCTGCTGACGCCCTGCCAGTCCACCACCTCGCCGCCCAGCAGTGCGCCGGAGGCCAGCGCGATCTGGATGACGCACACCAACAGCGCCTGACCGGCTTCCGGCGCCTGCGGCACGGCGGCGAACATCCAGTTGGTGGCGCAGACCGGCACGGCGCCAAAGGCCAGCCCCCATACCAGCACCATCAGCGTGGCGCCGGCGAGGCCGCTGAGCAGCGGCGAAACGATCAAAATGCCCGCCAGCATGGCGGCGATCAGTATGAAGGTGGCGCGCAGGCTGTGTTCCGCCAGACGCTCGCCGAGAAAGGTGCCCAGCAGGCCGATGGCGCCATAGGCCAACAGCTGCAGCGAGATCGCCGATGGGCTGAGCACGAACACCTGCTGCAGCAGGGGCCGCAGATAGGTATAGGCGGCGAAGTGGCCGATGAACAACAGCACGATGGCGATCAGGCCGATGCGCGCCATCGGCAGGCGCAGCGGCAGCACCAGATCGCGCGGCGTGACCGGTCGGGAAGGCGGTACCGACGTGAGCAAACGCAGCTGCGCCAACAGTACGCCGACTGCCAGCGCCGCACCGCCGAAGAAGGCGGCGCGCCAGCCGAACAGATCGCCGATCAGGGCCCCGGCCGGCACGCCGCATACCGCGCCGACCGAGATGCCGCTGAGGATCAGCGCAGTGGCGCGGCCCTGGCTGGCTTCCGGCACCAGATGGCGGCCGTAGTTGGCGGCGAACGACCAGAAGCCGCCGACGCAGATGCCCAGCAGCACGCGGCCCAGCAGCATCATCGGGAAGTTGATGGCCAGCGCCGCCACCAGGTTGGACACCATCAGCAGCAACGACAGCCCCAGCATCAGCAGGCGTCTGTCCAGCCGGCCGGAAGCCAGACTCAATACCGGCGCGGCCACCGCCGCCACGATGCCGGGCATGGTCACCATCAGCCCGGCGGTGCCGGTGCTGACGCCGAGCGAAGGGGCGATGTTGGTCAGCAGGCCGATCGGCAAAAACTCGGTGGTGACCATGACAAAACAGGCGACCGTCAGCGAGAAGATCGCCGGCCACGGGGATGATGCAGGGTTATCTTTATTATTCAGCATAATGCCGCTCTTCTCAGGTGAATGCGCAGGCCGCGCTCGGGGCGCGGCGTGATCAAAGTCACAATCTACGGCAGGCTGAAGGCGCAGATAAATCCATCTGCGGTGGTTACACTGTTTCTGAGGGGGAACAATGACGGCAGCGAGTTAAAACGCGGCTTGCGCCGCGCCGAGGGGAAAGGAATAAAACGGTATAAGGTTATGACCGGGCCGCGCGCGGCGCTAGAGCCCAGGCGCTTTCCACAATGAGGTGGTCAGGCCGCTATCCACCAGCGTCAGCTGATCGGCGTAAATCCGCCGCCAGTTTTCTTTCTGTTCCTGATACCGCGCATGGTTGGTGAGATCCGGCTGATGCTCGCGCTCCCAGCGCACCAGCTGCTCGCCGGTTTCGGCCAGCGACGCGTAAAGCCCGGCGCCGACCCCGGCGGCGATCGCGCAGCCCAGCGCGGTGGCTTCTTTCACCACCGGCACCCGCACCGTCAGGCCGGTGACGTCGCTGAGGATCTGGCTCCACAGTTTGCCCTTCGCACCGCCGCCGGCGAACACCAGCGAGCGGGCCTGCACGCCGGAGAAGGCGGCGATCTGCTCCAGATTACAGGCTGAGACGATGGCGGCATTCTCCTCCAGCGCGCGGAACAACGTCTGTTTGTTGCAGCGTTCAGGATCGATAGACATGTTGATGAATGACGGCGCCGCGTGATACCAGGTTTTGAAATGCATGGCGTCGGAAAAGATCGGCATCACGCCGTAGGCGCCCGGCGGCACCCTGGCCGCCATCTCTTCCAGCAGGCTGTAAGCGTCGATCCCCAGTCGCTCCGCCAGCAGTTTCTCTTCGGCGCAGAAAGCGTCGCGGAACCAGCGCATGGTCAGGCCGGTAAAGAAGCTGATGGATTCCGCCTGCGCCATGCCGGGAATGACATGAGGGTTAATGCGGATGTTCATTTCCGGATCGATGGCCGGTTCCGGCAGGTTGACGATTTGCTGCCAGAAGGTGCCGCCGAGCACCGCCGTCTGCCCGGCGCGCACGATGCCGAGGCCCAGGCTGCCGAGCTGCACGTCGCCGCCGCCCATCACCACCGGGGTGCCGCGCAGCAGCCCGCTCTCCTGGGCCGCCTGCTCGGTGACGCGCCCCAGCACGACGCCGGTCTCTTTCACCGGCGACAGAATATCGGCGCGCAGCCCGGCCATATCGAGCAGCGCCGGCCGCCAGTCGCGGCTGGTCAGATCCAGCATGCCGGTAGTGCCGGCGTTGGAAGGATCGACCGCCAGCTCGCCGCTCAGCATGTAGGCCAGCCAGTCGCTGATCATGGTCAGCGTCGCCGCCTGGCGATAGATGTCCGGCCGGTGGTGCGCCAGCCACAGCAGGCGCGGCATGGCGCTCAGCGCCAGCGTCTGGCCGGAGTACTGGTAGACCTCACGTTCGAAGCCGTGGTTGTGCAACTCTTTCAGTTCGCTGACTTCATGGCTGGCGCGCGCATCGACATTGGCGCAGGCCCAGATCGGCACGCCGTTGCGATCGTACAGAACGATGCCTTCACGCATCGAGCAGCAGGCTACCGCACGGATCGCCTGCGCGCTCAGCCCCGCGCGCTGCAACGCCTGGCGGATGCACTGGCAGGCCAACTGCCAGTTGCGGTTGAGATCGAATTCCATCGAGCCGGGCACGCCCGGCACCGCGAGGTGTTGCCACTCGGCCTGGCCGTGCGCGATCTGATTGCCCGCCAGATCGAAGATCACCGCGCGAATGCTGCCTGTTCCTGCGTCCAGCGCCATCAAGTAGTTATCCATAGCCTATGCTCTCAGGGGGAGGAATAGTAACTATAGATGCCGCCGTCTTCCCTCGCCGGGGGCGGGGTGGGCATCGCCGGTGCGATTTGTGAGCCAGGCGGCAAAATTGCCGTTGCGGCAGGGCAATCGACGGGAATAAACCTATGGTTGGAAAGCGCCATGCTGCGGCGCGCCGTTTAAACAAGGAGCTGTCATGCACGTCACATTGGTAGAGATCAACGTTAAACAGGATAAGATCGACGAATTTATCGACGTTTTCCGCGCCAATCATCTGGGGGCGATCGAAGAGCCGGGCAACCTGCGTTTCGACGTGCTGCAGGATGAGCATATTCCGACGCGGTTTTACATCTACGAAGCCTATCGCGACGAGCAGGCGGTGGCGGCGCACAAGCAGACCCCACACTATCTGCAGTGCGTGGAGAAGCTGGAAGCGCTGATGACCGGCCCGCGCAAGAAAACCACCTTCATTGGCCTGATGCCGGAATAAACGCCGGCGTTTGCCGGTGTCCATGCGCCCGGTTTGGTTGTAACCTGCAAGGCAAAGCGAATTTTCAATGGGATAAGCGGGGCGAGGATGACATTGCGCGATCGGCTGTTGGCGCTGTTGGTGGTGGTGATCTGGGGCGTGAATTTCGTGGTAATCAAGTTCGGCCTGCAGGGGATGCCGCCGTTCCTGTTGGCCGGGATGCGTTTTTTACTGGTGGCGTTGCCGGCGATCTTCTTTATCCCGCGCCCGACCATCCCGTGGAAATGGCTGTTGCTCTACGGCATGACCATGAGTTTCGCGCAGTTTGCCTTTCTGTTTGTCGCCATCAAGGTGGGCATGCCGGCGGGGCTGGCCTCGCTGGTGTTGCAGGCGCAGGTGTTCTTCACCCTGCTGTTGGGTGTCGTGCTGATGGGCGAAAAGCTGCGCGTCAATCATTTCGTCGGCATCGCCATCGCCAGCGGCGGCATGCTGGCGCTGGCGCAGGCCAGCCTGCATAAGCCGGGCAGCGGCGCGGTCCCCCTGGCGGGCCTGTTGCTGACCCTGGCGGCGGCGTTCTCCTGGGCGCTGGGCAACCTGACCAACAAGAAGATCCTGGCCGGTTTCCCGCAGCGCAATATTTTGTCGCTGGTGGTGTGGAGCGCGCCGATCCCGGTACTGCCGTTCCTGATTTGCAGCTGGCTGTTCGACGGCCCGCAGGCGGTGCTGGCCAGCCTGAGCCATGTGCAGGTCGGCACCTGGCTGGCGGTTGCCTATCTGGCGTTCGCCGCCACGCTGTTCGGTTATTCGGTGTGGGGCAGCCTGCTGGGGCGCTACGAAACCTGGCGCGTCGCGCCGCTGACGCTGCTGGTGCCGCTGGTCGGGCTGTTCGCCGCCTGGCTGCTGCTGGACGAAGCGCTGTCGCCGGCGCAGTTCGGCGGCGCGTTGCTGGTGCTGGCCGGCATGGCGGTCAATACCTTCGGGTTGCCGCGCCGACGGGCCGTCGCGGTGCGCTAAACCTAACAGGGCAATTCTGTTCAATACGTTGTCGGCGCGGCCCGGCATTCTGGCGCCTGTGAATTTTTCCTCAGGTGCCCTCATGAATAATATCTACCTTTCCATGGCCGCATTTGCGCTGGCGGCCTCCATCACGCCCGGCCCGGTCAACATCGTCGCATTGAGCGCCGGGGCGCAGTTCGGCTTTGGCGCGACCCAGCGTCACGTGTTCGGCGCCACGCTGGGGTTTACCCTGTTGCTGGTGCTGTTGGGTTTGGGCATGCACCAACTGCTGATCCTGTGGCCGGCGTTGACCCGCTTGATCCAATGGGCCGGCGTGGCCTTCCTGCTGTTTATGGCCTACCGGCTGGCGTTTGACGACGGTAGGCTGGGCAACGGCGAGGCGCAGGCGCCTTCCTGTTGGTACGGCGCGCTGATGCAATGGCTGAACCCCAAGGCGTGGCTGGCGTCGGTGGCCAGTCTCGGGGCGTTTGTCGGCGACGGTGACATCCGGTTGCTGTGGCAGTTCGCCGGGCTCTACTTCGTGATTTGCTATGCTTCGGTGGCCTGCTGGGCTTACGTTGGCGCGATGTTGCGCGGCCTGCTCAGGCAGGCGCGCAACGTACAACGCTTCAATCGCGCGATGGCGGCGTTGCTGGCGGCCAGCGCCTGCTATCTGTTGGCGGAGGGTTTTTGATACTGGCCGGGTGTCGCGGCCAGCAGCTGTTTGAAGGTGCGCTGGAAGTGCGCCTGATCGGCAAAGCCGCTTTCGCTGGCGGCTGCGGCGATCGGCAGGCCGCTTTTCAATAGCCGATGGCCGTGCTGCACGCGGCGATTGACCAGATAGGCGTGCGGCGTCATGCCGTAGCGCTGGCGGAAGGCGCGGATCAGGTAGGAGGGCGAGAGCGCGGCGGCGTGGCAAATGTCTTCCAGCGTCAGCGACTGAGTGCAGTGCGCGTCGATAAACGCCGCCGCCGCTTCCAGTCGGGGGTGCGGCGGCGTCTCCGGCTGGCGGCCGCTGCCCAGCGCGAGCTGCAGGGCGCTGAAATACTCCACCAGGGCGATCTGTTTTTCCAGCGCGCCGCACTGCGCGTTCGTCAGCAGCGCGTACAGTTGGTTCAGCCCGTTGAACAGCGCCGGATCGCGGCTGAGCGGCCGGCTGAAGGGGACAAAGCGGTCGCCGTCGCCGCCCATCATTTCCTGCTGCAGCGCGCCGAGCCAGGCGAGATCGAGATAGAACATGATGTATGACCAACGGCGGTCGGCGATCGGGTTGCAGGCATGCGCCTGCTGCGGATTGATGATCACCACATCGCCGGCGCCGACCTGCATGCGCCGCTCGCCGTTGACATAGGTGCTGACGCCGCCGGTGATGGCGCCGATGGAAAAGAATTCGTGGCTGTGCAGGCTGTAGCACACTTTGCGGCCATCATTGATGGCGCGCGCTTCGACAAAAGGCAACTGCGGGTCGCGCCAGAACTGGGGCGTTTTTTCACTCATGCGCTTTCCTTTTCACTGCGGCGGCATCACAGTGTTATAGCCTGAAAGCGACGAAAAGGGGAATGGCGGATGATGATTTTTAACGTGTTCGGCCGCCTGGTAGGCGTGAAGCGTATCGGGGACGAATGGCGGCTGTTCCGCGTGACGCTGCCGGAGCGCAAATATGCCCCCAGCTACGATATCGTGTTGCCGGCGGATCTGCGCGAAGAGGAGATCGCCGGCTATCTGGGGGATATCTATCACGAAGCCGCGACCCCGCAGCGGCCGGACGTGTTTCGCGTCGAGTAGCGCGGGCGTTACTCTTCCGCGTTGCGCGCCATGAGGCGGCGCTGATGTTCCTCGCTGGCGGCCTGGATCTCTTCCAGCACCGAGCCGACGTCGGCGCGCTTCTGAATTTCGCTGAATCGGCCGCTGAGGACGCTGTCCGGCGTCAGCGTGCCTTCCTGATACAGCGCCCAGATCTCTTTGGCATATTGGCTGTCGCGCAGCTCCGGCGCAAATTGGCCGTAATATTCCGCCAGATTGTCGATATCGCGCTCGAACATGCTTTTGGCGTGGTTGTTGGCGGCGGCGTCCACCACCTGCGGCAGATCGATGATCACCGGCCCGTCTTTATCCATCAGCACGTTGAATTCCGACAGATCGCCGTGCACCAAGCCGGCGCACAGCATGCGCACCGCGTAGTTCATCATCAGAGCATGATCGGCGCGCGCCTGTTCCGGCGTCAGGATGACATCGCTCAGACGCGGCGCCACCAGGCCTTCCTCGTCGGTGATCAGCTCCATCAGCAGCACGCCGTCCAGGCAGATGTCCGGCTGCGGCACCCGCACCCCGGCCCTGGCCAGCAGATACAGCGCGTCCACTTCGGTGTTCTGCCAGGCTTCTTCCTGTTGCTGACGGCCGAATTTGGAGCCTTTGCTCATGGCGCGCGCGTCGCGGCTGTTGCGCACCTTGCGCCCTTCCTGGTAGTGCACGGCCTGCTTGAAGTTGCGCTTCTCGGCTTCTTTGTACACTTTGGCGCAGCGGATCTCATCGCCGCAGCGCACGATAAACACGTCGGCTTCTTTGCCGCTTTTCAAACGGCGGATGACTTCGTCGATTAATCCGTCATCCACCAGCGGCTGGAGTCGTTTTGGAATTTTCATGCAGCCTTGTACCCTATTTAGGCTCCGGTGTGAATGGCTTGCGCAGTTGATAGCGTAAGTTAGACCCGAAAGGCAAACATTAGTTTTGCCGCCGCGGCATCATTGCGCGGCGGCGGGCGTTCACAGGCTGCCTGTCGGCACCCAGACGCTGACGCTGCCGGCGTTGACCGGGAAATGGGCGCTGCCCTGGTCGTCGGTGGTGATTTCCTCCTGGCGGTTACCGAGGAAATCGCGCCAGGCGGTGCGCGCCAGATCGGCGCCGAGCGCGACCGTCTTGCCGCTTTCGCCGCCGTTGGTCAACACCACCACGCAGCCGGGGGCGTCGGCGGTGCCGGCGCGGCTGAAGGCCACGCAGTGGCTGTCGTCGAAGTAGTCGGTTTGCGGGCCGTTGGCGAAGCGCTGGCGGGCGGCAATCAGCTTCTCCAGCTCTGGGATCGCCGGCATGTCAATCTGGTACTCGCCGCCGTCACGCCCTTTATCGCGGTAACTGGCGCCATAAAGGTCGGGGTAAAACACGCAGGGCACGCCCTGTTCGCGCAGCAGGATCAGCGCGTAGGCCAGCGGTTTGAACCAGGGTTCCACCGGCGCCTCCAGCGATTGCAGCGGCTGGGTATCGTGGTTGGCGACCAGCGTCACCGCGTGGGCCGGATCGGCGGCGGTCAGGGTATCGGTGAAGATCTGCGCCATGTCGAAGCCGTCGCCCTGTTTTGACGCCTGATGAAACTTCAGGTGCAGCGCCACGTCGAACAGCATCACTTTGCCGTCCACCAACTCGATGTATTGTTGCAGCGCGCTGAGATCGTGCGACCAGTATTCGGCGACGATAAACAGATCGCGCTGCGCGCTGTCGCGCACGTGATCCGCCCACTCTTTGAAGAACCAGGCGGGAATGTGTTTGGCGGCGTCGAGGCGGAAGCCGTCGCACGGCAGCGTGTCCAGCAGCCAGCGCGCCCAGTATTTGAGCTCCTCCGTCACGGCGGTATTGCGGAACTCCACGTCGGCGCCCATCAGGTAGTCGTAGTTGCCTTTCTCGTCGTCGACCTGATCGTTCCAGCCGTCGTCGCCGTAGTCGTTGGCGATTTTAAACACCCCTTTATCGTCCGGCTGCTCAACGTAATCGACGCCGCTGAAGCATTTGTAATCCCAGATAAACTCGGAATGCGCGCCCTGGCGGCCGGGGAAGGTAAAGCGGGTATAGGCCAGCGCGTCGAAGCCCTGGTCGTCAATGTCGTTGCGGTTGTTGGCGTCCACCTTGAACACGTGCACCCGTTCTTTCTCGTCCGCGCCGAGCTTGTGGTTGAACACCACGTCGTAGAGCACCCCCACGCCGTGTTCGCGCAGCGCAGTGGCGGCGTGTTCGAGCGCCGCCTTGTCGCCGTATTTGGTGGCCACGCTGCCTTTCTGGTCAAACTCGCCCAGATCGAACAGATCGTAGGTGTCGTAACCGACGGAGTAACCGCCGGAAGCGCCTTTGTAGGCGGGCGGCAGCCACAGATCGGTAATGCCCAGTTCGGCGAGGTGCGGGGCGCGTTCGGCGGCCTCCTGCCACAGTTTGCCGCCGTCGGGGTAGTACCAGTGGAAGAATTGCAGCAGGGTGGTTTTTTTCGTCATGAGCCAGCGTCCCGGTTAGCCAGAAGGAAAGGAGCAGTTAAAGCATGGGCTACTTTTGGCAAAAGGGACAAGTTTGGCATAGGCGGCCCGAGAAGGCCGCCCGAGAGACTGCTTAACGCTGGCTGGCGTAATGAGGCGAGCGCGGGCCATAAAGAATGGCGCCGTTCTGACCTGTTGCCGACAGGAGGCGAGTGTTGGCGATGGCACCAATGTCGAACCCTTTGTCGCTGATGGTATCCGCGATTTGTGAAATCGCGGCGCTGATCACCATGCCCAGCAGGCCACCGGAATTGTTGTTGCCTTCGTTGCTGGATGCGGTGGCGGTGCCGGCCCACAGCTGTTTGCCGTTGCGCAGGTCAACCAGGCGAGCGGCTACGGTAACGCGAGTTTCGCTGCTGATCACCATGTAGCTGGTACCGTATTGCGTGACATCCAGGTACAGCACGGTGTCGGCGCCGAAAATCTGGTGCAGTTTTTTCGGACTGACGGCGCGGATGTCGTTGGCGTTGGTTAGACCGTTTTGCAGGAAGGTTTCCTCCACTACAGCGACCGGCAGCACATAGTAACCGGCCTCGGCCAGCGGTAAGGTTGCACTGGCGAGCACGCTGTGGCTGGCTTTGACATCCGGCGACTGATTAACCGGCGGCAAGACCAGGATCGACTTCGGCTTGCTCTCATGGAATGCCGCATAGTCATAAGGCGTTTGCTTGGCACAGCCGCTCAGCAACAGGATGGCGGTAACGCTGAGGAAAGTGAGTACACGCTTCATTTAAAGCTCCCCTTATCCTTGGCCATCAGGAAATTCATAAACGGTGCCGATTCCGGGAACAGCGTTTTTTCCGTGTTGAATTCACTCATGGCTTGTCCGTCGTTGCCGGTTTTGCTGTACAGCAGCCCCAGTTGCGCATGCAGCCCCGGCGGTACGGCTTTATCCTTGGCGCGGGATTTCTCGACGATCTCTTTCAGCGTAGCGATCTGCTGCTCAGGGCTTTGCCCATCCTGCTGGTAGTATTGATAAAGAGAAGTTTGGTAGCCATCCCAATTGTAAAGCGTTTTCGGCGCGGCGCAGCCGGCCAACAGGGTCGCTGCAAACAGCGCCCCGCCCATTTTTTTAGTTATCATCTTTCTGCTTCTAGTCCGTTAGTTAGCAGGGCGCCATGCGCCGTTTTCGAGACCGGTAACCAGGTTATTGACGGCTTCACGCACGGCCAGATCCAGCACCTTGCCGTTAAGGGTGGAGTCGTAGCTGGCGGTGCCCCCGAAACCGATGATTTCGCGATTGGACAGTTCGTATTCACCGGCGCCCTGAGAGGAATAGACGACTTCTGAGGTCTGTACGTTCACGACGTTCAGATTAACTTTGGCGTAAGCGACCTGTGATTTACCACGGCCCAAAATGCCCCACAGCTGATGATCGCCGACTTCTTTGCGGCCGAATTCAGTGACATCGCCGGTAATCACATAGTTGGCGCCTTTCAGCGTTTGTGCTTTCCCTTTAATGCCGGCTTCAGTTTTCAACTCTTCCATGTTGGCGCGATCCAGCACGTTGAAACGGCCAGTCTGCTGCAAATGCGTGATCAGGATAGTCTTGGACTGATTGCCCAGCCGATCGACGCCATCGGAGAAGATGCCATTCATGTAGCTGGAGCGGTTGTCGAATTTACCGACGGCGATAGGGCTGCGTGGGCCCTGATAAGTGGTGTTGTAGGAAGCCACTTTCGGCACTTCCAAAGAGCGGGAGGATTCGGTCGCGCAGCCCGCCAGCAAAGTGACGGAAAGGGCGACGGAACAGACGGCGAGTGATTTTTTCATTGGCATGCGATCTCTCCATGAGCATAAAACGGCGCGGGAGCAACCCGCGCCCGATGTTTCCATAACGAGCGTTGTCGCCGTTATGGAAGCGCCGCGATCCTGCCATGAATATGTAACAAATTACAACAAGATATCGGCATTAATGCCGCTATTAACATTGTTGTAACCTATTGTAATGCAATGGATTGATATCGATTTTTTCTCTTATCCGCAGATTTTTTCACGATTGTATGTTTTTTAACTGGTTTATTGTTTTATCAACATTAAATTAATGAATTTTTATTCTGATTTTTTTGAATTAATCAGTTTACTGTATTGGGTAATGTAACGTTTTGCATCAGCTCCTCTGTTATACCGGGGTTCATGGCGGTTTGATGATCCGTTAAGGTAGTGAGAATTAGGTAACACTATCAACTAAATCTCATTTTTTATCGGTAGCTAATTGGGGATATCAATTGTGAACATCAGGGATTTCAGAGCATTGGCGCGCAATTTGGTCAGAGAATTCGGCATGTTGAACAAGCAGAGCAACGGCTCGCGCTTTTCGCCGCTGCAGATCCATCTGATGATC
The DNA here is from genome assembly GCF_052168895.1 of Serratia sp. CY37869. Classification (NCBI taxonomy): domain Bacteria; kingdom Pseudomonadati; phylum Pseudomonadota; class Gammaproteobacteria; order Enterobacterales; family Yersiniaceae; genus Serratia; species Serratia sp. CY37869. The sequence continues at coordinate 526,194 of NZ_JBJNLU010000002.1, forward strand.
GAAGTCAGCGAGCAGCCGCTGGGCGTCACCGAGCTGGCGGCCCGGCTGTGCATCGACAAGGCCAGCGCCAGCCGGGCGCTGCGCAGCCTGGTGGCCGCCGGCGTGATAGAAACGGTGGATCATCCGGATGACAGGCGGCACAACCTGCATCGGCTGAGTAAACAGGGCGGCAAGGCGCTGGCCGGCATCGAGAGCGACGCCGACGGTTTTATGCAGGCGGCGCTGGCGCAGTTGGATGACGATGAGCTGGCGAGCACCACTGCGGCGATGAAAAAGATGACCGCGGCGCTGCGGAGCGCACGCAAACAGCGCGACGCCAATCTGCGGGTGCGGCCGATCGCCGAGCGCGACGATGCGGCGATGGCGGCGATCATTCGCGAGGTGTTTCGCGAGTACGGCATGGACAAGATGGAAGGCGTCAGCCTGCACGATCCCGATCTCGATCGGCTGACCGGCCTGTATCGCGACAACGGCGGCCGCTACTGGGTGCTGGAGCGGGACGGGCAGGTGGTGGGGGGCGTCGGCATGGCGCCGCTGGCCGGCGAAGAGCCCGGCTATTGCGAGCTGCAGAAACTGTTCTTCAAACCCGGCGCGCGCGGGTTGGGCATGGCGCGCTATATGGTGGTGCAGGCGCTGAAGGCGGCCCGGGCGGCAGGGTATCGCTATTGCTATCTGGAAACCACCGAACAATTGAAAGAGGCGATCGGGTTGTATTACGCGCTGGGTTTCACGCTGCTGACGGAACGGCGCGGCAATACCGGCCACCACGGCTGCAATGTGTGCATGCTGAAAAATCTGCAGAACGACGATATGTGAGCGGTTTCAAGGTTAACGCCCGCGCCTTGTGTCACCCTGTTAACCGTTTGATAACAATCACAACGTTTTATCAGGGAGGAGAATTATGTTGGGGGATCCCATGGCGCTGTCTGCGCTGGTCACGCTGGTGGTCATCGCGCTATGGGCCAGCGCCCGTTTGCCGGAGTATTTGGTCGCGTTGCTGTTCTTTGCGGCGGTGATGGTATTGCAGCTGGCACCCGCCGCGGTGACCTTTTCCGGTTTCGCGTCTTCCGCATTCTGGCTGGTGCTCAGCGGTTTCGTGTTGGGCACCGCCATCCGCAGCACCGGCTTGGCGGATCGCCTGGCCAACCGACTCTTGCCGCATCTGGCCGGTTCCTGGCCGCGCCTGGTGGGCGGCGTGGTGGCGATAAGCTACGCGTTGGCGTTTGTCATGCCCTCCAACATGGGGCGGATTACGCTGCTGATGCCGATCGTCATGGCGTTGGCCGAGCGCGCCGGTCTGACTGAAGGTTCGCGCGGCCGCATCGGTTTGGCGCTGGCGGTGGGGTTCGGCACCTTCCAGCTTTCCGCCAGCATCCTGCCGGCCAACGTGCCTAACCTGGTGATGAGCGGTGCGGCGGAAAGCGCCTACGGCAGCCACTTCGCTTATCTCTCTTATCTGCTGTTGCACGCTCCGGTGCTCGGGTTGGCCAAAGGCGCGCTGCTGACGCTGTGCATCTGCGTCCTGTTCCGTGCCCGGCCGCAGCCAGTGGCGGCCGAGGCGGGGCAAACGCCGCTCAGCGCCGCCGAGTGGCGGCTGATCGCGCTGTTGGGCATTACGGTGCTGCTGTGGATGACCGACAGCTGGCACGGCATCGCCCCGGCCTGGATAGGGTTGGCGGCGGCCTGCTTCTGCCTGTTGCCGCGCATCGGTTTTCTCAACGGCGAGCAGTTCGCCGCCGGGGTCAACGTGCGCACCTGTATTTACGTGGCGGGGATCCTGGGGCTGACCGCATTGGTCAGCCACTCGGGGCTCGGCGATCGGTTGGGCGGCGCGCTGCTGGCGATGATGCCGGATCTGCACGGCAAGCCGTTTACCGCATTCGGTTCACTGGTGGGGATCACCGCGCTGTTGAATTTCGTGGTGACCGCCAACGGCGTGCCGGCGCTGTTTACCCCGCTGGCGCAGGCGTTGTCCGCAGGCAGCGGCTTGCCGCTGCTGACGGTGCTGATGACCCAGGTGATCGGTTACGCCACGCCGCTGTTGCCGTATCAGGCCTCGCCGATCGTGGTGGCGATGGGGATGGGCAAAGTGCCGGCGCGCGAAGGGCTAAAGCTGTGCCTGCTGTTGGCCGCGCTCAGCTTCGCACTGCTGGTGCCGTTGGACTATCTGTGGTTCAGGCTGCTGGGGTGGATCCCGTAAACAGCCCCGCGCCGCCGGCAAAGCAGTCTTCGTCCAGCGTCAGGGTGGCGATTTTATGCACCGGTCCGCGCATGCTGACCTGAAAATCGCCGCTGAAGGCGATCTGCAGTTCGCCGCCCGGCATCCGCACACTAACCCGCTCGCCGACTCGTCCCAACTTGCGCATCACGCTGGCGGCGGCGCAGCTGCTGCTGCCGGAGGCGAGGGTAAAGCCGGCGCCGCGCTCCCAGATGCCGATGCGCAGCGTCTGGCGATCGACCACTTCCACCAGTTGTACATTGGTGCGTTTCGGGAACAGCGGATGGCGCTCAATCTGCGGTCCGAGCCGATGCACCTGCGCCAGATCCAGTTTTTCCACCGGCACCACGCAGTGCGGGTTGCCCATCGACACCAGCGAAACGCTTAACGTCTCCTCCTTCAGGGGCAGCGGATAGTTCAGCGCCTCCGGCAGATCGATCAAGGCCGGCAGCGCCGCCGGGCTGAAATTGGCGCGCCCCATCTCCACGGTTATCTGATGCGCGTCTTCCGCCACCTGGCAACGCACGTCGCCGCCGGCGGTGTGCACCAGAAACGGCTGATGCGCCACGCGCTTGCTGTCGAACAGATACCGCGCGTAGATACGCAAGCCGTTGCCGCTTTTCTCCGCTTCGGAGCCGTCCGGGTTGATGATGCGCAGGGTGGGATTGACGGCGTCGCCGCTGTCGATCAGCAGGCCGTCGGAACCGATGCCGTAATGCGGGTGGCACAGCAGGCGGATTTGTTCCTGGCTCAGGCGATCGGCGACCGAACGGTGGCATACCAGGTAGTCGTTGCCCAGACCGTGATATTTGTGAAACAGCAGGGGAGTCATGACGTTGCTCGGCTCAGCGGGAAGAGGTCGCTACAGCTTACAACAGAACGTTGGCGTTAAAGCAAACAAAAGGCGGCCTGAGCCGCCCTTTTGCACGATTGCCGATCCGGCCATTAATTGTAGATGATCGCGGTGCCGTGCAGTTTGTTGTCACCGGTAGTGGCGATGATCTGGAAGGATTTGGCACCCGCCGCGTCGGCTTTGGCCGCCAGTTTGTTTTCCAGGCTGCTCAGGTCGGACGCGCCGCTGACGGTAACGACGCCGGCTTTTTGCAGGTCGGCGGGTTGCGTGTTAACCAGTTCGGCGGCGAAGCTGCCGAAGGAGGCGGAAGCCAGTGCGATGGCTGCGATGGTCATTTTCAGGTTTTTCATGGTCTTATTTCCTATCAGTGTTCTTTACGATGTTTGTTTTGTAAGGTCGTTAAATTAATTAACGATCGATAATTTAATGTTAGATGCCGGTTTGACGGATTGCAAGTATTTTTTTAATGCTCGTTAATTAATTTTTTTTACGCCCTGGCGTTGTGAGCAATAAGGGTATGCAGTCCACAGGCTTAATACTTTGTTATTGATAGATTTCTGCAGTGCCATGCAGCTGGTTGTTGCCGCCGGCGCTGGTGATGCGGAAGGATTTGGCGCCGGCCTGATCGGCTTTGGCGGCCAGGCTGTTTTCCAGCGAGGTCAAATCGGACGCGCCGCTGACGGTGATGACGCCCACTTTTTGCTGGTCGGCCGGTTGGCTAGTGACCAAATCGGCGGCGAAGCTGCCGAAGGAAACGCTGGCCAGAGTGAGGGCGGCTAAGGTTAGTTTTAAGCTTTTCATGATGTTAATTCCTTTTCGATAACGGTCAATAGAGGGTTTTAATCCGGTTCGCTAATTTTTATTAACGATCGATAACTAAATGCTAATCGGTTCTCGACGAGGGCGCAATATTTTTTTATAATGATCGTTAAGTTATTTGTGCTAAGCCTGCTGTGGAGCGGGATAGGAGAGGAACGATGAGCATCAATGAAGCGGTCTGCGGCAAGAAAAGCCGTGGCAGACCCAAACAATTTGATCGCGACCGGGCGTTGGAAAGCGCACTCGATCTGTTCTGGCGGCACGGGTATGAAGCCACCTCGCTGGCCGATCTGGTGGAAGTGACCGGCGCCAAGGCGCCGACGCTGTATGCCGAGTTCGGCAACAAAGAAGGGATGTTCCGCGCGGCGGTGGAGCGCTATCTGCAAAAATACACCACCTGCACCAACCAGTTGTTGGAACAGGATGTGCCGGTGGCCGAGATCGTCGAGGCTTACGTGCGTTCTTCGGTTCAGGTCTTCACCGATCCCGATACCCCCTCCGGCTGCTTTATGGTGTGCGCCTCCGCTGCGCTGTCGTCCGCTTCCGACGACGTCGCCCAGATGCTGCGCAAAAAGCATCATGCGCAGGAAGCGGCGCTGAAGGCCTGCTTCGATCGCAAGGTGCAACAGGGCGAGCTGCTGGCGAAAACCGATACCGCGCTGCTGGCGAAATACGTGATTTGCACCATTGAAGGCATGTCGGTGCAGGCGCGAGAAGGGGCAAGCCGGGACGATCTGTTGCGGTTGCTGGAGGCGCTGATGCTGGTGTGGCCGCGGCTCAGCCAGATTGGCAATAAGGTGTAGAAACAGGCCCGGTTTTTACCGCAATGCTGATCAGTTAATCCTGAGTGGCATTTTTTTATCCAGCTTCTGGGCGTTCTGTGCAGGGGAATTGCCGTAAATGTCCTGCATTTCTCTATGGCCAACATGAACGGCAATTGGAGGGGCCGATGGCGCGGCCCCTCCACCCGCGCCTTTGCTTAACACCGTCTGTCCGCTATGCGGATACCCTCGCCGCGCCTGCATTGTCTGGCGGGTCGGCTGCGACAAACGTCCCTGTTAGTCTCGCCTCAACCGGCCTTCCCTGGCCGGTTGCCCCTGACAACGCCGTCTTGCTCGGCAGCCGGTGATGCGCGCCCAAGGTCAACACCTGAGCTGGCAGCTACCGGGAAATCTGTCGCTTATGAGGTTGTGGTAGAGAAGTTGGAGATGAGCACGGTGTTGGGCGCCCTTGAAGACGCCGAACGCAGACGTAGCGCATTAGGCGAAACCGCCATGGACGGCGGTTTCAGGTGAGACAGGCAGGGACGCCTGTCGCAACCGGCCTCAATGCGCTATGGCGGAGGGAGGGGAGTTGGCAAAGCCAACCGTCTGACAGGGCAAAGGCGCGGGTTGCCAGGGGCCGCGCCTTCGGCCCCTGGCTCGGTCGAGGTGTGGAAGCCACATGGGGCATCTCACTTTTATCGACCGAAAATTTCACGAACGCCTGCATAAAAACGCTAACTGACCAGCATTACGGTTTTTACCGGGCCGTATACAGCGTCACTGACTGACCGGGATCACCGCGCCCTGGTACTTCTCGCGGATAAAGTCTTGAATCGGCTTGGAGTGCAGCACTTTCACCAGCGCCACGATCTCCGGCTTGTTCACGTCGGCTTTGTGCACGGTGATGATGTTGGCGTACGGGTTGTTTTCGCCGCTTTCGACCGCGATCGGATCCTTGGTCGGATTCAGCCCGGCGTCGATGGCGTAGTTGGCGTTGATCACCACGGCGTCACCTTCGTTGTTGTTGTACATCTGCGGCAGCAGCGCGCCTTCAACGTTAGCCTGGAACTTCAGGTGTTTCGGGTTTTCCACCACGTCGGCGATGCGTGCATCCACCTTGCTCACCCCTGGCTTCAGCTTGATCACGCCTTCCCGTTCAAAGATTGACAGAATGCGGCCTTCTTCCGCCACCGCGTCGCGCATGATGATTTTGCCGTTTTCCGGCAGATCTTTCAGGCTCTTGTACTTCTTCGAGTAGATGCCGATAGGCTCAATATGGATCGCGCCGGCGCTGACGAAGTCGTAGCTCTTGTCGTCGGCGTGGTCTTTCAGCACCGAGTTCAGGTAAGGCACGTGCTGGAAGTAGTTGGCGTCGATGTCGTGGCTGGCCAGCGCGGTGTTCGGCAGGATGTAGTCCTGGAAGCGCTTGATCTGCAGATCGATGCCTTCCTTCGCCAGTATCGGTTTGGCCTGTTCGAGGATCTCGGCGTGCGGCACGTTGGAGGCGCCAACCACCAGCTTGGTCGCCGCGGCGGCGCCGTAAGAGGCGAGGGTGGCGACAGAGGCGAAAGCCAACATCAGTAGGTGCTTTTTCATCATCGTTTTCCTTGGTTAATTAACGTTTATCGAGCGTTCTTGTCAGGGTGTCGCCAATGAACTGAATGACGAAAACGATCAGCAGGATCGTCAGCGTCGCCACCAGCGTCACGTCACTGTGGTTGCGTTGGAAGCCTTCCAGATAGGCCAGGTTGCCCAGGCCGCCGGCGCCGATCACCCCGGCCATCGCGGTGTAGCTCACCAGCGCGATCAGGGTAACGGTGATGCCGGAAACCAGCGCCGGCGAGCTCTCCGGCAGCAAGACGCGGAAAATCAGGGTGCGGTTTTTGGCGCCCATCGAGCGCGCCGCTTCGATTACCCCTTTGTCGACCTCGCGCAGCGCGATCTCCACCAGCCGGGCGTAGAACGGCGCGGCGCCGACGATCAGCGCCGGCAGGGCGGCGTCCGCGCCGAGAATGGTGCCGATCAGCGACTTGGTGAACGGGATCAGCAGCACGATCAGAATGATGAACGGAATGGAGCGGAAGACGTTGACCAGCACGGAGATCAGGGTGTAGACCGTGCGGTTTTGCAGCAACTGCCCCTTCGAGGTTAAAAACAGCAGCACGCCGAGCACGATGCCCAGCACCAGCGTGGCCAAACCGGCGATGCCGGTCATGTACAGCGTTTCCCAGGTGGCGTCCCACAGTTGGTCCAGACGCAGGTGGGGGAACAGGGATTCAATCATGTTGGATAACCTCGACGGCGATGTCTCTTTCGTTCAGCAGGCTGAGCATGTCGGCGACGTGTTGTTCGTTGCCTTCGGCGTGGATGTACAGTTCGCCGAACGAACCGTTGAGGGTGTGGCTGATCTTGCCGTGCAGAATGTTGACGGTGAGCGGGTAGCGCCGAATCACCTCGGCGATCACTGCCTGATGAGTTTGTTCGCCAACGAAGGTCAGCTTGAAGATCGCCCCCGGCAGGTGGGCGGTGAGCTGCGGGTTGAAGCTCTCAGCCGTGTCCGCATACTGCGACACCTGTTTGACGAACTGCCGGGTGATCGGCTGCTGTGGCCGGGTGAACACCTCGAGCACCGGCCCCTCTTCGACGATGCGGCCGTTTTCCATTACCGCCACGCGGTGGCAGATTTTGCGCACCACGTGCATTTCGTGGGTGATCAGCACGATGGTCAATTTCAGCTGGCGATTGATGGCCAGCAGCAGGTCGAGAATGGCGTCGGTGGTTTGCGGATCGAGCGCCGAGGTGGCCTCGTCGCACAGCAGCACGCTCGGGTTATTGGCCAGCGCGCGGGCGATACCGACGCGCTGTTTCTGGCCGCCGCTGAGCTGCGACGGGTAGGCGTTTTCGCGCCCCTGCAGGCCAACCAGCGCGATCAGTTCCGCCACGCGCGGGGCAATCTGCGCCTTGGGGACGCCGGCTATCTGCATGGAAAAAGCGATGTTTTGGCTGACGGTGCGCGACCACAGCAGGTTGAAGTGTTGGAACACCATGCTGATTTTCAGCCGCGCCTGGCGCAGGTGGCTGCCTTTGGCGCGGGCGATATCGAATCCGCCCACGTCAATGCGGCCGCTGGTGGGCTTTTCCAGGCCATTGAGCAGGCGGATCAGCGTGCTTTTGCCGGCGCCGCTGTAGCCGATGATGCCGTAAATTTGCCCGGCTTCTATCGCCAGGCTGACGTCGTCAACCGCCACGACGCGGCCCTGTGCGCTGTCAAAAGTTTTGCAAACGTTCGAAAGAACGATCATAGCGAAGCGGATCCTTATTGATACATCACAGCATTCCGTCCGGGGCGCGTCGCGCCGGACAAGGATCGTTCGGCTTTTCGGCGGGGCACAACCCGGCGGGAAGTGACGGACGGAACCTCTGTTGCGGGTGAATACCGGGCAATCCTACCGAGGGTTGATAGTGACAGGAAGAATGTAAAATCTATTACTTATTCTGATTTGATATATTAGGCGGCGGGCGAGAGAAGGGGGAGAAAACCGGCCGCAGGGCGGCCGGCGGGGGCGGACTAGCGTTTTTCCAGCTTCATGTGCAGCAGCGGGAACGGGTTGCCCTGGCCGTCGAGCGGTGAGCGGCCGGTGATGACAAAACCGTAGTGGCGGTAGAAGCCGCTGGCCTGCGGATTTTGCTCGTTCACGTCCAGCTGCAGCTCATCGTGCAGCGTTTCCGCGTGGGTGAGCAGCGCTTTGCCCACGCCTTTGCCGCGCTGATCGGCGTCGATAAACAGCATCTCCACCTTGTTGCCGTTCAGACCGATAAAGCCGCAGGGATGCCCCGGCTGCTCTTCGGCCACCCAAACGTTGACCGCCGGCAGATAGTCGTTCAGCACCAGCGGGAACAGTTGTGCGATGTTGTCTTCGGTTAAAAAGTGGTGAGTGGCGCGCACCGAACGCAGCCAGATATCTGCCAATTGCGCGTTGTCTTCCGCCGCGCGTGCTCTGATGGTAATCATCGAACTCTCTGCTATCTAAGTTGAAGGAAAAGAAACTAGATAGAGGTTTTGTGGGGTTAGTGCCGAATTAACGTGGGTTAACGCCCTGCAAAGCGCCTCTGCAGTGGATCGAATAGGCCCGCCTGGTTGCAAGCGGTATAACAACTGTAATTCAGTAAGTTAAAGCTTTCAACCGCCGCAGGGCGCAATGAGGCGCTCGCCGCGTGATACACTGGCCGCTGAATGAGCAAGAGGGCGGCAGGATGGAAGCGGTACGCGCAGCGATAGAAAAACAGGTGCTCAGCCTGACCGGGTTGGCGCTCGGCGGCGTCGATTTTGAGAATCCGCCCGGCGATCCGGGGCTGTTCGGCCCGCAGTCTGTCATCTGGCAGGTACACCGCGATTTCACCCCGATGCTGTGCGGCGGCGTCAGCGCCTTGCTGTTGCAAATGCTGCACCCGTTGGCGCTGGCCGGCGTATGGGAGCACTCCAACTTCCGCGACGATATGATTGGCCGCCTGCGCCGCACCAGCCAGTTCGTGTCGGTCACCACCTTCGGCCCGACCGCCGAGGCGGAGCGGCTGATCGCCAAAGTCAAAGCCATCCACCTGCGGGTGACCGGCGTCGGCAGCGACGGCACGCCCTATGCCGCCAGCGATCCGGCGCTGCTGACCTGGGTGCACGTGGCGGAGAGCAGCCGTTTTCTGGCCAGCCACCTGCGCTACCGCAACCCGCATCTTTCCCGCGATTTGCAGGATCAATACTATCGCGAAGCGGCGCGCGTGGCCGCCGCGCTGGGGGCGACCGCTATCCCTCAGTCCTGCGCGGAAGTAGACGACTATCTGCAGGCGATGCGGCCGCAGCTGGTCTGTGACGAACGCACCCAAGAGGTGGCGCGCATTCTGCTGAAGGCGCCGGCGCCGAGCGCGTTGGCGCGCCCGCTCGGCGGGGTGGTGATGCAGGCGGGCATCGATCTGTTGCCCGATTGGGCGCAGCGGCAGTTCGGCTTTCATCCGGGCGCGTTGCGGCGGCGGCTGGTGCGAACGGGGGCTGCAGGCCTCGGCAAAGTGCTGGGCGCGTCGATGCGCAACGGTTCCTATCAGCGCGCGGTGCGGCGCATCACTCAGGCGTCATGAGCCGCAGCCGCTATAATTAACCTTTGTTTATCTTCGTTTACGGCCGTTTTTGAGACTTTTACGGGTGATCCGGCCAGTAATGCGTTTTACACTTGAGGGCAAAGCCACATTCCATTTTTTGCGCGCAGCCGATTCTGCCGCGCCCTGACCCTATTGAGGTGATATGAACGAGTCATACGTACTTGCTGAAGTCAGCAATGAGAACCAGACGCTGGTCGCGGTGGTTCAGCAAGATCACCGGGCAGCCTATTTTTACATCTATCCCGCCGAAGCCTACAGCGATCGCTATCAGGTGCGCGCCTGCTGGCTGCGCAATCTGGCCGCCGCGCCGTTGCAGGAAGATCGCGCCGCGCTGGAGCAGGGGCAACCGCCGATGCTGGCGGCGGAATTTTGCCGCAACCTGGAAGGGGAAGCGCCGCTGAACCCGGAAGGGCTGATGGTGGTGTGGAGCGAAAGCGACGACGGCGCGGCCCTGTGGTATTACGGCCAACTGCTGGCGGTGATCCCCGGCTGGAGCCTGTATATCGACCATTCGGTGTGCTATTCGGCCAGCTGCATCAAGGAGAGCCCGTTGGCCTATCCGCTCGGTTCGGCCTCGACCAACACGCAATATGCGCAGGCGGAAAGCACCCGCCAGTTTTGGCGCAGCTGGCAGCGTGAAGAGGGCAATCCGTGGCCGAAGATGCAGCGCGATTTTCAGGCGCGCTATGAGCAGCATTTCGGCCCTTCGGTAAAATACTACGCCATCGATCAGGGCAAGTGGCCGCCGATGGCCATCACTCAGCACGAGCGCGACGGCATCTATTACTTCCTCACCATGGGCGTCAGCATTCGGCCGATGCCGTGGGTGGAGATCCTGTTCAACGATGAGGCTTCGCGCTATCGCCGCATGGAGATGGCGATCGCCATCGACAGCCAATACATGACCGAAGACAACGCGGTGCAGATGGCCAGCGCGCTGGCCGGTTTCGCTCACGCCCCTTGGGCGCGGCTGACCTGGATCGGCGAAGGGCATACGCTGGAGTCCGACGTGGCGCCGTTGGGCTATGAAGGCTATATTTTATCGTCGTCCTTCTACCCGCATCACGCGCACCTGACGTTGCCTCAGCAGTATGGCGACCCGGTGAACCTGTTCTGGGCCAGCCCGGTGTTTACCGCCGAGCGCCAGCTGGCGCACGCCACGCCGAACGGCGGGCACGATCTGGTGCACAGGCTGCGCGAGCAGGGCGTCGACCATATTTTCCGCCCGCGCCAGCCGGTGTGCTGACGCGACTTGTCTTGTCTTCTCTTCGGGAGCCGCCATGACCAGCGCGCTGTTGATTATCGATGTGCAGGAAGGGTTGTTTACGCCGCCGCCGGCGGATGCCGCGGGCACCGTTGCGCGCATCAACCAACTGAGCGAGCGCGCCCGCCAGGCGGGTGTGCCGGTGATCGTGATTCAGCACCATACGCCGGACGACGAACTGCCGCACGGCAGCGCCGCCTGGCAAGTGCTCGCGGCGCTGAAGGTGGCGCCGGGCGACCATCGGGTGGATAAAACCACGCCGGACTCGTTCCTGCGCACTTCGCTCGGCGCGTTACTGATCGCCAACGGCGTATCGCAGTTGGTGGTTTGCGGCTACTCCACGCCGTTTTGCATCGATACCACGGTGCGCAGCGCGGCGGCGCACGGTTATCCGGTGACGTTGGCGGCGGATGCGCATACCTGCCACGACAAATCCTATGCCGATGGTTTGCTGATCCGTACCCACCATAACGAGACGTTGTCGAATATCGACAGCTTCGGCGTGCCGATCCGCGCCGTGCCCGCGGCGGACATCGTGTTCTGAGTACGGAAAACGGGGGCCAACGCCCCCGTTCGTTATTTCAGGCCCGCTCGTCGCGCCGCTACCTTGGCCAGCGCCGCCCAGTCCAGATCCGCATCCCCCTGCGCCATCGCGTCGAGGAAATTGTCTTTCAGCACCCCGGCGAACGGCATCGGCGTATGGCTGTCGGCGCCGGCGGCCAGCGCCAGCCCGACGTCCTTCAGCCCCAGCGCCAAGCGGAATCCGGCGGGTGAATACTTCTCGGCGGCGATCAGCGCGCCATAGCCCTGATAGGCCGGGGCGGCGAAGACGGTACCGCTCAGCATCTGCAGGTAGTCGGCGCCGGAAACGCCGTAGTTGCGCACCAGCGCGCTGCCTTCCGCCATCGCTTCAATGGCGCTGGCCAGGGTAAAGTTGGTGGCGATTTTGACCACGTTGGCCTGCGCCGGATCGGCGCCGAAGTGCCAGGTTTTCTGGCCGAGGGCATCGAACAGCGGCTGCGCTTGCTTCAGTAGCTCGCTATCGCCGGCCGCCAGAATATTCAGCTTGCCGGCGGCGGCCACGTCGACCCGTCCCAGCACCGGCGCGGCGAGATAGCCGATGCCGTGTTCCGCATGCAGCGCCGTCAAACGCTGGGCGAGTTCGACCGAGATGGTTGCCATGTTGATATGCAGCGCGCCCGGTTTCATCCGTTGCAGCAACCCGCTGTCAACCACCACCTGTTGCGTGGCGGCATCGTCGGCCAGCATGGTGATCAGCACGTCGGCATCGGCCAGCTGCTCCGGCCGTTCGGCCTGCTGCGCGCCGGCACTCACCAGCGGCTGCGCCGCCTGCGGCGAACGGTTCCATACCGTCAACGCAAATCCCGCCTTCACCAGGTTAGCCGCCATGGCGCTGCCCATCCCACCCAGTCCGGCAAATCCGATCTTCATCATGCGCTCCTTTTTCAGGTTGAAGGTTTTACCCTAGCGCGCCAGGCCAGGAACGCAAATGCCGGAGTGTAACGCCGTCTTACGCGCCGGCGGCGGGCTATTGACGCGCTGCCGCTGCGGGTATACCTTGATGGCATGAATATATCGATGCACTCCACCCACAATCAGTCATGGTGGCGCCTCTTCTGAGGCGGCACGAGTATTCACATCTCTTTTTAATGCCGCCGGTTTGGCGGCATTATTTTTTGTGGCGTTGATCCGGCGGTCTACAGACCTTCAGGAGCACTGTCATGAGCTACACCATTCTTACCGGCGATCGCGCCACCGGCCCACTGCATTTAGGCCACTTCGTCGGCTCGCTGCGCCAGCGCGTCGAACTGCAGCACCAGCATAACCAAACGGTGATGGTGGCGGATCTGCAGGGCCTGACCGACAACGGCAACAACCCGCAAAAAATCAGCGCCAACGTGCTCAACGTCGTGGCCGACTATCTGGCGGTCGGCATCGATCCGCACAAGACTACGATCTGCCTGCAGTCGGCGCTGCCGGCGTTGGCCGAGTTGACGATGTACTACCTTAATCTGGTCAGCGTGGCGCGGCTGGAACGCAACCCGACGGTGAAAAGCGAAATCGCCGAGAAGGATTTCGCCCGCAGCCTGCCGGCCGGTTTTTTGATCTATCCGGTCAGCCAGGCGGCGGACATCACCGCCTTCGGCGCCACCCACGTGCCGGTCGGCGAGGATCAGCTGCCGATGCTGGAGCAAACCAATGAGATCGTGCGGCGTTTCAACCACATCGTCGGCCAACCGATATTAACGGAGTGCCAGCCGCTGTTGAGCAACGTCGGGCGTCTGCCGGGGCTGGACGGGCAGGGCAAGATGTCGAAATCGCGCGGCAACGCCATCCAGCTTGGCGCCGGCGCCGACGAGGTGCATAAGGCGGTGATGAGTATGTTCACCGACCCCGGCCATCTCAACGTCAGCGATCCCGGCCGGGTGGAGGGCAACATGGTGTTCACCTACCTGGACGCCTTCTGCGAAGACGCCGCGCTGGTGGCGGATCTGAAGGCGCACTATCGGCGCGGCGGGTTGGGGGACGTGAAAATCAAACGGCTGCTGGAGGATTGCCTGCAGAGCCTGCTTGAGCCGATCCGCACCCGCCGCGCCGAATTCATCGCCGATAAAGGCGAGCTGACGCGCATCCTGCAGCACGGTACCCGCCGCGCGCATCAGGTCAGCCAACAGACGCTGCAACAGGTCAAGACGGCGCTGGGGCTGGACTTCTTCACCCTGGCGTGAGGCGAACGCCGGGGCGGCACGCGTCACGCCCCGGCCATAAAACGATCATCCCACTGTCATAAACTTATCCGTTAATAGGTGCCCATAATGATTAGCCACTGAAACCAGAGAAATCATATGGCTCAGGCACTGTTAAAATTGGCACAGCACGACTTTCCAGGGCAGCACGCCGCCGCATCCCGCAAAGTGTTATCGGTAAAGGGGCTCGGCAAGGCCTACAAAGCGCAGCAGCGCGTGCTGGATGACATCAATTTCGATCTGCACGCCGGCGAATTCGTGGCGGTGATCGGCCGTTCCGGCGCGGGCAAGTCCACGCTGCTGCACACCCTGAACGGCACCATTCCTTCCAGCTGCGGCGAGATGCTGCACTTCGAAGACGATGGTGCGGCGCAGGATATCGCTCAGCTGGCCGGCCGCCAGATGCGCCAGTGGCGCGCGCGCTGCGGCATGATCTTCCAGGACTTCTGCCTGGTGCCGCGGCTGGACGTGATGACCAACGTGCTGCTGGGCCGTCTGAGCCATACGTCCACTCTGAAATCCTTCTTCAAACTGTTCGATGACGCCGACCGCGCTCGCGCCATCGAGCTGTTGCAGTGGCTCAACATGCTGCCGCACGCGCTGCAGCGCGCCGAGCACCTCTCCGGCGGCCAGATGCAGCGCGTCGCCATCTGCCGCGCGCTGATGCAAAACCCGCAAATCCTGCTGGCCGATGAGCCGGTGGCGTCGCTCGATCCGAAAAACACCCGCCGCATCATGGACGCGCTGCAGAAAATCAGCGAAGACGGCATCGCGGTGATGGTGAACCTGCACTCGGTCGAACTGGTGAAAGAGTATTGCTCGCGGGTGATCGGCATCGCCCACGGGAAGATCGTGTTTGACGGGCATCCTTCGCAACTGAACGAACGGATCCTGCACCAGCTGTATGGCGAAGAAGCCAATCAGATCCATTGAAGCACTTTTGACCTTTACCCTTTACACACAAGGCACACCTAATGAAAAAAGTATTGAGTCTGACCACCCTGATGGCCGGCGCGATGATGGTATTTAATGCTGCCGCAGCGGATGCGCCGAAAGAGCTGAACCTGGGCATTCTCGGCGGCCAGAACGCCACCCAGCAGATCGGCGATAACCAGTGCGTGAAGCAGTTCCTGGATAAAGAGTTGAACGTCGATACCAAGCTGCGCAACTCGTCCGACTATTCCGGCGTGATCCAGGGCCTGCTGGGCGGCAAGATTGACCTGGTGCTCAGCATGTCGCCGTCGTCGTTCGCTTCGGTTTACATCAAGGATCCGAAAGCGGTGGACATCGTCGGCATCGCGGTTGACGACGTCGACCAGTCGCGCGGCTACCACTCGGTGGTGGTGGTGAAGGCCGGCAGCCCGTACCAGAAACTGGAAGACCTGAAGGGCAAGGCCATCGGCTTCGCCGATCCGGATTCCACCTCCGGCTTCCTGATCCCGAACCAGGCGTTTAAAAAGCTGTTCGGCGGCACGGTCGACAACAAATACAACAACACCTTCTCCAGCGTCACCTTCTCCGGCGGCCACGAGCAGGACATCCTCGGCGTGCTGAACGGCCAGTTCGAAGGCGCGGTGACCTGGGCGTCGATGATCGGCGACTACAACACCGGCTACACCAGCGGCGCGTTCACCCGCATGATCCGCATGGATCATCCGGACCTGATGAAACAGATCCGCATCATCTGGCAGTCGCCGCTGATCCCGAACGGCCCGATCCTGGTGAGCAACTCGCTGCCGGCCGACTTCAAGGCCAAAGTGGTCACCGCCATCAAGAAGCTGGATAAAGACGATCACGCGTGCTTTATCAAAGCGATGGGCGGCAAACAGCACATCGGCGACACCACCCTGGCGGAATACCAGACCATCATCGATATGAAGCGCGAGCTGACCAAAGGCGACCGTTGATTCCCGGCTGCCTCGGCCGCCCGAATGAAGGGGTTCAGCATGCTGAACCCCTTGTTCCATAACGATGGAAGACCTGTTTTGAATACCGATTTCGCACACTATTACCAACGGATCCGCAGCAAGCAAAAGCGCGAAGCGCTGCTGTGGTCGCTCGGGCTGGTGGTGCTGTACCTGGGCGCCGGCAACCTCGCCGAGTTCAACCTGCACACCGTCTGGGTGTCTATTCCGCACTTCTTCGACTACCTGGCCGAAACCGTGCCGACGCTGCACTGGCACCTGCTGTTCGCCGATGGGCGTACCGAAGGCTCGCTGGCCTACTGGGGCTATCGCCTGAACATTCAGCTGCCGCTGATCTGGGAGACCCTGCAGCTGGCGCTGGCGGCGACCATTTTCTCGGTGCTGGTGGCGACCGTGCTGGCATTTCTGGCGGCCGGCAACACCTATACTCCGGCCTCGGTGCGGCTCGCGATCCGCACGCTGGTGGCGTTCTTGCGCACCATGCCGGAGCTGGCGTGGGCGGTGATGTTCGTGATGGCGTTCGGCATCGGCGCCATTCCCGGCTTCCTGGCGTTGGCGCTGCACACCATCGGCAGCCTGACCAAGCTGTTCTACGAATCGCTCGAAACCGCCTCCAACAAACCGGTGCGCGGGCTGGCGGCCTGCGGCGCCACGCCGCTGCAGCGCATGCGCTTCGGCCTGTGGCCGCAGGTGAAGCCGGTGTTTCTCTCCTACAGCTTCATGCGGCTGGAGATCAACTTCCGCCAGTCGACCATTTTGGGGCTGGTGGGGGCGGGCGGCATCGGCCAGGAGCTGATGACCAACATTAAACTCGACCGTTACGATCAGGTCAGCATGACGCTGCTGCTGATCATCGTGGTGGTTTCCGTGCTCGACTACGTGTCGGGTGAGCTGCGCAAGCGCGTGGTGGAGGGGGCAAAATGACAGCGGGCACTCCGGCATCGGCGGAAACGCTGCGCCAGTTGAAACAGCAGCATCCGGCGATCTTCGCGCAGCAGGGGCGCTACCTGCGCACCGTCGGCCTGATCGCCTTGGCGATCGTGCTGTACTACGTGTTCTTCTTCCTGGTCTTCGGCATTAGCTGGCCGCAGTTTATCAACGGCTGCCAGCAGCTGGGGCGCTATTTCCTGCGCATGTTCGTCTGGCATGACTTCGCCAACTGGCCGTTCATGTACTACTTCCAGCAGATCGGCATCACCATCGCCATCGTGTTCGCCGGCACCATCACCGCGTCGCTGATCGCGCTGCCGCTGTCGTTCTTCGCCGCGCGCAACGTGATGTCGACGCCGCTGCTGCGGCCAATTTCGGTGCTGGTGCGCCGCTTGCTGGACGTGCTGCGCGGCATCGACATGGCGATCTGGGGGCTGATCTTCGTGCGCGCCGTCGGCATGGGGCCGCTCGCCGGGGTGTTGGCTATCGTGATGCAGGACGTCGGGCTGCTGGGTAAACTGTACGCCGAAGGCCATGAGGCGGTGGACAAGTCCCCCAGCCGCGGCCTGACGGCGGTGGGCGCCAACGGGTTGCAGAAGCACCGTTACGGCATCTTCACCCAGTCGTTCCCCACCTTCCTGGCGCTCAGCCTGTACCAGATCGAGTCCAACACCCGCTCAGCGGCGGTGCTGGGCTTCGTCGGCGCCGGCGGCATCGGCCTGGTGTATGCGGAGAATATGCGGCTGTGGAACTGGGACGTAGTGATGTTCATCACCCTGATCCTGGTGGTGGTGGTGATGATCATGGACAAGGTCTCGTCGATGCTGCGCAACAAGTACATCATCGGCGAAGATATCCCGCTGTATCAGCAAAAAAGCCAAATCGATTGAGAAACCCCTTGCCGATCCCTATACTGCCGCACATTCAAGGTGTGCGGCCATACCCGTCATACTTGGAGCTGCCTCTTTGTTGGCTGCATTTGCGCGCCCCGGTCACATAGTTAACTATGCTTCGGGGGCTTACAAATTTGCCGCCGCGATGCAACTCCAATTATTTTGGGTATGGGGCATTTTTTTACAATGCGCACGTCCCCGTTAGACAAGTAAAGGCAATGCAATCCCATGATGAACAACGACGTGCTGCGCAGCGTGCGCTATATGCTGAGCATTAACAACGCCAAAATGGTCGAGATTATCAAACTGGACGATTTCGAGGTGGCGGTGTCGGCGATGGACGCTTACGTGATCAAAGAAGGCGAGCCGGGCTACGAGAAGTGCCCTGACGAAGTGATGGCGCACTTCCTCAACGGCCTGGTGTTCTTCAAGCGCGGCAAGGACGACAAGTTCCCGGCGCCGGCGGTTGAACTGCCGATCACCAATAACCTGGTGCTGAAAAAGCTGCGCGTGGCGTTCGAGCTGAAAGATACCGACATGCACCAGATCTTCACCGCGGTGGACTTCCGCATCTCCAAGCCGGAGCTGAGCGCGCTGTTCCGCAAAGAGGGCACCAAGAATTACCGCCCGTGCGGCGATCAGATGCTGCGCTACTTCCTCAAAGGGTTGGCGCAGCGCGTTCGCGGCGAGTAACGCGCAGCGTTCACCGAACATCAGGCGCAATCGCAAGGTTGCGCCTTTTTTATTGTCTCCTCCCTCCTACCTTTGTTGTACTGGCCCTCAGCCACCCGCCATCGATGGAGGGCGTGCCGCCCATCCGGTTACTTTTTTAGGGTTCGTTCAATTCAATGTCGATTGAAACGTAAAATCCAGAGGAGTAATTCAATGGCTCAAATGTCAAAAGAAGATCCGCAGTTCAACGCAAAAAATGTCGCTGCTCAGGTCAATGACGGCGGCGAATTCGCTGAATATACCCCTGAGCAGTTCGGCGCCGTAGGCGATGGCCTGGCTGACGATCGAGATGCCGTTAGCGCCATGTTCGCTAAAGTGGCGATTGACGCCGCTAACTCGATGAAAAAACGCCAGGTCAGAATGGCGAATGTCTATCGGTTGACGTTGGGTTCGGCTTGGCAGTCTCTACAGATCCCCAGCAACTGCCATATTTATGGCGGTGGTGAAATTCACCTGGATGACGATACGCCTCAAATCAACATTTTTAATACCGTGGAACAGTCGAATTTCATCGTGGAAGATCTGAGGATCACGAGAAAGGTGACTCAGAAAGATGCAGATCCTATTTGGTGGTATGCCACTCGCGCGTGTACCGGCATGGCTTTCACCCGTTGTGAAAACTTCACCGTGAGAAATTGCGTCATCAGCATGCATACCGATGCTTTGGGCCTTTCTGACTGTACGTCAGTTACCCTTGAGAACAATTTACTTAAAGATCTGGGTGAAGAACCTATCGCCGTTCGTGGCGGACGCCATATTACAATCCAGAATAACGAACTGACGAATCACCAAGGTGACGGGATCTTGCTGAAAACGGGCGTGAACCGAGATGCTTATGACATCTTGATTGTGAACAATCATATTCATGATGGACATAAACCCGCTAAACCCGCTGGGGCCGGGCATACGCAAAGAGGGGGCGGGGTGACATTGAATAATGAAGTGACCGGCACGCCTCATTCATTCACTAACCTGACCGTTGCCAATAACCATATTGTTAATACCAGCTATGGCATCTCGCTGGGTGGAATCAGTGACATTAATATCTCTAATAACTACATCAAAACGATCGAAAGGTTCGGCATTCAGATCGACTATTCCTTAGTGAATAACCCCACCAAAATCCCTACGAATAATTCACGAATTATCGGGAATCACGTTGAAGATACCGTTGAGAATGGCATCGACTATCACGGCAATAACGATATTTCTGTCGCTGAGTCCGTTATCGCAGATAATTTTTTAAATTTCTGCGGCACCTCCAATTCCTCGGCCTTCAATGGCATTGCCGCAACGGAGGCGACCCTCTCAGGCAATATTATCAATAATTGCAAGGTTGCCCTGTTCACCAATAGCTGCGTGATGACCGGCAACAAGATAACCAACTCCGGATGGACCAGCAGCCAGGTATGGATCAAGCTGTACGGCGACCGTACGGTGTTTTCCGGCAATCGGGTCACGGACTCTGGGTTTGGTTATATCCGTTTCTTGAATGGGAAAAACGCCATTATTGAAGGGAATGTGATTAAACTTGCTTCTCCCGCTCGGGCGCTGGAGTTAGGCGGGGCATTTGACGAAACGACTCTCATTGGCAAGAACGTCTGGGATTGCGCTTTTAAACCGATTCTCTCTACGCTTGCAGGGGTAACGGGCAATCAACTCATTCAGTATTCCTTCCCGAATGAAGGCGTGCCCCACATTACCCCTCAGATGTTCGGCGCGAAGGGCGATTGGAATGATACAGCTGGCGTTGGTACGGATGATACGCAGGCGTTTAAACAGGCTATCGCTTATGCGATTAGCCAAGGCTGCAAGAAGCTCTATGTTCCTGCCGGCAACTATTACATTACAGATACCTTAAATTTAGGGGGAGAAAACTACACCGGAGATAAAGGCATTGCGATAGAGGGTGAAAATTGGATTAGTACGAAATTCTTCTTTAAGCCGACGTCTAATGATCATGCGTGTTTTGAGTCGAAAGGCGGTTCCGGGATCCATACCAACAGATATATCAGCGATGTGACGATTACGCCGGCCAAGGGCGCGTTATATACGGGCACCGGCTATCGGATCAATGGTTCCTGTTTCATGCGGCATGAAAGATTGCTGATTATGAAGTTTTTTGTGAACTTACATCTGTTGAACGGCTATGCCGGTGCGTTTACCGAGTTCGTCAGTTTTCACTCTTGCCGGTTCCACCGTGGCTTGTCGAACATCTTGATGGAAAGCAATGGCGGGGATAGCTCCTTCCACGGCGTGGGGTTCCATGAAATTCAATGTCAGATCAAGGTCTCCGGCAATCCGGGCGATGGTGGCACAAATACGGATGCCGGCGTGGGGCTGGAGTTGAGAGGAAACGCCAACAGCGTAACGTGGTACAACGGTTTCTGCTATATCCACCTGTTCGGCGGCGTCGGCGCTACGGCGATCAAACTCACCCGAACCAACACCGATAACATCCTGGGGCAGTTTACTTGCGAAGGTGAAACTATTCTTCAGAGTGATGGAAGCACCTTTGAATGTCGGGGCGGTTTCTATAACGTGGGTAATACCACTTACAATGTGGCTGCAGAACCGGTAAACGGCATCGCGGCGGCATTTGTGTTTGATAACATGCTGAGCAATACGACAAGATTCGCCAACGCGGCAATCGCCGATATGGCTCCTAGGCAACTTCCGTGGTCCTTGGCGGACAGGGCCAGCCATGGCGCTTATCCGGCCATTTTCCATGGTATCAAGGACGGCTCCGATAACCTGTTCTATGCCGCCAAAGGAGGGAGTACCAGCTACCATTACTTTGGCGGCATTTCTCCAGGCAATAACCTTCAGGGGTTTGAACCGGGCGTCAGGTTGGCTCAGGACGGGGCTTCTTTAATTAGT
Source organism: Serratia sp. CY37869 (assembly GCF_052168895.1). Classification (NCBI taxonomy): domain Bacteria; kingdom Pseudomonadati; phylum Pseudomonadota; class Gammaproteobacteria; order Enterobacterales; family Yersiniaceae; genus Serratia; species Serratia sp. CY37869. The sequence continues at coordinate 547,388 of NZ_JBJNLU010000002.1, forward strand.
TTTTCACCTAAGTTTACGCTTGGCGCTAATAACAATACGACCAGCAGCGGCGTATCCATCTCCCCGGCGGATTTTTCGCCGCAGAAGGATATCGCGACCGCCTTAGGACAACCCTCATTTAAATGGAGCGGGTTGTACACCAAGCAGTTAACGGTTGCGGATAATGGCATCTATCCGGCCGGTAACGGCGCTTATCCTATTGGTGGGCCGAATAACCAATTCTCCTCCGGCCACATAAAAGTGTTGAATATTTATGATTCAGCGAACGTGAACGGAGATCCTGTAGGTGTCAGAGTTGCTGTCCCCGCTTCGGCCGTTGCGCCCGGTAAAATAGGCCAATGGTCGGCAGACTCCACGTTCTTTTATGTTTGCACGGCGGCCAATACCTGGAGAAGGGTAGCGCTCACCACATGGTAGGTACTGAGCTTGCGGCTGACGGCTGACCTATCCCCATCGGCCTGTGGGGCGGCGTGTGCGTCGCCCCGGTTTTTCCTCTGCGTCATCCCGCCATTGCACTCTTTTTGTTCTCCCGCTGCGCGCCGCTGGTGCAGCCCGTTTGCCGCTGCTGTCATAAGTTTTAATTATAATTTATTGAAATCATGAGATTAAAAATTGGCACGCCGGTTGCTCTGTTGAATCCCATCTTGTGTACCAGATGGAATTCAGTCGATGAGCGAACCTGTTGTAGCGTGCGGTTTTACCCTCAGTGAATGGCAACACCATTACCAAACCCGCCCGGCGGGCGAACGCCTTGCCTGCGTCAGTGCGACGATCGAAACGCTGGTCGCCGGGCTGAACCCAGACGATAACGCCTGGCTGTATCTCGCCACGCCGGCGCAGCGCGAGCAGCAGTACCGGCAGCTGGCACAGAGGCTCGAGGCGGTCGCCGGCGATCTCAGCCGCCTGCCGCTGTTCGGCGTGCCCTTCGCCATCAAAGACAATATCGACGTTGGCGGCTGGCCGACCAGCGCCGCCTGCCCGGCGTTCACCTATCAGGCCGCGGCGGACGCCACCGTGGTCGCCCACCTGCGCGCCGCCGGGGCGATTGCCCTTGGTAAAACCAACCTCGACCAGTTCGCTACCGGGTTGGTAGGCACTCGCTCACCGTATGGCGCAGTGGTCAACAGCTTCGACAGCCGCTACGTCAGCGGCGGTTCCAGCTCCGGCTCCGCCTCGGTGGTGGCGCGCGGCCTGGTGCCGTTCGCGCTCGGCACCGACACCGCCGGTTCGGGGCGCGTGCCCGCCGGGTTCAACAACATCGTCGGGCTGAAGCCGACCAAGGGGCGGTTGTCCAACCGCGGCGTGGTGCCGGCCTGCCGGTTGAACGATACGGTGTCGGTCTTCGCGCTGACGGTGGCCGATGCCGCGCTGGTGGCGGAACTGGCGAGCGGCTTTGACGCGGCAGACCCGTATTCCCGCCCCGATCCGCATACCGCGCCGGCGGATATCCCCGCCGCGCCGCGTTTCGCCGTTCCCGCCCAGCTGGAGTTTTTCGGCGATGTTCAGGCCGAGCGGGCGTTTCACCGAGCGCTGGCGCAGCTGCAGGCGGGCGGCGCCACGCTGGAACCCCTCGATTTCGCGCCGTTTCGCACTCTGGCGGAACAGCTGTATTACGGCCCCTGGGTGGCGGAGCGCACGGTGGCCATTGAGCAGGTGCTGGAAGCGAGCCCGCAGGCCATCGATCCGGTGGTGCGCGGCATCGTCGGCAACGGCCTCGGCTACAGCGCCTGCGACGCCTACAAGGCGGAATACCTGCGCGCCGAGCTGGCGCGGCAAATCGCCCAGCGGCTGGCGCCGTTCGACGCGCTGGTGGTGCCGACCGCGCCCACTATCCGCACCCTGGCGGAGATGGCGCAGGAGCCGGTGCTGTTCAATTCGCAATTCGGCACTTACACCAATTTCACCAACCTGGCCGATCTGAGCGCGCTGGCGCTGCCGGGGCCGCTGCGCGAAGACGGTCTGCCGGCGGGCATCACCCTGATTGCGCCCGCCTGGCATGACCGGGCGCTGGCGGCGTTTGGCGTGCGCTGGCAACGGCAAAGCGCCTTGCCGCTCGGCGCTATCGGTCGGGCATTGCCGCCGCAGCCCACGCCGGCCCCGTCTTTGGGACACGTGCGTCTGGCGGTAGTGGGCGCTCACCTCAGTGGCATGCCGCTCAACGTCCAGCTGACGCAGCGCGACGCGGTGCAGGTGGAGCAAACCGCTACCGCCCCCTGCTATCGCCTGTATGCGCTGGCCGATACCGAGCCGCCGAAGCCGGGGCTGGCGCGCGCGGCGCAGGGGGCGGCGATCCGCGTTGAGCTGTGGGACATTCCGCTGGCCCGTTTCGGCGAGTTTGTGGCGGAAATCCCGGCGCCATTGGGCATCGGCACGCTGCTGCTGGCGGACGGCCGGCGGGTGAAGGGGTTTATCTGCGAAGCCTGGGCGCTGGAAGACGCGACGGATATCACTGAGTTTGGCGGCTGGCGCGACTATCTCGCCAGCGTTAAGGGGGCATGAACATGTTTACTACCGTACTGATCGCTAACCGCGGCGAAATCGCCTGCCGCGCCATTCGCACCCTGAAACGCCTGGGCGTAACCAGCGTGGCGGTCTATTCCGACGCCGACCGCAATGCGCCGCACGTCGCCGAGGCCGACAGGGCGGTGGCGCTCGGCGGCGACAAGGCCGCCGACAGCTACCTGCGCATCGACAAGATCCTCGCGGCGGCAGCGGCCACCGGCGCGCAGGCGATCTACCCCGGCTACGGCTTTTTGTCCGAGAGCGCCGAGTTTGCCGACGCCTGCGAAGCGGCGGGCATCGCCTTTATCGGCCCGACGGCGGCGCAGATGCGCGAGTTCGGCCTCAAGCACCGGGCGCGCGAGCTGGCGGCGTTGGCCGGGGTGCCGATGACGCCGGGCACCGGCTTGCTGGAGAGCGTTGAGCAGGCGGTCGCCGCCGCCGCGCGCATCGGCTACCCGGTGATGCTGAAAAGCACCGCCGGCGGCGGCGGCATCGGCCTGACGCGCTGTGACGACGAGGCGGCGCTGCGCGACGCGTACGACAGCGTCAAACGGCTGGGAGAGCAGTTCTTCCGCGACGCCGGCGCCTTTATCGAACGCTTCGTCGATCGGGCGCGCCACGTCGAGGTGCAGATTTTCGGCGACGGCCAGGGGCGGGTGGCGGCGCTCGGCGAACGCGACTGCTCGCTGCAGCGGCGCAACCAAAAGGTGGTGGAGGAAACCCCGGCGCCGCACCTGCCGGCGGCGACCCGCCAGGCGCTGCATCGGGCGGCGGTGGCGCTGGGCGAGTCGGTGAATTACCGCAGCGCCGGCACCGTGGAATTCATTTATGACGCCGCGCGCGACGAGTTTTACTTCCTGGAAGTGAACACCCGCTTACAGGTCGAGCACCCGATCACCGAAATGGTCACCGGCCTGGATCTGATCGAAGGCATGCTGCAGGTGGCGGCGGGCGACGCGCTGGATTGGGCGGCGCTGCAACGCACGCCGCAGGGTGTGGCGATCGAAGTGCGCCTCTACGCCGAAGATCCGCTGAAAAACTTCCAGCCCAGCCCCGGTGTGCTGACCGAGGTGCATTTCCCCACCGACGTGCGCCTCGACGGTTGGGTGGCGACCGGCAGCGAAGTCTCGGCGTTTTACGACCCGATGATCGCCAAGCTGATCGTGCACGGCGCGGATCGGGCGCAGGCGCTGGAAAAACTGCGCGTGGCGCTGGCGGCGACCCGTTTGCACGGCATCGCCACCAACCTCGATTATCTGCGGCAGGTGATCGCCACGCCGCAATTTCAGCGCGGCGACGTTTGGACGCGTCTGCTGGACGATGTGCGTTTCCAGCCGCACTGCCTCGAAGTGCTGCAACCCGGTACCTACAGCAGCGTGCAGGATTATCCCGGCCGCCTCGGCTATTGGGACATCGGCGTGCCGCCGTCCGGCCCGATGGACGACTTCGCGTTCCGGCTGGCCAACCGCATCGTCGGCAACCACCCGGCGGCCGCCGGGCTCGAGTTTACCCTGCAGGGGCCGACGTTGCGCTTTCACTGCGACGCCACCATCGCGCTGACGGGTGCCAGCTGCCCGGCCGATTTGGACGGCGAAGCGGTCGCTTACTGGCGGCCGATCGCGGTGCGGGCCGGGCAGGTGCTGACGCTGGGGCGCGCCACGCACGGCTGCCGCACCTATCTGGCGGTACGCAACGGCTTTGACGTGCCGGTGTATCTCGGCAGCCGCTCCACCTTCGCGCTGGGCCAGTTCGGCGGCCACGCCGGGCGCACCTTGCGCGTGGCGGACATGTTGGCGATCGCCCAACCGGCGCTGGCGGCCAGCACCACGCCGGCGCCGATCGCCGCGCCGCAGGCGATGGACGACAGCCTGATCCCGCACTACGGCGACCAGTGGCACATCGGCGTGCTGTACGGGCCGCACGGCGCGCCGGACTTTTTCACTGCCGAATCAATAGAGGCCTTTTTCGCCACCGACTGGCAGGTGCATTACAACTCCAACCGCCTCGGGGTGCGCCTGTCGGGGCCGAAGCCCGAGTGGGCGCGGGAGGACGGCGGCGAAGCCGGTTTGCATCCTTCCAACGTGCACGACTGCGAGTACGCCATCGGCGCCATCAACTTCACCGGCGATTTCCCGGTGATCCTGACCCGCGACGGGCCCAGCCTCGGCGGCTTCGTCTGCCCGGTGACCATCGCCAAGGCCGAGCTGTGGAAAGTGGGGCAGGTGAAGCCGGGCGACCGCATCCGGTTCCATCCGATCGGCTTTCGCCAGGCGCAGTCGCTGGAACAGGCGCAGCTTGGCAGCATCGAAGCGCTGGCGGCGGTGAAGGCCATCACCCTGCCGCCGCCGGATCTGGCCCCGGCGGAGACCGTTTCCGCCGCGGTGCTGGCGGCGCTGCCGGCGGCGGAAGGGCGCCCGGCGGTGGCGTATCGCCAGGCGGGGGACGGCTACATCCTGATGGAGTACGGCGACAATGTGCTCGATCTGGCGCTGCGGCTGCGCATTCATCTGCTGATGCAGTCGCTGCGTGAGGGGGCGATACCGGGCGTGGCGGAGCTGGCGCCGGGCGTGCGTTCGCTGCAGATCCGCTACGACAGCCGGCAGATTAGCCAGGCCGACCTGCTGCAGCGCCTGCTGGCGCGCGAACGGGCGCTGGGGGACGTCAGCCACCTGAAGGTGCCGACGCGCACCGTGTGGCTGCCGATGGCGTTTGAGGATTCGGCCACGCTGGGGGCGGTGGATCGCTATCAACAGACGGTGCGCGCCTCGGCGCCCTGGCTGCCGAACAACGTCGATTTCATTCAGCGCATCAATGGCCTGAGCCGACGCGAGCAGGTGCGCGACATTCTGTTCGACGCCAGCTACCTGATCCTCGGGCTGGGCGACGTCTACCTCGGCGCGCCCTGCGCGGTGCCGCTCGATCCGCGCCATCGCCTGCTGAGCTCCAAATACAACCCGGCGCGCACCCACACCGCCGAAGGGACGGTCGGCATCGGCGGCATGTACATGTGCATCTACGGCATGGATTCGCCGGGCGGTTACCAGCTGGTGGGGCGCACGCTGCCGATCTGGAACAAGTTTCTCAAAAACCCGCAGTTCACCGCCGGTGAGCCCTGGCTGCTGCGCTTCTTCGATCAGGTGCGCTTCTACCCGGTCAGCGAGCGAGAGCTGGACGAGCAGCGCGAAGCGTTCCGTGAAGGGCGCATGCAGGTGCGCATCGAAGAGAGCGAGTTCGACTTCGCCGCCTACACCCGTTTCCTGGCCGACAACGCCGAGGCGATCGCCGACTTCCAGCATCGCCAGCAGCAGGCGTTCAGCGCCGAAGTGGCGCGCTGGCGCAGCGATGACGACGAGGCCGAGGCGCAGCTGTTGCCGCCGGAGGAAGAAGACGCCATCGACGGCGATCTGGTCAGCGCCGATCTGAACGGCAGCGTGTGGAAGATCCTGGTGGAACCGGGGCAGGTGGTGGCGGCCGGGCAGCCGCTGATCGTGGTCGAGGCGATGAAAATGGAGCTGGCGGTCACCGCGCCGCGCGCCGGGATCGTTAAACGCATCAGCTGCCGGCAGGGGCGGCCGGTCGGGCCGGGCGACGCCCTGCTGTGGCTGGAAAAGGCGGTCTGAACGGAGGAGCGATGATGCAAATCACCAACGGAGAGCACAAGGCGCGCCCGGAAGGGTTGGCGGAGCGCATTTATCTGCAGCTCAAGGCCGACATCTTCGAGTTTCGCCTGCTGCCGGGCGATCGCTTCAGCGAAAGCGACGTGGCGCAGCGCATGGCGGCCAGCCGCACGCCGGTGCGTCAGGCGCTGTTTCGGCTGGAGCGCGAAGGCTATGTCGAGGTGTTGTTTCGCAGCGGTTGGCAGGTGCGGCCGTTCGACTTCGCCTACTTCGAAGAGCTGTACGACCTGCGCATCGTGCTGGAGCAAGAGGCGGTGAAACGGCTGTGCGAACGCCCGGCCGGGGAAACGCCGGACGCGCTGGCGGCGCTGAGCCGTTTTTGGACCGAAGCGCCGCGCCTGGCGGACGGCAAGGCGGTGTCGCAGCACGATGAGCAGTTTCATCAGGCGTTGGTGGCCGCGGCGGGCAACGGCGAAATGGCGCGCATTCACCGCGAACTGACCGAAAAGATCCGCATCATTCGCCGGCTGGATTTCACCCAGCAGGCGCGGGTGGACGCCACCTACCGCGAGCACGCCGCCATTTTGCAGGCGATCCTGCAGCGGCAAAGCGGAGCGGCGCAAACGCTGCTCGGCGAGCACATCGCCGTCAGCAAGGCAGAAGTGCGAAAAATAACGCTGCACATGTTGCACCAGGCGCGGGCTCAGCAGCCTGCGCGCTCGGCGTAACGATTTTGATTTCATACACATCAGGAGTTTGAACTATGCAACGTCGTCGTTTTATCAAAGCTTTTGCGCTGTCCGCCGCCGCTGTCGGCCTGGGCCTGGCCTGGAGCGCGCAGGCCGCCGACACCATCAAGGTCGGCATTCTGAGTTCGCTCTCCGGCACCATGGCGATTTCCGAGACGCCGCTGAAGGATGTGGCGCTGATGACCATCGACGAGATCAACGCCAAAGGTGGGGTGCTCGGCAAAAAGCTGGAGCCGGTGGTGGTGGATCCGGCCTCCAACTGGCCGCTGTTCGCCGAAAAGGCGCGCCAGCTGCTGAGCCAGGACAAGGTGGCGGCGGTGTTTGGCTGCTGGACTTCGGTGTCGCGCAAGTCGGTGCTGCCGGTGTTTGAGGAGCTGAACGGCCTGCTGTTCTATCCGGTGCAATACGAAGGCGAAGAGATGTCGCCGAACGTGTTCTACACCGGCGCGGCGCCGAACCAGCAGGCGATCCCGGCGGTGGAATACCTACTGAGCGAGGACGGCGGCGGCGCCAAGCGCTTCTTCCTGTTGGGCACCGATTACGTCTATCCGCGCACCACCAACAAGATCCTGCGCGCCTTCCTGCACAGCAAAGGCGTGCAGGACAAGGATATCGAAGAGGTCTATACGCCGTTCGGCTACAGCGATTACCAGACCATCGTCGCCAACATCAAGAAGTTCGCCGCCGGCGGCAACACCGCGGTGATTTCCACCATTAACGGCGATTCCAACGTGCCGTTCTACAAAGAACTCGCCAACCAGGGCGTCAAGGCCACCGACGTGCCGGTGATCGCCTTCTCGGTCGGCGAGGAAGAGCTGCGCGGCATCGACACCAAGCCGCTGGTGGGCAACCTGGCGGCCTGGAACTACTTCGAATCGCTGGATAACCCGACCAACAAACAGTTTGTCAGCCAGTGGAAAGCCTACGCCAAGGCGCACAATCTGCCGAATTACGCCACTGCGGTCACCAACGATCCGATGGAGGCCACCTACGTCGGCCTCCACATGTGGGCGCAGGCGGTGGAAAAGGCCGGCACCACCGACGTCGATAAGGTGCGCGCGGCGATGGCCGAGCAAACCTTCGCCGCGCCGTCGGGCTTCACGCTGACTATGGACAAGACCAATCACCACCTGCACAAGCCGGTGATGATCGGCGAGATCGAGGGCAACGGCCAGTTCAACGTGGTGTGGCAGACCGAAGCGCCGGTGCGCGCGCAGCCGTGGAGTCCCTATATCGCCGGCAACGACAAAAAACCGGATTACCCGGTGAAAGGCGGCAAGTAACGTCACTCAGCGCCGGCGCGGCTCGACGCGCGCCGGCCCAACAGAAGAGGCAGCTGATGCAATCTCCGTTTTTATCCTCTCTGCGCGCCGGGCTGTGGCTGTTGTGCGTCTGGCCCCTGCTGGCGCAGGCCGGACCGGCCGATGAGTTCGCGGCGGCCACTCGCGCGCAGCAGGCTAAACTGCTGCAGGCGTGGGCGGCCGAGTCGGACGCCGCGCGCCTGCCGTTGCTGCAGGGGCTGCAGCAGGAAACCGTGGTGATCGACGGGGCGAAACGCGCCTTTATCCGCCAGGGCGACCGCTATCTGCCGCTTGAAGGTGAGGCGGCCCCGGTTGGCGAGCCGAAGAAGGTGTGGCTGAACAACCGGCTGCGCATTCTGATCGCCAACGCGTTGTCGGCGCAGCGGTTGGTTAGCGCGGACGCGGCGGTGCGGCTGCAGGCGGCGACCGCGCTGCAGCGCGAGGCGCAGGGCGAGCAGTTGCCGCTGTTGACCCGGCGGCTGGCGCAGGAGAAAGACCCGCAGGTACGCGACGCGCTGAGCATTGCGCTGGCGAACCTGCAATTGGCCGACGCCAGCCCGCAGGTGCGCTTCAATGCGGTGCGGCTGCTGGGGGAATCGGGCGAGCCGGAAACCCGCGCGCGGCTGCAAGCCTTGACCGACGCGGCCAATGAGCCGGACGCCGCGGTGCGCGCCGAGGCGCAGCGCAGCCTGCAGCGCGTGCAGCACCGCCTGATGATCGGCGATCTGCTCGGCCAGGCGTTCAGCGGCCTGTCGCTCGGTTCGATCCTGCTGCTGGCGGCGCTTGGCCTGGCGATCACCTACGGCCTGCTCGGCGTCATCAATATGGCGCACGGCGAAATGCTGATGCTCGGCGCCTATTCCGCCTATCTGGTGCAGGGGTTGTTTCAGCAATTTGCGCCGCAGTGGCTGGCGCTCTACCCGCTGGCGGCGCTGCCGGTGGCGTTCGCCATCACCGCCGGGATCGGTATGCTGCTGGAGCGCACGGTGATCCGCCACCTGTACGGCCGACCGCTGGAAACCCTGCTGGCCACCTGGGGCATCAGCCTGGTGCTGATCCAACTGGTGCGGGTGCTGTTCGGCGCGCAGAACGTCGAGGTCGCCAACCCGGCGTGGCTGTCGGGCGGCGTGCAGCTGTTGCCGAACCTGGTGTTGCCGTGGAACCGCATCGCGGTGATCGCGTTCGTGCTGCTGGTGCTGGCGTTGACCTGGCTGCTGCTGAACAAAACCCGGCTCGGCATGAACGTGCGCGCGGTGACGCAAAACCGCGCGATGGCGGCCTGCTGCGGCGTGCCCACCGGCCGGGTGGACATGCTGGCCTTCGGGTTGGGATCCGGCATCGCCGGGCTTGGCGGGGTGGCGCTGTCGCAGTTGGGCAACGTCGGGCCGGAGCTGGGGCAAGGTTACATCATCGATTCGTTCCTGGTGGTGGTGCTCGGCGGCGTCGGCCAGCTGGCGGGGACGGTGGCGGCGGCCTTCGGCCTCGGCATCGTCAACAAGATCCTCGAGCCGCAGATCGGCGCCGTGTTGGGCAAGATCCTGATCCTGGTGCTGATCGTTCTGTTTATTCAAAAGCGTCCGCAGGGGCTGTTCGCCCTTAAGGGCAGGGTGATTGACTGATGAGCCAACCATTGACCGTAACCGGCGTGCAGAAAGCGCCCCGGCTGGCGTTGAGCATCGGCGGGCTGGCGTTGCTGGCGCTGCTGGTCATGCCGTTCATGACGTTGTTGCCGGCGGGTCATCCGCTGGCGGTGTCCACCTATACCCTGACGCTGGCGGGCAAGATCCTGTGCTACGCGGTGGTGGCGGTGGCGCTCGATCTGGTGTGGGGCTATGCCGGGCTGCTGTCGCTCGGCCACGGGCTGTTCTTCGCGCTCGGCGGCTACGCCATGGGCATGTACCTGATGCGGCAGGCGGCGGGAGACGGGCTGCCGGCGTTTATGGCGTTCCTCTCCTGGAACGAGCTGCCGTGGTTCTGGAGCGGCACCCAGCATTTCGCCTGGGCGCTGTGCCTGATCGTGCTGGTGCCGGGCCTGTTGGCTTTCCTGTTCGGCTACTTCGCCTTTCGCTCGAAAATCAAAGGGGTGTACTTCTCGATCATGACCCAGGCGCTGACCTATGCCGGCATGCTGCTGTTCTTTCGCAACGAGACCGGTTTCGGCGGCAATAACGGCTTTACCGGTTTCACCACGCTGCTCGGCTTTCCCATCACCGCCGCCGGCACGCGGGTGGCGCTGTTCCTGGCGACGGTGCTGCTGCTGGCCGCCAGCCTGGCCATCGGCTTTGCGCTGGCGCGCAGCAAGTTCGGCCGGGTGCTGACCGCGGTGCGCGATGCGGAAAACCGCCTGACCTTCTGCGGCTACGATCCGAAGGGCTTCAAGCTGTTCGTCTGGACGCTGTCGGCGGTGCTGTGCGGGCTGGCCGGCGCGCTCTATGTGCCGCAGGTCGGCATCATCAACCCCGGCGAAATGTCGCCGACCAACTCGATCGAGGCCGCCATTTGGGTCGCCCTCGGCGGGCGCGGCACCCTGGTGGGGCCGCTGCTCGGCGCCGGCATCGTCAACGGCGCCAAGAGCTGGTTCACCATGGCCATTCCCGAATACTGGCAGTTTTTCCTCGGCCTGATGTTTATCGTCGTCACGTTGTTTCTGCCCAAAGGGGTGATTGGCCTGCTGCGTCGGAGGAAATCCTCATGAAGGCGATGCAAGTGACCGACGAACTGTTTACCCATCCGCTGCCGGCGGACAAATACCGGCAGCAAACCGATCCGGTGTTGCAGCTCGACAACGTCAACGTCAGCTTCGACGGTTTTCGCGCGCTGACCGATCTGTCGCTGCGCATTGGCGTCGGCGAACTGCGCTGCGTGATCGGCCCCAACGGCGCCGGCAAGACCACGCTGATGGATGTGATCACCGGCAAAACCCGGCCGGACAGCGGCAGGGTGTTTTACGACCAGACCGTCGATCTGACCCGGCTGGCGCCGATGCAGATCGCCCATGCCGGCATCGGCCGCAAGTTTCAAAAACCGACGGTGTTCGAGGCGCTGACGGTGTTCGAAAATCTGGAGATCGCCCAGAAAACCCGCAAGTCGGTATGGGCCTGCCTGCGCGCCCGTTTAAGCAGCGAACAGCGAGACCGCATCGACGAGATGCTGAAGACCCTGCGGCTGGGGCACGAGCGCCACCGGCCCGCCGGGCTGCTGTCCCACGGGCAGAAACAGTTTCTCGAGATCGGCATGCTGCTGGTGCAGGAACCGCACCTGCTGTTGCTCGACGAGCCGGCGGCCGGCATGACCGACGCTGAAACCGACTACACCGCCGAACTGTTCCGCGAGCTGGCGGGCAAGCATTCGCTGATGGTGGTGGAGCACGACATGGGGTTTGTGGAAACCATTGCCGATCGCGTGACGGTGCTGCATCAGGGACAGGTGCTGGCGGAAGGATCGCTGGCGCAGGTGCAGGCCGATGAACGGGTGATTGAGGTATATCTGGGGCGCTGAGGAGGCGTAATCATGCTGCAGGTAGAGGAATTGAATCAGTATTACGGCGGCAGCCACATTCTGCGCGGCCTGTCGTTCGAGGCGCGCATCGGCGAGGTGACCTGCCTGCTGGGGCGCAATGGCGTGGGCAAGACCACGCTGCTGAAATGCCTGATGGGGCTGATCCCGGCGCGCAGCGGCAGCGTCCGTTGGCGGGGCGAAACCATCACCGGTAAAAAGCCGCATCAGCGGGTGCAGGCGGGCATCGCCTATGTGCCGCAGGGGCGGGAGATTTTTCCGCGCCTGACGGTGGAGGAAAATCTGCTGATGGGGCTGGCGCGTTTTTCCGGCGCCGACGCGCGCGCGGTGCCGGATCCGATCTATGAACTGTTTCCGGTGCTGCGGCAAATGAAGGATCGGCGCGGCGGCGATCTTTCCGGCGGGCAGCAACAGCAGCTGGCGATCGGCCGGGCGCTGGCCTGCCGGCCGCAGCTGTTGATCCTCGACGAACCGACGGAAGGGATCCAACCTTCGGTGATCAAGGAGATCGGCGCGGTGATCAAACAGCTGGCGGCGCGGGGCGATATGGCGATCCTGCTGGTGGAGCAGTTCTATGACTTCGCCGCCGACCTGGCGGACAGCTATCTGGTGATGTCGCGCGGCAGCATCGTGCAGCGCGGCGCCGGCAGCGCTATGGAACAGGACGGCGTACGCGGGCTGGTGGCGATTTAACGTTGGGTCAGCTGAAAAAGGATTGGCTGAGCGGATCGCGGGAATGATGCAGCACTCTGATGATATTCACCTCCCGCCTGTGCTGTCGAGAATAAATCAGGTGGTTGGCGACGGGCAATACCCATAGGCCGGGGCCGATTGCATCGATGTTTTTGCCGAGTTGGTGGTGGCTAAGGTTATCGAAAGCCTGATGCAGGCGGCGCAGATAATCTTCGGCCACCTGCAAGCCAAAGTGCGCCAACCCGTAAAAATAGATCTCTTCCATATCGTCCAACGCTTTTGGACGAACGGTTACTCTCCTGCGCATCCTTTTGCTTTGCTCCGTATTCTTTCCATGAACACATCACGATCCCATTCGACGGCTTCGCCGCTGTTCTCTCCTTCGGCGATCAAGCGCCTAAGCTCTTCCAGTTTTGAGGCGGCGGTACGTTCGCGCAAAGTGCGCACGGATTCGCGGATGACTTCGCTGGGCGTTCGGTAATCGCCGCTGGCCACCAGGTCTTCGACGAAGCTACGCAGTTCGTCACCCAGATCTACCGTTAGTGTTCTGCCCATTGTTCCTCCTCACTTTCGGCTATGCTGCGTCATTGTAAGATTAGTTCTTACATTGTGCACGTCAAACTATCAGGATCTCAATAGCGGTCCCGTCATGAGGACGGGAGCCACCCGTTTATTCATTAAGGATAACCATGAACGAAATCACTGTGTCACGCCTCGGTTGCATCGTCCTGTCCCTGTTTCCGGCCCTGTGGGGGCTGTTCAGTCTGTTGAACAATACGGCGGATTTCGCCGGCACCGCGCGCAATGCGGTGGGGCCACTGCTCGCCATGCAGGATACTTATCAAACGCCGGGGCTGATGTGGCGCGCGATCAGCGCCGACTGGGCCTGCATGTTGGGGTTGGCGGTCATCACCGCGCTGGAAACGCTGGCCGGCCTATTCGCGGCGGCGGGCGTGGCGCTGATGATCGGGCGATTGAAAGGCCCTTACGCCGCCTTCGCCAAGGGCAAAGCCTGGGCGATGCTGGGGGCGCTTTGCGCGATAACGGTGTGGGGCGTCGGCTTTATGGTGGTCGCCGGCGACTGGTTTATGGCCTGGCAGGCCAAGAAGGATCCGCTGGCGGTGCAGCTGGGGGCGCTGATCTACCTGGCGCCCAATGCGTTTGCCTTGCTGTTCCTGATGCTGCAGCGGGAGCCGCGCTAAACGACGGCGGAGCGGGGCGCGGTTACAGCGCCTTGCTCATATACCAAATGCCTATCGAGCCCTGGGCGCTGGTGTAGCAGGTCTCGCCACAAATGCTCAATCCTTGACGCTGATAAAAACGTTGGGCGCGGGTGTTGCGTTGCAGCACTTCCAGCCACAGCGTTTTTTGCCGACGGTCGATAGCCCGCTGCTGCACCTGTTCGTACAGGCGCTGGCCATAGCCGTTGCCGGCATGGCCCGGCAGAAAATAGATTTTCTGCAGCTCTGCGCCGATGTGCTCGGTTGGTGCCAGCAGGCTGTCGAAGTTCACCCGCGCATAGCCGACGAGGGCGTCATCCTCATGGGCCAACAGCCAGCACACGTCGGGATCGCGCAGCGTCCGTTCCAGCGCGGAGACGGAAAAATCCTCCGCCAGAAAGGCCTCCAGCTCGTGCGGGTAGCGCCACAGCTCACCGAAGTGGGCGCGGTAGGTGCGGATGCCGATATCGCGCACTTGCGTTAAATCTTCCAGCAATGCCTGACGAACGGTGAACATCAGTGCCCCTTTGAGTAAGAAAAATTACAGCCGTTGTTCCAGATGGCGGTGAGGCACCATCGCCTGATGCAGAATGGCGAGAACGGTGATGCCGGCAGGGCGGTTGCGGTAGTAGATCCTATGGCTGGCGTAAGGAAAACTGCGTATCTCTTCGCCCAGATCGTGGAAGTGAGCTTTACCCGCTTCCGGCATATCTGCCAAATGATGCATGACCTCTCTCAACTGCTCAAGATAGCGGCGAGATTGCGCTTGGCCCCAGTGCTCGATGGTGAAATGACGAATAGCCAGCAGATCTTGTTGGGCCTGCGGGGTGAGGCGAAACGCGGGTATCTCAGTCTGTTTCATCGGTGAGCAGACGGTTGAAGAAGGCATCGCCGTCTACCGCCTTACCGGCGTCTTCCTCGGCGGTAGCCTGCGCGATTTTTTGCTGCAGTGCGCTTAATTTGAGATCTTCCAGCGCCTGGTAATCTTCTACAGACATGACGACGGCGACCGGTTTGCCGTTGCGATTGATTTGCACCGGTTCACGCTGCGCCTTGAGCAGCAAATCGCCGAATTGGGTTTTGGCCTCGTTCGCGGTGAGTGCGTACATTTAATCGCTCCAGTTAATTAAATCGTTCGATTTAACCATTATACGGCGCGATGAAAAAATCACCAATGCTATTCCGGCGGGCAGGTTTCGTTGGACAGATGCCGCGGTGTTTCACGGCGAAAACCCAGGCCGATGATGCGGCCGAACAGGCGCGGCAGCCAGCGGCTGTTGCCGACGCGGGCGATCAAGCGCGAGCCGCCCGCCGCGCGGCGTTCGCCCGGCTTGCGCTGGCTCATTTTGATCTGCAAAAACTGGATGGCGCGAGTGGGGAATTCGCGCCGGCGCTGCACGCTCAGCAGATGCTTCAGCTGCAGCCGATGCTGGCGCAGCGGCGGGATCAGGGCGTTGGCGGCGGCCACCGCGTCCTGAATCGCCAGGTTGACGCCCACGCCGCCGATCGGCGACATGGCGTGCGCGGCGTCGCCGATGCACAGCACTCCCGGTTTGGCCCAGCGATCCAGACGATCGATGCGAATGCTCAGCAGTTTGACCTGATCCCACTCGACGATCTCCTGCAGGCGATCGTCCTGGAACGGCGCCACCTCGGCGAGGTGCAGTAAAAATTTCTCCAGCCCGCTGTGGCGGATCGCATCGAAGCTGCCTTTGTCGATCGAGTAACCGCACTGCCAGTAGTCGCCGCGATCGATCATGATGAAGTTCTGTTTCGGCCCGGTGTGGCCCATCGACCAGGCCGGATCGCCCGGCTGCTTGCTGAGCTTCATCCACAATACGTCGCGCGGCGCGCCGAAGGATCGGCTGCTGAGCGCCGCCTGTTCGCGCACCACCGAGTTGCGGCCGTCGGTACCGACCACCAACTGGCTGCGCACGCGGATCGGGCCTTCTGGCGTGTCGGCCAGCACACCGCACACCTGGCCGCGGTCGTACAGCAGCTGGTGAACCTGCGTTGAGGTCAGCAGCCTGAAGTTGGGGAAGGCGGCGGCCTGCTGGGCCAAAAAGTTGAGGAACTCCCACTGCGGCATAAAGGCGATAAATTTGCAGCGCGTCGGCAGGCGGGTGAAATCCGCCAGCTTGATGTCGCGTCCGGCGACTTCGGCGTGCAGAGATTCCGCGCGCTGATGCGGCAGCGTCAGCAGCTCGTCGAGCAGGCCCAGTTGATGCATGACTTCCAGCGTCGACGGGTGAATGGTGTCACCGCGAAAATCGCGCAGGAAATCGGCGTGCTTCTCCAGCACCGTCACGTCGATCCCCGCCCGCGCCAGCAGATAGCCGAGCATCAGCCCGGCGGGGCCGCCTCCCACGATGCAGCAGGTGGTGGCGTAAGGTGTGATTGGTGATGACGACATGACGGTTGACCCCGGAGAGCGACCCGCATCCCGCGAGCCGCAAATGAATATGCAATATTGATAATGATTATCAATATCACATTGAGCTGTCAACCCGCAGCGCAGTGTGGTCAAAGGGAGCGGACAGAGGGGCGGAACCGGCGGGCAGGGTAAAACGGTATTGCATCGCGAGTATAAGGATTCTCCGGAAAGACATTGACCCGGAGCGCGTGACACGCCATCTTTATCAGTAAAATCGGTATTATTTTGATTGATGGTTCAGAAAATCAGGATGGTCAGCATGGGGCGGATAACGTTCGATCTCGAGGATTTGCGCAGCTTCGTCACCGGCGTCGAGCTGGGCAGCTTCGCCAAGGCGGCTGAACGGCTGGGGCGTTCGACGTCGGCGGTCAGCGCCCACCTGAAAAAACTGGAACAGCAGGTTGGCGCGCCGATCCTGCGCAAGGCCGGGCGCGGCATGGTGATGACCGAGACGGGGGAGACCCTGCTCGGTTACGCGCGCCGCCTGCTGGAGCTTAATGACGAAGCCGCCGCCGCGGTGCGCGGGCTGGATCTGCAGGGCACGGTGCGGCTGGGGCTGCAGGAGGATTTCGGCGAGACGTTTCTGCCGCAGGTGTTGGGCAGCTTCGCGCGCGCCAATCCAAAGGTGAGGATCGAGGCACGCATCGCGCGTAATGCCGAGCTGATCGACTGGGTGCTGAAAGGCCAGCTGGATCTGTCGCTGGCGTGGGATGGCGGTCTGAGCACGCCGTTTCATCAGGCGCTGGGGCAGCGGCAGTTGCACTGGATCGCGTCGCCCGGCTTCGCGCTGGCGCCCTGGCGAGAAGGGGATGAGCCGTTGCCGTTGGTGATGTTCGATGCGCCCTGTCTGATGCGCAGCGCGGCGACGCAGGCGCTGGATCGCGCCGGCATACCCTGGCGCATCGCCTTTAGCAGCCGCAGCCTGAACGGCGTGTGGGCGGCGGTGAGCGCCGGGTTGGGCGTTACGGTGCGCACGGCGGCGGGCTTGCCGCCCGGCCTGTCACCGCTGGCCCCCGATCTGCTGCCCGCTCTCGGCCAACTCGGCGTGGTGCTGCACCGCGCCGAGGATCAGCCTTCGGCCGCCGTGCAGCGGCTGGCGCAGATCGTGGTCGAGCGGATCGAAACTTAATCTTGGGCGATAGGCTGCTTGCCGCTCAGCTGGCCCCATTCGCTCCAGGCACCGTCATACAACTTGACCTGCGGCGCGCCGAGCGACAGCAGGCCAAACGCCAGCACCGCCGCCGTCACGCCGGAGCCGCAGCTGGTGATGATTGGGCCGTTGATGTCCACCCCTTTGTCGCTGAAGGTTTGGCGCAGCGCTTCCAACGATTTGAAGCGGCCGTTTTCCAGCAGCTCGCCGTACGGAATGTTGATGCTGCCGGGAATATGGCCGCGGTGCAGGCCGGGGCGCGGCTCTGGCGCTTCGGCATAAAAGCGCGGCGCGGCGCGCGCGTCGAGAATTTGCACCGGCGTGCCTAACGCTTGCTCCACTTGCCGCATATCCACCACCGCGTCGGCGTTGAATCGGGCGTTGAACGTCTGCGGGGCAGGCTGCGCCGGGCCGGTTTCCAGCGCTTGCCCCAGCGCGGTCCAGCCGTTCAGCCCTTCATCCAGCACATAAACGCGCTCGGCGCCGAAATTGCGGAAAGTCCACCAGCCGCGCGGTGCGGAGAACTGGTTGCCCTCGTCGTAAATCACCAGGGTATCGCGCTCGCTGATGCCCAATTGGCCCGCCGCCGCGGCGAATTCCGCCGCCGTCGGCAACATGTGCGGCAGCGCGGTGTTTTTGTCCGCCACCTCGTCGATATCAAAATAGACCGCGCCGGGGATATGGCCGCGTTCGAACTCGGCAAGCATGTCTTTTTTCGGCGTCAGCCCGACCGGCGACATCCGAACGTCGATCACCACCAGATTTTCATCGTTGATATGTTGCGCAAGCCATTGGGGAGTCACCAGAAACGGAGAGTTCATCGTCATTGTTCGCCTGTTGTGAAAACGGATTTTCACTATACACCAGGCCGCGCGGGGATGAAGTATGATGTTCAGTCAAAGGCGATGGGGCCGGGAGCGGAGAAATCATGACGGACGAGGCGTTTGGCGGGGCCAAGATCGCGCTGCTGTGCGACGGTCTCTTGCTGGTTTACCAACGGGACGACAAGCCGGGCATTCCGTGGCCCGGTCAGTGGGATCTGCCCGGCGGCGGGCGGGAAAACGGCGAAACGCCGCTGCAGTGCGTGCAGCGGGAAACGCGGGAAGAGTTCGGCGTGGCGATCGCCGAACACCAGGTTGTCTGGCGGCGGCGCTACGCCGGCATTTTGCCCGGCTCCCCGCCGACCTGGTTTATGGCCGGCGAGATCGCCCCGGCGCAGATCGCCGCCATTCGCTTCGGCGACGAAGGCCAGCGCTGGCGGATGATGCCGGTGGCGCAGTTTATTGAGCATCCGCAGGGCATCGAGCATCTGCGCCGCCGGGTGGCGGAGTATTGGCGGCGGCGCGGTTGATGACGGTATTTCAGCGCGTCGCCAGTTGATTGATCTGCGGCGGCTCCAGGATGCGCAAGGCCGTTTCCCGGCGCGCCACCGCCAGCATCGCCAGCCCGATTCGTTCGGTGCTGCTCACCTGCGCGGGAAACAGTCGCAATGCGCCGAGCCACAGCGGCTTGAACAGCCGATAAATCAGATCGTATGCGCGGACTTTGGAGCGAATGCCGTGCAGCGGCACAATGGCGCCGGGGCGGAACATCACCGCGTGGAACGGCAGCGCCAGCAGCGCGTTTTCGGTGGCGCCCTTGACCCTGGCCCACATGCTGCGGCCGCGTTCGCTGCTGTCGGTGCCGACGCCGGAAACGTAGAGGAAGACCATCGTCGGATTCAGCCTCGCCAGCGGGCGGGCGGCGGCCAGCGTCAGATCGTAAGTCACCGCGCGATATTCGGCTTCGCTCAGGCCGGCGGACGAAATCCCCAGGCAGAAGAAACAGGCGTCATAGCCGGCGAGCTGCGGCTCCAGCGCCGACAGATCACGCAGATCGGGCAGGGAGAGCTGGCGCAGCTTGGCGTGGCTCTGCGCCACCGGACGACGGCCGATGCTGAGCACCTCGCTGACGCGCGGATCGCGCAGGCATTCCCGCAACGCGCCCTGGCCCACCATGCCGCTGGCGCCGAAGATAATCACTTTCATGCTCTGTTCTCCCACTGGCCGGCGGTGCGCTGCATGCGCCAGCGGCTGGGCGTCAGCGCTTCCCACTGAATAAAGGCGCGGCTGAACGAATTCAGCTCTTCGAATCCCAGCACAAAGGCGATTTCCCCTGGCTCAAGATCGGTCTCCGCCAACAAGCGGCAGGCGGTGCGGTGGCGGGTTTTGTCCAACAACTGCTGGTAGCTGTAGCCGTGCCGTTGCAGACGGCGCTGCAGCGTGCGTGGGCTGAGATAGAGCTCCGCGGCCACGCTGTTGACGCTGGGGCGCTGGCCGCGCATGCTGCGGCCGAGGATCGTCATCACCTGTGTGGGCAAGTCTTGCTCGGCGCGCGCTTCGGCCAACTCGGCCTCCAGCTCCGGCAGCAGCAGCGCCAGCATGTCCTGGTCGTGGGTGATAAGCGGCTGCTGCATCAGCGCACGGTCAAATACCAGCACGTCCAGCGGCGCGTCGAATCGCACCGGGCAGCCGAAGTGGCGCAGCAGCGGTGAGTGGGGATCGCGACGGCGGGTCACCTCAAGCGCCTTGGGCTGCAGCGGTAAACCGGTGCCACGGCGGCACAGGGTGGTGATAGAGGCGAACATGGTGTCTATCAGCAATTCCGGCGTATGGTCCTCGATCATCGTCCAACGCGTATGCAGCCGAACGCTGTCGCCATCTTCCTCCAGCATCAGTTCTTCCGGGCACACCAACCGTTTGTAGCGCGCGACTTTACGCAGGGCCTCGCCCATCGTGGCGGAGTGCAGTGCGGCGACCGACGCGATATCGTAATGCTCCGGCGCGACGTCGCCGCCCAGCCGCAGGCCAAAGGCGGGATCGTCGCTCAGTTGGGCGAGGGCGCGCCAGACGGCGAAGAACTGGTGGGTGGTCAACCGCACTTTTACGCGCCGCTCGCTGAGCAGCCCGGCGGGCAAGCCGGCTAACTGACCGACCCGTTCGAGATCGACGCCTTGCGCCGCGAGGCGCACCGCCAACGCGTTGGAAACCGGAATTTGATCGCTGCTCATGGTTGTTGCCTGCCAGTGGTAAGAGAAGGCATTACTCTAAAACAGCCTGTCCGTGCGCCGATAATCCGATCGCGTCAAGATTTAATCCGATTGCGCCAAACTGTCGGTCGGCATCAGCGCCTGGATGGTGGCGCCGACCCGTTGTACCGCCTGTTCGATCTCCGTCGTCAGCGTCGGCGCATAGTTGATGCGCAGACAGTTGCGATACTTGCCGGCGGCGGAAAAAATGCTGCCGACGGCGATTTGCACGCCTTGCTGTTCAAGATGGCGGTTCAGCCGCAGGGTGTCGAACGCCTCGTCCAGTTCGATCCACAGCATAAAACCGCCGCGCGGCCGGCTGACGCGGGTGCCGGCCGGGAAGTATTTCAGGATCAGATCGGTCATGCGGTCGCGGTTTTGCTGGTAGCGGGCGCGCATGCGCCGCAGGTGCTTCAGATAGTGCCCGCCGCGGATGAAGTCGGCGATCGCCAGCTGCGGCTGCGTGGCGGTGGCGCCGGAGCCGATGAACTTCATGTGCAGCACCCGCTCCAGATAACGGCCGGGCGCGATCCAGCCCACGCGCAGCCCCGGCGCCAACGTTTTGGAAAACGAGCTGCACAGCAGCACGCGGCCATCTTCGTCGAACGATTTGATGGTGCGCGGCCGCGGGTAGTGATAGGCGATGTCGCCGTAAACGTCATCCTCGATGATCGCCGCGTCGTGGCGCTGCGCCAGCGTCAGCAGCCGCTGTTTATGGGCGTCGGGCATGATGTAGCCCAGTGGGTTGTTGCAGTTGGGCGTCAGCAGGACGGCCTTGACCGGCCACTGTTCCAGCGCCATCTCCAGTGCCGCCAGGCTCACGCCGGTCAGCGGATCGGTGGGGATTTCCAGCGCTTTGATGCCCAATCCCTTCAGCGTTTGCATGGTGCCGTGGAAACAGGGGGAATCGACCGCCACGATGTCGCCGGGTTGGCAAACGGCGCGCAGCCCGGCGGAGATCGCTTCCTGACAGCCGGTGGTGATCAGCAACTGATCGGCGCCGATTTGGCAGCCGGAATCCAGCAGCAGGCGAGCGACCTGTTCGCGCAGCGCGGTCACGCCCTGGATGCTGTCGTAATACAGGCTGCGCAAGTCGCCGTGACGGGCGGCGTTGCGCAGGGCGACGATCAGCGGTTTCATCGTCGGCTCGGCGATGTCCGGCATGCCGCGCCCCAGTTGGATCAGGCCCTCGCGCGGCCGGGTGCGCACCAGTTCCAGCACCTGTTCCCATTGCGAAATGTCCACCGGCCGCTGCGTCGGCGCCGTCATGGCGGGCAGCTCGGCCTGCGTGCGCTGCGCATGCACGAAGTAGCCCGATTTCGGTCGCGCTTCCACCAGGCGCCGTTCTTCCAGCAGGCGGTAGGCTTGTTGCACCGTGCTGATGCTGACGCCGTGTTCCAGGCTCAGCGCGCGCACCGAAGGCAAGCGGTGGCCGACCGGATACAGCCCTTGCTGAATGCGTTGGCTGAGAATGGCGGCCAGCGTGGCGTAGCGTGTCATACAGATATCCCTCATCAGGAAAAGTAACCGAAAAACCGGTACAGATGCCTCAAAAGTAAACCATTCAGCGCATTTTGGTATGCAGCTGTATGAAAAAAATAGCGCTAACGTGCATCTGTATTGTTTTTTGCCCGGCGCGCATCATCACAACAAGGCGAAAACATCAGGGGGAATAATAAGATGGCTCTGTTTGATGGCATGACGACGTGGCGACGGGGAGGCTGGTCACGCTGGCGTTGGTATTTGTTGCGTCGCAGAACGCGCAGAGAGTTACTGCTGCTGAACGACAGGCAACTGGCGGATATCGGCCTGACGCGGGCGGATGCCTGGCGAGAAGGGTATAAACCGTTCTGGAGAGAATAAGGAAAGCGGATGCTGAAATTATTGGGCAAAGCCTCATCGATCAACGTGCGTAAAGTGCTGTGGACCAGCCATGAGCTGGGGCTGACGCTGGAACGGGAAGACTGGGGCAGCGGCTTTCGCTCCACGCAGGAACCCGAGTTTTTGGCGCTCAATCCCAACGGCCTGGTGCCGGTGCTGATCGACGGCGCACGGGTGCTGTGGGAGTCGAACACCATTTGCCGCTATCTGGCGGGGCGGGAAGGGCGCCGCGATCTGCTGCCGCAGGAACCCGGCGCGCGCGCGGCGGTGGAGATGTGGATGGACTGGCAGGCCACCGATCTGAACGGCGCCTGGCGCTATGTGTTCATGTCGCGCGTGCGCGGGCATGCGGATTACCAGGATGCCGCCAGCCTGGCCGCCGCCGAGCGCGAGTGGAATCGGCTGATGGGCTTGCTGGATGCGCATTTGGCGCAGCACGGCCCTTACGCCGCCGGCGCCGCCTTCACGCTGGCGGACGTGGTGCTGGGGCTGTCGCTCAATCGCTGGCTGATGACGCCGTTCGAGCGGCCGGAGTATGCGGCGCTGGCGGCCTATCAGCAGCGCCTGCTGCAACGCCCTGGCTACGTTCAGCACGGTGCCAACGGTTTACCGTAATATGAAATAAATGGTTCATTTTACCTTATCCGGATACGGCAACGCCGCGTTCGGATTTTCCTTTTGCATCATCCTGTCAACGTTTCATGAACGACATCACGAATCCGAACTTTCTTTTTCCGTGCGCTTGTTATTGAAATTTATATTCCATATAAAACCGTTATCAGCTGGCGCGTTTCACTCAGGGCGCCGGGTTTCAGGCAAGATTTCGGTCACGGGAGAGGATGATGAAACAGGTACGCGTTGGGTTAATCGGCACCGGCTATATCGGGCGTTGTCACGCTATCGCTTATGCGCAGGCCCCCACGGTATTTCCCCTTAAAGGGGATCTGGTGCTGGAGATGCTGGCGGAGGTGACGCCCGAGCTGGCGGCGCAGCGCGCGGCCGAGTTCGGCTTTGCGCGTTCGACCGGCGACTGGCGGCAGCTGGTGGCCGATCCGGCGATCGACGTGGTGGACATCTGCGCCCCCAACTTCTTGCACAAAGAGATGGCGCTGGCGGCGATCCGCCACGGCAAGCACGTGTATTCGGAAAAACCGCTGGCGCTGGACGCCGCCGACGCGGCGGAGATGGTGCAGGCCGCCCGCGCCAAGGGGGTGAAAACGCTGGTGGGTTTCAACTACATGAAGAACCCCACCAGCCAGCTGGCGCGCGAGATCATCGCCAACGGCGAAATCGGCGAGGTGGTGCATTTTTACGGCACCCACAATGAGGATTACCTGGCCGACCCGCGCACGCCGATCGACTGGCACTGCCGCCGCGCCAGCGCCGGGCTGGGCGCGTTGGGGGATCTGGCGGCGCACATCGTCAATATGGCGCACTACCTGGTGGGCGATATCGTGGCGGTCTCTGGCGATATGCAGACCGTGATCAAACAGCGGCCGGATCCGCAAGACCCGTCGCGTATGCATCCGGTGGAAAACGAAGATCAGGCCAGTGCGCTGTTGCGTTTCGCCGGCGGGGCGATGGGCACTATCGAAACGTCGCGCATCGCCTGCGGGCGCAAGATGGGGCTGACCTATGTGGTTACCGGCACCAAAGGCACGCTGAGTTATACCCAGGAACGGATGGCCGAACTGAAGCTGTATCGACACGATGAACCGGCGGAGCGGCAGGGGTTCAAGACGTTGCTGGTGGGACCGAAGCACCCGGACTATGCGGCGTTTTGCATCAGCGCCGGGCACGGCATTGGTTTTAACGATCAGAAGACGGTGGAGATCCGCGATCTGGTCAACGGCATCGCCGCGGGCGATCGCATGTGGCCGGACTTTGAAGAGGGCTGGAAGGTGTCGTGCGTGCTGGACGCGATAGCCGCCTCCGCCGAGCAGCGGCGCTGGCTGGAGATCAACCGCGATTGAAAAGGAAATGGCGCTCTCCGCGGACAGCGCCATTAATTTGTTATGTTGCCAGCTTAATAGCTTATTAAATTAATTTTATAATAAGTTATTGGCTTGATAACTTAGAACGAGAAACACGAACAGCCGAACGCGCCCCAGAAGGCATTCTCGTCCGACACCGGGATGCTGGAGCGGCGCGCGATGTCATGCTGGTGCGCGTGCACGCCGCACGGGCCGCAGCATTGGTGCGCCTGGCTCACTACCCCGACGCGGGCCGCCGCCGACGGCGGCGCGGAGCGGTAATGGCCCGGCACCTGGGTGACCGGCGACCACTCCGGCAGCACCGGCAGCGGCGGCGGCGCCAGCGGCGAGAAGCTGCCGGCGGCGTAGACCACCTTGCCGTCCACCACCGTCATTACCGACTCGATGCCTTTGATCTGCTCTTCCGGCACGCTGAAGTAGTCCTGCGACAGCACCGCCAAATCCGCCAGTTGGCCGACCTTGATCTGGCCTTTCTTGCCCTGTTCGGTGGAGAACCAGGCGCTGCCCTGGGTCCACAGCATCAGCGCCGTTTCGCGATCCAGCCGGGCGCTGTCGTCGTACATCGCCATGCCGCCGACGGTGCGGCCGGAGACCAGCCAGTACAGCGCCGTCCACGGGTTGTAGCTGGCGACGCGGGTGGCGTCGGTGCCCAGCCCGACCGGCAGCTCGGCCGCCAACATTTTCGCTACCGGCGGCGTATGTTTGGTGGCTTCGATGCCGTAGCGGTCGGCGAAATATTCCCCCTGGAACGCCATGCGGTGCTGGACCGCAATGCCGCCGCCCAGCGCCTTGACGCGCTCGATATTGCGTTCGGTAATGGTTTCGGCGTGGTCGAACAGCCAGTGCAGGCCGTTGAACGGAATATCGCGGTTCACCTTCTCGAACACGTCCAGCATGCGGCTGATGGATTCGTCATAGGTGGCGTGCAGGCGGAACGGCCAGCGGTGCTCAACCAGATGGCGCACCACTCGCTCCAGCTCGTCTTCGGTGCCCGGCGGCAGATCCGGGCGCGGCTGCAGGAAGTCTTCGAAGTCGGCGGCGGAAAACACCAGCATCTCGCCGGCGCCGTTGTGGCGATAGAAGTCGGTGCCCTGGCCCGGTTTGAGCATGTCGGTCCACAGCTCGAAGTCTTCCAGTTCCTGCTTCGGCCGCTGGGTGAACAGGTTATAGGCGATGCGGATGGTCAGCTGCTTTTTCTCGTGCAGCTCGGCGATCACCTGATAATCCTCCGGGTAGTTCTGGAAACCGCCGCCGGCGTCGATGGCGCTGGTGAGGCCGAGGCGGTTCAGCTCACGCATAAACTGGCGGGTGGAGTTGACCTGCTGTTCCAACGGCAGCTTCGGCCCTTTCGCCAGCGTGGCGTACAGGATCATGGCGTTGGGTTTGGCGATCAGCATGCCGGTCGGGTTGCCGTTGGCGTCGCGCTGGATCTCGCCGCCCGGCGGGTTCGGCGTGTCTTTGGTGTAGCCGACCACTTTCAGCGCCGCGCGGTTGAGCAACGCGCGATCGTATAAATGCAGAATAAATACCGGCGTGTCCGGCGCCGCCTGGTTGATTTCGTCCAGCGTCGGCATGCGGCGTTCGGCAAACTGGAACTCGGTCCAGCCGCCGACCACCCGCACCCATTGCGGGCTCGGCGTGCGCAGCGCCTGCTCTTTCAACATGCGCAGCGCGTCGGCCAGCGAAGGCACGCCTTCCCAGCGCAGCTCCAGGTTGTAGTTCAGGCCGCCGCGGATCAGGTGCAGGTGCGAGTCGTTCAGGCCCGGAATGGCGGTGTGGCCGTGCAGATCGATCACCTGGGTTTCCGGCCCGGCGTGTTGCATGACTTCGCCTTCGCTGCCGACCGCCAGAAACTTGCCGTCGCGAATGGCGACCGCCTGCGCGGTGAGGTTTTGGCGGTCAACGGTGTGAAATTTGCCGTTGGTGAGGATCAATGAAGCGTGGTGGTTCATAACATTCTCCCGGCGAACCGCCTAGCGGCGGATCAGCCATTGATGAAAAACGCGAGTCACGATGGGCATCCACAGGTACACCACCAGGGCGACCACGGTGGCGTCATTGAGAAAATGGCCGAGCAGCGTGCCGTTCAACTGCGGCAGCGCCAGCCCCCAAAACCAGGGCACCAGATTGGTGGAAGGGAAGATCACCAGCAGGGTGATGATGAACTGCTTCCACTGGGGCGGTTGGCGCACGCCGGGGTTGGGCGGGGTAAACCAGAACTCCGCGCCGGGGCGGATCTCGATATGGTCATTCTCCAGCAACAGCGGAGTGACTTCTTCGATGTATTGCTTGCGCAGCGGCGAGTTGAGCCAGCGGTAGAGATTATCGACATTGTCGAAGCGGACCAGCACCGTATAGGCCTGTTCGCTGTCGGATGGGCGGATGATGTTGACGCCCAGATGGCCGGTGAAGCCCGCGGCGTCCGGCATGATGCGGTTCAGCCAGGCCTCATAGGCCTGCTCGTTCCCCGGCGCCAAACGGTGGGTGATCACCAGCGTGACATGCTGCGGATGGGCCATAAAACCGACTCCTGAAAATACCCCGGCGCGGGGCCGGGGCAGGGGGAATTATTTCACCGTGCGGGCCGGTGCGTGGTGCACCATGGTGTAAGCGTAGTCGACGCCCATGCCGTACGCGCCGCTGTGTTCGCGCACCAGCGCCATCACCGCGTCGTAGGTGTCTTTGCGCGCCCAGTCGCGTTGGTACTCCAGCAGCACCTGCTGCCAGGTCACCGGTACGGCGCCGGCCTGCACCATGCGATCGATCGAGCGCTCGTGCGCATCGACGGAGGTGCCGCCGGAGGTGTCGGTCACCACATACACTTCATAGCCGGCTTCCAGCGCCATCAGCGCCGGGAAGGTCAGGCACACTTCGGTCCACAGCGCGGAGATCACCAGCTTTTTGCGGCCGGTGGCTTCCACGGCTTTGACGAAGGCCGCGTCTTCCCAGGAGTTCATCGAGGTGCGTTCAATCGGGGTGATTTCAGGGTGTACCGCCAGCAGCTCCGGCCAGATATAGCCGCTGAAGCTTTCGGTTTCGACCGAGGTGAAAAGGGTAGGAACGTTGAAAATCTTGCCTGCCTTCGCCAAACCAACAACGTTGTTTTTCAGTTGCTGACGATCAATATTAGCCACGCCGAAGGCCATTTGCGGTTGATGATCGATAAAAATCAGTGCGGAGTTGTCTTTATCAAGCAGTTGAAACTTGGACATAATTTACCTTCCCAGTGATATTTCGGTTGAACATCTGATGAGTGTAACGCCGATAAAACCCATGGTAGGCAGAGGGCGATTTCAAAGATACCGCAGAATTTTTGCCGACTTGTTGAGTTTTTTTATACACGGGAGAAAACATGAGATTAAACCTGGAAGCGCTGCTGATTTTGGATGCGCTGGACCGGCACGGATCTTTCGCCGCCGCGGCCGCCGCACTGTTTAAAACCCCTTCGGCACTGAGCTATATGGTGCAAAAGCTCGAGAACGATCTCGACATCACCCTGCTCGATCGCTCCGGCCATCGGGCGAAGTTCACCGATACCGGCAAGCTGATGCTGGAAAAAGGGCGGGTGCTGCTGCGCGCGGCGCAGGATCTGGAACAGCAGGCGCGCTATGTCGAAAACGGCTGGGAAAGCGAGATCACGCTCGGGATCGACGCCTCCTTCCCGTTTGCCCGCCTGTTGCCGCTGATAGAAGAGTTCTACCGGCAGCATCACCATACCCGGCTGCGCTTCAGTCACGAGGTGCTGGCCGGCTCCTGGGAGTCGCTGGTTTACGGCTGCGCCGACATTATTATCGGCGCCATCTGCGAGCCGCCGTCGCGGGTGGGCTATGCGTTCAGCCGCCTGGGGCAGCTGGATTACGTGTTCGCCGTCGCGCCGCAGCATCCGCTGGCCGCGCTGCCGGAACCGTTGCCGAAGGATGAGATCCGTCAGCACCGGGCGGTGGTGGTGCGCGATACCTCGCGCGTCAACGCGCCGCAGAGCCTGAACCTGCTGGAAGAGCAAGACACGCTGACGGTCTTCGGCTTCGACGCCAAGCTGCAGGCGCAGTTGGCCGGGCTGGGCTGCGGCTATCTGCCGCGCGCCTTGGCGGAACCTTACCTGAACAGCGGCGAACTGGTGGCGAAACGCGTCGAATCGGAACGTTGCAACGACATCGCCTACTTCGGCTGGCGGGAAAGCGCCAGCGGCCTGGCGGCCAAGTGGTGGCGCGAGCGGCTGCAGCGTTACGCGGATGACGGTGAGGCTTACCCAGCGGCGCAGTAAGGGCGCTCGATAAAGATTAATCCCCAATAAGGACATAGGGAATGAAAAAGACACTAAGCCTGTTGGCGCTGTTACTGTTGAGCGGCTGCGGCGCGGGCGCCGGGCGTCAGGCCGGCACCCCCTTGCCGTCGCCGCAGACCGAGGCGCCGGTTGCGGCGCCGCTCAGCTATCCGGTGCGGGTGCATAACGCGGTGAGCCGCGAGCTGCGTTTGCCGGAGCATGCGCGCGGCCAACGCTGCACCATCAGCATCCGTCTGCGGCCGGACGGGAAACTGGCGAGCAGCAAGATCGTAAGAGGCGATGCGCCCTTGTGCGCAGCGGCCAACGAGGCGGTGCAGCGCGCGCAGTTTCCGCCGATGGCCAGCGCCACTGAATACGCGTTGTTCAACGCCGTGGTGCTCGATTTCGTTCCCTGAAGGGATGTGACCGACGGGCTGCCTGCGCGGCCCGTTTTTTCTCGTTTCGTCGTTTGCGTATTCACGCTTTTCCGCCAATAGTGTTCTCCGGGCATGCACCCAGACAATTTTTCATTGGCCGGCCAACGGGAGCAAAAGACATGAAAGGCGAGCATCATTATCAGGTCTCGGTGACCTGGCAGGGAAATCTGGGCGCAGGCACGGAAGATTATCGCGCTTATGGACGCGATCACCTGATCGGCGCCGTGGGCAAGGCCGATATCGCCGGCTCAGCCGATCCGGCCTTCCGCGGTGACGCGACGCGCTGGAATCCGGAGGATTTGCTGGTAGCATCGCTCAGCGCTTGCCACAAATTATGGTACTTGCATCTGTGTGCCACCTCGGGAATTTCGGTGCTGGCCTATCAGGACGATGCCGTGGGCGTGATGCGCGAAGACGCCGCGCGCGGCGGCTTTTTCACCTCGGTGACGCTGCGGCCGCAGGTCACGGTGCGCGACGGCGACGATCTGCAACTGGCGCAACAGCTGCATGAGAAGGCGCATCACCTGTGCTTTATCGCCAATTCGGTGAATTTCCCGGTGGCGTGCGAACCGCAGGCCGCGTACGCAACCCGCTGAATTTTCACTTAGCTTTGCCATTTTCGTTATTTTGAACGCCGCTACGGCTCGCGGATACTGGGAGAAAATCTCTCACCGCGAGCCGCAGCATGTCCCATGCCCACTATTTGCACCCCGAACAGCGCGAACGAATCAGGCAGCTTTATCGGCGCCGCTATTGGCGAATGGAATTGCCCACCTGGGGGATCATGGCGGCGGTGTACGGCGGCTGGTTCGGCGTGGCGCTGGGATGGCAAACGCTGGGCCCGTGGCTTGGCGCGCCGCTGTTGATTCTCCTGACCACCTGGTACCTGTCGTTGCAACACGAGCTGATCCACGGCCATCCGACGCGCTGGCCGCGCGTCAATCAGCTGTTCGGCCTGTTGCCGCTGGCGGTGTGGTATCCCTATGGGCTGTATCGCGATTCGCATCTGCGCCACCACCGCAACGACCACCTGACCGATCCGCACGAAGATCCCGAAAGCTATTACTTCAGCGCCGCGCAGTGGCGGCGCTATCCCCGCCTGTTGCCGCTGCTGGCCGCCGTGCGCAATACGCTGATCGGCCGGGTGCTCCTCGGCCCGGCGTTGGATATCGCCGCGACCCTGGCTGGGGCGGTGAAAGCGCTTGCCGCCGGGGAGTGGCGTACCTGGGTGATGTGGGGAGTGCACCTGTCGCTGTTGGCGATGTTGCTGAACTGGCTGCAGGCGCAGGGTATCGGTGCGGCGTTTTACCTGCTGGCCATCAGCTACCCGGCGCTGGCGCTGACCAAGGTAAGATCGTTTTTTGAGCATCGCGCCGTGGACGCACCGCAGGCACGTTCTATTATTAATGAGGCGGGCCAGCCGTGGCGGCTGCTGTTTCTCAATCTGAACTACCATTTAGTGCATCACGATCTGCCCGGCCTGCCCTGGTATGGTTTGCGCGAAGTCTATCTGGCGGAGCGTGAGGCATATCAGCGGCGCAGCCAGGGATTTGTCGCGCAGGGCTACGGCGAGTGGCTGCGCGATTACGCCCTGACGCCGATCGACGTCGGCGTGCATCCGCTGAGCGCCGGCGAACGGCGGGAGGAACGCGGTGCCCGGCCGAAGAAAAACTTTATTGCGCGCTGGAAGCGTGTTTCTCAGGATTTTCCAACCTAACCGGCCCATGAGCCGGAAAACATATAACCAGAGGAAAAGTATGGCAATCACCTTATCACGCGGACGTTCCTTTGCCGTCGCGCTGGCCCTGCTGGCCACCGGCGGTCTGGCGCAGGCGGCCGACTCGGTGCGCGTCGGCTCCAAGATCGATACCGAAGGTTCGCTGCTCGGCAACCTCATCGTGCAGGTGCTGGAAGCCAACGGCATCAAGACCACCAACAAGCTGCAGCTCGGCACCACCAAGGTGCTGCGCGGCGCCATCACCTCCGGCGAGATCGACATCTACCCGGAATACACCGGCAACGGCGCGTTTTTCTTCGCCGATGAGAAAGATCCGGCGTGGAAGAACGCCCAGGCCGGCTTCGAGAAGGTGAAGCAGCTCGACTACGACAAAAACAAAATCGTCTGGCTGGATGCGGCGCCGGCCAACAACACCTGGACCATCGCCATTCGGCAGGACGTGGCGGAGGCCAACCATCTGAAGACGCTGTCGGATCTCGGCAAGTGGATCAACGGCGGCGGCAAGTTCAAGCTGGCGGCCTCGGCGGAATTTATCGAGCGGCCGGATGCGCTGCCGGCGTTCCAGAACGCCTACGGTTTCAAACTGAATCAGGATCAGCTGCTGTCCCTGGCCGGCGGTGACACGGCGGTGACCATCAAGGCGGCGGCGGAGCAGACCTCCGGCGTCAACGCGGCGATGGCCTACGGCACCGATGGCCCGGTGGCGGCGCTGGGGCTGCAGACGCTGGCGGACCCGAAAGGCGTACAGCCGATCTACGCACCGGCGCCGATCGTGCGCGAAGCGGCGCTGAAGGCGCACGCCAATCTGCCTGAACTGCTGAAGCCGGTGTTCGCCTCGCTGGACGGGCCGACGCTGCAAAAGCTCAACGCGCAGATCGCCGTGGAAGGCCAGGACGCCAAACAGGTGGCGGCCGCTTACCTGAAAGAGAAAGGGTTTGTTAAGGGATAATGCCGAGGTGCCCCCTCTGCCGTCGGGAGAGGGGGTAAACCGAGGGAGCCGGAGCGTTTCTTTGACTATCGCCGTAAAACATCGCGTCTTGTTGACGCTGTTCGTGCTGTTGCTGCTGGCCGCGTTTGGCCTGCCGTTCCTCAGTTATGCCCCCAATCGCCTGTTGTCGGGCAAAAGCCTCTCCTTGTTCTCCTTGCTGCACGGCCCGGCGCTGTGGCTGCTGTTGCCGCTGGCGGCATTGGCGATCCTCAGCCTTTTGCCGCCGACGCGGGGGCGGGCGCTGCTGGCGGCGCTGGCCGCCTGCGGGGTGCTGACGCTGGCCTTCTGGATCAGCGGGCAGGCTGCTGAACGTTTGGCGCAAGAGGGATCGCGCCTGGCGCGCACCTCCTGGGGCAGCGGATGCTGGCTGACGATGGCGCTGAGCCTGCTGATCGCCGCCGACGCCATGGCGCGCCTCACCGCGTCGCACCTGTGGCGCATGCTGGGCAACGCGCTGGTGCTGGTGCCGCCGGCGCTGCTGCTGTTCGGGCATCAGCTCGATCAGCTGTCGCTGCTGAAGGAGTACCACAATCGCCAGGAGGTGTTTGACGCCGCGCTGCTGCAGCACCTGACGATTCTGCTGGCGACGATGGCGCCGGCGCTGGCGATCGGCGTGCCGCTCGGGGTGCTGTGTTTTCGCTCCGAACGCTGGCAGCGGCCGATTTTCTCCGCGCTGAACATTATCCAGACCGTGCCGTCCATCGCGCTGTTCGGCCTGCTGATCGCGCCATTGGCGGGGCTGGCGACGGCGGTGCCCTGGCTGGCGGAGCACGGCGTCAGCGGCATCGGCATGGCGCCGGCGATCGTGGCGCTGGTGCTGTACGCGCTGTTGCCGCTGGTGCGCAGCGTGGTGGCGGGGCTGCAAAGCGTGCCGGCCGGGGTGATCGAATCCGCCACCGGCATGGGGCTGACGCGCGGGCAGATCTTCCTGCGCGTGCAGCTGCCGTTGGCGCTGCCGCTGTTCCTGACCGGCGTGCGCATCCTGGCGGTGCAAACCGTCGGCATGGCGGTGGTGGCGGCGCTGATCGGCGCCGGCGGCTTTGGCGCCATCGTGTTCCAGGGGCTGCTCAGCAGCGCGCTGGATCTGGTTCTGCTGGGGGTGATCCCGGTAGTCATGATGGCGGTCATCGTCGATTCGCTGTTTAAATTTTGGGTTTCAATCCTGGACGTATCGCGCCGATGATTCACTTTGAGCAAGTCAGCAAAATTTTTCAGGGCAAGCCGGCGGTGGACGATCTCACGCTGCACATCGCCGAGGGCGAATTCACCGTGTTGATCGGCACCTCGGGTTCCGGCAAGTCCACGACGTTAAAAATGATCAATCGCCTGATCGAACACGATCGGGGCAAGATTCTCTTTGCCGGCGAAGAGATCCAGTCGTTCAACCCGCAGGATCTGCGGCGGCGCATGGGCTATGCGATCCAGTCGATCGGCCTGTTCCCGCACTGGACGGTGGAGGAGAACATCGCCACCGTGCCGCAGCTGCTGAAATGGCCGCGCGCGCGCATTCGCGATCGGGTGACCGAACTGCTGGAGCTGTTGCATCTGGAGCCGGATCTGTTTCGCCGTCGCTACCCGCACCAGCTTTCCGGCGGGCAGCAGCAGCGGGTCGGAGTGGCGCGCGCGCTCGCCGCCGATCCCGAGGTGTTGTTGATGGACGAACCGTTCGGCGCGTTGGATCCGGTCACCCGCGCGGCGCTGCAGGCGGAGATCGCCCGCATTCATCAGATCTCGGGCCGCACCATTGTGCTGGTGACGCACGACATCGACGAGGCGTTGAGCCTGGCGGATCGCCTGGTGCTGCTCGATCAGGGGCGGGTGGTACAACAGGGCACGCCGCTGACGCTGTTGACCGCCCCGGCCAACGACTTCGTACGTGACTTCTTCGGGCGCAGCGATCGCGGCATCAAGCTGCTGTCGCTGGGGACGGTGGCGGAGCGGGTGCGGCCCGGTGTCGCCGGGGGCGAACCGATCGCCGCCGCCATGAGCCTGCGCGAGGCGCTGTCGGTGTTTGTGGCGCGCGGCAGCGACTGCCTGCCGGTGGTGGATGAACGGGGCGAAGCGTTGGGGGTTCTGCACTTCCACGATCTGATCGCCGGGCAGGCGCTGTCATGAGCGGGCGTCTCTGGCGCCTGCTGCGCGATCCGCTGCCCTGGACGCTGGCGCTGCTGTTGGCGCTGGTGTTTGGCATGGATCATCTGCGCGGTCTGTTTGCCGCCTGGTTCCCCGATCTGGACCGGCCCATTTATCAGCAGGACAGCTTTATCGCGCTGGTGGGGGCGCACCTGTCGCTGGTGGCGATCTCCAGCCTGATTGCGGTGGCTCTCGGCGTGGCGGCGGGCGTCGGCGTGACCCGACGCGGCGGCCGGGAGTTTCGTTCGCTGCTGGAAACGGTGGTGGCGGTGGGGCAGACCTTCCCGCCGGTGGCGGTGTTGGCGGTGGCGGTGCCGGTGATGGGCTTCAGCGAGCAGCCGGCGATCATCGCGCTGGTGCTGTACGGCTTGCTGCCGATCCTGCAGGGCACGCTGGCGGGCATCGAATCGGTGCCGCCCGCCACGCGCGAGATCGCCCGCGGCGTGGGGATGAGCGCCTGGCAAATACTGTGGCGGGTTGAACTGCCGCTGGCGGCGCCGGTGATTGTCGCCGGGATCCGCACGTCGGTGATCATCAACATCGGCACGGCGGCCATCGCTTCCACCGTCGGTACCAAAACGCTCGGTTCGCCGATCATCATCGGCCTAACCGGGTTTAACACCGCCTATGTGATCCAGGGCGCGGCGGTTGTGGCGTTGTTGGCTATTATCACCGATATGCTGTTCGAACGTTGGGTGCGTTATCTCACCGCCTGGCGTCAGCAGACGCTGGCGGCCACTCCGGCGGGGTAAGGGGGAAATGATGCAGGTGTCTCTACCGATGTACGGCGTTGGCCGGGAGCAGGCCGACGCTTTCTGGCAGGTCTTGCGCGGCAAGCTGCTGCGGCTGGGGCTGCCGGCGGCGCCGGAACGGCTCAGTTGGCCGGACGATTTGGCGCAGCATTGGCGGCGCGAGGATCTCTTGCTCAGCCAAACCTGTGGTTATCCGTTGGTCAGCAGCCTGCCGCAGGTGCAGCTGATCGGAACCTATCATTATCGGGTGGAAGGGTGCGACGGGCCTAATTACCGCAGCTGGCTGGTGGTGCGCGCGGGCGACTCCGGCGAACGGCTGGCGGATTTTCGCGGCCGGACGGTGGCGTATAACAGCACCGATTCCCAGTCCGGCTACAACGGCTTGCGCGCGCTAATCGCGCCGCTGGCGCAGGACGGGAAATTCTTCGGTGCGGCTATTGCCTCCGGGGCGCATTATCAGTCGCTGAAACTGATCCGCAGCGGGCAGGCGGATATCGCCGCCATCGATTCCATCAGCATGGAACTGCTGCGCCGCGCGCAGCCGCAGGCGCTGGAGGGGCTGAAAATCATTGGCCGCACGGCGGCGGTGCCGGGTTTGCCGCTGATCACCGCAGCGGGCACGCCGCCGGAACAGGTGGACATCCTGCGCGCCGGCGCCCGAGCGATGCTGGATGAGGCGGTCAGCGACCGCCTGCTGATCGGCGATTTCAGCCTGGTGCCGCGCTCGGCTTACCAGATTATCACCGTGCTGGAGCAACAGGCCGCCGCACAGGGCGTAACGGCGCTCTAGCCGCCGTTACAGCAGGCCGCCGCCGTCGATGTCGATCACGCTGCCGGTGACGAAACCGTTCTCCATCGCCAGCAGGTAACCCGCCGCGACGTCGGCCGCCTGGCCGATCCGGCCGACCGGCAGGCTGTCGCTCACGCGTTCGAACAGCGCCTGACGCTGCGCGGCGCTCATGCCGTCGTAGGCTTCGGTGGCGGTAATGCCGGGGCTGACCACGTTCACCCGCCGCGGCGCCAGTTCCTTCGCCAGCTGTTTACCGACCGCTTCCAGCGCGGCATTGATGCCGGTTTTGATCAACTGACCGCCGAGGTATTTGCGCGACAGCTGGCCGGAGGTCAGGGTGATGGAGCCCTGCGGCGCCAGCGTCGGCAGCGCGGCCTGCACCGCGCGCAAGCTGCCCCAGAATTTGACGTTGAAGTCGGCCTGCGCCTGCTCAAAAGCAGTCTCCGCCAGCGGTTTCGCCTGCACCAGCGGCCCGGCGGTGATCACCAGATGGTCGAAAGCGCCGACGGCGGCAAACAGCGCATGCAGCGACGCTTCATCGGTCAGATCGGCCTGCATCAGATGCAGCGCGTCGTTTTTCTCCCCGGCGTGGGGAAGGCGGCGCGAAGCCAGCACCACTTCAGCGCCGCGCGCCGCCGCCGCGTAGGCCACCGCGGCGCCAATGCCGCTGGTGCCGCCCAGGATCACCAGCTTTTGTCGTTTCAGGGGGGAGTCAGGAATTGTCATGTTAAGGCCTCTTTTTAGGTAAGTTTCAACGGGATCTATCTTTCCTGATTGAAAATCACCTAACAATCGGCCTTGCTGACAAACTCTTATTAATATTTTTTAAAGATCATGCGGCGCTAAAGCGGGCGTTTAGCTTCTGATCCACGATGATTTCGAAATCGGTAAACAGCGCTCGGGGTTTCACTGAACGCCCCTGTTTTTCCAGTGCCACCAGGCCGTGCCCGCTCAGCGTTTTCAGCGTGGTGGACAGATTGCTGACCTGGCGCCCCGACAGTTCGGCCAACTGGCTGATGGTCTCGGGGCGGGCAGTGTCGATCAGACGCAGCAGGGCAATATTCTCGTTGCTGAGCACCTGGGCCAGCGCAATCATTGACGTAAACCACACTTTGGGCTCACGTTCCTGTGGCTGGTATTCCCCTTTTGCGATCGCCAGTGTGCGCTTGCGAATCAGTTCTTCAGGCATCACGCCAATCAGTGCTTTCATCATCAACCTCGGTTTTCTCTCTTGCGTATGACTTCGTCTATCCGGGTAAAAAAATCTTCCACCAACTGATAGGCGGAATGAAACTCGTAGGGTGAGCCTTTGTCCGTCGGGGAGTCATGTTGGTGATCGTAAACGACGCGGCCCGAAAATTTACCTTTGCGGGGGGTTTTAATGGCATGCGCGTTGTCTATGCCAAAAACCCGGGTATTGTGGTTATCATGCAAGGTCAAATTGTAACGGATGCCGTGAGGGATAAAGGCCGTTTGGGTCACCGTCCAAGCCTCGATTTTCCACCAATAGCCATCCTCACGATTGACCCGCGTGCCATGCAGGCTAAGGATGTAGTCCAGTCCGTTGTGTTCATCCATTGATCAAAGCTCCATTTATTATGATCTAATCATAACTGTTGGGCGTTTTATCGTCAATCCGATACGCCGTGAATCCGGCTCTCTAAGAAGGGAAATACATGACCTCATTTGTCGATCTCGAGGTGTTTGTCCGCACGGTGGACGGCGGCAGTTTTTCCGCCGCGGCGCGCGCGCTGGACATGACGCCGGCGGCGGCCAGCATTGCGGTGAAAAGGCTGGAGCAGCAGTTGGGCGCGCGGCTGCTGGTGCGCTCCACCCGCAGCCTGAGGTTAACGGAGGAGGGGGCTCGCTATCTCGACAGCGCGCGCCTGGCGCTGGGCGCGTTAGCCGAAGGAGAGCAGGCGATCCGCGAGAAGCATCAGGGGCTGTCCGGGGTGCTGCAGATTTCCGCGCCGTCGGATTTTGGCCGCAATTTGCTGCTCTGCTGGCTGGATGAGTTCCGCCTGCAGCATCCGCATATTCAACTGCAGCTTCTGATCAACGATCGGCAGGCCGACCTGTTCCGCGAACCGGTAGACGTGGCGTTGCGCTTCGGGCCGCTGGCCGACTCTTCGCTGGTGGCGCTGCCGATCTTGCCGCAGCATCGGCGGTTGATCTGCGCCAGCCCGGATTACCTGCGGCGTCACGGCGCGCCGCAAACGCCGGCCGATCTGGTTCGGCACAGCATTCTGGTGTATCAGCCCAGCGGCAAACGGCAGGTAGAATGGCGGCTGTGGCGCGGTGAGGAGGGGGTCGAAGTGCCACTGAACGGCAGCTATTTTACCGATGACGGCGAGGTGGCGCGGCGCTGGGCGCTGGCGGGGCACGGCGTGGTGCGCAAGTCGGCGATCGACGTGGCGGCCGACATTCACGCCGGGCGGCTGGTGCAACTGTTGCCGGAATGGCGCAGCGACGCGGTGCCGATCAATCTGGTCTGCCCGCATCGTTCGCAGGTGTCGGAACGCGTCAGGCAGCTGCAGCGCTTTTTACAGCAGCGCTGCCAGCGTTGGATGGACGATCACTTGGCCTGAAGGGTTTCGGTTTGCGCCGGCGTGGCGGCGGTATCCCCGGAAGGCGCGCTTTCTTCGTGCGGGGTGGTGGAACGGGTGTAGATGTTCAGCCCGGCGAGGAATACGCCGCCCAGAGAACCGAAGGCGCACAGGGCGATGACGATGACGAACGCTTTTTTCAGCATAGGAATAATTTCGCAGGTTGCTTGGAACAGCGGGAATTATAGCCCCTTCGCCGGGTGAAACAAGAATCGTTTTTAACGGCGGCCCGCAGACCGCCCTTTGTGATCACCGCCGTTCGCAGTCGATGGCCTGTACGTTGGCCGGGCGGGCGAACAGGTATTTTCCCAGCGTCACCAGCACCACCGCCGCCACGATGATCACCAGCGCCAGCCACTCGCGCGGCGCCAGCGATTCGCCGGCAAAACCGATGCCGAGCAGCACCGCCACCACCGGGTTGACGTAGGCGTAGCTGGTGGCGACCGCCGGGCGCACGTTCTTCAACAAGAACATATAGGCGCTGATCGCCAGCATCGAACCGAAGACGATCAGATAGCCCAGCGCCAGAAAGCCGCCGGTGCTCGGCATCTGAACGAGGCGCTCGCCGCTCAGCTGGCTGGCTGCCAATAACACCACGCCGGCGAGCAGCATCTCCGCCGCGCCGGCCATCGGCCCGGCCGGCAGCGAGATGCGCGATCCCAACACCGATCCGAAGGCCCAGCTGGCCGACGCCAGCAAAATCAGCAGCGCGCCGGTCGGATTGCCCACCAGGTTGTTGCCGGTATTAAGCAGCACGATGCCCACCAACCCGAGCGCGATGCCGGCCCATTCCAGCTTGGTGTTGCGCATGCCCCACAGCAGGCTGAAGCAGAGGGTGAACAGCGGCACCGTCGCCACCATCACCGCCGCGATGCCGGACGGCACGTGTTGGTGTTCCGCCACCGTCACCAGGCCGTTGCCCACCGCCAGCAGTAGAATGCCGATGGCGCCGGCGGCCAGCCATTGCTTCGGCGTCGGCAGCGCGTGGCCGCGCCAGGCCAGGAAACTGAACAGTACGATGCCGGCTAGCAGAAAGCGAATCCCGGCCATCATCAGCGGCGGCCACTGTTCGACGCCCAGACGAATGACGAAATAGGTGGAACCCCAAACGATATATAACGTGAACAACGCCCCGATCAACGGCAGGACGCTACGGCTTTGTTGGCTAAGCATAGGATTGTATTTTGCGGGAATGATTATTATTAGAACGCTCAGTAAACCCGATCGGGCAACCGATAAGCAATGGCCTGCGGCATTATTTTTCCGGCGGCCGAAAGCCGTTCAATGGCCTTGCTGTTTCCACTGCAGCCAACTGACGGCCGGCAGATAAATCGACCAGCCGATGGCCAGCAGCAGCAGCATGAACTCCGGCGGCATGCCGGGCAGCAGGGCGTCCAGTTTCCAGGACACGGCGTAGGCGAAGGGGCCGAGGGCGGCGCCCAATACCGCCAGCGGCCAGGGCGCCGCTCTGACCACGTCCAACAGCCAATACCACCAGCAGCCGAAGCCGATCCATAGCGCGATGGTCCAGAGCGGCAGGCCGTGTTGCCCGCTGTAATGCAGCACGCCGCTGTAGCTCCACAGACCATCCATGCCGATGCCGCCCAAGGCGGCCAGGGCGGCGCCCTTGCGGCGGGCGGCGGGGGTAAAGATCAGCGCCAGCGCCGCACCGGCCAGCAGTATGCCGTTGAGCCGATCGCGAGTCAGCAGCGCCAGCAGCCAGCAGACGCCCAGCCCCAGCGTCGCCAGCCAGAATCCGGCATGCGGCTTCTTCATCGTTCAACTCCCGTGGGGTTACTCTGCCGCCGTGCGCAGCGCGCCGACGGAGGTGTCAGAACGGGCGCGGGGCCCGTTGTTTGCCTGAATATTCGATAATTCAACCTTAGAAGGGAAGGTGCGGGGTGCACAAGCAGAATAATCTGTACCGGTTGAAAACGCGGGCAAAAACCGGTGTTACAAGAGAGAAATCCGGTAAGCGCAGCGGCGAGAGCCGGCCAGAATGTGTTCG
This sequence comes from Serratia sp. CY37869, assembly GCF_052168895.1. Taxonomy (NCBI): domain Bacteria; kingdom Pseudomonadati; phylum Pseudomonadota; class Gammaproteobacteria; order Enterobacterales; family Yersiniaceae; genus Serratia; species Serratia sp. CY37869. The sequence goes on from NZ_JBJNLU010000002.1 coordinate 587,228, forward strand.
GCGCGCTCAACCTGCGCCTGCAGCACTTCGGTGAAGATGCTCAGCTCAGCGCGGCAGAAGCCTTGGCAGACGGTGGCGGCGGCGCAGATCGGGCAGTGGTTTTCCACCAGCAGATAGGCGCCGTCTTCCTCCTGACGCCATTCGGCCATATACCCTTCGCGGCAGCGGATCTCGGTGAGACGCGCCACGCGTTCGCGCAGATCGGTGGCGCCGATCATCGCCTGCTTGTAGTTGATGCGGTTTTCCTGCTCACGGGTCTCGATCAGCAGGTCGATCGCCTGTTCACCCAGCTTGTCACGCACGGTGCGCAGCAGCTGCACCGTCAGATCCGCATGGGTGTCCGGAAAGCGTGCGTTACCGGCGGCAGTCAAATGCCACAGCTGCACCGGGCGGCCCACGCCGCGCGTTTCCGCGATCGCTTCGACCAGCCCCTCTTTCGCCAGCTTGACGAACTGCTGGCGGGCCGCTTCACCGGTGGTGCCGAGCACTTTTCCTGCGTCTGAGGCTTGCTGCGGGCCGCGGGTCTTCAATAGCGTCAGCAAACGGTCACTGACCGATTGTGCGGTGCTGCCGCCATTTTCCAAGTTTATTCTTGACATATTTCTCCGCCTCGCCCTAACTTATTCCAAGATAACTCTTGTTAAATTTAACGCAATCTCATGACCAACTCAATGCCATTCCTCTGAAAACAGGACAACAACCGTGATAACCCATGACGATAGCCGCTGGAGCGACCTTTTCTCCGGCAAAAATGCGGCCAGTGCGATCGCGCTCTCGCTTGGCGTGGCGCTGCATGCCATCAATATTCTGGTCGCCACCACCATTCTGCCCTCGGTGGTGCAGGATATCGGCGGTCTGGATCTCTATGCCTGGAACACCACGCTGTTCGTGGTGGCGTCGATCCTCGGCTCCGCGCTGTCGGCCCGCTTGCTCAGCGGCTACGGCGCGCGCAACGCCTATCTGGTCGCTTCGCTGTTTTTCATCGCCGGAGCGGGGCTGTGCGCGCTGGCGCCGAGCATGCCGGTGATGCTGATCGGCCGCACGGTGCAGGGATTCGGCGGCGGGCTGATCTTTGCGCTCTCCTACGCGATGATCAATCTGGTGTTCGAGCAGCGATTGTGGCCGCGCGCCATGGCGCTTATCTCGGCGATGTGGGGCATCGCCACGCTGGTCGGCCCGGCGGTAGGCGGCATTTTCGCCGAGTTGCACGCCTGGCGTTGGGCCTTCGGCATTCTGCTGCCGATCATGGCGCTGTACGCCGCGTTTACCTTCCTGATCCTGCCCAAGGGCCAGGCGCAGCAGGCGGCCGCGCCGCTGCCGACCGCGCAGCTGCTGTTGCTGACCGTGGCGGTGCTGGTGGTGTCCGCCGGCAGCCTGGCGCACAGCGTCTGGATCAACCTGGCGGGCATCGCGCTTTCGCTGGTGCTGATGGCCTGGCTGATGAAGCGCGAGGCGCGCTCGCGCGCGCGCCTGTTGCCGCACGGTGCGCTGCGGCGCGGCTCATCGTTGGCGGCGCTCTATATTACGGTGTCGTTGCTGGTGATCGGCATGACCAGCGAAATCTTCGTGCCCTATTTCCTGCAGTTGCTGCACGGCCAGTCGCCGCTGATCTCCGGCTATATCGCCGCGACCATGGCCGCCGGCTGGACGTTGTCCGAAATCCTCAGTTCCGGCTGGCGCGGGGCGGGCATTCGCCGGGCGATCGTCAGCGGGCCGCTGTTCGTGCTGGTGGGCCTGCTGGCGCTGGCGATCCTGATGCCGACGCCCTCCGGCGGTCACTGGCAGGCGCTGACCCCGATCGTCATCGCGTTGTCGCTGGTGGGATTCGGCATCGGCTTCGGCTGGCCGCATCTGCTGACGCGCATTTTGCAGGTGGCGCCTGAAGCGGACAAAGACATCGCCGGCGCCTCGATCACCACGGTGCAGCTGTTCGCCACCGCATTCGGCGCGGCGCTGGCGGGGATGATCGCCAACCTGGCGGGGCTGAACGATCCGGGCGGCGCGGCGGGCGCGGCATCGGCGGCGCGTTGGCTGTTCCTGGCGTTCGCGCTGGCGCCGCTGCTGGCGGTATTCAGCGCCTGGCGCTGCGCCGCGATCGCGCCGCCGGCCGCCGAGACGGGCAATTTTGTACCCAACCCGTCCTCGCGCGAGTGCTAGAACGCTTCTCCTCATTCGGCGATGTTTGCGGTGATCCTGGCGTTATTCCTGCGCGACATTGTTAAAATTCGCTTGCTATATCTCTAATTTGAGATTATTTCTCTTATATGGGATTTTCAAACGGAGTGTGAACGATGGATAACGGTCTGGACAATGCCGACCTGAGGTTGGCGCAGCGGCTGGCGGATTTGCGCCAGCAACGGGCGTGGTCGCTGGAGGAGCTGGCGCAGCGCACTGGCCTTAGCCGGGCGACGCTCTCGCGGGTGGAGCGCGCCGAGACCAGCCCGACGGCGTCGTTGCTGAACCGGCTGTGCGCCGCCTATGGGTTGACCATGTCGCGCCTGCTGAGCGAGATCGAAGACGAGCCGCCGGAGCTGTTGCGGCCGCAGCAGCAACCGGTGTGGGTCGATCGCGCCAGCGGTTTTCACCGTCGCTCTGTTTCTCCCCCCGCTGCGTTGTATAAGGCTGAATTTATCGAAGCCCGGCTTGATGCCGGCGCGCAGATCGATTACGACCTGCCGTCGATTCCGGCGCTGGAGCACCATCTCTGGCTGCTGTCCGGGCAGCTGGAGTTGACGCTGGAAGGGCGCGTTTTCCGGTTATCATCCGGCGACTGCCTGCGCTACCGCCTGTTCGGCGCCTCCCGTTTCCATGTCCCCGGCGATGAGCCGGCCCATTACACCCTCGTTATTTGCAGGCCATAGCCATGATTGAATTGCAACAGTGGGACGCCGGCGCGGCGCAAAGCGCCATTGCCGAATTGGCCGAAATGCTGCACGCCAGCGTGGCGCACGGCGCCAGCATCGGTTTTGTCATGCCCTTTACGCTGACGCAGGCGCAGGCGTTTTGGCAGGGGTTGCTGCCGGCCATCGCGCGGGGAGAGCGTGCGATGCTGGTGGCGCTCGCGAACGGCCGGCCGGTCGGCACCGTGCAGCTGTTACTGGCGATGCCGGACAACGGCCGTCACCGGGCGGAAGTGGTCAAGCTGATGGTGCACCCGCAGGCGCGGCGGCAGGGCGTCGCCCGGCTGTTGATGCAGGAAGTGCAGGCGCTGGCGGCGCGTCATCGCCGCAGCCTGTTGGTGCTGGATACCCTGAGCGGCAGCGCGGCGCAGGGGCTGTACCGTCAATTGGGGTTCGAGGCGGCGGGCGACATCCCGCAATACGCCCGCGCCAGCGACGGCGGGGCGTTGGAGGCCACCTGCTATATGTACAAACTGCTGTGAGGGTTAGCGCCCGCGCCAGGCTTTGATCGCCTGCTGGCGCACCTGCAGCTTTTGCTGCGGCGTCAGCTTGTTGTAGTCGCGAGCCAGGCCGCTTTCCCAGTCGCCGTACATCGGGTTGGGCAGCACGATGAATTCGGTGCCGAACTTGGCCTGGTTCTCGCTGACGAACGCCCGGCGCTGCGCATTGTCCTGGTGGTAAGTCGCGGCGCCGAAGTCGTTCAGGTTGTCGCCCGCGTACACCACGATGTCATAGCCGGCTTGTTTGATGGCGTCGAAGCGCGCCTGTTTATTGGCGGTGTCGGTGCTGAGCAGCACGGTTTTTTCCGACAGGCCGGTGAAACCGAGCTTCTGCATGTTGGCCACCGTGGCGGCGTAGTCGCTCTGTTTACGGTTCGACACGTAGAACATGGTCCCCTGATGGGCGTTAACATAGCGGGCGAACGCCACTGCGCCCGGCACCGCGGCGGCCTGTTCGGCCTGCGTCCATTTGGCCCAAGTCGCGCCGTCGTACGGTCGGCCCTGCTGCGCCTGCCAGCCGGAGTAGGCGCTGTTATCCAGCATGGTTTCATCCAGATCGACCACCACCGCCTTTTTACGGCCTGGCGCGGCCCTGGCCTGATCGAAGGCGCGTTGCGCGCTGTTGAACGCCTGATGTGCCAGCGCCTGGTATTCGCCGGACTGTTGGAACCAGTTGACCGCCAGCACCGATTGATCTGCCAACCGCTGCTGGGCCTGGGCGTCGGTGTGCGGCGGCTGCGCGCAACCGGTCAAGGCCAGCAGCGCGACGCCCATCGCCGCGCCGAGGGTGAGTGTGCGTACCTGTTTTCCTGCCATTGTTATCTCTCTTTTTTATTGTGGACTGTCCAGCAGCATATCCATCTCGAACTGACGCAGGGGATCCTGCCGCCAGCCAAGATGCGTAAAGAAGGGGGCGGCCACCTCGGGCACAAAAACGTTGGCGGTCAGCGGCAAAGGGGCGAACTGCGCTTGCAGAGCGGCCAGCAAGGCGCGGGCATGCCCCTGGCCGCGATGCTGCGGCGGCACGTAGATCAGGCGCAGCCAGCAGTGCTCGGCGCCGGGCATCACCACGGCGTAGGCTTGGCGTTCGAGGGTATAAGCGCGCGGTTTGCCCGGCAGTTTGAACAGCGATTCGGGGGCGATCAGCCAGGGCAGGTCGGTGGCGCCTTCCGCCGTCAGGCGATGGCTGACGGTAAGCGGATCGACCGCCTGCAGCACCGCATTGCCTGGCGGCACGGCCGCCGGCGCCTGATGGCCGGTCAGGGTGCGCACGATGCGCAGCCCGGCGCGGTGGTACAGCGCCAGCGCGGCTTCGTTGCCTTCGATCACTTCCAGCGACAGCCGATGATCGCCGCGCTGACGGGCATCCGCTACTACCCGCTGCATCAGCGCCTTACCCAGCCCCTGGCCGCGCATCTCGGGGCGTACGGAAAAGGCCGCGATCCGGCTGTGCCGGCCGCGGCGGGCGATCAGCGCCACCGCCACCGGTTCATTGCGATGGGTGACGATCAGGCTGTCGTTCAGGCTGAGATCTTCGGCGCCGAAGCGGGCGGCGAAGGTCGGCCCGTCGAGGACGAAACGCACGATGTAGTTTTCAAAACAGTGGTTGAGGATGTTCGCCAGTTCGTCGCTGCTGTAGCGCACGGCGTTGTGATAGTTAAACCGACCGTCGTTATGCATGGCTGATTCCGCTCGGGGGAAAGCTATACATGTAGACCCGTTTGTTTGGCAAGGCAAGCGGGGGCATTCGCCGGCGGGGAAAATAAAAACAAAAAAGCCGGACGCAGCCGCCCGGCGAAATAAAACTCTGGGTATCAAGTGACGCTAAAGTTTGCAGTGGTGGTTATCCATTCATCACATCAGAACTGATAGGTCAGGGCGACGGCAATCACGTTGTCGTCTTTCAGACCCAGCTTATTATTGCTGTCGAGCTGGTTGATTTTATAATCCACATAGGTCGACATGTTCTTGTTGAAATAGTAGTACGCGCCGACGTCGATATATTTCACCAGGTCGGTATCGCCGATGCCTTCAATATCTTTGCCCTTCTGCTGAACGTAGCCCAGCGATGGACGCAGACCGAAGTCGAACTGATATTGCGCAACCAGTTCCAGGCCTTCGGCTTTATTGGCGAAGCCGCTGACGGAAGTGGAGCGGTTATTGATGGTGGCGGTGCCGGAAATTGGCGCGATGTTGCGGCTTTCCGAGTAGGTCGCGGCCAGGTAGACATCGTTGTTGTCATACTTCAGACCGGCGGCCCAGATATCGGCCTTGTCGCCTTTACCGAAGGTGCCCGCTTTCTGACTGGCGGTGCGGTTGGAAGAGGCATAGGCGGCGCCCACGCTCAGGCCGTCGATGATTTCATAGCTGGAGGAAAGACCCCAGCCGTCGCCGTTAGCCTTGCTGGCGGAGCGGCCGTCGTTTTCGTTCTTGCCCTGATACTGGACGGCGAATTTCAGGCCGTCGACCAGACCGAAGAAGTTGTTATTGCGGTAGGTGGCGACGCCGTTGGTGCGGCCGTTCATGAAGTTGTCGGTTTTGACGTACGCGTCGTCGCCGAATTCAGGCAGCATATCCGTCCAGGCGCCGACGTCGTAAATAATGCCGTAGTTGCGACCGTAGTCGAAAGAACCAAGGTCTTTATATTTCAGACCGGCGAAGCCCAGACGCGTTTTAGTGTCTTTGGTGCCGTCGGATTCAGAATGGTTAGCGGCGATCTGATATTCCCACTGGCCGTAACCGGTCAGCATATCGTTAATCTGAGTCGCGCCTTTAAAGCCGATACGGACGTAGGTTTTATCGCCATCGTTGCCGGCATCATCGGAGAAATAATGCAGGGCTTTCACACGACCGTAAAAATCGAGTTTGTTGCCGTCTTTATTGTAGATTTCTGCTGCCTGTGCCGCTTGCGCAAGTAAAAGTGCCGGAATAATAACGGCCAGAAGATTACGTTTCATGGGTTACCCTGCTTTATTCGATTAAAAGACGCTATCATCAGTTGCATTGCTGCTTTACTGTGCCGTCCGGTTGTTGGCGGCGGAGAATTTTTACCGTAGTAATGTGATCTATTTATGACAAAAAATTCATTTTCATGTCGAACGATTAAAAAAGTCGCGCAAAGGGTGAATTTTTTCTGCAACCGACGGTCGGCGGCTGGTCTACAGTTACCGATAGCCTGATCGGTTTCCGGAGGAATCATGCACGATACTTATACATTGTTCGGTACGCAGGGGTGTGGCTCGACCATCGTGGCCGCCGCGTTGGTGCTGACCGCGTTCCCCTGGGGCTACGAGGAAGTGGATTACACCCAGGAGGGCCCGGAGCGGGATCGCCTGTTGGCGTTGAACCCGCTCGGTCAGGTCCCCACTCTGGTGCTGCCTGATGACGAAGTGATGACGGAGAGCGCGGCGATTATCCTGCTGCTGCACGATCGCGCGCCGCACGCCGAATTGGCGCCGCCCGGCGGCTCGCCGCTGTTGCCGCGCTTTTTGCGCTGGCTGTTGTTCATCAACGCGGAGATTTATCCCACTTTCACCTATGCCGACCATCCGCAGCGCTGGCAGCCGAAAACGGAAGGGGCGGAACAGCTGAAAAACGCAGTGATGGATTATCGCGAGCGTTTATTGCGGCAGTTGAACGCCGCCGCAGGAGCGTCTGGCCCGTGGTTTCTCGGCAAGAGCTTCAGCGCGCTGGATCTGTACGTGGCGGTGATGTGCAACTGGCGGCCGGGCCGCGCGTGGTTCCGGCAACACTGCCCGCGACTGTACGCCATTGCCGAACGGGTGGAACAGCGGCCGGAGCTGAATGTGCTGCTGAGCGCCCATTTCGACGGCGTTGCCCCGCTGGAACCGTGACATCGCCCCGCCGCCCGGCGGGGAACCCTCCCGTTTTTCTGAACCGAGACTGCCGAAAATCCCGATTTTCACTCGCCTCGCTGGCGGGTAGCGTAAGGCTATCCGCAACTGACAGGAGAGTGTGATGCCATCAAAATCCCAGGCCGGGCAACAGGCGTTCGGCGATATCGCCCCCAAGCTGGCGCAGCTCAGCGACAGCGTCTTGTTTGACGATGTCTGGCAGCGGCCGGCGCTGAGCCCGCGCGAACGCAGCCTGATCACCGTCGCCGCGCTGGTGGCGCTTAACCGCGTGGAACAGCTGCCGTTTCACCTGCAACTGGCTCAGCGCAACGGCGTGGCGCATCAGCAGCTGGCTGAGCTCATCACCCACCTGGCGTTTTACGCCGGCTGGCCCGCGGCGGCGTCGGCCGTGGCGCGCCTGCGCGAGCTGGAACCGGAGGCGCCCCATGCCGTTTAGCCGCATCGCCCTGCATCAGGGCAAGTCCGCCGACTATCTGCAAACCTTGTCCGACAGCCTGCATCAGGCGCTGGTGGAGGCCTTCGAGGTGCCGCCGACGGACAGGTTTCAGGTGATCGATCAATACCGCCCCGGCGAGCTTATCTACGATCGCGACTATCTCGGCGGGCCGCGCAGCGCGGATTTCGTGCTGTTTTACATCACCGCCGGGCGGCCGCGCGACAGCGACACCAAGCGGCGTTTCTACCGACGGCTGGCGGCGCTGCTGGCGGAAAAGCTGCGGCTGAACCCCGAGGATGTGATGGTGGTGATCGCCACCACCCAGTTGGACGAGTGGTCGTTCGGCGGCGGTCGCGCCTCGATGATCGATCCGCAGGCGTAACTCGGGCTGACGCCGCCGGCGGTCTGTGGGACAATAGTGCCATCATTTCGTTTAGATAAGAGTTGAATGGCGCTCTCCTCCGCAGTTAAAGATCAGATTGGCCAGTGGTACAAAGCCCTGCAGCAGCAAATACCGGATTTCATTTCCCGCGCGCCCCAGCGTCAGATGATCGCCGAGGTGGCGAAGACGCTGGCCGGCGACTACCCGCGCCATCTGGCGATCGAGGCGCCGACCGGCGTCGGCAAAACGCTGTCTTACCTGATACCGGGCATCGCCGTCGGGCGGGCGGAGAGCAAACCGCTGGTGGTCAGCACCGCCAACGTGGCGCTGCAGGATCAGATCTACAGCAAGGATTTGCCGCTGCTGAAGAAGATTATTCCCGATCTGAAATTTACCGGCGCCTTTGGCCGCGGGCGTTACGTCTGCCCGCGCAATCTGGCGGCGATGAGCACCGACGTTAGCCAACAGGGCGATCTGACGCTGTTTCTCGACGACGAGCTGGCGCCGTCCAGCGGTGAAGAGCAGGCGCTGTGTCAGAAACTGACCAAGGCGCTGGCCCGCTTTGAGTGGGACGGGCTGCGCGATCACTATCAGCAGAGCATCGACGATCCGCTGTGGGCCAAGCTGAGCACCGACAAGGCCAACTGTCTGGGGCGCAACTGTCACTACATTCGCGAATGCCCGTTCTATATCGCTCGCAAAGAGATCGAGAGCGCCGACGTGGTGGTGGCCAACCACGCGCTGGTGATGGCGGCGCTGGAGACGGAATCGGTGCTGCCGAACCCGAAAGAGCTGCTGCTGGTGCTGGACGAAGGCCACCATTTGCCGGAGGTGGCGCGCGACGCGCTGGAGATCGACGGGGAAATCACCGCGCTGTCGACCAACCTGCAGTTGGACATGATCGTGCGCCAGGTCGAACAGTGCATGACGCAGTACCGGCCGAAGAATCCGCCGGGGCTGGCCAACAGCGAACGGCTGAAAAACCATTGCGAGGAGCTGCGCGAGCTGGTGCAGATCTTCGAGCATCAGGTCAGCGCCTATCTGCCCGGCGACAGCGTGGCGGCCGAGCACCGTTTTGAAATGGGCGAGCTGCCCGCGGAGATGGTGGAGAGCTGCGCGCGGCTGTTCAAACTGACCGATGCGCTGCGCGGGCTGGCGGAGTTCGTGCTTAACGATCTTACCGAACAGACCGGCAAGCACGACATCATGCGTCTGCACCGCTCGATCATTCAGATGAGCCGCACGCTGGGCTATCTGGAGGCGATGAGCAAGCTGTGGCGGCTGGCGGCGCTCGACAAGTCGTCCAACGCGCCGATCTCCAAATGGGTCACGCGCGAACTGCGCGATAACGTCACCCATCTGTATTTGCACTGCGTCGGCATTCGCGTCAGCGATCAGCTGGAAAAGCTGCTGTGGCGCAAGGTGCCGCACGTGGTGGTCACCTCGGCCACGCTGCGTTCACTGAACAGCTTCGCGCGTTTGCAAGAGATGAGCGGGTTGAGCGAGAAGGCCGGCGATCGCTTCGAAACGCTCTCATCGCCGTTCAATCACGTCGAACAGGGCAAGATTGTCATTCCGCAGATGCGCTATGAACCGGCGCTCGCCAATGAGGCGGAGCACCTTGAGGAAATGGCGCGGTTTTTCCGCGCCGAGCAGGCGAGCGGCAAGCACAAAGGCATGCTGATCCTGTTCAGCAGCCACCGGGCGATGCAGACTTTCCTCAGCTACGTGACCGATCTGCGGCTGATGCTGCTGGTGCAGGGCGACCAGCCGCGCTACCGGCTGGTGGAAGAGCACCGCAAGCGGGTGGAGAAGGGCGTCGCCAGCGTGCTGGTGGGGCTGCAATCGTTCGCCGAAGGGCTGGATCTGAAAGGCGAACTGCTGACCCAGGTGCATATTCACAAAATCGCGTTCCCGCCGATCGACAGCCCGGTGATCATCACCGAAGGCGAGTGGCTGAAATCGCTGAAGCGTTATCCGTTCGAAGTGCAGAGCCTGCCGAGCGCCTCGTTCAACCTGATCCAGCAGGTCGGCCGCCTGATCCGCAGCAACCAATGTTACGGCGAGATCGTGATCTACGATCGCCGGTTGCTGACCAAAAATTACGGTTCGCGGCTGTTGGCGTCGTTGCCGGTGTTCCCGATTGAGCAGCGCGCGGTGCCGGAGGCCGACAAGGCGCATCTGGCGGCGCTGAAATCCGCCGCCGACGCGGCTAAAAAAGAGAAGAAGCGCGGCAACCCGTTCGCCCGCAAACGGCGGCGTTAATCAGAGCAGCGGCGGCAGGCGGCGCTTGACCGGCGTGGTTTTCACGATCGAGGTGTTGCTCTGCGCGTGTTCGGCCAGCCGATCGAGGGTGTGGTCGAGCTGTTCCATCGAGTGCGCCACCAGCCGCACGATAAAGCAGTCTTCGCCGGTCACCTTATCGCATTCGACCACTTCCGGGATCGTCTGAATCAGCTGTTCGACCTTCTTCAGCATGCCCGGCAGCGGCTTGATGCGCACCAGCGACTGAAAGGCGTAACCCACCGCCTGCAGATTGACGTTCAGGGTATAGCCCTTGATCACGCCGCTTTCCTCCAGCCGCCGCAGTCTTTCCGACGTGCTCGGCGACGACAGGCCCACCTGCGCGCTCAGCGTCTTCAACGATGCGCGCGCATCTTCCGCCAGAATGGTCAGGATTTGGCGATCGATATCATCCATAACGCCTCCGTTAGGTATTTTCTTTATTGTAGCTGCGAGAAAAAGGCAGTTAAGCATATCTGCCTTTTTTATGCTATGGAAAGCCGCCCTGCGAAGCCGCAAGCTATGTCTCTGGGCAAGCTTTGAGGAACGCAGAATGAATGCAGAGATAAAACGCGGCTCGCTGGAGATGGCGGCGGCGATGCTGATTTCCGGCTCCATCGGCTGGTTTGTGCTGATGTCCGGCCAGCCGGTGGTCAACGTGGTGTTTTGGCGCTGCGCGGTGGGGGCGCTGGTGCTGCTGGCGGTGTGCGGCGCGCTGGGCCAGCTGCGCCGCGATGCGCTGACGCGCGCCACGCTGCTGCTGGCGATCGCCGGCGGCGTCGCGCTGGTGATCAACTGGCTGCTGCTGTTCGCCGCCTATTCCTATGCCTCTATCTCCATCGCCACCGCGGTGTACAACACCCAGCCGTTTATGCTGGTGGGGCTGGGGGCGCTGTTTCTGGGGGAACGGCTGACCGCCCGCAAGTTGCTGTGGTTGGGGCTGGCGTTCGGCGGCATGATGCTGGTGGTGCTGGCTCAGCCGCGGCAGGCGGGGGAGCAGAGCCATTATCTGGCGGGCATCGCGCTGGCGCTCGGCGCGGCGTTTTTCTACGCCCTGATGGCGCTGGCGGCCAAGCGGCTGAAGGGCACGCCGCCCCATCTTATTGCGCTGATCCAGGTAACGGTGGGGGCGGTGATGCTGCTGCCGTTGGTGGATTTTCATGCGTCGGCCAGCGTGGGGCAGTGGGGGATGCTGGCGACGCTCGGCGTGTTGCATACCGGCCTGATGTACGTGCTGATGTACGGCGCGTTGCAGAAGCTGCCGACCCACCTGATCGGCTCGCTGTCGTTCATCTACCCGATCGCCGCCATGCTGGTGGATCGCCTGGCGTTTGGCCACCGGCTGTCGGCATGGCAACTGCTGGGGACGGCGATCATCCTGCTGGCGGCGGCGGGCATGAACCTGTTGGGCGAGCGGCGAGCGCGACTGCTGCCGGCCTCGGACGGCCGGCGCGCCGGCTGATGCTCAGTTCGGTTTTTTCAGCCAGCGCCATAAAGTGGTGCGGCTGATCCCGAGCAACCGGGCGGCGGCGGCGTGGTCGCCTCCACACCGCGCCAGGGCTTCGCGGGCGGAGACGGGCGCCGCCTGCGTCTCGGGCGGCGAGACCGCCGCCAGCTCCGGCAGCAGCCACTGCAGGGTCTCGCCGCTCGGTGCGACGCCGGTGCTCAGCATCAGCGCCACCCGCTCCATCATGTTGCGCAGCTCGCGCAGGTTGCCGGGCCAGGCGTAATGACCCAGCGCGGCGTAACACCCGGCCAGGGTGGCGCGCAGCGGCTCCGTCAGCGGCACGTCGAGCGCCGCCAGCGACTGTTTCAGAAAGTGTTCCGCCAGCATTGCGATATCGTCGCCGCGCGCCCGCAGTGGCGGCAGTTGCAGCCGCAGGGCGCTCAGGCGGTAAAACAGATCGGCGCGAAAATCGCCCTGTTGAATCGCCTGCTCCAGGCGGGTGTGGGTGGCGCTGATGACGCGAAAGTCGACCTTTACCGGCTGTTGCCCACCGACCCGAGTGATGGTTTTTTCTTCCAGCGCCCGCAGCAGCCGGGTTTGCAGGTGCAGCGGCATTTCGCCGATCTCATCCAGAAACAGGGTGCCGCCGTTGGCGGTTTCCAGCAGCCCGCGTCGGCCGCCGCGCCGTGAACCGGTGAAGGCGCCTTCCTCATAGCCGAACAGCTCCGCCTCCAGCAGCGATTCGGCGATGGCGCCGCAGTTGATGGCGACGAACGGCGGCGTCGCGCCCCTGGACGGCGCGCCGCGCCGGGAAAAGTATTCGCGGTGGATCGCCTGCGCCGCCAGCTCTTTGCCAGTGCCGGTTTCGCCTTCAATCAACACCGCCGCCGGCGAGCGGGCGTACAGCATGATGGTGCGCCGGGTCTGCTCCATCTGCGGGGAGTCGCCCTGTAAATCGCTCAGCCCATAGCGCGGCTGCAGGGTATCGCGTGCGGCGTAATCGCCGCCGCGTTTGCCGCCGCCCAGCATCAGGCGCGTCACGTCCAGCGCGTCGCTGAAGGCGGCGCGCAGGGTGGCGGCGGAATAGAGAAAAATGGCGGTGAGCCCGGCCTCTTCCGCCAGATCGCTGATGAGGCCGGCGCCGACCACCGCCTGAATGCCGGCGGCTTTCAGCTCGGCGATCTGGCCGCGCGCGTCCTCTTCGGTGACGTAACTGCGCTGCTCCAGCGGCAGATCGAAGGTTTGTTGGAACTCCAGCAGCGCGGGCAGGGGCGTTTTGTAGGTGATGACGCCGATCCGATCGGCGGTTCTGCGCGCCTTGCTCAGCGCCTGCAGCAGATCGAAGCCGCCGGGCTTGACCAAAATGACCGGCACCGACAGGCGGCTTTTCAGGTAAGCGCCGTTGGAGCCGGCGGCGATGATGGCGTCGCAAGGCTCGCTAGCCAGGCGAGCGCGGATATGCTGCACCGCCTCCTCGAAGCCGAGATGGATCGGGGTGATGGTCGCCAGGTGGTCGAACTCGAGGCTGATATCCCGGAACAGATCGAACAGGCGGGTGATGGAGACGGTCCAGATCACCGGTTTGTCCGGCGTGCGGGACGGCGTGATGTGATCGCTCATGATGAGTTACCGAATGAAAGTGGCTGCATTAGGTGTAGCCTTGTTTCAGTCATGTTTCAAATATGCCGACTGAAACCGCGATTGAAACGTTAACTGAAACGTTTTTTATCGCTTGGTCTGCCCAATGGCGATGCGAATTTTATAACTCACTTATTTTTATCGCTTTTAATTTTTTCCTCGCCAAAGTGCAACCTGGCCCGCCTCTTGCTCTATCTGTTCCATCTAGCTAATTGGAGAGAACGTCATGACGCTGCGCTCACCTGGGCTCGCCTTTCGTCAGGCCCTGAGTAAAGAAAAACCCTTGCAAATCGCCGGCGCGATCAACGCCAACCATGCCCTGCTGGCCCAGCGGGCGGGGTTCCAGGCCATCTATCTTTCCGGCGGCGGCGTGGCGGCCGGTTCGCTGGGGCTGCCGGACCTGGGTATTTCGACGCTGGACGATGTGTTGACTGATATTCGCCGCATCACCGATGTCTGCCCGCTGCCGCTGCTGGTGGATGTCGACAGCGGTTTCGGCGCATCGGCGTTCAACGTCGCCCGCACGGTGCGCTCGGTGAGCAAGGCCGGGGCGGCGGCGCTGCATATCGAAGATCAGGTCGGCGCCAAGCGCTGCGGCCATCGGCCCAATAAGGCCATCGTCTCCACCGAAGAGATGGTGGATCGCATCAAGGCGGCGGTAGATGCGCGCAGCGATCCGGACTTCGTGATCATGGCGCGCACCGATGCGCTGGCGGTGGAGGGGCTGGAGGCGGCCATCGAGCGCGCTCAGGCTTACGTGGCGGCCGGGGCCGACATGCTGTTCCCGGAAGCGATTACCGAGCTGGGCATGTACCGCCGCTTCGCCGAAGCGACGCAGGTGCCGATCCTCGCCAACATCACCGAATTCGGCGCGACGCCGCTGTTCACTACCGAGGAGCTGCGCAGCGCCCAGGTGGATATGGCGCTGTATCCGCTGTCGGCCTTCCGAGCGATGAATCGGGCGGCGGAGCGGGTGTACCGCGCCCTGCGCGAGGAGGGCACGCAGAAAAACGTCATCGACACCATGCAGACCCGCAACGAGCTGTATGAAAGCATCAACTACTATTTGTTCGAAGAGAAACTCGACGCTCTGTTCGCTCGCCAACGCGACGAATAAGCGCCATTCACGCAGAAGCCAAATGAGGACAGTATGAGCCAAGCGATCCCCCCGCAAAGCCCGACTGGCGTTAAGCCGAAAAAATCCGTGGCGTTATCCGGCGTGCCCGCCGGGAATACCGCGCTGTGTTCCGTAGGGCGCAGCGGCAACGATCTGCACTACCGCGGTTACGACATTCTCGACCTCGCGCGCCACTGCGAGTTTGAAGAGGTCGCCCATCTGCTGATCCACGGCAAGTTGCCCAACCGCGACGAACTTCATGCCTACAAGCAGCGGCTCAAAGCGCTGCGCGGCCTGCCCGCCAGCGTACGCACGGTGCTGGAGGCGCTGCCGGCGGCATCTCACCCGATGGACGTGATGCGCACCGGCGTTTCGGCCCTCGGCTGCACGCTGCCGGAAAAAGAGCAGCACGGCGCGGCCGGCGCGCGCGACATCGCCGACCGCCTGCTGGCGTCGTTGGGATCGATGCTGCTCTACTGGTATCACTACAGCCACAACGGCGAGCGCATTCAGCCGGAGACCGACGACGATTCCATCGGCGGCCACTTCCTGCACCTGCTGCACGGCGCAGCACCTTCCGCCAGCTGGGAGCAGGCGATGCACGCGTCATTGATCCTGTACGCCGAGCATGAGTTCAACGCCTCGACCTTCGCCGGCCGGGTGATCGCCGGCACCGGATCCGATGTCTATTCGGCGATCGTCGGCGCCATTGGCGCGCTGCGCGGGCCGAAGCACGGCGGCGCCAACGAGGTGTCGCTGGAGATCCAGCAACGCTATGAAACGCCGGACGAAGCGGAAGCCGACATTCGCCGCCGCATCGACAACAAAGAGGTGGTGATCGGCTTCGGGCACCCGGTGTATACCGTCTCCGATCCGCGCCATCAGGTGATCAAAGAGATCGCGCTGCGCCTGTCGCAGGAAGCGGGTGCGATGAAGCTGTATGACATCGCCGACCGGCTGGAAAGCGTAATGCGCGACACCAAAAACATGTTCCCCAACCTCGACTGGTTCTCGGCGGTGTCTTACCACCAGCTGGGGGTGCCCACCGAAATGTTCACGCCGCTGTTCGTCATGGCGCGCGTCAGCGGCTGGTCGGCGCACATCATCGAGCAACGGCAGGACAACAAAATCATTCGCCCGTCCGCCAACTA
This sequence comes from Serratia sp. CY37869, assembly GCF_052168895.1. Lineage (NCBI taxonomy): Bacteria > Pseudomonadati > Pseudomonadota > Gammaproteobacteria > Enterobacterales > Yersiniaceae > Serratia > Serratia sp. CY37869. The sequence continues at coordinate 602,957 of NZ_JBJNLU010000002.1, forward strand.
TACCGGGCCGGAAGCGCGAGCCTTCGTACCGCTGGATCAGCGCTGAGCGCCGGTCGTTATCGTGTCGTTTTCACTCTGGAGCCTTTGGGAATCATGATGCTTGAGTCTGCCAATACCCGCCGTCCGCCATTCGATCGCGAAATGGTCGATATCGTCGATTATGTGATGAAAGAGGCCGTCGATACCCCGGCGGCGTACCGCACCGCCCATTATTGCCTGCTCGATACCCTCGGCTGCGGGCTGGAGGCGCTGAGCTACCCGGCCTGCAAGAAACTGATGGGGCCGGTGGTGCCGGGCGCCGAGGTGCTGAACGGCAGCCGGGTGCCCGGCACCCGTTTCCAGCTGGATCCGGTGCAGGCGGCGTTCAATATCGGCGCCATGATCCGCTGGCTCGACTTTAACGACACCTGGCTGGCGGCGGAGTGGGGCCACCCGTCGGACAACCTGGGCGGGATCCTGGCGGTGGCCGATTGGCTCTCTCGCCAGGCGGTGGCGGCGGGCAAAGCGCCGCTGACCATGCGGCAGGTGCTGATCGCCATGATCAAGGCGCATGAGATCCAGGGCTGCCTGGCGCTGGAAAACGCCTTCAATCGGGTAGGGTTGGATCACGTGCTGCTGGTGAAGGTGGCGTCCACCGCGGTGGTGGCGCAGCTGCTCGGCCTGAGCCGCGAGGCGATCCTGAACGCGGTGTCGCTGGCGTGGGTGGACGGGCAGTCGCTGCGCACCTACCGCCACGCGCCGAACGCCGGCACCCGCAAATCCTGGGCGGCGGGGGATGCGACCGCCCGCGCGGTGCGGCTGGCGCTGATGGCCGCCACCGGTGAGATGGGCTATCCCTCGGCGCTCACGGCACCGACCTGGGGATTCTACGACGTCTCGTTCAACGGCAAACCTTTCCGCTTCCAGCGGCCGTACGGCGCGTATGTGATGGAGAACGTGCTGTTTAAAATTTCGTTCCCGGCGGAGTTCCATGCCCAGACCGCCGTGGAGGCGGCCATGACGCTGCATCGTCAGATGCAGGCCGCCGGCAAAACCGCCGCCGACATCGCCGCAGTGAGCATCCGCACTCACGAGGCCTGCCTGCGCATTATCGACAAGCAGGGGCCGCTGGATAACCCGGCGGATCGCGATCACTGCATTCAGTATATGGTGGCGATCCCGCTGCTGTTCGGCCGGCTGACGGCGGCGGATTACGAGGACCGGGTGGCCGAAGATCCGCGCATCGACGCATTGCGTAGCAAGATACATTGCCATGAAGATCCCGCCTTCACGCGCGATTATCACGATCCGGAAAAACGCTCGATCGCCAATGCGCTGACGGTGGAGTTCGCCGACGGCAGCCGTCTGGATGAGGTGGCCGTGGAGTATCCTATCGGCCATGCGCGGCGGCGCGAAGAGGGCATCCCGCTGCTGATCGAGAAGTTCAAAACCAACCTGGCGCGCCAGTTCCCGGCCCTGCAGCAGCAGCGCATTCTTGAGGTGTCGCTGGACCGGCAGCGGCTGGCGCAGATGCCGGTCAACGAGTATCTCGATTTGTGGGTGATCTGACGCGAGCGGCGCTGACAAGCCACGTCGGCGTCGCTATGATGGACGCTCCATCCCCGTCCGTCTTCTTATCAGGTGATTCATGATTGATGCTACAACGCTGTTGTTGTTTTCCGGTGCCTGCGTGGCGCTGGCGCTGACCCCCGGCCCGGATATGCTGCTGATCGCTTCGCGCAGCGTCAGCCAGGGGCCGCGGGCCGGTTTCGCTTCGCTGGCGGGCATTCAACTCGGCACTTACTGCCATGCGCTGGCGGCGGCGCTGGGGTTGTCGCAACTGTTCGTCGCGGTGCCGCTGGCTTACGACGCGGTGAGAATGTTGGGCGCAGCTTATCTGCTCTATCTGGCGTGGAAAACGTTGCGATCCGGCAGCAGTCTGCAGGCTTCCGCCGGGTTGCAGGCGGTGCCGACGGCGCGCATTTTCCGACAGGGGCTGCTGACCAACATCCTCAACCCGAAGATGGCGCTGTTCGTGTTGGCGCTGTTCCCGCAGTTTATCGATCCGCGCGCCGGCTCGGTGGTGGTGCAGATGCTGGCGCTGGCGACGGTGCTGAATCTGGTCGGCTTGCTGATTAACGGCGGGGTGATCCTGGCGGTTAGCGGCATGAAAAGCCGTTTCGTCGGCCGCCGTTTCAGCGCCCGCTGGCCGAACTACCTGCTGAGCGGCGTGTTCGCCGGGCTGGCCTGCAAACTCATTTTCGACAGCCGTCGTTAATCCTCGCGCAGCAGCGCTTCAAACGCCGTGCTGGCCGGTTCGTCCGGCAGCGCGCTGTACATCACCAGCCGCAGATGGTTCTCTTCGTCGACGATGAAAGAGGCATGGTCAAAGGTGACCGGGCCGATCTCCGGGACGACGAAGCTGCGCCGCCCCTGACAGCGTCCGTGAATGTCATGCTGCCGCCAGAGCCGGCGGAACGGCGGCGACACCCGCTCCAGCGCCTGCACCCGTTGGCGCATCACCTCATCCTCCGGCGCGCGGGCATAGTCGCGGCGGAAGCTGGCCAGGATTTGCGGCGCCTGCGCCTGCCACTCCAGCAGGCGCTCATTGAGCTGCGGATCGGCAAACAGCATCCACAACATGTTGCGCTCTTGCGCCGGGCGATCGCCGATGGCGAACAGCCGCTGTGCCGCCGGATTCCAGGCGATGATGTCCCAACTCAGGTTCATGACGTAGGCCGGCCGCAGCGCCAAATCGTCCAGCAGACGCCGCACCAACGGCGAAACCTGGCACCACTGATGCCCAACCGGCACCGGCGGGCGCTGATGCGCCAATAAGAACAGGTGGTAGCGGCCGGCGGCGTCGAGCTGCAGTACCCGCGCCAGATTTTCCAAAAACGTCACCGACGCATTGATTTCCCTGCCTTGCTCCAGCCAGGTGTACCAGGTGAGGCCGACGCCGGCCAGCGCCGCCACCTCCTCGCGCCGCAATCCCGGCGTGCGGCGGCGGCTGCCGCTCGGCAAGCCGACCGCCTCTGGCGACAGCTGTTCTCGCTTTTGCCGCAGAAAATCCCCCAGTTCGTGGCGGGTGCGTTCGAGGGTGCGTGGGGACATATCGGCCGTCCTGTTGCTGTTAGTAATAGTATAAGTGGCTATATAGTAACAGTTTAAACCTTGTTCCATACTGCGGCCATCATAATCTCTGGAGGTGGTATGGAACATTCATTATCTGGTGAGCGGCGAGGGCTGCCCGGCCTGCCGGTGCTGCTGTTGGGCGGTTTCGTCACGGTGTTCGATCTGTTCGTGGTCAACGTGGCAGCGCCGGTGATCCAGCGGCAGTTCGCCGCCGATTTCGCCGGGGTCGGTTTGATCGTCGCCGGTTATGAGCTGGCGTTTGGGGTGCTGTTGATCGCCGGTGGGCGCCTGGGCGATCGCTTCGGGCGTCGGCGCTTGTTCGGCCTCGGCATGCTGGGATTCACGTTGAGCTCTCTGCTGTGCGGGCTGGCGGGATCGCTCGGCCTGCTGATCGCCGCGCGTATTCTGCAGGGGGCGACGGCGGCGCTGTTGTTCCCGCAAATTTACGCCTTGATGCGGGTGCTGTACGAGCCGCAACAGCGGCGACGCGCCTTCGCCTGGCTGGGCATGACGTTGGGATTGGCGGCGATCTTCGGCCAGATCCTCGGCGGATTTATCATCGAGGCCAACCTGTTCGGCAGCGGCTGGCGCATGATCTTTTTGATCAATTTGCCGATCGGCGCACTGGCGCTGTGGGCGGTGCGGTGCATTCCCGAATCGCGGGTGGCGCAGGCGCAGCGGCTGGACGGCGTTGGCCTGTGGCTGGCGGCGACCGGCCTGTCGCTGTTGCTACTGCCGCTGCTGGAGGGACCGGCGCGCGGCTGGCCGTGGTGGATAGCGCCGATGTTGGCGTTGGCGATGCTGACGCTGTGGGGCTTCCTGCGTTGGGAGCGGCGTCTGGCGCAGCGCGGTGACGATGCGGTGCTCGATCCGGCGCTGTTCCGCCAGGCGGGTTTCGCGCCGGGTATGGCGGTGGTGCTGGCGATTTATGCCACCGCTTCCTCGTTTTTCTTGTGTTTCGCGCTGCTGCTGCAGGCGGGGGCGGGGCTGACGCCTTTTCAGGCGGGCAGCCTGTTCGCCCCGGCCAGCGCGGCCTTTATGTTGGCGTCGATGCTGGCGCCCCGGCTGGCGCAGCGGTGGGGCAACGGCGTGCTGAGCGTGGGCGTGGCGATTTACGCCGCCGGGTTGGCGCTATTGATGGCGCAGGCGCTGTGGGGTGAGGCGCTGGCGCATCCGCTGCGGTTGCTGCCGGGGTTGGTGGTGCTGGGGTTCGGTCAGGCGCTGAGCATGACGCCGCTGCTGAATCTGGTGCTGGGTTTGGCGCAGGAGCGGCAGGCGGGGATGGCGGCGGGCCTGGTTGCCACCGTGCAGCAGGTGGGAGGCGCGTTGGGCATCGTGGTCAGCGGCGTCGGTTTTGTGCCGCTGTTGGCGAGCGGCGGCGCGGCGGAGCGCTATGCCCAAGCCTTTGCCGGCGCCATGGTATTTAATCTGTTGGCGATGGGCGTGGCCCTGCTGTTGTTAAACCGGATCACTCGAAATAGCCAGAAAGCGGATCTTAAGTAGGCCGCCGGCGGGTGCTTTACTGTTGTCATCATGAGAGAGCGATAAGGAGCCGCACTGATGTTTCAACCCGCCGCATTTCGCGAAGACGATCTGGATGCCCAACTGGCGTTGATCCGCGCCCACCCGCTGGGGCTGTTGGTCAGCCACGGCGAGCACGGATTGACGGCCGACCCGCTGCCGTTTGTGGCTGATGTCGAGCAGGGGCAGCTGCGGCTGCGGGCGCACCTGTCGCGCGCCAACGAGCACTGGCGGCGGTTGCGGCACGCCGCGGAATGCCTGGTGATCTTTCAAGGCCTGGAAGGTTATGTGTCGCCAGGCTGGTACCCGAGCAAACGCCAGACCGGCAAGGTGGTGCCGACCTGGAATTACAGCGTGGTGCAACTGTATGGCGTGCCGACGGTGACGGACGATCCGGCCTGGCTGCGCCGCCAACTGATCGACCTGACGGCGCAACAGGAAGGGCGCCGCCCGGCGCCCTGGCGGCTCGACGACGCGCCGGCCAACTACATCGCCGCGCAGCTTAAAGGCATTGTCGGTATCGAGATCGCCGTCACCCGGCGCGAAGGCAAATGGAAGATGAGCCAAAACCGCAGCGCCGACGATGCCGGCGGGGTGATCGCCGGGCTGCGCGAGGGCGATGACGCGCAGCGGCGACTGGCGCAGGAGGTTGAGCGGCGGCGCGGATAGGGTATGCTAACTGAAGGGCAGCCAGGGGAACCTTCGGATGGATTACACCAAAATTATCAAAGAAATAGGCCGCGGCAAAAATCATGCGCGCGACCTGGATCAACAGACCGCTTTTCAACTGTATCAGGCGATGCTGGCCGGGGAGGTCCCCGAACTTGAGCTTGGCGGCATTCTGATCGCGCTGCGCATCAAGGGCGAAGCCGAAGAGGAGATGCTGGGGTTCTACCAGGCGATGCAGCAGCAGGTATTGTCGCTGCAGGCGCCGCAAGGGCGCCCGCTGCCGGTAGTGCTGCCGAGCTACAACGGCGCGCGCAAGCAGGCCAACCTGACGCCGCTGCTGGCGCTGCTGCTGGCGAAAGTGGGCCTGCCGGTGGTGGTGCACGGCGTCCTGGACGACAGCACCCGCGTGACCAGCGCCGAGATTTTCCGCGCTCTGGGGCTGCCGTGGTCGGAACAGGCCGCTCACGCCCAGCGGCGTCTCGATAACGGCGAGGCGGTATTCATGCCGGTTTCCACGCTGTCGGCGCCGTTGGCGCGGCAGCTCGGGCTGCGTTGGCGCATGGGGGTGCGCAACAGCGCCCATACGCTGGCCAAGCTGGCGACGCCGTTTGGCGAACAGGATGCGTTGCGCCTCGCCAGCGTCTCACATCCGGAGTATGTTGGCCGGGTGGCGTCGTTTTTCCGCCAGATCGGCGCCCGCGGGTTGCTGATGCACGGCACGGAAGGCGAGGCCTACGCCAACCCGCTGCGCTGCCCGCAAATTCACCACATCGTCGGCGGCGAACAGCAGGTGCTGCTGGAGCGCACCTTGCCGGATGAAACACCGGCATTGCCGGCGGCGAAAGACGCTGAAACCACCGCGCGCTGGACTGAACGCTGTCTGGCGGGCGAGGTGGCGATCCCGCAGGCCATCCAGCGGCAGGTCGCCTGTTGCCTGGTGGCCGCCGGCGAGAGCGAGACGCTGGAGCAGGGGCTGCAGCGTCTGCGTCAGGCCTAAGCGCGGCTATACTGGGATATTTCCTCATCGGCTGAGAAGGACGGTTATGCAACAGGCTCTCGATTACTTCAATCAATTGAACCAGGATTACCTCGACGTTCACCGCGCCAAAGAAGAGCTGTTCTGGCAAAACTACATGGGCACCGGCGGTGAAGACGTGTCGGCGCGCTTTTCCGCCGCGGAAAGCGCCTATAAGCGCTTCGTCGCCGAACCGCGCCGGCTGGCCGAGATCCGCAGCCTGCTGGCCGGATTGGAAGCGCTGCCGCAGGAGGCGCAGCGCGATGCGCTGATCCACGGCCTGCAAGGCTGGCTGCGTTTCTTCGACTGTAACGCCATTGAAGATCCGCAGGCGCAGGCGTTGTTGGATCAGATCATCCACGCCGAATCCGATCTCTACTCGCGCCGCAAGGGCTATCAGGTCACGCACCTGAACGCCGACGGGCGGCGGGTGGCGGCCTCGCTCGGCGAGCTGCTGACCAACCAGGCGACCAACCCGAACGAAGACTCTCGCCGCAGCTCGCAGCAGGCGCTGCGCGATCTGGAGCAATGGCTGCTGCATAACGGCCTGCCGGAGCTGATCGGCCTGCGCAACCGCTTTGCGCGCCAGATGGGTTATCGCAACTATTTCGACTACAAGGTGAACAAAACCGAGCGCATGACGCCGGAGCAGCTGTTCGCCATTCTGGATCGCTTCGAGCGGGAAACCCGCGCGGCCAACGCACGCAGCCTGCGGCAGCTGGCGGCCGACAAGGGCGACCAGGCGCTGGAGCCGTGGAACGTACGCTTCGCCAATGCCGGCGACGTTACCCGTCAACTGGATCCTTACTTCCCGTTTTCTCGTTCGCTGGAACGCTGGGTCGACAGCTTCAAACGTCTGCACATCGGTTTTGGCGGCGCCGAGATGAATCTCGATCTGCTGGTGCGCAAAGGCAAGTATGAGAACGGCTTTATGCACGGCCCGGTGCCGCCGTTTGTACGTCAGGGGGAATGGGTGCCGGCGCGCATCAACTTCACCAGCCTGGCGCAGCCGGGGCAGGTGGGCAGCGGGGCTTATGGGCTCAACACGCTGTTCCACGAGGGCGGCCATGCGGCGCACTTCGCCAACATTCGCCAGAATGCGCCGTGCTTCTCGCAGGAGTTCCCGCCGACCTCGATGGCCTATGCCGAAACCCAGTCGATGTTCTGCGACAGCCTGCTGGACGACGCCGACTGGCTGAAACGCTATGCGAAAAACGCCGCCGGCGAAGCGGTGCCCGATGCGCTGATCGAAGCCGGCATCGCGGCGCGCCAGCCGATGCGCGCGTTCAACGAGCGCCACATCCTGCTGGTGCCGTACTTCGAGTGGGCGCTGTACCAGTGGGATGACGAGCAACGCACGCCGGAAGCCATCACCGCACTGGCGCGCGAGGTCGAGCAAAAGATCCTCGGCATCAGCGGCAGCCCGCGCCCGACGCTGGCGATCCCGCACCTGCTGTCGCTGGAGTCCGCCTGTTCCTATCAGGGTTATCTGCTGGCGATGATGGCGGTGGAGCAAACCCGTCACTTCTTCCTGCAGCGCGACGGTTACCTGACGGACAACCCGGCCATCGGCCCGGATCTGGCGCAACACTACTGGTTGCCGGGCAACAGCGTCAGCCATGACGACACGCTGCGCAGCCTGACCGGCGAAGGGTTTAATCCGGACTATCTGGCGCAGGCCTGCAACCAGACGGTGGCGCAGGCGTGGCACGAGGCGCAGCAGACGATGGCCGCCGCGGCCAAGCGCCCGCAGCCGCCGGCAGATTTCGATTTGCAGGCGCACATCCGGGTGGTGGATGGCGAGACGGTATTGGCGGACAACGCTGAGGGTGACGAACGGATGTGCCGCGACTTCGCTGCGGCGATAGAGGCGCGCTTGGCTTAAGGCGGATAATAAAATCCACGCCGCGGCGTGGATTTTATTTAATGGCTAAACCGGACGCTATTTTATTCGAAATAGACGTCGGGATTATCGGCCAAAGACACGAAGCTCTTGGTGTTTCTATCCAGCGTGCGAATTTCGCCGCTTTCGATGTCGTACACCCAACCGTGCAGGCGCAGCCCGCTGTTGCGCAGACCCACCGCCACAGAAGGGTGGGTTTTGATATTATTTAGCTGAGCAATAACGTTCTCTTCGACCATAGCGTTAACTTTGTCTGTTTCGCTATTCCACGTTTTCTTTTCGACCACCGCTTTTGCCGCATCGGCATAGTGCAGCCAGTGAGCCACGGCAGGCATGGGATCGAGGCACTGGCAGGAGGCTATCGCTTTCATTGCGCCGCAGTTCGAGTGGCCACAAATCACGATATCGGTAACCCCCAACGCCACCACTGCATACTCGATGGTGGCAGACACGCCGCCCGGCTCCGGGCCGAAGGAAGGGACGATGTTGCCGGCGTTACGGATAACGAAAAGCTGCCCAGGTTCTTGCTGTGTGACCAGCTCGGGCACTAAACGGCTGTCAGAGCATGAGATAAACAGCGCTTTGGGATTTTGGCTGGAGGCAAGGCTGCGGAACAGTTCCTTGCGCTGCGGGAAAATCTCTTTCTGGAAACTGAGGAAACCTTCAATGATATGTTGCATACAACGTTCTCTGCATCTGTAGTCTACGTAACATGATAATCATCCTCTCCCGTTAGTCCAGCTATGGGCAGGTAAAAAAATGTGTGTGCAAGCCCCGCAAACCCCATTGAATACAGGGTTTCTGCCTGTTGGCGACAGAATTTTCCGGCTCGTTTACGCGTGGGGTGCTGACAAAGCGGACGGCAAAAAACTCGCTGTCTTACCCATTCAGCGCTAATGCACTTGAACATAAAAAAAGCCCGCCGGGGTGATAGCCGGCGGGCTTTTTGACGTCTGGGGCGGCGATTATTTGTAGATAACCGCGGTGGCGTGCATCAGGTTATTGCCGCTGGTGGAGGTGATGGTGAAAGCTTTGGCGCCCGCCGCATCGGCTTTGGCGGCCAACTGGGATTTCAGGCTGCTCAGGTCTGTTGCGCCGCTGGCGACGATCACGCCGGCTTTTTCGAATTGGGCGGCATCCTGCGCGCTGACGTGTTCAGCGGCGAAAGTGGTGAAAGAAACGGTAGCCAGAGCGATAGCAGCAGCAAAAGTTTTGATGGTTTTCATGTTCGTCATTCCTGTCAAAGCGGATTAGGGAGAAGGGAGTGCCTTTCGATGGGAAGATTATTGCGCAGGAGAAGACGTGATGAAATCGGAGAGTGTTGATAGTTTTGTTCAGATTTTTTGATTGTTAATCCCCCCGTTTACATCCGAGATAAACGGGGGGAGGCGATCAGCGCGTCGGGCGCGTCAGATCGAAACGGTGCTGCTCGGAAATGCCGTAGTAGGCGCTCGGGCCGCCGGCGCGCAGGATCGGTTCGGCGGCGGCGGTCTGGTAAACGCCGTGTTCATCCAGCAGCGCCGGATCGAGATGCACCGCCACCACTTCGCCCAACACCAGCCAGGTCTCCACCTGTTCCCCGGCGGCGGTTTGCAACTGAATGCATTGGGTCAGGCGGCATTCGAAGTTCACCGGGCTTTCGGCCACGCGCTCGGCTTTGACCCGGCGCCCGGGCAGCGGCGTGACGCCGGCGAAGGCGAATTCGTCCTCACCGCGCGGCAGGTTGATGGAACTGTTGTTCATCGCTTCCGCCAACGGGCGCGTCGCCAGGTTCCAGACGAACTCGCCGGTTTCCACGATATTCGCCACGCTGTCTTTCCAGCCGGTGCTGGCGAAACCGATGATGGGCGGGCGGTAGTTGAAGCAGTTGAAAAAGCTGTAGGGCGCCAGATTACGCAAGCCGGCGGCGCTGCGGGAAGAGATCCAGCCGATGGGGCGCGGGCCGACGATGGCGTTCAGCGGATCGTGCGGCAGGCCGTGGCCGGCGGCGGGTTCATAATAATAACGAGATTCACGGCTCATGGGGGCCCCTGTGGCAATCGATGAAGCTTTCATTGTGCCGGGTTTCCCGCCGCTGCGCCATTCCGGGCCGGATGTGTTATCTTACGCGCCGGAAATACCTTCAAGAGAGCCCGTCACGGTGGAAAAAAAGAAAACCTTCCCGCAGCAGAAAAGCGGCCTGCATCCGCGCAACCGTCATCGTTCGCGCTACGACTTCCCGGCGCTGATCGCCAGCTGCCCGGCGCTGGCGCCGTTCGTAAAACCGAACGCCTGGGGCGATGTCTCGGTGGACTTCGCCGATCCGGCGGCGGTGAAAATGCTCAACCGTGCGTTGCTGCAACACTTTTACGGCATCGAACACTGGGATATTCCGGCTGATTACCTGTGCCCGCCGATCCCCGGCCGCGTCGACTATCTGCACCACCTGGCGGATCTGCTGGCGACCAGCAACGGCGGCGAGATCCCGCGCGGCAAGGGCGTGGCGATCCTCGACGTCGGCGTCGGTGCCAACTGCATTTACCCGATCGTCGGCCTGCGCGAATACGGCTGGCGTTTCACCGGCTCCGAAATCGATCCGGTGTCGTTGAACGCAGCCAAAATGATCGTCGAGATGAACCCGACGCTGCGCAACAGCGTGCGTCTGCGGCTGCAAAAACAGCCTGAACTGATTTTTAGCGGCATCATCGGCGCGGCCGAGAAATTCGACGCCACTCTGTGCAACCCGCCGTTCCACGCGTCCGAGCAGGAAGCGCGCGCCAGCACCCGCCGCAAGCTGCATAAATTGGGCAAAGGGGAAGTGGCCGACAAGCCGGTGCAAAACTTCGGCGGCAAGAACAACGAGCTGTGGTGCGAAGGCGGCGAAGAAGCCTTTGTGCGCAAGATGGTGGAAGAGAGCGTCAGCAAGGCCAATAACTGCCTGTGGTTCACCTCGCTTATCTCGAAAAACACCACGTTGCCGGCCATCTACCATGCGCTGAAAGTGGCGGGGGCGGCCGAGGTGCGCACCATCGAGATGGCGCAAGGGCAGAAGATCAGCCGCTTCGTCGCCTGGACTTTCCATGACGCCGAGCAACAGGCCGCCTGGGCAGCCGAACGCTGGCGTTAATCTTCCCGGCGCCGGTTATCCTGCCGGCGCCGACAAAAATCCGCATTTTACCTTTCAATTTTCATCACTTACGTTATTCTCAATACAGTTATTCATAATAAAAATCTTAGGTTGTTGGTTTATTTAAATTCGAATAATTACTTTACTGAATAAATAAATTTAATCCGGTTAAGAGCAATAACCAGAAGGATCGGCGCTGCCCGCTCCTTCCGCGATGGCACGTCTGCGTGTGGGCGCGGCATGTGGCCAGACAAAATAAGAAAAGCGCGATCATCTGCCACAAGGACTACACCCTATGCTGTTACAATTCAGTCAGTTAACTACCCACAAAGGCGCCGAGCTGAGCGCGATAGAACACGCCGTTCCCATGATTGTATTCTCGCCCGACGGCACGGTATTACGCGCCAACGATCTCTTTCTCAGCACGCTCGGATTTCAACGCGATGATGTGATAGGCCGGCATCACCGTATTTTCTGCGATCCGAACTATGTCGCCAGCCCGTTATATCGCGAACATTGGGAGACGCTGAATAAAGGGCAACCCATCACGGACACGATAAAGCGCATCGCGAAAAACGGCGAGGCGGTGTGGCTGCAGGGCACCTATGCGCCGGTGCTGAATAAACAGGGTAAGGTGGTGGAAATCGTCAAGATCGCCAGCGAAGTGACCGAGCGAGTGACCCAGGCGCAGGAACACCGCAGCCTGCTGGCGGCGCTGAATCGCTCGATGGCGATGATTTCTTTCACGCCGCAGGGCGACATTGTCAGCGCCAACGACAATATGCTGGCGCTGATGGGCTATCGGCTGGAAGAAGCGTGCGGGCAGTCGCATGCGGTGCTGTGCCCACCGGCGTTCGCCGCTTCCGACGACTATCGGCGGCATTGGCAGCGCCTGGCGCGCGGCGAGTTCATCACCGGGCGTTTTGAGCGCGTCAACCGGCGCGGCGAACGGGTCTGGCTGGAGGCCAGCTATAACCCGATCCTCGACAACGACGGCCAGGTGGTGAAAGTGGTGAAGATCGCCCAGGACATCACCCGGCTGATGCAACAGCAGCAGCATGAAGAAGAGATGGTGCGCAACGCGCATCATCTGTCGCTCGATACCGACCGGCAGGCGGCGCAGGGCGCGGTCATCGTGCAGCAGGCGGTGAAGGGCATGCAGCAGGTCGAAGCGGCGGCGCGCGAAACGTCGGACGTGGTCACCGAGCTTGGCAAGTGCTCTCAGCAGATCGGCACCATCGTCGAAGCCATTCGTAAAATCGCCTCGCAAACCAATCTGCTGGCGATTAACGCCTCCATCGAAGCCGCCCACGCCGGTGAGCACGGGCGCGGTTTTGCGGTGGTGGCCAACGAGGTGCGCACGCTGGCGGAACAGTCGCGCAAGGCGGCGACCGAGATCGAACGCATGACCAAGTCTATCCAGCAAGGCGTGGCGGCGGCGATCGCCGGCATGGCGACCTGCGTGGAACAGGCCGGCGGCGGTGTGGCATTGACCCATGACGCCGGAGAAGTGATCAACCAGGTCAACATCGGCATGCATGACGTCGTGAAACTGATGCAGGCGTTTACGTCGGTGAAGCAGGGCGACGCGCTGCACTGAGTTTGCCGGGCGCCGCCCCTGAAAGCGGGGCGGCGCTTGTCTCTTCCCACCGATCTCTGCACCGTTGAGCCGCGGTTCAATTTTACCGGTCTATGCTAGACTTGAAAGTGAACGAACGTTCGTTCATTTTTTTGTATCAATTTACGGCGCCCAGCGCCCTCATTGCTTCGGGAGCTGCCGATGGGAAACCGAGAAAAGATTGTCGACGCTGCGCTGCACAGCTTTACCCATAAGGGATTTCACCAGACCAGCATGCGGGATATCGCCCAGGCGGCGGGCGTCAGCGTGGGCAACCTCTATAACCATTTTTCCGGCAAGGAGGCGCTGATCGGCGAGATCGCGCTGCTGGAAAACGGCGTATTCGCCGAGTTCGCCGCCGCATTGCGGGCCGAGAAAAAGCGGCCGAAACAGGCGCTGTCGGCCTTTTTCACCGCCTATCACGCTTTTGTCGCCGAACCGGACAATGTGCAACTGTCGGCGGAGATTGTGGCTGAAGTGGCGCGTAACCCGGCATTGGCCGAGCCGTTCAGCGCCAACCAGCGGCAGTTGATTGAGGCGCTGGCGACGACGATCGCTGAGGCTCAGCAAATCGGCGAGATCGCGCCGGCGATAGCGCCCTTGCCGCTCGCGCAGCTGGTGCTGGACGTGATCGAAAGCCAGGCTTGGCGGCAGGCGATCTTCGCGTCGCCTTCGCCGGAGGCGATCACGCCGGTGCGGCTGTTGGAACAGCTGCTCTACCGCCAACCCTAGTCGAGGTTGATATGTTGCACATTGAGCCTTATCGCGACGCTGACCGCCTGCAAACGGCGGCGTTGATCTACGCCGCGTTCTGCGACAAATTCCAGCGCGCGCGCAGTCTGAGCGCCCGCCTTCAGTGGCGTCTGTTCTATCGGCTGTGGCGTTGGCGGCAAAGCGGCAGCCGGGAGCGCAGCTTCGTGGTGAAACAGGATGAACAGGTGGTGGCGGTCTTTGCCCTGAATGCCATCGATGGCGAGAACCGCGCTGGGCCACGTCCGCGCGCCTTGCCGATTTGGCGGCTGTGTCGCCGCTATGGCTGGCTGAACGTTTGGCGTATGTATCTGCAAATTGCGGTGTTGCAGCACACCCCGGCGGCCGATGAGCTGTATCTTTCCTACCTGGCGGTGGCCGAGAGTCAGCGCGGCAAAGGGGTGGGCAGGCGACTGCTGCAGTGGATGAACGACTACGCCGCCGAACAAGGCGCAGGCCGGCGCCTGAGCCTGCACGTCAGCCGGCGCAACGTGGATGCGCAGCGCCTGTATCGGCGCTGCGGTTTTCAGGTGCGGCGCGAAGAACATTACGCCTCGCTGGGCTTGTTGTTCGGCCAGGCCGATTGGGTGTTGATGGAGAAACGCAGCGGGGAGGCGACGTGCGCAGAATAGGGCTGTGTCTCGTGGCGCTGCTCTTGCCGGTGCTCGGCTGGGTGATTTACGTCAACGACTTTCGCTTTGTCACCGAACCGGTCGTGGTGACCGCCGGTGGCAATCGGCTGACCGGCACGCTGGTGCTGCCGGAGCATGCGCCGGTGAAGCCCGGCGTCGTGGTGTTCGTGCACGGCGATGGACCGGCCAACGCCAGCCGCGACGAAGGCTATTACGGCATTTGGGAGACGATGGCGCAGCAGGGCTATGCGGTTTTATCCTTCGATAAGCCGGGCGTGGGCGGCTCCGGCGGCAACTGGCTGCATCAGACCATGGCGGATCGCGCGCGGGAAACCGTCGATATCATCGACTGGGCCCGGCGGGACGGGCGCTTCGATGCGCGCTGCGTGGGGCTGTGGGGCTCCAGTCAGGCGGGGTGGGTAATGCCGGAGGTGGCGCGTTTGCGCCCCGACATCGCGTTTACGCTGGCGGTGGCGCCGGCGATCAACTGGCTGCGGCAGGGGCGCTACAACACTCGGGCGGCGATGGCGGCGGCAGGGGACGATGAAGCGTCGATCGCCGCGCGCGAGGCGCACTGGCGCCACATCCAAACGCTGCTCGAACAGCCGGACGGCTACGAACAGTACCGCCGTGAGTCTGGCGCCGCCGCTGCATTGAGCGCCGACCGCTGGCGCTTTATTCGCGCCAACATGGCCAGCGACGCGACGGCGGGATTGCGGCATTTCGCCACGCCGGTGCACCTGATCCTGGGCGGGCGCGACGTCAACGTGGACGCGGACGAAACCGAGCGCGTGTATCGGCAAACGATCCCGGCCTCGCTGCTGACGGTGACGCGCATCGACGAGGCCGATCATGTGATGGTCAAGCCGCTGTTCGCGCGCCATCCGTGGCTGATCAACGTGGTGGGCCTGTTTGCCCCGCGCTCGGTGCAATACGACGCCTACCGGCAGGACGTGGCGGCCTTCTTGGCCGCTCAGCCCTGCGGGCGCGGGCGCTAACCTCAGATCGCCGCGGGCGGCGCCTGCTCGTCATGCGGCTGCGGCGCGCGGGAAATCTGCATCGCCTGCTGCGGCATGCCGATGCCGGCCCGATCGAAATGGATTTTCACCAGCCGGTCGAGGGCGTATTGCACCACCCACTGTTTCAGCGCCTGCGTGCGCACCGTCACGCGGGTGGTGAACGAACGATCGCCCAGCGCTACCACGCCGTTGAAGACCGGCTCGCCAATCAGGAAATGCTTCACCTGTTCATCCTGCTTCAACGCCGCGATGGCCTGATGCAGCACCTCATTGACCCGATCGATGTCCTCGTCGCGGCTGACGGTATAATTGGCGCGATACACCCCGAACTCACGCGCATAGTTGGCCAGCGTGGTGATCGAAGAGTACGGCACGATGTGATAGACGCCGTAGTCGTCGCGCAGGCCGATCGAGCGGATGGTCATGCGCTCCACGGTGCCGGTGATGCCGCTGACGGTGACGTATTCGCCGGTGTTCATGCCGTTTTCGAACTGGATGAACACGCCGGTGATCACGTCTTTCACCAGCGTCTGGGCACCGAAGCTGATGGCCAGCCCCAGCGCGCCGGCGCCCGCCAGCAGCGGCGCGATGTTCAGTCCGACCTGCGACAGCACGATCATCACGGTGATGGTGCTGATAACGATAGCCAACACGTTGCGAAACAGCGTCAGCAGCGTGCGTTCGCGCGCGCTCGGCCGCACGCCGTTGCTCAGCTCCAGCGCCAGGCGGTGCTCGATGATGCTGGCCATCAGCGTCCAGCTAAACACGGCGATCAGCAGGATCAGCAGAATATGCACCAGCCCGCCGAGCGTCCGCTGGCCATTTTCGCTGCCCGCCCATTGATACAGGTTGATCAGATGCCACGCATCAAGCAGAAACAGCGTCACTGCCAGCACCACCATCACCCGCAGTATCTTCAACCCGTTGGGGATGTAAGAGTTGATGCGCCGCTCGAGCATCGGATAGCGCAAATTGACGTCGGTCGGTAGCGAAATGCGGCGGAAAATCCAGCGGGTCAGCATGCCGGACAGCAGAGCGCCGACACCGACCACCAGCAGGCTTTTTACCGTGGCGCTCATCATAAAGCGCAGGCTGTTGCCGATGTCGAACTGGGACAGCACGAACAGCACCAGAAAATAGGCGATCGCCAGCAGGTGCCAGACATGCCCCAGCCCGCGCAGGATCACGCTGAAAAACGCCATCGACCGTTCGGCCAGCAGGTTGATCTGTTGCTGTATCGGTTTGCGGTTGTGCAGGATCAGCCAAATGGCGTATAGCGTCAGCGCCAGCATTACCACCAGGTTGACGGCGGCGGCGGCCGAATAGCTGACCTGCACCGCCACCACCGGCACCACCACCATCAGGCCATAGCCGATCAGGCCGCTGAGCCAGGCGAGGCGGGTGTTCCAATAGCGTGCGCTCCGATCGCTGAAGGGGAACGGGCGCAGATAGTCGAAGCTGGGGGCGAAAATCAGCCGCAGCACCGCCTTGAAAAATTCAATGACCGCGAAGGCGCTGAGAAACAGGGTCTGCAGCCGCAGGATGGTGGCGCTGTCGGCGTGGACGTGGCGGGCAAACAGGTTGCCTGCCGCCAGCGCCAGCAGCAGCACCAGCAGATCGATGGCGAAAGCGCCGAGAATGGCGGCGGGGCGCTTATACCACGGGCCGCGCTGCAGCCTGGCGTTGTGCCCCCAACTGCCCATGCGCTTGTACAGCGGCGCGATCAGCCGGCGGATCAGGTGGAACAGCGCAAAGGTGACCGCCACCGTCAGCAGAAAGTAGCCCAGCGCGCGGAAAAAGCCGGCGGGATTGAAAACGCGCTTCGGGCCGGAATCGATCAGCTTTTGCAGCGCGCCGAGCTTCTGGTTAAAGGTGCCGATGCCTTCCTGCGCCAGCGAGTTCAGGCTGTCGCTCAGCGTAGCGGGCGTCGATTCCTCCGGCGTTGCCGGCGCGGCGGCCGCAGCGTCGCCGGCGGTCTGTTTCAGGTGGTCGATGAGTTCCGCGCGCGCTTGGTCGTCTTGCAGCAGATCGGCCAGCGCGGCGTAGGCGGCTTTCTGCTGCTCGCTCTTGTCGGCGGGCGCAGGCGGCGCGTTTTGCGCCAGCGCCGGTGGTGCGAAGACGCTCAGGGTCAACAGCAGCAGGAAAAGCAGGTGTTCTCGCAGATGAGAACCTCGTCGGGAGTCTGCGTTTGGCGGCATGGTTCCTCTCTTTGGCGTTCTGTGATCGGCGGATGTCAGAGCAATACGATGAAAAACAATCAATATAGTAGGAAAGGAAACGCGATGGGGCGTGGGAGAGCGTGCGGAATGAAAGCGGCGGGCGCGTGGCGCGCCCGCCGTTAAACCGCCAGGATCAGGAAACGTGCTGCAGGAATTCCTGCAGACGCGGGCTCGGCGGATGGTTGATCAGATCGTGCGGGTTGCCGTCTTCGGCAATCCGGCCCTTGTCGATAAAGATCAGGCGCGACGCCACTTTTTCGGCAAAGCCGACTTCGTGGGTGACGATAACCATCGTCATGCCTTCCTCGGCCAGGTCTTGCATCACCTTAAGCACTTCGTGGCGCAGCTCCGGATCGAGCGCGGAGGTCGGCTCGTCGAACAGCATCATTTTCGGCTTCACCGCCAGCGCGCGCGCGATCGCCACGCGCTGCTGCTGGCCGCCCGACAGTTCGGACGGGTAGTGGTGGGCGCGCTCCGCCAGACCGACCTTGGCCAGCAGCTCGCGCGCCAGCTTTTCCGCATCGGACTTCTTCGCGCCGCGCACGCGGATCGGGCCGAAGGCGACGTTTTCCAGCGCCGTCAGGTGCGGGAACAGGTAGAACTGCTGGAATACCATGCCGGCTTCCTGGCGGATCAACCGATCGTCTACTTTCGGATCGTTGGCTTTCAGGCCATCGACGATCAGATCGCCGCTGGTCACCTCTTCCAGCTTGTTGATGCAGCGCAGCAGGGTGGATTTGCCGGAGCCGGACGGCCCGATGATCACCACCACTTCGCCTTTGTCGATCTTCAAATCGATGTTGTGCAGCACCTGGGTTTGGCCAAAATGCTTGGAGACGTTTTTAAATTCAATCACAGGATTTTCATCCTTCTTTCCAGACGACGCAGCACGAAGCTCAGCACCAGAGTAATAATCAGGTAGATAACCGCCACGGCGCTCCAGATTTCCAGCGCGCGGAAGTTACCGGCAATAATTTCCTGACCCTGACGGGTCAGCTCCGCCACGCCGATCACGATGAACAGCGAGGTATCTTTGATGCTGATGATCCACTGGTTGCCCAGCGGCGGCAGCATGCGGCGCAGCGCCAGCGGCATAATGACGTAGCGGATGGTTTCGCGGCGCGACAGGCCGAGCGCCAGCCCGGCTTCGCGGAAACCGTTATGGATAGACAGCACCGCGCCGCGGGTGATTTCCGCGATGTAGGCGCCGGAGTTGATCATGATGGTCACCACCGCCGCGGTGAACGGATCGATGCGCAAATCGGTGAACGCCATCGGCAGGGCGAAGTAGATGAACATCACCTGCACCACGATCGGCGTGCCGCGGATCACTTCGATAAACACCAACGCGATGTGGTTGGCGATCCATCCGCCGTAGGTGCGGGCAAAGCCGGCGACGAGGCCGATGATCAGGCCGCCAATCAGACCGAGGACCGAAATCCACAGGGTCATTTTGGCGCCCTCTAACAAGATAGGAATGGCGGGCCAGATGGCGCTCCAGTCGAACTGCATGATATTTCTCCCGGTGATCCCAAACGTGGGTATCAGATACAACGAAGCGCAGGGGGTTAAGCGACCCCCTGTGCTTAAGTTAATAGCGTGCCAAGTTCACCGCTTACTTAGGTTCGGTGCCGAACCACTTCTTGTAGATTTCGTTATAGGTGCCGTTCTCGCGCAGGGTTTTCAGCGCGCCGTTCACCTTCTCGCGCAGCTCGTCGCTGCCTTTAGGGAAGGCGATGCCATACTGCTGCGCTTCCAGCGAATCGCCGACGGTTTTGAACTTGCCGGCGCCGGCCGTCTTGATGAAGTATAAGATGTTTGGCGTGTCGTGCAGCACCGCGTCGGCGCGCTTGGTGCCCAGTTCCATATAGGCGTTGTCAATGTTCGGGAACTGACGCAGATCCTTGGTTTTGATGTGCTGCTTGGCGTAATCCACCGAGCCGGTGCCGCTTTTGACCGCCACCACTTTACCGTTCAGATCGTCGATGCCTTTCACGCTGTTGTTGTCGGCATTGACCATGACCAGCAGGCCGCTTTTGTAGTAACCGTCTGAGAAGTCGATGGCTTTCTTGCGCTCATCGGTGATGGTGATGCCGGCCAGCGCCAGATCGACGTTTTTGGTCTGCAGCGCCGGAATGATGCCGCCGAAGTCCATCGGTTTCAGGGTGTAGTCCAGCTTCAGCTCTTTGGCGACGGCGGCCCACAGGTCGATGTCGAAGCCGACGTATTTGTCGCCTTGCTTGAACTCAAAAGGAACGAAAGCGGTGTCGGTGGCGACCACCAGTTTGTCTGCTGCGTGGGAACTTACGGCAAAGGCCAGGGAGAGTGCGGCCAGGGAGACTTTAAAAATCGACTTCATGAGAGGAATTCCTGTACAGGTTGCGGATTACCCATTTTTTATATTGCAGTTGGTGCCATGAAAAAATCGTGCCATGTTTTCAACTAATATAAAAACAAAGAGTTACTGCGTGATGTTGTGCCGTGATGGCGAATAGTTATGGTTATGCACCACAATGAGGCACCGAAATGGTGCGTAAGAATTATCTTGGTGCACGGGGCTATCATTAACCAAATTTTGGCTGTGAAACAACCGTTCTTTAACGTTTTTGCTTCAATATTGATAACTAACTCTAACTTTCATGATCCATTGACGGTGCAAGCGTGACTGCGAGAGGGGGAAAAAGGGGAGCAGATAATGCTAGCGCAACTGGCTGTCTTTGCTGCCGCGCCGGTTGTACAGGCTGCTGGCCGCGTGTTTTTTGTCTTGTTCGGCCTGGCAGGTGACACAAAAACGCACCCCCTTCAGCGCCTTGCGGCGCGCCTCGGGGATCGGTTCTCCACATTCCTGGCAATAGCGCTCGCTCTCGCCATGCCCGAGCGCATCACGCGCACGCTGCACCGCATCGTCGACGGTAGAATCAATCTGATCTTGTACGGCGCCGTCCGCCGCCCAGCCGCTGGCCATCATGACCTCCTGACAAGGGAAACCTACCGTTTAATATGGGCCGTTTTTTGCACAATTCAACGGCCGCGCAAAAGAAAACAGGCCGGGCGAAGCCCAGCCTGTTCTGCCCGGCACGACGGGCGGTCTGCAACGCGCTGCGGCGTTATTCGATGTTGGATTCGATGAACCACAGGAACTTATCCAGATCGCGCGAGGCGGCGGTGAACATGTCGGCGGTGTCTTCGTCTTCCACTTCGGTAATGGCCTTACGGATGTCATTCGCCACCGCGCCGTAGCGATCGGCCAGCGCTTTCAGGTGTTCTTGCACGCTGTGGATATTGGTCGGATAGCTTTTCAGCGGCGTGCGATCGTTCACCACCTGTACGGTGCCCAGCGCCACGCCGCCCAGCTGCACCACGCGCTCGGCGAAGGTGTCCTGGTGCTCGATGATGGCGGTGCGGAAGCCGTCCAGCATTTCATGAACCGCGATAAAGTTCGCGCCACGCATGTTCCAGTGCGCCTGTTTGGTGATCAACGAAAGATCGATGAATTGCACGACCTGATGGTTCAGCGCCTTGATGGCGGCCAGTTTGATTTTTTCGTCCAGATCGTTACGGGTATACAGCAGATCAGAAGATTTCGTTTTCACCAGTTTAGCGGTACTCATATCAGATATCCTCTTGATTAGTCGTTGTCCTATTACGTTACGGGATTAATTATAGCAGGGCTGTTTATTTTTGCCGGACGAAAATGGCTATTGCACAAATAGGGTTAGCCTACGAATAATGGGTCTTGTTGAATTTTTACTTAATACAACACCATGAAAAATATAATTATTTATCATTCTCTGATTTATTGTTTATGGCTGTGAAAATTTACCCTGGTTATTTTATTTTTTCGCCTGCGGGCTTCGGCTAAATATCCGCTTTGTTATCGTGGTGTTAATTTCTCATCCATTCATATTGATAGCGGTAATTGGTGCCGCTACAGTAGGGCAATTATCCTCTCTCTTTATAGGCGAATAATGAAAATTAACGTCGTCGGCACCAGCGGCAGCGGTAAAAGCACCCTGGCGCGTCAACTGGCGGAACGGCTTGGCGTGCCCTATATCGAGATGGACAGGCTGTATTGGCGGCCCGAATGGCAGGGAACGCCCGATGACGCGTTCCTGGCGCGGCTTGAACAGATGCTGGCCGAAGCGGGGGATGGCTGGGTGCTGGACGGCAATTACAGCCGCACGCAGCCGATCAAGTGGCGCGAGGTCGATTATATTCTGTGGCTGGACTACGGTTTCGGCCGCACGCTGTGGCAGGCCGTGCGCCGCGCGTGCCGACGCGCGGCCGGCAAAAGCGAGCTGTGGCCGGGCACCGGCAATCGGGAAAGCTTCCGCCGTTCTTTCTTCAGCCGCGAGTCGATCGTGCTCTGGACGATCCGCACTTACTCGAAGAACCGGCGAAAATACCTGGCGGAGATGGCTCGTCCCGACGCCGGACGCCGTTTCGTGCGCCTGCGTTCTCCCCGCCAGGCCGCCGATTTTCTACGGGCGCTGCCGCAGGTTCACAGCAGCAGACGGTGATGGATCCTCACCACCGCTTTCTTGATTTGCTGTGGCCGCTGCCACACGCAGCCGGTCTTGTGCGGCTCCATCTGGAAAAAGAGGGCGAACATGCCGTGCGTCATGTGCAGTGTTTGCGGGTGGCGTTTGATGTCCAGCAGCAGCAGATCGCTATTTTCCGCGTGGGGTTGTTCGCGATGTCCGTTGCCCGCCAGACCGTATTCGATGCGCTCTTCACCGCTGATCAGCAGATGCAGCGCAATGTATTCCTGATGCATTTCGGCGCGCTTTTCCGCCGCCGGCGCGGTGGTCAGCGTCATCACGTCCATAAAGATGTTGTCGCCGTCGATCGGGTGATGCCCCAGCGCCAGTTCTGGCAGGTCGCATCGGCGCAATTCGGTCAGGGTTGAAACCAGCGCCGGCGCGAGTCCGCGGCCGAAGCGTGGGTTGAACAGGCTGTTGTGAATCACTGTTATTCTCCATGTGAGCGAAAGTCCAAAGAGCCTGCGATACAGGCTAAGGGGAAGTATGCCGACTTGTCACGAGGAAAACAGTTAACCCGCCTGCATTCCGACGTTGCGGTCTGCAGGCGAGTCGGGTCATCAGGAAAGGCTTTCGAGGCGAGGTTTGGGGCGAATGGTGAGGGCGGAGCCCATGGAGGCGGCGATGATCGCCGCCAGCGCCAGCCATTGCACGCCGCTCAGGTGTTCGCCGAGGAACAGCATGCCGGATAACGCCGCCATCGCCGGTTCCAGGCTCATCAAGGTGCCGAAGGTGCGCGCCGGAATTTTGGGCAGCGCGATGATCTCCAGCGAATAAGGCAGCGCGGTGGAGAGGATCGCCACCGCCAGCGCTATCGGCAGAATCTCAACGTTGAACAGCACGCTGCCGGTTTGCCAGGCGCCGATCGGGCAGAACACCAACGCGGCGATCAGCGAGCCGAGCGCCACCGTGCCGGGGCCGTGATCGCCGCCGGCCTTCTGGCCGAAGATGATATAGACCGCCCAGCAGGCGCCGGCGCCGAGCGCGCAGGCGGCACCGAACGGGTCGATTCCGCCTACGCTGTGACCAAGCGGCAGCAGGAACCACAGCCCGGCGATCGCCAACGCCACCCAAAGGAAGTCAATCGGCCGCCGCGACGAGAACATGGCCACCGCCAGCGGGCCGGTAAACTCCAGCGCCACGGCGATGCCGAGCGGCACGGTGCGCAACGACAGGTAGAACAGGTAGTTCATCGCGCCGAGCGACAGGCCGTAAATCAACAGCGGCAAGCGGCTGCCGGCGGCGATGCGCATGCGCCACGGGCGGAAGATGATGAACAGAATCAGGGTGCCGATGAAAAGACGCAGCGTCGTGATGCCTTCCGCGCCCACGATCGGGAACAGGCTTTTGGCCAACGAAGCGCCGCTCTGGATCGACACCATGGCGATGATTAACAGACAAATGGGCAGCAGCGCGGAGGGCGCTCTGCCGGCAGTAGATAACGACATCCTTAACGGGCCTTTTATGCGCCGTTCCTCAGCCTTGAGAAAACGGTCGAAACGGGGATGCGAGCAGTGTAAATGAAATGGCGAAAATCTGTCTGAGAAAAGCGCGCATCGCGGTGAAATCCGCCGATCCTCGGATGAGATGTGGCGGATTTGGTCAAAAAGTGCGCTTTTTCTTAAGAATTATCTGGATATTAAATAGGTGATTTTTGTCACAGAAAGTCGTAGAATACGGCCGAAAATAGAGCGAAAAGAAGAAGATACACTGTTCTTGAAATCTTCTGTTACACGATATAAAGCATTAGACACTCATTTCAAGGCAGAGTTTCACGCTAATTTTTGTTATATTTTCAAAGCATGAACAAATGGATGTACTTAATAATAAAACGCGTTTGAGGTGGTTATGAAAAAAATTGCATGTCTTTCCGCAGTAGCAGCTTGCGTATTAGCAGTTAGCGCAGGTACCGCATTCGCTGGTCAGAGCACCGTATCCGCTGGCTATGCGCAGGGTGATTTCCAAGGCGTTGCTAACAAAGCCGACGGTTTCAACCTGAAATACCGTTACGAGTTCGACAACAACCCACTGGGCGTAATCGGTTCCTTTACCCACCTGGAAAAGGACGGTTCTCAGGACGGTTTCTATAACAAAGCTCAGTACAACTCTATCTCTGCCGGTCCAGCATACCGCATCAATGACTGGGCGAGCATCTACGGTCTGGTTGGCCTGGGTTACGGTAAATTCACTACCAACGCTCAGAACGGCACTTCTCGTCACGACACCGCTGACTACGGCTTCACCTACGGCGCCGGTCTGCAGTTCAACCCAATCGAGAACGTTGCCCTGGATGTCGGTTACGAGCAGAACCGCATTCGCAGCGTTGACGTTGGCACCTGGAACGTTGGCGTAGGCTACCGCTTCTAAGTGTGTTCGTGCCTGCGGGCATGAACCTGCGGCCTTGTTTGCCGCACCCATAAAAAATCCGCCTCCGGGCGGATTTTTTTTATCTGTCATTCACCGCCGCGCCCCGTCGGCTGCGTCGAAAAGCGCGCGCTGCGGGCATCGCGCTCGTAGCCTTGCGGCTCGGTCAACAACCCGTACAGCTCGGGGCGCCGCCCGTAGATCCAGCGGCGACCGGTGCTGAGCGGGATTAGCGTCAGATCGAGCTCGGCGCTGACCATCCGGTCTTCCGCCGCCCAGGTCTCCGCCACGATCCGGCCGTAAGGATCGAGGATCATCGCGTTGCCGGTGCGTATTTCATCGTCATCTCGGCCCACGCCGTTGCTGAACAGCAAGAACAGCCCGTTGTCGTGAGCGCGCGACGGCAGCCAGCGCATCAGCCAGCCGCGGCCGTGTTCGCCGCGAAAGGCGGCTTCTATCGCCTGCGGATCTTCCACGCGCCGCTGCCACAGCGCCTGCGGGATCGGCTTCATGCCGTGCGGGCTGCGCGAATGGGTGCCGCCGGTCTGGTGCGGGGCGATCAGCACCTCCGCGCCCAGCAGCGCCGTTGCGCGCACATTCTCCACCAGATTATTGTCCCAGCAGATCAATACGCCCACGCGTACGCCCCAGGGGGTATCGAACACCGTATAGCGGTCGCCGCTGGCGATAGCCGGGTGCTCGAAGGCGTGCAGTTTGCGGTGCACATGCAGTTCGCCGTCCGGCAGACAAACGGCATAGGCGTTGTAACACCGGCCGTCATCGCCCAGCTCGATCAGCCCGACGCCAATCGCCATGTTGTAACGCTCAGCCAGCGGGCGAATGCGCGCCAGCGAAGGGCTGCTCACGATCGGCTCCGCCAGCGCCCGCACTTCGGCGTCGGACAGATGGCGCACGTGCCAATAGCCGGTGACGCACATTTCCGGGAATGCCAGCAGTTGTATCTGTTGTTCGGCCGCTTCCGCGATAAAGCGTTCCATGGTCGACAGGTTGTAATTCTTGTCATTGGCATGATGCTGGAATTGCACCGTGGCGGCGCGTAATGAGGTGGTCATGGGATCTCTCCGGTTGGGGTCTGCATTGATTACAGCAGGCGAATTGATTACTGTATAATCAATTAAATTCCTTATTTGATAACCTAATGGAATGGATATAAAACAACTGCGCGCCCTGGTGGCGCTGGCGGAGCAGGGCAACTATCGGCAGGCGGCGAGCCTGCTGTGCATCAGCCAACCGGCGCTGAGCAAGCAAATTCAGGCGCTGGAAGCCCAGCTTGACGTTCGGCTGTTCGAGCGCGGCCGACAAGGGGCGGTGCTCACTGCCGGCGGGCGGCGGCTTTACCCGGAGGCGCAGGCGCTAGTGGAGCAGTATCAGCAGTTTCAGCGGCGCGCGCGGCGGGTGGCGCTCGGGGAAGCGGGGCGGCTGGCGCTGGGGTTTGGCCTGTCCAGTTTTCATCTGGCGCCGCAGCTGGTGGCCGCCTTTCGCCAACGGTTTCCCGAGGTGGCGATTGGCCTCGAAGATCTGCCGTCGGAGCGGCAGTATCAGCTGTTGCTGCAGGGAGAGTTGCAGGCGGGGTTCGTGCGCTTGCCGGTCAATACGCCGCTGTGCGGCGTCGCGTTGTTGAGTGATCGGTTGGTGCTGGCCGCGCCGGGCGCGCTGGCGCTGCGCGCCGACGAGCTGATGACGCGTTTCAATCAGCTGCCGCTGTTGCAATTGACCCCTAAACGCGGGCGCGGGCTGAGCGATCAGTCGCTGCGGTTTATCGCCGCTCACCGCCTGACGCCGAACGTGGTGCAGCAGGCC
The DNA here is from genome assembly GCF_052168895.1 of Serratia sp. CY37869. NCBI lineage: Bacteria > Pseudomonadati > Pseudomonadota > Gammaproteobacteria > Enterobacterales > Yersiniaceae > Serratia > Serratia sp. CY37869. Next base: position 629,249 of record NZ_JBJNLU010000002.1, read on the forward strand.
GGCGACATCCAGACGCTGTTGGCGTTGGTCGCCGCCGGCGTCGGCATCGCGCTGCTGCCGCACAGCATCACACATATCGCGCCGGCCGGCATCGACATTTTACCGCTGAGCGGCGAGGAGACGGAGTGGCAGGTCGGTATCGCCTGGGATCCGCAGCGCACCGACGCGCTGCGGGACAACTTCATTCAGACGGCGTTGGCGGTGCAACGCGCTTAGGCATTCAAAGCAGGCAGTGCATCACCACGATCGGGTTTTGATGGTACTCGCTGCGGTGGCTTTCGCTGAAGCCGACCTTTTTCGCCAACGCCAGCGAAGCCTGGTTTTCAGGCGAGATGATGCAGACGGTTTTTTCCCCCGGCAGGTGCGTTTTCCCCCAGGCCAGCGCCGCCCGCAGCGCCTCGGTGGCATAGCCTTTGCCGTGCGCTGAACTCACCAGCGTCCAGCCCATCTCCGGCGCATCGAGCGCCGGGGTGATGTCGCGCAGGAAGTTAGAGAAGCCGATGCTGCCGAGGTACTCGCCGCTCTGCTTGTCACGCACCGCCCAATACCCGTATCCCAACAGCGCCCAGTGGCCAACGTAGCGCATCAGGCGCCCCCAGGAGTCTTCCCGGTCGCGTGGGGTGCCGCCGATATAGCGCACCACCAGCGGGTCGGCCCACAGCGCGGCCAGCGAGTCGAAGTCGTCCAGCGTGTGCGCGTCCAGCCGCAGGCGTTCGGTGATAAGCGTGGGCGCGGTGTTGATTACGGTCATGTTGCTGCTCCTGCACAGGATGAAAGGCGATGAAAAACAACGGCGTTCAGTATGCCAGAGAAATCACGCCGCCAGCCACAACAGCCAGGTGAACAGGAAGCCGCTCAGGCCGAGCAGGGTGGTCAACACCGTCCAGGTCTTCAGGCCATCGGCCACCGACAGCCCCAGATAGCGCGTGACGATCCAAAAACCGGAGTCGTTGACGTGCGAAAGCCCGAGCCCGCCGAAACAGGTCGCCAGGGTTACCAGCACCAGCTGCAGCTGATTCAAGCCGCTGACCGCTTCCGACAACAGGCCGCCGGTGGTCAGGATCGCCACGGTGGCGGAACCCTGCGAGGCGCGCAGCGCCAGCGAAATGATAAACGCGGCGGGCACCAGCGGCAGGCCGATGGCCGTCAGCACTTCCGCCAGCGCCTTGCCGACGCCGGACTCCACCAGCACCTTGCCGAACACGCCGCCCGCGCCGGTTACCAGGATCACCACCGCGGCGGTCGGCAGCGCGGCCCCCATCACGTCGCCGGCGTGTTGCAGGCTCCAGCCGCGGCGCAGCGCCAGGAAATAGAAGGCCAACAGCAGGGCGATCATCAGCGCCACCGCCGGCGAGCCCAGCAGCGACAGCGCGTCGCGCAGCGCCGAGCCGGCCGGCAGCAGGGTGGCGGAGACGGTGCCGAGCATGATGATGGCGATCGGGATGACGATCAGCGCCGCCACCAGGCCGGCGCCGGGCGGGTTGATGCGATCGCTGAGCGGCGCGTGATCTTCCGGACGCGGCTCCGGCGCCGCCAGCTGCAGCTGTTCCAGCACCTCTATCGATAACGGATAGGTTTTGCGGTTGAGGTAGTTGGCGGCGAAATAGCCGATAACGCCGACCGGAATACAGATCGCGAGGCCGATAATGGTTAGCCAGCCGATGTCGGCGTTGAGCAAGCCGGCGGCGGCGACCGGGCCGGGGTGCGGCGGCAGCGCGACGTGTACCGTCAACATCACGCCGGCCATCGGCAGGCCGAACTTGAGCGGCGACACTTTGGCGACCTTGGCGAAGCCATAGATAATCGGCGCCAGAATGATAAAGCCGACGTCGAAGAACACCGGAATGCCGAGAATAAACGCGGCGAGGGTCAGCGCCGCGACGGTATGTTTCGGCCCCAGACCCTGGCTGAAACGCTGCGCCAGCGACTCGGCGCCGCCCGATTGTTCGATCATGCGGCCGAGCATCGCCCCCAGACCGATGATGATGGTCACCGAGCCGAGCACGCCGCCCATTCCGGCGGTCATCACTTTCATCACTTCGCCGGTCGGAATGCCGCTGGCCAGCGCCACCAGCAAACTGACCACCAACAGCGCGACAAAGGGCTGCACCTTCGCCTTAATCACCATCAATAACAGCAGCACCACGCCGAGTACGGCAATCAGCAACAGCAGAGAGGTAGACATGAAAAAAGCCTTTCGTTGGGTAAGCGTTGGGCACCGCGATCGCCGCGTGGCGATACGGGTGCGTTTCATTGTTATAAAATCGATTTCCTGGTGTCGGCGTGCGGCTTTAGCGGTAAGGCTTCAGCCAGCCGAGCCCGGCGGCGGTGTCGCCGCGCGGGCGGTATTCGCAACCGATCCAGCCCTGATAGCCGAGCGCATCCAGTTTGTCGAACAGCCACGGGTAATTCAGTTCGCCCTCGTCGGGCTCATGACGATCCGGCACCGAGGCTATCTGGATATGCGCGTAGCGCCCGGCCAGCGTCTCCAGCAGCCCGCTGATATTGCCGTCCACCAACTGCGCGTGGAAAAAATCGAACTGGATGAACACGTTCGGTCTTTCGATCGCCGCCACCGCTTCCGCCGCCTGATGCTGACTGGCGAACAGGTAGTCGGGCTTGACCGGCGGGCTGAGCGCCTCGATCAGCACCTTGACGCCGTGCGGCGCAAAAGCGTCTGCGGCATAGCGCGCATTGGCGATAAAGGCGTCGAGATAACGCCGTCGATCCGCGCTCGCGGGCACCACGCCGGCCATCAGGTGCACGCAGGGGCAGGAAAGGGCGATGGCGTAGGCCAGCGCGCGATCGATATCGGCGCGCGCATCCCGCTCGCGGCCCGGCAGCGCCGCCAGCCCCCATTCGCCGGCGGCGGCATCGCCGGGCGCGGTGTTGAACAGCACCTGTTGCAGGCCGTGTTCGCGCAGTTTCTCGGCCAACAGATCGGCGGGATGCTCGTAAGGGAACAGGAATTCCACCGCGCTGAAGCCCTGTGCGGCAGCGGCGGCAAAGCGATCGAGGAACGGCACCTCGGTAAACATCATCGACAAATTGGCGGCAAATTTAGGCATGGTTCAGCTCCGTAATTCGGCAATTTCATCAGCGGTCAAATAGCGGATCGGACGATCGCCGAGGGTGAAGATCAGCCGCGCCGCATCTTCCATCTCTTCGGTATTGTCCGCCGCCGCTCGCAGGTCTTTACCCGTCACCACCGGCCCGTGGTTGGCCAGCAAAAAGGCGCGGTGGGTCGGCGCCAGGCGGGCCAGATCCTGCGCCAGCCTTTCGTCGCCGGGCCGGTAGTAAGGCACCACCGGCACCTTGCCGACGCGCATCACCACATAGGGGGTGAACGGTTTGATGGCGTTGTCGGCGTCCAGCCCCTGCAGGCAAGAGAGCGCCGTGAGGTAGGTGCAATGCAAGTGCACGACCGCTTTGCATTCCGGGTTGTTCAGATAGAGCGCCCGATGAAAGCTGATCTCTTTCGACGGTTTGTCGCCGGAGAGCCAGTCGCCGTTCAGGCTCACTTTAGACAGGCGATCGGCCTGCAACTCGCCGAGACAGGAGCCGGTCGGCGTCGCCAGCAGCGCGCCGTCCGGCAGCATCAGCGAGAGGTTGCCGGCGGAGCCGGTGGCGTAGCCGCGTTGGAAAAACGAGGCACCCAGGCGCACCATCTCTTCACGCGCCTGCTGTTCAATCGTCATGCTCATACCGGGAACTCCGTTTGCGCGCGCGCGAAGAAGGCTTCATCGCCAAAATTACCCGATTTCAGCGCCAGGGAAATGGCCCGATCGCTGGCGCGCACCCAGGGAACGCCGGGGGAAATGCTGGGGCCGATATGGAAGCCGCGAATGCCCAGCGCCTGCGTCACCACGCCGGAGGTTTCGCCGCCGGCGACGATAAAGCGGCTGAATCCCAACTGGCGCAGTTGCACCACCAGCTCGGCGAACAAGGCTTCCACCGCCTCGCTGGCGGCGGCGCCATGCCGTTGTTGCGTTTGCTGCAGCGACTCCGGCGATGCAGTGGCGTAGATCAGCGGGGCAAGCGTTTCTCCGGCATGGCGCTGCGCCCAGTGCGCCAACTCGACGGCGTAGGCGGCGCGCGTCTGGGGATCGAAGCAACGGTCGATATCGATGGCCTGCGCCGCCGCGCGTTCGCGATAGTGCGCCACCTGCCGGTTAGTCATGACGGAGCAGGAGCCAGACAGCACCGCCGCCTTTTCCCCCTGCGGCGCGCCGGCCGCCTCTGCCGAACGTTCGCCGTTCTGCGCCCATTGCCGCGCCAGGCCGATCGCCAGGCCCGAACCGCCGGTCACCAGCTTCATCGTTTTCAACGCTTCGCCCTGGGTAAGCAGATGCCGTTCGTTGAGCGTGTCCAGCACCGCGTAGCGCACGCCTTCCTGCGCCAATTGCTGCAGCTTCTCGCTGACTGCCTCGGTGCCGCGATCCATTTCCGCCGCCATCACCAGCCCACAGCGTCCGGCGGCCTGGGATTCCATCAGGCGAAGCAGGTTGCTGTCGGTCATCGGCGTGACCGGGTGATGACGCATGCCGGACTCAGACAGCAGCTGTTCCCCGACGAACAGGTAGCCCTGATAGACCGTGCGGCCGTTTACCGGCAGCGCCGGGGAAACAACCGTGAAATTTTCCCCCAGCGCGGCGAGCAGGGCGTCGGTCACCGGGCCGATATTGCCCTGTGCGGTGCTGTCGAAGGTGGAGCAGTATTTGAAGTAGAACTGGCGGCAGCCCTGTTTTTGCAGCCAGGCCAGCGCTTGCAATGCCTGTTCGATCGCCTGCTCTGCCGGGCAGGAGCGCGATTTCAGGCTGATGACGACCGCCTGAGCGTCGACCGGCGTTTCGTCCTGCGGCACGCCGTTCAACTGCACCGTCGGCAGGCCGTTTTGCACCAGAAAGCTGGCGATGTCGGTCGCGCCGGTAAAATCATCCGCGATTACGCCGAGCTGCATCAGAGCGTCTCCTTTTTCTGCGGCAGATCGATGCCGGCAAAGATTTTGATTACCGCGCTGTCATCTTCTTTACCGTAGCCGGCGTTGCTGGCGGCGGTAAACATGGTGAAGGCGGTGGAGGCCAGCGGCAGCGGGAAATGCAGCGCCTTGGCGGTATCCGCCACCAGCCCCAGATCCTTGACGAAGATATCCACCGCCGATTTGGGCGTATAGTCGCCGTCGACCACGTGGCGCATGCGATTTTCGAACATCCAGGAGTTGCCGGCGGCGTGGGTGACGACGTCATACATGACGTCCAGCGGGATGTTGGCGCGAGCGGCCAGCGCCATGGCTTCCGCCCCGGCGGCGATGTGCACCCCGGCCAACAGCTGGTGGATGATTTTTACCGTCGCGCCCAGGCCGATGGTTTCGCCGATGCGGTAAACCTTGCCGGCGATGGCGTCCAGCACGGGTTGCAGGCGCGCGAAGGTGGCGTCGGCGCCAGCGGCCATCACCGTCATTTGGCCTTCTTCCGCCTTGGCCGCCCCGCCGGAAACCGGCGCGTCCAGCATCGCCAGGCCGTAGTCCAGCAGCCGTTGCTCGATCTGTTTGGCGTCATCGGCGGAAATGGTCGAAGACACCATCACCGCCGTGCCCGGCTTGAGCTGCGGCGCCAGGCCTTGCTCGCCGAACAGGATTTGCTTTACCTGCGCGGCGTTTACCACCAGCAGCAACACGGCGTCCAGCTCGGCGGCGAAGTCGCGCGCGCTGGGGGCCGTTTGTTTCGCGCCGGCCTGTTGCAGCGCCGCCAGCGCCTGCGGATTGAGATCGGCGCCGTAGGTGGTCAATCCGGCGCGGAGGCATGAACGCGCGGCGCCCATGCCCATCGCCCCCAGCCCGATGACGCAAACGGCATAATTCCCTGGGTGTGTCATACTGCACTCCTGTTAATTTTAGTGATAATTTGTTTTGTTGTGTTAAATGTAAGCGCTTGTCGGTCGATTATCCGCGATCGTTATCACAATAATTAACAATGCGTGAAACGGATTTTTCGTGCGATTTCTGGCCTAAATCAACATTACTATTATGTTTTTAAATAAGTTTATGTTTGGCTGGCCTAACTGCGCTGGCCGTCACGCTGCGAGAAATAAGGGCTATCGGCGAACGAAAATTGACGTAAAATCACAATTATTATCACCGCAGCAACGAGAGGGAACCGTGATACCTGTAGAACGCCATCAACAAATTCTTGCGCTGGTATCCGAACGCGGCGTCGTCAGTATCGCCGAGCTGACCGAACGGCTGGGGGTGTCGCATATGACGATCCGCCGTGACGTGCAAAAGCTGGAAGAGCAGGGGGCGGTGCAGTCGGTCTCGGGCGGTGTGCAGGCGCCGGAACGGGTGGCGAGCGAACCTTCTCACCAGACCAAAGAGGGGATGTTCGGCCGGCAGAAAATCGCCATCGGTCGGCTGGCGGCGCGGCAAATTCCCGCCAACAGCTGTATCTATCTGGATGCTGGCACCACCACGCTGGCGCTGGCGAAACAGATCGGAGAACGTGACGATTTGACGGTGGTGACCAACGACTTTGTCATCGCCGGGTTTCTGATAGAGCATAGCCAGTGCCGAATCATCCACACCGGCGGCACCGTGTGCCGGGAAAACCGCTCCTGCGTCGGCGAGGCGGCGGCGCAGGCGCTGCGCGGTCTGTTTATCGATCTGGCGTTCATCTCCGCCTCTTCGTGGAGCATGCGCGGCCTGTCGACGCCGAACGAAGATAAGGTGATGGTGAAGAAGGCCATCGTCGAGGCCAGCCGCCGCCGCATTCTGCTCAGCGATACGTCCAAATACGGCAAAGTCGCCACCTATCTGGCGCTGCCGATCGCCGCCTTTGACGCCATCATTACCGATGAGGGGTTGCCCGCCGCCGCGCGGGAGGCCATTGAGCAAGCGGGGATTGCATTGCTGACGGCGGAAAAAGAAGAAGAAGAATAAGAACGAACCGGAATCAGGATGAAAGTTCGGTATCGATGCTACGTGCGGGCGGTTCACTGGCTTCAACGCCGCCGCGTTCACGCCATTCGCGGCGCCTTTGTTCAGCCCATTCTTCGTGGAAGGCTTGCATCTCTTTTTGGTGACGTTCCTTCATGCTCATAGGGATTGGGTGGGATTCTGCCGTTAACAGGCGGGATTTCGATGACATATAATCCGTCCTCAATAAGCGCTTGGTTGTACAAATAATGTACGCGATGCGCATGTTTTTTCAAGAGCGAGTCATAAATTCTGGCTAATGCCGGCCTGAGCGGTACGCTGAAAACCAATAATCGCGACGGAGAAGATCCTCCAGCAGTCGATGAGGCTTATGCGCAGCGCCGCGCAAAACTAAATGCCGCTGAACCAGTTGTAGCCCTGATCCTCCCAATAGCCGCCCGGATTGACGTCGCTGACGAAGATCGCGGCGATATGTTTGGCGTTTTTGAACCCCAGCTTGGTCGGCACGCGCAGCCGCAGCGGGTAGCCATAGTCCGCCGGCAGCGCCTTGCCGCCGAAATCCAACGCCAGGATGGTCTGCGGGTGCAGCGCGGTGGCCATGTCGAGGCTGGCGTAGTAGCGATCGGCGCATTTGAAGCCGACGTAACCGGCATTCAGATCCGCGCCGACGTGCTGCAGAAAGGTGCGCAGCGGCACGCCGCCCCATTGACCAATGGCGCTCCAGCCCTCAATGCAGATCAGACGCGTGATCTGACTTTGCTGCGGCAGCCGCTGCAGCTGTTCCAGCGTCCAGGGCGCTTTTTTCTCCACTTTCCCCGCGACCTCAAGCCGGTAGCCGGCGAGATCGATCTCGGGGACGTTGTATTCCGGGTAAAATGCGTTAAAGGGGAAAGGGTGAGTGATCTGGTCCGGCCGGTAAATTTGCGCCAACCGCTGGCCGCTGAACAGCCAGGCCTGCACCCGGTCGTTCCAGCGCGACATGGCCCACAGCACCTTATCCACCCGATCGCCGTCTTGCAGATTACACCCGGTCAGCATGGCGATGCCGCCCAGCGTCAGCCCGGAGCGCAACATCAGCCGGCGTTGCAGATTGACCAGCTGCTTTTTTTGGTCCGGTTCCAGCGTCGGCGCGGTTGCCCGCTGTTTTTTCTCATTCATGTTTGCCACCCGTTATCATCGCCCACAGGGTTTTAGGCACGACAGCCACCATAAATACGTGGATCACCACAAACAGGCCGATGCCGGCCATGGCGAAGAAATGCACGTAGCGCGCGAAGTCGAAGCCGCCAAACAGCGCGACCAATCCCTGCAGCTGAACCGGTTTCCAAATCGCCAGGCCGGACAGCACCAGTAATAGGCCGAGCGCCAGTACGCCGAGGTACATCAGTTTCTGAATGGCGTTGTAGCGGCCATGCCGGTGGTGCAGGCGCAGCGTCATCGCCAGCCAGATATCCTGCCGCAGCGCGTCGGCGCGAAGCGGCAACAGATCGCGGCGAAAATGGCCGCTGAACAGGCTCCACAGCAGATAGCAGACGGCGTTGAGCGCCAATAGCCACATCACCGCCAAATGCCAACCAATCGCGCCGCCCAGCCAACCGCCCAGCGTCATCTGCGGCGGAAAGCGGAAATCGAACAGCGGCGAGGCGTTGTAGATTTCCCAACCGCTCATGAACATGCACACCATGGCGAACAGGTTGATCCAATGAGTGATTCGAACCGGCCAGCGATGCACCGGCCGCGACGCGTTGGTTTTCATGGCTTTCCTCCGGTTACATCGGCGGCACGGTGCCGTCTTTGCCGGCGGAAATGCGGGTGGCGATGCGTTCGCCCTTATCGTTGACGGCGGAGAACAGCACAATGTGCACGCCCGGTTTCAGCAGGCTCAGATCGCCCGGATCCAGCGTCACGATCGGCACGTCTTCCGGTACGACGACGGTTTTCTGCTGGTTGCCGTAGGTGACGGTCAGGGTGCGGCCGTTGGATTTCACCAGTTTACCGACGGTGCCGTTAGTCATGGTATCCACTTTGCCGTCGGCGGATTCCCAGGCCGAATGCCCTTCGCCGGTGCCGCGCAGGCTGGCGGCGAACACGTGCACTTCCAGCGCTTTGAGCGTGCCGTCCGGCTGCGGCACGGCGGCGGTGCCGATAAAGCTGTCCGGTTTGATATCGTCCAGCGTGGCTTTGGAAACGCTGAGCACTTTGGTCTGATCGTTCAGCTTGACGCTGAGTGTCTCGCCCTTGCGGTCGGTCAACTGCAGATTGCCGTCGGCAACCTGCGTGATGGTGCCGCGCAGCGGCGCAATCACCTTGCCCGGCGGTTGGGCGGCGGCGGCCAATCCGCTGGAAAGCAGTAACGTGGACAACAGTAAACCGGCTATACGATGACGGGTAATCATAACGTTCTCCTGAAATGAGTTTGCCGGTTAAGCATGGTTGACCTACTGGGTCAGCGCCATGGCCGTTTGATGACATTAATGTCATCAAGTTTGTCCGCCGAAGCTGCTAGTATTTTTGCAGACGTAACGAGGTGGTGAGCATGCGAATACTGGTAGTTGAAGACGATATCGGCACAGGGGATTACCTGAAGAAAGGGCTGGGGGAAGCGGGCTACGGCGTCGATTTGGCGCGCACCGGCACCGACGGGCTGTTTCGCGCGTTGGAGCAGGACTACGATGCGATCGTGCTCGATGTGATGCTGCCGGGGCTGGACGGTTGGCAGATCATCGAGGTATTGCGCAAGAAAAGCGACGTGCCGATCCTGTTTCTCACCGCCCGTGATGGCGTGCAGGATCGCATCCACGGCCTGGAGCTGGGCGCGGACGACTATCTTATCAAGCCGTTTTCCTTTACCGAGCTGGTGCTGCGTTTACGCACCTTGCTGCGCCGCGGGCCGGCGCGCGAAGCCGATCATTACGCTATCGCCGATCTGCAGTTGGACGTGTTGCGCCGCCGGGCGGTGCGCCAGGATCAGGTGATCCCGTTGACCAATAAAGAATTCATGCTGTTGCATCTACTGGTGCGGCGCGAAGGCGAAGTGCTGTCGCGCACGCAGATCGCCTCTCAGGTGTGGGACATGAATTTCGACAGCGACACCAATGTGGTTGACGTGGCGATCAAACGCCTGCGCGCCAAAATCGACCGGCCGTTCGACGTCAAGCTGATCCACAGCGTGCGCGGCATCGGCTATGTTTGCGAGCCGCGCTCGTGAACGCCCGAGCTTCACGTCGGCCGGTGTCGCTGACGCTGCGCACCGCCACGCTGTTCGCGCTGGTGGCCGCCTGCGTGGTGAGCGGGGCAGGCTGGTATCTGTTCGGCGCGATGCGCCAGGAAATGACGCTCCGCAGCGATCTGCAGGTGACCGGGCGCGTAGAGTATTTCCGCCATTTACTGGGGCAGCGCTTTCCTTTGGCGCGCCTGACTGCCAATAACGGCCTGTTCGAAAATATGCTGGGCAATGAACAGGATGTGTTGATTTTCCAAATCCCGGGGCAAAAGCCGCTCATCAATGTGAATCCGGCCAGGGTGGCCCTGCCGCCGATCGCGCCGACGCCGCCCGAACAGGCGCAGACGCTGGCCGCCGTGCGCGGCGGGGAGACGGCGCAGGGGGTGCCGCTGCGCGCGGCATCGGCGATGGTGCGTCTGGAAGACGGCAGTTTGCTGCAGATCTCCGCTGCGCACGTCATGGTCAACGAGCAGAAGATGCTGGCGCGTTACCTGTGGCGCATTGTCGCGGCGGTCATTGTGGCTTTCCTGCTGATTGCGCTGCTGGGCTATGGGGTCATGCGCCGGGGATTGAAGCCGCTATGGCGCATGGCGGCGCAGGCGTCCGAGATCGCGCCCAATACATTGTCCACTCGCCTCAGCGAACAGGGGGCGCCGAAGGAGTTGCAGCAGCTGACCCGGTCGTTCAATGCGATGCTCGATCGGTTGAATGAAGGCTATCAGCGGCTGACGCAGTTTTCCGCCGATCTGGCCCATGAGATCCGCACGCCGGTGGGCGCGTTGATGGGCCAGTGTCAGGTGGCGCTGTATCAACCCCGCAGCGTGGAGGAGTACGAAACCCTATTGTCGAACAATATGGACGAGCTGGAGCGTATTTCGCGCATGGTGGAAAACATCCTGTTTCTGGCGCGCGCCGGTGAGGCGCAGTCTGCGCTGAACTACAGTCGTCTGGAGGTGGCGGCCGAGCTGCGGCGGGTGGCGGATTATTTCGAAGGGCTGGCGGAAGAACGCGGCATCGCGCTGAGCTGCGAAGGGGAAGGAGAGCTGAAGGCGGACGCGATGTTGTTCCAGCGGGCGCTGAGCAACCTGGTGGCCAACGCGGTGCGTTATGCCGACGAAAACAGCCTGATCGTGTTGCGGGCTGAACGGCGCGCCGATGCCTGGTGGGTGCAGGTCATCAATCAGGGGCCGCCGATCGCGCCGGCGCATCTGGAAAAGCTGTTCGATCGTTTCTACCGCGCCGATCCCGCGCGCAGCGCCGGCAGCCACGCCAGCGGCCTCGGGCTGTCCATCGTGCGCGCCATCATGACGCTGCACGGCGGTGAGGTGCGCGCCGAATGTATCGAGCGCGCGCCTGTCGCCAGCCTCATTTTCAGCCTGCGGTTCCCGCTAGCGCAATAACCGATATGCCGGATTAACGCGGCGGAATGGCAAAGCGGAAGCAGGCGCCGCTTTGTGGTTGTTCTATCAGCTGAATGTCGCTGTCGTGCAGTTGCAGAATGCGCCGCACGATCATTAACCCCAGCCCGCCGGCGGGGCGTCGGGCGCCGCTCAGGATAGACGGCCGCACGAACAGATCGGCGCGCAGCGTCTGCGGAATGCCGGGGCCGCTGTCGCTGACCTGCACCATCACCTGGTCTTCCTGCCGCCACAGCCGCACGCCGATGTCGCCGCCGGGCGGCGTATGGCGAATGGCGTTGTCCAACAGGTTGGTCAGCACCCGCTCAATCATGCTGAGATCGGCGAACACCGGCGGCACGCCGGGGGCGATGTCGGCGTGCAGCCGCTGGTTGCGCGCCTCCGCCGCCAGCTCGAACTTCTGGAACACGTCCTGCAGCAGCTCGCTGAGGGAGAAGGGTTCTTTCTGCGGTTTCACCACGCCATATTCCAGCCGCGCCAGTTCGAACAACTCCTGCGCCAGCTTGCCCACCTTGCGGCTCTGCGCCAGCGCGATCTCCAGATAGCGCCGCCGATCGGTGTCGCTTAGGGTGGCGGCCTTGACCGACAGCGTTTCCAGATAGCCGTGCAGCGAGGTGAGCGGAGTGCGCAGATCGTGTGAGACGTTGGCGATGAATTCGCGCCGCAGCCGATCCTGCTGCGCCAGCGTTTGCCACTGTTCGGCGAGGCGCTGCGCCATGCGGTGGAAGGCCTGTTGCAGCTGGCTGACCTCGTCGCGCCCGGCCGGCACCGCCGGCAGCGCCGCGTAGGCCTGCACCGCCTCAATGCCGCCGCTGTCCAGCGCATTGACCTGACGGGTCAGGCGCCGGATGGGGCGAGTGACCCAGTAGAACGCGAAACCGCCGGCCAGCAGGCTGAACAGCACCATCACCCCGGAGGTCCACAGCGCCATCCTGGCCGCCGAGTTGAACTGGGCATTGCTGGCCAGCGCCGTGTACTCTTCACCGAGCAAGACCACATACAGATAGCCCTCGACCCGGCCGTCGACCTTCAGCGGCGCAACGCTGAACACCTTGCGCCCGTCCGCGCTGCGCGGATCGTCGCCGTACACCGGCATCTGCGCGCCATCGAGCAGCGCCTGCAGCGGCGCCAGCGCGACCCGCTGCCGCTTCAGATGCCCGGCCGGCGCGGCGTTGCCGATGATTGCGCCCTGATTGTCGAGCAGATAAACCTCAACGCTGGGGTTCACCGCCATCAGCTGATCGAACAGGGTATGCACCGCCTGTGGATCCGGCCCGTTCACCCCCAGCAGCGGATTGCTGTCGGCGATATGCTGCGCCAGGTTGCCGGACAGGCGCTGGATCACCGCCTGGCTGTACTGGGTATTGCTGCGCACCTGCATCCAGCCGGAAAAGGCGCAGCCGATGACGATCAGCAGCGCGAAGATAATCGTGAGGCGTTGCGCTAACGTAAGGTTTTTCATGGCTCACTCTTGCGGCGCGGCCGCGAATTTATAGCCCATGCCCCACACCGTGAGGATGCGCTCGGGTTCTGCCGGGTTGCGCTCGATCTTGATGCGCAGCCGGTTGATATGGGTGTTGACGGTGTGCTCATACCCCTCGTGCTGATAGCCCCAGACCTGATTCAACAGGCTGAGGCGCGAGAACACCTGGCCCGGGTGGCGGGCGAAAAAGTACAGCAGGTCGAATTCGCGCGGCGTCAGCTCGATCGGCTGTTGGTGCAGGCGCACTTCGCGGGCGATGGGATCGATGGTCAGATCGTTGAAGCTGAGCGCGCCGGCGTCCATGCGCAGGTTGCGGCTCATCGCCTCCTGGCGGCGAAACAGCGCCTTGACCCGCGCCACCAGCTCCAGCATGGAAAAGGGTTTGGCCAGATAGTCGTCGGCGCCCAGCTCCAGCCCCAGCACGCGGTGCACCTCGCTGGAGCGCGCGCTGGTGATGATGATCGGCGTGTAGCGCGTCATGGTGCGCGCCCGGCGGCAAATCTCCAATCCGTCTACGCCCGGCAGCATCAGATCGAGGATCAAGGCGTCCCAGCCGCCCTGTTCCAGCATCGCCATGCCCTGATTGCCGTCGGCGGCGTGGCTGATGGCGTAACCCTCGTCACGCAGATGCAGCTGCAGCAGCTCGGCGATGTCGCCGTCGTCCTCGACGATCAAAATTCGTTTTGGCTTGTCCATTCTCATTACCGCTGATTGCCCGATTCTCTCTGAAGTCTACACAACCGTCATCGGCGGAGTTATCACATTTTATTTAACTCTGCGTGAGGTCTTGGGGAACAAATCCGGGGAATACTCGGTTCATCGCATCGTTAGCTGGCAGGAATCGTTATGAGCCTCACCCTCACCCCGGAACAACGACAGACCGTACATCCGCTGTGGCTGCGGTTAACGCATTGGCTGAATGCGCTGGCGATGCTGATCATGGTGACCAGCGGTTGGCGCATCTACAACGCTTCGCCGCTGTTCAACTTCAGCTTTTTCAACGAGCTGACGCTCGGCGGCTGGCTGGGCGGCGCGCTGCAGTGGCACTTCGCCGGCATGTGGCTGTTTGGCGTCAACGGGCTGTGCTACCTGCTGCTTAACCTGACCAGCGGGCGTTTCAAACGCAAATATTGGCCGCTCAGCCCGAAGCAGTTTCTCGCCGATGTTGGCGCGGCGTTGCGCGGCAGGCTGCAGCACGCCGATCTGCGCCACTACAACATGGTGCAGCGCGTGGCCTATCTGTCGGTGATGCTCCTTGGCGTGCTGAGCGCGCTGTCCGGGCTGGTGCTGTGGAAATCGGTGCAGTTTCCGCTGCTGCGCACGCTGCTCGGCGGCTATGAGGCGGCGCGCTATATCCACTTTTTCGCCATGTCGGCGCTGGTGGCCTTCGTCGCGATCCATCTGGTGATGGTGGCGCTGGTGCCCCGCACGCTGCTGGCCATGCTGCGCGGACGTTAAGGAGTTCACGATGAAAAAGGATAAACAGATCATGACGATCGTTGAAGGGCAGGCGATCGTCAAAGAAGCGCAGCGCTTGTTGACCGCGTCGTCCCGCCGCCGCTTTCTGCGCAACGGCCTGACGCTGGGCGGTATCGCTATGCTTACCGGCTGCGATCTCAGCGGCAACGCCAACGTCGAGCAGGCGCTGAGCCGTATTTCGCACCTCAACGATCGGGTGCAGGGCTGGCTGTTCAACGGCGATCGCCTGGCGCCGGTCTACCCGGAGTCGATGATCACCCGGCCATTCCCGTTCAACGCCTTTTACGCCGAGGAGGACGCGCCCGACATCAACGGCGACGACTATCGGCTGGAAGTGGCGGGGTTGGTGCAGGACAAGCGCGCCTGGAGCCTGCCGCAGCTGCATCGGATGGCGCAGGTTAGCCAGGTGACGCGTCATATTTGCGTCGAGGGTTGGAGCGCCATCGGCAAGTGGGGCGGCGTGCCGTTCGCCAACTTTCTTAAGGTAATCGGCGCGGATCTGAGCGCCCGCTACGTCAGCTTTAAATGCGCCGACGACTACTACACCAGTATCGACATGGCCACCGCGCTGCATCCGCAGACGATTATCGCGCTGACCTACGATGGCCAGACCTTGCCGCGCAAGTACGGCTATCCGATGAAGCTGCGCATGCCGACCAAGCTGGGCTACAAGAATCCGAAGCACATTCAGGTGATCGAGGTCACCAACCGCTTCCCGGGCGGTTACTGGGAAGACCAGGGTTACAACTGGTTTGGCGGCAGCTGAGGCGGCCGCCGGCCATTCTCCGGCACTCCGGTGCCTTTGACATTACGGAAGGAAATACCATGAAAAAGTTATTCGCAATGATGATGTGCAGCGCGCTGATGCTGGGCGTGGCCGGCGCCAACGCCGCGGACGGCATGAGTAAAGACGCGATGAAAAAGGACGGCATGAGCCAGATGTCGCACGACGGCATGGCGAAAGATGGGATGAAGAAAGAGTGCATGGGCAAGGACTGCATGAAGAAAGACAAAATGGGCAAAGACGCCATGAAAAAGGATGGCATGGCGAAAGACGGTATGGCCAAAGATGGCATGAAGAAAGACGAGATGAAAAAGGATGCGATGGGGCACTAAGCCGCCTCACCCCGCGGCCGCAAGCGGCAAACCGTGGCGGCTGCGGGCAACATAAGGAGAGAGGATGATGTTGGCGACATGGCTGCGGCGCTTTCGGCGCTCGAACGGGGACGTTATCTTTATACGCGCGGCGCTGGTGGTGATCTTCGCCGCCTTCGGCTACGCCAAATGGTTTGATTACGAGGCGCAGGGGCTGGTGCCGCTGATCGGCAACAGCCCGCTGCTGAGCTGGATGCATCAGGCGTTCGGCATTCGCGGCGCCAGTTATGCATTGGGCGTCGCCGAATGGAGCTTCGGTTTACTGCTGCTGGCGGGATTCTGGTCGCGGCGTCTGGGTTTGCTGGGGGCGATCGGATCGACGGTGACCTACCTGACCACGCTGACGCTGATCTTTTCCACGCCGGGCGCCTGGGAGCCCTCCGCCGGCGGTTTTCCCGCCATGGCCGGGGCCACCAGCTTTTTAATCAAGGATCTGGTGTTGCTGGCCGGCTCCCTGGTGCTGCTGAAGGCCGATTTGCCGGCCGAGCAGGCATAAAAAAGGGCGTAGCCTGGCTACGCCCTCTGGATATTTCTCGGCCGTCACATATCCGGGAAGGTCAGGGTGCCCCCCGGCGCTTCGCGATGAATGTGCAGGAAGTTCAGGTGCTTCTCGTACTGGTCGAGAATATCGCCAATCACCTGTTCCTTGCTGTAGTCCATCAGGTCGTTGCCCTGGGTGCCTTCCATCAGGAAGGTTTCCAGCCGGTAGTAGTGCGACTTGCCGGAGCGGGCACGGTAGGTGAAGCCCGGCACCGAGTAGCGCATCGGCCAGATCTGATAGATAAAGTTCTGTTCCTCGCCCAGGTGCACCAGCAGCTCCAGGTGGTTCAGGCGTTCGTCTTCGGTCGGCGGCACTTCGCTGAACTCCACTTTCGCGCCGCGCAACTCCAGCTCGCGCGCCACGTCCTGCATCGCCGGACGGCAAACCTTATCCAACATTTTCTGCGTGTACTGCGTGCCCGGGTAGTTCATCACCCGCGACAGACGCTGTTTCCAGTTGAGCACGTCGTGGCTGGAGACCGGCACCGGCGCCAGGGTGCTGAGCGCGCTGGCCTTGCGGTAGTCCTCCACCCGCAGCGATTTGTACAGCCCGGCCATCACGAAGAAGATCACGAAGCTGAACGGCAGGCCCATGATCACCGTGGTTTTCTGCAGCGCCGGCACGCCGTCGGTCATCAGCATGCCGATGGTCAGCAGGCCGATGGCCACCGACCAGAAAATCCGCAGCCAGTTCGGCGCATCATTATTGATGTCGGCCAGGCGCGAGGTGAAGTTACCCAGCACCAGCGAGCCGGAGTCCGCCGAGGTGACGTAGAACAACAAGCCGGTGATGGTGGCCACCGAGGCGCTGAAGGTGAAGCCGGGGTATTGCGCCAGTAGGCTGTAGAAGCCGCGCTCCGGGAACTGCATCACTTCCTGCGCGAACTCGACGTTGCCGTGGATGATCTGGTACAGCGCGCTGTTGCCGAAGATAGACAGCCACAGCAGGGTGAACACGAACGGAATGATCAGCGTGCCGACCACGAACTGGCGAATGGTGCGCCCGCGCGAGATGCGCGCCAGGAACAGGCCGACGAACGGCGACCACGCCACCCACCAGGCCCAGAAGAACAGCGTCCAGTTGTTCATCCACTCCACCGGCCGATCGAAGGCGAAGCTGTTGAGCGTCATGCCCATAAAGCGGTTGACGTAATCGCCGACGTTAAGCACCAGCGCGTTGAGCAGGAACTCGGTGTCGCCGAAGAACAGCACGAACAGGATCAGGCCCAGCGCCAGCAGCACGTTCAGCTCGGACAGGATGCGGATGCCCTTGTTGACCCCCGAGGTGACCGAGATGGTGGCCATGATCACCGACAGCAGGATCAGCGAGCCCTGCACCGTCAGGTTTTCCGGGATCTCGAACAGCACCTTGAGGCCGTAGTTGAGCTGCACCACGCCAATGCCCAGCGTGGTGGCGATGCCGAAGATGGTGCCGAGCACCGCGGCGATGTCCACGCTATGGCCGATCGGGCCGTTGATGCGTTTACCGAAGATCGGGTACAGCGCCGAGCGAATGGTCAGCGGCAGATTGTAGCGATAGCTGAAGTAGCCGAGGGCGATGCCCATCAGCGCATACATCGACCAGCCGGTCAGGCCGTAGTGGAACAGCGTCCAGACCATCGCCTGGCGCGCGGCCTCCAGCGTTTGCGCGTCGCCTTCCGGCGGCATCATGTACTGGGTCACCGGCTCGGCGACCGAGAAGAACATCAGGTCGATGCCGATGCCGGCGGCGAACAGCATCGCCGCCCAACTCATCAGGCTGAACTCCGGTTTGGACTGTTCCGGCCCGAGCTTGATAGAACCGAAGCGCGAGGCGGCGATAAACACCACGAACACGATGTACAGCGTCGCCGCCAGCAGGTAGTACCAACCGAAGGTGGTCGACACCCAATTCAGCGTGCGGGTGATCCACTGCCCGGAGAAGTCGGTGAAAAAGATGGTCATCAGCGAGAAGGCCAGGATCAGCCCCGCCGAGGTGAAGAAAACCACAGGGTTGAGGCGGTCCTGCTGCGGTTTGGAGGAGGTTTCGCGTGTTGTCATCGTCATCCTCTGAACTGAGTAAAATCGTGCCGCTCCGCATTTCGGGGCGCGTTGGCGCCGCCGGAAAACGGGCGAATGAAGGCGGCGGCCATCCCCATGGGAATGGCCTGAACGATGCCGCTTTCGCCTGCTTATGAAGCACCGGAGCGCTTCGCGGCGGGAACCGCTTACAGCCACTGATTTTGGTCAGATTCGTTAATTACCTCACAAAAATCAGCCAGTTCCACAACCAGAAAATACATTTTTTTAACCAGGCGGCAATAAAATATATGCAATTTTTATTGAACGTTCAATCAAAAAAAAGTTTAATAGTCCTCATGATGACCTGAATCACGGGCGAAACGGCAGTGAAATTTGCCCGCTGAGATAAGGCCGAAGTCGGTTTTGTGAGAGTCGAAATATGCCAAAGGTAGGAATGCAGCCAATCAGAAGGCAGCAGTTGATTGATGCCACGCTCGCCGCGGTAAACGAAGTGGGAATGCATGACGCCACCATCGCGCAGATCGCGCGGCGGGCCGGCGTTTCCAACGGCATCATCAGCCATTATTTCAAGGATAAGAACGGCCTGCTGGAAGCCACGATGCGCTATCTGATCAGCCATCTGGGCGAGGCGGTGAAGCTGCGGCTGCAGGCGCTGACCGACAACAGCCCGGCGGCGCGGCTGCAGGCGATCGTCGCCGGCAACTTCGACGACAGCCAGATCAACAGCGCGGCGATGAAGACCTGGCTGGCCTTTTGGGCCAGCAGTCTGTACCAGCCGCAGCTCAACCGCTTGCAACAGGTGAACGGCCGTCGGCTCTATTCCAACCTGTGTGCCGAGTTTCGCCGCGTTATGCCGCAGCCGCAGGCGCGGTTGGCGGCCAAGGGGCTGGCGGCGCTGATCGATGGGCTGTGGCTGCGCAGCGCGCTGCGCGGCTCCGCGTTCAATCAGGCGCAGGCGCTGGCGCTCACGACCGAATACATCACGTTCCAACTCCGGGGGCAAACGCCGCCCGGAGGATAACTCAAGGAGATCCTATGTCCCGTTTTGGCTTGCAGAAGCTCTATATTCATGGCGCCTATGTAGACAGCACCGCTGGAAAAACCTTCAACGCCATTAACCCGGCGAACGGCGAAGTTCTGGCTGAAGTCCAGTCCGCCGGCGCTGAAGACGTCGATCGTGCGGTGGCCAGCGCGGCCAGCGGGCAGAAGGTGTGGGCGGCGATGACGGCGATGGCGCGTTCGCGCATCCTGCGTCGCGCGGTGGATATTCTGCGCGAGCGCAACGATGAACTGGCGGCGCTGGAAACGCTGGATACCGGCAAAGCGATGTCGGAAACCACCGCTGTGGATATCGTCACCGGCGCTGACGTGCTGGAGTACTACGCCGGCCTGATCCCGGCCATTGAAGGCGAGCAGATCCCGCTGCGCGATACCTCGTTCGTCTACACCCGCCGCGAGCCGCTGGGCGTGGTGGCCGGCATCGGCGCCTGGAACTACCCGATTCAAATCGCGCTGTGGAAGTCCGCGCCGGCGCTGGCGGCGGGCAACGCGATGATCTTCAAGCCGAGTGAGGTCACGTCATTGACGGCGTTGAAGCTGGCGGAAATCTACACCGAAGCCGGCCTGCCGGACGGCGTGTTCAACGTGGTGACCGGCAGCGGGGCGGAAGTGGGGCAGTACCTGACCGACCATCCGGGCATCGCCAAAGTCTCTTTCACCGGCGGGGTGAAAACCGGCAAGAAGGTGATGGCCAACGCGTCGGGTTCGACGCTGAAGGAAGTCACCATGGAGTTGGGCGGCAAATCGCCGCTGATTATCTTCGACGACGCCGATCTGGATCGCGCCGCCGATATCGCCATGATGGCCAACTTCTACAGTTCCGGCCAGGTGTGCACCAACGGCACCCGCGTCTTCGTGCCGGCGGCGCTGCAGGCGCAGTTTGAGGCGAAAATCCTCGAGCGCGTGAAGCGCATTCGCCTCGGTGACCCGACCGATCCGCAGACCAACTTCGGGCCGCTGGTCAGCTTTGCGCACATGGAATCGGTGCTGCGCTTTATCGAGAGCGGCAAAAACAGCGGCGCGCGCCTGCTGTGCGGCGGCGAACGCGTCACCCACGGCGAATTCGGCAAGGGCGCTTATGTGGCGCCGACGGTGTTCAGCGACTGCCGCGACGATATGGAAATCGTGCGCGAGGAGATCTTCGGGCCGGTGATGAGCATCCTCAGCTACCAGAGCGAAGAGGAAGTGGTGCGCCGCGCCAACGACACCACCTTCGGCCTGGCCGCGGGTGTGGTGACCCACGATCTGGCCCGCGCGCACCGCGTGATCCACCAGTTGGAAGCCGGCATTTGCTGGATCAACACCTGGGGCGAGTCGGCGGCGGAAATGCCGGTCGGCGGCTACAAGCAGTCCGGCGTCGGCCGCGAGAACGGCCTGACGACGCTGGAACACTACACCCAGATCAAATCGGTGCAGGTTGAGCTGGGCGAATACGCCTCGGTATTTTAACTATCCCCGTCGTCTTTCAAGCTACAGCGTTGTTGGCTGCGAGCGCAGACCCCAGTCACTTACTTGAGTAAGCTCCTGGGGCTCTGCGCCCTTGCCGCCTAGCTGTAACTCGAAATCCATAGGGGATATATCTTTTTCGCATCCAAAACTGCCTTGTTATATTCAGCATGCGGAATTCAAGCCATTCGCATCATTCAGGCATACGAATATTTAGGAGATAATGAATGGAATTTGACTACATCATTATCGGTGCCGGTTCAGCCGGCAACGTGTTAGCCACCCGATTGACCGAGGACGCCGACGTCAGCGTCCTGCTGCTGGAAGCCGGCGGCCCGGATTACCGGATGGATTTCCGTACCCAGATGCCGGCCGCGCTGGCGTTTCCGCTGCAGGGCCGCCGCTATAACTGGGCGTATGAAACCGATCCTGAGCCGCACATGAACAACCGCCGAATGGAATGCGGCCGCGGCAAAGGGCTGGGCGGTTCATCCCTGATCAACGGCATGTGTTACATTCGCGGCAACGCGATGGACTTCGACAACTGGGCCAAGGCGCCGGGTCTGGAAGACTGGACCTATCTGGACTGCCTGCCGTATTTCCGCAAGGCGGAAACGCGCGATATCGGCCCGAACGATTACCACGGCGGCGATGGCCCGGTGAGCGTCACCACGCCGAAGGCCGGTAACAACGAACTGTTCCATGCCATGGTGGAAGCCGGCGTGCAGGCGGGCTATCCGCGCACCGACGATCTGAACGGCTATCAGCAGGAAGGGTTCGGCCCGATGGACCGCACCGTGACGCCGAAAGGGCGCCGCGCCAGCACCGCCCGCGGTTATCTGGATCAGGCCCGTTCACGGCCGAACCTGAAGATCGTTACCCATGCGCTGACCGACCACATCGTGTTCGACGGCAAGCGCGCAGTGGGCGTTAACTATCTGCAGGGCGACAGCAATCAACTGACCCATGCCAAAGCGCGCCGCGAAGTGCTGCTGTGCGCCGGCGCCATCGCCTCGCCGCAAATTCTGCAGCGTTCGGGCGTCGGCCCGGCGGCGCTGCTGAAAAGTCTGGACATCAACGTGGTGCACGATCTGCCGGGCGTCGGAGAGAACCTGCAGGACCACCTGGAGATGTATCTGCAGTATGCCTGTAAGAAACCGGTGTCGCTGTACCCGGCGTTGCAATGGTTCAATCAGCCGAAAATCGGCGCGGAATGGCTGTTCAACGGCACCGGCGTCGGCGCCAGCAACCAGTTCGAGGCCGGCGGTTTCATCCGCAGCCGTGCAGAGTTTGCCTGGCCGAACATTCAGTATCACTTCCTGCCGGTGGCGATTAACTATAACGGCAGCAACGCGGTGAAAGAGCATGGCTTCCAGGCCCACGTCGGTTCGATGCGTTCGCCGAGCCGCGGCCGGGTGCAGGTGAAGTCGAAGGATCCGCGCCAGCACCCGAGCATTCTGTTCAACTACATGTCGACCGAACAGGATTGGCAGGAGTTCCGCGATGCTATCCGCATCACGCGCGAAATCATGGCGCAGCCTGCCCTGGACGAATACCGCGGCCGCGAGATCAGCCCAGGGCCGGAGGTGCAGACCGACGAGCAGCTGGACGCCTTCGTGCGCGAGCACGCCGAAACCGCCTTCCACCCGTCCTGCTCGTGCAAGATGGGCGAAGACGAGATGGCGGTGGTCGACGGCCAGGGCCGGGTGCACGGCATGGAAGGATTGCGGGTGGTGGATGCGTCGATTATGCCGCTGATCATTACCGGCAACCTGAACGCCACCACCATCATGATCGCCGAAAAGATCGCCGACCGCATTCGCCAGCGCGCGCCGTTGCCGCGCAGTACCGCCGACTACTACGTCGCCGGCGATGCGCCGGTGCGCAAGCAGTAACCGACACGCCCTCTCGCCGTTGAGGGGGAGGGCCGCCGTAGCAAGCAACCCCTCTCCATATGCTCTTCCCCAAGGCGAGGGGGCAACTCTCTTTTTATTCCTTATCCCATCATGCCGCCGGCAGCGAGATTGCCTGATCGAAACTGTTGGGCGTCGCCATGCGCCACATGCGAGCGTAGAACTCGCTTTTGATCTCCGGCTGCAGCAGCGCGCCCGGCTCCAGGTAGTAATAGATATCGGCGTACACCTTGATCTCGGTCGGCGTGATGCGGCGCAGCATATGGTGTGAGGTCAACTGCTCCGGGCGGCTGACGCCGGCCGCCGCCAGCATGTCCGCCAGCGCTTTCACCGTATTTTGATGGAAGTGATAGACGCGTTCCGCCTTGTTCGGCACCACCAACGCCTTCTGACGCAGCGGATCTTGCGTCGCGACGCCGGTCGGGCAGTGGTTGGTGTGGCAGCTTTGCGACTGGATGCAGCCGACGGCGAACATAAAGCCGCGCGCCGAATTCACCCAGTCGGCGCCGAGCACCAGCACGCTGGCGATGTCAAAGGCGCTGATGATCTTGCCGCTGGCGCCAATCTTGATTTGGTCGCGCAGGCCGCAGCCCACCAGCGTGTTATGCACGAACAGCAGCCCTTCGCGCAGCGGCATGCCCATATAGTTGGAGAGTTCGAGCGGGGCGGCGCCGGTGCCGCCTTCCTTGCCGTCCACCACGATGAAGTCCGGCAGAATGCGGGTGTGCAGCATCGCCTTGACGATGGCGACGAACTCCCACGGGTGGCCGATGCACAGCTTGAAACCGACCGGTTTGCCGCCTGACAGCTCGCGCAGCTGCTGGATGAACTGCATCATTTCCAGCGGGGTGGTAAAGGCGCTGTGCGAGGCCGGCGAGATGCAATCCACGCCTTCCGGCACGCCGCGGGTGGCGGCGATTTCCGCATCCACTTTTTTCGCCGGCAGAATGCCGCCGTGGCCCGGTTTGGCGCCCTGGCTGAGCTTGATTTCAATCATTTTCACCTGCGGGCTTTGCGCCTGTTCGGCAAAGCGGCGCGGATCGAAATGGCCGTCGGCGGTGCGGCAGCCGAAATAGCCGCTGCCCAGCTCCCACACCAGATCGCCGTTGTTTTCGCGGTGATAGCGGCTGATGCTGCCCTCACCGGTGTCGTGGTAGAAATTGCCTTTGGCCGCGCCGAGGTTGAGTGCGCGAATGGCGTTGGCGGAGAGCGCGCCGAAGCTCATCGCCGAAATGTTGAAGATTGACGCGGAGTAGGGCTGGCGGCAGTCGGCGCCGCCGATGGTGATGCGAAAACTGGTGGGATCGGCGGCTTCCACCGGCCGCATCGAGTGGCCGATGCATTCATAACCGGTTTGGTACACGTCCAGCAGGGTGCCGAACGGCTTGTCGCCCATCTCGTTTTTCGCCCGGCGATACACCAGCGTGCGCTGGGTGCGGGAGAACGGGATTTCTTCATTATCCTGCTCGAGGAAATACTGGCGCAGTTCCGGGCGGATGAACTCGAAGAAGAAGCGCAGGCGGCCGATGATCGGGTAGTTGCGGCAAATGGCGTGGCGCTGCTGCGTGAGATCGTAGATACCCAGCACCATCAGGCAACCGCAGGCCAGGGCCGGCAGCCAGAACCACGGATGGTTGTGCATCATGATCAAGAAAACCAGGGTGAGCAAGATGCTCAGCACAAAGCAGGTATAGCGGCTGAATAAGGACGACTTCATAACATCTCCTGATGTTTATTTTTAATCCACACGACATGACTCACGGATAATCCGTGTGCAAATCGTAGCCAACAGGAGAGGATGTTGTGTGTCTGTTGCTGCTTTGTCGCCGGTTGTTACATTAATTTAACTCGGCGAGGGGGCGGGTTGCCGCGCGGCGTACCGCGCAACAAACCAGGGCGTGTTATTTGCCGGCGACGAAGATGGTGCTCATGCTACGCAGCCGCAGCTTTTTCATCGCGCTGTATTTCTGCGAGAAGATGGTTTTCGGGTGCGTGCCGCGTTTTTCCGCGATATGCAGCAGGCTGTCGCCGCGCAGCAGATTGAAGATCACGTCGCTTTCCGCCGGGCTTAGCTCGCGGGTTTTCTGCACCCGGATACCGCCCGGCTCTTTGCTTTCCAGCAGCCGCTGGATTTTTTCCTGCAGCGAATAAAGCGGAATGCGGGTGGAGACCAACTCGACGGAAATCCCCAGGATCGACAGCAGTTTCACCACGCGCTCGTCGTCATAGAACACCAACAGGCGCGTTTTGCTGTTGTACTGCTGGTGCAGGGACACCAGGCTTTCGATCACGTTGACGCTCTGCTCCAGGTTTTGCGAGGTGAAAATCAGCGCGATATCGTGCTTGGTGATCTTTTCCGCTTTGGCGCCGCCGTGCATGAAATCGGAAAACAGGCGGATATCGTACGCGCCGTAGTGTTTCTTCAACAGCACCGACAGGCCAACATAGCTGTACTTACACTCACTAATCACAAGAACGTTGTTTTTAGACATAGGGCAAACACCAATACCGAGTTAAAAGTATTCAGCTGTAAGAAGCGAGTTCAAATCCTTGATGCTGGATTCCTTCCACAGCTTTCCCTGCAGTGCGTAATATGGCATTTCATCCAGCCATTTCTTGTGTTCGGGAGTTTCAACTCCTTCGATAATTACCTTGTAATGATTAAGGTAAAAGAAGCGCAGTAACGCGCGCATCAAGCCCTCGCCGCCGGACTTTTTCATAAAGTCCCAAAGCAGAAAACGATCGAGCTTAACGAAGCGGAACTGGCTGTTGTACAACGCGGAAAAACCCGCATAGCCAGAACCAAAATCATCGAGCCAAAATGAATAACTATTCAATGACGGATCGCCGTGCACGCGATCTTTCACCAGCCGGGTTGAATTCTCGCTGATCTCAAAATGAATACAGCGCAGGGCATTAATTCTTTCGGCAAAGTGAGTATTCGCCAGCGATTGCAGGGAATAATCGTCAACATTCAAAGTGGCTATCACTTGGTTTTCATGAAACCAGTGTTTGTATTTATCGATCAGATTTATCTGATCCATCAAAATCTCAATCCGGGTAGCGCTGTCGGCATGGCGAAAGAACTGTTCAGGAGAAAAATGGGCATATTCGCTATTAAACGTAAAGCGAGACAGGCATTCAACGGCCAGCAATTGTCCCGATTTCGCGAACATTGGCTGGAAAACATAATTAATGCCGTTATTTTTCTCTCTGAAAGAACCGCTCATTTCCCAATCCTTGGATTGATATTTAACTTGTTGATTTTAAATGATTAAAAAGAAAGTTACTCCGTATTTTTTGGTAAATTTCTTATTTAAAGCGTCAGGATGGCCGAAACGTGTCGACAGACCATTTAACGCGGAATTCGTGCCAAAGTCCAAACGTCGCAATCTGTTACTAAATGTAAATATTCGGGATAATATTCTGATTTTCAGGCCTTAACGCAAAATGTTGAACTCTGCAGCTTTCCCAAACACAGATTATTCCTATTCATATGAATCGTCAACATCGATCGATAGGTATCCGCCGATAGTTTATTCCTATCAAGAGGGGGCTTATGAATGTTTTAAACGATTTAACATTAAGAATATGCTTAGTCTATATTTCGTCCGGCAATGAGTTCATCGAGGCAACGCTCCTTTTCAGCAAGGGAGTGCTATCGCTGAGTGTATGCTCAGTGGCGGCAATATATATATAAGCCCGCCACTGAATCGATTATTTTATTGTTCTATGGAGCTGGAAATGAAAAAAGTATTATTGCCTTTGGCTGCCCTGGTATTGTCTGCAACTGCTTCCAACGCAATGGCAGCAAACGGCAACGTTAAATTCACCGGTGAAATTGTACAGTCCACCTGTAAAGTTGTTGATAAAGACCAGAATAAAGAAGTTTACCTGGGTAAATATCCTACCACCGCTTTCCCAACTGCCGGTTCTACCAGCGGTGCTAAAGCTTTCGATATTAGCCTGGAGAAATGTGAAGCGGGTAACTACACCCTGCGTTTCGACGGTAACACTCCAGCTGGCCACCCAGAGCTGTTGGCTGTAACTGGCGGCGCAACTGGCGTTGGCGTTGAAATTCTGGATAACAACGGTTCTACTCTGCCAATCTCTCAGGAAGTGGCTACCCCAGCTACCGTAACTGTTGCTGCTGATGGCGATAACCCAGGCGCTGCGACTTTCAACCTGCGCGCTCGTTACAAATCCTTCCAGGATCTGGTAACTGCCGGTCAGGCAAACTCTAACGCTACCTTCACCATCGAATACAAATAATTCGCTGGCAGGATAGATAGAGTTATTGGCCAAGGATGGCTAAATTTTGAGAGTTGAGACATTCCGATGAAAAAAATTCTGACTGGTATTTTATTCGCATTCTCTGTTAATGCCTTTGCCGGCATTCAGGTTGATGCGACGCGTGTCATCTATAACAGTGCAAGTAAATCCGCATCGCTCTCAATCAGCAATGACAGCGACGATACCTACATGGTGCAAACCTGGCTGGATACTGGCGACGCAAGCCAGATGCCTAAGAATTTGCCGATCGTGGTGACACCACCCATTTTGAAGCTGGCTGCCAAGAAAGACGCCATTTTGCGTTTTATTTATTCCGGCAGCGGTTTGCCGCAGGACAGAGAATCTCTGCTCTGGGTTAACGTACAGGAAATTCCGCCAACGCCTAAGCAAGATAACGTGCTGCAGGTGGCGATCCGTACCCGTATCAAGCTGTTCTACCGCCCGGATTCGTTGAAAACCAACCTGCAGCAGCAGGCAGAAGCGCTGAAATGGACGCGCCAGGGCGGCAACTTGGTCGTGACCAACGATGGCCCGCTGTTCGTCACGCTGGGCGTATTGAACCTCAAGAGCGGCGGTAAAAGCTGGAAAGTGAACGCCGACATGGTCAAGCCACACGACAGTCTGCGTATTTCCCTGCCTCAGGGGGCGCAATCAGCCAGCAATATGTCGTTTACCTATATCAACGACTATGGCGGTCACACCGAGATTAAAAACGTCGCACTGAATTGATTTGAAGCACTTCAAGGAATGAAAGAAATGGCACACAAAAGAATAACAACCCTCGCGCCAAAACGTTTGGTGAAGCTGATTAATGGTGTAATTTATTTTTCTGCTGTGCCTTTTTCATTCTCACATATGGCCATGGCGGAGGAGCAGTTCAACACTTCCTTCATCCATGGCGATGACAATATCGCCCAGGTGGCGTCGTTGGCCAGCGGGGATGATATTCTGCCGGGTAAATATCCGTTTGATATCTATCTCAACGGGCAGCGTATCGATCACCGTGAAATCGAGTTCAAGAAAGAATCCAAGGACTCTCCTGTCGCCCCGTGCCTGACGGCGGCGGACTATCAGGATTACGGCGTAAAGCTGCCTGGCGATCTGACCACCGCAGGTGCCGAGCAATGCTACGCATTGCCGCAGCAGATCTCCGGCGCCAAGCTGAACTATGACGCCGCCGTACAGCGTATGGATCTGGAAGTGCCGCAGGTGTTTCTGATCCCGCGTCCGCAAGGCGCCATTTCACCGAAAGTTTACGATCGTGGCATCAATGCCGGCTTTGTTAACTATAACTTTAGCGGCACTCATAACCGCTACGGCAACAACCAGAACGACAAGACCTCAGACTATTACTTTTTGAGTCTCAACAACGGCCTCAATATCGGCGATTGGCGCCTGCGCAACAACTCGACGTTGAACCAACAGTCGGGCGCCGGTACGCATTGGAAGAACATTTCCAGCTGGGCGGAAACGGACATCGTTTCTCTGCGCAGCCGTCTGGTGATCGGCCAGACCAACACCAATAACAATGTTTTCGACAGCATTCAGTTCCGCGGTGTGCAGATGTCCAGCGCCGACGACATGCTGCCGGAAAGCCAGCGCGGCTATGCGCCGGTGGTGCGCGGTGTGGCGACGACCAACGCGCGCGTTGAAGTGCGTCAGAACGGCTATACCATTTACAGTACCAACGTGCCGCCAGGGCCGTTTGCGCTGACGGACATTTTCCCAAGCACCTTGAGCGGTAACCTGGATGTGACGGTCATCGAAGCCAACGGTTCGAGAACCTCATTCGTCGTGCCATTCTCCTCGGTGCCGAACATGCTGCGCGAAGGGATTTGGAACTATCAGCTGACCGCCGGTAAATACCACGACGGCACCAGCCGCTATCAGCCCAAGTTTGTACAAGGTACCTTGTCGCACGGCATGTCGTATGACATCACGCCTTACGGCGGCGTGCTGGTGGCGGAAAACTACCGTTCAGCGGTTGTGGGCCTGGGTAAAAACCTGGGGAACTGGGGGGCCGTTTCCTTTGATATGTCCTATTCCGACACCAACCTGGTGAACGGCGATGACAAGCAAGGGGAAAGTTTCCGTTTCCTGTATTCCAAGTCGCTCAACGATTGGGGGACGGAATTCCGCATTGCCGGTTACCGTTACTCGACCTCCGGCTATTATGATTTCTCCGATGCGGTTGCCGAGCGCGAACGCTATGAGAACGGCTATTACCGTAACGATTACTACGATCAAAACGATCGCAACCTGGGCGTGCCGGACTGGGCGGAGTCGCGCCGTCGCAGTTATTATACCAGCCGGTTCAACAACAAACGCCAGCGCGTTGAGCTGTCTGTCAACCAGCGCATCGCCGGTAATTCGACGCTGTACGCCAACCTCAGCAACCAGTCTTACTGGGGCGGGTCCGGCGAAGATCGCACCGTTCAGACCGGTTTCAACAGCAGCTATAAAAATATCAGCTATGGCGTCTTCTATCAGGACAGCCGCAGCAACTACGGCTATAAAGATCGCAGCGTCAACCTGACCGTATCGATTCCGTTCAGCTTCTTCAGCAAGGATTCGTCGGATATGACCGCCAGCTTCAACGCCGGCCACAGCAAGCAGAGCGGCAATACCTACAGCGCCGGCCTGAGCGGTACCGCGCTGGATGACAACCGCTTGAACTATGCGGTGCAAAGCGGCCATGATCGTTATTCGGGCCAAACCAGCTCGGCCAACGTCGGTTACCAGGGCAGCATGGGGAACATCAATGCCGGTTACAGCTACAGCAAAGATTATCAACAATCTTCGTTGGGCGTGGCGGGCGGCATCGTCGCACACTCCGGCGGCGTGACGTTGACCCAGCCGCTGCAGAACACCTTTGTGCTGGTGGAAGCCAAAGACGCCAAAGGCGTTCGCATCGAAAACCAACCGGGCGTCGCCATCGACCGCTTCGGTTACGCGGTAATGACCTCGGCGTCGCCATACCGTCATAACCGCGTGGCGCTGCGCACCGAAGATATCGGCAACGGCCTGGATATCCCGATGGCGGCGCGAGACGTGGTGCCGACTTACGGCGCAATCACCCGCGTGAAGTTTGAAACGCACACGGGCCAAAGCCTGTTGGTGCACAGCAAGATGGCCGACGGCAGCGTACCGCCGATTGGCGCCAACGTCTTCAGTGCGGACGGCAAGAACAACGGTACTGTCGGTACCAACGGCGATATTTATATTTCAGGGGCTTCCGCAGGGGATCGCCTGCTGGTGAAATGGGGCAACGACGCGGGCGAAAGCTGCTCACTGGTGGTGCCGGAATTGAAAGCGGCGACCGAACAGCTGATGGGTTATCAGGAACTTTCGTTGACCTGCGGAAAACCGTAAAAGGAAAGGATATGTCTTCTTTGTTAAAGCACAAGAATCTCGGGTTGGCGGCTGGGCTGCTGGTCACGCTGGGCGCGTTTTCTCAGAGCAGCTATGCGCTGTCTTGTAAGCAGAACGGCAGCATTCGCCAGGATATCGTGCTGGATAAAGCCATCAAGGTGTCGACCGCCAACACCGCGCCGGGCGCGTTGCTGTGGCGTTCGCAGACTTTTACTTCTACCTTCCAATGTACGGATGACTGGAACAACCCGAAAGGGGAGAACGCCTACCTGTACTGGGATCCGCAGTCCCGGATGAGTCAGATCCATAATTCGATCGAAGTGGGTGTCACTTATCAGGGGATTGATGTCAAACCGACTAAAGGCGCACGTCAGGACGTCGGTCCCGGCACGGAATGTCGCCGTTCGGGCAGCCGTTGTTTGTCTCCGGCCAGATCGCTGACGGTAACCGTGTCTTACGCCATCTACATTAAAGCAACCGGCAAGGCGCCGCCGGCCGGCGGCAAGATCAACGACAACAACTCGTACTCGGTATTTCAGGTTGATGGCGTCGGCGGCTTGAACGGCACGCCGAACAGTAACTTTAACGCCTACATTTCCGGGCTGGGCAACATTCAGTTTATTTCCTGCAACCCAAAAATTACTGTGGTGGCCAACAACGGTTCGACGGTGAATTTCGGTACTATCCCGCGTCAGAATGCGGTGGTGGGTAAAATCGAGAAACAGGTACCGTTCTCGGTGGCCGCCAATATGTCCGATCCGACGACCGGACAGGACTGCCAGGGGGAGACGCTGCAGGCCAGCTTCAGCACCACCTATCCACTGCAGGATAACAGCGTGATCCTGCCGACCAGCGACAGCGGTTTCGGGATTTTGATCTCGCAGGCGGCGACGCCGAATACGCCGATCATGATGAACAGTCCGGTCGATCTGGGCCTGGTCAACGGCACCATCGTTGAAAAGAACTTTATGGCCAGCCTGAAATGGTTGAGCACCAACCCGAAAGTGGGGCCGTTCAGCGCATCGGCGAATATTGACGTCACCTTCAAATAATTCGGTGTCTCGTCAATAAAGAAAGGGTTCAGTTCTCGCGAACTGAACCCTTTTTTGTGCCTTTACCATGAGGATTAACGCAGCCCCATCCAGCTGGTGCATACGCCTTCCGGCAGTTTGCCAGCAAACCAGTGCGGTAAGGCGGGGGCGTCGCGGTGTTGCTCAGTCTGCGTCTGCGCCGGCTGCGCCGGCCACTCCGCGACGTCCCAGCGGGTGGTGCGGCGATACACCGCCGGGGTCTTGCCGAACTGTTTCTTGAAGGCGCGCGAGAACGACGGCTGAGAATCGAAGTGGTATTGCAGGGCGATATCCAGGATCGGTCGTGGGGTGGAGCGCAGTGCCTGCGCCGCCTGCGACAGGCGCCGCTCGCGGATATAGCTGCCGAGCGCGTGGCCGGTGGTGCTGCGGAACATGCGCTGCAGGTGCCATTTGGAGTAGCCTGACTTGGCGGCGACGTTATCCAGCAGCAGCGGTTGGTCCAGATGAGTTTCAATCCAGTCTAGTAAATCGTGAATGATATTGACGCGATCCATGGTTTTAGTTCTCCCGCAAAAACGACATTCAGGTCACAGTGACTTAGCTTAATTATCCAAGAATATGCTTTGATAATAGGCGTGACTACGCCGTTACGCAAGGGTAAACCGGGGGTAAATAGGTGGCCAAAAATGCTCTTTGAGCGGCAGGGGTATAGAAAAAAGGCCGCATAAAGCGGCCTTGTCAGCAGGAAACCACGGGGAATCAGTTAGTTTCCGGTTTCACTTCAATGTAGTTCAGACCCAGCACGCTGCTGGTGTAACCGCGGATCTTGTTGGTCATCTCGATATCGCCGTTCAGCTTGTGGCCGTAAGACGGGATGATCTCTTTCAGCTTGCTCTGCCATTCCGGCGTCGCCACTTTGTCTTTGAACACGGTTTCCATCAGATGCAGCATGATCGGCGCAGCGGTAGAAGCGCCCGGCGAAGCACCCAGCAGAGCGGCGATACTGCCGTCTTCAGAACTGACGACTTCGGTGCCGAACTGCAGCACGCCGCCTTTATCCGCATCTTTCTTGATGATCTGTACGCGTTGGCCCGCGGTCCACAGCTTCCAGTCTTCCTGCTTGGCGTCCGGGAAGTACTCTTTCAGCGCGGCGAAGCGGTCGTCGTCGTTCATCATCAGCTGGCCGACCAGGTATTTCACCAGATCGAAGTTATCCAGACCGACGTGGGTCATCGGCATCAGGTTCGAGGTGCTCAGCGAGTGCATCAGATCGAACAGCGAACCGTTCTTCAGGAACTTGCTGGAGAAGGTGGCGAACGGCCCGAACAACAGCACGCGCTTGCCGTCCAGCATGCGGGTATCCAGGTGAGGCACGGACATCGGCGGTGAACCTACGCTGGCCAGGCCATACACTTTGGCCAGGTGCTGGTTGGCGATCTCCGGGTTGGTGGTGACCAGGAACTGGCCGCCGACCGGGAAGCCGCCGTAGCCGTCGGCTTCTGGGATGCCGGACTTCTGCAGCAGGGTCAGGGACGCGCCGCCTGCGCCGATGAACACGAACTTGGCGTTAACGGTGGTTTCTTTGCCGTCGCGGTTCAGATCGGCAACGGTCACGCTCCAGGTCTGGTCGGCGTTGCGCTTGATGTCGCGCACTTCGTGGCTCAGGTTCAGCTTGAACTTGTCGCTGGCGCTCAGCGCGTCAACCAGCTGGTGGGTGATCACGCCGAAGTTGACGTCGGTACCCAGCGGCATGCGGGTCGCGGCGATTTTCTGCGCCGGATCGCGGCCGTTCATCACCAGTGGCGCCCACTGCTTGATCTGCGCAGGATCTTCGGAGTATTCCATGCCGCGGAACAGGGTGCTGTGCTGCAGCGCCGCATAGCGTTTACGCAGGAAGTTGACGTTGTCGTCGCCCCACACGAAGCTCATGTGCGGCACGCTGTTAATGAAAGATTTCGGATCTTTCAGGACATTGTTTTTCACCTGATAAGACCAGAACTGGCGAGAGATTTCGAAAGACTCGTTGACCTTCACCGCCTTGCTGATGTCGATGGTGCCATCGGCTTTTTCCGGCGTGTAGTTCATTTCGCTGAAGGCGGAGTGCCCGGTACCGGCGTTGTTCCAGCCGTTGGAACTCTCTTCCGCTACGCCGTTCATGCGCTCGTACATGTCGATGGTCCAGGTCGGCTCCAGCTCATGCAGATAGGTACCCAAGGTGGCGCTCATGATGCCGCCGCCGATCAGAACCACGTCGACGGTTTTATTCTTCTCTTCAGCCGCCGCCTGTTGCGTAACGCCAAACAGGCTGAGACTGAAAATCAGGACGAGTAATTTTCTCATTGAATTAAATCTCTTGTGTGTAAATTCTACTCATTGCAGGTGAAAGAATTTAGCGGGAGTTACCCTGGAAATAATGAAGCCGACCGCCCGGCGAAAGCCGATAGGCAGCAATAATGCCTTTTTGTTAATAGGGTATTTAACGAAAAGTGAACTATTGCAGGCCGTCCGGATGCAAATTGATCGGTTCACGTTACTGGCGGGGTATTATTGTTTGCGAGAATGTTAAAAACTACTTTTGTAACTAAAAAAAATGAATATAAGCAAAAAACGGCCGGTTGCTGTCGCAGGAATAAACAGAGAGGGAAGAAAGGCCGTATAACCGCGTTATTTTCATGGGTTAATTGCCGCGTAATTAGACGTTATTTCGTTATCACACAATAATTGCGGTTAAATTGCAAATACCTAGCGGTAACCAATAATAAATGGCCGCCGTGGCGGGCGGCCATCGTTCAGGGGTCGGTTACTTGATACCCATCGCATCGCGCATGGTGAAGAACAGATCGGTCTGATCGGTCAGGCCCACTACGTTGGCGGCGTGCGGGCCGTAGGCCGCGACGCGCAGCTGGGTGCCGGTGTGTCCCTGAGATTCCTCTTCAGAGTTGCCGTAGCTGAGGGTCATCGGCGCGCCGTCCTTGGTGGTCAGCTTTTGGGTCAGGCCCGGCGCTTTGGCGTCGGCGGAGACGATCTGGCTGGCGTGCGCGTGGTCGGCGGTGACGATCACCAGCGTGTTGCCGTCGGCGCGGGCGAAGGCCAGCGCTTTTTGTACCGCTTCGTCCAGATCGACGGTTTCGCCAATCTGCCCGCACGGGTTGGCGGCGTGATCCTGTTTATCGATCGACGCGCCCTCTACCTGCAGGAAGAAGCCGTTCGGGTTGTCTTTCAACAGCGCGATCGCTTTTTCGGTCATCGCCGCCAGCGTTGGCGTGGCGGCGGTGCGCGCCGGGTTGTTTTCGCAGGTCACTGCCGGTTTGTCGAGGTTGCCATGGTAGCTGGCTTTCGGCCCCAGCCAACGCACCGGCATATTGCCGTCGGCGAACAGCCCCAGCAGCGGTTTTTGCTGGTTGGCGAGGGTAACGGCCTGCAGTTCGTCGGCGTTGCTTACCCACTGATAACCCTGCGCCGCCGCCTGGTCCTTCAGCGATTTTCCTTGCCATTCGCCGCTTTTTGCCAGCTGGTTGAACGATTTCGCGCCGCCGCCCAGCGTGACGTCGGCGCGGGTTTTCAGCAGTTGTTCGGTGATGGAGCCACGGCCGCCATTTTCCAGCGCGTTAGCGGCGCATTTCTCGCTGGTTTCCTCCGGGCCATAGCACTTGCGTGAGATGACGTGCGAGACCAGCGCCGCCGGCGTGGCGTCTTGCAACTCGGCGGTGGAGACGTTGCCGGTGGCCTTGCCGGCCGCCTTGGCGATCTCCAGCAGCGTCGGTTGATCCTTGCCGTTCACGTCCACGCCGAGCGCGCCGTTATAGGTTTTCACCCCGGTGGCCCAGGCGGTGGCGGAGGCGGCGGAGTCGGTCACGTAGTCCGGCTTGTGGGTTTTCCTGTCCAGCGAGTAATGGGTGTATTGTCCGGTCAGCGGCAGGGCGTCGATGCCCTTGAAGTAACCGCCTGCGCCTTCGGCGTAGTTGCGCGCGGCGGTGATCTCGGAATCCCCCATGCCGTCGCCGATCAGCAGGATCACGTTTTTCGCCGTTTTGTCCGACAGCGATGCCTTCAGCGCGGCGGTCTGATCGCCGGTCAGACGGCGGGCGCCGCCCGGTTCGACGAGGTTGCCGCGCGCGGCGCGATCGGTCAGGCCATCGGCATTGGCCGAGGTTTCCGCCGCGATGGCGGAGGAACAGAGCAGGGCGGACAGTACGGCGCCGGCGATCAGGGATACAGCAGGTTGCATGGGGTAAGCTCCTTGTCGTAATACAACAATGTAAATAACATCAAATTGTTACGAAAGGAGAGTAGAGCAGAGGGATGACAATTTTATGACAGCGGAAGGCGGGACGGCCCGGCGGCCATCCCGTTTGACGATCAGGCCGCGCGCGCCGGGATAGCGAGCCCGCGCTGCACCGCCGGGCGCGCCAGACCGCGCTCCAGCCACTGCGCGACGCGAGGGAAACTGTCGAACTCCACCAGTTCGCGCGCCTCATAGAAGCCGATCAGGTTGCGCACCCAACCCAGCAGCGAGATATCGGCGATGGTGTACTCCGCGCCCATGATCCAGTCGCGGCCTTCAAGTCGCGTTTCCAGCACGCCGAGCAGGCGTTTCGATTCGTTTTTGTAGCGCTCCAGCGGCCGCTTGTCTTCATATTCGCGCCCGGCGAATTTATGGAAGAAACCGAGCTGGCCGAACATCGGGCCGACGGCGGCCATCTGGAAGAACACCCATTGAATGGTTTCGTAACGCTGCGCCGGGTCCTGCGGCAGGAAACGGCCGCTCTTTTCCGCCAGGTAGAGCAGAATGGCGCCGGATTCGAACAGCGGCAGCGGCCGGCCGCCGGGGCCGTCGGGATCGATGATCGCCGGGATCTTGCCGTTCGGGTTCAGCGCCAGGAATTCCGGCGTCCAGGTTTCGTTGTTGCCGATGTCGATCAGGTGCGCTTCATAAGGCAGGCCGATCTCCTCCAGCATGATGGAGACTTTGACGCCGTTCGGCGTCGGCAGAGAGTAGAGCTGCAGCCGTTCTGGATGCTGAGCCGGCCAGCGTTTGACGATCGGGAATTGGGTGGAATCGAGCATGGAAACTCCTCGGGTTGGCGGGGTCGCTTAAGCGTACCCCTAGAGTATTGCAGTAAAACTACCCTGTCGCCGGGTTACACCGTGAGGTCAAAATGTGCGGCCAGCGCTTTTTTACCGGCGGGGGTCAGCTGCAGCTCGCGGCTGTCGAGCCGGCGAAGGATCCAGCCGCGTTGGATAAAGGCGGCTAACAGCGCGGCGCCCAGCGCGCCGCCGAGGTGAGATCGGCGTTCGCTCCAATCCAGGCAGCCGCAGGCGAAGCGGCGGCGGGTGGGCGCGGGGGAGCAATCGACGCCCAGCCGCGCCAGCGCGGCCTGACCGATGTCGCTTAACCGGTAGTCTGCCTCGCCGGTCAGCCAGTTCAGCGCATGCAGCCGATCGTGCAGCTTCACCGCCACCTCGCCCGCCATATGGTCGTAGCAGGTGCGAGCATATTGCAGCGAGGTGGGCGTGCGGCTTTTCAGCGACGGGCGCGGCACGCCCGCCAGCGCCATCAGGCCTTCCAGCGCTTCGGCTACCGGTTGCCCGGCCAGCCGAAAATAGCGGTAGCGCCCCTGTTTGACACAGGCAATCAACTGCTGCTCCAGCAGCTTCGCCAGATGTGCGCTGGCGGTAGACGGAGCGACCTCGACCGCCGCGCTGAGCTCGGTGGCGGTGTAGGCGCGCCCGTCCATCAACAGGCACAGCATGCGCGCCCGGGTGCGGTCGGCGATGGCGGCGCTCAGCGCCGCTAAACGATCTTCTATCTCGATGTTATACATACTTCGAGGTTAGACGAAGTATGGCTGTGCGTCCATTGCTAGCCTGTGGTCATCGCACTTTGGTGCTGTGCGGCCGTATTCGCTGGATATTGATGAGCGGGCGTTGAAACCGGTGCAGTGGCGCCATTCTTACCCTGCGCGCGTACCGTAATTTTACCGTTGAGAGGAGAAGATAATGATCGCCGTGATTTTTGAACTGCAGGCCGCCGATGGGCAGCGCGATACCTACCTGGAGTTGGCGGCGGCGCTGAAGCCGCTGCTGGCGCAGATCGACGGATTCATTTCCATCGAGCGCTTTCAAAGCCTGGCCGATCCTGCGCGCTTGTTGTCGCTCTCTTTCTGGCGTGACGAGGCGGCGGTGCAGCAGTGGCGCAATCTCGAGCAGCATCGCGCGGCGCAGGCGCGCGGCCGTGGCGAGGTGTTGGCGCAGTATCGGCTGCGGGTGGCGGAGGTGGTGCGGGACTACGGGTTGGAGAGACGCGATCAGGCGCCGCAGGATAGCCGTGGCTATCACCGCACCTGAGAAAAAGCCCGCCGCCGGCGGGCTTTCTTCGTCCGTTATTTCGCTTCGCTGCCCACCTTCATCGCCCCGGCGTAGCTGGCGCCCATCCCCCAGGCAGCGCCGTGGTCGCGGGCGATCTGCAATACGCCTCCCGCCGTGGCTTTGCGGCTCCAGTCCTGCTGCCATTCCAGCATCAACGCCACCCAGTTGATGGGCGTTGCGCCCGCCTGTATCAGGCGCTGCATGGCGTTGTTTTGGCTGTCTGGCGTAATGTCGCCGGTGACGTCCGACAGAATATAAACCTCATATCCCTCGCCCAGGGCGGACAGCGCCGGCAGCATCACGCAGCTGGCGGTCCACAATCCGCCGATGATGATTTTCTTGCGGCCGGATTGTTTAATCAGATCCACTACGCGCCGATCCTGCCAGACGTTGATGGCGGTGCGATCGTACACCTGCAGATCCGGACGTGCCTGCGTCACCTGCTGGAATACCGGCCCGGCGAAGCTTTTGGCGTTGGCCGAGGCCAGAATGGTCGGCACGTTGAACACCTTGGCGGCCTTGGCGATACCGGTGGCGTTATTCACCAGGTTGGTTTGGTCGATAGAGGAAATGGTCATGCCGAACATGTCCTGCAGATCGACCAGCAGCAGCAGACTGTTCTCGGCCGTCAGCGGCTGCACATAACCCGCCTGGCGGCTGTCGGCGGCGGGGGATTGCGCCAACGCGGCGACGGGGGCGGCGGCGGCGCTCAGGCCGAGCATCAGGGCGAACAGGGTCTTTTTCATTATTAACTCCATGATTATCAGTAGATTAAATTCACTTCCCACTCAGGGAAGCGGTTGAATAAAGTCTACTGAGGTTGTTGAGGTTAATAATCTGTGTTTTATTGAATTTATAATTAACCAATAGGACATAATGTGGACGTGCTACTGACGATGCGCGCCTTTCGCCGCGTGGTTGAGCGCAACAGTTTCTATAAGGCGGCGGAGGATCTGGCGATCACGCCGG
The DNA here is from genome assembly GCF_052168895.1 of Serratia sp. CY37869. Classification (NCBI taxonomy): domain Bacteria; kingdom Pseudomonadati; phylum Pseudomonadota; class Gammaproteobacteria; order Enterobacterales; family Yersiniaceae; genus Serratia; species Serratia sp. CY37869. The sequence goes on from NZ_JBJNLU010000002.1 coordinate 667,952, forward strand.
CGGCGTTGAGCAAGCAGATTAAGCAGTTGGAAAGTCGGTTGGGAACGCTGTTGCTGGTGCGCACCACCCGCAGCATGAGCCTGACCGAAGCCGGGCAGCTCTATTACCAGGAAGCCTGCCGGTTGCTTGGCGAGTTCGACGCGCTGGAGCAGACGGTTGCAGCCAGTGCGCAGCAGGTCTCCGGCACGCTGCGGGTCAATGCGCCGCTCTCGTTCGGCCTGACGGTGCTGTCGCCGCTGCTGCCGCCGTTTATGCAACGCTACCCGCAGCTGCAGGTGGAACTGACGCTGGACGACAGGGTATTGGACGTGGTGGCGGCCGGTTTCGACATTTCCTTGCGCATTCGCCGACGGCTGCCGGATTCTTCCCTCAGTGCCCGGGCACTGGGTGAAGTGCACCAGCGAATTTGCGCCGCACCCGGCTATTTGGCGCAGCACGGCGTGCCGCAAACGCCGAATGACTTGCCGCGTCACAGCTGTCTGGCCTATTCCCTGGCGGAAAGGCCGGGGCAGTGGCAGTTCACCGCCGGCGAGGAGAGCCTGAGCGTGACGTTCACTCCCCGATTGATCGCCAACAACAGCCTGATGCTGCGGGACATGCTGGTGGCGGGACTGGGCATCGGTTCGCTGCCGTCGTTCGTGGCGGATCCCGAAATCGCCGCCGGTAGGCTGGTGCGGCTGTTCCCTGAACAGATTGCCGAAGCGCATCAGGTCTTCGCGGTTTACCCGACGCGCCGGCATGTGCAGCAGAAAGTGAGTTTATTCACCGAGTTTGTGCGAGAACAGGGATTGATGACGGCGAATTGACAACGCTGCACGGGTTGTCATATTCATTAGCTATGAAAAAATCCTACCGCCCATTCGTGCAAATTATTATCACCCTTCTCCAGAGGGTGGGATAGCGCGTGTGTCGCCAATAAAAACCCGCCGGCAGGCGGGTTTTTTTATCCCCTTCCGGCAACGACCGGAGAACGTCATGAAAACCTACCCTGCAGTTTTACACCTGATGTGCGGCAAGGCCGGCGCAGGCAAATCGACGCTGGCGCAGCGTTTGGCCCAGCAACCGCAAACGCTGTTGCTGAGCGAAGATGCGTGGCTGGCGACGCTGTATGAACAGGAGATGGCCAGCCTGCAAGACTACGCGCGCTGTTCCGACCGGTTGCGACGAGCGCTGGGCGGGCACCTCGTTCAGCTGCTGCGCGGCGGTTGGTCCGTGGCGCTCGATTTCCCGATGAATACGCCGGACAGGCGGCGCTGGGCCAAAGCCTTGGCGGAGGAGGCCGGCGTCGCGCACTGCCTGCACTTTCTCGACGTCAGCCATGCGCAGTGCCTGAGCCGGATAACGCTGAGAAATGCGCGCGGCGAGCACCCGTTTACACTGAGCGAGGCGGAGTTTGAGCACCTGGCGCAGTACTTTGTTCCCCCGGCGGAAGAGGAAGGGATGACCGTCTTGCGTTATGGCGAACGGGACTGAAAACCGGCGCCATGACGGCGCCGGCAACAGGGTTAGGCTTCGGCGTTAAACGCGTTGTGGAAGGTGACCTCCGCGCACGGCAGCGCGCCCTGGAAGGCGACGGCGCGGAAGTAGTTTTGCGGCACGCCCGGCAGGGTCAGCGTGCTTTGTGCCTGAAAGCCGAAACGGCCGTAATAGTTCGGATCGCCCAGCACTACGCAGCCTGCGGCGCCACGATCCTGCAGCTCGGCCAGCAACTGGCGGATCAGCCGGCTGCCGATCCCCTGGCCCTGACAGGCCGGCAGCACCGACACCGGCGCCAGCCCGTACCACCCGGCGGCGCCGTTGCTGATTACGACCGGCGAGATGGACGCGTGCCCGATCGGTGTGCCATTTTGCTCGGCGACCAGCGACAGGGTGAGAGCTCCCGCCGCGCGCAGCGCATTGACGATAAACTGCTCGGTGTGGCTGCTGTGTTCGGCATGCAAGAATGCGGCGGCGGTCAGGGTGGCGATGGCGCCGACGTCGGCCGGCGTTTCGTGGCGTAACGTGATGTTCATGGTTATATCCTGATTAAATAAGGCTGTGCCGACCGGGCTGCCTGCCCGGTCGGTATCGATGATTAACGGTTATCCAGCTGCGCCCGCACGGCCTTGAGCCCGGCGAAGGTGACGCGATAAGGGCGCCCCTGGCGAGAGAGGATCAGGCGTTTGGTTTTGAGCTTGGTGAAAACGGCCAGCGAGCAGTCGGCCAGGCCGAGCCCTTCGCGGGTGTAGCATTCAACGTGGGTGACGCGACCGGCGTCGTTGCGGGTGAAGGCGATATAGCCGCCTTTGGCCAACACGTGCAGCACGCGTTGTTCCGCTTTGGAAATGTTCATGTTGGGAGATCCTGTAATAACCCCAGATACGCGCATCCCCGCGCAAACGCGCGTCGGATACGTCAGAGTCCCTCGCCATGCGGCAAGGAAGCGACTATCGGGTGGTTACAATCTCCAACATACAGGCCTCGGGCAGTGAAAAACGCCAGGGCGGCGTTTCAGCGCAGTTAATGTAGCCAATGGCCGGTTGGCTGTCAATTTGCCGGCGACGCGGGCCGCCGGCGCAAGGCCAATCAGAAAGGCTTGGTCGGCAGGTATTTGCCGTCCAGGGTGATCACCGCGCGTTCGCCGCCCTCCGGATCGGGCACCTTCTTGATATCCAGCTTGAAGTTGATGGCGCTGATAATGCCGTCGCCAAACTGCTCGTGCACCAGCGCTTTCAGCGTGGAGCCGTAGACCTGCAGCATTTCATAGAAACGATAAATGGTCGGGTCGGTCGGCACGCCGCCGGGAATGCTGCCGCGCAGCGGGATGGTTTGCAGCAGCTGCACCGCTTCTTCATCCAGCCCCAACTTGGCCGCCACCGTGCGCGCCGCCGGTTCCGGCAGCGCATGCTGCCCCAGCAGGGCGGCGGTGACGAACGCCAGACTGAGACCGGTGCCCTCGGCCAGCGCTTCGAACGTCAGGTTATGGCGGATCTTGGCGGCCATGATGGTGTCGGTGAGCGCTTCGCGCGGGGCGGCGTTGTGCAGAGAGTGTGTCATGTTGGCTCCTTTTGTGGGCTTAAAAACGGGCGATCGCCGGCGTGGCGGTCACCTCGGGATGGGTGGCGAGCGGCACGAAGCGGCGGGTTTCGCCGTCCAGCGCCTCGATAGCGCCGCTGGCGATGTCATAGACCCAGCCGTGCAACGCCAAGCGGCCCTGATCCAGCGCCAGGGCGACGGAAGGATGCGTTTTGATGTTGTTGAGCTGGGCGATGACGTTCTCGCGCACCATCGACGCGACCCGCGCTTCGTCGCAGGCGTGCGGATAAGCCTGATTGACCGCCTTGGCGGAATCGGCGTAACGCAGCCAGCCGGCGACCGTCGGCAGGTGATCCAGACACTGGCAGGTGGCGATGGCGGTCATCGCGCCGCAGTCGGAATGGCCGCAGATCACGATATCTTCCACGCCCAGCGCGGCGACGGCGTACTCGACCGAGGCGGTCACCCCGCCGGGTTCGGGGCCGAAAGACGGCACGATGTTACCGGCGTTGCGGATAACGAACAGATCGCCCGGCTCGCGCTGGGTGACCAGCTCCGGCACCAGGCGGCTGTCGGAACACGAGATAAACAGGGTGCGCGGGTTTTGGCGGGTCGCCAGCCGCTGAAACAGCGCCGTGCGTTCAACAAAGGCTTCGCGCTGAAACTTCAGGAAGCCTTCAATCACCTCTTTCATTGTCTTTCTCCCTGGGGGGTAAGCGATGACGGCATGATGAACGCTTCTGGCTATAGGGTCTAAGACCCATTTATAATGCTGGCTATAGGTTTTACTAATAGCTGGGGCGCTATGCTGCTGCGACATATCCGATATTTTCTGGCCGTTGCCGAACAGGGCAATTTCACCCGCGCCGCCGAAGCGCTGCACGTCTCGCAACCGACGCTCTCCCAACAGATCAAACAGTTGGAGGATGCGCTGGGAGCGCCGCTGTTCGATCGCAGCGGCAGAAGGGTGCAGCTGACCGACGCCGGTGAGGCCTGGATGCGCTATGCTCGCCTGGCGCTGCAGGATCTGGACGCCGGCGCGCGGGCGATCCATGACGTGGCGACGCTGGCGCGCGGCCATTTGCGGCTGGCGATGACCCCGACGTTCACCGCCTATCTGGTGGGGCCGACGATCGATGCGTTCTATCGCCGCTACCCGGGGATTACGCTGAGCATTGAGGAGATGGCGCAAGAACGAATCGAGGCGCTGCTGGCGCAGGATCGGCTGGATCTGGGGATTGCCTTTGAGATGGCGCAGTCGGTGGAGGTGGAAGCCTCGGTGTTGTTCAGCGAGACGCTGGAGCTGATGGTCGGCGCCGATCATCCCCTGGCGGCGCGGCGTCGGCCGCTGACGCTGGCGGAGTGGCGACATCTGCCGCTGGCCTTGCTGAGCGGCGACTTCGCCACGCGTCAGTTTATCGATCGCTACTGCACGCAGTTGGGGTTTCGGCCGCAGGTGGCGGTAGAGGCCAATGCGCTGGGCGCCATCGTCGAGATCGTGCGGCGCGGGCAGCTCGCCACGCTGTTGCCGGCCGCGATTGCGCGCGAGAACCGGCAGTTGAAAAAGGTGGCGCTGGCCAACGCCATGCCGGCCCGTCAGGCGGTATTGCTGCAGCGCCAAGGCGCTTACCGCAGCGCCGCCGCGCAGGCGTTTATCGCCGTCTTGCAGCAACAGGGCGTTACGCCAACGCACTCCAGCGCTGCGTCATCCCCAGCAGATGCACCAGCCCGAAGCCGAGGCAAATCAGCGAGCTGACGACGATGAAGCGTTGGCTGCGGCCGGTATCGCGCAGGGCGAAAGGGCCGGCGACACCGCGCAGCAGGTAGATAAAGGTGATAATAAACAGCGCGGGCCGCAGCAGCGGCAGCGGCGCGATCAGGCCCGCGCCGGACAGCGCGTACAGCGCCCAAATAAACAGCACCAGCGCGATGCCGGCGGTGACGACGGCCGGGAACTTTTTACCCGCTTCCGCCGCCTTAATGAAGCGATCGCCGGCGCCGCATAGCCGATAGCCGCGCGGCCCGGCGGCGATCACCCAAATATGCAGCAGGGCGGCGATGGCGCTCAGCGCGGCGCCGATCAGCAGCGCGGTGTTATAGAGGTGTGGCATGGTTCAGCATCCTTGTCCTAAATCAGTCTGGTATCAAGCGTAGACCAGAATGGGTAAGTCAGGCCGGGGGGAGCTCAACGGCCGACATTTGCAGCGCGTCTTCAGGCACTACGTGCGCCTGCGCATCGATAAATGCCAGCTGCACCGGCAGCCCGCTGCGTTTATCCACCAGTTGAACGTGGGGGCTGTCATGCAGAATATGCCGGTGGCCCCATGCCATCAGCGCAACCAGGATAGGCCCCAGGCTGCGCCCCTTGTCCGTCAAGACATATTCATGTCGTTCGCGCTCGCCCGGCTCCCGGTAAGCGCGTTTGGCCAACAGTTCTTGTTCTACCATGGCATTCAGACGGTTGCTCAACGCCTGGCGTGAAGCGCCGATATTCTCGCGCAGCTCTTCAAAACGGCGGACGCCGTAGAATGACTCGCGCAGGATCAGTAACGTCCAGCGATCGCCAAGCAGATCCGCGGCCTGCGCCAGCCCGCACAGGGCAAGAGAAACGGTAGGGAGATCGGGAGATTTTGACATGGGCATTTTCCTTCGCTAATCTAAGTCTTGTTTTTAGACTTATCTATATTCAAGGAGAGTATAATGCCATTTGTTAATGTGCAAACGGTGAAAGGCATGCTGGATGAACGGCAAAAAAGCGAGTTGCTGTCCTGCATTACCGAACTGCTGGTAGAGATAGAAGGGCGAGGCGATCCGGCGTTCAGGCAGTCGGTTTGGGTCCGAATCGATGAACATGCGCCCGAACAATGGAGCCTGGGCGGCGTACAGCCGACGGCGGCGATGATTGCCGCGAAGTTCCCGCCGCGTTAATTCAGCTATGCCGCCTGCGAAAAGGATCGGATGCCGCAGGCGCTCAAAATGTCACCGAAACTTCCCGCGATCTCTGTACCCCGTTGTGGCATAATGCGCGCCAAATCACATTCCCTATGTATAAAGAGCGAGCGCTGTGTTAAGCACTAACAACATCACCATGCAGTTCGGCAGTAAGCCGTTGTTTGAAAACATCTCTGTCAAATTCGGCGGCGGCAACCGTTACGGCCTGATCGGCGCCAACGGCTGCGGCAAGTCCACCTTTATGAAAATCCTCGGCGGCGATCTGGCGCCGAGCGGCGGCAACGTGTTCCTCGATCCGAACGAGCGCCTGGGTAAACTGCGTCAGGATCAGTTCGCCTTTGAGCAGTACAGCGTGCTGGATACCGTGATCATGGGCCACACCGAACTGTGGGCGGTGAAGGAAGAGCGCGACCGCATCTACGCATTGGCGGAGATGAGCGAAGAAGACGGCTATAAAGTGGCCGATCTGGAAGTGGCCTACGGCGAAATGGACGGCTACAGCGCCGAAGCGCGCGCCGGCGAACTGTTGCTCGGCGTGGGTATTCCGGTTGAGCAGCACTATGGCCCGATGAGCGAAATCGCGCCGGGCTGGAAGCTGCGCGTGTTGCTGGCGCAGGCGCTGTTCTCCGATCCGGAAATCCTGCTGCTCGACGAACCGACCAACAACCTGGACATCGACACCATTCGCTGGCTGGAAAACGTGCTCAACGAGCGCAACAGCACCATGATCATCATCTCGCACGACCGTCACTTCCTGAACATGGTCTGCACCCACATGGCGGATCTGGACTACGGCGAACTGCGCGTTTACCCGGGCAACTACGACGAATACATGACCGCCGCCACCCAGGCGCGCGAGCGTCTGCTGGCGGACAACGCCAAGAAGAAGGCGCAGATCAATGAGCTGCAATCGTTCGTCAGCCGCTTCAGCGCCAACGCCTCCAAATCCAAGCAGGCCACCTCGCGCGCTCGCCAGATCGACAAGATCCAGCTGGAAGAGGTGAAAGCCTCCAGCCGCCAGAACCCGTTCATCCGCTTCGAGCAGGACAAGAAGCTGTTCCGTAACGCGCTGGAAGTGGAAGCGCTCACCAAGGGCTTCGATGAAGGCCCGTTGTTCAGCAAGCTGAACCTGATGGTGGAAGTGGGCGAGAAGGTCGCGGTGCTGGGCGCCAACGGCATCGGTAAAACCACCCTGCTGAAAACGCTGGTGGGCGACGCACAGCCGGACAGCGGCACCGTGAAATGGTCGGAAAACGCCCGTATCGGTTACTACGCGCAGGATCACGAATACGAGTTCGACGACACCCTGACCGTGTTCGACTGGATGAGCCAGTGGAAGCAGGAAAAAGACGACGAGCAGGCGGTGCGCAGCGTGCTGGGCCGTCTGCTGTTCAGCCAGGACGACATCAAGAAGAAAGTGAAGGTGCTGTCCGGTGGTGAGAAGGGTCGCATGCTGTTCGGCAAGCTGATGATGCAGCGCCCAAATATTCTGGTGATGGACGAACCGACCAACCACCTGGATATGGAATCCATCGAATCGCTGAACATGGCGCTGGAGATGTACGAAGGCACGCTGATCTTCGTCTCCCACGACCGTGAGTTCGTCAGCTCGCTGGCGACGCGTATTCTGGAAATCACCCCGAACAAGGTGATCGACTTTACCGGCAACTACGAAGACTATCTGCGCAGCCAGGGCATCGTATAACCCTCGCGGCAACGCATCAGGGCGGGAATTACCCCGCCCTTTTTTTATCCGTCATTCTCCGCCGCACACCTCGCAGTGCGGATCCTTCGGCAGTTTCATCTCGCGGAACTGCATGCTCATCGCATCGAACATCAACAGCTTGCCGCGCAGCGGTTGACCATACTCGGCCAGCAGCTTGATGGCTTCCATCGCCTGCAGGGTGCCGATAGTGCCGACCAGCGGCGCCATCACGCCCGCTTCGACGCAGGTGAGGGCGCTGTCGCCGAACAACCGGCTCAGGCAGCGGTAGCAGGGCTCGCCCGGCTGATAGGTGAACACGCTGAGCTGGCCCTCCATGCGGATCGCCGCGCCGGAAACCAGCGGCCTCTGCTGCGCGTGGCACAGGCGGTTCAGCGCGTCGCGCGCCGCCACATTATCGGTGCAGTCCAGCACCAGATCGCAGGCGGCGATCTCTGCTGTAACCGCATCGTCTTCCAGACGACCGTCGATGGCGTCGATGCGGATATGCGGATTGATGGCGCTCAGTTCCTGCCTGGCGGAGGCGACTTTGCTCTGGCCGATGCGATCGTCGCGGTGCAGGATCTGGCGCTGCAGATTGGAGAGCGAGACGGTGTCGAAATCCACCAGCACCAGATGGCCGACCCCGGCTGCCGCCAGATAAGGCGCGGCGGCGCAGCCCAGCCCGCCCAGCCCGGCGATCAGCACGCGGGCGGCCTTCAGCTTCTCCTGGCCGTCGAAGTCAAAGCCGCGCAGCACGATCTGGCGGTTGTAGCGCAGCGCTTCGGCATCGGTCAATTCCGGCAACATGTTCAGCTCCTCAGCAGGGCGTTGAAAGGCTCAATCTCCACCGTTTCACCCGCCGCCACCGAACCGCGTTCGCGCTCCAGCACGATGAAACAGTTGCCCTGGCTGTAGGAGCTGAAGACGTGCGAGCCCTGGTGGCCGGTGGTGCTCACCTCCAGTTCGCCCGCGGCGTTGCTGCTGAACACGCCGCGCTGAAAATCGAGGCGGCCCGGCGATTTCTTCAGCGGCGTCAGCGCCCGCGCGCGCAAGCGCGGCGGCAGGCGCCAGTCGCTGTGGCCGGCCAGCTTCGCCAGCAGCGGTTGCACCAGTTGGTAGAAGGTCAGGGCGGCGGAAACCGGGTTGCCCGGCAGGCCGCAGAACCAGGCGTGGCCCAGTTTGCCGAAGGCGAACGGTTTGCCGGGTTTGATCGCCAGCTTCCAGAAGCTGACCTGGCCCAGCTCGTCGAGCATCTGTTTGGTGTAGTCGGCTTCGCCGACCGAGACGCCGCCGCTGCTGATCACTACGTCGGCCTGGCTGTCCGCTTGTTCGAAGGCGGCGCGCAGCGCATCGCGATCGTCGCGGATAATGCCGAGATCGAGCACGTCGCAGCCCAGCTGCTCCAGCATCAGGCGCACCGCGAAGCGGTTGGTGTCATAGATTTGGCCCGCCTGCAGCGGCTGGCCGACCGGCTGCAGTTCGTCGCCGGTGGAGAACACCGCCACCTTCAGCTTACGCATCACCTGCACTTCGGCGACCCCGAGCGAGGCCAGCAGCGGCAGCTGCGCGGCGCCCAGCTTCACGCCGGCCGGCAACACGCTGGCGCCTTGGCGAATGTCTTCACCCGCCAAACGGATATTCTGGCCGGCTTCTACCGGGGCGGTAAAACGCACGCCCTGGTCGCTCACTTCGGCCTGCTCTTGCATGATCACCGCGTCCGCCCCGGCCGGGATCGGCGCGCCGGTCATGATGCGCACGCAGCTGTTGGCCGGCCATTCACCGTCGAACGGCGCGCCGGCGAAGGCTTTCCCGGCGACCGGCAGCGGCGCATTGGCCGCCAGATCGGCGAGGCGCACCGCATAGCCGTCCATCGCCGAGTTGGTGAACGGCGGCACGTCGAGGGGCGAGACCACCGGCGCGGCGGTGATGCGGCCGGCGGCGGCGGTCAGCGCGACGGATTCGGTCTGTTGCAGCGGGGCGATCTGCCCGAGCATTTTTTCCAGCGCTTGCTCCAGGGAGATGAGATCGGAAGTATGGCAATGATCCATAAGGGGAACTCCGTAATCAGGGTGCGCATTGATAGCGACAAAGTGCGGGTATTATGGCAGAGAACGCCGGGGGGGAGAACGGGTTATGCCCGCCATCTTTCGCACTGCGGCGCTGGGGCGATCGGGTATAAACTGCGTAAAACAGAGGAGAATCATGATGCATAAACAGGTTATCGAGTTCTGGTTCGACGAGATCGAACCGGTGATGTGGTTCAAAAAGGACGATGATTTCGATCGTCTGCTGCACAGCCGTTTCGGCGAAATCTGGCGGGCGGCGGCGGCGGGGGAGCTGGCGCACTGGCGCGACACCATCGAAGGGCGGTTGGCGGAGGTGATCGTGCTGGATCAGTTCAGCCGCAACCTGTTCCGCGGCACGCCGCAGTCGTTCGCCTGCGACGGCATGGCGTTGATTATGGCGCAGGAGGCGATCCGCAGCGGCGAGTGCGAACGGCTGAGCCGCGAGCAGCGCGGCTTCCTTTATCTGCCGTTCATGCATTCGGAATCGCCGCTGATTCACCAACAGGCGCTGGTGTTGTATACCGAGCTCAATAACGGCGATCAGCTGGAATTCGAACTGCGTCATAAGGCGATCATCGATCGTTTCGGCCGTTACCCGCATCGCAATGCGATATTGGGGCGCATCAGCACGCCGGAAGAAGAGGCCTTTTTACAGCAACCCGGTTCCGGTTTTTAATCGCGGAGTATCTTCGCCCGGCCGGGAAAAAAACGGCAGGCCGGGCGTCGAAATAATGATTATTCAGCGTGAACGTTTATTTCATGACCCCATACCGCTATTTCCTCTCGCGAAATTACCAATAATCCCAGCCGCACTCTCAGCGGTTTGCTGCTTTTTATAACCTGCTGTTTTTATTCCAATAAGATATTTCAAGGTGCGAAACGGTCTAAGCGGACTACGCTAAAAGTGGGGCGTGGACGTTATGCTGTACTTCCACAGTCGGGCTAAATAGCATCGAAAAAAGACTGAATAATAATGATACCGCGCTCAGCTTATTCGCTGTGCTACGGCGGGATTAACACAGGGTGTCAGGCAAATGAGCAAACCAGTGATTGCCATTCATGGCGGCGCGGGCGCAATTACCCGGGCGGCGCTGAGTGCGGAAAAGGAACGGCAGTACATTCAGGCGCTGTCCGAGATCGTGGCCGCCGGTCAGGCGATATTGGCACAGGGTGGCAGCGCGCTGGACGCGGTGACCGAAGCGGTGCGGCTGCTCGAAGAGTGCCCGTTGTTCAACGCCGGCAAAGGCTCGGTGTTTACCCATCAGGGCACCCACGAACTGGACGCCTGTGTGATGGACGGCCGCACCTGCGACGCCGGCGCTGTCGCCGGCGTCAGCCGTGTCCGCAACCCGGTGCTGGCGGCGCGCGCGGTGCTGGAAAACAGCGAACACGTGCTGTTTGCCGCCGAAGGCGCCGAGAAGTTTGCCGCCGCCCACGGCCTGGAAATGGTTACTCCCGACTTCTTCTTTACCCAAGAACGTTTTGATCAGTTGCACCGCGCCCAGGCGGAGCAGGGGCGGGTATTGCTCGATCACGACGGCGCGGTGCAGGCCGGCGAGCCGCTCGATCCCGATCGCAAATTCGGCACCGTCGGTGCGGTGGCGCTGGATGCGCTGGGCAACCTCGCCGCCGCCACTTCCACCGGCGGCATGACCAACAAGCAGGCCGGGCGGGTAGGCGACACGCCGATCATCGGCGCCGGTTGCTATGCCAACAACGCCACCGTGGCGGTCTCCAGCACCGGCACCGGCGAAATCTTCATGCGCGGCGTGGCGGCCTATGACGTCTCCGCCTTGATCGAATACGGCGGGCTCAGCCTGCAAGAGGCCAGCGATCGGGTGGTGATGGAGAAGCTGCCGGCGCTGGGCGGCAGCGGCGGCATGATCGCCGTCGATCGCCACGGCAATATCGCGCTGCCGTTCAACAGCGAGGGGATGTACCGCGGTTTTGGCTATGTCGGCGATGCGCCGTCCGTCGGGATTTACCGCTAAGCGTTCACCGGGAGGGTGCATGACCGACGTTTCACTTCGACCCGCCGCTGGCGGCGGGCCGTCATTGCCGCCGCAGCGGGTGCTGACGGTGCGCGATCTGAGCATCAGCTTTCCTCAAGCGGACGGCACCGTAGACGCGGTGCGCAACCTGTCGTTCGATCTCGATCGCGGCGAGACGCTGGCGATCGTCGGCGAGTCCGGCTCCGGCAAATCGGTCACTTCGCTGGGGCTGATGCGGCTGGTGGAGCAGGGCGGCGGGCGTATCGTCAGCGGCGCCATGACGCTGCGCCGGCGCGACGGCGCGCTGCTCGATTTGGCGTGCGCCTCGCAGCACACGCTGCGCACGGTGCGCGGCGCCGACATGGCGATGATCTTCCAGGAGCCGATGACCTCGCTCAATCCGGTATTTTCGGTCGGCGAGCAGATCGCCGAATCGCTGCGTTTGCATCAGGGCATGGACCACCGCAGCGCGCGCCAGGAGGCGCTGCGCATGCTCGATCTGGTGCGCATTCCGGAGGCTAAAGAGGTGCTGGGGCGCTACCCGCATCAGCTTTCCGGCGGCATGCGTCAGCGGGTGATGATCGCCATGGCGCTCTCCTGCAAGCCGGCGTTGCTGATCGCCGATGAACCCACCACCGCCCTCGACGTCACCATTCAGGCGCAGATCCTGCAGCTGATCCGCGTGCTGCAACAGGAGATGCAGATGGGGGTGATCTTCATCACTCACGACATGGGCGTGGTGGCGGAGATCGCCGATCGGGTGTTGGTGATGCGCCGTGGTGAACAGGTGGAACAAAATCGGGTGCGCGAGCTGTTCGCCGCGCCGCAACAGGCCTATACCCGGGCGCTGCTGGCGGCAGTGCCGAAGCTGGGGGCGATGGCCGATCGGCCGCTGCCGGCGAAGTTTCCGCTGCCGGACGGCGGGGGCGATGAAGCGCCGCAGGATACCGTACCGCCAGACGCTGCGCCGATCCTGCGGGTAGAGCATCTGGTCACGCGTTTTGATCTGCGCGGCGGATTGTTTAATCGGGTCACTCGCCGGGTGCACGCGGTGGAAAACGTCAGCTTCGATCTTTACCCCGGCGAGACGCTGGGGCTGGTGGGCGAGTCCGGCTGCGGCAAGTCCACCACCGGGCGTTCTTTGCTGAAGCTGGTGGACAGCCAGAGCGGCACCATCACCTTCGCCGGGCGGCGAATCGATCGGTTGAAGGGGCCGGCGCTGCAGCACCTGCGGCGCGATATTCAGTTCATTTTTCAAGATCCTTACGCCTCGCTCGATCCGCGCCTGACGGTCGGTTTCTCCATCATGGAGCCGCTGCTGGTGCACAACGTGATGCGCGGCCGTGAGGCGGAAAGGCGGGTGGCCTGGCTGCTGGAACGCGTCGGTCTGCAGCCGGAGCATGCGCGCCGCTACCCGCACGAATTTTCCGGCGGCCAGCGCCAGCGCATCTGCATCGCGCGCGCGCTGGCGCTGAACCCGAAAGTGGTGATCGCCGACGAGGCGGTCTCGGCGCTGGACGTGTCGATTCAGGCGCAGATCGTCAATCTGCTGCTCGATCTGCAGCGCGAGTTCGGCATTGCTTTTCTGTTCATTTCACACGATATGGCGGTGGTGGAGCGCATCAGCCACCGGGTGGCGGTGATGTACCTCGGGCAAATTGTCGAGATCGGCCCGCGGCAGGCGGTATTCGACAATCCGCAGCACCCCTATACCCGCAAACTGATGGCGGCGGTGCCGGTGGCCGATCCCGCTCATGCCCACAAACGGCAGCCGCTGCCGGCCGATGAGATCCCGAGCCCGGTGCGCGCACTGGGCGATGAACCCGTTACCGCACCGTTGGTGCAGGTTGGCGCCGGGCACTTTGTCGCCCGCCACCCGATCGCCGGTGCTTTTTAAAGACCTCAGGAGAGACAAGCGACATGAAGCACACATTCAAACGCAATGCGCTGTTGGCCGCCATACTGCTGGCGGCGGGAACCGGCCCGGTTTGGGCGGCGAAGGACGCGGTGATCGCCGTGGCGTCCAATTTCACCACTCTCGACCCTTACGACGCCAACGACACGCTGTCGCAGGCGGTGGCCAAGTCTTTCTATCAGGGGCTGTTCGGCTTCGACAAGGACATGAAGCTGGTGAACGTGCTGGCGGACAGCTATGAGGTCAGCAAAGACGGCTTGACCTATACCGTCAAACTGCGCCAGGGCATCAAATTCCACGACGGCACCGCGTTCAACGCTGAAGCGGTGAAGATCAACCTCGATCGTGCCAGCAACCCGGACAGCCACCTCAAGCGCTACAACCTGTTCAAGATGATCGACAAAACCGAGGCGGTGGACGCCAATACGGTGAAGATCGTGCTGAAGGCGCCGTTCTCGGCGTTCGTCAACAATCTGGCGCACCCGGCGGCGGCGATCATCTCCCCGGCGGCGCTGAAGCAATACGGCAAGGAGATCGGTTTCCATCCGGTCGGCACCGGGCCATATCAGTTCGTGACCTGGAACCAGACCGATTTCGTCAAGGTGAAGAAGTTCGACGGCTACTGGCAGCCGGGGCTGCCGAAGCTCGACAGCATCACCTGGCGCCCGGTGGTGGATAACAACACCCGCGCGGCGATGCTGCAGACCGGCGAGGCGACCTTCGCCTTCCCGATCCCTTACGAGCAGGCCAAGGTGCTGGAGGGCAACGCCAAGCTGAACGTGGTGGCTGCGCCGTCGATCCTGCAGCGTTACATCAGCATGAACGTCACTCAAAAGCCGTTCGACAACCCGAAGGTGCGCCAGGCGCTGAACTACGCGATTAACAAGGACGCGCTGATCAAGGTGGCGTTCGCCGGTTATGCGGTGCCGGCGGAAGGGCCGGTGCCGCCGGCCATCGATTTCGCCGCCCGCTACAAGCCGTGGCCGTACGATCCGGCCAAGGCGCGCGAGCTGTTGAAAGAGGCCGGCTACCCGAACGGCTTCACCACCACGCTGTGGTCGTCCCACAACCACAGCACCGCGCAGAAAGTGCTGCAGTTCACCCAACAGCAGCTGGCGCAGGTGGGGGTGAAAGTGACGGTAACGGCGATGGATGCCGGGCAGCGCGCGGCGCAGGTGGAGAGCGTCGGGGTGAAAGACACCGGCGTGCGGCTGTTCTACACCGGCTGGTCGGCCTCGACCGGGGAAGCGGACTGGGCGCTGTCGCCGCTGTTCTCCACCCAGGCGGCGCCGCCGAAGCAGTTCAACACCGCATTCTACAGCAACCCGCAGGTGGACAAGGATCTGACCGACGCGCTGGCGACCACCGATCGCGCCGAGAAGCAGAAATTGTATCAGGACGCGCAGGATCGCATCTGGGCCGACGCGCCCTGGATCTTCCTGGCGACCGAACGTTTGTTGTCGGCCAACAGCAAACAGCTGAGCGGTTTCTACGTGATGCCGGATACCTCGTTCAACTTTGATAACGCCGATCTGAAATAAGGCGCCCATCCCCGCCTGCGGCCCGACGGCGGCGGGCGGGGGAAGGAATGAGATGCTCAATTATTTTCTGAAACGACTGCTGGGCCTGATCCCGACGCTGCTGATCGTGGCGGTGCTGGTGTTCCTGTTCGTCCACCTGCTGCCGGGCGATCCGGCGCGGCTGGCGGCGGGGCCGGAGGCCGACGAGGCGGTGGTGCAGCTGGTGCGCAAGGATTTGGGGCTGGATAAGCCGCTGCCGCAGCAGTTCGCGCACTTTTTCGTCAACGCGCTGCGGGGCGACTTCGGCATCTCGATGGTGTCCAAGCGCCCGGTGAGCGAAGAGATCGCCTCGCGCTTTATGCCGACCTTCTGGCTGACCGTGGCCAGCATGCTGTGGGCGGTGGCGTTCGGTCTGGCGATCGGCGTGGTGTCGGCGGTGTGGCGTAACCGTTGGCCGGATCGCCTCGGCATGACGCTGGCGGTGTCGGGGATCTCGTTCCCGGCCTTTGCGCTCGGCATGCTGCTGATGCAGGTGTTTTCGGTCGAGCTGGGGTGGCTGCCGACGGTGGGCGCCGACAGCTGGCGGCACTACATTCTGCCTTCTATCACTCTGGGGGCGGCGGTGGCGGCGGTGATGGCGCGTTTCACCCGCGCTTCGTTCGTCGAGGTGTTGCAGGAGGACTACATGCGCACCGCGCGCGCCAAGGGCGTGCGGGAAAGCGTGGTGGTGATGAAACACGGCCTGCGCAACGCGATGATCCCGGTGGTGACCATGATGGGGCTGCAGTTCGGTTTCCTGCTCGGCGGTTCGATCGTGGTGGAGAAGGTGTTCAACTGGCCGGGGCTGGGGCGCTTGCTGGTGGACTCGGTGGAGATGCGCGATTACCCGGTGATCCAGGCCGAGGTGCTGCTGTTCTCGCTGGAGTTCATCCTGATCAACCTGCTGGTGGATATGCTGTACGCGGCGATCAACCCGGCGATTCGTTACCAATGAGGACGCGGCATGATTAAGCATTGGCGGCGCAGCGCCGCATTGAAGGCGATGCCGCTTATCGACCCCAACGCGGTACGCACGCCGTGGGGCGAATTTTGGCGGCGTTTTCGCCGCCAGCGGGCGGCGCTGGTCGCCGGCCTGTTGGTGCTGCTGCTGATTGCGGCGGCGCTGCTGGCGCCTTATCTGGCGCCGTTCGATGCGGAAAATTACTTCGATTACGACCGGCTGAATGAGGGGCCTTCGCTGGTGCACTGGCTGGGCGTAGATTCCCTCGGGCGCGATATCTTTAGCCGCATCCTGATGGGCACGCGCATTTCGCTGGCGGCCGGGGTGTTCTCGGTGCTGGCGGGTGGGGCGATCGGCACCCTGCTGGGGCTGCTGGCCGGCTACTATGAGGGCTGGTGGGATCGCCTCACCATGCGCGTCTGCGACGTGCTGTTCGCGTTTCCCGGCATTTTGCTGGCGATCGGCGTGGTGGCGATCATGGGCAGCGGCATGGCCAACGTGATCGTCGCGGTGGCGATCTTCAGCATTCCGGCCTTCGCCCGCCTGGTGCGCGGCAATACGCTGGTGCTGAAGCACCTGACCTATATCGAGTCGGCGCGCAGCATCGGCGCCTCGGACTGGACCATCATCCTGCGGCACATCCTGCCGGGCACCCTGTCTTCGATCGTGGTCTATTTCACCCTGCGCATCGGTACCTCGATCATCACCGCCGCCAGCCTGTCGTTTTTGGGGCTGGGCGCCCAGCCGCCGACGCCGGAGTGGGGGGCGATGCTCAACGAAGCGCGCGCCGATATGGTGATCGCGCCGCACGTGGCGATCTTCCCCAGCCTGGCGATATTCATCACCGTGCTGGCCTTCAACCTGTTGGGCGACGGATTGCGCGACGCGCTCGATCCGAAACTGAAGGGGTGATGCTTTAACGTATGGCGCATATTTGAACGGGCTCAAATGACGTCTCAGTGCCATTATCCGTTCAATAAGCTGTATTGTTAGCACGAAGATGATTGATGGCTTTTGAAGAAATCCGGGCGGTTAAACCGCCCGGATTTTTTTATCAGCGGAACAGGTGCTCGGCGTGGAAACGCAGGTGATCTTCCACGAAGGTGGCGATGGTGAAGTAGCTGTGATCGTACCCCGGCTGAATGCGCAGCGTCAGCGGCCAGTCGCGCTGGCGCGCCAGCTCCGCCAACCGTGCCGGCTGCAGCTGGTCGGCCAGGAACTGGTCGTCGTCGCCCTGATCGATCAGCACCGGCATTTTCTCCGCGCCGCTGGCCAGCAGATGGCAGCTGTCGTACTGCAGCCACTGGCTTTCGTCGCTGCCCAGATAGGCGGTGAACGCCTTGCGGCCCCACGGCACCTGGCACGGGTTAACGATCGGTGCGAACGCCGATACCGAGCGGAAGCGCTGCGGATTGCGAAACGCCATCATCAGCGCGCCGTGGCCGCCCATCGAGTGGCCGAAGATCGACTGACGATCGCTGACGCTGAAGTGCTGTTCGATCAGCGCCGGCAGTTCGGCGCTGATGTAGTCGTACATGCGGAAATGGCGATCCCACGGCGCCTGGGTGGCGTTCAGGTAGAACCCGGCGCCCTGGCCCAGATCGTAGCCTTCGTCGTTCGGCACCTCGTCGCCGCGTGGGCTGGTGTCCGGCATCACCAGCACCAGGCCCAGCTCGGCGGCGATGCGCTGCGCGCCGGCTTTCAACGTGAAGTTCTCGTCGTTGCAGGTCAACCCCGACAGCCAGTACAGCACCGGCGGCGGGTTGTCATCGCGCGGCGGCGGCAGGTAGATGCTGAATGTCATGTTGCAATTCAGGCTCTGCGCCGCGTGGCGATAGCGCTGCTGCCAGCCGCCGAACATGCGGTGCTCTTCGAGAAGTTCCAATGACAACGTCATCTCTGCCTCCTGGCTTATTGGTCGAAGTGGATGACGGAACGGATCGATTTGCCTTCGTGCATCAAATCGAACGCTTCGTTGATCTGCTCCAGCCCCATGGTGTGGGTGATAAAGTCGTTCAGCGCGAATTCGCCGTCCAGATAGCGCTCGACGATGCCCGGCAGCTGCGAACGGCCCTTGACGCCGCCGAACGCCGAACCGCGCCAGACGCGGCCGGTGACCAGTTGGAACGGACGGGTCGAGATCTCTTCGCCGGCGCCTGCGACGCCGATGATCACCGATTCCCCCCAGCCCTTGTGGCAGCATTCCAGCGCGGAACGCATCACGTTGACGTTGCCGATGCACTCGAAGGAGAAGTCGACGCCGCCGTCGGTCAGCTCGACGATCACCTCCTGAATCGGTTTGTCATAGTCTTTCGGGTTGATCAGATCGGTAGCGCCCAGCTTGCGCGCCAGATCGAACTTGCTGGTGTTGATGTCGATGCCGATGATGCGGCCCGCGCCGGCCATCTGCGCGCCGATGATCGCCGACAGGCCGATGCCGCCCAGGCCGAAGATCGCCACGGTGTCGCCCGGTTGCACTTTGGCGGTGTTCATCACCGCGCCCATGCCGGTAGTGACGCCGCAGCCCAGCAGGCACACTTCCTCCAGCGGCGCTTCCTTGTTGATTTTCGCCAGTGAAATTTCCGGCACCACGGTGTATTCGGAGAAGGTGGAGGTGCCCATGTAGTGGAAGATCGGCTTGCCGTCCTTGAAGAAGCGGGTGGTGCCGTCCGGCATCAGGCCTTTGCCCTGAGTGGAGCGGATCGCCTGGCACAGGTTGGTCTTGCCGGATTTACAGAATTTGCACTCGCCGCACTCCGGGGTGTAGAGCGGGATCACGTGATCGCCGACCGCCACGCTGGTGACGCCTTCACCGACCGCTTCCACCACGCCGCCGCCCTCGTGGCCGAGGATCGCCGGGAACACGCCTTCCGGATCTTTGCCGGACAGGGTGTAGGCGTCGGTGTGACAAACGCCGGTGGCGACGATCCGCACCAGCACTTCGCCTTTTTGCGGTGGCATCAGCTCGACTTCTTCGATCTTCAGCGGCTGGTTCGGGCCCCAGGCAACGGCGGCGCGGGTTTTGATCATCTCCATCATAGTCTCCTCAGTGGTTTTCTTTTTAAATCAGGCGATATCGACAACGTCTGATAAATCGTTGGGGGTGCTTTCATCAACAGCGGCGGTTTCCGTCTGTTCAATAATCAATTCTTTCAGCGCGCGCACGTTCGGCCCGAACGCGTCGCGGCGCCACAGCAGCCAGGTGGCGGTGTCGGCCACGTCCGGCGGCAGGGTGTGAACCCGAACCCGCTCATGGCCCGGCAGCAGGCTGAGCACCGAATGCGGGATCATCGCCAGCCCGGCGCCGCTGGCGACGCAGGCCAGCATGGCGTGATAGGACTGGATCTCCATGATCTGCCCCGGCCGCGCGCCTTCGCGCTTGAACCAGGCCTCCAGCCGCAGGCGGTAGGAACAGCTGGCGCGAAAGGCGAACAGCGTTTCGCCGTTGGCGTCTTTGGCGCTGTGGATCGGCGCGTGATCGAGACAGGAGATCACCACCATATGTTCAGGATAGGCGATGCAGCCGTTTAGCTCGTCATAGGGCACCGGGCCGTCGACCAGCGCTGCCGCCAGCGTGCCGGCGCGCACCCGATCGGCGATTTCGCCGGAGGTGCCGGTAGTCAGCGACAGAGACACCTGCGAGAAACGCTGGTGGTAAGCCGCCAGCAGCGAGGGCAGGCGGGTGGCGGCGGTGCTCTCCATCGAGCCGAGAGCAAAGTTGCCCGCCGGTTCGCCGGCATGGGTGATGCTCATCGCCTCGTCGCTCAGCGCCAGGATGCGATTGGCGTAGCACAGAAAGTTATGGCCCATCGGCGACAGGCGCAGGCGCTGTTTTTCGCGGATAAACAGATCGGCGCCCAGCTCCTGCTCGAGCTGGCGCAGCCGGGTGGTCAGATTCGACGGCACGCGGTGCAGCTGCTCGGCGGCGCGGGCGACCGAGCCGGTTTCCGCTACGCAGCAGAACATGCGAAGCTGAGTCAGATCCATAATATTCTCGTTTCGTGATGAACTTGATAACTATTATTCAGTTTTTGTGAGTTTAATACTGCGGCATGATACTGGCAACTTTCTTTTAACCTTTTGGATACCGGTATGGCTTTACGTATTGCCTTGAGCGGGTTTGCCGCGCTGATCGTGGCGATGGGCATTGGCCGCTTCGCTTTCACCCCTCAGGTGCCGCTGATGATCGCTGACCACCAGTTCAGCCTGACCGGCGCCGGGCTGGTGGCGGCGATCAACTATTTGGGCTATTTGTGCGGCGCCTACGACGCGATGCGCGCCACGCGCCACGTCGAGCGGCGCCTGTGGCTGGGCGTATGGGGTGCGATGGCGCTGACGCTGCTGTCGGCGTTGGCGCAGGATGAATGGACCCACGGCGCGCTGCGCTTCGTCATCGGCTGGGCCAGCGGCTGGGCGATGGTGCTGGTGGCGGCCTGGACCAACGAGCGGTTGGCGCACTACGGCCGGCCGGCGCTGAGCGCGGCGGTGTTCGCCGGGCCGGGCGCCGGCATCTTCCTCAGCGGCATGCTGGCGGTGGGCATCAACGCGCTGGGGCTGACGGCGGCGCAGGCCTGGCTGGTGTATGGCGGGCTGGCGCTGGTGCTGGTCGGGGGGATTAGCGCCTTTCTGCCGCGCAGCGGCGAGCTGCATCGCCCGGACGTGGCCCCGGAGCCGCTGCTGCTGACGCCGGCGCTCAAGCGTCTGGTGTGGAGCTACAGCCTGGCCGGCTTCGGCTATATCCTGCCGGCGACCTTCTTGTCGCAGATGGCGGCGGCGCGTTTTCCCGACAGCCTGTTCGCACAGTTCGTCTGGCCGGTGTTCGGCGGCGCGGCGGTGCTGGGGATCGTTATCGGCATTGTGACCCGCCATCGGCTGACTACCCAAACCCGGTTGGCGATCACGCTGTGGGTACAGGCGCTCGGCGTACTGAGCGCCGAAGTGGTGCCGGGCGTGGCCGGCCTGGCGCTCGGGGCGTTGCTGACCGGCGGCGGTTTCCTCTGCGTGGTGCAGCTTGCCCTGCAGCACGGCCGTGAACTGGCGCCGCGCCATGCGCGCTACATGGCCGGATTGCTGACCACCGGTTATGCGATCGGCCAGCTGGTTGGGCCGATGCTGTCGGCGCTGTCGACCGCCTTGGCCCATCGGTTGGAACCGGCGCTGTATGTGGCGGTGATAGCGCTGTTGGTGGCCGGAGGGCTGGCGGTGAATACCCCGGCGCGGCGGTTGGCGCAAAAAACGGCGACTCGGTGATTAAAATCCATACAAAAAGCGTGGAGACCCGCAGCCGGCCTGATTGTGCTAAATGCGAAGATTTCACCTCTGGATGAAGCACTATCACTGGATAATCGCCGCGCTCTCATCTACAGTGGGGGCAAAATCTTGACCGGGTTCACGTTATCCACCACGAAAACTCTGCCGTCACGAGAGCAAGCAATTCGCCGGCCGCACGCCCTATCAGGCCGCCGGCGGGTTCCGTCCGCAGGAGAACAAATACATGACATCATTAAGTAAAGAAGCCGCGCTGGTGCATGCGGCACTGGAAGAGCGTGGTCTGGAGACACCGCTGCGCGGGGAAGTGCTGGATCGCGAAACGCGCAAGCGTCGCATCAAAGAGCACATGACCGAAATCATGCAGCTGCTGAATCTCGATCTGTCTGACGACAGCCTGGCGGAAACGCCGCATCGCATCGCCAAAATGTATGTCGACGAGATCTTCTCCGGTCTGGACTACGCCAACTTCCCGAAAATCACCGTCATTGAGAACAAAATGAAGGTGGATGAGATGGTGACGGTGCGCGATATCACGCTGACCAGCACCTGTGAACACCACTTCGTCACCATCGACGGCAAGGCCACCGTGGCCTATATCCCGAAAGACTCGGTGATCGGTCTGTCGAAGATCAACCGCATTGTGCAGTTCTTCTCCCAGCGTCCGCAGGTGCAAGAGCGCCTGACCCAGCAGATCCTGGTTGCGCTGCAGACCCTGCTCGGCACCAATAACGTGGCGGTATCGATCGATGCAGTCCATTATTGTGTCAAAGCGCGCGGCATTCGCGACGCGACCAGCGCCACCACCACCACCTCGTTGGGGGGGCTGTTCAAGTCCAGCCAAAATACCCGCCAGGAGTTCCTGCGCGCGGTGCGCCATCACCAGGGGTGATGGCGTTGCGGGGCGACTCGCAAAACGACAACAGGCGCCTGCGGGCGCCTTTTTCATGAGCGGAAGACAGCGATAAAAAATGAACAGTCATCCTCTGCCGCGCATCGCTACGCTGGACTGCGTGCGCGGCATCGCCATCCTCGGCATCTTATTGCTGAACATCAGCGCCTTCGGCTTGCCGAAGGCCGCCTACCTCAATCCGGCCTATCTGGGGATGCCGTCATCGCGCGACGCCTGGACCTGGGCGCTGCTGGATCTTTTCGCCCAGGCCAAGTTCCTGGCGATGTTCGCGCTGCTGTTCGGCGCCGGGCTGCAAATGCTGCTGCGGCGCGGCAAAAGCTGGATCCGCGCGCGGCTGTCATGGCTGGTGCTGTTCGGCCTCGCGCACGCCATCTTCCTGTGGGACGGCGACATTCTGCTGGCTTACGGGCTAATCGGCTTAGTGTGCTGGCGCATGATCCGCGAAGCCAAAGACACATTCCAGCTGCTGAAAACCGGCGTGGTGCTCTACCTGATCGGCGTGGCGGTGCTGCTGCTGCTCGGTTTTGTCTCGCACGGTGAACCGGGCAGCTTCTGGCAGCCGGGCGTGGCGGAATTGCAGTACGAGAAGTTCTGGAAGCTGCAGGGCGGTTTCGAAGCCTGGCGCAGCCGCGCCGATCTGCTCTCGTCCAGCCTGCTGGCCATCGGCGCGCAGTATGGCTGGGAGCTGGCGGGGCTGATGCTGTTCGGCGCCGGGCTAATGCGCAGCGGCTGGCTGCGCGGCAGCTATTCCTCCGGCTATTACCTGCGGCAGGCGGCGTGGCTGTTGCCGCTGTCCGTGCTGATCCAACTGCCGGCGGTGGCGCTGCAATGGCAGGTGCATTGGGAGTATCGCTGGAGCGGTTTCCTGCTGCAGGTGCCGCGCGAGCTGGGCGCGCCGCTGCAGGCGCTGGGTTACCTGGCGCTGTGTTACGGTTTCTGGCCCGCGCTGTCGCGTCTGCGCATCGCCCACTGGCTGAGCCAGGTGGGGCGCATGGCGCTGAGCAACTACCTGTTGCAAACGCTGATCTGCACTACGCTGTTTTATCGCTTTGGCCTCTATGAGCAGTTCGACCGGCTGCAGCTGTTGGCGTTTGTGCCGCTGGTCTGGTGGGTCAACCTGGTCTTTTCCGCACTGTGGCTGCGTTACTTCGAACAGGGGCCGATGGAATGGCTGTGGCGCAAATTGACGCAGATGGCCGCCGGTGAAACGGAATCCAAAGCGCTGAAGTGAGCGCCCATCGGCAGGTTAAAAAAATGTATGTAAACGTTTTCTTTCCTGTGACGTAATTCACGCAGCGCTGCGGGTCAATCGGGGTAGGATAGCGCCACCGGCCACTACCCCGATTTCAGGATCCCGCATGCCTCCAGTTCATCCGATCACTATTCGCGACGTGGCGAAACGCGCCGGCGTCTCCGTGGCGACCGTGTCTCGCGTGCTCAATCACAGCGCGCTGACCAGCAAAGAGACGCGCGAACAGGTGCTGCAGGCGGTGGCGGAACTGGGCTACCGCCCCAACGCCAATGCACAGGCGCTGGCGACCCAAAGCAGCGATACGCTGGGCGTGGTGGTGATGGACGTGTCCGATCCGTTCTTCGGCGCGCTGGTGAAAGCGGTAGACACGGTGGCGCAGAAACACCACAAGTATCTGCTGATCGGCAACAGTTATCATCAGGCGGACAAAGAGCGCCATGCGATCGAAGTGCTGATCCGTCAGCGCTGTAACGCCCTGATTGTTCACGCCAAAGCCTTGAGCGACGCCGAACTGATCGGCTTTCTGGAGCAGGTGCCGGGCATGGTGCTGATCAATCGGATTATCCCCGGCTATGAGCCGCGCTGCGTTGGGCTGGACAATGTCTGCGGCGCTGACATGGCGATGCGTCTTCTGCTCTCGCAGGGCCATCGGCGCATCGGTTATCTGGGCTCCAATCACCCGATCGAAGACGGGCCGCTGCGTCAGCAAGGCTATGCGCAGGCGATGGCCGCCGCCGGGCTGGCGACGCCCGACAGCTGGCGCGCGTACGGTTCGCCGGATCTGCAGGGCGGCGAGGCGGCGATGGTCGAGCTGCTGGGGCGCAACTTACAGCTGAGCGCGGTGTTTGCCTACAACGACGCCATGGCCGCCGGCGCCATGGCGGTGCTGAAAGAAAACGGTATCACGGTGCCGCAGCATTTTTCGCTGATCGGCTTCGACGACATTCCCATCGCGCGCTACACCAGCCCCAAACTCACCACGGTGCGTTACCCGATCGTCTCGATGGCCACGCTGGCGACCGAGCTGGCATTACAGGGCGCAGCAGGCCTGGCGGAGCCGCAGGCGAGCCATCTGTTCATGCCGACGCTGGTGCGGCGCCATTCTGTCGCCCCCTGGCAAAGTGAGGCGACGGTCACTCTCTGACGATTTAATCTTGTGTAACCGTTTTCAATCTGTGAGAAAATTCACAGAATATTAACATCGCGCCGTCTATGCTCTAGGCGTTTTCAGGCGCAAAGGCCCTTGCCGCTGTAACCGTTTATCTCGCGCTGACACAGCATTTCTCGGAAATAACAAGATCCACGGACGACAGGTGTTGAGTGGAAATCGCCTGGCCTGGGGTGCGCGCACTGCCGGTGACCATTGGCTCAAAGACGAGTAATACCCTACACAGAACCGGAGATTGACAATGAATAAGAAGGTTTTCACCCTGGCCGCCATGGCCGCTGCCATGATGTTTGGCGCCGCAGCCCATGCTGATACCCGTATTGGCGTCACGATTTACAAATACGACGACAACTTCATGTCAGTGGTGCGCAAAGCGATCGAGAAAGACGCCAAGGCTTCACCGGACGTTACCCTGTTGATGAATGACTCGCAGAACGACCAGTCCAAACAGAACGATCAGATCGACGTGCTGCTGGCCAAGGGCGTGAAAGCGCTGGCGATCAACCTGGTCGACCCGGCCGCGGCGCCGGTGGTTATCGATAAGGCGCGCGCAAACGATATCCCGGTGGTGTTCTACAACAAAGAACCTTCCCGCAAAGCGCTGGACAGCTATGACAAGGCGTATTACGTCGGCACCGACTCCAAAGAGTCCGGTGTGATCCAGGGCGAACTGATCGCCAAACACTGGAAAGCCAATCCGGCCTGGGATCTGAACAAAGACGGCCAGATCCAATTCGTGCTGCTGAAGGGCGAGCCGGGCCACCCGGATGCCGAAGCGCGCACCACCTACGTGGTGAAAACGCTGAACGAGAAAGGCATCAAGACCCAACAGCTGCAGTTGGATACCGCGATGTGGGATACCGCGCAGGCGAAAGACAAGATGGACGCCTGGCTCTCCGGCCCGAACGCCAACAAGATCGAAGTGGTGATCGCCAACAACGACGCCATGGCGATGGGCGCGGTGGAAGCGCTGAAAGCGCACAACAAGACCAGTATTCCGGTGTTCGGCGTGGATGCGCTGCCTGAAGCGCTGGCGCTGGTGAAATCCGGCGCGATGGCGGGCACGGTGCTGAATGACGCCGACAATCAGGCGAAGGCCACCTTCGAGCTGGCGAAAAACCTGGCGGCGGGCAAACCGGCCACCGAAGGCACCCAATATAAAATCGAAAATAAAGTCGTGCGTATTCCTTACGTCGGCGTAGATAAAGACAACCTGTCTCAGTTTGTTAAATAAGAATTGAGATCCCGCTAAGACCCCGCCTGCGGCGCCAACACCAGGAATACCGCCGGCGGGGATGTTTACGACTGCAAGATCGTTAAGCCAGGTGTATTTATGGCCGATAGCTCACGCGAATTTCTGCTGGAAATGACGGATATCTGTAAGTCATTTCCCGGCGTCAAAGCCTTGGACAATGTCAATTTACGCGTCCGTCCGCACTCCATTCACGCCCTGATGGGGGAGAACGGCGCGGGGAAATCGACGTTGTTGAAATGCCTGTTCGGCATTTACAAAAAAGACAGCGGCAGCATTGTATTTCAGGGCCGGGAAATCGACTTCAAGAGCTCGAAGGAAGCGCTGGAGCACGGCGTTTCCATGGTGCATCAGGAGCTGAACCTGGTGCTGCAGCGCACCGTGATGGACAACATGTGGCTGGGACGCTACCCGACCAAAGGCCTGTTCGTCGATCAGGACAAGATGTTCAAAGACACTCAGGCGATCTTCGACGAGCTGGATATCGACATCAACCCGCGCGAAAAGGTGGGCAACCTGTCGGTGTCGCAGATGCAGATGATCGAGATCGCCAAAGCGTTTTCCTATGACGCCAAGATCGTCATCATGGACGAACCGACCTCTTCGTTGACGGAGAAAGAGGTCAATCACCTGTTCACCATCATCCGCAAGCTGAAAGAGCGCGGCTGCGGCATCGTCTATATCTCGCACAAGATGGAAGAGATCTTCCAGCTGTGTGACGAGATAACGGTGCTGCGCGACGGCCAGTGGATCGCCACCCAGCCGCTGGAAGGGCTGGATATGGACAAGATCATCGCCATGATGGTCGGCCGCTCGCTGAGCCAGCGTTTCCCCGACAGGCAGAACACGCCGGGTGAGGTGATCCTCGAGGTGAAGAACCTGACGTCGCTGCGGCAGCCTTCGATCCGCGATGTGTCCTTCGATCTGCACCAGGGCGAGATCCTCGGCATCGCCGGGCTGGTGGGCGCCAAACGCACCGACATCGTCGAGACGCTGTTCGGCATTCGCGAGAAGGTGGCGGGCACTATCAAGCTGCACGGCAAGGCGATCGACAACCACAGCGCCAACGAAGCGATTAACCACGGTTTCGCGCTGGTGACCGAAGAGCGGCGATCCACTGGGATTTACGCCTACCTCGACGTGGGTTTCAACTCGCTGATCTCCAACATCCGCAATTATAAAAACAAGCTCGGTCTGCTGGACAACGCGCGGATGAAGAGCGACACCCAGTGGGTGATCGACGCCATGCGGGTGAAAACGCCGGGGCATCACACCCATATCGGCTCGCTGTCCGGCGGCAATCAGCAAAAGGTGATCATCGGCCGCTGGCTGCTGACGCAGCCGGAGATCCTGATGCTGGATGAACCGACGCGCGGCATCGACGTGGGCGCCAAGTTCGAGATCTATCAGCTGATGACCGAGCTGGCGAAGAAGGGCAAGGGGATCATTATCGTCTCGTCCGAAATGCCGGAGCTTTTGGGGATCACCGACCGCATTTTGGTGATGAGCAACGGCCAGGTTGCGGGCATCGTTAATACCAAGCAGACCTCGCAGAATGAAATCTTACGTCTCGCCTCCCTGCACCTTTAAGGATTCGAATTATGAACGCGCTAAATAAAAAAACCTTATTTACCTATTTCAAGGAAGGCGGCATTTACGTGGTGTTGCTGGTGCTGTTGGCCATCATCATCATTCAGGACCCCACTTTCCTCAGCCTGATGAACCTGAGCAATATCCTGACGCAGTCTTCGGTGCGCATCATCATCGCGCTGGGCGTGGCGGGGCTGATCGTTACCCAGGGCACCGACCTGTCCGCCGGGCGGCAGGTGGGGCTGGCGGCGGTGGTGGCGGCCACGCTGCTGCAGTCGATGGATAACGTCAACAAAGTGTTCCCGCACATGGAAACCTGGTCGATTCCCGTGGTCATCCTGCTGGTGTGTGCGGTCGGCGCGGTGATCGGCCTGGTTAACGGCCTGATTATCGCCTACCTCAACGTGACGCCGTTCATCACCACGTTGGGCACCATGATCATCGTCTACGGCATCAACTCGCTGTATTACGATTCGGTCGGTGCGTCGCCGGTCGCCGGCTTCGATCCGAAGTTCTCCACCTTTGCCCAAGGCTTCTTGCGCTTTGGCGACTTCAAGCTGTCGTACATCACCTTCTATGCGCTGATTGCCATCATTTTCGTCTGGATCCTGTGGACCAAGACCCGCTTCGGCAAGAACATCTTCGCCATCGGCGGCAACCCGGAAGCGGCCAAGGTCTCCGGCGTCAATGTGCCGCTGAACCTGATCATGATCTATGCGCTGTCCGGCGTGTTCTATGCCTTCGGCGGCTTGCTGGAAGCGGGGCGCATCGGCAGCGCCACCAACAACCTCGGTTTTATGTATGAGCTGGACGCCATCGCCGCCTGCGTGGTGGGGGGCGTCTCGTTTGCCGGCGGGGTGGGGACGGTGTGGGGCGTGGTGACCGGGGTGATCATCTTTACCGTCATCAACTACGGCCTGACCTATATCGGCATCAACCCGTACTGGCAGTACATCATCAAGGGCAGCATCATCATCTTCGCTGTGGCGCTGGACTCGTTGAAATACGCCAAGAAGAAGTAGATTTACCGCAGCACAGACGACAAGGCCGGCCTATTGCCTAATGCTGGTCAGTTAGCGTTTTTTTGAAGTACTCGAGTCGTTTTCGGTCGATAAATGAGAGGTGCATCATGAGGCTCCAGCACCTCGACCGAGCCAGGGGCCGAAGGCGCGGCCCCTGGCAACCCGCGCCTTTGCCCTATCAGACGGTTGGCTTTGCCAACGTTACTCAGCCCATCCCTGGGCCTCGCCCCTTCGGGGCCGCTGCAAGCAGCGTTCAAATCTGCTCCAGGCAGATTTGTCCTCTCTCCGCCATACCGCATTGAGGCCGGTTGCGACAGGCGTCCCTGCCTGTCTCACCTGAAACCGCCGTCCATGGCGGTTTCTCCTAATGCACTATGCCTGCGTTCGGCGTCTTCAAGGGCGTCCAATACCGTGCTCATCTCCGATTTCGCTTCTCTGTCATAACCTCATAAGGGACAGGTTGCCCGGTAGCTGCCAGCTCGGGTGTTGGCCTTAGGCGCGCATCACCGGCTGCCGAGCAAGACGGCGTTGTCAGGGGCAACCGGCCAGGGAAGGCCGGTTGAGGCGAGACTAACAGGGACGTTTGTCGCAGCCGACCCGCCCGACAATGCAGACGCGGCGAGGACAAATCTGCCGGGAGCAGATTTGAACGCTGCTTGCAGCGGCCCCGAAGGGGCGAGGCCCAGGGTGGGCCGAGTAATTTCCGCACAGCGGACAGACGGTGTTAAGCAAGGGCGCGGGTGGAGGGGCCGCGCCTTCGGCCCCTCCAATTGCCGTTCATTGTAGTAACAGAGAAATTCGGGGGATTTACGGCAATTCATCCTGCACGTCACGTAAAGAGACTGGATAAAAAATACCAGTCACGCTTAAGTGACCGGCATTAGGCCTATTTTTCCGGCTTTTTTGGGCGTTTGCCGCGTCAAGGCTGTTTGGCTTTCTGCTTCTCTTCTTTCAGCTTGTGCTCCAGCTCCACCAACTGTTCCGGCGAGACGGCGGGATAACCCTGGGCGTCTTCCGGCACGGTGTGCATGGCGGAGATCGGGATCAGCGGGCCGAGGAAGCGCGGCTCGCGCTTGAGGATGTACAGATCGGTCAGCGCGCCCAGACGGGCGAAGATCTCGCGGGCGCGCACCGTCATCATGTCCTTTGGCGACGGCACCGCGTAACACTGCGCCTGAATGCCCATGTGCAGGGCGATAAACAGCGCGCGCTCGCAGTGGAAGCGCTGGGTGATGATGATGAAATCGTTGGTGTCGAACACCTTGCGGGTGCGCACGATGGAATCCAGGGTGCGGAAGCCGGCGTAATCCAGCACGATATCGCTCGGCGCCACGCCGGCGGCGATCAGATCGCGGCGCATGGTCATCGGTTCGTTATAGCTTTGCTGGGCATTGTCGCCGCTCAGCAGCAGGTATTTTACCTTGCCGCTGTTATAGGCGTTGATCGCTCCCTGAATGCGGTAACGGTAATACTGGTTGATCACGCCGGTGCGATAATACTTGGCGGTGCCGAGCACTACGCCGACCTGGCGATGCGGCAATTCCTGCAGTTCGTCGTAGACGTAAGGCGCGGTTTTCCAGCTGATCCAGCGATCGAGCGCAATAGCCGAGCCCATCAACACCGCAATGATGATGAACAGGCTGATTATCAGGCGTTTCCACATGTTGTTGCCTTACGCGCGCCGGGCTGAAAAAGATGGATCAAGGCTACTTTACCTGACCGACCGACGCAAGACGCGAACCGCCTGAAGCACGCGCGTCGCCGCATTTTTCGGCGGTTTTGCCGCACAAAAAAGCCCGGCGGAGCCGGGCTGGGTCATTTCAGCGCGTCAATCAGAACGAGGTGCGCTTATAGCTGCGGTACTGCGGCCGCCAGAAGTTGTGCTCGATGGCTTTCGACAGTGCGTCTTCGGAGGTGACGATCGCCACACCCTGCAGCTGCGCCGCTTTGCCCACTTCCATGGCGATGCACTTGGATACGCCCTGAATATCGTCGATATTCGGCAGCAGCGCGCCGTGGCCGTCGGTCGCCAGCGGCGAACAATCCGCCAGCGCGCGGCTGGCGGCCATCAGCATGGCGTCGGTGACGCGGGTGGCGCCGGAGGCCAGCACGCCCAAACCGATGCCCGGGAAGATGTAGGAGTTGTTGCACTGGGCGATCGGGTACAGCTGCTCTTTGTAGCTTACCGGCGCAAACGGGCTGCCGGTCGCGACCAGGGCGGCGCCGTCGGTCCAGTTGATGATGTCTTCCGGACGGGCTTCCACGCGCGAGGTTGGGTTGGACAGCGGCATCACGATAGGGCGTTCGCAGTGCTTGTGCATCTCGCGGATCAGCTCTTCGGTAAACAGCCCCGGCTGGCCGGAAACGCCGATCAGAATGGTCGGCTTGGCGTTGCGCACCACGTCCAGCAGCGAGATGGCGTCGCTGGCGGTTTCCCAACCGGCCAGGTTGTCGCTCTTCTGCACCAGCTTGCTCTGGAAGTCGAGCAGGTTCGGCAGTTTGTCGGTCAGCAGGCCGAAACGGTCAACCATGAATACGCGGGCGCGCGCTTCGTCTTCGCTCAACCCCTCGGACTTCATCTGCGCGATGATCTGCTCGGCGATGCCACAGCCGGCGGAACCGGCGCCGAGGAAGGTGACGGTCTGATCGCGCAGCTGGCTGCCGGCGGCGCGGCTGGCGGCGATCAGGCTGCCGAGGGTGACCGCGGCGGTGCCCTGGATGTCGTCGTTAAAGCAGCAGATCTCGTCGCGGTAGCGGTTCAGCAGCGGGGTGGCGTTGTTCTGCGCGAAGTCTTCGAACTGCAGCAGCACGTTCGGCCAGCGGCGTTTGACCGCCTGAATAAACTCTTCGACGAAGGCGTGGTATTCCTCGCCGGAGATGCGCGGATGGCGCCAGCCCATGTACAGCGGATCGTTGAGGCGCTGCGGGTTGTTGGTGCCGACGTCCAACACTACCGGCAGGGTATAGGCCGGGCTGATGCCGCCGCAGGCGGTATACAGCGACAGCTTGCCGATGGGAATGCCCATGCCGCCGATGCCCTGGTCGCCCAGGCCGAGAATGCGTTCGCCGTCGGTCACCACGATCACCTTGACGTTCTGCTTGGTGGCGTTTTGCAGCATGTCATCGATGCGATCGCGGTTCGGGTAGGAGATGAACAGCCCGCGCGCGCGGCGGTAGATATCGGAGAAGTGCTCACAGGCCTCGCCGACGGTCGGGGTGTAGATGATTGGCATCATCTCGCTCAGGTGCGAGTCCAGCAGGCGATAGAACAGGGTTTCGTTGGTGTCCTGGATGTTGCGCAGGTAGATGTGCTTATCGTTATCGTTCTTGAAATCCTGATACTGACGGTAGGCGCGTTCCACCTGTTCTTCGATGGTCTCCACCGCTTCCGGCAGCAGGCCGTGCAGGTTGAAGTGGCTACGTTCTTCCTCGGTGAAAGCGCTGCCTTTGTTCAGCAGCGGAAATTCCAGCAGAATCGGGCCGGCGTAAGGGATGTAGAGCGGGCGTTTGCTTTCGTATTCTAGTTCCATCAGTTTTACTCTTCACGTATCAGATAACTGTATTGCCGACGATCCTAAAAGATAAAGAGAAGATGTACAGCATTTGTTGCCCGATGATGAACCAGGTTGGCGTAATTATCGACAATCAAATGATTTTTTAACTAAAGAAAGTGTCTCTGGCGGCGTCGGGGCATTGTATTTGGCGGGCGGTGCTGTTAACGGCGGAACCGGATGGCCCCGCCGTCGTGCGCTTAGAAGGCGGCGCGGCTGACGTTTTGGCAACCCAGCGCCGCCAGGGTGACGCGGGTGGCGTCCCATTGGCTGATGCTCGCGTCCTGCGGCTCGGCCAGGACGGCGCGACGGATAGCTCGGCAGTCGCCGCCGGAGAGGTTCAGCAGGATCAGCGCGGCCTGCAGCGGCGGCAGGCTCGGGTTAAAAGCGGCGTTTTCCGCATAGCGGCCGGCGTAGATATTGCCGTCTGCCGTTTCCAGCGCCACGCCGCTGTGGGCGTTGCTGTACGGCGCGTGGCTCCGGTTGGCCGCCGCCAGCGCCGCTTGCGTCAGCGCATCGTTCAGCGGCAGTTGATGCCCGTGATTGACCTCGTCCATCAGCAGTGAAGCGACATCCAGATCTTTCGGGCCGAAGGCGTCCGGCAGATAGTCCGCCAGCGTGGCCGGCGCGCGGCCAGGTAAACGGATTTGCAGCGCGCCGCCGCTGTTCAGCTCATTCATAAACTGGCGGCAGTGGCCGCACGGCGTATAGTTGACGGTGATCGAGGCCAGCGCTTTTTCGCCGCGCAGCCAGGCGTGAGTCACTGCGCTTTGTTCCGCATGTACGGATTGCTGCAGCGGCGCGCCGCTGAATTCCATATTGGCGCCGAAATAGAGATTGCCGCTTTGCCCGCGCGCGATGGCGCCGACGTGGAAATGCGATATCGGGGTTAACGAGCAGGCCGCCGCCAGCGGCAGCAGCGCGAATGCCAGCGCGTCATCGTCCAACCCACAACCTGAGCGGATCGCCGCCGCTTGCTCGGCCGTGAACATCGCCGGAAAGTCGGACGCGTCCAGATAGGGCTGCAGGGCGGATTGCAGTGTCGCGGGCAGTGCGCTGAAAGCGGTGTGAAAACGCGGATGCATGGAAGGTCTCTCTACAGGTTAACGGGATCACATTCTAGGCAGGCCAGAGACATTAAAGTGTGATCAATATCTCTTAAATGATGAAATCAATGTAATAAAAGGCGTAAATGCGAGATGTATCGCAAGTTTCATCCTGATCAACCGAACAGATGCAACAGCACCGGAAACACAAACGGCGCCAGCAGCGAGGTGATGATGCCGCAGATCACCAGCGCCAGCGAGCCGAAGGCGCCCTCCTGATAGTCCATCTCCGCGCAGCGCGCGGTGCCCAGCGCGTGGGAAGCCGTGCCCATCGCCAGGCCACGCGCCGAGGGGGTCGTGATTTTCAACAGGTTGAACAGCGTGTGGCCGAACACGGCGCCGAGGATGCCGACGAAAATAACGCAAACCGCGCTGATCGCCGGAATGCCGCCGAGCGAGTCCGCGACGGCCATCGCGATCGGTGTAGTGACCGATTTCGGCAAGATAGAGGCGGCGATTTCCGGCGTGGCGCCCAACCACAGGGCGATGGCGCCGCCGCTGATCATGGCGGTCAGGCTGCCGATGAAGCACACCGTGATAATCGACTTCCAGCGCGCGCGGATTTGGTGCAACTGCTCATACAGCGGGAAGGCCAGCGCGACGACCGCCGGCTGCAGCAGATCGTTGAGGATCCTGCTGCCCTGGAAGTAGCGCTCATAGGAAATGCCGCTGAGCAGCAGCAGCGGGATGATCACCGCCATGGAAACCAGCAGCGGATTGAGCAGCGGCATGTTCAACTTGCGCGCCAGCCAGCGCGCGGCGAAATAGACCGCCAGCGTCAGCGGCAGCGACCACCAGATTTCGTGGATCATGAGTTGCCCTCCGTGTCGTCGGGCTTGCCGGCAATGCGGCGCTCGCGGTGAAAATAGTGTGAGGTATAGCCGACCACCACCAGCACCATCAGCGTGCTGATCAGGCAAGAAATGACCAGCGGGCCCAGATGCGCGACGATCTGGTCGTAATATTTCATCACGCCGACGCCGATCGGCACGAACAGCAGCACCATGTAGCGGATCAGCAAATGACAGCCGGGTTTAACCCATTTGGCCGGCAGGATCTGGGTGGAGAGCAGCGCGAACAGCAAGAGCATGCCGATGATGCTGCCGGGAATGGCGAAAGGCAGCAGCGCCGCCACTGCGTTGCCGACGAACAGACACAGGTAGATGAGGAGCAGGGCCCTGAGGTATTTCCAGCACAGTGTGAGCACGTTGGCCATTGTCTTTTCCCGTTTAACTGACGCATTCATCATACAATTAAACTGTGAGCCACGCCACAGATCGCACTATGAATTCTCGCTATGCCTGCCATGCGCGATCGGCGGGTTGACATCCTGCTTTGAGAGTTGCAGGCAGGGTCAGCGCGCGTCTTCGGCCGTTGCCGCAGAACGTTCAGCCAAACGATGGCCGAGGAAGAAAAACAGCAGGCTGAGCAGCGCGGCGACGATCAGCATCACGAACATCAGCGGCGGCGCGGCGTAGCTGAGCATGACCCCGCACAGCACCGGGTTGATGGCGCCGCCCAATGCGCTGAGGTTCTGTACGCCATAGTAGCTGCCTTTCAGGTGCGGCGGCGCGATAAAGTCGATGAACATGTATTCCACCGGGATAACGATGATCTCGCCTAAGGTAAACACCGCCATCGCCGCCAGCCATAGCCAGACCGCCTGGCCGGCCACCATAAAACCGAGCAGCCCGACGATGAAAAACAGCGTGCCCAGCGCCAACCAGCGCAGCATATTCTCCTGGCGCATGCCGCGGCTGAGCAGGTATTGCAGGGCGATGACGATACCGGCGTTGACGATCATCACCAACCCGATGATTTTGTAGGCGAACTCGGCGCTGGAGACGGTGATCAGGTACTGCGACAGATAGCCCGTGAACTGACCGAACACCACCGCGCCCAGCGTGCTGCCGAGGGTGAAGTAGATCAGCCGTCGATCGCTTCGCAAGATGGCCAGCGTTTGACGGAAGTTGGCCAGCGCGGCCGGTGCGGCGGCGCTGGGTGCCGGGCGCTGTTCACCACCGCGCAAGCGCAGGCTCAGCGCCGTCACCGTCGCCAGCGCCAGGCCGCCTGACAGGTAGAACGGCAGCAGCGAACTCAGCCCGGCCACCAGAACGCCGAGCGCAGAGCCGATCGCCCAGCCGACGTTGACCAGCGTGTAGTTGATTGAGAAAGCCTTGATGCGCTGCTCGACCGGCAGCCAATCGGCGAAACAGGCCTTAATGGTGATGCTCAGCACCGAATAACAGGTATGCAGGATCGCCAGCACCACGATCACGCCGCCGGGACGCGGGATCCAGGGAATGGCGAAGAAACTCAGCGCGAACAATAAAATCGACAGCAGGATCAGGCGGTTTTTGCTGAATTTGTCCACCAGATAGCCGCCGTACAGGCTGGCGATGATGCCGAGGGTGAGGCTGACGCCCAGGATCACGCCCACGCTTTTCGGCAACAGCTGGAAGTGCTCGGTGAGGTAGATGGTGATGAACGGCAGCGTGACGCCGCGGCCGATGGTCAACACCAGCGAACTGGCCAGCAGTACGTTGATCAGCGAGGGGAATCCCTTCATTTGAAACCTGTTTATGCATACAGTTATTGGGCGATGCAGATAACATAGCGCATTTTGGCGGGGACGGAAGGGGGCTGCCGATATTTATCTGAAAAACAGAGGCTGCGTCGGCAGCCTCGTGAAAAACAGCATTATTTACCGTGTTCGGCCTGCAGCGTGGCGAACCACGGCTGAACGAAATCGCTGCTGCTGCCCCAGCCGGGGATGATCTTCGCCAGGCCGGCGACGTTGACCGGCCCCGGTTGCGCCAGCAGCAGCGCCTGCGGAATGATCGCCGCTTTGAACTGATAGTTGTCCGGCGTGCTTTCCCCGGCGATCTTGTTGGCCACCAGGCGCAGGTTGACCGCGCCGATCAGCTTCGGATCCACCGCCACGCTGACCTGCCACGGGCTGCCGGCCTCGCGCATCAGCTGTAAATCCTGATTGGAGATATCGATGCTGTACAGCTTGATTTCGGTGCGGCCGTTCTCTTTCAACGCCTTGTAAGCCCCTTGGGTAAAGGCGTCCCAGGTGCCCCAGATGGCGTCGATCTTGCCTTTCGGGTATTTCGCCAGCACCGCGCCCACCTTGTTGGCGGTATCGCCCTGCACGTCGGATGAGACCGCGCCGATCGATTCCAGCTCATGAATGCCCGGATGCTGTTTCAGCAACTGCTGATAAGCGGCCTGACGGCGCTCCATCGGCGGGAAGCCGGCCACCCACAGCTTGACAATATTGGCCTGGCCGTTGAAATCCTTCACCAGTTGGCCGAAGGAGGCATTGGCCAGTGAAGCGTCGTCCTGCTGCGAGACGGTGACGCCGGGAACGCTGCCGCTGACGTCGGTATCGAAAGCCGCGACGGCGATGCCGGCCGCCGCGATGCGCTTGACCAGGTCGGTGGAATAGGGGGCTCGCCCCTGCGAGAGAATGATGCCGTCATATTTCTGGCTGATAGCCTGATTGACGAAGTCCTGGAAGCGCGCGTCGTCGCCATTGCTGAGGAAGGTATCCACCTTAAAGCCCAGCTTGCGCCCTTCCTGAATGGCGCCCGCCAAAAATTGCGTGGTGTTGTCGTCGGATCCGAGGTTGCGGATCACCGCGATGCGCACCGGCCCCTGATGCTGAGCGATGGCGGCGGGTACGGTGGCGTTTTCCGCCGCCTGCAGCGGCAGGGCGGACAACAGACTGAGGGCGAGCAGCGAAGTCTTGAGGTTTTTCATTATTATAGGCTCCAAAAAAGCAGGGAAACGATCCCGGTGAAGGTCTGTTATAGCAGTCTTTCTGTCTGGACGTCTATTTTGGGTTTCGGAGCATCATAGCCGGATGCGGCGGGCAGGGGAATCAGGGCGGTTATGACTTTTTCTTCATGCTTATAACGTGGGGGTTGGGGCAATAAAAAAAAAAGGGCCGAGCAAGCTCGACCCTCCCTATGCCGCGCATCTGCGCGATTACTTGACCTGCATGCCAGGCTGCGCGCCGCTGTCCGGGCTCAGCAGGAAGATCTCTTTCCCGCCAGGGCCTGCCGCCATCACCATGCCTTCTGACACGCCGAAGCGCATTTTACGCGGCGCCAGGTTGGCGACCATGATGGTCAGACGGCCTTCCAGCGCTTTCGGGTCCGGGTAAGCGGAGCGAATGCCGGAGAAGATTTGGCGCGATTCGCCGCCCAGATCCAGCTGCAGCTTCAGCAGCTTGTCGGAGCCCTCGACAAAGTCGGCGCTCTTGATCAGGGCGATACGCATGTCGACCTTGGCGAAGTCGTCGAAGGTGATGGTTTCCTGGATTGGATCGTCAGCCAGCGGACCGGTCACCGGCTTGGCGGCGGCCATGTCTTCTTTCGAGGCGCTGACCATCGCGTTGACCTTGTCCAGATCGATGCGGTTGAACAGCGCTTTGAATGCGTTCACCTGATGGCCCAGCAGCGGCTGCGGGATCGCGTCCCAGCTCAGCTCGGCGTTGAGGAACGCTTCGGCGCGTTCGGTCAGCGAAGGCAACACCGGCTTAAGGTAAGTCATCAGCACGCGGAACAGGTTGATGCCCATCGAGCAGATGGCCTGCAGATCGGCGTCGCGGCCTTCTTCCTTCGCCACCACCCACGGCGCCTGCTCATCCACATAGCGGTTGGCCAGATCGGCCAGCGCCATGATTTCGCGGATGGCGCGGCTGAACTCGCGGGCGGCGTAGGCTTCGGCGATGCTCTGGGCCGCGTCGACGAAGGTCTGGTACAGCGCCGGATCGGCCAGGGTGTCGGCCAGCTTGCCGCCGAAGCGCTTGTTGATAAAGCCGGCGTTGCGCGAAGCCAGGTTCACCACCTTGTTGACGATGTCGGCGTTGACGCGCTGCACGAAGTCTTCCAGATTGAGATCGATGTCGTCAATGCGGGAAGAGAGCTTGGCGGCGTAGTAATAGCGCAGGCAATCGGCGTCCAGGTGCTGCAGGTAGGTGCCGGCCTTGATGAAGGTGCCGCGCGACTTGGACATCTTGGCGCCGTTCACCGTCACGTAACCGTGCACGAACAGGTTGGTCGGTTTGCGGAAGTTGCTGCCTTCCAGCATCGCCGGCCAGAACAGGCTGTGGAAGTAGACGATGTCCTTGCCGATAAAGTGGTACAGCTCGGTGGTGGAGTCTTTGCGCCAGAACTCGTCGAAGTCCAGATCGCCGCGCTTGTCGCACAGGTTCTTGAAGGAGCCCATGTAGCCGATCGGCGCGTCCAGCCAGACGTAGAAGTATTTGCCCGGCGCATCCGGAATTTCGAAGCCGAAGTAAGGCGCATCGCGGGAGATGTCCCACTGCTGCAGGCCGGATTCGAACCACTCCTGCATCTTGTTCGCCACCTGCTCCTGCAGCGCGCCGGAGCGCGTCCACGCCTGCAGCATTTCGCTGAAGGCCGGCAGGTCG
This sequence comes from Serratia sp. CY37869, assembly GCF_052168895.1. Classification (NCBI taxonomy): domain Bacteria; kingdom Pseudomonadati; phylum Pseudomonadota; class Gammaproteobacteria; order Enterobacterales; family Yersiniaceae; genus Serratia; species Serratia sp. CY37869. The sequence continues at coordinate 706,684 of NZ_JBJNLU010000002.1, forward strand.
AAGAAGAAGTGCTCGGAGTCGCGCATCACCGGCGTCGCGCCGGAAACCACGGACTTCGGATCGATCAGTTCCGTCGGGCTGTAGGTGGCGCCACACACTTCGCAGTTGTCGCCGTACTGGTCTGGCGATTTGCATTTCGGGCAGGTGCCTTTCACGAAACGGTCCGGCAGGAACATGCCTTTCTCCGGATCGTACAGCTGAGAAATGGTGCGGTTCTTGATAAACCCGTTTTCTTTCAAGCGGCTGTAAATCAGGGTGGACAGCTCACGGTTTTCATCGCTATGGGTCGAATGATAGTTGTCATAGCTGATGCCAAAGCCGGCGAAATCCTGTTGGTGCTCCTGGCTCATCTCCGCGATCATTTCTTCCGGTTTAACGCCCAGTTGCTGCGCTTTCAGCATGATCGGCGTGCCGTGCGCGTCGTCCGCGCAGATGAAATGCACTTCGTGGCCGCGCATTCGTTGGTAACGCACCCAGATATCCGCCTGGATGTGCTCGAGCATGTGGCCGAGATGGATGGAACCATTTGCGTACGGTAGCGCGCACGTCACCAATAATTTTTTCGCGACTTGAGCCATAGTGAGAACTTGCTTTCTGTAATGAATAAAAGGGCCTTCGATGTTAACCGATCGCGCCCTTCGCTGCTAGGGCGGTTTCTTACAGGTTATACGCGCCAGCCGCCGCGCAGTTCTGGTATGCTTAGCCGGAAGCTACCCATTCAAAATCAAGGAGCCGGGATGAACGCAAAATCCCCTGAGCAGACCAACCCCGAAGTTCTGCGCGCCCTGGTGACCGGTGTACTGGCCGCCTTTGAACACCCGACGTTGAAAAACAACCTGACCGCATTGAAGGCTATCCATCACTGCGCGTTGCTGGACGATGTACTGCATATCGAACTGACGATGCCCTTTGCCTGGCAGAGCGGCTTTGAGGCGCTGCAGGCGAGCGTCGGCCCCGAACTGCTGCGCGTGACCGGCGCTTCCGCTATCGACTGGAAGCTGAAACACGATATCACGACGCTGAAGCGTGCCAACGGCCAAGCCGGGATCAAAGGCGTGCGCAACATCATCGCCGTCAGCTCCGGCAAAGGCGGAGTGGGGAAATCCAGCACCGCCGTCAACCTGGCGCTGGCGCTGGCCGCCGAAGGGGCCAAGGTCGGCATTCTGGACGCCGACATTTACGGCCCGTCGATCCCCAATATGCTGGGCACCGAACATGAGCGGCCGACCTCGCCGGACGGGCAGCACATGGCGCCGATCATGGCGCACGGGCTGGCGACCAACTCCATCGGTTATCTGGTGACCGACGACAACGCCATGGTGTGGCGCGGCCCCATGGCCAGCAAGGCGCTGATGCAGTTGCTGCAGGATACGCTGTGGCCGGATCTGGATTACCTGGTGCTGGACATGCCGCCGGGCACCGGTGACATCCAACTGACGCTGTCGCAGAACATTCCGGTGACCGGCGCGCTGGTGGTCACCACACCGCAGGATATCGCCTTGCTGGATGCCGCCAAAGGCATCGTAATGTTCGAGAAAGTGCATGTGCCGGTACTGGGCATTGTCGAGAACATGAGTGTGCATATCTGCAGCAACTGCGGCCACCATGAGCCGATCTTCGGCACCGGCGGCGCCGAGAAGCTGGTGCAGAAATATAACAGCCGTCTGCTGGGGCAGATGCCGCTGCATATCTCGCTGCGTGAAGATCTGGATCGCGGTACGCCGACGGTGATCAGCCGCCCGGAGAGCGAATTCGCCGAGAGGTATCGCCAGCTCGCCGGCCGCGTGGCCGCGCAGATGTATTGGCAGGGCGAGGCGATCCCGACGGAGATTGCGTTCCGCGCGCTGTAATCTGTTTGCGGCAGTGAAAGAACCCGGCTTAACGCCGGGTTTTTTTATGGGGTACGGGTAGGCTTGTGCAGGTCGGCACGGATATAAGGGCGTTCGATCTGCGCCAGCGTTTTGGCGATATGTTCCAGCAATCCCTGGGTGGGGGCCGGCTGCCGCTGCCCCATCAGCGCCAACGGCAAGGCCAGCGCAATGGCCAAATGCGACCAGGCAAGCTGTGGTCGCGCTTTCCCTCGTTGCAGCCATAAAAACAGTGCGCTGGCCAGGTAGCCTAAAATCAGTCCGCTGATGACCTCGGATACCGAATGCACGCGGATTTCCAGGCGCGACACGCCGATGGTGAAAGGCAATATCCACCCGGTCAACAACGCGATGCTGCGCACTGGATGGGAAAATCGACCGGTTAAAGCCCAAAGCAGCGGCGGCCAGATGCTCGCGGCGAGGGCCGAATGGCCGCTGAATCCAGTGAAGTCATAACTTGCGCTACCAATGCCCCAGCCCATAAAGGCCAACTTGGACAGGCAGACCAGCCCGCCGGTGAAACCGAAGATCAGCGCCCATTGCCAGCCTGCCGCGCGAGTGGCGGGAAACACGATCAGCAACAAAAACAGAATCAGCGCGCAGGGCAGCAGCAGCATGCTGTCGCCGAAAAAAGTCAAAAAATACCAATCCAGCACATCACTCTCCGATGAAAGACTACGGGGTCCCTAAGTCAGCGCAGGAGTGTAACCTGTTGCGGGGCATTGCCCTAGCCGTGAGATTCTTAAAATGTCATATCGCCGGTACGGCGCGATAGCCTGAATTCGCCCGCCGTCGCGCAATATACAGTGGCGCAAACCCCGACGACTCCCTATAATTGTCGCGTTTTAGTTCCCTCCCTTCACATTACGAAATCAGGTCTTTAATTTTATGACTGACAATCCGCATCAGTGCGTCATTATTGGTATAGCTGGCGCATCTGCCTCCGGAAAAAGCCTTATTGCCAGCACGTTGTACCGCGAACTCCGCGAGCAGGTCGGCGATGAGCACATCGGCGTTATTCCAGAAGACAGTTACTATAAAGACCAGAGTCACCTGACCATGGAAGAACGGGTCAAAACCAACTATGACCACCCGAGCGCCATGGATCACAACCTGCTGTTCCAGCATTTGCAGATGCTGAAGGCCGGCAAAGCGATCGAACTGCCGCTGTACAGCTACACCGAGCACACGCGCAAGAAAGAAACCGTCCACCTGAAACCTAAAAAAGTCATTATTCTGGAAGGGATCTTGCTGCTGACGGATATCCGCTTGCGCCAGGAGATGAATTTCTCGATCTTCGTCGACACGCCGCTGGATATCTGCCTGATGCGCCGCATGAAGCGCGATGTCAACGAGCGCGGCCGCTCGATGGATTCGGTGATGGCGCAATACCAGAAGACCGTGCGCCCGATGTTCCTGCAGTTTATCGAACCTTCCAAACAATACGCCGATATCATCGTCCCGCGCGGCGGCAAAAACCGCATCGCGATCGATATTCTGAAAGCCAAAATCAGCCAATTCTTTGAATAATGCCGCTTAATGGCCGGAAATGTGTATTTCCGGCCGGCGGCCAACTATTTGCACCCCGGCGTAGACCTTTCGCCCGTTGTGTGGCAATTTTTGTTTAGTTACGCGTTTTGATGGAGAAGAGAGACATGAGACTGTGCGACCGCGATATAGAAGCCTGGCTGGATAGCGAGAAACTGGTGATTTCCCCACGTCCGCCGCTCGAACGCATCAACGGGGCCACAGTAGATGTCCGTTTGGGCAACCAGTTCCGCGTATTCAGCGGCCATACCGCGCCTTTTATCGATCTCAGCGGGCCGAAAGACGAAGTCAGCGCTGCGTTGGATCGCGTGATGAGCGACGAGATTGTCCTGCCGGAAGGCGAGGCGTTTTTCCTTCATCCCGGCGAGCTGGCCCTGGCGGTGACGTTCGAATCCGTGACGCTGCCGGACGATCTGGTGGGGTGGCTCGATGGCCGTTCTTCTCTGGCGCGCCTCGGGTTGATGGTGCACGTCACTGCGCACCGTATCGATCCGGGCTGGCACGGACGCATCGTGCTGGAATTTTACAACTCCGGCAAGCTGCCGCTGGCGCTGCGGCCGGGCATGCTGATCGGGGCCTTGAGCTTTGAACCGTTGTCCGGCCCGGCGGCCCGGCCATACAACAGCCGGCAGGACGCAAAATATCGCGATCAGCAGGGCGCAGTAGCCAGTCGAATCGACAAGGACTAACGGCGCGGGATGCACCGTCGGTGTGGCGCTGACAAGAGGGTGGCATGAGAAGATTACTGACGACATTGGCGATTTTACTGGTGGTTGTGGTGGCGGGGATGTCCGCGCTGGTACTGCTGGTCAATCCGAATGATTTTCGCGGTTACATGGTCAAAAAGGTCGAGCAGAAGAGCGGCTATCAGCTGACGCTCGAAGGCGACCTGCGCTGGCATATCTGGCCGCAGCTCAGCATTTTGGCCGGGCGCATGACGCTGACCGCGCCGGGCGCGAAAGCGCCGGTAGTGAGCGCGGAAAATATGCGCCTCGATGTCAAACTGTTGCCTCTGCTGTCGCATCAGCTGTTTGTGAAACAGGTGATGCTGAAAAACGCCGTCATTCTCCTCACGCCCGATAGCGAAGAGCATTCGCAGATGGATGCCCCGATCGCGCCGGCCGGCACTGGCACAGACGCGGCAGATGCGGCCTGGAAGTTCGATATCGATAATCTGCGGGTCGTGGACAGTCTGCTGATTTGGCAGCGCGCCGACAATGAGCAAATTAATGTCCGGGATATCAATCTCACCCTGCAACAAACGCAGACGCGACAGGCGCAGCTGGAACTTTCCAGCCGGGTCAATCGCGATCAGCGCGACCTGACCTTCAGCATGGCGGCCGATGTCGACTTGCAGCAGTTCCCTCGCCAGATTGGCGCCAAAGTCACCCAGTTCAATTATCAACTGGCGGGTGCGGATATTCCGAACGGCGGTATTCAGGGAGAGGGCAATGCGCAGGTGGTCTATCAGCAGACGCCGGCGCAGATTGCCGTCAGCCAGCTGAGCGTCAGTGCCAATAACAGCCAATTGACCGGCGATATCAGCGCCACGCTGGGGGCGGTGCCCGGCTATGTGGTGAACCTCAATTCGGCTAACCTCGATCTCGATGCGCTCTCCGGCTGGCAATCCAGCACCAATACCGCCGAACAACCCGCTGTGACTTCCGCGCCGGTGATCGCCAGCCAGGTTGACGATCGGCAGCAGAATTTAGAGGCGCTGCGCGATTTCAATGCGCAGTTGAATCTGCAGGCCGCGCAGTTGACCTATCGCGGTATGAACGTCACTCAGTTGGCCGTCGTGGCGGACAACCAACGCGGACTGCTGACGCTGCATAAACTCGCCGGACAATTGGCCGGCGGTGATTTCTCCTTGCCGGGCTCGCTGGACGCGCGCGGCAATAAACCGGTGATCAGCGTGCAGCCGGCGCTGAACCAGGTTGAACTGGGCACGGTGCTCAAAGCCTTCGACATGCCGCAGATGTTGATCGGCAAATTCAGCATGAAAGGAGATTTGACCGGCGATCGCCTCTCTTCACAGTCATTTGAGCGCCGCTGGCGCGGTACGGCGCAGCTGGCGATGCAGGATGCGCAGCTGCATGGCCTGAACATTCAGCAGCTGATCCAGCAGGCTGTGGCGCGCAACGATAACAGCGTGCGCGGGCAAGACAGCTATCAGCGTTATACCGAGGTCAAAAACGTCTCGGCGCAGGCCAGTCTGAATCAGGGCACGATCAAGCTCAGCGGTCTGACGGCGGATTCTCCTTTGCTGGCGCTGACCGGCGCCGGCAGCATCGATATGCCGGGCAAACAGTGCGATATGGCGCTTAACGTGCGCGTCACCGGCGGATGGCAAGGGCGCGGCGAGCTGATCGAGCAACTGCAAAAAACGCCGATCCCGCTGCGGGTCTATGGGCCGTGGCAACAGCTCAACTATCAACTGCAGGTCGATCAGGTGTTGCGTAAAACGCTGCAGGATCGGGCTAAAGATGCGCTGAACAAATGGGCTGAAAAGAACAAGGATTCGCGCGAAGGTCAGGATCTGAAGAAGCTGCTCGACAAGCTGTAATCCCTCCGATGCGGGCCACAGTGTGGCCCGCGTCAATATCGAGGTTCCCGCGATAATTTCTCTCCGTTACCTTGATGAAGGTCATGAAGACCTCTGCTCAGTTTGTGCAGAGTAAGGGCCAGTTTTGCTATTACTGTGCGCTTGAGCGCGAAAAATGACGAGTTGAGGAAACATGATAGAGCTCCTTATTGGCGCCGCAGTCGCGGCGGGCGTGGGCCGTTACATTATCAAGGGATATTCCGCTACCGGCGTCTTGTTGGTGGGAGGGCTGCTGCTGCTCGGCATCAGCGCCCTGATGGGGAAAACGCTGTTGCCGTCCGGCGCCGCCTCAACCGGCTGGCGCGCGACCGACATGATCGAATACGTCAAGATTTTGCTGATGAGCCGCGGCGGCGATCTCGGCATGATGATCATGATGCTGTGCGGCTTTGCCGCCTACATGACGCATATCGGCGCCAACGACGTGGTGGTCAAGCTGGCCTCACGCCCGTTGCAGATGATCAATTCGCCTTATCTGCTGATGGTGGCGGCGTATTTTGTCGCTTGCCTGATGTCGCTGGCGGTCTCTTCCGCCACTGGCCTCGGCGTGCTGCTGATGGCGACGCTGTTCCCGTTGATGGTGAACGTGGGCATCAGCCGCGGCGCGGCGGCTGCCATTTGCGCTTCGCCGGCGGCGATTATTCTGGCACCGACCTCCGGCGACGTGGTGCTGGCGGCCAAAGCGGCGGAGATGCCGCTGGTGGACTTCGCGTTCAAAACCACGCTGCCTATCTCGATTGCCGCCATTGTCTGCATGGCTGTGGCGCATTTTTTCTGGCAGCGTTATCTCGACAGAAAGAGCAATGAACAGCATCACATCATGGACGTCAGCGAAATCAAAACCCATGCGCCGGGATTTTACGCGATATTGCCGTTTACACCGATCCTCGGCGTGCTGATTTTCGACGGCAAATGGGGACCGGAGCTGCACATCATTACCGTGTTGGTGGGTTGCATACTGTTGGCGGCATTGATTGAGTTCGTGCGCAGTTTCAGCGCGAAACAGGTATTCAGCGGCCTGGAAGTGGCTTATCGCGGCATGGCGGACGCATTCGCCAGCGTGGTCATGCTGTTGGTGGCCGCCGGGGTCTTCGCGCAAGGGTTGAGCACCGTCGGCTTTATCAGCGGGTTGATCGGGCTGGCGCAGTCGTTCGGCACCGGCGGTTTGATCATGATGTTGGTGCTGGTGGTGATCACCATGCTGGCGGCCATGACCACCGGCTCCGGCAATGCGCCGTTCTATGCGTTTGTCGAACTGATCCCGAAACTGGCGGCGCAAATGGGCGTTAACCCGGCTTATCTGGTGATCCCGATGCTGCAGGCGTCTAACCTCGGCCGCACGCTGTCGCCGGTCTCCGGCGTGGTGGTGGCGGTCTCCGGCATGGCGAAAATCTCACCGTTCGACGTGGTGAAGCGCACTTCGGTGCCGGTGATTGTCGGGCTGGTGGTGGTGATCGTGGCGACGGAGTTGCTGGTTCCCCAGTAAAACCAAGGCCGGGCAATGCCCGGCCTCAATGTTAAACCTCGTAGTCCTCCGGTGGGGGAGGCGGGGTGATCTTCACTTTCAGGATACGGTGGCTGTTGACCTCCAACGGCTCGAACAGGTAGTCACCGATCGTGATTTGTTCGCCTTCTTGCGGCACGCGCTGGCTGTGTTCCATCAGCAGCCCAGCCAGCGTGTGGTATTCACGCTTTTCTTCCAGTGGCATCGGCAGGTACAGCACCAGATCTTCCAGCGGCATATAGCCGTTGGCGGTCCAACTGCCGTCCTCGTTTTGCTGAATGTCGTGGCGTGCATCCACCTCTTCGCCGGCCTCCGGCAGGTTGCCGGCGATGGTTTCCATCACGTCCGTCAGGGTGACGATGCCTTCGACGGAACCGAACTCATCGACCACAAAGGCAAAGTGCGTCTGTGCCTGGCGGAATTGCTCAAGGGCGCTCAAAAGCGTGAGCTGTTCCGGGAAGATCAACGGTTGGCGTATCAGCGCGCGCAGATCCAGCGGCGCCTGCGCCAGCTGCTGTTTGAGGACGTCGATAGTGTGGATAACGCCCAACGGCTCATCGCTGGCGCTGCTTTCTACCACCACGATGCGCGTGTGTTGATTGCGCTCCAGCAATTGCGTCAGCTTCTCCTGCGGATCGTTCAGCTCAAGGTATTCGACGTCGTGACGCGAGGTCATGATGCTGCTGACCGTGCGCTGCGCCATACCCAGCACGCGTTCGATCATGCGCCGCTCTTGCTGATTGAAGATCTCGCCGTTTTCGCTGTCGCTGTCGGCCAGCAGATTGGCGGAATGACTGTCGACCTCGGCTTCTTCATGTTTGCCGCTCAGCATGCGCAGCACCGCCTCGGCGGTACGCTCGCGCAGCGGCCGCACCTTCGACAGGAAACGACGGCGGTTGAACTGCGCCAGTTGGTTCAATGCTTCGATCATCACCGAGAAGCCGATCGCCGCGTAGAGATAGCCTTTCGGAATGTGGTAGCCGAAGCCTTCCGCCACCAGGCTGAAACCGATCATCAGCAGGAAGCTCAGGCACAGAATGACGATAGTCGGGTGAGCGTTGACGAAGCGCGTCAGCGGTTTGCTGGCCAGCAGCATCAGGCCGATGGCGATACAGACCGCGATCATCATCACCGCCAGGTGGTCGACCATGCCGACCGCGGTGATCACCGAGTCGAGCGAGAAGACGGCATCCAGCACCACGATCTGCGCCACCACCGGCCAGAAGCGCGCGCCTTTGCGTGTGCCATGCTGTTCTTCATCCTTGCCCTCCAGCCGCTCGTTCAGCTCCATGGTGGCTTTGAACAGCAGGAATATCCCGCCTACCAGCATGATCAGATCGCGGCCGCTGAAGGGGTGTTCTGCGACGATGAACATCGGTTTGGTCAGCGTCGCCAGCCACGAGATGGAGGCGAGCAACGCCAGACGCATCACCAGCGCCAGCAACAGACCGACGACACGAGCCTTATCTCTTTGTTGTTTTGGTAGTTTATCCGCCAGAATGGCGATGAAGACAAGGTTGTCTATACCCAGAACGATTTCCAGCACGACCAATGTGGCCAGGCCGGCCCAAATTGTTGGATCAGCGATCCATTCCATACGCCCAATTTCACCTGTAAGTTCTACGGCTTATGCCGCACGGGAATGATGGGCGCTGAGGCGGCAAAATTCAACTCTAATCCGGGGAGATGGTTGGAAACAGGTTATTTAGGTAGAAAAAACACCTAATAATTCAAAGCACATTCAAGTGTACTTGGCATCACGGAGAAACTGTGTATGAGAACGCTAACTGGGTTGTTCATAAAAGACACATGCTTTAAAATTCAATAATATCAACGTATTGAAATAGGCTTCTTATGTTATTATTTGCATAGCTCCAGCGCGTTAGTAGTCTTATTCTGAAAACACCTAGCCACGGGTATCTAAGGCTTGTATCAGCAAGTCAATAGTATAAGAATCTTAGCCATATAAGCGAAGATAACTCGCGTTTTTTGGTTATAAGGGCATAGATTCTCGTTGTTCTTCAAGCTGCGAAATACCAACGTGTGATGCGAGCTCTTTGTCATGCACAGAAGCGTGCTTAGCGTTCATTGGATTGCGTGCAGGAATTTTTCATAACAGCGTTTTGGCAGCTATAAGCCAAGGGCGGTAGCGTGTCTGCTCGAATAGTTTGCGTTGCCATGCTTTGCCTAAAATGTGTGATTTATACTATATAAATCAGCTAATTGCTTGTGGAAGTGGAAATGCAGAAAAGACTGAAAGCTGTGATCCCTGTGGCGGGTTTAGGAACTCGTATGTTGCCGGCAACCAAGGCGATCCCTAAAGAAATGTTGCCGGTGGTCGATAAGCCACTTATCCAATATATTGTCGGTGAGTGTGTCGCTGCCGGCATTAAGGATATCGTGCTGGTTACCCACTCTTCGAAAAATGCGATTGAAAACCATTTTGACACTTCTTTCGAGTTGGAAGCCGTGCTGGAAGCGCGTGTAAAACGCCAGCTGCTGGCTGAAGTGCAAAATATTTGCCCGCCGGATGTGACCGTGATGCAGGTGCGTCAGGGGCAAGCGAAAGGGCTTGGGCATGCGGTATTGTGCGCGAAACCCATGGTAGGGGATTCCCCTTTTGTCGTCTTGTTGCCAGATGTGTTGTTGGATGATGCAACCGCGGATCTTCGTACAGAAAACCTGGCTAAAATGATCCAACGCTTTGAGGCTACAGGGTGCAGCCAAATCATGGTTGAACCGGTACCAGAGCAGGATGTGTCAAAATATGGCGTAGTGGATTGTGCGGGAGTAGCACTGGTTGCAGGCGAAAGTGCGCCGATGTCGGCAGTGGTGGAAAAACCCGCACGCGAGGAAGCGCCATCTAACCTGGCGGTTGTGGGGCGCTACGTGCTTTCCGCTGCTATTTGGCCGCTGCTCGAGAAGACGCCTCCAGGCGCGGGCGATGAGATCCAGTTGACCGACGCTATCGCCATGCTGATGGATGAGCAAATAGTGGAAGCCTTCCATATGAGCGGTAAATCACACGACTGCGGCGATAAACTGGGTTATATGAAGGCCTTTGTGCAATACGGTCTACGCCATGCCACAGAAGGTGAAGATTTCTCGCGATGGTTGAAGCTGGCCTTGAATAACAACTAACATGTGGCTGAGTACGTTCACAAGATTGAAGAGGACGAGCATGACGAAGTTGAAAGCTGTCATTCCTGTCGCTGGCTTGGGTATGCATATGCTACCGGCGACTAAAGCGATTCCTAAAGAGATGTTGCCGATCGTCGATAAGCCTTTGATTCAATACATTGTTAATGAGTGCGTAGCGGCAGGTATCAAAGAGATCATTCTGGTTACGCATTCATCTAAAAATGCAATAGAAAACCATTTCGATACGTCCTTTGAATTGGAAGCGATGCTTGAGGCTCGCGTTAAGCGCCAGTTGTTGGATGAAGTCCAATCGATAACGCCGAAAGGCGTAACGTTGATGCATATTCGGCAAGGGCAACCTAAAGGGCTGGGTCATGCGGTACTTTGCGCCAAGCCATTGATCGGAGACTCTCCTTTCGTGGTGCTGTTGCCGGATGTGTTGCTTGACGATGCTAAAGCCGATCTGAAAAAAGATAACCTGGCGCATCTCATTTCCCGCTTTGAAGAGACGGGATTGAGCCAGGTGCTGATACAGCCTGTGGATGAGCGCGTTTTGCGCAATTACTCCGTTGTGGCGTGCCAGAACAATGTGTTGCAGCCAGGCGAATCTTCACCCATTACCGCGATTATCGAAAAACCGGACAGCGATGTTCAACTGAAGTCCAACTATTCAGCCGTTGGGCGCTACGTGCTTTCAGCCACTATCTGGCCCATTTTGGAAAAAACCGAGCCGGGTGCCTGGGGACGCATTCAGTTGACGGACGCGATTGCCGAATTGTTGAAACATCAGACGGTAGAAGCCACAGAGTTGGTTGGCGAGTCGTTTAACTGCGGTGAAAAGATGGGTTACTTGCGGGCATTCGTGACATATGGCTTGCGTCATCCAACGCAGGGTAAGGCCTTCCGTGAGTGGGCTGAACAACTCTCTCTGTAGCGTTTATCAATTACTCTCATGATGGCTGGTCTGGAGCGATATCCGACCGGCCTCTGCTATGTTTAGGCAAAAACGACGGTGCTTATGCTGCTCTTTTTATTTAAGAACTATGCAATAATGCTCCTAGGCTTTCAGTCTAACAAATCTGAATTCAACACTTGCTCAATGAAAGTGCGTTTTAGGATGTACTCATGGGAGCATTGATAACTCATTTCGCTGAGTGCCGCGGTAGGCGCCATGGTTGGCCTGGGACTTGGCATTACATGCATTTTTTACTTTGAAAGTGATGATAACTCGATGGCAAAAAAACAATGGAAACTGATACCGCTTCTGGTATCTATCAGTGTGGTCAGCGGCTGTACTATCGTGCCGGGCTCTCATCTTTCAACCAGTGGCAAAGACGTCGTAAAACAGCAAGATAGCGATTTTGATCTTGATAAATTGGTTAATATTTACCCGATGACCCCTGGTCTTATCGAGAAGCTACGGTCGAAACCCGTGGTTGCGCAGCCTAATTCCGCGTTAGAACGCGAGTTGCAAAATTACGAATACCGCATTGGCGTTGGCGATGTGCTGATGGTGACCGTTTGGGATCACCCAGAGCTGACGACGCCTGCGGGGCAATACCGCAGTGCCAGTGATACCGGCAACTGGGTTAACTCGGACGGAACAATTTTCTATCCATACATTGGCAAAGTGAAAGTTGCAGGAAAAACAGTCAGTCAGGTGCGCAGTGATATTGCTGGCCGTCTCGCTCAGTATATCGAGAGCCCACAAGTTGACGTCAGCATCGCCGCATTCCGTTCGCAGAAAGTTTATGTAACTGGTGAAGTGGAGAAATCAGGCCAACAACCTATCACTAACGTTCCATTGACGATTATGGACGCAGTGAATGCTGCGGGGGGGCTGAGTGCTAATGCGGACTGGCGAAATGTGGTATTGACACACAATGGCAAAGAACACCGTATATCCCTGCAGGCATTGATGCAGAAAGGTGATCTCACGCAGAACCATTTACTGTACCCGGGCGATATCTTGTATATCCCGCGCAATGACGATCTGAAAGTATTTGTGATGGGGGAAGTGAAAAAGCAGTCGACACTGCGCATGGACCGTAGCGGGATGACCTTAACTGAAGCATTGGGTAATGCAGAGGGGATGGATCAGGCAATGTCAGATGCAACAGGCGTATTCGTAATTCGACCTTTGCGAGGAAGTGAAGGGAAGAAGATTGCCAATATTTATCAGTTGAACGCCTCTGATGCTTCTGCGCTTGTTATGGGGACAGAGTTCCAGCTGCAACCCTACGATATTGTCTATGTGACAACGGCGCCTGTCGTTCGCTGGAATCGTGTGGTAATGCAATTGGTGCCGACAATCACTGGCGTACACGATATGACCGAAACGGTGCGGTTTATCAAACAATGGAACTAATATATGTTTGATTCTATTTTAGTTGTATGTGTTGGCAACATATGCCGCTCCCCTATTGGGGAGCGGCTTCTTAAGCAAAAGTTACCACAAAAAAAAATAGCTTCTGCAGGGCTTGGTGCTCTGAAGGGGCATTCCGCAGATGATACTGCCATCGAGGTTGCTTCAGAAAACAATCTCTCCTTAGAGGGACATGTTGCTCAGCAACTAACTGCTACGTTATGCAGACAATATGATCTTATTTTGGTGATGGAAAAGAAACATATTGATGCAGTAAGCCATATACAACCCGAGGTCCGCGGAAAAACAATGCTTTTTGGCCATTGGATAGGCAAAAAAGAAATTGCCGACCCCTATCGACAAAGCAAAGAAGCATTTGAGCACATTTATAAACTTATCGATGAGTCTGCTGAAAAGTGGGCTCAGGCGCTGAATAAATAATTTATAAGGCCTATGATGTTAGAAAAAAATAAGGGGGCGGTATCCCCAAACGTAGCGAAGAACGAAGATATAGATTTAGGTCGCTTGATCGGGACACTAATTGACCATCGCTGGTTGATTACAGGTATAACAACTATATTTGCTGTCGTCGGGTTGATCTATGTTGTATTCGCCACTCCGATATATCAGGCTGATGCCCTGGTTCAGGTTGAGCAAAATATGGGTAGCTCAATATTGAATGATATCTCCAAAGTCCTTCCTGATAGCCAACCAGTCTCTGCGACAGAAATTGAATTAATAAAGTCAAGGATGGTAATCGGTAAAACTCTGGATGAAATGAATTTAGATACCGAAGTTGAACCAAACTATTTCCCTGTATTTGGGAAAGGTTTTTCACGTTTAACTAAAAGTAGTTCCGAAAGGCCTCAAGTCGCGTTAAGCAGTTTACACGTTCCAGATTATTTGCTGGACGAGAAGTTAGATCTTACGTTCAAGAGCCACGATGCTTATGAACTATCATACTCGGGCGATAAGATACTCGAAGGCGTTGTGGGAAAATTGGCTACAGGGCATGGCGTGAGCATACTGGTCAGCGATTTCCGAGGAAGCGATGGCACTGGCTTCACGCTTAAAAAACGACCTCGCCTGGATGCCATCAATGATTTAGTGGATAGATTAACTGTTGCGGATAAAGGGAAAGATACAGGAATACTGGCCTTGAGTCTAACGGGTGATGATTCCGTTCAAATCAGAAAAATTTTAAACAGTATTATCAATAATTATCTGCAACAGAATGTCGAGAGGAAATCCGAAGAAGCGGGTAAAAGCCTGGAATTTCTTAAGGCACAGCTACCGCAGGTTCGACAAAACCTCGATTTAGCAGAAAACAAACTGAACCAATTTCGTCAGCAGAACGACTCTGTAGATTTATCTCTAGAAGCCAAGTCTGTATTGGATACGATGGTGGCGGTGGAGTCGCAGTTAAATGAATTAACCTTTAAAGAAGCCGAAATTTCTAAGTTGTATACGAAAGAACACCCGGCATACAGAGCACTGAATGAGAAGAGAGCAACATTAGAAAAAGAAAAGGCTAGGCTGAATAAACGCGTTAGCAATATGCCAAAAACGCAGCAGGAAATTCTGAGCCTAACGCGCGATGTCCAGGCTGGGCAAGAAGTTTACATGCAGCTGTTAAACAAACAGCAAGAACTAAGTATCAATAAAGCGAGTACGGTAGGCAACGTAAGGATTGTTGACTATGCGGATACGCAGCTGAAACCGGTAAAACCAAAGAAAATCTTCGTTATCCTGTTCGCTATCATTTTGGGAGCTGTTTCTTCGATAACGTTGGTGTTGGTCAAAATGTTGCTTCATAAAGGCATTGACAGCGCAGAAGAGCTGGAAAGCAATGGAGTGAACGTTTACGCAAGCATTCCACTGTCCGAATGGCAAAGCGCGAGGGATAAAGAGCTGAAGTTGCGTGGGAAAAAACTCAACACGCGCTCAAATGAGCTTTTGGCGACAGGGAATCCTGCAGACTTGGCTGTTGAAGCTATCAGGAGTTTGAGAACAAGTTTGCACTTTGCAATGCTCGATGCAAAAAACAATATTCTAATGATTTCTGGTGCGAGTCCGTCTATTGGTAAGACTTTCGTTAGCGTAAACTTAGCTGCAACTATTGCCCAGTCGGGTCAGAAAGTTCTGGTGATCGATAGCGATATGCGTAAAGGATATATTCACGATATCTTTGGCGTTAATGCGAACAATGGTCTTTCAACGATACTTGCCGGACAAGTCAGCCCTGCTCAAACTGTCGTTCATTCTACTGTTGCTAATTTAGATGTTTTGCCTCGAGGCAAAGTCCCGCCGAATCCATCTGAATTGTTGATGAGCGAGCGTTTCGAAAAGTTATTGGCTTGGGCAAGCGAAAATTATGATTTTGTTCTGGTCGATACTCCACCTATTTTGGCTGTAACTGATGCAGCAATTATTGGGCACCATGTTGGGACTTCATTAATGGTTGCCCGTTTTGATGTCAACACCGTCAAAGAAGTTGAAGTGAGTATTCGTCGTTTTGAGCAAAATGGAGTTGAAATCAAAGGCGTCATTCTTAACGCGATGGTCAGAAAGTTGGGCTCTTACTATTCAAATTATGGTTATTACCAATATGAATATAAAAGTGACAACAAAGGTAAGGATAAGCACTAATGAAAAAAGTGTTAGTTTTGACCAATGAGTACAGTCCCTTCAATGGAGGGATTTCTCGTTATACTCAAATGCTTGTTCAACATAAACCGGGAGATATTTCGGTTGAGCTTATCGCGCCAAGTTATCAAAAGGAAGAGTCAAAAGATCTCGGAACGCTAACGATAAATCGATATTCTGGTGGGAAATTTACATGGAAGGAGTTTCCTAAGATTATAAGAGAAGTAGCAGCAATCCAGCCTAGTGACTATGACAGAGTTCATGTGGCCGATTGGCCATTTTGGCTGGCGGTATGTTTTAGAAATAAATTTTTTCCCTGGAAAGAAAAAATAAAATTCACGAGCACGGTTTATGGGAGTGAGATCCTTAATTTTAAAAATGGCCGCATATCTCCATTTGTAAAAATACTGTCGCCATTTAAAGATGTCACGGCTCTGTATCCTATCAGTGAATATACAAGAAAGATCATGGTTGAGAACTTCCCTGAAAGTGAAGTGTTACCATGCAAAACTGTATTGCTGGGTATTGATGAGTCGTGGCGGAAAGAAATTGAGGTCGGCCATGTAGCATCGATTGATGAGGTTGATGCAGCGAGGGATTTTGTTTTAGTTACTGTCGGCAGATTGGACTCGAGGAAAGGGCATGACCTAATCATTAAGGCTATTTCTCAATCCGAATTGGCAGAGAAAATAACCTACAACATTATCGGAAGAGGAGACGATAGCTACAAAAAGCAGCTTAATGAACTGGCAGAGAAACATCGTGTCCATATCAACATTTTCGATAATTTAAATGATGATGAAGTTAAGTCTAAGTATCGTGGGTCTGACTTGTTTGTTTTAGCTGCGCGGACCGATGTTAGAAAGGTAGAAGGTTTCGGTCTCGTTTTTCTTGAAGCTGCGGCATGTGGAGTGCCTTCTTTAGCAACTAACGTGGGTGCGATACCAGAGGTAGTAACCTCGGAGTTAGGTGTAATAGTCGAGGAGTCAAGCGAGGGAATCGCAATGGCGATTCGTCAACTATATTACGATGCTGAAAAATTAGCCGCTTTGAAGAAAACATGCGGTAAGAAAGCAGCATCTTATAGCTGGGAAAAAACCGCTCAGGAAACTTTCGCATAATCCTAACAGGGTAGCAACGGGTAGTCTGATGAAAGGAAGTATAGTAAATATAGTATGCCAATTTGTAAAATTAGGTTTTCAGTTTCTGTATTTTACAATTGCAGCTAAAATGCTCGGTGCCGATAAGTTTGGCTTGTGGGCCTCTGTGTCCGCATTGTGTAACATCTTAAGTCCGCTTATTATTCTTGGTATTGGCCCCTGCATAATAAAAGTTCACGCTTCAGATAAAGACTTTAGTTTGTTTAGAAGTTACTACTATTTAGGTGCCTTGTTACTCGCGATTGGCACCTTGGTATTAACTCCTGTTGCTGCCTTGTTGTATAAAACCAACTATTCTACAGTTGCATTGGTACTAATCGCGGAGTTGTTCGTATTCAGGCAAATAGAATTACTATCACAAATGTATTTGGCGAAGGGAAATAAACTGGCATTCTCTTTATTCCCGGTCGCATTTATTGTTTTTAAATTGCTAATTGTCTTTGTTATATTTTGGTGGGGGGGTTCTGATGATTTTATTTATGTTAATTTTATTTCGTCATTAGTTTTCATTTTGCCAGTGATGTGCTGGGAGGAATTAAGAAGCGTCAAATCAAACTTGAAGCTTCAATTCCAGAAAGCTATACATATGATGAGAGAAGCGGTTTACTTTTCATTGGCAACAACGGCTAAAACAGTTTATACCGACTCGGATAAGGTCATTTTAGGGGCTGCTAACAACCTGAGAGACGTTGCGAATTACAATATTGCATATAAGTTGATCAGCTTGGTGTTTGTACCTGTTTCTGCGGTTTTATCTATTCAAGCTCCTACGCTATATCATCTGGGTTCCTTGGAAAATAAGGCCGCCCTTAGAGAAAAAATTAAAAGACTTATCGCGCTCTGTGTAGCAATGTCTTCGCTGATTGGTATTGGGATAATTATTTTTCTGCCGATTATACTGTCTTTCTTCGGGGATGAATATGCAAATGCTAAAAACATGGTCTATTTGTTATTGCCAGCCCCAATAATTATGAGTATCCACTACGTTTTCGCCGATGGGATAACGGCAATGGGTTACCAGAAGTTAAGAGCCTATATGTCTATTATAACTGCAGTTCTTAATGCGGTATTGGGACTTGTCTTTATACCAATGTACGGAGTGGCTGGGGCCGTAGGTATAACGTTATTTTCTGAAACTCTTCTTCTTGTCCTTTTCTCATCTGTCTACATGTCGAAGCTAAAGAAAAAATATGTTGAACATTAAAATATCTTGGTGGGGAATATATGTAATTACTGCGTTTGTGCTAGGTTGCATAAAGATCAATATCGGCAATGGTGATATTTACTTTATAGATCTATTTAGCGCGATGACGTTCTTTTATGTAGTGGTTAACATCCCACACTCTATTCGTACCAAATCCTTCATTTTTATTATTAGTTATGTGCTTATTTGTTGTTTGATTTCGATCAACTCTTCAATTAGACATGGTGTGCAGCTTCCCACTATAGTTGGAATGGTTCGGTATTTTGAATATTTAATTTGGGGTATAGCCTTTTTCATTAAATATCAGCATAACTACGATGCTGGAAAGATACCTATCGAAGTTAAAATACTGTATTTCTTCCTTCTTTTTGTTTCTGTGTTGCAGTTCTTTGGTTCAACAATCTATCTTGAGTCATGGCAGGAATTTAACTTTAAGTATGGTGATGGCTTTCGTGCCCCAGGTGTGTTTTTACATCCTAATATTAACTCATTTTTCCTTTCTTTCTTCCCGCTTTTGTATTTCTATGGGAAGAGGGATAATACTAGAATTCAAATATTAGTGGCTGCAGTTATAACTCTTGCCTTAGTTTTAACGAATAGTCGCGGCAACTTTGCTATAGCAAGTATTGCATTTGTTATGTTATATGTGCGCGGTATAAAGATAACACTTTTAGCTACTTTTTCAGTTTTAGCTGTGATAGCAATATCTAGCTATATTGACTATTCAGGTTTAGCTGGCTGGCTTCGTTTGGATTCAAATTATTCACTGACGGATAATACATCATTCACATTGCGCTTGGAACTGTGGGAAAGTGCTTTGAAGATGTTTTATCAGTCTCCAATATTGGGCCAAGGATTTAAACAGTTTCCAGTGCTGACTGATGTATTTATCTGGGGCGACTCAGGCAATGGTGTAGAAGAAGTTAAAACACATGCTAATTCATTTATTTTAGGTTCTCTGGCAGAGAATGGTTTGGTCTTTACTCTTCTTATCCTGTATAGAATGAAAAAGATACTCGCTGAATATGGCTTATCATTCTTCTTACTATTCTCATTTATCTTGATGTATGACGATCTATTCCATGATCCATACTCAATGACTTTGCTTTTATTTATGGCAATTTCCTTAACTAGGTATAAACAGGATGAAAAGTAACCAGGTATTGGGCGTGATTTGTAATAACAGAATGCTGTCAGATGCGAATGGCGATTATTGGGTAAGTAAACAAACATACGGTGATAGTTTTTGGATTCGATACTTGGCGGTTTTTTCCGTAGTTAGGCCTATATGCCGAGTCACTAAAGTTAATAAAGTGCCGGATGGTTGGGTGAAAATTACACTTGAAAATGTGAAGCCCATTCCTATTACCGGTTTTGAGGGAATTGGGCAACTGATAAAAGTTTTTAGTGTTTTAAGAAAAGAGTTACTTAATTCGATCAATATAGTTGATAAAGTGATTGTCCGTGGTCCGACGATTCTTTCCTCTGTGATCCAAGATTGGTTCATGAAAAACGATACTGCCTATGGTATTGAGGTTGTTTCTGATCCTTGGGATGATTTTGCTAAGGGCTCTTACAAACATAAGTTAAGGTTTTTTCTACAGCAGTTTTCTTATATCACATTCAAAATGCTTGTAAAAAATGCCTATGTTATTTCATATGTGACATCGAGTTATCTACAGAATAAATACCCAGCTAAAAATGCGACTTTCAGCACTAATTACTCTTCCATTTCATTGAAGTCATCCGATATTGTGGACCAAGAAATTCGTGTGTTCCCTCGTGGTGACATATGGCACGTTGGTCTTATCGCACGGCTAGATACTCCCCATAAAGGTGGAGATGTCCTTTTGCGAGCGGTGAGGAAGTGTTTGACTGCGGGAGCTCAGCTCAAATGTACCATTGTCGGAGATGGGAAGGAGTTGGCAGTTCTTAAAGAACTCGCTTTGAAATTAGACATTGTCGATCGTGTCGTGTTTCCAGGCGCAGTCTCTACTAAATCTGATGTGTTCAAGTACCTTGACAGTTTTGATATATTTGCACTTCCGACTCGCCAAGAGGGGCTGCCTAGAAGTGTTATTGAAGCCATGGCGAGAGGTCTACCTTGTCTTTCAACACCTATTGGTGGCGTACCGGAGATTGTCAATGCTTCTGAATTGTTCGAGTTGGATAATGTTGATGAGTTGGCGAAAAGAATAATAAATCTTATTGATAATCCAGATTATTGCGTTCTGCTTTCAGAACAGAACTTGCAGAAAAGCCAAAACTATGAGGAAACTGAGCTGGAGGTTAGGAGGAATAAGCTTTACTCAGTTTTAATGGAAGCGCCTGTAAAGTGAATTTATGATGAAATCAAATAAACTTACTGCGATACAAATTATGCGTGGTGTAGCAGTATTACTGGTTCTTTTTTTTCACTCCACAGAAAATTTTGTCGCTAAAAACTTGAACGGTCCGGTATTCAACGCAGGACAGTCAGGTGTTGATTTATTCTTTATCATTAGTGGATTTATTATATTTTACTCGGCAAAGAACAAAGTTGGCTATCCTGGCGCGATTTCTTTTATGAAAAGTCGTTTATTGAGGATAGTTCCTAACTATTGGTTTTATACATTTGTTTTTGCTACGTTGTTGATTTTATTTCCAGATAAGTTTGACCGCTCGACATTTGAAGTAACTCATTTTGTATATTCTCTCCTTTTTATTCCAATGAAAGATAATATTCCTCCTCTCGTCTCATTGGGTTGGACTTTGAACTACGAAATGTATTTTTATATTGTATTCTTTTTCTCGATTGTTTTACTGAGCAAGCTAAGATTTTTTTTCGTTTCAGTGTTAATCTTGTTTGTATATCTATCTTCTTACTCTATGGAGTTGAATGATTTTTATAAGAATGATGTAGTTTTTGAGTTTCTTCTAGGCGCAATACTCTATCTTTATTATTCAAAGGGTTATCACCATAGTTTTAAGATGCCTTGGTATGCATTCTGTATCATATTAATATTGCTGATTTGTGTTATGAGCGTAGCCGATACCAATTTACGGTTTGTAAATTTTGGCATTCCTTGCTTTTTTATTATATTTTTATCTCTTCATGTGAACTTCAATGAAGGAAGCATTTTAGAAAAGATTGGTGGATCATCTTATTCCATTTATCTATCGCATGCGATCTCTATGCCCTTTATTATTAAAGTCTTGATGGTTTTAGGTCTTAACTTCTACCTCTCTGTGGGGCTTTCTATCGTCTTTTGTTTGTTTGTTGGTTGGGTTGCATATCAGGTTTTGGAACGCAGAGTATTGGATCCTTCCTGGTGGAATTCAAAGGAAGTAATTCAATTTTTTATATCATTAAGGAAATAAAATGAAAGCTATTGTTACAGGTATTACAGGTCAAGATGGCGCATATTTGGCTGAGTTACTTCTGAGCAAGGGATATACTGTTTACGGTACATATAGAAGAACGAGCTCAGTAAATTTCTGGAGAATAAAAGAGCTTGGCATTGAAAGTAATAAGAATCTCCATTTAGTTGAGTATGACTTGACCGATCTTAGTGCCAGCATTCGTCTACTACAGGAAACGGGCGCTACCGAGGTGTACAATCTGGCTGCCCAGAGTTTTGTTGGTGTTTCTTTCCAACAGCCAGTAACTACCGCTGAAATTACAGGGATTGGTCCTCTGAACTTACTTGAGGCCATTAGGATTGTTAACCCAAAAATTCGTTTCTACCAGGCATCTACGTCAGAAATGTTTGGCAAGGTGCAAGAAATTCCACAGGTTGAATCTACACCGTTCTACCCTCGTAGCCCATACGGTGTAGCTAAGTTGTACGCACACTGGATGACAGTTAACTACCGAGAGTCCTACGATATCTTCGCGACAAGTGGTATTTTGTTCAATCATGAATCTCCACTTCGTGGCCAAGAGTTTGTTACGAGAAAAATTTCAGATGGCATCGCGAAGATTAAGTTGGGACTATTGGATAAAATTGAACTAGGTAACCTAGACGCTAAAAGGGATTGGGGGTTCGCTAAAGATTACGTCGAAGGTATGTACCTCATGCTGCAGGCTGACAAGCCTGATACGTACGTGCTTGCCACTAATCGTACCGAAACTGTTCGTGATTTTGTTTCACTGTGCGCTAAAGCAGCAGGTATGGATATCGAATGGTTCGGTCAAGGCGAAGATGAGTTTGGCGTAGATAAGAATACCGATAAGACGATAGTAACAATCAATCCTAAATTCTATCGTCCTGCTGAAGTTGAACTTTTGATCGGTAATCCAGTTAAGGCTCAAAATGATTTAGGATGGAAGCCGAAGACAACACTTGAAGAGCTCGCCAAAATGATGGTAGAGGCAGACCTGCAGAGAAACACTAAAGGCTATTCTTTCTAAAGGTACGCTAAATGAAAATACTCGTCACTGGGGGTAATGGATTCACTGGAAAGTATGTGGTCTCGGCTTTTGAAGCGGCGGGTTATCAAGTATTGGTAGGGGTGCGCAGCACCCCTGTATTAGATAAAGAAGTTTTATTTAATATCCTAAACAAAGATAGCCTGTGTGAAACTTTATTAAAATACAGACCTGATGGAATAATTCATTTAGCTGGAAGTGCATTTGTAGGTGAGGGTGACTCCAGCGTTTTTTATTTAAATAATACGGTTGGGACTCTCAATCTTATCGAAGCGATAAAGCTTTCTGGTATAGATATAAAGAAAGTGATAGTTTCAAGTTCAGCTAATATCTATGGTAACCCTACCGTTTCCACTATTGATGAGAGCATTGAGCCTATTCCCGTTAACCACTATGCCTCTAGTAAACTTGCGATGGAAAGCATGCTAAAGGGATGGTATTCTCAAATCCCTGTTATTGTCACCAGGCCTTTTAATTACACAGGGGTTGGTCAGGGAATAAACTTTCTTGTCCCGAAGATTGTGTCACATTTCAAACGGAATTGTGATGTAATTGAGCTTGGGAATATTGATGTTGAACGGGATTTTTCTGACGTTTCAGAAATTGCTACTTGTTACTTAAAGCTTTTTGAAAGCGAGCATACCTCTACGGTTGTTAATTTATGTTCTGGTAATTCGACCTCTTTGAAAAAAATAATTGAGGATATGGAGTCTATCAGTGGGCACCGTATGGAGGTACGAATTAACCCTGCGTTTGTTCGTAGCAATGAAATAAAAATTTTGCGTGGGGATAATGCAAAACTTAGAAATATGATTAATTTTGCCCCTTCAGGTATATTACATCATACGTTAGATAAAATGTTTAACTCGTAAATGTGAAAACTATGAAAATTGCTATTGTCCATGATTGGTTAGTCACTTATGCCGGTGCGGAAAGAGTCCTCGAAAGAATGCTCAAAGTGTATCCTGATGCTGATGTGTTCTCTATGGTGGATTTTTTAGAAAAAAGGGACTTCATACAAAATAAAAAAGTTGTTACGAGTTTTGTGCAAAAACTTCCTTTTGCGAAGAAAAAGTACAGAGGGTATTTACCGTTAATGCCTTTTGCTGTTGAGCAATTCGATCTTTCAAAATATGATGTCATTATTTCAAGCTCGCATGCTGTGGCAAAAGGGGTTATAACCGGCCCAGATCAGTTACATATCTGCATGTGTTACAGCCCTATTAGATATGCTTGGGACCTCCAGCACCAGTATTTGAAAGAGTCTAATCTAGAATCTGGGGTTAAATCGTTTTTCGCACGTTATTTTTTGCACAAAATCCGCCTTTGGGACATTAGAAGCAGTTATGGTGTAGATCATTTCATTGCGATATCAAACTTTATAAAACACAGAATTAACAAATGCTATCGTCGTGATTCAGATGTTATTTATCCGCCTGTTTTTGTCGATGATTTCTCAACAGTTTTTAACAAAGATGATTTCTATATGACATCTTCTAGGCAGGTGCCATATAAAAAAATTGATCTGATTGTCAAGGCATTTAATGAGATGCCTGAAAAAAAGCTTATTGTGATTGGAGATGGTCCACAGCATAAATTGATCAAATCGATTGCTGGAAAAAATATCACTATCATGGGCTATCAGAACTTTGAGGTTCTAAAGGATCACCTGGGTAGAGCAAAAGCGTTTGTTTTTGCTGCTGAAGAAGATTTTGGTATTGCCCCATTGGAGGCTCAGGCATGCGGCACTCCCGTTATTGCATATGGAAAGGGCGGCGCAACGGAAACAATCATTGCTGATGGTGATAATGCGACGGGGGTATTCTTTAAGAAACAAAGCGTGGAGGATATCATTGACGCGGTGAATAGATTTGAGTCGATGAATATATCTCCAAGCGCGTGTCGTGATAACGCAGAGCGTTTTTCCACTGCAGTTTTTGATAAACAGTTCAAAGAGTTTGTTGAGTGCAAAATCAGTCAAAAATGGAGTTAATAAATTTAAAAAAACAATCTGCGGAGTGCGCTATTTTAGCGCATTCATTTAAATGAATTTAAGGGATGTCTATATGAATATTCATCAGGCTTGGTGTAGGCTTTTCTATGAAATTATCTAATGGTTTTGCTTCCGCTTTCATTTCTAAAATTTCACTAGCGCTGTCAGATTTTTTATTTTTCAATGTTTCTATATTAATTGCCTATTATTTTATAGCAAACACCTTTGGGAATTTTTATGAGTTCGTTCCTGAAGGGGAAATGGGAATAAGGGTCTTCGCTCATTTCATCTTTTCTATATTGTGTGTATTATGGTTCTGGACAAGATTGAGGCATTATACTTACAGGAAACCATTTTGGTTCGAGTTAAAAGAGATATTCAGAACGCTAATCATTTTTGCGGTTCTGGATTTGGCGCTCGTTGCATTTTCAAAATGGAATTTTTCTCGATATCTCTGGCTCATCACGTGGGTGTCCATTCTGATACTTGTACCCATTGGCCGTGTGGTTGTTAAAAAATGGCTTAATGCTATTGGTTTATGGAGAAAACAGACAATCATTATAGGCTCGGGTAAAAATGCATTTGAGGCTTATGCAGCCTTACAGAGTGAGGCCAATCTGGGTTTTGATGTTGTCGGCTTTGTCTGTGTGGATGAGTCCTGTGATAACGAGTATTTTGGCATACCCGTAATAAAGAGTGAAGCGGAACTCTGGTGTATTACTGATGCTGACAATACTCAATTTATTGTGGCCCTAGAGTTTGAGCAAAACCTCCTTCGTGATTGGTGGTTAAAAAACTTAGCTATAAACAATTGTCGTTCAATTTCCGTGATCCCTACTTTACGAGGTGTTCCTTTGTATGGCACGGACATGTCATTTATTTTTAGCCATGAGGTTATGATTCTCAGAGTAAATAATAATTTAGCCAAACGTACGTCTCGGATTATCAAAAGAACCTTCGATATCATTGGTTCCTTGTTAATTATGTTACTTTTGTCACCTCTTCTGTTGCTCATTGCATATAAAGTTTCTCGGGATGGGGGGCGTTCAATATATGGCCACGAACGGGTTGGTCATAATGGGGAAAAGTTTAAGTGTTTGAAGTTTCGCTCGATGGTGGTAAATTCACAGGAGGTACTGGAGAATTTATTGGCTAACGATCCCGAAGCTCAAGCGGAGTGGAAAAAGGATTTCAAACTGAAGAATGATCCAAGAATTACACGTATAGGTCATTTTCTCAGAAAGACCAGTTTGGATGAATTACCCCAACTTTGGAATGTGTTTGTTGGGGAAATGAGTTTGGTAGGACCCCGTCCTGTGGTCGAAGAAGAACTTGAACGCTATGCTGGCGATGTTGACTATTACTATATGGCAAAGCCAGGAATGACTGGTCTTTGGCAAGTTAGTGGCAGGAATGATATTGACTATGATACTCGTGTTTACTTCGATGCTTGGTACGTGAAAAATTGGGCTTTGTGGAATGATATTGTAATTCTTTTTAAGACGATATCTGTCGTGCTTAAAAGGGATGGCGCCTACTAGCTTGATGGTATTGATTATTTTTTTTATTTTTTAAAAGCCACTCTGAGAATATTTCTTTATCAGTGCATGTAATTTGTGTGCTTATACTGGAATGTTGCTCTGAGTGGTTTTTTTTGTCTGATAACACCGACAAAGTCACATAAAAAAAAGCTTGTGTTAGACAATGCTAAAAATGATTCCTATACTTTTAAAGGTGGCTTATTGAAGGTATGTTATGGACAGTTTTTCAAACTCCAAGTCAAAAACAAAGACTAATACATCCGTTATTTCTGTTTTTCAACGGCTTCTTGATTTATTCTCTGTGTTTCTGGGCTGGCAGCTTGCAACCACTTTTGGTAGTGAAGATGTAAGCCTGTTAATTGTTTTGTTTGTTATCATTGCGTTTCAATTCATTTCTGACGTAAATAATGCATACACCACATGGAGAGGAGAGCATCTGCTGGTAAACATTTATCGCGTTGGTGTTAATTTTTCACTGGCGCTAATCTTATGTGGTACATGTTTCTATTTTTTCTATGATATTAAACCGAAGCTAGTCTCTTTTTCTCTTTTTTGGTTTTTTACTTCGTTATTGCTTTTTCTGACTTCGGCTATATTCATTAGATTGCTTTTTTGGTTCTTAAGAAAAAAAGGCATGCGCATAAAGAAAGTCGGTATTTTTGGTGAGTCTGAAAGTGCATATCGTTTGTCTCAGCACTTTAATAGCTACCCATGGCTCGGGTTCTCTCTTCATGGATTTTACAATAACTCAGGGACTGAACACATTGGTGATAATCTGATTAATCGTTTAGGGAATGAAGATAAATTGTTTGCTGATGTTCAGAAAGGTCTGGTGAATCACGTATATATTGCTACAGACTATTACAATGACGAAGAGCTCAAAAGGATATTATCAAAACTATCAAATACAACATGTAGCGTAAACTATATACCTAATGCGATTTCTTATGGTCTTCTCAGAGCTGTCAATACTGAAATAGAGGGGGTTTCAATAATTTCTGTTTATGATACATCATTTAATGGTGTCAATATGCTAACTAAGCGTTGTTTTGACGTATTTGCTTCAATGTTACTAATAATCTTCTTTTCGCCATTAATGGTGCTTATTGCTTTATCCGTTATGGCGACCTCACCTGGGCCTATCCTCTTTAAGCAAAAACGCTATGGCCTCGAAGGTAAAGAAATTAATGTTTTGAAGTTTAGGACGATGTATTGCTCATCCGATGATACAAATTTCAGACAGGCTACTCCTGACGATCGGCGAGTGACCGTCATTGGCCGTGTTTTGCGTAAAACTTCCCTTGATGAATTACCACAACTTTTTAATGTCTTCTACGGCTCGATGTCGCTCGTTGGCCCCAGACCCCATGCCATTGCGCATAACGAGGAGTTTCGGAAGTTGATTCATGGTTACATGTTGAGACACAAAGTTAAACCTGGAATTACTGGATGGGCGCAGATTTGTGGTTGGCGCGGTGAAACAGATACGTTAGAAAAGATGACAAAGAGGATAGAGTATGATTTGTTCTACATTAATAACTGGACGTTGATGTTAGATATAAAAATACTGATTATGACTATTTCACGTGGCTTTCTTAATAAAAATGCTTATTGAATGACCAGGAGACGTGTTATGAATAGACGTTTTTTTTTAAAGGAAGTTAGCCTGTTGGCTTTGTGGGTTAGCGTTGAAGCCCGTTTTTCTCTTTCCTTAGCCAAAAGTCTTTCTGCTGAAAATCCGCAACTAATAACACTTGAGTCAATTAAAAAAAGTATCATGCCTGACAAGCTTGGGAGTGTGATAGCGAGAGTTTCCGCCTCTGACTACTCCGGCTCCTCTACCGTTCGATTGAATCGTGAGTCTTCAGAGGATAATAAGGATATGGCAGGTAAGGGGTGGTCTGATATAGGGATAATAAATAAGAAAGCATTACTGTTTGATTCTGAAGGAAAAGCTTTTTCTCTGATGGCCAAAAGTGGTTTCTTTTCCATCGAAAGTCTTGGCGGAGGTATCGGTACTGACGACAGTGCGCTGATGGAGATCGCTCAACATTTATCTACGCAGCCCGTTCAATTGGTTAAAGATAAAGTTTATTACTACGGCAATCCGGTCAGTCATTCCGGAGGAGCTGGATGGATCGGAAATAATGCGACGATAAAATGCCTCTCTACATCATCTGATGCTCCTCGGTTTCCATTTATCACTTCTCCTGTGACAGCTGACAATACACCCAACGATACCCTGCATTCGAGCTCAGGAGTACGAGGTGTAGTGTTTAAGGATCTAACTATCGATACTGATTATCACGATACTACTGGAAAGGTTGGATTCCTCTATGCAGAGAATACACTACATGATTGGAGTGATTGTCTTTTTGATAATGTAAGTTTTAAAAATGCTAAATTTGATAATCTTGCCATGCAAAAAAACTGTCATGATATAGTATTTAAGAACTGTTCATTTACCAACTCTGGGCAAGATAGTGTCGTGGTCAGAAAAACGTGCTATGAGATCAAGTTCATTGATGGATGTTTTTTTTCAGATACCGCAAAAGTGCAATCTGGCGGTGATGGTGTTGTTATAAAAGGGCGTGGTATTAGCGTTATAGGTTGCAGGTTTGAGAATATTGGCCTCGGTAAAAAAGGGGCTGCGATTGCCAATAATGCTGAAGATGCGGATAACGCACAAGAGTCTAGTGATGGCGTGTTTAATGATAACTACTTTCTCAACTGCTATGGTGGTCTTGGGATTGGCACGGTAAAAAGCTCACTGGCTTTCTCAAATAACTGGATATCAAATGTCACAGCTTCTGGTAATACATTTGAAAATATAAAAAAAGTTGCTATTGGTGCAAGATATGTTCGTGGTTTTATTTCTAACAATAATATTGTGAAGAACCAGTCGAGTGCAAGGGATTTTTCAATAGAGCTGCTCCATGTCGCTGATGCTGATTGTGATTTTTCTGTCTCACAGATTGAGGGGGGAGCCATTCATCTACGTGATTGTTCCGGGAAAATTAAATTATTGGCAAATAATGTTGCTATCTCTGGTTTCAATAATGCCGTTTTTATCGAGAAAAGCCATGATGTTGTGGCAGATTTGACCGTAAACAATTCCGGCCGTGGTGGAGGCTACATTGATACCCTGAGCAGCAGTTCAATTTCTATCAAGTCTTCGATGACGAAAGGAGTTGCTCTCCAGGTGCTAAATGCTACAAGCTCTAAAATCAGTGCGGTAGTTAGAGACTCATTACTTGATGGTATCTTTTTGAAAGACTTTAAAAATATTACTCTGAAAGCAGATGTAAAAAACAGCGGTAAAAATCAAAAGGGAAAATATAATGCCGTTGCTGTATTTTCAGGAAACGGTGTGAAAATAGATTTGTCTTCCGATTCTGGCAACTATTTGTATGATTTATTTGTCGACAAAAGTGCTACTCAAGTTGAGGTTGCTGATAGTTTATCTGTGTTAAAAACTAACTACTCAGATGCCGATTTACGAGGTAAGTAGTCACTATATTGATTATTGTCAAGGCTACTATTTTATGATGGGATTCATAAATCCGCACTGAGAAAAAATAAATAATCGGTCTTCTCATCTGTTTTTATTAGCTGTGTTTGCTGTATTATATTGATAAATAATAAAAAATCTCCGCCCAACAATATGTTTCTGCGTTACTTGACAAACTTTTGGTTACCTCCTTTATTTAGTCTGTAGAGATGTAAATCCTTTCTCTGCAAACCTTATGATTCGGACATTTTCCCTCATCATTCGCTCGTTCGGATGATTTTGAGGTTAGTTTTCTAAAGGGGTAATTTATGGCTTCTCTAGCGAATCAGCAGACCGCTGCTGCGATTTTTTACGCGGTTTTAGGACGCAACCCAAGCGAGTACTCGTTCAAAAATTTTGGCGAGAGTCTCGAAACGGGTCAGTACACAACTAGCAGTTTTGTTAATTTGTTACTGACAAGCGTTGAAGGTACTGCTCTTTATCAAGGGAAAAGCAGTACGGATATTGTGACGAAGGTTTATACATTGGTCTATGGCTCTACGCCAAACTCAACAACTGTTACCGATCTGTTAGCTATCGGGAGCTTGCCAGTTGTCCTTGCGTCTATCGTTGATACAGTGCTGCATTATCAGGGATATGATGCGTCATTGCTGAGTTCACAGCTCGCATTTACTAACAAAGTGAACTCAATTCTCTATTCATCGACAGCTAGTTTACCTCCACTGAATCTACAGGAACAAATTGCAGCATTGTACCTAGGAATACCGGGAAGAGAAGTTGACTCTAGCGGCTTGAAATACTGGAGTACAGATTTGTTGCGAGGGACTAGCTACGTTGATGTCATCAAAAAACAGTTGCTAACTTCTGAATACCTACAAAAAGTTGGTTCGCTTTCAGGTGATGCATATATTCAACATGTTTATACTTTAGTTCATGGCATTGCTGCTACCCCACAGCAATTAGCGGTATATTCAGCACTTGGGTCTGATAAAGCTGTTATTGCTCAGGCCATCATCAACGACCTGCGGAACTCGACTGCCACTGATACCACAACTGTAACTCAACAGCATGGGTTCGAATTTGATATCGGTACCAGTCTGCTGTACAAAACGGCAGCTTCGCTGACCGCAACGGCTGCGGGCGGTAACGCTACGGGAACAGTAAATACCGGGGCTTCTCACCAAATTAGCAACGCCGAAACAGCTGTACTGACGAATGTCCAATTGAACGCCAATGCCGCCAGCCTGGTCAACCTGAAGTTCGCCGATCACTTGGCCAACCTGACCATCAACGGCACCAGCGCGGCAACGGTTAACCTGTCTGACAACGGTGTCAACCCAGGGGTTGCTGTCACCGTCAACAACGGCAACGTGATCCTGAATGCCAGCTCCGGCGCAGACAACGTGGTCGTTACTTCGACGGCAAACATCGCGACCGGCACGGCGAAGTTTAACCTCGGCGCCGGTAACGACAGCCTGCACTGGGCGGGCAACGGTGTTTCCGGTGGGGCGAACACTGTCGCGAACACGGTTAAGGCTGATGGCGGCGCAGGTACCGACTCCATCTCCGCCAACTTCATCACCAAAACCGTAGTGACTAACCAGAACGCCCTGGGCGTTCGCACCAGCACAGTGAGCAGCAACGCCAACAACTTCTCGAACTTTGAGCAGATTGATCTGACCGGCTATATCGGTAAGTCTGTCGGTACGCTGATTACGACACCGCTGATTGGTTCACCGACCACCACCAGCGTCACTACGCCAACCAACACCTTCGACTTTGGCCTGACCAACGGCACGTCTACGGTAGAAGGCACTACGGGCGGCACTGTCACCCAGAACGCAGCGGCGACCAACCTGGGGACGCAAGGCTTCGTGATCTCCGGCCTGGCTAACGTCAACGTCATCAACGCTGCCGGCGGTAACGCCGCGCAGCTGGAAGTGAAAGGGAATGCCACCGCTGCCAGCACGCTGAACTTTACCTTTGTGCAGAACGCCACCGATCACTTCAACATCAACTTTGATGCGGTGAGTTCTGCCAACGTGAATGCCGGCGCCATCAGCCTGAACAGCAGCAGCAGCCTGATTGGTGGTACTGCATTGAGTACGGTGAACGTGGCTTCGGGCGGGACCGGTAGTTTTGACAATATCTTGTCGTTGGCCGGCACCAATGCGCAGGTTCAGACCATCAACGTGACCGGTGATCACGCGCTGGATCTGACGCTGGGCAGCGGTTTTAGCAACGTGCGTGATATCAATGCATCCACTAACACCGCTGGTCTGAATCTCGACTCCAGCCATGGCGGCACCGGTGACGGCATTATCATTCAACTGCTGAACATTCTGCCGCTGAGCGTCGTCACTACCAACCTGCTTGCGCCTGTGCTGACGGCGTTGGGTCTGAACGGTTATCAACTGACCGTAGAAGGCTCAAGCGCTGCCGACACTTTGGGCGTGATTGGCAACACCACGCTGACCGGCGGTGCGGGTGCGAACATCTACGACATCAAAGCGAGTAATACGCAGGCCGGTGTGACCATCAAAGACTTTAGCAGCCTCAAAGACAAGATTGTCGATGTTAACCATGGCGGCCTGACTATCTCCAATGACGCCAGCGGCACGGCGGTCGCGGACTACGGCACGCGCTCAGCAGATACGCTGGATGCGCTGTTGGGGACCCTGGTGGGCGGTTTGACCAATGGCGTTATCGGCCTTCTGGGCGGTATTCTCGGTCTGGATGGCAACAACTCGCTGACGTCGAAAGTGGGTGTGGCATCCGTTGTATTCAGCGGTGGCGGCAATACCGCCAGCTCCTATGTGATTATCGACAACAATGATAACCACGCGCTGGATCTTAACGATACCGTCGTATACCTGACTGGCCAGAACCACCAGCAATTGGTGGATACTCTGCACTACGCCTAAGGGTAAAGCTGCAAGAACAAATAATTCCACATGGAACTATTTGGGGTTAAATAATGCGGGGGCGTAATCCCCCGCATGTTTAATTTTGTGAGCGGCGTCATTCTCTCTAAGTTATTCCATTTCGTTATCTTCCCTTCTTGCTTTTATTTTCTCATATCGCATTGTTTTATTTGGCTTTTGTCAGGCGCGTTGATCGGCTTTTTTTTTATGGCCCACCTTGCCGGTTTTCACTTTCTCTACCTATAGTTAACGAAAGTATCTGCAGTCTCGGGCATTTCTTTGAGGTGAGCCTTCTCGGGATAATTCTTTTTTTAGGAATTTCTTTAGGGAGGGGGTCAATGCGGATTGGACTGACAGTGCACATGATGTAAGGGCAGAACGTGAATCAATTTATCCCGCGCAACGAAATTGCGGATGTTATACGTACACGCAGCAAAGTCTTCTGGACCGTTGGTATATTTACTGCGTTTATTAACCTGTTAATGCTGGTTCCTTCCATTTATATGCTCCAGGTTTACGACCGGGTGCTGCCTTCGCGCAATGAAATCACGCTGTTAATGCTGACGCTGATCATGCTGGGCATGTTCGGCATGATGTCGCTGTTGGAATACGTGCGCAGCATGGTGGTGATCCGCATCGGCAGCCAGCTGGATATGCGTCTCAACACGCGAGTCTATACCGCGGCCTACGAAGCGAATCTGAAAAACGGTTCGTCTGACGCCGGTCAGATGCTGAGCGATTTGACCAATCTGCGCCAATTCCTCACCGGTAGCGCGCTGTTCGCCTTCTTTGATGCGCCGTGGTTTCCGATCTATCTGTTGGTGATATTCCTCTTTAACCCTTGGTTGGGCCTTTTCGCCCTGGTCGGTGCGCTGTTGCTGATCGCATTGGCGGTAATCAATGAAGTGGTTTCGAAAAAGCCGCTGGGAGAAGCCAGCAAGCTGTCGATCATGTCAGGTAATTTGGCCAGCACCAATCTGCGAAATGCCGAAGTGATCGAGGCTTTGGGGATGTTGCCTAACCTGAAACGTCGGTGGTTCGGTCTGCACCAGCGGTTCTTGAACAGCCAACGCATCGCCAGCGAACGCGCATCGCGGGTCACGTCAATCACCAAGTTCGTGCGTATGTCGCTGCAGTCCTTAGTGTTGGGCCTGGGGGGATGGTTGGCGATTGATGGGCACATCACGCCCGGCATGATGATCGCCGGTTCTATATTGATGGGGCGAACGTTGGCGCCGATCGAGCAGGTCATTAACGTTTGGAAAAGCTATAGCGCGGCCAAACTTTCTTATGGCCGCTTGGTCAAGCTGCTGGAAACGCATCCGCAGCGTGGTACCGGCATGTCGCTGCCGCGTCCGGAAGGTGTGCTCTCCGTAGAAGGCGTGACCGCCACGCCTCCGGGATCGAAAGGGGATGCGGTGCTGCATAACGTAAGTTTTGCCATTCAACCCGGCGATGTGCTGGGGATTATCGGTCCGAGTGCGTCGGGCAAATCAACATTGGCGCGCTTACTGGTCGGTATTTGGCCTGTGAGCGAAGGGATAGTGCGGTTGGATAATGCCGACATCTACCAGTGGAACAAAGACGAACTGGGGCCCTATATCGGCTATCTGCCGCAGGACATCGAGTTGTTCGCCGGCACTATCGCCGAGAACATCGCTCGCTTTAACGACATCGATTCAGAGAAAGTGATTGAGGCTGCCAAGCTGGCTGGTGTGCATGAACTGATCCTGCGTTTCCCTAACGGTTACGATTCGGTGATCGGCAACGGTGGTGCAGGGTTATCCGGCGGGCAGAAGCAACGTATCGGCCTGGCGCGGGCATTGTATGGCGATCCCGCGTTGGTGGTGTTGGATGAGCCTAACTCCAACCTGGATGATGCCGGCGAGAAAGCGTTGAACCAGGCCATCATGTTCCTTAAACAGCGTAATAAGACGGTGGTCCTGATCACTCACCGCACCAATCTGCTGTCGATGACCAGCAAGCTGTTGCTGTTGGTTAACGGGAACGTCAATGCATTCGGCCCAACGCAGCAGGTGCTGCAGGCGTTGGCGAATGCGCAAAAAGCGCAGGTGCCTCCGCAGGCGGTGCGTGCGGTGAACTCCGAGCCGGATGAAGGCGAAATCCCTAAAACTCAAATTAATTAAGCCGTGAACTTGCCCGGCGGCGCTTTTGCGTCGCCGACAGTCAAAGGAGTTGGTATGTCTACGCATATTGGCGAGCCGCAAGACTCGTATACTGAAGAGATCCCACAAGATGAACGGCGGTTTACCCGTATGGGGTGGCTGGTGGTCGGGATCGGTCTGTTCGGGTTTTTAGCCTGGGCGGCCTTTGCGCCGTTGGATAAAGGGGTGGCGTCGCCGGGATCGGTAACCGTTTCCGGCAACCGCAAAACGGTGCAGGCCCCGGCCAGCGGCATCATTAAGAATATTGCGGTCAGAGATGGCGACAAAGTGAAAGCCGGTGAGGTGCTGGTGCAGCTCAGCCAGGTGCAGGCTCAAGCTCAGGTTGATTCGCTGCGGGATCAGTACTACACCACGCTGGCGACAGAAGGGCGCTTGCTGGCAGAACGCGATGGGTTGAGCATAGTGACTTTCTCACCCATTTTGGACGCGGTGAAAGATAAACCTCGCGTGGCAGAAATCATTGCATTGCAAACGCAGCTGTTCGCCTCCCGCCGCCAAGCGCTGCAAAGTGAAATCGACGGCTATAAGCAGTCAATGGACGGAATCCGTTTCCAATTAAAAGGACTGCAGGATTCGCGCGGTAACAAACAGATCCAGCTTTCCAGCCTGCGTGAGCAGATGAACAGCATGAAGCAGTTGGCGGCGGACGGTTACCTACCGCGTAACCGTTACCTGGAAGTGCAGCGCCAGTTTGCCGAGGTAAATAGCAGCATTGATGAAACGGTGGGGCGGATTGGCCAATTGCAAAAGCAGTTGCTGGAATCACAGCAACGCATCGATCAGCGTTTCGCCGACTACCAGCGCGAAGTCAGAACGCAGCTGGCGCAAACTCAAATGGACGCCAGCGAATTCCGCAACAAGCTGCAAATGGCCGATTTCGATCTGGGCAACACCGCCATCACCTCACCGGTGGACGGCACCGTGGTTGGATTGAATATCTTCACTCAGGGGGGCGTCGTGGGAGCGGGTGACCACCTGATGGACGTTGTGCCCAGCCAGGCGACTTTGGTGGTGGATTCTCGCCTCAAAGTCGACCTGATCGATAAGGTGTACAACGGGTTGCCGGTGGATCTGATGTTTACCGCCTTCAACCAAAACAAAACCCCGAAAATTCCGGGAACCGTCACCTTGGTTTCCGCCGACCGCCTGGTCGACAAAGCCAATGGCGAACCTTACTACCAGATGCAGGTCACGGTCTCGCCGGAGGGCATGAAAATGCTCAGTGGCGAGGACATCAAGCCGGGGATGCCGGTGGAGGTGTTCGTGAAAACGGGGTCGCGCTCGCTGTTGAGCTATCTGTTTAAACCTATTTTGGATCGCGCTCATACTTCATTAACCGAGGAATAATTTTGATTCATTCAAAACGACAGGCTGCCGGTCTGGTTATCGGCACCCTTTTGTTTGCGATGTCTGCGCCGGTTTATTCGATAGGGATTTTAGACGCATATTCGCTGGCATTAGAAAAGGACCCGACCTTTCGGGCGGCTATAAAAGAGAAAGAAGCGGGAGATGAAAACGAAAATATCGGCAGGGCAGGGCTGCTGCCGAAGGTATCGCTGAACTACCAGAATTCGCCGCGCAACTGGCAAACTCAGAAGTACCCGCAAAGCGACTTTTTCGGCAATGTTTCGGAGGTTACCCGGCGGCAGCAATATCGCAGCTATTCCAGTTCGATCACGCTGACGCAGCCGCTGTTCGATTATGAAGCTTACGCCAGGTACAAAGCCGGCGTGGCGCAGACCATGATGTCGGACGAGCGCTATCGCGGTAAGTTGCTGGATTTGGCGGTGAGGGTGATTAACGCCTATGTCGAAGTGGCTTATTCCAAGGATCAAATCGCGTTGGCCGAAGCGCAAAAGGCGGCTTACAAGGAACAGCTGACTTTGAACGATCGCCTGATGAGCGCCGGTGAAGGTACCATTACCGACGTATCCGAAACTCAGGCGCGCTATAGCCTGGCTGAAGCACAGGTGATAGAAGCGCGCGATGCACTGGATGCCGCGCAGCGTGAATTGGAAGTAATTATCGGCATGCCGCTGAACCAACTGGATGAATTGCAGGTCTTGCGGCCGGGTAAATTCAAAGTGGCGCCGTTAATCCCGTCCAAGTTCGAAGAGTGGCAAAAGATCGCGTTGGAGAACAACCCTGTATTGGCCGCCTCGCGTCATGGCGTGGATGCTGCTAAGTATGATGTCGAAAGGAACCGGGCTGGCTTTATGCCACAGGTTCAGCTGTATGCTTCGCATTCGGAAAACGACTCCAGCAGCGACAACACGGTTAACCAGAAATACCGTACTGACAGCATTGGCGTGCAGGTCAGCATGCCTATTTATTCCGGTGGCGGTGTTTCGGCATCGACCCGCCAGGCAGCGGCGCGTTACGGGCAAGCGATGTATGAAATGGATGCGCAAACGGGCACCACGCTCAACGATCTGCGCAAACAGTACAATTTGTGTATTAGCAGCAGCGCTAAAGTGGCGGCCTATGAACTGGCGGTTCAATCGGCGACGACCCAGGTGACGGCGACCCGGCAAAGCGTGCTGGCGGGGCAGCGCGTCAACGTCGATGTGCTCAACGCCGAACAGCAGCTCTACAGCGCCCAGCGTGACTTGGCCTCCGCCAAATACACCTATATCAAGTCCTGGATTACCCTGCTGAGCGACTCCGGTACGCTGGACGAGAAGGATGTGTTGCGTGTGGCGCAGTATTTTGCCCGCAGTCGATAACAACATATTCACTATGAGCATTAATCTGAAAGAGCAGCACTATGCTGCTCTTTTTTGCGTTAATACGTTATGTTATCGGCTGGTGGTTCCTTCGATATTTATGCTTGCCTGACTAATTTCTATACATAACTTTCTGTTAAGGAACGGTAGGTTAGAGGGATACATGCTTTTCGCAAAGTGTAACAATTGGATGGTAATTGCACGATATTTAGTATGATGCTGCTGATACGTGGCGTCGTCCTTATAAGAATGATGACTGAGTAAAGGGTAGATAATGTCCAAACTAATTCCTGTGGTTATGGCCGGCGGTACTGGGAGTCGTCTATGGCCGATGTCGCGAGAATCGTTTCCTAAACAGTTTTTGTCTATTGATGACAGTGGTATAAGCCTGCTGCAACAGACGTTACAGCGTTTGTCAGGTCTGGCGGGCATTGAGGTTGCCGCCCCTCTGGTCATCTGTAACGAGGAACATCGTTTTTTAGTTGCCGAACAATTACGTGAAATTGGACAATTAGCGACCAATATTATTTTAGAGCCCGTAGGGCGTAATACCGCGCCGGCAGTGGCGCTAGCCGCTCATCTTGCTGCTGAGGAAGACGAAGACAGTATGCTTCTGGTGTTGGCAGCAGACCATCTGATCACCAAAGTGGATAATTTTCACGCGGCTATCCAGACTGCTATCTCGTTTGCAGACAATAACCAGCTGGTCACGTTTGGCATTATTCCTGAGCACCCTGAAACAGGCTACGGCTACATTAAGCGTGGTGAACACCTTTCCAATGCGTGTTTCAAAGTTGATTCGTTTGTTGAAAAGCCTCGTTTGGAGAAAGCGATCGAATACCTTGCCTGTGGTGATTACAGCTGGAACAGCGGCATGTTCATGTTCAAGACCGCCAAGTTCCTGCAGGAACTGCGGCAGTTTAGTCCTGAAATTTTCAGCACAACGCAGCAGTCTGTGATCAACAGTCAGCGCGACATGAATTTTATTCGGGTTGAGCAAGACATCTTCAAACATTGTCCGAGTGACTCCATCGACTATGCGGTGATGGAAAAGACGCAAGATGCGGTGGTGATTCCTATCGATGCGGGATGGAGCGACGTCGGCTCCTGGTCCTCGTTGTGGGAAGTATCAAAGAAAGATCATATGGGTAATGTCAACGTGGGTGAAATTATCTCGATCGATTCTAATGATAACTACATTTCCTCTGAGTCCGCGCTGGTGGCGACCATCGGGTTGGAAAACCTTGTTGTGGTCAACACCAGTGATGCTCTACTGATCGCTCACAAAGACAAAGTGCAGGATGTTAAGAAAGTCGTTGATGAGCTTAAAAAGCGCAATCTCCATCATTTCCGCAAGCATTCATCGTCATACCGGCCTTGGGGAAAAATTAGCGAGATCGATAACGGTAATTACTACCAAGTAAAAAAAATTGTAGTACGTCCATCCGAAGGTTTGTCTGTGCAAAGACATCATCATCGTTCCGAGTATTGGGTTGTTGTTAGCGGAACAGCTAAGGTTAGAGTGGATGATAAAGAGTTCTATCTCTCTGAAAATCAATCGACTTTCATTCCCTCTGGCTGTATCCATACGCTTGAAAACCCTGGAAAGATTGATTTGGAGATGATTGAGGTCAGGTCTGGTCAGTATTTGGGGGATGACGATATTGAACGACTGCATGACCGTTATGGAAGAAAATAACATGGAAAAATTAACTTGTTTTAAAGCTTATGACATTCGGGGAAAACTGGGTGAGGAGCTGAATGAGGACATCGCGTATCGTATTGGACGCGCCTACGGCGAGTTTTTGAAGCCCAGAAATATCGTGTTGGGAAGCGATGTGCGGTTAACCAGTGAAAGCCTGAAGCTGGCGTTGGCGAAAGGCTTGCAGGATGCGGGTACCGATGTTATCGACATCGGCTTAACCGGCACCGAAGAAATCTATTTTGCCACGACTTATTTGAAAACGGATGGTGGCGTGGAAGTGACCGCCAGCCATAACCCTATTGATTACAACGGCATGAAGTTGGTGCGTGAAGGATCCCGCCCAATTAGCGGCGATACCGGATTACGAGCGATCCAAGAACTGGCGGAGAAAAATCAGTTTCAGGCGCCGGCTGCAACGCGCGGTAGCTATGTTCGCCAGGACGTATTAGGGGCTTATGTAGAGCACATTCTGTCCTACGTCGACGTGAACAACTTCAAGCCATTGAAGCTAGTGATCAACTCGGGCAACGGTGCGGCAGGGCATGTGATCGATGCTATTGAGGCGCAATTGAAGGCGCGGGGTGTGCCGCTGGAGTTTATCAAGGTGCATCACCAGCCGGACGGCTCTTTCCCTAACGGTATTCCCAACCCATTGCTGCCTGAGTGTCGTGCGGATACCGCCGATGCGGTGCGTGAGCATGGCGCTGATATGGGCATTGCGTTCGACGGCGATTTCGATCGCTGCTTCCTGTTCGATGAAAAAGGCGATTTCATTGAGGGCTATTATATCGTCGGCTTGCTGGCGGAGGCCTTCTTGCAGAAACAGCCGGGCGCGAAGATCATCCACGATCCACGCCTGAGTTGGAACACCGTCGATGTGGTCACCGATGCCGGGGGCGTACCTGTGATGTCGAAAACCGGCCATGCTTTCATTAAAGAACGCATGCGTGCGGAAGACGCCATTTATGGTGGAGAGATGAGCGCTCACCACTATTTCCGTGATTTTGCTTATTGTGACAGTGGCATGATCCCATGGCTGCTGGTCGCTGAGCTGGTCAGTGTGAAGGGACAAACGCTGGGACAACTGGTACAGGATCGCATTGCCGCCTACCCGTCTTCCGGTGAGATCAATATCAAGCTGGCTCAGCCTGCCATGTCCATTGAAAGCGTTAAACAACACTATTTACCGCATGCCGATGAGGTGGACTACACCGATGGCATCAGCATGGCGTTCGCAGGCTGGCGTTTCAATCTGCGTTCTTCTAATACGGAACCGGTGGTGCGTCTTAATGTCGAATCGCGTGCCGATGTTGCGCTGATGCAAGAGAAAACTGACGAAATTTTGGCGCTGCTGGCCGCAGGAGCGTAATGTTTGTTTTGAAGGGTTGTGATAAGTCAGTGACGAGAGCGGTTTTACCGCTCTCGCTTCATGCCGTATTCAGAGAGCGGTATGATGTCTTTAGGGGAGGCGATGCAAGCCTGTTTAGGCGGCTTGGTAAGAGGCTTTCTTACAGAACGAAGAGATATTTTTCGGTACATCCGGAGTATAAGGGGTTGGAATGACAATTTTAGTCACCGGCGGCACGGGTTACATTGGTTCTCACACCGTTTTATCTCTGTTGGAACGAGGCGAAGATGTGGTGGTGTTGGACAATCTGTCGAACTCGTCTGCGGAATCGTTGCACCGTGTGGAAAAGCTGACGGGGAAAGCGGCGGTGTTCTATCAAGGCGATGTCCAGGATGAGGAATGCCTGCATCGGATCTTTGAAGCGCACCCGATTACGGCCGTCATTCACTTCGCTGGTCTTAAGGCGGTAGGGGAATCTACGCGTAAGCCGCTGGAATACTACCAGAATAACGTCACCGGAACACTGGTGTTGCTGGACGCTATGCGCCGTGCCCGCGTTCATGCGTTTATCTTCAGTTCGTCCGCCACCGTTTATGGTGCCAACTCGCCGGTGCCCTACGTCGAGACTACGCCAATCGGTGGCACGACCAGCCCTTATGGCACGTCTAAGCTGATGGTGGAGCAGATTCTGCAGGATTTTGCTAAGGCTGAGCCGCAATTTTCGATTATTGCTTTACGCTACTTTAACCCGGTTGGAGCCCATGAATCGGGCTTGATCGGCGAAGATCCGAACGGTATTCCCAATAACCTGCTGCCTTACATCTCGCAGGTAGCGATCGGTAAGTTAGATAAACTGGGGATTTTCGGTGGGGATTATCCGACGAAAGACGGTACGGGTGAGCGTGACTACATTCATGTCATGGATCTGGCCGAAGGCCATCTGAAAGCGATGGATCATCTGCCGAAGATCAATGGGTTTAAGGCCTACAACCTGGGGGCTGGCGTAGGGCATTCTGTACTGGCGATGGTTCAGGCGTTTGAGAAAGCGTCAGGCGTAACGATCCCCTATCAAATTTTGCCACGTCGCGAAGGCGATCTACCCGCGTTTTGGGCGAATGCCGATCTGGCTTACCAAGAGTTGGGGTGGAAAGTTAACCGGGGTCTCGATGACATGATGCGTGACACCTGGAATTGGCAGAAGAAAAACCCGCAGGGCTACCGTTAAGCATATCTGTTACCGGCGCTCAGAGAGGTGTTAGGCCAGCTGCAAGACAATCGAAAGCCAAGAGTGTGAGACTACCTATCGACGAGGGCTGATCACCCTCGTTTTTATGGGCTTTATCTGATAATAATCAGTACTTCCTTATGAAAAATCCGCGCTATCAGATTATACTGGTGCCATTGAAGATACTTTGTTGGGACGATAT
This sequence comes from Serratia sp. CY37869, assembly GCF_052168895.1. NCBI lineage: Bacteria > Pseudomonadati > Pseudomonadota > Gammaproteobacteria > Enterobacterales > Yersiniaceae > Serratia > Serratia sp. CY37869. Next base: position 748,497 of record NZ_JBJNLU010000002.1, read on the forward strand.
GTCGTTATGGCATAAAACCGCAGGGTATTGATGGTCACGGTATCTGGTGTGTGAATATGAGATGTTCCCTCCTGGAAATGCCTTGTTGAAGATCTGTTGAGAGAGACAAGAGCAGCGAGTATGTTAGCCTATCAGGCTTGTGAAGCGATAAACTCCACCATTTCTCTTACTTTGCATCAGTAAGGTACACTGAAGTTTTGCGCTAATGGTAGTGAGTATCAAGCCGTTGAGAGGAAGACGCTGTGGTTGGTCACGGATTTTATCAATCGTTTACCTCAAAATGATGCTTCCTGGCTCCCTTGTTTGCCTCTGTTCTCATGTTGTTAACAGGTGGCGATAAGGAGGATTAGGCTTTGTTTACGTTTTTCGCCATCGCGCCAATAAAGCTAAGATGTTGTAAGTGACTGTATTTTGCGAGAATTTTTGAGCACAAATTCTCGCGTCTTATGAGGTACGCAGAATGCAGGTTATCGATACTAAAATCGATGGAGTCAAAGTCATTCAACCAACGGTATTTAGTGATACTCGCGGTTTTTTTATGGAAACGTTCGAGAAGCGTCGCTTTCAAGACATGCTGGATATTGATTTGGACTTCGTCCAAGACAATTATTCACGCTCTTCTCGGGGGGTTTTGCGCGGACTGCACTATCAAGATATCAAGCCGCAAGGCAAGTTGGTTCGTGTGGTGCGAGGCGAAGTTTATGATGTTGCTGTAGATATTCGCCCAGACTCACCCACATTTGGCAAGTGGGAAGGCATTGTGCTATCGGAAGAGAACAAAACTCAGCTTTGGATCCCGCCAGGTTTGGCCCACGGTTTTGTCGTGCTCTCTGAGATCGCGGATTTTGAATATAAGTGCACGGATTACTATTCGCCAGAACATGAAAGGTGCCTGATGTGGAATGATCCCGATGTCGGCGTGGCCTGGCCTGTTCGGCACCCTGTTTTGTCGGAAAAGGACAAGAACGGCAAATTTCTCAGAGAACTGATTTAATGAGAGTTCTTTTAACCGGGGCTAAAGGGCAGGTCGGGCGCTGTTTTATCGATCGGGTACCCGCCGATTGGGTTATTTTAGCGGCCGACCGCAATACGATGGACATTTCCAAATTGGAGCAGGTTAAGGCCGTCGTCCAGGAGTTTAAACCGACGGCGATCATAAATGCTGCAGCCTATACTGCCGTTGATAAAGCGGAACAAGATTGCGAGGCTGCGTTGTTAGCCAACGTTGTGGGCCCAGCCAATTTGGCCTTGGTTGCAAAGGCAATGGATTGCCGACTGCTTCATATTTCTACAGATTATGTTTTTGATGGCCTGGGCAAGCTTCCCTACAATGAGTTGGCTGGTACCCGCCCACTGTGCATTTACGGGAAAACCAAGCGTGATGGCGAATTGGCCATCGTATCAGAAATGCAAGATGCGATAATTCTTCGCACTTCTTGGGTTTTCAGTGAATATGGCGAAAATTTCGTTAAAACCATGCTGAGGCTTGCTCGGCAACGTGAATCTCTTGATATCGTAGCCGATCAACGCGGTTGCCCGACATATGCGGGGGACATCGCAGACGCGATGATAAAAATGTTGCTTTGTGAGGTTCAGGGAGGGATTTATCACTTCTGCGGGGATGAAGAGGTCTGCTGGAGTGAGTTTGCGGAGCACATATTTAAAGTTGCTGCGGAGATGGGGGCGATTTCTCGCATGCCAAAGGTCAGTAAAATAACATCAGAGCAATATGTGACTTTGGCTAAACGTCCTAAATATTCAACCTTGAGTTGCAATAAAATCAATGAGATAGGTATTCCTGCTTCCAATTGGCAGTCAGCCCTGGAATACGTGATTTCTCGATTGAGAAAAATGGGTTACTTACAAGAGTAATGTCGGCACCGTGTGGGTGAGCATGATGTATTTTGTTATTTTCATGCTCACCCGACAGTAATTGGCGCATAGCTTATTCGCTATGGAGTTACCAAATTTTCCAGCCGTGAATATTAAAGAAAGTAATCATTGAGCGTGAAAATAGCTTAATATGCGCCCAGCCTTTTCGCGCCGCATGGCCACCGTAATGCACGACTTTGACATCAGGGACATAGGCTATTCTGGTAATTTTTGCCGTACGGATGCTGAGATCGAAATCTTCGAAATAAAGAAAGAATTTAGGATTGAATCCGGATAATTCTTTCAGTACGCTGTAGCGGAAAAACATAAAGCAGCCACTCACGATAGGCGGATCGAAATAAACATCGTGAGGCGTTAGCGTATCAGCCATTTCATAGCGTCGAAGATAACTTTTGAAAAAACGCTTTCCTTTAACCGAGGCAAAGAAACGCAATAAATATACAAATACAGAAGGGTATCGCTTACACAAATATTGTGTTTCCCCGCTCCCCCAGGTTGCATACGGCGTAATTAAGCCACATTCAGGGTGAGCATCCATGAAGGAGAATGCATTCTCTAATGCATTTTTATCCATCTCTAAATCGGGGTTTAAAATAAGGGTGTATTTTGACTTAATAGCTAAGCTTAAATTATGTGACACTCCAAAGCCAGGATTGTCTGGTCGTGATATGTAATTTCCGGGAATAACGTCAAGGAACTCTTTAATTAGCGAAGTGACTGCAGGATCAGTAGTTGGCGAGTTATCAACAACCAATAAATAACAGTCGCGTGCTTTAAAAACGTTTGTCTCAACAAGTGCGGCAAGGGTTTTTCTTAAATCTACAAGATTCGGTTTGAAAATTACTAATGAGATTGTAAGAAATTTTTCATCTTCAATAGCCGGTAAAGACATGAGAGAATCGTCCACTCCATCTTGGGATGTCGTTTGGTTTTTTAGGTGAAGGAAAAACTAGCGTGTTGTCAGGTATAGTAATGCCTAGCGTTGTGTCAGAATTGTAGGCTTCTTCTTTGTGATGCCATAGCATCTCGCCAAATGGAGTCGATAGGATGGCTTTTCCTGCCAACCTGTATTCGTAGAACTTAACAGGATCGACATATTTAGTAATGTCGTTCTGCAAAAATGGAATAATCACATAATCAAATGTGGATATCTTTTTCATTACCTGGGGGTGTGGGATAGGGGGTTCCAGGATGATATTTTGAGGTAAGCTTTCCGGAATTCCGGTTTTTCTTGGCCCTACGAGGTTTATGATTGCTTCCGGATTTTTAGTGGCCAACTCGAACACCCACTTCCAGTCAAACCAGCTTGCGATTGTGCCGATATAGCCAAATGTGATTTTTTCATGCGATGTTTTCGGGATATGAATTTTCTGCATGTCATCTGAACACGCATTCAACACCAACTCAGTTTTGCTGGGGGCGATAGACGAAAATTTCTCAATTAAGGCATGACTTGAACAGAATATGCGGTCAACTTGTTGGGCGATTTCTTTTTCAAGATTAGCCGTGTTTTTCTTTGATAGGCCAGAATAAAACGAAGGGAAATCATCCATGGCGTCATACCACACTTGCCGCCATTTAAATTGCTTGATAAGCATGTTGGCCAGCAGACAGGGTTTGCCGATAACCAGAATGGTATCTTCAGATATAAAATTCTTTATATCGTCAATGATTTTCTTTATTTTCCCTTGGTTGAGCAGCTTAAACAACGCAGGTATCGGCTCCACGGGGGCTACAAAACCCAACCGAGCCAGTTGCAGACCCTCTATCAAATCCAATCCTGCAGGTTCAGGGGCATGGCGGCCGGGGGTCAGATCGGCGAGGGTGGGAAAACGACTAGGATAAGGCTCAATCCACAAAAGTTCCTGGGTGGCATGGGTCAGCGCATATTTGGCGAAAAAATGAGGGCGCTGACTTATGCTCAACCAGGGAACAGCTGAAAGATAGACGATTTTCATTGGCATTGTTCAGTAAAGAAATTGCGGACGATACGGACGATACGCTGGCTGGACTCACCATCACCGTAAGGAGAGCTTCCTTTTGCCATTTCTTGATAGGCCTGAGGGCTATCAAGCAGCAAAGACGCTTCTCTTACGATGTCGGCTTGTTCCGTTCCGATTAATTTCACCACGCCTTCCGAGACGGCTTCTGGGCGCTCGGTATCACGACGTAAGACCAAGACGGGTTTGCCCAAGGCCGGAGCTTCTTCTTGCACGCCGCCAGAGTCGGAAAGAATCAGGTAGGCATTCTTCATGGCGGCAACGAAAGGGCCATAGTCAAATGGGCTGACCAGCTTAATTCTTTCGTGGTCTTTTAACAGACGATCCGTGACTTCGCGCACGTTTGGGTTGGGGTGAACGGGGAAAAGAATATAGATATCACTATACTTTTCAATAAGTTCAAGAGCTGCGTTGCAGATATTGACAATAGGTTGGCCGAAGTTCTCTCTGCGATGAGAAGTGATAAGAAGCATCCGGGCGTCTTGGGGAATATCGACGCCGATATCAAACGTCTTTTGTGCGGTCGTCAGCAAGGCATCAATCACGGTGTTTCCCGTAACGTGAATATGCTCTGCAGGAATGCCTTCGCGCAAGAGGTTGCTTTTAGATACTTCAGTCGGAGCAAAATGCAAGCGTGCTAAATGTCCGGCAAGAATACGGTTTGCTTCTTCAGGAAAAGGTGAATAGAGGTCGTGTGTACGCAGCCCCGCCTCGAGATGAGCGAAAGGCACTTTCTTGTAGAAACAGGCCAGTGACGTCACGAAGACGGTCGTCGTATCGCCTTGTGCGATAACCAAATCCGGTGCTGCCTCTTCGAGAGTTCGGTCGATGCTGGTCATCAGGCGCGCGGTCAACTCTGGCAATGTTTGCCCAGGTGTCATGACATTAAGATCATAATCGGCTTCAATTTCGAAAAGTTGGAAAGCCTGATCCAACAGGTCTCGGTGTTGGGCCGTCGCCAATACGCAAACGTCGAATTCACCGGAGGCATGAAGTGCCTTGATCACCGGCGCCATTTTTATCGCTTCCGGACGAGTACCCACAACGCACATAATTTTCTTTAACATGGTTGTCTCAATAATTAATATCCCCATACTGACGATAAAAATCGGTATGGGGAGGTGGAAATCGAATAGCTATTCGGTTCTGCGTAGCAATTCGTCCCAATCGTTCATAAAGGCATGGGCGGAAAATTTTTCTTTCAGAGCGGCAAGTGATGCTTTAGATTGCGCATAATTGTCAGATATAGAGGCTATTTTTTCTGACAATTGGCGAGCATCATGCAACGAGTAAGTAAACTCATTTTCACGCGTGGCAACTAAATAGTTATGTGCTTCGATATTGGACAAAACAACGGGGACGTCTGCACAAATCGCTTCTGAAGCCGATAAACCAAATGATTCTCCGGTTGATGGCGACACAAAAATCCCGTTGGCTTGAGAGATCGCCAACAGCAGCTTGTCCACATTCAAGAATGGCACTGGCGGCAAGCATACGGTGTCGCCCACTAGATTTCTGCTCTCCAGCTCGGCGTTGGTGTTGATTTCAGAAGACTGCGGGCCGCACAGAACTAGCATGTATTTTTCCGCGTGTCGTTCTTTTAAAATAACGAATGCGTCCAGTAATTCAGTCAGGTTCTTTAGCTTGTCCATCCGTCCCAGGAAGAGAATAGGTCTTCTCGACCATGTTGGCAGAGAGGGAATCGCATGCGGTTCTTGAGAGACATGATCCCAAGGAACGAAATTACGCAGCAATAACAATGGACAGGCACTTTTGTGCAATTCAGGCTCTAGCTGCTTCATAAAGAACGCGGATGGGCACAATATTGCCGAACAACTGTCCGGAATTTTATTCAAGTAAGCCCTGTTTTCTTTATAGGCTGTATGGCATTCCGCAAAGTATTTCAATTTGTGCGTATGGCAAAATGTCAGAGCCGCAGGGAAATCAATGCAAAAAATGAGGCTGTAATTTTGCGTTAATAAATAATCGAAGTTGATGATTTTGACATCGACATTTTTACAGTCCGAGAGTGCGGCGGTGATCGCCTTCGCCGCACCGGAATCATGAGTAAAAAGAAGGTCAATCTGATAGGTGCCTATATCGTTTAATAAACGGGCACGGGTGAGCATGACTTTCTCAACACCGCCATGCGTCGCCCAAGGATAGATAAATGCTATTTTACGAAGCATATAACTCCCTAATTCCTTTTCTTTTCAGAGTGTTCAACTCCATTTCTTCGAATCGGGCTGCCCAAGTGGTTTCTTGCAAGAAGGTTTCCAACTCGTCAGAGTGGCGCTCGCTATTGATTGTTTTCTCAAACAGATCGACAACGTCGCTGCCGTCAGAGAAATAGGTCATCGGATAGCGTTTAATATGCTCAATGCCGGTCACTAGAGTTGGTAAGCCAAAATAGAGGTACTCATAAATTTTGATCGGATCTACCGCTTGAGCCAGCTCGCCACTTTTGAATGGAATTAGGCCGATCGACCATTCTTTGACATATTGATGAAGGTCTTTTGGCATTACTTTGCCCACCAGTGTGATGTTAGCAATATTTTTCGCTTTATTGACCACCCACTCAGGCTCACCGTAACCAATGATCTCGAAGTGATATTGTGGGAATTGTTCAGCTAATTTAAATACGATATCCCAGTCGAACCACGAGTCCGTTAGATGGCCGAAATAGCCCACTTTGTTGCCGTTGTCTTTCGCTATATTACGTGTATCGCCCAAGACCTTCTCGGAATAGCCATTACCGACTACTTCAATATCACTGCGAAGATAAGCAAATTTGTCACGCAGTGATGGAGCAACGCCACAGACGTAATCGCTTTGTAGAATGAGGGTTTCTTCAATCTCTTTCTGGTACCAAGGAGCTTGTCCGACCTTATGGAAGCATTCCCATTCATCCATAATGTCATAGATGATGTTGCAGCCTTGCGCTCTAAACTCATAGAGCGGAGTGAGGAAGACTTTCGCCGGCATCGTGATGACAAAGAACGCGGTTTTGTCATGCAGATGACACTGACGGGTGTATTTCACAAAATCATACAGCGGAACCTGATAGACATTGTTCCAGACTTGCGAACAACCTTTCGACAACGTTTCCTGTGGCGTCCATTGCCAGGCGATAAAGATAACCTGATAGCCTTTTTCCGAGAAATATTTTGCCGCGTTGATTGGCCGTTGGTTCACCAGCTCATCGAATTCGAAGCTGCATGGAATGAAGACGACTTTCTCTGATTGGTTTACCGCTGCGACCCAGTCTGGAATGTCTTCAGGTGTAGAGGTATCCGTCATCGCGCTATTGCAAGCGTGCTCGAAGTGTTTTTGAACGTAACGGTGCCGCTGGGTCTGTAGTTTTAGCCTGACAGACTCGGGCAGTCTCCAATAAAGTGTTTTGGCCAGTTCATAGCGTTTGTCCGCTCTGGTCAGTGATTGAACGGCAACCTGAACCAAATATCGAAGTTTTTGCCCTGCACTCGGTGCAACCGCGTGAGGCAAAGTTCTGAAATAGTCTTCTTGTTTTGCCGCTACCGATGTCAGGAGTTGTACTAACGATTTAACGTCATTCTGCAAAGAGAGATTCTGTTCTTCCAACGCAGCTAACTTGGCGATGACATCATTCCCTGAACTTGCTGCATTAGCATTAACAGGGGTGTCCAGGGGAGCCTGGCTCGCTTTATCTTCCATTTTGACGGTCTCTTTCACGCTATCATCATGAGCGTTGATCTTGATACTGTTGGCGATCAGTTGGTTTGCTAGCGTTTTAAATATAGCGACAGTAAAGGCATTCGCGATCAAAAAACTTTCGTTTTCCTGTGATGATGGTGCCTTACACAGCTGCTGGTAGAGTTGCAGCGAATCACCGTTGTCGTATCGCTCTTTGTCCGGGAGAACCATATTCTCGAGGATTTGGCTCCAACGGCCATCGCTCTGGTATTCAATAAGCAAGTCTGGGGGCAGGGGACGAGCGGCGGCAAATTGCTCTTGAAGCACATCTTCTTCGGCATTGGCCAGATTTCTGCCTGAGAAATTACAGTAAGCGGCATGTTTAAAGGTTTCATCGTCCAGAATGCCTTTAATGCCGTCGTAGCCAACCAGACACACCGGAAGCTGGCTAATGCCGGCTTCCAGTACTCCGCGGCCCATGCCGGCAAACCCCGCGTATTGCGGCATGACGGAAGGGATGTCACTGACAACGCCTTTGAAACCAACCCATTCGTTGAAGTTATTATCGCTAACGTAGGTTTTTATAGTGTCTTCATCACTACCGGTACCGTAAATATCAATACCATGAATCATTTGGCAGCGGCTGGCGAAGTCAATGAACTTCATAATCCCTGCGGATTTATCCTCATCCAGCCTGCTGGCGATAAGCCATCTTTTCTCAACAGTCTCATCCGTGATAGCGGGATGCGTTTGGGCGGTGTCTATCAGGTTAGGAACGATCATCACCGAGGGGTGGTCTATGATCTCCGCCAATTGATCCGCCGTTTCCTGCGAAACGCAAAATATGGTATGTAGCGTTTTGAGAAAATAAATGGCCAACGCCTGATTATAAATATTCCGAGTAAAATGCTGCAGCGACAGAGGGCCGTGCAATGTTAATAGCGACGGTATTTTTTCGCAGTCTGCGGCGATAACGGCAGGGAAAATGCAGTCAAAAGGATGCACATGAATGACATCGATGCCTTTTTCTTTGATAACCTGTCGTATCAGGTCTACGCCTTGAACGAGTTGTTCGATAGAGCCGTTGCTTAAATGAATATTTTCATGGCACGAGCTCAACCCGTCAGGGAGTAATGACGGGTCTGCGACAACGGCGTACATAAGATGAACCTGGTAACCGTGGGCGACCAGATCCTTTACCTGAGTGTTGATATAGGTTTCCAACCCACCGATTGAGTAATACTGAGTTATGATAAGTATTGATTTATTCATGCTCTCCTGACCACTTTTCGAGTGATAAAGAAACAGGCAATGCGGCAATACCTGACATTGTCGTGCGAGGCTCTATAACCTTAAGGACGATCACGTCGGTTTTCTTATCAAGATAGGACATATCGGCGTGGCTGATGGCGTTGGCGATAGCGAGTGAAATAAAATAGCTGCCTTCGCACAGTGCCAGGTCAAGTTCAAACGTTGCCCTAAGAACATCTCCGCCTTTGGCGTTATGCATATTCTTCTTATGGTATAAGGTGCTGGTGCCAAATACCGTAATACCTTCAACGGTCTTAATGACCAAGCCGGCTTGCAGCTCTTCTATCGGCCCAAATACGCTGATATCGAAGCTGATGATGGCTTTTTCACCTACGCGGAATAGATCGCAAGGCTGATCGTGGGCATCTTTGATGATCCAACTTTCAATAAGGGCACCGCTGGTCAGTTCGCTTTCAGCTTGTATCTCGGCTTGTTCCGCGATGGAGGCCTCATGGGCGGCGACGCCGTCCTGGCTTTCTTTCTGGGGCGCGTTGATGGACTGATTGGTGTTTTTAGCAATGTTGTTCAGATAGCGCAGGTAAGTTTTTTCATCTGAGTACAGCAGGGCATGGTATTGGTCGATGATTTCTTTGGCACTGCCAATGGCTTCTACCCGGCCTTTTCGCAACAAAATGGCTCGCTGGCAAAACTTCTCCACGGTCGACGTGGAATGCGTCACCAGGATGATTGAACACCCTTGCGCGCGCAGCGATTCGATATAATCGAAGCATTTGCGTTGGAATTTCTCATCACCGACCGACAGCGCTTCGTCTACGATGAGCACTTCGGGCTTAATGCAAGCCTGAACGGCGAAGGCCAAACGCACATACATCCCGCTGGAGTAGGTTTTGACCGGCTGATCGATATGTTCGCCTATGTCGGCAAAGGCTTCGATCTCAGGGAATTTCTGTTCCATTTCACTGTGCGTCATACCAAGAATGATGCCGCTCAGATAAACGTTTTCACGGCCGGTAAACTCAGGATTGAAGCCCGCGCCGAGTTCCAGCAGCGCAGCCAGTTTGCCATTGACCTCAACGCTGCCCGAGGTGGCTGTCAAGGTGCCGGCAATAATTTGCAGCAGGGTACTTTTGCCTTCGCCATTACGGCCCAAAATGCCAAGCGTTTCACCGCGCTTAACGTCAAAAGAAACGCCGTTTAGCGCCCAGAACTCTTTGAAGAATGTACGGCGGCCTAAAGAAAGCATTTGGTACAAACGATGCTTAGGATTTGCATACATTTCAAAGCGTTTCGAAATATTTTTGACTGAAATTGCGAATTCAGATGACATCAGCAAACCCTTTACGCGTGAACATAAACCAACCATAACCTAACAGCATGATGACGAAAGAGATGAGGGTGTAAATGCCCCAGCTCCCCCAGGCGATATTTTTGCCCAGCATCATGCAATCCCTCGCTTGCTCAATGACATAAGTCAATGGACTGAGTTGCATGAAGATGTGATATGCGTCAGGCAACATGGAGATCGGATAGAAGATCGGCGAAAGATACATCAGAATCATGGTAAGCACGCCAATAACCTGAGCGATATCTTTCAAGTAAACGCCAAGCGAAGAAAGGAACCAGGATACGCCCAGAACCATCATAAGGAACGGTGCGATGATGACGGGTAGCCATAGAATGTGCCACGTAGGGATCCCTACGATAGCGACATAGAACAGCAACCAAACGACGAAGTTAATCACCATTTGGAATAAAGCTGTGCAGAGTGAAACAATGGGGAGTGTTTCAACCGGGAAGACAACCTTTTTGACGTAGTTGACGTTACTGACGATCAAATAGGGAGCGCGGTTAATGCATTCAGAAAAAAGCCCGAAGAAAATCAAACCGATGAATAATGCTAACGCAAATTCTCCTTTGGAATCGACTCCAGCACTCCAGCGAATTTTGAATACAACGCTGAAAACGAAGGTATAAATCACCATCATCAATACTGGGTTAATAAACGACCAAAGAAGCCCGATAAATGACCCTTTGTATTTACTGCCGATTTCCCGTTTAGAAAGTGAAATAACAAGATTCTTATTGGTGGCAAGTGTATGAAGACACCGATAAAAAGTCTTAACAAGAATAGAGAAAATATTCATTTAACACCTAGGCTATTGATTAACTTTTTTGACGTCATGGTTTAACTTTCTTCGCAATATAATCATGTAGAACGGATGCGTTATTGATATGACGGAGGGTGTGAAAATAGCTATAGGGCTAAACACACGTTTCCGTAAGCACTCCATGGAAAATACGCCAACATTTTCTCTCGGAGATTTTCACATCGTAAACAGAATCTGTTTCATTCCCGCGCAACCTGCATGGTATTACCGCGGGCTATTGTCCAGCGTGTTTCTATCTTACTGTAATGCCGGGGAACACATTAGTGATATATAAGGTTTTCTTCTGTTTTTCGATGCGTTCACTTCGGCAAAAAAACACCGCATTTCTCGATGAAACAGAAGTGAACACTGAATTCCCTGCATACAGATTGCCTGATTTTTAGGCTGGACATTGCTCTGCATAAGCGTTTTCAGCCTAAAAAAGCACGCTACCGCCCTTGGTAAGCGAGAACCAATAGAGGGTGGGGTTGTCAGTTTTCATTTATATGCTGAAACTATTTTCAGCAAAAATAGGCTAGAAAACCTTTATTATCCTACCACCAAATCACTTGTAATGCCTCTGGATTTTCAGGGTTTCAGTCTGTTCCTAGTAACCAGTGGTGACATATTCAAATGAGATATGTGCAATTGCTAGGAATTGTAGGATTACAGGCCAAAATGCAAGCGTGGCGCGTCATTGGATGGTTTCTTCCGAGGGTATGGAGCAGGTTCGGCGATGCGGTATCCTCATCTTGGTCCACATATTCTGGTTGATTTTTAACCGTTGACATGATGCGGCAGACCGCACATCCGAACCTTTTCTTTTCTGCAATGTTACCGGTAATGTAGCAATGAGCTCAGGGCGTATACAGAACTGCCAACTGTGCGTGATTTTGTAAAGATTGTTATGGCTGCGATAGGTACATGCTTAGGAATAATCATGTACAATAAAGCAATGCATCCCTACTATGTTGTATAACTATATGATTACAATGTAGTAATTATCTCAGACAGGAGTTCCTAAATGTCCAAGCAACAAATCGGCGTTGTCGGCATGGCGGTAATGGGCCGCAACCTCGCGCTGAACATCGAGAGCCGTGGTTACACCGTTTCCATTTTCAACCGTTCTGGCGACAAGACTGACGAAGTGATCGCTGAGAACCCGGGCAAAAACCTGGCGCCGTATTACACCGTTGAAGAGTTTGTCGAATCGCTGGAAAAACCGCGCCGCATCCTGCTGATGGTGAAAGCGGGCGAAGCGACGGATAAAACCATTGCCTCGCTGACTCCGCACCTGGACAAGGGCGATATCCTGATCGATGGCGGCAACACCTACTATCAGGACACCATCCGTCGTAACCGCGAACTGTCCGACCAGGGCTTCAACTTCATCGGCACCGGCGTTTCCGGCGGTGAAGAGGGGGCGCTGAAAGGGCCTTCCATCATGCCTGGCGGCCAGAAAGAAGCTTACGAGCTGGTGGCGCCGATCCTGGAGAAAATCGCTGCGGTTGCGGAAGGCGAGCCTTGCGTGACTTATATCGGCGCTGACGGTGCTGGCCACTATGTGAAGATGGTGCACAATGGTATCGAATACGGCGACATGCAGCTGATTGCCGAAGCCTATTCTCTGCTGAAGCAGGCGCTGAACCTGAGCAACGAGCAGCTGGCCGAAACCTTCGCCGAGTGGAACAAGGGTGAGCTGAACAGCTACCTGATCGACATCACCAAAGACATCTTCACCAAGAAAGACGAAGAGGGTAAATACCTGGTCGATGTGATCCTGGACGAAGCCGCCAACAAAGGCACCGGCAAGTGGACCAGTCAGAGCTCGCTGGATCTGGGCGAACCGCTGTCGCTGATCACCGAATCGGTGTTCGCACGCTACCTGTCCTCGCTGAAAGATCAGCGCGTTGCTGCCTCTAAAGTGCTGACCGGCCCGAAAGTGGCACCGTTCACCGGCGACAAAGCTGAGTTCATCGAGAAAGTGCGTCGCGCACTGTATTTGGGCAAGATCGTATCCTACGCGCAGGGCTTCTCTCAGCTGAAAGCCGCGTCCAAAGAAAACAACTGGGATCTGCACTACGGCGAAATCGCCAAGATCTTCCGCGCCGGCTGTATCATCCGTGCCCAGTTCCTGCAGAAGATCACTGACGCTTACGCGGCAGATGCCGATATCGCCAACCTGCTGCTGGCGCCATACTTCAAGCAAATTGCCGACGAGTACCAGCAGGCGCTGCGCGACGTGGTGGCCTATGCCGTGCAGAACGGTATCCCTACGCCAACCTTCTCCGCCGCGATCGCTTACTACGACAGCTACCGTTCAGCGGTGCTGCCGGCTAACCTGATCCAGGCGCAGCGCGACTATTTCGGTGCGCACACCTACAAACGCATCGACAAGGAAGGCGTGTTCCATACCGAATGGATGGAATAAGCCCACTCGTTGAGCGATAAAAAAAGCCGCCGAGGTTAACGCCCGGCGGCTTTTTTATTGCGCGTGATTTAATGTCACGCTTTTTTCTGATGCCGCTCGCGCAGCCGGCCGATCACCGCGCTCAGATCCAAATCCTGGTCCTGCAGCAGCACCAGCAGGTGATAGATCAGATCCGAGGCCTCGTTGGTCAGCTCTTCGCGATCGTTGACCGTGGCGGCCAGCGCGGTTTCCACGCCTTCTTCCCCGACCTTCTGCGCGATGCGTTTGGTGCCGCTGGCGTACAGGCTGGCGGTATATGAGCTGTCCGGGCTGGCATGCTTGCGCTCCGCCAACAGCTGTTCCAGCTGATAGAGGAACGTCCAGTCGCTGGCGGCCGGGTGGAAGCAGCTGCTGTTGCCCAGGTGGCAGGTCGGGCCGATCGGGTTGGCCAATACCAGCAGCGTGTCGTTATCGCAGTCCGGCGTGATGCTGACCACCTTGAGGAAGTGGCCGGAACTTTCGCCTTTGGTCCACAGGCGCTGCTTGGTGCGCGAAAAGAAGGTGACATTGCCGCTCTGCTCGGTGGTCGCCAGCGCTTCTGGCGTCATGTAACCCAGCATCAGCACTTCGCCGGAAACGGCGTGTTGCACGATGGCCGGCATCAGGCCGTCGGTTTTCTCCCAGTCCAGCTGGTTTCTCTGTTGTTCTGTCAGCACACGCGAATCTCCACGCCTTGTTCGACCAGGAACCTTTTCAGTTCGCCGATATTGATGATTTGTTTGTGGAACACCGATGCCGCCAGAGCGCCGTCGACGTCCGCATCGCGGAACGCTTCCAGGAAGTGCTCCATCGTGCCCGCGCCGCCGGAGGCGATCAGCGGCACCTTGCAGACCTCGCGCACCCGGCGCAGCTGCTGCAGATCGTAACCGTTGCGCACGCCGTCCTGGTTCATCATGTTCAGCACGATCTCACCGGCGCCGCGGCGCTGCACTTCCTGCACCCAGTCGAGGGTTTCCCACTGGGTGACGCGGGTGCGGCTCTCGTCGCCGGTATATTGATTGACGTGATACTTGCCGGTTTCACTGTCGAACCAGGTATCGATGCCCACCACGATGCACTGCACGCCAAAGCGATCCGCCAGGCGGCTAATCAGATCGGGATCGGCCAGCGCCGGTGAGTTGATGGAGATTTTGTCGGCGCCGAAAGACAGGATCTGGCTGGCGTCCTCGGCGCTTTTAATGCCGCCGGCGACGCAGAACGGAATATCAATCACCTCCGCCACGCGCGACACCCAGCTTTTGTCCACCACCCGGCCGTCGCTCGAGGCGGTGATATCGTAAAACACCAGCTCGTCCGCGCCTTCTTGCGCATAGCGCTGCGCCAGCGGCACGATGTCGCCGATGATTTCGTGGTTGCGGAACTGCACGCCTTTCACCACTTGCCCGTCTTTAACATCCAGACACGGGATTATCCGTTTTGCCAGCATGCAATCGCCTCCTCAACGCTAAATTTACCTTCCAGCAGGGCGCGCCCGACGATCACGCCGGCAACGCCGCTGCCGCGCAACTGGGCGATGTCGTCCAGATTGCCGATGCCGCCCGAGGCCTGGAAGGCCACTTGCGGATAGCGGCGGCTGATCTCCTGATACAGCGCCACGTTGGAACCGGCCAGCGTGCCGTCGCGCGAAATGTCGGTGCACAGCACGTGTTTCAGCCCGTAGGGCAGGAACTGCTCTACCACCTGTTCCAGAGTGGCGTCGGAATCTTCCTGCCAGCCGCTGATGGCCACGCGCTTCACGCCCTGCGCGTCGATACGCACATCCAGCGCCAGCACCAGCGCGTCGGCGCCGTAGCGTTCGAACCAGCTTTGCACTAACTGCGGTTGTTTCACCGCGGTGGAGCCGATCACCACGCGCGTGGCGCCGGCCTCCAGCAGGGCGCTGACGTCTTGCTCGTTGCGGATGCCGCCGCCGACCTGCACCGGCACGTTAACCCCCGCCAACAGCTTGCGCAGCAGCGGGATCTGGCGCGCGACCGGATCTTTGGCGCCGGTCAGATCGACCAGGTGCAGCACCTGGGCGCCCTGTTGTTGATAGTCCTGCAGGCGCAGCAGCGGATCGTTGCCGTAGTCGCGCTGTTGGCCGTAATCGCCCTGATGCAAACGCACCACGTTGCCGTCGATCAAATCCAAAGCCGGAATAATCATGCTGCCTACATCTCCAGAAAGTTTTTCAACAGTTGCGCGCCGGCCGCTCCAGATCGTTCTGGATGAAACTGCACGCCGAAGAAGTTGTCTTTTTGCACGGCGGCGGTGAAGGGCTCGCCGTAGTTCGCCTGAGCGATGGTGCTGGGGCATATCGGCATCGCATAGCTGTGAACGAAATAGAAGTAGGCGCCGTCATCGATGCCGCGGAACAGATGGTGGCCCGCCTGCGCGGATACCTGGTTCCAACCCATGTGCGGCAGCGGCAGGCCGAAGTCGGTCATCTGCTTTACCGGCGTATCGATGAGGCCGAGCGTCGTTATGCCGCCGTTCTCTTCGCTGCTGGCCGCCAGCAGCTGCATGCCGAGGCAGATGCCCAGCACCGGCTGAGTGCAGGCCCTGATCAGTTCGATCAGATCGCGTTCGCGCAGCTGATCCATCGCCGCCTGCGCGGTGCCGACGCCCGGCAGGAACAGCTTGTCGGCGCGCAGCACGATCTCCGGATCGCGGCTCACTTCCGGCTGATAGCCCAGGCGCCGCACCGCATAGGTGACGGAGGCCAGGTTGGCGCAGCCGGTATCCAAAATCACCACGTTCATCACAGCACTCCTTTCGAGCTCGGCAGGGTATTGCCCTCGACGCGGATCGCCTGGCGCAGCGTGCGGCCAAACACTTTGAACAGGCTTTCGACCCGGTGGTGGTCGTTTTTGCCTTTGGTCTTCAGGTGCAGCGTGCAACCCATGGTGTAGGAGAGCGAGCGGAAGAAGTGCTCGACCATTTCGGTGCTGAGATCGCCGACGCGCTGATAGTTGAACTCGGCCTTGTACTCCAGGTGCGGGCGGCCGGAGATATCCAGCGCGCAGCGCGCCAGACACTCGTCCATCGGCAGCACGAAGCCGAAGCGGGCAATGCCGCGCTTGTCGCCCAGCGCCTTGTTCAACGCTTCGCCCAGCGCCAGGCCGGTGTCCTCTACGGTGTGGTGATCGTCGATATACAGGTCGCCTTTGACGTCGATCTCCATGCGGAAGCCGCCGTGGGTGGCGATCTGATCCAGCATGTGGTCGAAGAAGCCGACGCCGGTTTTGATTTTGCTGCCGCCTTCGCGATCCAGCCAGACGTTGACATCGATCTGCGTCTCTTTGGTCACGCGGTTAACCCGCGCATGACGGTCGCGCAGGGTCAGCTGACGCACGATCTCTTTCCAGCCCAGCACGCCGCGCTGGTAGCGCAGCCCCTGAATGCCCATGTTTTCCGCCAGCTGCACGTCGGTCGGCCGATCGCCGATCACGTAGCTGTGGGCGGTATCGAGCACGCCGGGTTCGAGATAACCCTTCACCAGCGCGGTCTTCGGCTTGCGGCAGTCGCAGTTGTCCGCCGGCAGGTGCGGGCAGATCAACACGTCGGCGAACTGAATGCCCTGCGAGCTGAGGATCTGCATCATCAGGTTGTGCGGCGGATCGAAGGTTTCCTGCGGGAAACTGGCGGTGCCGAGCCCATCCTGATTGGTGATCATCACCAGCTGATACCCCGCCTGTTGCAGCGCCAGCAGGGAAGGGATCACGTCTGGCTCGAGCGCCAGCTTGTCCAGGCGGTCAACCTGGAAATCTTCCGGTGGCTCGGCGATCAGCGTGCCGTCACGATCGATAAAGAGGATTTTTTGGCTCACATTGGCTCCTGGCGAGTCTGGTTGGCGCCGGGCAGGGCGGACAAGGCGTCCACCACGCGTTGACATTCGTCGCGGGTGCCTATGGTGATGCGCAGGCAGCCGGACAACCCGGGCTGTTTGTTTTGGTCTCGTAAGATAATGCCCTGATCCCACAAGCTTTTAAACACATTACTTGAGGCGGTGAAGCGGGCCAGCAGGTAATTGCTGTCGCTGGCGAAAACCTGCTCGACGCAGGCGCATTTTTCCAGCTGTTGCTGCAGCCAGCTGCGGGTGGCGGCGATGTCGGTGACGCGCTGGCGCATGGTGCGGATACCTTCTTCGCTCAGCGCCTGCGCGGCGATATCCGCCACCGGTGTCGAGAGCGGGTAAGGCGCGATCACCTTCAGCAGCAGGGCGATCAGATCTTCGTTGGCGAGCGTAAAGCCGCAGCGCAGGCCGGCCAGCGCAAAGGCCTTCGACAGCGTGCGCAGAATAGCCAGGTGCGGATAGTCGCTCAGCCACCCGGCCACCGAGGCCTGCGGGCAAAACTCGATATAGGCTTCGTCCACCACGACGATCGCTTTGCCTTTGGCCAGCTCCAACAGGCTGCGCAGAGAGTCCGGGTCAATCAGGTTACCGGTCGGGTTGTTCGGGCTGCAGACGTAGATCAACTTCACGTTGTCCAGGCTGTCCGCGATGGCCGGCAGATCCAGCTGCCAGTCCTCTTTGGCGGCCACGGTGCGGCGCTCCACGCCAAAGGTTTCGGCGCTGACGGCGTACATGCCGTAGGTCGGCGGGCAGAACAGAATGGCGTCTTTGCCCGGCTCGCAGAAGGCGCGGATCAGCAGCTCGATGCCTTCATCGGCGCCGCGGCTGACCAGCACCTGCTCTTTCTTGACCCCGGCATAGGCGGCGTAGCGTTCGATCACCTGCGCCGGCTGGCACTCCGGATAGCGGTTGAAGGTTTGCGCGGTCAGCTGGAATTCCGGGGCGATCGGGTATTCGTTGGCGTTCAGCCATACGTCGCCCTTGCCGCCGAGGCGGCGCGCCGATTGATAAGGGGTCAGCTCGCGAACGTTGGCGCGCGCCAGTTTTTCGATGCTCATGCTTGCTCCTTCAGGGCGGCGACGCGCAGGGTCACGGCGTTCTTGTGGGCGATCAGCTGCTCGGCGGCAGCCAGCGTCTCGATGGTGGCGGCCAGGTTGCTGAAGCCCTGCGGCGTCAGCTCCTGCACCGTCATGCGTTTTTGGAAATCGGCCAGCCCGAGGCTTGAGCAGGTGGCGGTGTAGCCGTAGGTCGGCAGCACGTGGTTGGTGCCGGAGGCGTAATCGCCGGCGGACTCCGGCGACCAGTCGCCGAGGAACACCGAACCGGCGCTGGTGATGCCGTCCACCAGATCGCGCGCATTGCGGGTCTGAATGATCAGGTGCTCCGGGCCGTAACGGTTGCTGATGGCCACGCACTCCGGCAGATCGCGCGCCACGATCAGGCGGCTGCTCGCCAGCGCCTGACGGGCGGTGTCGGCGCGCGGCAGCTCGGCCAGCTGGCTTTCCACCGCGTCGGCCACCGCCTGCGCCATCGCCGCGTCCGGCGTCAGCAGGATCACCTGCGAATCCGGGCCGTGCTCGGCCTGCGACAGCAGATCGGAAGCGACAAACGCCGGGGTGGCGCCGGCGTCGGCGATCACCAGCACTTCCGAAGGACCGGCCGGCATGTCGATGGCCGCGCCGTCAAGGCGCTGGCTGACCTGCCGCTTGGCTTCGGTCACGAAGGCGTTGCCCGGCCCGAAGATCTTCGCTACGCGCGGCACGCTTTCGGTGCCGAACGCCAGGGCGGCGATCGCCTGCGCGCCCCCGACCTGAAACACTTCCTGCACGCCGCACAGCTGCGCCGCATACAGGATCTCATCGGCGATCGGCGGCGGCGAGCACAGCACTACCCGGCGGCAGCCGGCGATGCGCGCCGGCGTCGCCAGCATCAGCACGGTGGAGAACAGCGGCGCCGATCCGCCGGGAATATACAGGCCCACCGAGTCGATTGGGCGGGTCACCTGCTGGCAGCGCACGCCCGGTTGCGTTTCGACGTCCACCGGCGGCAGTCGCTGCGCGTTGTGGAAGGTTTCCACGTTGGCGACGGCCACCGCCATCGCCTGTTTGATGTCGTCGCCCAACCGCGCGGCGGCGGCGGCGATCTGCTCGGCGCTGACGCGCAGCGCCGAGACTTCCGCCTTGTCGAAACGGGCGCTGTAGTCGCGCAACGCCCGATCGCCGTTGGCCTTCACGTTGTCGAGGATCTCGTTCACCGTGCGGGTGATGCTATCGGAAGCGGCGATTGCCGGGCGCATCAGCAGCTCGGCCTGGCGTTCGGCGCTGCACGTTGCCCAATCGATCGGCGTGTTGAAGGTCGACATGGCGTTACTCCATCATCTTTTCAATCGGCAGCACCAGAATCGAGCTGGCGCCGAGCGCTTTCAGTTTTTCCATGGTTTCCCAGAACAGGGTTTCGCTGCTGACCATGTGCATCGCCACGCGGTTCTGCGCGCCGGCCAGCGGCAGAATGGTCGGGCGTTCGGCGCCCGGCAGCAGCGCGACGATCTCGTCCAGCTTCTCGCTCGGCGCGTGCAGCATGATGTATTTGGATTCGCGCGCCTGGATCACGCCCTGAATGCGGGTCATCAGGCGGTCAATCAGCTGCTGTTTGGCTTCAGGCATTTCGCCGTCGCGCTGGATCAGGCAAGCTTTGGAGCGGTAGATCACCTCCACTTCGCGCAGGCCGTTGGCCTCCAGCGTGGCGCCGGTAGAGACCAGATCGCAGATGGCGTCGGCCAGGCCGGCGCGCGGCGCCACTTCCACCGAGCCGTTCAGCAGGCAAGATTTGAAGCGCACGCCCTGTTTGTCGAGGTATTGCTTCAGCAGGTGCGGGTAAGAGGTGGCGATGCGGGCGTCCTGCAGGCTTTGCGGGCCGGCGTATTCGGCGTCGAGCGGGGTGGCCAGCGACAGGCGGCAGCCGCCGAAATCGAGGCGGCGCAGGGTGAAGTAGCGCGGGTCTTCACCCTGGGCGCGGCGGCTGAGCAGCTCTTCTTCCAGCACGTTCTCGCCGATGATGCCCAGATCGACCACGCCGTCCATCACCAGACCCGGAATGTCGTCGTCGCGCACGCGCAGGATATCGATCGGCATGTTTTCGGCGAAGGCGATCAGACGCTGCTGCTGCAGGTTAATCTTGATGCCGCAGCGCGCCAGCAGTTCCTGGGATTCATCGCTCAGGCGGCCCGACTTCTGCATTGCGATCCGTAAACGTGTCTTGTCCAGCATGGTAACCTCTGTTTAATCTGTAATTTTATGAATTTATTGTAAAAACTATTCTTTTCTGTCTGTCCGGAGCCAAAAAAAAACCCTCGGAAGAAATCTTCCGAGGGCTCTCTCTTGCGTTCTGCGCGCCACTGGAAGATTAACAAACCGTCTTCCAGCACACATCGCCTGAAAGACTAGTCAGGGTGATGGTGATGATGGTGGTTGAACTGAACGCGTGTCATGGTGTTTTCTCTCAGCAAAAGTCGGTAAAAAACCGTATGGCAATTAAGCTAAACTATCCGCTGTCCGCCGTGCAACTCTTTTTTATCGTCATAAATTTAATTTATTGAAACAGGTTGAGTTATTAGCCACACACGGCTTTACCTAACCTTAAGCCGGTCAGATTGTATCGCCGCGCGCAGTGGCGTAGCCTTAAGGGCAGGGCGCTGCGATCTTCAGGAGAGGAAGAGGATGAAAAAGGTAGCCATTATTGGTCTGGGTTGGTTGGGCATGCCGCTGGCGTTGTCGCTGATGGGCCGCGGGTACGACGTGGTCGGCAGCAAAACCACGCCGGACGGCGTCGAGGCCGCGCGGATGAGCGGCATCGAATGTTATCAGTTGGAGCTGACGCCGGAATTGATCTGCGACCCGGACGATCTGGCGTCGCTGCTGCGCGTGGATGCGTTGGTGGTCACGCTGCCCGCGCGCCGCACCGTCGAAGGCAGCGAGAACTATTTCAATGCGGTGCGCATGCTGGTGGACAGCGCAATGGCTTTCGGCGTGCCGCGGGTGATCTTCACCAGTTCCACTTCGGTGTATGGCGAAACCGCCGGCACGCTGCGCGAAGAGTCGCCGCTGCGGCCGGTCTCGCCGTCCGGCCGGGTATTGGCCGAGCTGGAGCGCTGGCTGCACGAGCTGCCGAATACCTCGGTGGACATTCTGCGCCTGGCGGGGCTGGTGGGCGCCGATCGCCACCCAGGCCGCTTCCTGGCGGGAAAACTCGATGTGAAGGGGGGCTCGCAGGGGGTGAATCTGGTGCATCAGGACGACGTCATCGCCGCCATCCAACTGCTGCTCAAGCTGCCCAAGGGCGGCCACGTGTACAACCTGTGCGCGCCGCGTCATCCGGCCAAGCGCGATTTCTATCCGGCCCTGGCCGAGCAGTTGCACCTGGAGCCGCCGCAGTTTGCCGACGAAGCGGAACAGGATGAGCGGCTGGTGGACGGCAACCGCATCTGCAACGAGCTGGGTTTTGAATACCAGTATCCCGATCCGGCGCGCATGCCGGTCAGTTAACGTCCGTCAGGCCCCGCACATGCGGGGCTTTTTTTCGCCGGCGCGCGCCAAATCCTCCAACAGCGCGTTCAACGCCTCGTCGGGTTGGACGGGGCGGCTGACCAGGCTGAGCGTGGCGCGGTAAGAGAGCGCCGTGCCGCCCAATTGCCGCAGCAGCCCTTGCTCCACCCAGCGCGCCGCATAGTGGGTGGGCAGATAACCGAGACAGGTGCCGCTCAGCACCAGATGGGCGACGCTCTCCATGTGGTGAGCCACCGCCGCCAGATGCGGCGGGGCGATCGGGCACAGCTGGTGCGCCAGCAGGTAGCCGCGTTTGACCCAGCGCGCGTTTTCAATCTGCTCGCGCTCGGGTTCTTCCACCGCGAACAGCGGGTGATCCTCACTGCAATAGATCGCCTGCGTCTCCTCCAGCCACGGTTGATAACGCAACGCCTCCAACTGCTGGCCAAAGTAGCCGATGCCCAGATCGAGCTGCCGGTGCAGCAGCCCTTGTTCAATCTCGTTCGGTGAACAGATGCGGCACTGCAATTGCACGTCCTGGTGGCGCCGCTGAAAGTGCTTGATGGCCTGACTGAACGGGTTGCCCGGCAGTGAAACCAGGTTATCCACCAGACCGATTTGCAGATCGCCGGTCAGCAGGCCGTTCAGCGACTGGCTGACCCGGGTGAAGTCGCGGGCGGCGTTGAACAAGGAGCGGCAGGCGATCAGCATGCGTTCCCCTTTTGGCGTCAGCCGGAAGCCGGAGCGCCCGCGCTGGCACAGGCGAAAACCCAGTCGCGTTTCCAGCGAGGCCAGATGGGTGCTGATGGTGGATTGGTTCATCAGCAGCGTTTCCTGTGCGGCGCTGACGCCCTGGGCTTCCGCCACCGCGACGAACACCCGCAACAGCTTCAGATCGATATCGCTTAGGTTAGTGAGCATCGCCCCCTCCGCAGAACGTCGGCCGCTTAACCCATTTTTAACATCGAAGAAATAGGCGCGGCGCTGAAGATATGGCCTTTCTTATGGCATGAGATTGAAATAAAAATCAACGCTTCAATGGGTTAGTTACATCGTGTTTTTCGATGTTTACATGCAAAAGCGGGAATGGTAGCCGGTGCGGTCAACGGGGTAGTCTGCGAATGTTGCTTAAATGTTTCAATTTATCGCAAGCCCAAGACAAGGAAACGCCATGCTGAACCAACCCCAAAGCGGCAACGACATGCCGCGCTTTGCCGGTCTCCCCACCATGATGCGCCTGCCCGCCGCCGATCAGGCGCGTGGTCTGGACGCCGCCTTTGTCGGCATTCCTCTGGATATCGGCACCTCCAATCGCAGCGGCACCCGCTATGGCCCGCGCCAGATCCGCCAGGAGTCGGTGATGATCCGCCCCTACAACATGGGCACCGGCTCCGCCCCATTCGAACGGCTGCAGGTGGCCGATCTGGGGGACGTCGCCATTAACCCCTACAGCCTGGCGGACAGCGTACGGCGCATCGAGGCGGCTTACCGCGAGATCCTGGCGCACGGCTGCACGCCGTTGACGCTTGGTGGCGACCACACCCTGACGCTGCCGGTGCTGCGCGCCATCGCCCGCCGACATGGCCCGGTCGGGCTGATCCACGTCGATGCGCATTCCGACACCAACGAGGAGATGTTTGGCGAACAGCTGGCGCACGGCACCACCTTCCGCCGCGCGTTTGAGGAGGGGCTGCTGGCGCCGGAAAAAGTGGTGCAGATTGGTCTGCGCGGCAGCGGCTATGCGGCGGATGACTTCGATTGGTCACGGCGCCAGGGCTTTCGCGTGGTGCCGGCCGAAGCTTGCTGGCATCGGTCGCTGACGCCGCTGATGGCGGAGATCCGCGAGCAGATGGGCGATGCGCCGGTTTATCTCAGTTTCGATATCGACGGGCTGGATCCGGCCTTCGCGCCGGGCACCGGCACGCCGGAGGTCGGCGGACTGTCGGTTTGGCAAGGGCTGGAGATCGTGCGCGGCTGCCGTGGGCTGAACCTGATTGGCGGCGACGTGGTGGAGGTGTCGCCGCCTTACGATCGTTCCGGCAATACGGCGCTGCTGGCGGCCAATCTGCTGTTTGAAATGCTGTGCGTGCTGCCGGCCCGCTGAGGCCGTCGTACTGACCCTGCCGGCGGAGCGGTTGCGTCGGGCCCCCGATAACAATAACAACGGAGTGGAGGTACCCATGAATCTCGATCTGCTGGTTGTGGTGATTTACTTTCTGGTGATAGGCGCGGTGGGGTGGATGGGCATTCGCCGCGCCAACTCCAAAGAGGCGTATCTGGTGGCCGGGCGCAACCTGGGGCCGGGGCTGTATCTGGGCACGCTGTCGGCGGTGGTGCTCGGCGGCGCGTCGACCATCGGCAGCGTCAAGCTCGGCTACACCTACGGCATCTCCGGCGTCTGGCTGTGCGGCGCGCTCGGGCTGGGCATTGTGGTGCTGAGTCTGGTGCTGGCCAAACCGCTGCTCAAACTGAAGCTGTATACCGTCAGCCAGGTGCTGTCGCGGCGGTATCACCCGGCGGCGCGGGTCACCAGCGGCGCGATCATGCTGGCGTATGACCTGATGGTGGCGGTGACCTCGATCATCGCCATCGGCAGCGTGATGCAGGTGATGTTTGGCCTGTCGTTCAGCGCGTCTATCCTGCTCGGCGGCGGGCTGGTGGTACTGTATTCGACGCTGGGGGGCATGTGGTCGCTGACGCTGACCGACATCATTCAGTTCATCATCATGACCGTCGGCATGATGCTGGTGCTGATGCCGATGAGCATCGTCAAGGCCGGCGGCTGGGAGGCGTTCACCAGCCTGCTGCCCGCCGGTTACTACCAGCTGTCGTCGATCGGGCTGGATACTATTCTGGTATTTTTCCTGATCTACTTCTTCGGCATTTTGATCGGTCAGGACATCTGGCAGCGGGTGTTCACCGCCCGTAGCGCCAATGTGGCGCGCTTCGCCGGGCTGGGGGCGGGCGTCTATTGCGTGCTGTATGGCGTGACCGGCGCGCTGATCGGCATGGCCGGCAAGAT
This sequence comes from Serratia sp. CY37869, assembly GCF_052168895.1. Lineage (NCBI taxonomy): Bacteria > Pseudomonadati > Pseudomonadota > Gammaproteobacteria > Enterobacterales > Yersiniaceae > Serratia > Serratia sp. CY37869. Next base: position 773,349 of record NZ_JBJNLU010000002.1, read on the forward strand.
CGTGCTGCCGTCGCTCAGTAATACCGACGGCGCCTTCGCCGCCATCGCGCAGGCGGTGTTGCCGGTCGGCGTCAGCGGGCTGGTGGCCGCGGCGGCCCTGGCGGCGCTGATGTCCACCGCCAGCGCCTGCCTGCTGGCCTCTTCGACCATCGCACTGGAGGACGTGTTGCCGGCCATCCGGCGCAAACCTTCTGGCGGGCTGGCCGCCGGGCGCTTCACCACGCTTTTCATGGGCGCGGTCATGCTGGGGCTGGCGTTTGTGGTGCGCGACGTGCTGGCGGCGCTAACGCTGGCTTACAACCTGTTGGTGGGCGGCATGCTGATCCCGTTGGTGGGGGCTATCTTCTGGCCGCGCGCCACCAGCGCCGGCGCTATCGCCAGCATGCTGACCGGCAGCCTGTGCGTGGTGGGGCTGATGATCTGGCACGGCATCGACGCCAACAGCCCGATCTACGGCGGTCTGGTGGGCGGCGGCGTCGCCTTCGTGCTGGGCAGCCTGCTGAGCCGCCCGGCGCCGCAGCTGCAGACCCAAACCGAGCGTTGAAACGACGAGGTGGGACATGAACAATCGCAATGTGGCGCCACGCCCAAAAATTGAAGTGCGCTCGATAGACTATGTGCCCCGTCACGAGCGGCATGGCAAGGTTTGGCATCAGGCGCCGTTTTGGTTCACCGGTAATTTCGTTTTGACGACGATGGTGGTCGGTTTCACCGGCCCGGCGTTGGGGTTGGGCGCGCTTTATTCAATGCTGGCCATTGTCGTCGGCGTGGGGTTCGGCACGTTCTTCATGGCGTGTCATGCCAATCAGGGGCCGCGCATGGGGCTGCCACAGATGATCCAGTCGCGGGCCCAATTCGGCCTGCGTGGCGCCATCGTTCCCTTTGCCGCCGTGGTGTTTGTTTACATCGGCTTCAACGTGTTCAACGTTATTCTCGCGACCGATGCGATCAACACGGTATTGCCGGGTCATCGTCCGCCTTGGTATGCGTTGCTGATCGCGGTGGCCGTGCTGTTGGCGATCGTCGGCCACGATATGCTGCATGCGGTGCAGCGCTGGCTGACCTATGTGATGATGGCGGTGTTCGGCGTGCTGACGGTCGGTGCCGTGCTGTCGCTGCGGATGGACGCCGTCGTCGGCGCCGGGCATTTTTCGTGGGCGGCTTTTTTGATTCAGCTGTCGGCGGCCGCCGGCTACCAGATCAGCTACGCGGTGTATGTCTCCGACTACTCGCGCTATTTGCCGCATGAAACGCCGTCGGCCAACGTGATCTTTTGGACTTATCTGGGGGCGGCCGGATCGGCGCTTTGGCTGATGTCGCTGGGCGCGTTTCTGGCCTCAGCCTTACCGGCTCCCGATGCGATCGGCAGCGTACAGGCGGTGGGGAATGGCATCTATCCGGGGTTCGGCACGCTGGCCGTGTTGATCGCTGTGCCTTCGCTGGTCGGTATCATGGCGGTCAACTGTTATGGCGCAATGCTGACCAGCCTCAGCGCGATTGACGCGTTCCGTAAAGTGACGCCAACGTTGAAATTACGCATGGCCGGCATCGGCGTCGTCGCTCTGACGGTGTTCGCGGTGGCGTTGGCTATCCCGGCGAGCTATCTCGCCAGCTTCAATACCTTCGTGCTGCTGATGCTGTATTTCCTGGTGCCCTGGACGGCGGTGAATCTGATGGACTTTTACGTGGTGCGCAGCGGACATTACGCGATAGGTGAAATCTTCAACCCGGCGGGGATCTACGGCCGTTGGGGCGGCTCCGGTCTGACGGCCTACGCGATCGGCATGCTGGCGATGGTGCCGTTCATGACGTTGGGCTTTTACACCGGCCCCTTTGCTGTTTTACTGGGCGGCGCGGATATCGCTTTTCTGATCGGCTTGCTGGTGGCCGGGAGCGTTTATGTCGTCATGTGCCGAAAGCTCGATCTTGAAGCCGAACGGCGGGTGGCGTTGCGTTGCGAGGGATTATTGGAAGGAGAACGGGAGTGAAGGAAAAAATCAGCGTCGCATGCTGCCAGTTGGCGCTGCGGGTCGGGGAAGCGGAACATAATCGGGCGCTGTCCGCCCAGGCGATCCGCCGGGCAGCGCAGCGCGGCGCCAACGTCATCGTGTTGCCGGAGTTGGTGAACAGCGGCTACGTGCTGCGCGACAAGGCGGAGGCGCTGGCGTTGGCCGAGGCCGAAGACGGCCCTAGCCTCAGCCTGTGGTGTGCCCTGGCGAGTGAGCTGGATGTGGCGATCGTCGCCGGTTTTTGCGAGCGCCTGCCCGAGGGTGAGGTGGCCAACAGCGCGGCGTTGATCGATGCGCAGGGGGTGAGGGCGATTTATCGCAAAGCGCACCTGTGGCATGAAGAGAGTTTGATCTTTACCGCCGGCGATCGGCCGCCGCCGGTCGTCGAGACGCGTTTTGGCCGGTTGGCGGTGATGATCTGTTACGACCTCGAGTTTCCGGAGTGGGTGCGCTTGCCTGCGTTGGCCGGTGCTCAGCTGCTGTGCGCGCCGGTCAACTGGCCGCTGGCGCCGCGCCCGCAGGGCGAACGGCCGGCGGAGATGGTGAAGGCCCAGGCCAACGCCGCCGTCAATCGGCTGTTCATCGCGGTGTGCGATCGCTGCGAAACGGAGCGCGGCGTTGCGTGGATCGGCGGTTCGGTGATCGTCGACGCCGACGGCTATCCGTTGACGCAGAGCCTGACAGGCGAAGGCATGGTGCTGGCATCGATGGATATCGGCGTAGCCGATGACAAGCACATTGGCCGCCACAATCACGTGCATCGCGATCGGCGGCCGATGCTGTATTGAAGCGGCGGGGCGGTCGGTGGACCCGGCTGCTCCGCAGATCGTCTTCGCCGGTGGGGAAAATCCGCCGTTCTGGCGCTTACAGCCAGCCCGATTTCTTCAGTTTCTGATACAGGAAAATGCAGCCGACGGCGGTCACTCCCAGCGTGGCGTGATAGGCCCACGGGAACTTCAGTTCCGGCATGTCGGCGAAGTTCATCCCGTACAGGCTGAAGACCACCGTCGGGATGGCCAAGATTGCCCCCCAACCCGCCAGCCGTTTCACCACTTCGTTTTGTTTGACCGTCACCAGCGCCAGGTTGACGTGCATGGCGTTGGTCAGCATTTCGCGCATGTCGTCGATATTGCTGACCACCTGATGGGCGTGATCTTGCACGTCGCGCACGTAGGCGCGCAGCTCTTTCGGGATCACCTCTTCGTGCAGGCGGATCAGCTGGTTGCAAATTTCATCCATCGGCAGCGCGGCGTTGCGCAGCGCCAGCAGATGGCGGCGCAGGGTATAGACGTTCTCGATCGCCGCCTGATCGAACTCTGACTGAAACATGTTGGCTTCAATGTTCTCGATGGTGCTCTCGAAGCGCGCCACCACGCTGCGGTAGTTATCCACCACGAAGTCCAACACCGAATAGAGGGCGAAGCCCGGCCCGCGGCACATCTGCTTGTGGTTCTCTTCCGCCTTGGCGCGGATCGGCGCGTAACTGGGCGAAGCGCCGTGGCGCACCGTCACCAGAAAGTTTTTGCCGACGAAGAAGTGGGTTTCGCCGTATTCGATTTCGTCGTGCTCGCCCCACTGCGCGGTTTTCACCACGATGAACAGCGAGTCGCCGTAGGTCTCCAGCTTCGGCCGCTGGTGCGCGCACAGCGCGTCTTCGATCGCCAAATCGTGCAGCCCGAACTCCTCCTGCACCTTGCGCATAAACGCCGGCTCCGGCTGCCTTAATCCCAGCCAGATGAAGGTGTCGGGCTGTTTGACCACCTCACTGATATCGTCGATGGTCACTTCGCCCAGCCGTTGGCCGGCTTTGTACGCTACACAGTTCACCACCATGCTTTTGCTGTCCATCCGTCCATCCATTAATCAGTCAGCGTTTTGGTAAGTAAATAACACTCATGTTCCACCGGATACTCTTTCAGCGTCATTTGCAGCTGATAACCGAGCTTTTCGTAGAACGGCCGCGCCTGAAAGCTGAAGGTGTCGAGGCGGGCGTAGCGGCAGCCGCGCGCCTGCGCCTCGTGCTCGGCGGCGCGCATCAGTCGGCCGCCGAGGCCGCTGCCGCGCTGGGTATCCGCCACCCATAGCCACTCGACGCTCAGCCAGTTGCCCCAGGTTTCGGCGGTCAGGCCGCCGATCACCGCGCCGGCTTCGTCGCGCGCATAGACGCTGAGCGGCTTGCGGTGGCTGGCGTCGATATGCGGCAGGTTGTAAGCGCGCAGGCCTTGCCTGATCGCATCGAGGGTTTGTTCGTCGATCGCGTCGGTAACGGTAATGTCCATTTTTCCTCCTGGGTAATGGATTAACTTAAGCACATGGCGGCTAAAAGGCAACCCGTTGAAATGTAATGCAAACGACCGCGGCCGCTGAGTGGGCTACACTAAACGGGTCATTTCATCTTCAGGAGGACGCCATGCCCCGATTGACTCTGCTGGCCGGTTTGCTGCTGTGCAGCGGCCTGGCGCACGCCGCGCCGACGGTCAGCCAATTGCAGGACGGCCTGGAACACCCTTGGTCGCTGGCCTTCTTGCCGGCGGAACAAGGCCTGCTTATCACCGAACGGCCCGGCCGGCTGCGGCTGTGGCAGCAGGATAAAGGACTGTCGCCGCCGATCGCCGGTGTGCCGCAGGTCTACGCCGAAGGGCAGGGCGGCCTGCTGGAGGTGCTGCCGGCGCCCGATTTCGCCGCCAGCCGCCGGGTGTATCTCAGCTTCGCCGAACCGGGCGAGGGCGGCAAAGCCGGCACGGCGGTCGGCTATGGCCGCCTGAGCGACGATGGCGCGCGGCTGGAAAACTTTAAGGTGATCTTCCGTCAGCAGCCCAAGCTGTCGGTCGGCAATCACTTCGGCGGCAAATTGGCGTTTGATCGGCAAGGCTACCTGTTTATCACGCTGGGCGAAAACAATCAGCGGCCGACGGCGCAAGAGACCGACAAACTGCAGGGCAAACTGGTGCGGCTGACCGCCGAGGGCGCCGTGCCGCCGGACAACCCCTGGGTCGGCCAGGCAGGTAAACGCCCGGAGGTTTGGTCTTACGGCCATCGCAATCCGCAAGGGCTGGCGTTGAACCCGTGGAGTGGCGCAATCTGGGAGCATGAGCACGGCCCGCGCGGCGGCGATGAGCTCAACATCCCGCTGCCGGGTAAAAACTACGGCTGGCCGCTGGCCACCTACGGCATCAACTATTCCGGCCAGCCGATCCCCGAGGCGAAAGGGGAGCGGGTGCCCGGCACCGAACAACCGCTCCACTATTGGCGGGTTTCGCCCGGCCTCAGCGGCATGGCGTTCTATGATGGGCAGCGCTTCCCCGCCTGGCGGCACTCGCTGTTCATCGGCGCACTGGCGCAAAAGGCACTGATTCGCCTGACGCTGAAGGGGGACAAGGTGGTGGCGGAAGAGCGGCTTCTGGGCGATCGCGGCGAACGCATCCGCGAGGTGCGCAGCGGGCCGGATGGTTACCTGTATCTGCTGACGGACGAACGGGACGGCAAGCTGCTGAAGGTCGGGGCGTCGTAACGCCCCGCACGCGTCAGGTGAGTGCGCTCATCACGCCGCGCTGGTAGGCCGGGCGTGCGCGCAGTTGCTGATACCAGCGCTCCATGTTCGGCCGCGGGCGGCGGGCGATCGGCATTTCGAACCAGGCGTAGGCGAAGCTGCCGAGCGGGATATCGCCGAAACCGAACGCGCCGCCGGAGAGGTAAGGCTGGTGCGCCAGCGTCTGTTCGATGACGTCGAAGTGTTTTTCCAGCGTGGCGATCGCCGTTTCGATTTTCGCCATGTCGCGCAGCTCCGGCGCGGTGCGTATCAGGCCCCAAAAGACGATGGTGAAGGCCGGGACAATCGTCGAGGTGGTCCAGTCCATCCATTTCTCGGCGGCGGCGCGCGCCTGCAGATCTTGCGGATAGAACGTCGCGTCGCCGAATTTCGCCGCCAGGTAGCGCACGATGGTGTTGGACTCCCACAGCACGAAGTCATCGTCCTGCAGCAGCGGCACCAGGCCGTTCGGGTTCAACGCGCGGTAACTCTCTTCGTTGACTTTGCCGAACGCCCCGCCGGCGTTGATGTGGGTATAGTTGAGCCCCAATTCGGCGGCGCACCACAGCACCTTCCTGACGTTGTTCGAATTCTCACGACCCCAAATGGTCAGCATGGGATAACTCCGTTAGCGGATAATAAGGACCCTCTATACCTACGCCACAACGCGCTTTTTGTCACACCGCAGGGCACTTTTTGTCTGCCGCTCAGCGTTCCCAGCGGCACACTTCCCAGCCGCGCTCCGCCGCCAGCGCGCTCAGTTCGCTGTCGGGGTTGATCACCGTGGCGCTGTCGACGAATTGCAGCATCGCCTTGTCATTGAGAGAGTCGCTGTAGCCGTGGCTGTGCTCGAACTTCAGGTGCGGGTGCTGCGCCAGCCAGTGCTGCAGGCGGATCACCTTGCCCTGTTGATAGGTCATGGTGCCGTAGGTGTTGCCGGTGAAGCGGCCATCGCTGATTTCCACGCCGATCGCCAGCGCATCGTCGGCGCCGAGCTGTTCGGCGATCGGCGCCACCAGATGCTCGCCGGTGGCGGAGATCACCAGGATGCAGTCGCCGCGTTCGCGGTGCCACTGCAGGCGTTCGCGGGCGGCGGGATAGACGCGCGGCAGGATGTCGCGGCGGATGTAACGCTGCACCCAGCCGGCCACGGTTTGCACGCTCAGGCCGGCCAGCGGCGCCAGCGTGGCCTGCATGTAGTCCTCCATCGACAGCTTGCCCTGATAATAGAGCTGCATCAGCTGCTGCTCCTGCAGTTCCAGCTCCGCCGGCGCGAACCCCTGGCCGACCAGCCAGCGGATCCACAGGCTGGCGCTGTCATCGTCAATCAGGGTTTCATCCAGGTCGAATAAAGCTAAATCCATCAGTATTTCTCCGGCAGGCAGGGTATGAGGTCGTTTACAGGATAGCGGATAGCGCACGTCGCCAGCCAGCGGCGTCGGCGAAATTGCGCAGAGCATAAGAAACATTGATGACGGTTTTGCGACAGTTTGTTGAACGTTTGCATAACTTAGAACGCAACAATATTGGCCGCTCCGGCGAGCGCGGTGATAACTATGAAGCAAATGCAGCTACCCGCTGGGGAGTGACAATGTTGATTATTCGCCTGTATGGCAGCCCGATCGTGATCGGGGAAGAAGAGGAACCGCATGATGACGCATCTGACGACGCAGAAGACGCTGCCGCTGCTGGATCTTTCGCAGCTTGACGGTGATGCGCGCCAACGGCGCGCCTTTCTCGACGATCTGCGCGCGGCGGCTCGCGACGTCGGTTTTTTCTATCTGCGCGGCCACGGCGTGGACGGCGCGCTGAATGCGCGGCTGCAGCACGCCGCGCGGCAATTCTTCGCCCTGCCGGAAGCCGACAAGCTGGCGGTGCAGATGGTGCATTCACCGCACTTTCGCGGTTACAACCGGGCGGCGGCGGAACTCACGCGCGGGCAGCCTGACTGGCGCGAGCAGTTCGATATCGGCGCCGAGCGCCCGGCGCTGACGCTGTCTGATGACACGCCGCGCTGGGCGCGCCTGCAGGGGCCAAACCAGTGGCCGGCGGCGCTGCCGACGCTGAAACCGCTGCTGCTGCAGTGGCAACAGGCCATGACCGCCATGTCGCTGCGGCTGCTGCGCGCTTTCGCTTTGGCGCTGTCGCTGCCGGAGCAGGCGTTCGATCGCTTGTACGGCGAGAAGCCCAACGAGCACATCAAACTTATCCGCTATCCGGGGCGGGACGCCACCGGCAGCGCACAGGGCGTCGGCGCGCACAAGGACTCCGGGTTTCTCAGCTTTTTGCTGCAGGACGCGCAAAAAGGGCTGCAGGTAGAGGTGAGCGAAGGGCAATGGATAGACGCGCAGCCGCGTGAAGACACCTTCGTGGTGAACATCGGCGAGCTGCTGGAACTCGCGACCAACGGCTACCTGCGCGCCACGGTGCACCGGGTGGAAACGCCGCCGGCGGGGCGCGACAGGTTGTCGATCGCTTTCTTCCTCGGCGCGCGGCTGGACGCGGTGGTGCCGCTGTATCAACTGCCGCCGCAGCTGGCGGCGCAGGCGCGCGGCCCGGCCAGCGATCCGCTCAACCCGCTGTTTCGCGACGTGGGCGACAATTACCTGAAAGGGCGCATCCGCTCTCACCCCGATGTGGCGCACCGTTTTTATCAGGACGTCATCGGCGTCTGAACGCCGGGCGTAAAAAAGCCCGGCGCGTCGGCCGGGCTGATGGTGCGCTGATGCGGTGATTATTCCGCCAGCGCCTGCTGCAGATCGGCGATCAGATCTTCCACATCCTCAATCCCTACCGACAGGCGCACCAGCTGCGGCGTGATGCCGGTTTCCAAGCGCTGTTCCAGCGGAATGGAGGCGTGCGTCATGCTGAACGGCTGGCTGATCAGGCTTTCCACGCCGCCCAGGCTTTCCGCCAGGGTGAACAGGCGCGAACGCTGGATGACCCGGCGCGCATAGGCGTCGTCGCCTTTCAGCCGTACCGAGATCATGCCGCCGAAGCGCGTCATCTGGCGCGCCGCCAGCTCATGCTGCGGATGGCTCGGCAGGCCGGGGTAATAGACGTTTTCCACCTGCGGCTGGCTCTCCAGCCACTGGGCGATGCGCAGCGCGCTATCGCTGTGGCGCTGCATGCGCAGCGCCAGAGTGCGAATGCCGCGCAGCGTCAGGAAGCTGCTGAACGGATCGAGAATGCCGCCGACCGCGTTTTGCAGGAAACCGAGCTGTTCCGCCAGCGCCGGGTTATTCCCCACCGCCGCGACGCCCGCCACCACATCGGAGTGGCCGTTAAGGTATTTGGTGGCGGAGTGCACCACCACGTCAAAGCCCAGATCCAGCGGACGTTGCAGATACGGCGAGGCGAAGGTGTTGTCCGCCACGCTGATGAGCTGATGCTTTTTGGCGATCGCGGCGATGGCGCTCAGATCCGCCAGCTTGAGCAGCGGGTTGGTCGGCGTTTCGACCCAGATCATTTTGGTATCCGGCTCGATCGCCTGTTCCAGCCCGGCGAGATCCGCCGGCGACACGTAAGTCACGCGCAGGCCGGCGGTGCGGCTGCGCACTTTTTCCAGCAGGCGATAGGTGCCGCCGTACAGGTCGTCTACCGCGATCAGGTGGCTGTCTTTATCGAGCAGCTCCAGCACCGTGGAGCAGGCCGCCAGACCGGAGGCGAAGGCGTAGCCGCGGCTGCCGCCTTCCAGTTCGGCGATGGCGCTTTCCAGCGCGGTGCGCGTCGGGTTGGCGCTGCGGGAGTATTCGTAGCCGGTATGTTCGCCCGGTGCCGGTTGGGCGTAGGTGGAGGTGGCGTAAATCGCCGGCATCACTGCGCCGGTCGCGTCCGGGGTGTAACCGGCGTGAACGGTCAACGTATCAAACTTGGCCATAATGGATCCTTATTAACGTAATTTTTGGCGCCAGGCGTTAAGCACGTCTGTGCGGGTAATCAGGCCGAGGAAGCGCTCGCCGTCGAGCACCACCGCGACGTGGCCATGGTTGAAGGTGGCCTGTAATTCCTCGTAGCCGGCTTCCTTTTGCAGCGTCTGGACCTGCTTGGTCATCGCGCTGCCGGCCGGCAGGCTGAAGTGGGCGGCGTCGGCCTGGACGGCGTTCAGCAGATCCCACTCATCGATCAATCCGACCACCCGATCGCCTTCCAGCACCGGTAGCTGCGAGATGTCGTACAGCCGCATGCGGGCGTGCACGATCGCCAGCGTGTCGTCCGGCGCGGCGGAAACGGCGGCGCCTTCGTCGTGGCGATAAGCGATCAGATCGCGCAGATCGCCGTGCTGCGGTTTGCTCAGCAGGCCCTGCTCCAGCATCCAGTGGTCGTTATACATTTTAGACAGGTATTTGTTGCCGCTGTCGCAAACGAAGGTCACGACCCGCTTGGGTTCGGTTTGCGCGCGGCAGTAACGCAGAGCGGCGGCCAGCAGGGTGCCGGTGGAGGAGCCCGCCAGCACGCCTTCCTTGCGCAGCAGATCGCGCGCGGTGGTGAAGGCTTCTTCATCGCCGATGCGGTAAGCGTGGCGCACCTGGTCAAAGTCGCTGAGCGGCGGGACGAAGTCTTCGCCGATGCCTTCCACCAGCCAACTGCCCGCTTCGCCGATTTGGCCGTGGTCGAGATAGTCCGCCAGGATAGAGCCGGCAGGGTCGGCCAGCACGAATTCCGTCTGCGGCGAAACCTCGGAGAAATAGCGGCTCAACCCGCCCAGCGTGCCGCCGGAACCGACGCCGACCACGATGGCGTCCACGTCATGATCCATCTGCCGCCACAGTTCGGGCGCGGTGGTGGTGGTATGGGCCGCCGGGTTGGCCGGGTTATTGAACTGATCGATATAAAAGGCGCCGGGGATCTCCCCGGCCAGGCGTTTAGCGTAATCCTGATAATAAGCCGGGTGCCCCTTGCCGACGTCCGAACGGGTCAGCAACACCTCTACCCCCAACGCGCGCAGGTGGAAGATCTTTTCGCGGCTCATCTTGTCCGGCACCACCAGCAGCAGCTTATAGCCTTTCAGCGCCGCCACCAGCGCCAACCCCAGGCCGGTATTGCCGGCGGTGGCTTCGATGATGGTGCCGCCCGGCTGCAGTTTGCCGTCGCGCTCGGCCTGCTCGATCATCGACAGCGCCACGCGGTCTTTGATCGAACCGCCGGGGTTTTGGTTCTCCAGCTTGACGAACAGCCGGCACGGGCCGGTATCAAACTGGGTCAGTTCCAACATCGGGGTATTGCCAATCATCTCGATGACGGAATGGGGGATCGCCATGACTCATCTCCAGGATTATTCGGTATAAAAGTCGTTGTGCGGATGATAGCGCTGAGGATAAGCGCTTTAAAAAGAACAAATAACGGTTATATATGCCATTATGGAATATATTAATCTTTTTTAGACGTATGGAAGCGCAGATGTTTAGCGGTGCAGATGCTTGGCCGTTTAGCCGTGGATGGGGGCGAAAGTGCGCGTCTCGATGCTTTTTTGAACGATAAATGCGTGCCTGCGTACAGTTATGTAAAAATGCTGAAAATTCACGCTAAACCCTGCAAAAATAAGATAAATCACATAAACTCACAGCAAGGGCATTTTCGGTGTGTTGTGTTACCCGCTACGGGCGCCGCAGGGGGTTGCGGCCGGCACGCGCGCACCGGGCCACTCTCGCTGGTTGGCTTAAAACGTGAACATGTTTGAAAGTTAACGCTATTTCAATGGTTTTGAATGGACACTCTGGCGACGTCATGATGAAAAAAAACTTATCCACTTCCCTGAAAAAACTGACCTTCAGCGTAGGCATCCTGTTGCTGGCCGCCCCGGCCGTACACGCGGCCGAGCCGCCGGCGCCGCCGCAGGTAGACGCCAAGGCCTTCATTCTGATGGACTACAACAGCGGCAAGGTGCTGACCGAAGGCAATGCCGACACCCGTCTCGATCCCGCCAGCCTGACCAAGATCATGTCCAGCTACGTGATCGGCCAGGCGATCAAGGCCGGCAAGATCAAGCCGGAAGACATGGTCACCGTCGGCAAAGACGCCTGGGCGCCCGGTAACCCGGCGCTGCGCGGCTCTTCGCTGATGTTCATCAAGCCGGGCGATCAGGTGCCGGTGCTGGAACTGAATAAGGGCATCGTGATCCAGTCCGGCAACGACGCCAGCATCGCGCTGGCGGACTACGTGGCGGGCAGCCAGGATTCGTTCGTCGGCCTGATGAACAACTACGCCAAATCCCTGGGCCTGCAGAATACCCACTTCCTGACGGTGCACGGCCTGGATGCGGAAGGGCAGTACAGCACCGCGCGCGACATGGCGCTGTTGAGTCAGGCGCTGATCCGCGACGTGCCGGACGAATACGCGCTGCATAAAGAGAAAGAGTTCACCTTCAACAAGATCCGCCAGATTAACCGCAACCGGCTGCTGTGGAGCAGCAACCTGAACGTCGACGGCATCAAGACCGGCTACACCAGCGGCGCCGGTCACAACCTGGTGGCGTCCGCCACCGACGGCCCGATGCGCCTGATCTCGGTGGTGCTGGGCGCGCCGAGCGATCGCGTGCGCTTTAGCGAAAGCGAAAAGCTGTTGACCTGGGGCTTCCGCTTCTATGAAACCGCGACGCCGATCAAGGCCGATAAACCGTTCGTCACCCAGAAAGTGTGGTTCGGCGACGTCAGCGAAGTGCCGCTCGGCGTGGCGAAAGACGCCTCGGTCACCATTCCGAAAGGGCAGATGAAAAACCTGAAGGCCAGCTACAAGCTGACCCAACCGACGCTGGAAGCGCCGCTGGCGAAAAACCAGGTGGTCGGCACCATCGATTTCCAGCTGGACGGCAAAACCATCGAACAGCACCCGCTGGTGGTGATGCAAGAGGTGAAAGAGGGCAACTTCTTCAGCCGCATCTGGGATATGGTGATGATGAAGCTGAGCCAGTGGTTCGGCGGGATCTTCGGCTGAATAGCCTGATGTAAGGAGCGCCCCGGGCGCACCATCCTCGACCAAGCCGCAACGGAGACGTTGCGGCTTTTTTTATTTTCAGTATCCGGCCGAAGCGGCGCTTTAAAAATAGTCCACCAGCATGGTGGCGCCGCTGGAGAAGTCGCCTTCCGCCAGGGTGACGGCGCTGTTTTTCACCGGCACTGCATCAAGCGTCGGCGGATTGGCGTAGTCGATGTTCAGCGGCGTATTGATGGCGAAGGCCTTACCGTTGGCCAACAGCTTGATGCCCAATCCAGTGACGCTGCTGGTCAACACGCTGTTGTCAAAGGCCGCCGCGCTGCCCATGATCTTCATTTTCAACTGGCGGCTGTTATCCAGAAACTCGCATTTGATGCTGTAATCGATGCGTTGCATATAGCGGCTGCCGTCGATGCGTTTGATGCCGACCTTGCCGAAGTCGATATCGATGGTGCGCCCGTCGTTGATCACGCAAGGCGGAGGCGCCACTACGGTGGCGGTGATGTTGACTTTGGTGCCCTGATCGGCGGCCTGAGCGGCCGAGCTAATCAATTCCAGCGCCAACAGCAGGGCGCAGCCCGTTTTTATCGTCATGTTCATTCTGGCTCCCGTCTCAAGGTGCGCTGAAGATCAGCGTGGCCGAGCCCGACAGCGGACCGGTGGCGATGCTGGTGTAAGGGACATTGTTCTTCACCGGCACAAAGGTGACGGTGTCGTTACCCAGACCGTTGACGATGCGTGTTCTGAAGGCATTGTTGGGTTTCACCACCGCGCCGTTATACACCATCGCCACGCCGACGTTAGGATTGGTGGTCTTGATAAAATCGCTGGAGAAGCCGCTGGCGTCGCTGACCATGCGGATCAGAATATCCTGCGTCGCACTCTGGTCGTCGCATTGGTAGCTGAGCGCTTTGTCCTGTTTGATCTGGGCGTCGTTGGCGCTCTGGGTCAGGAAGTCCTGGCGGATCTGACCAAAATCGACATTAATTTGCTGGCCGTTGTTGATGGTGCAACTGGTGGTGACGAAGTAGGCGTCGTTGTCGGCGATCAGGCGCCAGCGATAAACGCCGCACTGTGGGCAGCCCGGTTGATCGTTGGTCTGAATAAAGTTGATTTGGCCGATGACGTCACCCTTATTCACCTTGATGTCCGGCGTTGGGAAACGGTTCAACACGATATAGACCCGGATGGCGACAGACTGGGTCTGCAAGCCGGTGAGGCTGAGTACGCTGATGCCGGCAGGCACCGGGGAGTTATAGTCGCTGCCGTTGATGGTCGTGCCGCTGCCGATCGAGCCAAAAATCGCGCCGTTCATCGACAGCGCCGGGCTATCGGTTTTGAGATAGTCGTACCAGCTCGCGACGTCGTTTTTACAGGTGACCTGGCTGACGTTGACGATTTCGTTTTTGCCATAAGAAAGCTGCGGCCCGATGCGAACCCGGACGTCAACCGGCGTGGCCGATCCCCCCGGGGGAATAAGTCCGCCATCGGACGTGCGGCAAGTAAATGCGTTGGCGTTGCCAAACAGCAGGAAGAAAGAGAGTGCCAGGCAGCAACGTAAAAATAGCAGGGCTGTTTTTCTCACGATAATATCCCGATATATATAAATGGTGTGCGGCGTTACTCCGCAATGAAATATTGCCAATCAGGCCGGCTGGCCATATTTATTCCGTTAAAGGAGAGTGAGATGCATCTTTGTTGGGTATGCCGTTGTTATCGCCACCGCCTAACAACGCGGTGGGATACCACCTCAACGAGTTGTTGATGGAGCCGTCCGTCACAATCACTTCTTGTCGGGCGACAAGATCCAATAACAGCCGTCGAGCCCGGTAAACACCGACGTTGACGGCATTGGCCAGTTGCCGTGTCGAGAGCCACTGCTGCTGTGGCGGCGGCCCGGCGACGGGACATTGACGGGGCGATTGCGCGAATAATGTTTGCAGCAGATCGTGCTGCAATTGCCGTATTTCCTTTTGTTTCGGAGATAACGCTTCCATAGCACTTCCTCTGTATTCCGATTGCCGTATTCCTAAGAAAAAACAAACATTCGCCGTCTACCAACAACGAGGTAAAACGCGAACAAAGAAAATTCCTATCTATTTATCAGGATTGAAAAAAAAGGCGTTGCCCGCCCCGTTTTTACCTATGTTCAGGCAGGGGGGGCGTCACGCAGAAACCTAAAATTTTGGTTTATTATATTCACAAAGTGCCACTTTGCGATCTGATTACTTGTGAATCTCGCAAAAACAGGATATTGCTCTATAAAAGTATTTTTTACGATCTATGAGCCTAAAAATAACAGTAAATTAACTTTAATTAGGAAATAAATTGCGAATGTTCGCCTTGATCAAAAAAAGCCTTTTTTTGCTGAGAGGCATTTGCCAGAATATTCATCGCCGGACAAGAAGGGCGGATTAGAAAGTATTGGCCCATGCTCGTTGTGATTTCGTTTATTTTTATAGGACGAATTCATTAATGGGTGGGCCGCTGCAGACTTACCGTTATCGACTTTTTATTGTCGGTGCCTTTGGGTTTTGGCAGTTAACCAACTAGCAAGATGCTAAAGAATCAGGGCTGCGCACATATAAGCGCGAGCAGGTTTCCTGTTGCTCTTTTTCTTGATTGGAATATGCATTTTTTCTTATAAGGAATATAGGTTCTATGAAACTTAACAAAATCATGATGGCTGCAGTGATTGCATTTGGCGCAAGTTCTTTTGCACAGGCAGCCGATCAGGGACACGGTAAGGTCACCTTCACGGGCTCTATTATTGATGCGCCATGCTCTATTGCGCCTGAGTCGATCGATCAGACCGTTGATCTGGGCCAGGTGTCCAACGTGGCGTTGAAAAACGGCGGCAAATCCAACCCGCGTCCGTTTGAAATCAAGCTGGAGCAGTGCGACATCACCACCCTGAAAACCGTTAAAACCACCTTCAGCGGCGTAGCATCGTCTACCGATAAGGATCTGCTGGGCATCGCGGGCACCGCCAGCGGCGCCGGCGTAGCCATCTCTTACAACGGCCAGCCGATCAAACTGGGTGAAGCGACTACCGCGCAGACTCTGAACACCGGCAACAACACCCTGCATTTCGCCGCCTACCTGCAGGGCGAAGGCGCTTCCGCCGCCATCGTTCCGGGCGACTTCACCGCCGTAGCCGATTTCACCCTGGCTTATCAGTAAGTGAGTCCGAAGGCTTAATCAACCAGGCATGGGGTTCGCCGCATGCCTGGTGAATCTCCCTGTCAAAGGAATGTCGCGATGTTTTTACCAAGGAATCGAGCGGGTGCCGTTCTTTTGGCGTCGTTGGCGTTTGCGCCCGGCTATGCAACTTCCGCCGCGCAGGGGTGGGGCAAGGTCAGTATGCACGGCGCCATTATCGACACCGCCTGCGCCATTGCCGCCGGCAGCCGCGATCAGACGATCGATATGGACACTCTTCCTCTCGGGCAGATCATTCGTGACGGCCAGGGGATGACCAAACCTTTCAGTATTGAATTGGTCAACTGCATTTTGGAACGGCCGGAAAACAAACCTGATTGGAAATTCTTTCAGGTCACGTTTGATGGTTATGCGGAAGGCGCTCTGTTTGGCGTACAGGGCGAGGCGCGCGGCGTCGCATTGAAGATAAAAGACAGCAACGGCACGCCGGTTATTCCAGGGAAACCCTTACCGATGGAAGGAATAATACCGGGAAATAGAGTGCTGAATTATTCCATGACGTTGATGCCGAATCATCAGCCGTTGAAGGCGGGAGCGTATTTTTCCACAGTGCGTTTTAAGCTGGATTATTTTTGATTTTTTCTCGTACTGACGGTTAATTCGTTATTGAAAGGACTTTTATTATGCTTTCACCGGCAGGGAAGTTATTTCGTCTTCAAGCTTTGGGGCTCTGTGTTGCCCTTTCTCTGGGAAATCCGATCGCGTTGGTCTATGCCGCCGACGTTATTCAATTCAATACTGACGTATTAGACATCAACGATCGTAAAAATATCGATCTGAGCCAATTTACGCGCAGCGGCTACATCATGCCGGGCGTTTATACCATGGTGGTGCACGTCAATAAGAACGACCTGCCGGAACAGCCGGTGACGTTTTTGGCGCCTGAGAACGATCCTAAAGGCAGTGAAGCCTGTCTTTCACCGGCATTGGTCAACCAACTGGGGCTGAAAGAAAAGCTGTTAAGCACGCTTAACTGGACACACGGCGGCCGCTGCCTTGACGCCTCCAGTCTGGCGGGGATGGAAGCGCGCGGCGATCTCGCCAGTTCCGCGCTGTATCTCAACATCCCACAGGCCTATCTGGAGTACAGCTCGGAAAACTGGGATCCGCCTTCTCGCTGGGATGACGGTATTCCCGGGCTGCTGTTTGACTATAACGTCAACGCCCAAACGCAAAAGCACCAGAAAGGCGGCAGCAGCTACAGCCTGAGCGGCAACGGCACCGGCGGCGCCAACCTGGGCGCCTGGCGCCTGCGCGCCGATTGGCAGGCCAACCTCAACCACCAGACCGGATCTTCTCAGCCGACTGACAAACAGTTCGACTGGAGCCGCTATTACGCCTATCGGGCGATCCCGGCGCTGCGTTCGCGGCTGACGATGGGGGAGGATTACCTGAACTCCGACATTTTCGACAGCCTGCGCTTTACCGGCGTCAGTCTGCGATCCGACGACAGCATGTTGCCGCCCAACCTGCGCGGCTATGCGCCGGAAGTGACCGGCGTGGCGAAAACCAACGCCAAGGTGGTGGTCAGCCAGCAAGGGCGCGTGCTGTATGAAACGCAAGTGGCGGCGGGGCCGTTCCGCATTCAGGACATCAACGACGCCGTTTCCGGCGAGCTGGACGTGCGCGTCGAAGAGCAGGACGGCAGTGTGCAGGAGTTCAAGATGAACACCGCCAACATTCCTTACCTGACGCGCCCGGGCACGGTGCGTTACAAGCTGGCGACGGGCAAACCGTCGGAGTGGGGGCATCACCTGCGCGGGCCGATGTTCGGCACCGGCGAGTTCTCCTGGGGCATCAGCAACGGCTGGTCGCTGTACGGCGGTGGCATCGCCGGCGGCGATTACAACGCGCTGTCGCTGGGGATCGGGCGCGATCTGATGGCGCTGGGGGCGCTGTCGTTCGACGCCACGCAGTCGCGCGCGCGTTTGCCGCAGGAGGGCACGCTTACCGGCGGTTCGTATCGGTTGAGCTATTCGAAGAACTTCGATGAATACGACAGCCAGGTCACCTTCGCCGGTTATCGCTTCTCCCAGGAGGACTTCATGAGCATGGGGGACTACCTCGATGCGCGTTACGAAGGGGGACGCAGCGGCAAGAGCAAGGAGATGTACACCATCACCTTCAACAAACAGTTCCGCGATCTGGGGCTCAGCACCTATCTCAACTACAGCCACCAAACCTATTGGGATCGGGCGCCGAACGATCGTTACAACCTGATGGTATCGCGCTACTTCGATATCGGCGATTTCAAGAACGTCAGCGTATCGCTGTCGGCCTATCGCAACCGTTACAACGAGCGCAACGACGACGGGATGTACCTGTCGCTGTCGCTGCCCTGGGGCAGCGCCGGGACGCTCAGTTACAACATGACGCTCGATCGCGAAGAGAACGCCCATCGGGTCGGTTACTACAACCGGGTCGATGAACACAACAACTATCAGATCAGCGCGGGCGCCGCGCGCAGTGGGGCGACCGCCAGCGGGTATTACAGCCATCAGGGCGATATGGCGCAGATCAACGCCAACGCCAGCTACCAGGCCGGCCGCTATAGCGCCGTCGGCATTGGCGCGCAGGGCGGCCTGACGATGGCGGCGGAAGGGGCGGTGCTGCATCGCGTCAATACGCCGGGCGGCACGCGCTTGCTGCTCGATACCGAAGGCGTCGCCGGCGTGCCGGTGCGTGGCTACGGCAGTACGGTGCTGACCAACCGTTACGGCAAGGCGGTGGTGGCGGATGTGAACAGCTACTACCGCAACAAGGCCAGCATCGATCTCAACAGCCTGGGCGACAACGTCGAGGCGACGCGTTCCGTGGTGCAGGCCACGTTGACCGAAGGCGCCATCGGCTACCGCAAGTTCGAGGTGATTGCCGGCGAGAAGGCGATGGCGATCGTCAAGCTGGCGGACGGCAGTGAGCCGCCGTTTGGCGCCACGGTGCTGAATGCCCGCAAACAGGAGACCGGCATCATCAATGACGGCGGCAGCGTTTACCTGTCCGGCCTCAACCCCGGCGAGCGCATGAGCGTGCACTGGAACGGCGCGGCGCAGTGTGAAATCCAGCTGCCGGCGCCGTTGCCGGCCGAAATGCTGATGAACACGTTGCTGCTGCCTTGCCGTCCTCTCACCGGTAACAAGCCGGCGGAGAACGCCAACTGATACCCCCGGCGGAGCGTGCTTCGCCGCTAAACCGCCGGGGCGGAATCGCCCGCCTTCGGCTGACTGGAACCGTGAAGACATGATGAATCTGACTATGACCAGAAAGACCGTTTCCCTTTTGAGCTCGCTCGCCGCCGCGTTGACGATCGGCGCGATCGGCCTGCCCGCCCATGCGGCTATCGCGCTGGATCGCACGCGCGTGATTTTCGACGGCGACCAGAAAACGGTCAGCCTCAACATCAGCAATCAGAATAAGCAATTGCCCTATCTGGCCCAGGGGTGGATTGAAGACGAGCGCGGCAACAAGATCCAAAGCCCTTTCACCGTGCTGCCGCCGGTGCAGCGGGTGGAGCCGGGCAAACCGAGCCAGGTGAAGATCCAGTCGCTGCCGGCGGCGCGTCAGCTGCCGCAGGACAGGGAGACACTGTATTACTTCAACCTGCGCGAGATCCCGCCGCGCAGCAATAAGCCGAACACGCTGCAGATAGCGTTGCAGACGCGCATCAAAATGTTTTATCGCCCGGCGGCGCTCGCCCCGAAAAAGAACGCCGCACCGTGGCAGGAGCAGCTGACGCTGACCCGGCAGGGCGACAAGTACGTGGTGAACAACCCGACCCCGTATTACGTGACGATCGTTGAGGCGAGCGCCGGCAAGGGCGGGAAAGGGGCCGCCGGCTTTGAACCGTTGATGGTGGCGCCGAAGGCCAGCGCCTCGCTGAACGTCTCAGCCGCGAGCCTCGGCAGCGGCCCGTCGCTGGCGTACATCAACGATTACGGTGGTCGGCCGCAGTTGAACTTCCGCTGCGCCGGCAATGCCTGCCAGGTCGTGCCGGTCGCCAAATGACGCGCCGCGCGCAAGCAGGGAAGACCAAGTCATGAACACAGCGGAGTGAACGAATCATGCAACGAAAGAACCCCATGCTGTTGGGAAAGGCCTATGAACGTCATCAGCGACGCACTATTGGCCTGACGGTGTTGGCCGCGCTGATGGTGCCGCTGACGGCGGGCACGATGTTGATGCTGATGCCGCCGGCCCGCGCGCTGGATAACTGGGACGTTGAGGGGGCGAACGGCACGCTCCACGTCTACGGCGCGTTAACGGAAAGCGCCTGCAGCCTGGAAATGACCACCGCCCGCCAGGAGGTATGGCTGGGCGAGACGGGAACGGCGCACTTCCAGCGCCCGGGCGATCGCGGCACGCCGGTCGCCTTCGAGCTGACGCTGAAAGACTGCCTGCGGGCGCCGGCGAGCAACCGCGACGCCTGGACCGGGGTTCTGGCCTGGAGCGGCAGCCAGCCTGCGGTGTCCGTCGCATTTTCCGCGCCGACGGATGACGACGCGCCGGGTCTGGTCAGGGTCGCCGGCGTCACCGGTTTGGGGTTGCAGTTGGCGGATGCCCGCGGTCTGCCGGTCCGCCTCGGCGCGCGCAACAAACCGGTATTGCTGACGCCGGGACAAAACACCCTGACGTATACGGTGACGCCGGTGCGCACTCCGGCGACGCTGAGCGCCGGCGCTTACCGCGCGGCGATCGATTTCCGTCTTTATTACGACTAATACGCCGCTTGCGCCTGGCAGGCGCAAGCATAACCAAAGGGAGTGGCGTCATGCGCGCGACAGAGACGAACCGGCGCCGAAGCGCGCTGCTGGGAGCCGGCATGGTGATGCTGGCCGGCATGATGGCGCAGCCGGCGGCTGCGGCGGAAAACATGCGCTTTCACGGTACGCTGGTGGCCGAGCCGTGTGTCATACAACCGGGGGATGAGGACATCCAACTGGATTTCGGCACCATCGTCGACAAATACCTGTACCTGAACACCCGCACCCACAGCCAAACCTTCGCGTTGCACCTGACCGAGTGCGATCTCAGCCTGGGCAATACGGTGGCCATTACGTTTACCGGTACTGAGAACGCCAAACTGCCCGGCCTGTTGGCGTTGGATGGCGGCAGCCTGGCGTCGGGGATCGGCATCGGGCTGGAGGACAGCAGCGGCAAGGCGCTGCCGCTCAATCGCGCCAGCGATAAATTCCGTCTGAACGCCGGCAACACCACACTCACGCTGCAAGCCTATGTGCAGGGAGAGCCGGAAGCCATCCAGACGAAGTCCATCGGCCGCGGCACCTTCAGCGCGGTGGCCACCTTCACGTTGGAATACGAATAAGCGCCTACAAGGACAAGAAACGCAATGATGAGAAAGCACGTCAATCACGCCCTGCGCATGGGGATGCTGTGCCTGTTGGCGTTGAGCGCCGCCGCTTGCCAAAGCCAAAAGCCGGGCAAGCCTGCCGTGAACACCCAAAATCAGGCTGCGCAACCTCCGTCAGAAGAGGTGTTGCGCAAGCAACGTGAGGCCGAGCAACTGCGGCAGTGTCAGGAGCAACTGGGCGCGTTGCGCACGATCAACGAGAAACAGTATCAGCGCTACAAACAGGCGTTCGACAGCCTGATGAGCGGCGCTTCCCAGTACGCCAACCTGCGCGCCCGGGTAAACGGTGACACGCAGGAGACGGTGGATGCGCTGTATCGCTACAAGGTCAACTATCTGTGTGCCGGGGTGAATCAGGCGGTGTTGACCGGGCTGGCGGATCGCGGGGAGCAGGTTAAATGAGGCTGCGTCTGCTGGGCTGTGTCGCTTTGCTGTTCGCCGGCGTCGCGCAAGCGGACGACGGCGTGCCGGCGCTGCTGCAGTTTGCCGAGCAGTATCAACGGCAGAATATCGGTCCGGCGACCGAAAAAACGGCGCCGGACGACCGTGAGTCAGGGAAAAAAAAGCGTGAGCCGGCGAAGCGCCTGTCGGACAACAGCCAATCCACCTCACCGGCCAAAACGTTTACGCTGAGCCAGGAATTATTGGCGCGCGATCAACAGCTGGCGCGCCAGCGAATGGCGCTGACGGCGCTGCGCCAGGAGCTCGCCGCGCTGCGGGCGGAGAAAGCGGCGCCACCCGTCGCGGCGTTGCCGGACTCGTCAACGCTTCAACAGTGGATCGCCGGGCTGGGCGCCGCCTGGCGCGGTTCGCCCGACGTGCAGCGCGCCGAGGCGCTGTTGCGTCAGGCGACGCAGGAAACCGCCAAAAGCAGAGCGACGGCGGCGCAGGCCGAACGGCGCGTCACCGAACTTGAGTCTGCCGCGCAGGCATCGGCACAAACGCTTGCACAACGCCAACGCGAGCACCAGGAGGCGTTGCACGCTCTGCGCGCCGCGTTGGAAGAAAGCGAGCAGAAGCGGGCCGGTGAGCAGAAGGCGACTCAGCAGGCGCGCGAAGACCTGCTGGCGTTGCGTAAGCGGCTGCAATGGGAGATGACGCCGGAGCAGTTGAAGGATGAACGCAAGCGTTTGTCCTATGCGGCGGGCAGTGCGCTGGGGCGGGATATTCAGGGGTTGATGACGGAGCGTCAAAGCTGGGGCGTGCCGGTGGATCGCGACAGCCTGTTGGCGGGCGTTATCGACAGCGTGTCGGGACGTTTGCAGCTGTCGCCGCAGGAACTGAATACGTTGACGGCGCAGGCGGATGCCGCCGCCGTGGCCGCGCGTGAGAAACGCGTTAACCAGCAGCGGCGGCGCGATGACGATTACCTGACGCAGTTCAGTCAACAAAAGGGCGTAAAGCAGTCGGCGATGGGCTTCTGGTATCGGGTGGATTATGCCGGGGAGGGGGCGCTGGCGCCAACGGCGGTGGTCGATGTTGTGGTGAAAGAGAAGCTGACCGACGGCACGGTGATCCAGGATATGGATCTGAGCGGCAAGGTGCTGTCGCAACCGCTGTCCGAATACCCGCCGCTGTTCCGGGAGGCGATAAGTCATCTGCACAACCACGGCTCGTTGACGATGGTCGTGCCGCCGGCGCTGGCCTACGGTGAAACCGGCTACCCGCCGAAGGTGCCGCCCAACGCCACCATGGTTTATGAATTGCGCATCGACAACAGCCAGGCGCCGGCAAAGGGCGTCCAGGCGGTTAAACGGGAAGCCGACACGGCGGGAGGGCAGGGATGAACACGATGATAAAAATCGCGTTATTTGATGAGAATCGATACTTCAGCGCCGGTTGGCAAGAGGCTCTGGCGCTGCACTTCAGCACTTACGGCAAGCGCACGCTGTTAGTGGATGCGCGGCAGGCTCATGAAGCCGATCTGGTGTTCTGCTATTTTCCTCCCGGCGTGCAAAGCTGTTTTTGTCACCTCTCTGAGGCGCAGCCCGTGGGGCGTAAAACGCTGTATTTCTCGTTGCGAACGCCGGAGGGACGGCATAAACGCACCGTCGGTAACCGCTGCTCGCTGGAGGCCGGCGTCATCTACCACGATATGCCGTTGGTTTCGGCGCTGTATCAGGTGAGCGCCGAGCTGGAGCGGCGCAGCAAATGGTCGGGCCGACTGAGCTGTGGCAGGAACTGCGCATGCCAACACCGGGGCTTGACGTTGCGCGAACAAGAGATCATGCGCTGCATGACGCGGGAGATGGGAGTCACGCAAATCGCCCGGATGCTGGATATTAGCGTGAAGACGGTCAGCAATCACAAGATGAGCGTCATGCGTAAAATGGGATTCCGGCGTAATGCCGAACTTTACGGCTGGCTGCGGCACAGCGCTCGTCCCGGGGCTGTGGGGCTTCGTGCGGGCATTCAGCCCGGCATTGCGGCAGGAAAGGATCGCTATTGAAACGGCGCCGGCCAAGTCACACCGGCCGGCGCCTTAAGTGCCTCGCCGTGGCGATCAGTTGCAGGCCACGACCTTGATCGCCAGCCCGCCCTGTGAGGTTTCGCGGTATTTGGCGTTCATGTCTTTGCCGGTCTCGTACATGGTTTCGATCACCTTATCCAGACAAACCCGCGGTTCGCTGGTCCGGCGCATCGCCATGCGTGCGGCGTTGACCGCCTTAACGGCGGAAATGGCGTTGCGTTCGATGCACGGCACCTGAACCTGGCCGGCGAGCGGATCGCAGGTCAGCCCCAAATGGTGCTCCATGGCGATCTCCGCCGCGATGCACACCTGCGCCGGGCTGCCGCCGAGCAGCTCGGTCAACCCGGCCGCCGCCATTGAACAGGCCACGCCCACTTCCCCCTGACAACCGACTTCGGCGCCGGAGATCGAGGCGTTCATCTTGTACAGCGCGCCAATCACGCCGGACGCCAGGAAATAGCGGGTGTAGGAGTTGGCGTTCACCGGGCGGATGAACTTGTCGTAGTAGGCCAGCACCGCAGGGATGATGCCACACGCGCCGTTGGTCGGCGCGGTGACCACGCGGCCGCCGGCCGCGTTCTCTTCGTTGACCGCCAACGCGAACATGTTGATCCAATCGACCACGTTCATCGGATCGATATTGTTCTTGTCTCCGGTCACCAGAATGCGGCGCAGCGCGGCGGCGCGGCGCGGCACTTTCATCGGGCCGGGCAGCAGCCCTTCGGTGTTGATGCCGCGCTCGATACCGGCGCTCATCACCTGCCAGACATCGGCGAAATGCGCGTCGATATCCGCCTTGCTGCGCAGCGCCAGCTCGTTTTGCATCACCAGGCCGGACAAGGACAGCCCGGTCTCCTTGCAATGCTGCTGCAGATCGTGCGCTGATTTGAACGGATAGGGCACCGGCGTAGCGCCCTCGGCTGACTGGCCGAAGTGCTCTTCGTCGACGATAAAACCGCCGCCGATCGAGTAATAGGTTTTGCTGTGCAGCAGGCGTTCACCGGCGAAGGCGCGGATGCGCATGCCGTTTTCATGCAGCGGCAGGTTGTCGCTGTGGAAGTTCATGCCGCCGTGCAGCGGGAAATCCACCTCGTGGTGGCCGTTGGCCAGCGGCAGGCGGCCGCGTTGCTCAACGTCGCGAATAAAGCCCGGAATGCTGTCGATGTCTACATCGTGCGGCAGGTTGCCGGCCAGGCCCATGATGATGGCGATGTCGGTGTGGTGACCTTTACCGGTCAATGACAGCGAACCGTAGACGTCGACCACCACGCGGGTGGTGTCCTGCAACTGCTGGTGCGCGATCAGCTCGTCGACGAACTGTTTGCCGGCCTTCATCGGGCCAACGGTGTGGGAGCTGGATGGGCCGATACCGATTTTGAAAATATCGAAAACGCTGACCATGGTCTCGCCTCCTTCTTCAGGTTTCAGGCGGTGAATACGGGAAATGGGGGAGTGCGGGAGGGCCGGCGCGCAAGCGGCGCCGGCCGGGCGTGATTAGCCGAGCAGGCTGAACACGATGGCAGAGATGGCGATCAGACCCATCACAACCACGAACACGTTGCTGATGTGGCCGCTGTACTTGCGCATGGCAGGCACTTTACGGATGGCGTACATCGGCATCAGGAACAGCAGCATGGCGATGATTGGGCCACCCAGGGTTTCGATCATGCCCAGGATGCTTGGGTTCAGGGTGGCGACGATCCAGGTGGTCACCAGCATGAAGATAGCGGTCATGCGGTTCAACTTGGCGGTGCTGACGGTTTTGCCGCGGCTCTTCATCGACTTGGCGACCAGGCCGTTGAAGCCTTCACGGGCGCCCAGGTAGTGGCCCAGGAACGATTTGGTGATGGCGACGAAGGCGATAACCGGCGCGATGTACTCGATCATCGGGTTGTTAAAGTGGTTGGCCAGGTAAGACAGAATCGAGATGTTCTGCGCCTTGGCTTCCGCCAGGTTTTCCGGCGTCAGGCTCAGCACGCAGCTGAACACGAAGAACATCACGGTCAGCACCATCATGATGTGTGCATAAGCCAGAATGCGGGAGCATTTCTTCTCGGCGTCTGCGCCGTACTCTTCGCGTTTGGCGACGGCGAAGGCGGAGATGATCGGCGAGTGGTTGAAGGAGAACACCATCACCGGGATTGCCAGCCACAGGGTCATGATCAGGCCGTGACCCGTGCCGGTACCGCTGCCGGACAGCGACACGTTTTCGAAGATGGCGCCGGTCCAGTTAGGGATCAGGTATACCGCCAGCAGCATCAGCACCGCCACGAACGGGAAGACCAGGATGCTCATGGTTTTCACGATGGCCTGCTCACCGAAGCGCACGATGGTCATCAGGCCGACGATCAGGATCAGCGACAGGATGGCGCGCGGCGGCGACGTCATGCCCAACTGGTGGGTAATGAAGCTGTCGACGGTGTTGGTGATCGCCACGCTGTAAACCAACAGAATCGGGTAGATGGCGAAGAAGTACAGCAGAGTAATCAGTTTACCGGCGGTGATGCCGAAGTGCTCTTCTACCACGGCGGTGATGTCTTCACCGGGATTTTTACCGGACAGAACGAAACGGCACAGGCCGCGGTGGGCAAAGAAGGTCATCGGGAAAGCGATGATGGCCATGATGATCAAAGGAATCAAACCGCCGATGCCGGCGTTGATTGGCAAGAACAGGACGCCTGCGCCGATGGCGGTGCCGTACAGGCCCAACATCCACATGGTATCCGTTTTACGCCAGGTAGTGCTGGAACCCGAAGCCGCAGAGGCAATTGTGCCGGTCTGTGTAGTGTCCATAAATATCTCCGAAGTGAACACGAATTTAAAATTAAAAGGCAAAACTTAAGGTTAAACCGTCAAACGTCCTATTCAGGCAACGCTTGCGGTAAGAATCAGGTGTTGCTTGCGGGGATGTTTTGGCGTCCCCCTGGTTGTTTATTGTGTTCATTACCACAGGCACAGCGCCGGGTAATTCACCAAAGACTTTTCACCGCCACGGGGTGATAAAAGTCGTTACCGCTGCCGACAGGTCTTTGCCTGTCGATTTTTGTTGGCGGCAAGATAACGATTTACAGTAGAAACAACCGTGATCCTGCTCTCAAATGCGTAATGTGTGCAGTTATCTGCTTTTTCATCGATTTTTCGCGCATTTGTTGCACATTTGTGTAAGATTTTGTGCTGAGAACGCTCTCATAAAAATTTCTGCGATTATGCGGCTTGTACAATAATCAGCCGGATAAAGCGCTGTGCTCAGCAGCAAGCCGAGCAATATATTTTATGCGTGGTTTTGGATCTAGCTAAAAACCCGGATTAAGCAGTTTTAGTGACGTAGATCACATTGTATTTTTAAGTCAAATGAGCTGTATTTATTTGTTTTTAAAGGAGTTTAATTGAAAAGCGCCGCTAGTAACGAAGGGAAATTACTTACGTGGTTAGCGGATAAAAATGCGTAACCATTCATCATATAAATAACAGATAGCTAACAGGTATTGGCGAGATTTGCTGCAATAGCCTAACCGGCCGTTTATTTAAACATCCCGGTCTTTGGCGCGATTTATCATATAAAAGCCATAAATAGTCGTTAATTCATCCAGCCGAAAGCGGGTTTGACCAGAGAGAAAATAATCACTCGGGTGACCTGTTGCATTTTATTAACCTGATGTTGCGTGAGGATAAGCGAAAAATGCGTATCGATTGCGCATTATTTGTTCACCTCGGGCTGTGGGAAAAGAGAGATTTCAGCGGCGCGCCGTCGTTTCCGACGGCGCTGAAGGGGGATCAATAGCGGGTAGCGATGGCGTTATCGTTGAAGAACGCCATGAAGTCGGCGTCCGGCTGGCGATCGGTGATCACCCGATCGAACTGCGTCAGCGGGCCGATACAGGCCGGCTTGATTTTGCCGAACTTGCTGTGATCCGCCACCAGGATCTTTTGCTGCGCCATCGCCATTGCGCGATGCTTCATCTCCAGCTCGTCGAAGTTAAAGCAGGTGGCGCCGTGCCGCAGGCTGAGACCGGCGGCGGAGATAAAGGCGATGTTCGGGCAGATGTGATCGAGCTCATTGCGGCCGCCGACGCTGGAAAAGATGTAGTTGTTCGGTTTGAACTCGCCGCCGCACAGGATCACCTTGCAATTCGGTTTGTCTTGCAGCGCCAGGAAGGTGTTCAGCGAATGGCACACGGCGGTGAAGGTCAGTTCGTCGGCAATGGCGTCTATGATCGTCGGGGTGGTGGTCCCGCAGTCGAAAAACACCGTGTCGTTTTCATTGATCAACGGCGCCGCCAGCAGGCCGATGCGCCGTTTCTCCATGACCTGTTTGGCTTTTTGATCGGAAACGAAGTAGTTGGTCACGCCGTTGCTGCGCGGATCGGTCACCACATAGCCGCCGAGCAGCACCACCGCCGCCGGCTCGGCGCTCAGATCGCGGCGAATGGTCATCTCCGAGACCCCCAGCAGCGCGGCGGCTTCTTTCAGGTGGATCTTGTCAGCGCGTTTTAACGCCTGAACTAACCGGTTGATACGTTCTTCGCGCCGCGTTTCCATAGATCCGTCTTCCCACAGGTAGTAGAGGTAAAAAAGCGTGCCGCCGTTTCCGGCGCTAAACACAACGATGCGGGGCAATATCGGGCCGCATCGGCCGCCCGTATTGTCCCGCATCGGAGTGTATTGGCTGCGCCCGTCAAGGCGCGCCGACGATCAGTAGCTGCCAGCCGCCGCCTGCGCGCCGGATACGATGGCAACGCCGGAGCTGGTGCCGATACGCGTGGCGCCGGCTTTGATCATCTTCTCGGCGGTGGCGCGATCGCGCACGGCGCCGGAAGCTTTCACGCCCATTTCGCTGCCCACCGTCTCGCGCATCAGTTTGACGTGCTCTTCCCGAGCGCCGCCGGTGCTGAAGCCGGTGGAGGTTTTAACGAAGGCGACATCGAGTTCGCGACACATTTCACAAACCTGGACGATCTGCGCATCGCTGAGCAGGCAGGTTTCCAATATTACCTTCAACGGGATCGCCGCGCAAACCTCGCGCACGGCGGCGATGTCGGCTTTCACTTCGTCCAGCAGGCCGCTTTTCAGCCAGCCGACGTTGATCACCATATCGATCTCTTGCGCGCCGGCGGCGATCGCCGCTTTGGCTTCAAAGGCTTTGGCGACGGTCAGGCCGGCGCCCAGCGGGAAACCGATCACCGAGCAGACTTTCACGGTGCTTTCCTGCAGCAGCTGGGCTGCCAACGGCACGTAGCCGGAGTTGACGCACACCGCATAGAAGTTGTGCTGCTGGGCTTCTTCGCACAGTTTGGCGATCTGCATTTCGGTGGCGTCCATGGCCAGCAGGGTGTGGTCGACATAGCGGGCGTAATCGATGTTTTCGGAGGTCATCGCGGTTCCTTAATGAAGTTGAGAAAAGAGCGTTGATAGAGGATGTGAAAATAATAACATTACAATGCAGGTAAACCTAGCGGGATTTGAAAAATGTCGACGAGATCATAGTTATTTCACTGTTATATGTATAACTTAGGGGAGATTTATTTGTTATTTAAATAACATTTTCAGCGGCCGCTCGCGGCCTGCGCGGGCGAAATGTCGAGGGAAAACGATGAAAATCAACATTGATCTGGTTCCTGCCGCGTTCGGGGCGCATCGGCAGGCGCTGTTCCGCAATGCGGATTTCGCGGTGAGCGCCCATCGCTGCGCAGAGCGCGGGCCAATGCTGACGCTGGCGAATCGGCGCGGGGCACTGACGGTCTTGCCGTATCAGGGCCTGGCGATTTGGGATGCTGAATTTGACGGTTACTCATTGAAATCGGGCCGCCGCAGCGGGCGGGGCGCCGGAAGAAAGCGCGATGATGTCGCCGCGTTCTGCCCCGCCTGGCCGAGTCACGACGGCGCATCGCTCCAGATGCAACGCGTGTGGCTGCAGCTGGCGGGCGACGAGCTGACGTTGCAGGGCGAAGGCGAGCGGTTGGGCGAGGGATGGCGCATCGGCCCGGCGCTGCGCTTGGCGGCGCAGAGCGCGCAGTTCGCCATTGAGATGAAAGTCACCAATCTGGCCGATCGGCCGCAGCCGCTGCGCTATGTGTGCCGCCTCAACTACGATTGCATTCCCGACGCGGTATTCCGCCAAAACTTGCCGACGCCGGCGCTGTTGGGGGAGGCGCTCGGGCAGGAACTGCTGTGTTCCGAGGATCTGTCTCGCTACGTGGACCGAGCCGAATTCTTTATGCTGGCGCCGCAAGGCCGGCGCTATGTAACGCGTTTCGCCACCGGGCAATTCAACTATGGTCTCCGGCGCATCGCCGTTCAGGGCAACCGGCAGTTGCTTTCCTTTATCCAGCCGGCAAACTGCCGCCCGAATGCGCCAGAGGGTGAGGGAGTGATGCTGGGAGCGGGAAAAACGCGGGCGTTCTGCGTGACCACCGGCGTGGTGTGAAATAAGCAGGGGCGGTAACGCCCCTGTCATGTTGTGCGGTTACTCTTTCACCCAACCGCGGCGAATGGCGAAGGCGAACAGGAAACGATACAGGCGCGACAGCCTGTCGGCGATGACATCGCCGAACAGATTCCACACCAGTTGGGCGAACAGGCAGCCCACCAGGCCGAGCAGGAAACCGCCGACCATATCCAGCGGCCAGTGCACGCCGAGGTAAACGCGTGACCAGGCGATGCCGACGGCGACGATCATCAGCAGCACGCCGGACCAAACGCGGTGCCAGAACAGGAACGCCAGCGCGAAGGTAAAGATGGCGGTGCCGTGATCGCTCGGGAACGAGCTGTCCGGCGCGTGTGGCAGGAAGGTATAACCGACGCCGGCGACGAACGGGCGCTCATGCGGCAGCAGCGCGCCGATAGCGGAAGCGGCAAGCATGGCGAACAGCAGCGCGATAGTGGTTTTCGCTACCACCTGGCGTTGCGAAACCAGCTGGCTTTGCGGCCCCCACAGCCAAAGACCGACGATCAGCAGCGGCACGATGATGATCAGATCGCGCGCCAAAAAGGTGGCGAAATCGATCATCCATTCAGGAGACGCCGGAGTCGCATTGATCCAGGCGAAAAGAAAATGGTTCAACTGTTCCATAACCGTTACCTCGTCTTGCGGCGCCAATAGCCGCTAACCGTCCAATAAATAGCCAACTGGCTTAACCAAACCCACCAACCCGCCCACAGGTTATGGGTAAGAAAATGTGCGCCGCGCATGATCTGACCAAAGCCCATCACCATGCCAAGCGCGATGCCGCCGCACCAACACCACCAGGCGAGGCGCGGACGCTGCGGATAAAACAGGAAAAACAACGCCATCACCGCGAAACCGCTCGAGGCGTGCCCGCCGGGGAAACAGCGGCCGGGGCCCGGCAGTGCCGGTACCGCGCCGAATAGCGGGAAAGACATCGCTTTGCCGCCGTACTCAATCAGATCCCACGGGCAGGAGTGCGCGCTGGTGGCTTTGAGAATGCCCACCACCAGCGGGCCGATGCCAATCAGCAGCATGGTCACGATCAGGCGCGCGCTGCGGCGATAGATGCCCCAAAACAGCGTCAGCACCGCCCCTACGATCACTATCTGCTTCAACAGGCGGTGATTGATCAGATCCAGCCAATAATTGTTTTGCCACGGGAAATGCCCGCTGGCGGCATCGTACCAATAGTTGCTGATCGCCCAATCCAGCTGTTCGTTGCGGGAGAGCCACAGAAACGCCAGACCGCTGATCAGCAGGCCAAAAACCTGCCAACGGTAAAAGGATGTCGACAGGGAGTAAAGGGCGGTTGTCTTAATTTGCGGTGTCGTTGAGGATTGATTTAATGACGATTCTGGATTCACGCGCAGGCTCGGTGACAGGATTGAATGACGTCACTGTAATAATTCTGTCTTAAGAAAACCTTAGTCCGCCGGCAAGAAAACCCTATCTGATACACCCGCTTGTGCGAAGGTAATCGCTTGTTTTTCTCGTCTTAACCCGAGGGTGTGCTGGCTAATTGCTCCGCTTAACGGTTTATATCAGGCGATTGTCACTATTTATCACCTATTGTAAAGAAGATTAAACCTGTGGCGGGCTTGGCGGTAGTGTATTAGTTTATAGTCGGATTATTTGACAAAGTGTAGGGATAAAACATGAACAAGGCATCCGTTGTATTTTCCGGCCTGCTGATGGCCGTTTCCGCTGGCGCTATGGCGGCGACCTCTGGCGATGACGCAGACATGAGCAAACAGCCGCTGGAAAAAGTCGCGCCTTACCCGAAAGCCGAGAAGGGCATGAATCGCCAGGTGATCTACCTGCCGAAGCAAGAGCACGAAGAGAACTACAAGGTAGAACTGCTGATCGGCAAGACGTTGGAAGTGGACTGCAACCGCCATATGATTGGCGGCACGCTGGAGACCAAAACCCTGTCCGGCTGGGGTTACGACTACCTGGTGCTGGAGAAGCTGTCTGAACCGGCCTCGACCATGATGGCCTGCCCGGACAATACCAAGACCAAGAAATTCATCGCCGCCAACCTGGGCGACGCCGCGATGCAGCGCTACAACAGCCGCCTGCCGATCGTGGTGTATGCGCCGAAAGACGCGGAAGTGAAATACCGCATCTGGAAAGCCGAAGACACCGTAAGCCAGGCTGAGCAGAAATAACCGCCGCCTGACGCCGCTCCGCTGGCCATTCCCGGTTGGCGGAGCCTTTCTCCTTCCTGTCTCCTTATCATTCCCGCATCTTTGACACTCGACTGATTGCTTTCGGACGTGGCTTTTAGGCGCGACATGGCAACGAAATACGCAAGTCAATACCTCTTCACAAGTGCACAGGAAGCACGCAGCTGCATGGATGGAAGAGGATGCGTGCGTATAGAAATAGAGCAAAGAAATCTTTACTGAAGTGTGATAATTTTGCGCATGCCCTATTAATGGAATGACACAGAAGATAAGGATATCCAATGCGTTATCGTTCGCTAACGCTCGACGAGCCCCGTAAAAGCCGCACACCTGGCGAGTTGCTTGATGATGGTGCGCCTGTGCCGACCACGGAACCCTGCGAGTGGGCAGGCACCGTATGAAACTGATTCATTTCTCCTCTGAACACACGGCGCCGGAAAGCTTTTCCAGGATACTTAACCCGACAGCAGCGCGGCATGAGCTGGAACGGCACTATTTGTTCGGCGGCGCAGCCGGCATATCGATAAGCAGCCGGTATCCTATTACCCGCAATACTCAATCCGGGATTGGCGTCACCGGTTATCGTGAGGACGTGGCTATGAAGCGCAGCGTACTCGATGAGATCAACCGGGGCGGCTTGCTGGCGATTGATCAGGGAATCGGCACCTGGACGCCGACGAAATATGCCTTTTACGTCGACGCGGAAGGCCGATTACAGCGCTACCCAGGCAGCTCTCTTCCCGCCTTTTATCCTACCGGGCGCGTGATCGCCCGCTATGAAGAAATGGTCAGCCGCTATGGCCACCGGGCAAAACCGACGGTGCTGCCGGCGAGGCAGAATACGACCCGGAATCCCCCTCTGCAACAAGCCATCGCGACCGCAGTGGCAACCGTTGCCGCCACGGTGCAGGCCATCCGCCCAATGACCAAGGCAGAACGCTGGCAAGAACGCCAGTACCTGATAGGGCGAGGCAACCGCAGCATTTACCCGGATGCGCGCATGGCGGCACAGCGCCTGGCGGAGAACAACGTCGCGGTCGAAAAGGCGAAGTTGGCTGAGAATGTCTATAAGACCACTAACCCGCTCAAGGACACGATAGACATCCCTGAAGGCTGGAAGGATATCAGTAACAATGATGGGGCGCTGGGTAAACTCGGTTTAAGCAAAGATATGCTCTATGACGATGAGGATACGCCGGGCTTTCTGGCTCGGGTTTATCAGCCTGATGAGAAGGTCTTTGGCAAAGCGATGAACCCGACGGTGGTGTTCCGCGGATCGCGTGCGCCCGAGTTCCCGGAGGGAATAAGCAAGGCTGCCCAGAAAGCGTTATTGAACGGCGATTTGTCAGGGATTAAAAACCTGAGTGACTGGTCAAATAACGGCGCTCAGGGGTTGGGGTTTAATTCTGAATACTATAAACAAGCCGTTATAATTGGCGATAAAATTTCGAAAGTATCAAATATTGACGTTGCGGGTCATTCATTAGGAGGCGGTATGGCCTCTGCGACCTCCATAGCCAGCGGCAAACCGGCTTGGACGTTTAATGCAGCAGGTCTGAATGCGGGAACCGTCGAAAAATACGGTGGCTCTATAATAGGCAGCGCCGATAATATTCAGGCGTATCGCGTAAAAGGGGAGCTGTTGACCAAGCTGCAGGAGGTTGATTTGTGGGAAGATGCCAAAGACCTTAAATTTTATCCCCCGGCGGTGATGGCGAAAGAGCGGTTGTCCATGTTGGCGCCTGACGCCGTGGGAGTAAAGCACACGCTTCCCGGTGGAACAGGTTCACTGCTGGATAAGCACGGTATAGACCAGGCGATACAATGCATTGAAAATGAGAAAGACGATGACATTGCCACAATCAAGGGACGAATATGAAAAAAATCATACTCATTATCACGATGCTAGTGTCTATGCTCATCATTCAGGGGTGCAAACAAGGTATGGATTTACAACCGCAGGATTATTTTGAAGGGACGCAGCTGGACATCGCTAACATCATCTACGAGGGTGACAGGCAAAAGCTGGATAAGGTTTTACCGACGGTAAGCAAAGAAACGTTAAATCGACCGGGCAAGGCGGAGATGACGTTGCTATTCTGGGCGATAAATAACGCTATCTTTGACAAGAACACGCCAGAGCGGCTTAAGATAATTACAGATCTGGTTAAGGCAGGAGCAGACCCACTGCAGCCAAGGCCGGAAGGGAGAAGTAGTCCCGCTGAATTTGTTATGAAAGCAGATAAGGGAATCTGGATAAAATCCATGTTAGATGGGGGGCTATCTCCTAATGCAAAAGATAAAGTCAACAATAAGCCAATTATATTTAAAAGTATTCTTGCGAAGAACACAGAGACATTAGAGGTCATGTTGGATTATGGCGCTGATATAAATATAAGAAATTCACTGGGTGATACGCTGCTCATCGATGCTTTAGATTATCACTCCTATGACCACGTCATTCTTCTATTAGAAAAAGGCGCCGATAGCGATATAAGGGGCAACTCGGGTTGGACGATGGGCAATCAACTGCAACGGCTGATTAATAGAAGTCCGGACGGCAGTGAGGCGAAAGCGTCTCTTGAGCGCATCAAAGACGAGCTAATTAAGCGTGGTGGGAAATGGCCACCTCTCCCTGTCAGTCAATAAGCCGTTCTCAGTATCCAAGGGCATAGAGGGATGCTGATACGGTGAAAAAGCAAAGTTGAACCGTGGTTACGCTTAAAATGGAGATGGCATGAGGCACAGCGCTCTTATCATTATCATGTTGCTGTCGATGCTCATGATGCAGGGATGCGAACAAGGTAGGGATCTACAGCCACAAGATTATTTTGAAGGGACGCAGCTGGACATCGCCAATATCATCTACGAGGGTGACAGACAAAAGCTGGATAAGGTTTTATCGACGGTGAGCAAAGAAACGTTAAATCGACCGGCCAAGGCGGAGATGACGTTGTTATTCTGGGCGATAAATAACGCTATCTTTGACAAGAACACGCCAGAGCGGCTCAAGATCATTACGGATTTGGTCAAGGTGGGGGCAGATCCACTGCAGCCAAGAACTGAGGGGGGGAGTAGCCCAGCTGAATTTGTTATGAAGGCGAATAAAGGCGTATGGATACAAGCTATGTTAGAGGGCGGGCTCTCTCCAAATGCTAAGGATAAGGTTCATAATCAACCCATTATATTCAATAGCATCTTTGCAAAAAATACAGAGACATTAGAGGTCATGTTGGAGCATGGCGCTGATATAAATATAAGAAATTCATTGGGTGATACGCTGCTCATCGATGCTTTAGATTATCACTCCTATGACCACGTCATTCTTCTATTAGAAAAAGGCGCCGATAGTGATATAAGAG
The DNA here is from genome assembly GCF_052168895.1 of Serratia sp. CY37869. Classification (NCBI taxonomy): domain Bacteria; kingdom Pseudomonadati; phylum Pseudomonadota; class Gammaproteobacteria; order Enterobacterales; family Yersiniaceae; genus Serratia; species Serratia sp. CY37869. Next base: position 808,870 of record NZ_JBJNLU010000002.1, read on the forward strand.
GCAACTCGGGTTGGACGATGGGCAATCAACTGCAACGGCTGATTAATAGAAGCCCGGACGGTAGTGAGGCGAAAGCGTCTCTTGAGCGTATCAAAGACGAGCTAATTAAGCGTGGTGGGAAATGGCCACCTCTCCCTGTCAGTCAATAAGCCGTTCTCAGTATTCAAGGGCATAGAGGGATGCTGATACGGTGAAAAAGCAAAGTTGAACCGTGGTTACGCTTAAAATGGAGATGGCATGAGGCACAGGGCTCTTATCATTATCATGTTGCTGTCGATGCTCATGATGCAGGGATGCGAACAAGGTAGGGATCTACAGCCACAAGATTATTTTGAAGGGACGCAGCTGGCCATCGCCAAAACTATCTACGAAGGCGAGAGACAGAAGCTGAATGCGATGTTACCGACGGTAAGCAAAGAAACGTTAAATCGGCCGGCTAAGGCGGATATGACGTTGCTATTCTGGGCGATCAATAACGCTATCTTTGACAAGAACACGCCAGAGCGGCTCAAGATCATTACGGATTTGGTCAAGGCGGGAGCAGACCCATTGCAGCCAAGGCCGGAAGGGAGAAGTAGCCCGGCTGAGTATGTCATGAAAGCGGATAAAGGCGTCTGGATACAGGCTATGCTTGAAGGCGGACTATCGCCTAATGCAAGGGATGAAATAAACAATCAGCCAATAATTTTCAAAAGTTTTCAAGCGGTTAATACAGAGACATTGAGTACTCTAATAGCTTACAAAGCTGATGTTAATATCAAAGGCGCTATGAACCGAATGCCATTAATTAATGCGCTGTATAACAGTTGCCCAGAACACATTGAGGTTCTGTTGGCTCATGGAGCTAATCCATTAGCCAAAGATGATTTTAATGACAGCTTCCTCTCGCTGATTTCTGCGGAAATAGCTAAAGGGGATAAGAGCAATGCGTATATAAAGAAACTAATTAAAATTAAAGAAAAAATAAAACAGGTGAATTAGATAGTCTCGACTATCATGGGGGACAATGCTGGTCTTCTTCCAGTGCAGTAACATGACGTTATGATATACAGGAAGATGATGGAATGAGCCACCAAAGAGCACCCAGCCGACGGCGACGAGAGTGCTGTTGTTAAGTCCCGTTTGTGACGCCATCTCTTTGAACAGTGGCGAACCCACAAGCAGCGTTTCTATGTTGAAACCTGCACATTGATAGGGAGGCTGGCGTAAGCGACGCTCAGAGATAGGATGCTTTATGCCTGACGACGAGGCCGCGACAGCAGGTGTTGCGGGCTGCTTCAGGCAACAAAAAACCCGATTTCCTCACTACAATAATAAAATCAATAATTTACTTGTTTTATAAAGAGTTTTTATACCGATAAAGGGGGAGGAAATACGGGGATTGCCAACCTATGCCGCCACTTTGTCGCCACCTGGCATAGTCGCCAGCGGATTGAATTGCAGGGCTGTTTCGAGGTGCTCCGGTGCAAGGTGAGCATAACGCATAGTCATTTTGATATCATGATGGCCGAGGATGCGTTGCAACACCAGAATGTTGCCGCCAGACATCATAAAGTGCGCCGCAAAGGTATGGCGTAGCACATGCGTTAGTTGACCTTTGGGCAATTGAATGCTGGTGTTCTCAAGCGCGGCCATAAAGCGAAAATAGCATTCGCTGAATAGACGATCATCGCCCCGCGTTACCAACTTCTTGTACAGTGCTTTACTGATCGGAACGCTGCGATTCTTTTTGCCTTTGGTTCGGATGAACGTGATTTTATGCGGTGTTATCTGTGACCGGGTGAGGTTTTCCGCTTCTCGCCAGCGAGCACCAGTACTGAGGCATACCTCGACCACGAGCTGCAAATCAGAATCGCCTTTGCTGCAGGCTGCAAACAACTCTGTGATTTGTGAGTGCGTCAGCCACGCCATTTCCTTTTCTGCAACGGTAAACTTGCGCATGTTTTCCAACGGATTGGGCTGGTTCCATTCGCCTAGCCGTGCCAACTCGCTAAACATGCCGCTTAGGTAGCTTTGCTCAAGATTGACGGTCACAGGTTCTGCGCCGTTTTTCCACTTCTCGGAAAAGTAGATTTCACCGGACAAACGTTTATCACGATAATGCGCGAAGTCTTTAGCGGTGAAGGTGGTAGCAGGGGGATCGCCCAGGGCTTCGATCACAAGGCATAGTTTTCTGTAGGTACGTTCACCAGCAGTGAGAGATTGACCGTGCAGATTGTACCAAAGCTTGGCAACTTCACTCAACTTACGGCGATCAATCGCCTCGCCTAACCATGGTTTATTGTCTACCTGCTCCATAGTGAAGCGTTCAAACGCCAAGGCTTCACCCTTGGTTGCAAACTGCTTGCGTACCCTGCGGCCTTCACGGCCTGCAGGGTAGCATTCACATAACCATTTGCCAGATGATTGTTTCCTAACTGCCATTGTGATCCCTCTTGTAATTTCTGAGGGTATTTAACTGTATGTAAACACAGTGGTCAATGTTTGATTGCATTCAAATAAATAATTTAAAACTGTTAAGTTTATGTATTAATTATTTCATTTGGAGTGTGTCAATTGTATTGGCTACTATTTTAATCATGTTTTCAGGGCGATTGTATGAACCATTGGATAGGTTGTTAACATAATCAATCCACTTGATTCTTATCTCTTCAGTAGGAGTGTCATTACCGCCTGATTCTTGTATTAATGCATTTAATAATATATAAATAGGAAGGGGGTAGTTAGCTGTTCCATAAGGGATTCGATTGATGTTAAATGTTTTAAAAACACTATCTTTGTTAAAATTGTTTAAAGATATTTGTATCGCATTTTCCTTATCAAAACAGCAAATAAAAATCCCAATCACATAAAGAAATTTGCATGCTGGAACTATATCGTCTGTAATTGGATTCGGAGATATCGTTTGATATATTTCCACATGTCTAGCTAGTGTTTCTACTTCTCTTAGAGACAGTCCTTTTAATTTAATTAGGGAAGATATGAATTCTGACGTTGGATTGTCAATTTTGCTTAGTGTTTCTGATTTTGACGCTGTAGTAAACCAGTGAAGGGAGGATGAAAGGACATTGTTATGACTGTCTGGTTTAAAGTATGCTGGTAAATTAACGGTGAATCTAATGAATTTATCTAAATAACGTTTGGCATCAACTGAGTGACCATAAATATGATGGATGGATGCTTCTAGCTGTTTTGTATTTGTTACTAAAACAAAATGCACGTTATCAACTTCAAAAACATGCTTTATATTCTCGAGGATAGAAATGGCAAAGCTAGGTTTACATCGATCTAATTCATCTATAAAAATAACCATTGGTGTTTTTTTTGATATTTCAGTTAGGGCTTCTTTTAGTGCTCTGATGTTTTTATCTGACTCTATATGATCCTCTAATAAAGCCTCAATCGTTCCGTCTATTACTGCATTGCTTGAATCTTTGATAGCCTCTTGAAAATCTTCAGCCAGTTGTTCTGTATTCTGTTTTAACAGCCAGTTTGCCCCGGCTTTAAGAGTTGTTTTTAATCCAAATCTTATAGCAGGTAATGCTTTTTTAATTAAAGTGGAACGTTCTTCTTGAGGCAGTAGTGCTACTATAGCCGCAAGAAGGGTCAGTATTGGTGCATCAGTATGATCCTCATTAAATGCATCGATATACACCACTTTGTAACTATCAGTTTCTTTGCCAATCAGATGAATTAACTTGTGACAAAATTCACTTTTCCCAGTACCCCAGTCACCATCAATAATCATAGGGGAGACATCAATTTTTGAAGTTATTAACTTTATTATGTTATGCGCAATGTCACGTCTTAAATACTCATCTCTATCTTCAAAAGTCATCTCGGTTATTATGTGTTTCATTTTTTCTTCCTTAATTTTACTTTTAAGGGTTATAAGTTGCTCGTTCTTATTTTATACAGGGGAGAATACTGCAATTATTTTAGCTATCACATTTAATTCATTTATCATGCAAGTAAAAGAGCTCTTATGGTCAGATACGCTTGCTTTATTTCCAGGGATGCGAACTATTTCACGAATGCTAATATTTCCATCTATATCTATAAGCCATGTGCCATCATAAATTTCACCATAGGCATGAGTCGCAATGTATTGAATATTTCCATCAATAATCACAACAGGAGTTTTGATGCCTTGAGGAAGAAATGCTTTATCTAGTAAAAAGGTTTCGCCATCCTGTAGTTTTCTGTTCAGGAGCTTTTTACTCGGTACTGCCGCTGCATTAGGTGCTGAAACCACTGTTTGTTCAAACATGTCACCTTGCCCGTATGTTAACCAACGTACAGAGGCACCTGTATCTAAGGCACATTTCAAAACGTATTCCGCAGGAAAAGCGTTGCGGTTTTGCCTGTTCGCAAGAGCGCTCGCCGTGATGCCTAAGGCTTCACACAAAGCAAGCTTAGTTTTGACTCCGTAGGCTTTTACCATCCTTTCGATAACAGCTTTTGCGTCTTGATTGAATTCCATGAACTTCCATTTTGCCAATTTTTGAATTGACATTGTCATTTTGTGGTATTAAATTCACTTCCAATTTGGAAGGGAACACCTTTGTAACCGCTTATCACCACTTAACGCGACCCGCCACAGGTCATCGGAGGATCTTGCACTATGCGTAAAAACATTTCAATCACGGTTCCAACACCGCACGTAACCATAGAAAAATACTGTGAACTCACTGGGTTATCTAAGAATACTGTTGATGATATGCTCGCTGATGGGCGTTTGTCATCATACCGCCATCGCTTAGGTACTGGTGCAAAACGAGAGAAAGTACTCATCAACATGGTGAAGTTGACGCTCAGCGCTCTCTCGGAATGTGAATTTACAGTAAGTGTTTGAGATGTTGCCAGACGCAAAAGGGGAGAGAAATGTTTGATTTTGAAGTTTCAAAACATCCACATTTTGAGATGGCGTGTCGCCAGTTTGCTGTTCGGCAAAACCTTGTGCGCGTTGCTGAACAGATTGAAATGAAGCCGCAGATGCTCCGAAACAAGCTGAACCCAGAACAACCGCATCAGCTGAGTTGCACTGAACTTTTGGCAATCACTGACGCAACAGAAGACTCCAGCTTGGTAGATGCCTTACTGGCACAGTTGAACTGTTTACCTTCAGTGCCAATCAATGAGGCATGTGCTGGCAACATATCCACCTACGCATTAAAAGCAACGGCAGCAGTAGGTTCTGTTGCGGCGGCGGCGGTAGAAGGCGATCACAAAACGGCATCTCGTAAATCCGCTCTACTCGATAGCGTTAACACGGCGATCCGTCATTTGTCGCTAATCGGTCTGACTGTTCAAAATCGCATTCAATCCAATCCGGCTCTGGCCACAACCGTAGATGTTATCGGTGGCTTGGGTGCCGTGGCTGGATTGGCTTGATAACGAAAGGAGAGGGCATGCGGGAAGTTAAAAAAGATCGCATTGAGGCGGCACTTAAACAGCAAATTACAACGGCAAAACAGCGCACTCGACTCTTAAGAGTAATGCAAAAATCTTTAGGCAAAGAAGTTAAAAAAATGGGGTTGAAAGGAGTCCCAATGGAGGAGATTAAGCAAGTGATCGATGCTTTTATATGTCTAGGTGAAATAAAATAGGGAGGCCATTTTCAGACCTCGTGGATAGTATTCAGAAAAACTCGAGAATAGATTTATGGGTTACGGGCATTTTTTCATTCAACTTGGCACCCAGCTCCATATGTAACTCTTTCAGCTCTTCAGCGTGTGAGCTGTTCTTAATTGGTTCCTCAATGTCGTCGAGTATTCTATTTAATTCGGAAAGTAAAGATTTAATAGTATTGATATCACTATCTGACATGCAATAACTCCGTTGTTGGTTGGTTGGTTGTTTTTGGCGATTCGATCCTACCACAGCAACCATGTGCCGGGCATGGCTAAAACCCGGTTTTCATTCTCAACTGCCTATATTGTGGACTGTTGCGAATGGATTAATTAGGAGGGAAAATATATGCCAATGTCTATAGCCCCGCTATTGAAGCAACAAAGCCCATCACGGCATTTTGAACACGGTTTTATTGAACTGCCGGGCGGCAAGCGCTGGCGCCCACGTCACGATCAGGTTGCCTTGCTGCGTGGCCTGTCAACGGCTAAGCCAGTTTCACCGCTGCGTCGTTTTTTCTGCCGTTAATTGGGTCTGTCATGTTGTTGGCTAGTGAAACACAAAAAGCGATCGGTATTAAGCGCATTTCACAGATTAAGCGTGAGCTGTTCCCGCATAAGCGGAATCAGGCGCAAGAGGCTTTTGATAAGTCGCCGGAACATATCCGCAGAACTGTTTGTTTTCATGCCGGGTTGAAAGAGCGGCATATAAGAATGAAGTTTGCAGAAATGAGTTATTCAGAGCGTAAACAAATCGTGTGGGCGCTGAATGACCTGATTGATTTATCAAAAACCTTACCGCGATTTATCAGTGATGATGATTGCGAATTAAACGTTAATTAACCGCATTGCGTAATTCTGGCGTTAACCCGCCGGGCATCGCTTTGTCTGAAATAAGGAATTTACGATGAAAGAATCTTTGCTTCTTACTCCAACTTTAACCAGCTCGGCAAATAACGCCTTTCAGCGTGGTGTTGTCGCTGGTACTTGCCGCGCGGTTTCTACCTTAACAAATGAGTTTCAAGACTTGTTAGATAGCGCGCGTGTTGATGAACGAAAAAACCAATCTCAGGTAGCCGCTGCGCGTTTGGTTCGGCTGGCGGCTCACATCACCCAAGAGGGGTTAACAGCGGTCGAGGCTGTGGAGCTGTTGCGCCAAGAGGCTGAAGCCATCGAGCATCAAGCGCAGGAGCTGCACTAATGGCCGACTTGATGGACTACGAACAGGAGCGGCAAGCGCTGGTATTGGAGGCGCAGATTACAAATGTTCGCAAATCCTCAGCGCTGCCTTCTGCCTTTGTTTGCGAAGAATGTGATGCTCCGATTCCTGCCGCGCGTCGCGCAGCCGTTCCCGGCGTTGATACCTGCGTAAGCTGTCAGCAGATCCGCGAGACGCAAAGTCACCTTTACGCGGGGAAGGCATGACGGAGTTTTCTATTTTGTTCGGCCTGCTGGCGTTGCTGGCAGGTCATTTTATTGCGGCTGATTTAAGCGATTCAGAATTTGCACGCAGACCAGAAAACCAAAATTACGATTAAGGAAATAACATGGAAATTAAAATCGGCTCTGAGTTTGTTATCACCAGCGATAACCTGCAATTCATTCTTAATACGCTGAAGGTAGGGAAAACAGGAAAAAGCGAAGGTCAAGAACGTTACGAGGCGATCGGCTATTACCCTACGATTAACCAGCTTGTGAACGGCCTTATTCATCACAGCGTCCGTAATTCAAGTGTTAATAGCATTGCATCATTGGGCGCGGAGATAGGCCGCATTGGCAATTTGTGCCAAGAGGCTTTTGCTGCATGTGAGGCGGCGAAAGTTCAATGAGCCAAGCGGCTACCGCCTACGCTTACCCATGGAACGAACCGCGCCCGGCTGTTGCCGGGCCGGTAAGACCGCTTACCCGTGAGGAACTCGCTCAGGGGCAAGCTGTTTTAACCAATATTCGCCGCCTGCCGCGCTTCCTCCGCGCCATGTTCTTGACGCGTTACACCAACTTGCTAAAGAGCAAAGGGCTTCACGACGCCAACAAATGGCTGGTATTCCAGTTCGATCGCCGCATCTGGCCGCGCCTGCAAACGGTGAGCGCCAAGAACGCGATGAACCTCGCCGCGTCGATGCGGTTTTCTGCTGAAGTCGAAAACTTCGCAGCTCTGCCCGGTATGGATGATAAAGAGTTACGCCGCCTTGCTGATCGGGTGGCCGGTCAGCTTCTGCAGAATTACGAAGATTACTGCGATGAGTTTGTGGCGGAGAACGGCGGCGACAATGCCGGACTTTTCGAAGATGCCACCCAATCAGAATTTTATGGCCGCATTGCCGATATGGCGCGCGCTTTTAACATCACCCCGATGCACTGGCGCAAATACCGCAAAGGCAAACTGGATGCCCGGTCAGCGATTGCCAGTTTGTCACGGTTGGTTAATTCCGAGTGGTGGGAGCGCCAGTTGAAAGCCCAGCGCACGCAATGGCGCGAGGCGTTGTTGATCGCCGTCGGCAATGTGAACCGTGGGGCATCGTCCTACGCCAGTCGGCAGGCAATCCGCGATGTGAAAGCGCGCCGACAGTCCAATTTTGATTATCTGAACAGCCGCGAACTTGAGAACGTCGAAACCGGCGAACGCTTCAGCCTCATCGACAAGGTGATGGCAAGCATCTCTAACCCGGAAATCCGCCGCAAGGAGTTAATGACGATGATTGCCGGTGTTGAGGAGGCCGCCGCTATCCGTGGTGATAAAGGGATGTTTATCACCCTCACCACCCCATCTAAATATCACCCGACGCGTGCCGTCGGCAAGAACAGCCCAAAGGTGCATTTTAACCATAAGTGGGACGATGAAGCCTACACGCCAAAAGACGGCCAGCGCTATCTTGTGAAGCTGTTTAGCAAGATCCGCACGGCGTTTAAAGATGCGGGCCTGCAGGTCTACGGCGTGCGCGTTGTCGAACCGCACCATGATGCGACGCCGCACTGGCATATGATGCTGTTTACCTCTAAAAAACAGCGCCAGCCGGTGATCGACATCATGCGCCGTTATGCCATGGCTGAAGATGGCGACGAGCGCGGCGCTGCTAAAAATCGTTTTGACTGTAAGCACCTGAACAGAGGCGGTGCGGCGGGCTATATCGCTAAATACATTGCAAAAAATATCGACGGCTACGCGCTGGAAGGCGAACGCGATCATGAAACCGGCGAGCTGTTGACTGATACGGCCGCCGCCGTCACCGCGTGGGCGTCAACGTGGCGTATCCCTCAATTTCACTTTATCGGCCTGCCGTCGCGCGGGGTATGGCGTGAGTGTCGCAAGATCCGCTTTGTCAGTCTGGCCGAGGAGTTTGACGAAAGGGTGGAGGCGGTGCGTGCTGCCGCCGACGCCGGTCTTTTTGCCGATTATATTTTGGCGCAGGGTGGCCCCAACGTTGCCCGCGAAGATCAGACTGTGCGTGTGGCCCGCCGGGTTGCCGACGAGCGCAACGCCTATGATGAAGAGGTGCAGAAAATCGCGGGGATTTTTGCCCCGCACATCGGCGCCGATCGTGTTTATGAAACCCGCACCACGCAATGGCGCATCGTCGCTAAAGCCGTTGCCGTTGAGCCTTTGACTTTGAAAAGCGCCTCCGGCGCGCCTCGGAGTCCTGTCAATAACTGTGGGTTGGTCGGCAGCGGTGGCGCCGAAAATGCGCAGGATGGGGGGCCTGTAGAGGCCGTGGCGGTGATGGAACATGCACCGGAAACCCAGATTGACTGGGAAGACATGACCGTTGCACGGTCTGTTATGACGCGTTTACGGGCAAATGCCCCGCAGATAAACAGGCAGCAAAGAGGAATTGACTCATATAAGCGTATAGAGCCTGCTGCATCGGCCAGATTGACCACTGCCGAGCGCGATCGCGTATCCAAAATTTACTCAGAGCTGGCACTACACGGCATCGAGCCGGCGCGCTGGGAACTTGAGGCACTGGCGCGCGGCGCTAAAGTCAAATTTGGTGATATTTCAATGTACTATCCGGCGGTTAGCGATTGGGCGGGCTTCCAATAATTTCTTGCTCAATTAAATCCGATAAGCATATACTGTATATGCATACAGTAATTAAGCATCGGAGGGAAAGGGTGCAAGCAGTGGATGAAGTGGTTGTTTTAGAAAGAATTGAACTCATCGCCCGTCTGGGGGTTTGTTATGAGAGCCAAGCGAAAGACAAAGACATTGCACTGATATGGATTTCAGAACTGGCGGGGGAGATGAAAACCAGCATTGCCCCTGAAAAAGCAGAAGTGATCAGGCAGCTTGCCGCGATCTCTTAATCCATAGGTGACGTATGAGACGAGATTTAAACTTAGCCGGGGCGTTTATGGAGGCGCTGAACTTCAACGAGAACGGCAAGGGCCGCCGCATAAAGACCGTTGATTTCATTCACGCCGCAAACAGGCTCGGCACACACCTAACGCCTGAAGAGGCGAATTACTACATCAAGCACCAGTCCGGCCACGTTTTCAGGCTGATTGACGAGGGGCGTTATCAGCACAACACATATCTTTATCTGGGCTAAAAATTTTATTAGCTCAGACTTGATCTGATATTGTCACAGCACAGAGCTTAACCTAACGGGGCCGCTCTGTGCCAGAAACGGACGTTGCGCGGTACGTTAGTTATGATACGAAATGTTTGCGTAAAATTTTTTCTAATAGTGAAAAAATTACCGTAACCCTTTTTGGAGTAATCGTCTGATAAGGTCGATATAAATAAAATTGCCATTTCTCCTGTCGCAGTTCTGGCAGGGGTTTTATGAGTTGACCATTTGCTAAGTACTCTCTACAGATAAAATCGCTGGACTGTACAACCGTCTTGCCAGCCAAAGCGGCCTGAATTTCTACGTATGGGTCCGTAGTATAAAATTCAATATGACGAGGAGAAAAAGTATTCACCGCGTCACTCATAAATTCAAAGATTTTTTCCGTTTCAGGATTAAGTAAACCGCTGAATGGATAACGTTGCCGAAGATCTTCTAAATCCGTTGGTGCTCCTAGGCGCGCAACGAGTTCTGGGGATGCAACCAAAATATGTTCCACCTGCGTGATATTTTTAATGATAAAGTTTGGATTAGGTTCTCGCCCGACGCGTATACCTATATCGATACGATGCTCGACAGTATCAAGTTTCCTTATATCTAAACGCCAGTCGATAAATAATTCAGGATATGGGCGTAGCGCAGTCAATAGTTCATATAACACTTGTTCATGCTTTGGAAATCGAAGCGACGTGATACGGACAATGCCCTTCATTTCATTATCATCTTTCGCCGTCTGAAATAGTTTTTCCGAATCCTCTAGCAGTCGCCTGGCTTGAGGTAAAAAATGCTCGCCAAAACTTGTGAGAAAGATCGAGCGAGTATTGCGTCTGAAAAGAGGTTCATCAAGCTGTTTCTCCAGCTCAGCGATTGTTCGTGTTACAACCGATGGTGAAACCGAAAGCTTTATAGAGGCTTCGCGGAAGTTGAGGGTCTCAGCGGCGATGATAAAAAACTTCAGAGCATCAAGTTTGTTCATGATTGTTGTGAAAGTTGCAATAATGTTTTTTGATATTAGCAATTAATTTGCAATTATTCTAGGCATATAATCAAATTATCAAACAAGGAACCTATCGTATCTTTTTATCAGAACTTAGAAGAGTAACTTATGGCAATACAACCCGTAGAATTAAACAAAGCCTATCGTTTATTGCAGGTCGGGCCAACGACGATGATATCGGCTAAAAATAATGGTATTGAAAATGTCATGGCAGCTGCCTGGGTGGGATTAGTAGGCAATAACAAAGTGATGGCCTTTATAGGCCCACAGGCATTTACACGCGGTCTTGTCGAAAGAAGTGGATATTACGTTGTCCAGATCCCAGTAGTAAATCAGATGGAAATGGTTTTATATGCGGGCGGTCACAGTTATTCTGACACACCCGATAAAAATAGTAAAATCCCACTTTTTTATCAGAAAGAGTTCGATCTGCCTTTAGTTGAAGGTTGCGCTGGCTGGCTAGTCTGTAAGGTTATACCCAATGAAGAAAATGAAAAGCAGCACAACTTGTTCATGGGTGAAATTGTCGGAGCATGGAGTGATGACCGCGTTTTCAGGAATGGGCACTGGATTTTTGATGATGCGCCTGATGAATTACGTACTGTCCATTACGTGGCTGGCGGACAGTTTTACGCCATTGGAAAAGGTACAAAATTTAATTATGGTCCGGGAAAAGACTAATCCTTACTTCTGTATAAGTGTAGCCATATAACATGGTTACATAGAGGTAGGAGAATAAAAATCAACCAGCTTAAGATGTCCGCTCCTCGCTCATAGCTGCCCTTGATCGTCGATCCGATCACTCCGTGCCAGGCGTAGTCGGGGTATTTTTACCTTTTACCTAGGAACCCAAGAGAAAGTGCCAGCACTCCCACACATTCGTTAGTTCCATTAACGAATGTGTGGGACAGAGCCCCCTCTTTTTCATCAAAGAGAAACATTCACATTCGAAACTTTATACAGAACATGTTCGGACAGGGGATCACTTTGATTCAAGGCGGGATGGAAAAAATGTCCCTGCTTATGCATTCCTAGCCGTTTCATCAAATTTTCCGATGGAGAGTTATGAATCGAGGTGAATGAAACAACCTCGTCGAGTTTCAGCATATTAAATGCGTAAGCGAGAGCAGCCTCAGCCGCTTCTTTTGCAATCCCTTTATGCCAGAAATTTTTACTTAACCGCCAGCCGATTTCTGTGCAAGGTGAAAAATCGAAACGGTCTGGTTGATGGGCCAAACCAACAAATCCAACAAACTCATTAGTTGCTTTTAACTCAGTAGCCCAAATCCCCCATCCGTGATTTAGTTCAATATCCTCTTTAAAGCGCCAAGCTAACTTATCACTTTCCTCGTAACTCAAGGTTGCAGGGAAATACTTCATAACTTCTGGGTCAGCATTTAGTTTAGCAAATGGCTCTAAATCACTTACTTTCCATTGTCGGAGGATCAGACGATTAGTCTCTAACATTAATTATGGTCCTTTCAAAATATTAATGCCTCATCCTAATTCCACGCCTAAACTAAAGCAATGGAAACAGTAAATCTTTTCTGCTGGTAAAGTAACGCGCAGAGCAGTTCAGCAGCTTTCTCTACGTTTCCACTAATACTTGGGCAGCGGTCAACGTCAGCTCTTCGCTCAGAGCGGACTTTTAGATTTGATTGTGTGCTGCTAGCTCAAGTCTAAGCTAAATACCCTATGCATGCATTAGATGCATGAATTTGCATGATGATCCGGTGTGAGTTTTATCCCCACAGCGCCAGCACTGGCGCGGATCGTGCCTGATCATGCAAGTGCATTAAAAGCGACACGTGAAGCGGGCAGGCGAGGCGGGGATAGCATTGCGCGCAAGCCGTGTTTAACCCCTCTCAAAAGAGCCGCCAGCGTCCCGTCACGGCGATTTATCGCAATACTTGTATGAGAATGGGGTTTGATGTCGTGGCGCCATGATGGCGCTCTCAGGGGCTTACAGCGCACTGCATAATATCGCCAATCAGTGACACCAAAAAACGACACCATAATATTCTTGCAATAGTGTCATAAAGTGATACTATAAACCCCATGAACAAACGACACCAAAAAACGCTGTCAGATGTGTTTGCCCGGCCTGTCAACGGTTCTATAAAGTGGTCTGATATTGAGGCGCTTTTTACCGCATTAGGGGCGGAGATTCACGAAAGGGAAGGTTCTAGGATCGCGGTGCTGTTGAAAGGTGAAAAAAGAGTCTTTCACCGGCCACACCCCAGACCTACCACTGACAAGGGAGCGGTTAACTCCATTCGGATCTGGTTGGATAGCTTAGGAATAAAACCATGATGAATAACACACTGAAAATTGACGGCCATACGGCCGTCATCAACTTCGACCCTGAAATTGAAATGTTCCGGGGCGAGTTTGTCGGGCTGAATGGCGGCGCCGACTTCTACGCCTACAGCGTGGACGAGCTGAAGAAAGAAGGCGCGATCTCACTCGCGGTCTTTCTCGATGAGTGCCAAAAAGACGGCATCGAGCCTTACAAGTCGTACAGTGGCAAAGTAACGACACGCCTGTCGCCGGAACGTCATCAGGCGTTGGCTCTTGCCGCACAGGCCACCGGGCAGTCGATTAATGAACTGCTAAATGAGGGTGTCGATCTAGTTATCGAGAAGCACTCTTAATTTTAATTGGCCTACGTAAGTAGGCCAATTAACAGGAGGTAAAGTGGCTAATAATATTCATTGTGAATTAAAAAAAACAAAAGATGGGTTGTTTAATTATTCTGTAAAAAACAGAAAAGGCGAAATAATTTTCCAAAGTGAAGATTATACAAATAAACATGCAGCCATTACTAGTTTTGAAGTTCTTGTTGAGGCTCTTAGTAAAGACGAATATGAAGAGAAATACGAATTTGATAGTTTCAGGAAACCTTACATATCAATTGAAAATAATTATAATAACGTTGTAAAAAGCAAATCCTTTGAAAATTACTCTGAAGCTAAACTTTCATTTCTTAATTTGAAGAAAAACATCAATCAAATGAAGAATGATATAGATAGTATAAATTCAGAAAAGGTATCTGGAAAGGATAATAGAGTATCGAGTGTCGTTGATTTTATAACTAGAGTTTCGAAGGTAAAAAGGGAAAAAGGATGCCTTTATTATTTCAGAGGACATGCGAATTACCTTTATGAATTGGTTCCGGGGATATATAGAAAGGAAAAGAGATGGATTAATCATGAGCACAAGTTATTTAGAGAGATAATGCTTAAATGTCCATCCGATTTCAAAGGGAATAACACGACATTTCAGAATCTTGTTAAAATGCAGCACTATGCTTTACCGACCAGACTGCTTGACATTACCTCCAATGCATTAATGGCATTGTATTTTGCGTGCATTGGTGAGAGGGAGAAGGGACAGGATGGAGAGGTGATAATTTTCAAAATAAATGATTCCGATGTAAGATATTTTGATGATGTAGAAGTTTCTTTGCTTTCAAATTTAAGCAAGCAGGACTATTTGTTTAAAATAAAAAATAGGCTGCGGATAAGCAACATTCCAATCACACAATCAGATTCGTGGACGCAGCTTAACATTAAAAGAATAGTGGATGCAGTTCAACGCGATGGCTGTTATATAGACTCGGATATTACTTCTGGTGATTTCAATAAGGTTATTTGTGTTAAGCCTGAAATGGATAACCCAAGAATAATACGACAAGATGGAGCGTTTTTGCTCTTTGGTATGAATAATGAAAAGAAGATGCCGCCTACATTGCCAGATTCATATTTATATCAAGGTGATGAGGGTAAGCTTATAATAAAATCAGAGGAAAAAGAAAGGATAATTTCCGAACTTGAATCGCTAGGTATATCAGCAAGTGGCGTTTATCCAGAAATAGAGCATGTAGCATTACATATAAAAAACAAATACTCATAAGGTAAAAAGCCGCCAATCACTGGCGGCTTTTTGCTTATTCGGTCGGCAACTCATACGGCGCGAATTTAATCACCTCTTCCCCGATCCAGTCGTTCACCTCCTTCATGCGCTCTTGCAGTGGCGTTAGCTCGTTGCGTACAAACACCTGTGCGGCCTTTTTCACATCTCCGAAGCCGCCGGTATTGTTCGGGATAATCCCCATCATCTGCGGCGGTACGCGGTGCGCGCTTAGCAGATCGTCGCGGCTGGCATTCTTGATGTTAAAAAAGTCGTCCTTGGTGGCGACCTCGGATAGCGGCAAGATCTTAATGCCGTCCGGCTTGCCGTTCGGGGCGTACATGAACAGATTGCGGAAGTTCCCTAAGCCCTTTGTATCACGCATGGCTTGGCGCATTCTGTCAACGTCGCTGGTACTCTGCGCCGCGTCGGTCATATACAGGATGTAACCGGCGTGCGCCCCGTTCTGGTAATACTTACGGCGGAACAGCGTCGCCGCCTCGTTCAGCCAAGCGGAGTTAAGCGCGCTGAGGTATTCAGGCAGCCCATAAAGTTCTTGGTTAATATCCGGCTCAATCAGGTGAAAAACGCTGTCGGTCTTGAAACGGTGCGCCTCTTTCCAGTCCTGCACAAACCAGTAAGCGCCGCGTTCCACGCCGCGCCGCGTGTACTTGGCAGGGGAGGATTTCAGTTGCAGCGGTGCACCGAGCCGGTTTTGACGTTCTTCTAAATAGGCGTTGCCGAACACCAGATAATCCAGCGCATAGCGGCTAAATTCCTGCTGACTTAACAGCCGGTGTGGGATGAATGTAGACGCCAAAATGTTGCGCTTAACGTACATCGGCGAGCTGTGATGCACGGCGGCGCGCACGCTGCGCGCCAGCCCGTCGAATGAGATCGGTGGCTCGTACCACTTGCCATTGGTCGTGCACTCGATGTAATCCAGAATTTCCCGCTTATCCAGCACAGCTGACGGCTCGCCAAAGGTGAACGCCTCAAAATCCTGCTTGTGCTCTGCTGCCGGGGCTGGCGCCGGGGGGGTAAATGCCTTGCGGCCTTTGCGCTTACTCATCAGTAAAACTCCAAAATGTTCGGGCTGCTGTGGCCGCTGCCTGCAGTCAGCGGTTCGTTTAAGAGGGCGTGCATGATTGACCATGCAACATCGGCGTGGCTGGCTTCTTCGCTGCGGCTGGCGGTGTAGGTGGAACGCGCGCCGCTGGCGGTCATGGTTTTGCGGATCGCCATAAAGGCGGCGGTGATGTCGGTGTGGCTGGTGTCGTATTCCAGACAGCCGCGCCCGATGGTGTCTTTTGCCTTCAGCACCATGGCGGTTTTGATTTCCGGCGTGTATTTGATCTCCCGCGCGGCCGGGAAGAACTCGCGCACCAACTGGAAAACACCTTGGCCGACGGTGGTCGCATCGATGCCGATGTACTCCACGCAATATTTTTCGGTCAGGTCTTTAATCTTCTGGGCCTGAGCGGCAAAGTTCATGCCCTGCCACTGGTGGCGCTCGAGCACGCGGAACTTGCCCCCGGCCACCATTGGCGGCGCGATCACCGCGCACCCGGCGCTATCGCCGCCGTTGGCTTCCGATGGGTCGTAGCCGATCCACACCGGGCGATAACCGAACGGCCGCACGGCGTATGGGTTGAAGTCCTCCCACTCTTCCAGCGTATCGACCATGCAGCCTTGCAGCTCGGCGAACGGGAATACCGACGCGGTATCGTCCACAAATTCGCACATCAGCAGGTTCTGATACTCTGCCGGGCTGTATTCGAGCGACAGCTGATCGAGGTCGAACAGGTTACAGCCGCCGGTCAGCGCATCCTCAACCGTGACAATCTGGCGCCATTGCCCATCGCCGCACAGCACGCCTTTTGACAGGTGGCTGTGGCTGAGGTCGAGCTGAACGTGATCGGCTTTGCTGCGGCGGCCTTTGTTGAACAGTTCCCCCGACCAGAACGGATAAGCGGAGTGCGCCAGACTCGACGGCGTGGAAAAGTAGGTGGTGCGCCACCGCTTGTGCAGCGACATCCCGCTGGCGACTTTGCGCAGCTCCTGAAACTTCGGTATCCAGAAATACTCATCAAGATACAGATTGCCGGTGTAGCTCTGCGCGGTGCGCACGTTGGTGCCGAGGAACATCAGGCGGGCGCCGTTCGGCAGCACCATCGGATCGCCTTTCAGGTCAACCTCGACAAGCCGCGCAAAATCAATGATGTAATTGCGGAATACATGCGCCTGCGCCTTACTGGCCGACAAGAAAATCTGATTGCGGCCGGTGGTCAGCGCATCGAGTAATGCTTCGCGGGCAAAGAAGAACGTGGCGCCGATCTGGCGCGATTTCAGGATGTTGCGGATACGGTGTTGCAGCCCGGCGCGATACCATCCCATCTGATACTCGAAGGTGGTTTCTGTGAAGATGCTTTGCAGCTTCTCCACGGCGGCCTCGCTGAACACGTTGCGCTCGGCGGGCTTGCGCTCGCCTTTGTTGCGGTTGGCGACGTTCGGGTTTAAGTCCGCCTCGTTGCCGGTCGCCGAATAGCGATTGACCCGCGCCAGCCGTTCAATCTGGCGGCCCAACAGGTCGATTTCTTTGAAGTCTTTCCCCTCCTTGACGTCTTTCATGATGAGCTGAATCAACCGCGCTTCCATGCTTTGCTCCACGCGGGAAATGGGCGCGATGTCGTCCCATTTATCGCGTAGTTTCCAGCTCTGCACGGTCGGCCCCTTGAGGTTCAGCGTTTCCGCAATTTGGCGCACAGAGAAGCCCTGCCAGTAGAGCAAGGCAGCTTGGCGGCGCGGATCGCTGATGATGGTTGTTGCCGGTGTTGTATTCATGCCGACAAGGCTACGAAAGCGCCGGGCGGCTCGCATTAAGCCCTTGTTGTGCCTCAGATCTTCCAACCGCAACGCGTTGAGACGCGGCGCCATTCCCCCGAAACTAGCCCCGAACCCAATCACCACAACCGGAGCCGTTTACATGGCAAAGAAAGTTACTAAGTTTTTCCGCATCGGCGTTGAAGGCGACACCGTTGACGGCCGCGAGATCGGCGCTACGGATATTCAGCAGATGGCCGAGACCTACAGCCCGAAGGTGTACGGCGCCCGCATCAACATGGAGCACATCAAGGGGATTTTGCCGGATGGCTATTTTCGTCGTTACGGCGGCGTGGTTGAGCTGAAGGCCGAAAAAATCGACGAGCCGGACGAACCGCTGTTGCACGGCAAGTGGGCGCTGTATGCCAGTCTGGCCCCGACCGCCGATCTGGTGTCGATGGTCGGCGCGGGGCAAAAGGTGTTTACCTCGATGGAGATCCGCCGCGATTTCGCCAAGACCGGCAAGTCGTATCTGGTCGGGTTGGCCGTCACCGATGACCCGGCGAGCCTCGGCACTGACATGCTGGAGTTCAGCCGCCGCCACGAGAACGTCGAGTTCTCCGCGCCGCTGGAAGTCCATTTCGATTTTGAGCCGGTCGCTGACCCGGAAACCTCATTCTCTGCCCGCATCAAAGCGATGTTTAGCCGCAAGCAGGCCACCGACGATGTGCGCTTTGGCGAGATGGAAGGCGCGGTGATGACCGTGGCCGAGCAGTTGCAGGACGCAGACACCCGCTTTATCGAGAAATTCGCTGCACTGAGCGAGCAGGTTGCCGACCTCAAGCAACAGGTAAAAACCGGCAGCGATGCGTTCAGCGCGCTGCAAGCCCAGCTTTCCACCTCGGAAGATTTCAGCCAGCAGGCGCGCCCGGATGCCACCGGCGGCAACAGCGCACAAGACGTGCTGACCGATTGCTAAGGCAGTTACACCCGATAAAACCGAACAAAAACAGGAAGAAAAATGCGCAAGCAAACTCGTTTTAAATTTAATGCGTTTATGTCTCGCCTCGCCGAACTGAATGGCGTAGCAACCGGCGATCTGGATAAAAAATTCAGCGTTGAGCCGTCCGTCACGCAAACCATCATGACCCGCGTACAGGATTCCTCCACGTTCCTGACCCGTATTAATATCCTGCCGGTTAAGGAAATGAAGGGAGAGAAAGTCGGTTTAGGTGTGAGCGGCTCCATCGCCAGCACCACCGACACCGCCGGCGGCGATGAACGCGAAACGGCCGACTTTGCCACGCTGGACAGCGATGACTATTTCTGCCAGCAGGTGAACTACGATTTCCACATCCGCTACAACACTCTCGACTTGTGGGCGCGTTATCAGGATTTCCAGACCCGCTTACGCGATGCGATTGTGAAACGTCAGGCGCTCGACCGCATCATGATCGGCTTTAACGGTACGCATCGCGCCAAAACCTCCAACCGCGTCAAGTTCCCGCTGCTGCAGGACATTGCGCCGGGCTGGTTGCAGAAGTACCGCGAGAACGCGCCGGGCCGCGTGATGAATAAAATCGTGGGTATGGACGGCAGCGTGGTGTCTGAAAACGTCCGCGTGGGTGCCGGTGGCGATTACGCCAACCTCGACGCGCTGGTAATGGATGCCACCAACACCCTAATCGCGCCGTGGTATCAGGAAGATCCGGAGCTGGTAGTAATCTGCGGTCGTCAGTTGCTGGCCGACAAGTATTTCCCGCTGGTTAATCAGGAACAGCCCAACACCGAAGCGCTGGCCGCCGATCTGATTATCAGCCAGAAGCGCATCGGCAACCTGCCCGCTGTGCGCGTGCCGTACTTCCCGGCGGATGCGCTGCTGATTACGCGCATGGATAACCTGTCGATCTACTGGCAGGAAGACACACACCGCCGCCATATGGTGGAGAACGCCAAGCGCGATCGCATCGAAAACTATGAGTCCATCAACGAGGACTATGTGGTGGAGGATTACGCCTGCGGCTGTCTGGTGGAGAACATCGAGCTGTTAGCCGTCAAGCCGACCGAGCCAAAAACCAAGGCTGCACTGCTGAACTCTGATGATGACATTAAGGCGTTTGCCGGTGCCCTTGTTGAAGCCGTCAAAGTTGCCGCTGCGCCAGCGGAGCCTGTCACCGACGTGAAAGCCCCGGAGGAAGCACCGGCAGACGACAAAGCGAAAGGCGGTAAATAACCATGACCAGCCCTGCCCGCCGTCACCTTATGCGCCAGTCAGCGGTCGAGGCCGCGCAGCGGGAGAATGACCCGCTGCGCCACGCCAACGGCTATGAACTGATGATGCTTAAACTCTATGAAGATAAGCGAAAGCTCAAACAGGTGCGCTCAAACGAGCGTAAAGCCGAACTCAAGCGCCAACTGCTGCCGGAGTATGCCCCTTGGGTTGCCGGTGTACTGGCCGAAGGTCGCGGCGCGCAGGACGCCATTCTGATGACGGTCATGATCTGGCGTCTGGATGCCGGGGACATTCCCGGCGCGCTGGACATCGCCCGCTATGCGCTGCGCTATCAGCTGGCGCCGCCGGGCAAATTCGCGCGCTCCACGCCATACCTCATCGCAGAAGAGGTCGCCGAGTCAGCCACCCGCGCCTTTGAGGCCGGGGAGCCGGTCAACATTGACCACCTCATGCAGACGATAGAACTCACCGACGCAGAGGACATGCCCGACCAAGTGCGCGCCAAGCTGCACAAAATCACCGGGTACGTCTTGCGCGCGGCGGGCAGGGCTGAACTGGCATTGAACCACCTTAAGCGTGCGCTGCAGTTGCATAACGGCTGCGGCGTGAAAAAAGACATTGAACGGCTGGAGCGGGCAATACGCACCGCCGCCAGCCGCTGACAGAACGCGCCCCGCGCCGGGCGGCACGACGGCCGCGACAGGTTTCACCTCGTCAACGCCGTCGTCCACCGCCCCCTAACTTTCTGAGGTCATATGAGCACCGTTGTGATCCAACGGCCACGCCCGGACGCGCCAGCACCGCGCCCGGAGGATGAGCCGATCGTTAAAAACGTCTTTTTCTGGCCGGACATTGACCCGGCGGACGTGCGCGACGTGATGCGCATTGAAGGCACCATCACCGCCCCGCGCCTGCGGCTGGCAATTAAAAGCGCGATCGCGGAGGTCAACGCTGAATTGTTCACCTTCCGCCGCGACCATATGGCCGACGGCTATCAGCGGCTTGAGGATGTGCCGGGTGAACAGCTCGACGGCGAAAGCGTGCGGGTGAGCGAATACCGCAATGCCGTTAGCGCGATGACCATGGCGACGCTCTCGGAGCAATACCGCAGTTTCGACACCACCGCCACCGGCGGCCGCAAGGCTGATGTGGTCGAAGCCTCGATCGGCGAGCTGTGGCGCAACGCCCGCAACGCGATCAGTAACGTGGCCGAGCGTAGCCACTGCATCATCGGGCTGCTCTGATGAGAGTTTATGCCCTGCAGGGCGACACCGTTGACGCGATTTGCTGGCGCTATTACGGGCGCACGCAGGGCGTGGTTGAGCAGGTCTATTCGCTAAATGAAGGGCTGGCCGCTGCCGGGGTGATTTTGCCCCACGGCCACCCGGTTGAGCTGCCGGATGTGACCGCCGCGCCGCAGCGTGAAACCGTCAATTTATGGGATTAAAAACATGGAGCGCATCACCTCATTTTTAGCCTACGCGGTAGCGATGTTCCTCGCGTGGATCGGCAAGTATTCACCGCAGGACATCGCCTTTATGGTCGGCGCCGCCGTGGGCGTCGGCACGTTCCTCGTTAACTGGTACTACCGCCGCAAAAGCTACCAGCTGTTGAACAAATTGGGCGTCAGCCGGAGGGTTTACGATGAACTCAATCGCTAAACGCTGCAGTGTGGCCGCCGTGCTGGCGCTGGCGGTGCTGCTGCCGCAATTTAGCGCGCTGCAGATCTCTGAGGCCGGGTTGCGACTGCTGGCCGATTTCGAGGGCTGTCGTTTATCGCCGTACCAGTGTCAGGCGGGCGTCTGGACAAGCGGCATTGGCCACACGGCCGGGGTAAAGCCCGGCAAGGTTATCAGCGAGCGCCAAGCTGCCGTTAACCTCATCGCCGACGTGTATCGCGTGGAGCGCGGCATAGGGCGCTGTATGCCTGTCACGATGCCGCCGCCGGTTTATGACGCGGTGGTGTCCTTTGCCTTTAACGTCGGCGTCACGGCCGCCTGTGGCTCTACGCTGGCCGGTTTCATCAAGCGGCAGGACTGGCGCAGCGCCTGCCAACAGTTGCCGCGCTGGGTGTTCGTCAACGGCGTCAAATCGCCGGGGCTGGAACGGCGCCGGGCGGCGGAGCTGGCCCACTGCCTGATCGGGGCCGCGCCATGAGCCGCGCGCTCGGGTGGTTTCTGGTGCTGGCGCTGGTCGTCGCCGGTTGGATGAAATGGCAGGTTGTCACATTGGGTGAACGGCTGGAAAGCGCCCGGCAGGAGAACGGCCGGATAGCGGCGGCGCTGACCGATACCCGCGCGGCGATCGACACGTTGCAGGCGGCGGCCGGTCGGCTGGCGCAGGAAGAGGAAAAGTTAAGGGGCGACCTAAACGCCGCGCACCGGCTGGCGCTGACGCGCGAGCAGAAAATACAGAGGTTACTCAATGAAAATCAGCAATTACGGGACTGGTTTAACACTGCTTTGCCTGCTGACGTTGCCCGGCTGCACCAGCGCCCCGGCTTCACCGGCGCCGCGGATTATCTACGTTGGCTGTCCGAAAGTGAGTCTGTGCCAAATCCCGGCCAGCCACCCGGCGACTAACGGCGATCTGAGCGCCGATATTCGCCAGCTTGAAAACGCCTTGGCGGCCTGCGCGGTGCAGGTCGAATCGATAAAACACTGTCAGGAACAACACGATGTTAAAACCGCAACAGCTCCGCGCTGAGCTGACAAGCTGCCTGCCGTGGTTACAGCGCAACCCTGAAAACCTGCAAGTACGGGTAGAGCGCGGTAATGTGGCCTCCACGCTTGCCATCTCGCTGTCCCATGAGTACCGCTATACGCTGAACCTGCTGTTCTTGGACTATACCGGCGATCTGGATTTAATCATGGTGCCGATTCAGGCATGGCTACGGGAGAACCAGCCGGACGCCATGGCAACCGAGGAAAAGCGCCGCACCGGGATCACCTTCGCGAGTGACTTCAACAACAACGGCTCTTACGATTTCAGCGTATCGCTGCAGCTGACCGAGCGTGTAGTGGTCAGCGAACAGAACGGCGCACTACACGTTAAGCACCTGCCGGAGCCGCCGTTACCGGAGGACATCACACGGCCGATGCAGCTCTTTGTTCACGGCGAATTAGTGAGTGAATGGAATGAGCGAGCTTAACCCCTTTGACACTCGGCTGGCCGGGCTGATTGCCAAGCTGTCGCCGCAGTCGCGTAAGTCGCTGGCTGTTGCCGTGTCAAAGCGCCTGCGCGCCGGTCAACAGCAACACATCAAACGCCAGCAGGCGCCGGACGGCACACCCTACGCGCCGCGCAAAACTCGGCTTCGAAACAAAAAGCGCCTGCGCGATCGGGCAATGTTCTCCAAGCTGCGCACGGCCCGTTACCTGAAAGCCCAGGGCAACAGCGATGCGGCCGTGGTTGAGTTTGTCGGGCGGGTTCAGCGTATGGTCAATGTGCATCATTTTGGCCTGCGCGATCGGCCGACGCCGCACAGCGATGCGGTAAAATATGAGGCCCGTCCGTTGCTGGGATTTGGCCCGGATGACGTCAAAATCATAGAAACGGCCGTGATAGAACACCTCGCAGAATAACCCCCCTGTTGTGCCTCCGATCTTCCAACCTCATCGCGTTGTCGCCGCCCGCGCCGGGCGGCATCCTTCCAGCATGAACAATCAACACGACATTTTGCGCCTGCTGCGCAACCTGATCCGCATCGGCACCGTGAGCACCGTTGACCTTGATAACGGCCTGTGCCGCGTCGAAACCGGCGGCAATCTTACCGACTGGCTCAACTGGCTAACCTGTCGCGCCGGGCGTACTCGCAGCTGGTCGGCGCCTTCTGTGGGTGAGCAGGTGCTGATCTTTGCGCTGGGTGGCGAACTCGATACCGCGTTTGTGCTGTGCGGCATTTTCTCTGACGACTTCCCGGCCCCGTCTGCGTCGGCGGATGCGCTGCATATCGCATTCCCTGATGGTGCGGTTATCGAGTACGAACCGGAAACCGGCGCGCTGAGCGTGTCAGGGATTAAAACCGCCGACGTGCAGGCGTCGGAGTCCATCACCGCCAGCACCAAAGTGGTGATCGTTACGGCTGACAAAATCACGCTCGATGCACCGGAGGTGGTTTGCACCAACAAACTCACCACCGGCACGCTGGAAGTGCAAAAAGGCGGGGAGATGCGCGGGAACATCGAGCACAGCGGCGGCTCGTTCTCGTCGAATGGCATTGTTGTTGATAAGCACACCCATGGCGGCGTCCAGATCGGCGGCGGCAAGACTGATGAACCCTCTTAACCATCGGGAAAAACTATGCATACACCACCGAGGAGTCATTTTACTAAAGAGATCGGTTTAACCGGCATGTCTCGTGGACGCCAACAACAGATCACCGGGAAGGTGCTCTTTCAGGTTGAAACGCTGAAAGAACGCGAAACTGAGCAATGCGGGATTGTGACTGACCGGCAGTATTTCACCGCGTGGCGCGATGCCTCACTGGAGGAATCCTTCAAAGTTCAGCACGGAGTGGGGCTTGTTGCCCCTGAACTTGTAGCAAAAGCAAAGGGACGAGAAGCGTGAACAGCGCCAAATATATCGGCATGAACCGAGGCACCGGCCGCACGCTGACGGACATCGAGCATATTCGCCAGTCCGTGGCGGACATCCTGATCACGCCGCAGGGTTCGCGCCCGATGCGCCGGGCTTATGGCTCGTTGCTCTCTGAGCTGCTCGACCAGCCGCAGAACGACGCGCTGCGCCTGCAGATCATGGCCGCCTGTTACAGCGCGATTTTGGCGTGGGAGCCGCGCGTTAAGTTGACCGGCATCGCCTTTAATACCACTTTTGACGGCAAGATGGTGATCGACATCACCGGCACCCGCACCGATGCCCCCGGCGCGCTGTCGCTGTCTGTTCCTGTGAGCTGAAACCATGGCAACGATTGACCTTTCACAGCTGCCCGCGCCGATCGTCGTTGAGGTGCTGGATTATGAAGACATTTTGGCAGAGCGTAAGGCGACGCTGATTTCGCTTTACCCGGAGGAACAGCGGGAGGCCGTCGCGCGCACGCTGGCGCTGGAGTCGGAGCCGATCGTTAAGCTGTTGCAGGAAAACGCCTACCGCGAGGTGATTCTACGCCAGCGCGTCAACGATGCCGCGAAAGCGGTGATGCTGGCGTATTCCACCGGCGAAGACCTCGACCAGCTCGGCGCCAACTTCAACACGCCGCGACTGGTGATCGCCCCGGCGGATGAAAGTACTATCCCGCCGACACCGGCAATCATGGAAGCGGATGAAGATTACCGCCTGCGTCTGCAGGATGCTTTCGAAGGGATGAGCACGGCGGGATCGGCCGGTTCCTACCGTTTTCACGCCCGCTCGGCCGATGGCCGGGTGGCTGATGTGACGGCAATCAGCCCATCACCGGCTAATGTGACCGTCACCGTGTTGTCACGAGACGGCGACGGCACCGCCAGCCCCGAACTGCTGCAGGTTGTCCGCGATGCGCTGAATGATGAGGACGTGCGCCCGGTTGCCGATCGCGTCATCGTGCAAGCGGCAAAAATAACCCGCTATGGCATTGTTGCCACGCTGTTTCTCTATCCCGGCCCGGAGGTTGCGCCGATCCTCACGGAGGCCAAACAACGTTTGCAAAATTATGTACTGACCATGCGCCGCTTAGGCCGCAATATCCGGCGCTCCGGCATCATCGCCGCGCTGACCGTGGAAGGTGTTGAACGTGTTGAGGTTGCTCAACCGGCCGCCGACATCGTGCTGGATAAAACGCAGGCGGGTTACTGCACTGGCGTGAACATTACCCCAGGGCGCGCCGATGACTAACCGTCTATTGCCTGTCGGCTCATCACCGCTGGAAGTTGCCGCCGCCGCCGCGTGTGCCGAGCTGGAGCGCGTGCCGGTTCCCCTGCGTGATTTGTGGAACCCGAAAACCTGCCCGGTGCATCTGCTGCCCTATCTGGCGTGGGCGTTCTCTGTCGATCGCTGGGATGAGGCGTGGCCGGAGGACGTCAAGCGGGGCGTGGTTTCGGCTGCGTTCTACATTCACCGGCACAAGGGCACCATCGGCGCTGTGCGCCGCGTGGTTGAGCCGCTCGGCTACCTGATCAATGTCATTGAGTGGTTCCACACCGACGGCGCCGATCCTCCCGGCACCTTCCGGCTGGATATTGGCGTGCTGGAAACCGGTATCACCGAGGAGATGTATCAGGAAATGGAGCGCCTGATCGCCGACGCCAAGCCCCTGAGCCGCCACCTGATCGGCCTCAACATTTTGCAGGACATCCCCGGCCGGATTTACACCGGCGCGGCCGCCATTGATGGCGATGTCATTACCGTTTACCCCGGATAAGAGAAAATCATGAGCAAATACAAAGCGATTATTACCACCGCCGGGGCGGCCAAGATTGCCGCCGCCAGCGCGGGCGGCACGCAGTTGAAAATTGTCCGTATGGCCGTTGGTGACGGGAACGGCACGCTGCCGACACCTAACCCGGCCCAGACCAAGCTGGTCAACGAGAAATACCGCGCGGCGCTCAACGGGCTGACTATCGATAAGGCGCTGAAAAATCACATTCTGGCCGAGATGATTATTCCGGCGAATGTTGGCGGCTTCTGGCTGCGTGAAATGGGCCTCTATGACGAGGCCGGGACGCTGATTGCCGTCAGCAACATGGCGGAGAGTTACAAGCCGAAGCTGGAAGAGGGCAGCGGCCGCACGCAGACGCTGCGCATGATCCTGATTGTCAGCAGCACCGAGGCGATTCATGTGATCGCCGGTGGTGACACCGTGCTGGCGACCAAGGATTTTGTGGCCGACGCGATCGCCGCGCATGAGAAAACCCGAAACCACCCGGACGCCAGCACCACGGCGAAAGGGCTGGTACAGCTGAGCAGCGCAACGACCAGCACCGACGAAACGAAAGCCAGCACGCCGAAGGCGCTTAAAACGGTCAGCGATGCCAGCATGAAGAAGGCCGCCAATCTGTCCGACTTGCCCGACAAGGCCGCCGCGCGTGGCAATCTGGCGTTAGGTACGGCCGCGACGAAAAACGTCGGGGTAGATGGCGGGCAACTGATGGAGGTCGGAGCCTTTGGATTGGGAAGCGGCTCACGTCACCGGGAAGATGCGTATTGCAATCAGGGGGAAATCTATCGGGTTAATGGTTCATCAAAGAATGCACCGGGCGGCGATGTTTATGGCGTGCTGAGTTTGCCCTGCGACGGTGGCCCGTCGGGCGCGTATATGGCGGTACAAAACAACGGAAACGCATTCTTTGGCCGTTCAAATATCGCGGAAAACGGTGTGACTTGGTTTCAGGCTTACACCACCAAATTTAAGCCGACTGCGGCAGACGTCGGGGCATGGAGCAAAACAGAAGCCGATGGCCGTTTTCTGATGCTTTCCGGCGGCACAGTAAAAAAACTGGCGATTAAGCCCGGCAACGCAGAAACAGAGGGTAGCACACTCAATATTGAGGGAAATCAGCATACGCCATTGGTGATGAGCCGTCTCTCTGCTCAGGGAAATTTATCTATCGGCTTCCAAGTCGCCGGAAAGGCGTTAATGCGCCTTGGTGTTGGGGCTGATGACGAGTTGCATTGGGGGGCTGAAGCTAATCAGGCGTCGAACCCGCGCATTTATACGACAGCGAAGCCACCGACCGCCCAAGAAACTGGTGCGTTGACGGATGCGCAGGCCGTGCAGAAATACGCGCTGCGCTCTATCAAAGTCAACGGTAAGCCGTTGAGCGGCGATGTCAATCTGTTGGCCGGCGATGTCAACGCATGGAACAAAACCGAAGCCGACGGGCGATTTGTGAAACGTGCGGGCGACACCATGACCGGGGCGCTTGCGTTGCCGCGCGTGGTTTTCCCAAGCGAAAGCTTGCAGGCCACGAATGCTGACAGTGACCTCACACGGCCGGACGGTTTCACGCTTGAACAGCTCGGCGATAAATCAGTCGGCTATCCCCTGACTCGTGGCAATCTCGGCAATTTGATGACGTTCAAACTCAACAAATACCGGCATGTCCAATTTGCGATCGGCTCGGGTAATACGGAGTTTTGGCTACGTTCTCCTCGGGAAGATAATCCGGCGACGGCTAAGGCTTGGGCGCAGGTGTACACGACACACTACAAGCCGACGGCCGCTGACGTTGGCGCGCTGACGGATGCGCAGGCCGCGCAGAAATACGCGCTACGCTCTATCAAGGTGAACGGTAAGCCGTTGTCCGCTGATGTGAATTTGCTGGCCGGTGACGTTAACGCCTGGAATAAAACCGAAGCGGATGGCCGCTATTTGGCTAAAGCCGGCGGCAATATTACGGGCGGGGTATCGTCAAGTTCCTGGGTATCTGCTGCGGCGCTGACATCGGATTATCACGGCACCGGCGATAATACGAATAAAGCGCCGGAAGGCGCCGGAGCATACAACAATCAGCTTGGCACCCGCGCCCCTTTTTATCAGACTGATTTTCAGTGGGAAGTGAATAGCGGTGCGATTTATGTGCCACTGGTGAAAGGGAAATCAACCCGCAAGGGCAAGGGCTGGCCTACTGCAGTGAGCTACGGCTATTTGATGCCGGGTGAGAATATGCATGCTCACCCTATTATTCAGGCCATTGGCGACGGTGTGGAAAACGTTTGGCAGTTTAACACCCAAACAGGCGGCATCATTAGTGGGAAAATGGGCGAGTTCGCCAGTCAGGCATGGGTTAACAATGGGTTGAATGGTCGGGTTGATTGGCCCTCCTTTAACCAGCATGTTGGCGCCAGAGCGACAATTGACTGGGTTAATCAGAACTTTATTCAAAATGTCAGATACAGCGCGGAAACCCGGGTCGGCGCGACCGGGGTCTATACCTATCACGATAATACCGTACTAACTGGTTTCAATAATAAAGACGGCGATTACTCTGCCGAGGAGCTGTTTTGGAGCTACATCCAAATTTATAAAAATGGTCAGTGGATCACGGTAGGACGATAACATGAAGAATATTAAAAACTTTCAGCTCGGCGAGCCAAAAACACCGGAGCAATTAAAATTACGCAATCAGCATAATGCCATGTTCCTTTTCTCTGACGATGGTCAGGAGTGGTATTACTGCCAGACAGATTTTGCGGAGGATACGATAAAAGTTGCCTACGATGAAAAAGGGATTATCCGCAGCATTGCCGCCAACAACGATATTTCTACGTTGTGGCCTGTCGGGCTAAGCGTCGCGGAAGTGGCAAATACAACCGCCAATCGCCGGGCTGATATTTCAGGCGGTTGGGTATTTGATGGAAAAGCCATTGTTAAACGCAGTTATTCGCCTGACGAATATCAGGAACAAGCGAAAAAGGAACAGGTTGCCCGCATTGCGGCGGTGGCGCGGCATATCGCGCCATTACAGGATGCTGTTGATTTGGATATGGCGACCGAGGCAGAAAAAACGATGTTGGCGGACTGGAAAAAATACCGTGTGATGCTCAATCGTCTTGATATGAAGTCGGCCCCGGATATTGACTGGCCAGTGGTGCCCGGCGCCTAAGGAAAAAGCCCGCATAATGCAGGGCTTTTATTTTGAATATGGTAAATCGATTATGGCACCATTGTTATTACAACATTCGGTGCACCAATCAGGATGACGAACAACAGTATGCTTCCTATCGTAATTGCGGTTGCAATCTCGTTTTTCATCGTAATTTCCCCTGGTTGTTTTTAATATTACCCACAAAGGCTAAGGCTTTGCGGTGTAATTGAAAAGCATCGTTATCGGCTACTTTTTCCATTTCTGCAACTATTTGATGTAGAACATTTTCCGTGGTGAGTCTTTTTTGGCTGACAAGTACTTCTAAAACGCATTTGCCAAGGATGACACTAATTTCCTCTAAGCTATTTATCTCACTATCTGTAAGGTTATTAATGCTCATAAGGCCTCCAAGCAATGACCTTTCGGATTTGGCCGTTAATCCAGATGTCATCTTTAGAGTCCGCACTCCCATCATTATTTTTAAAAAGCCCACCGAAGCGGGCAAGGATTTGTCTCCGGTGTATCAGATGTTACAAAGGGTGTTATGAGGGATTGCGAACCCAGATAACTCTTTTAGGTTAGGAATATTCTGAATTAATGGCAAGCAATTACTTACGGTGAGGAATGAATTTAGGACAAAGCCTTAAAAAAATGCCCCACGGCGGGGCGAAATTTGGTGATGATAGCTGCATGGACTATTGTTCGTGACGACTAGAGGTATGTGTCGTCTATTGGCGACACTAAAGCAGTTTGGCAGGATGAACAAGCAAAAAATGCTGAAGTGAGCAATCTTAGGAAAAGTGCCATTTGAAAGTCCGTACTTTCGAACGGATACCGTTAGCGCCATGAAAAAAGCCCGCAGCGATGCGGGCTTTGTGTTTACGGCTTTCCCTGATGTTGCCGCGTTTGACCTTCAGACCTTACCCCGCCCGGCTCTCCGGCGTCCAATTGATTGCGTAGATCAATACAACGTAATTGATCGGCGCGAGCGATCGTTATTCCCTCCAAAATCCCCCAATCCGGCTCGGCCTGTTGTCTGGTCGGCCTTCCAGCACCCACCGCGTGCGGCCCGGCGAGCCGGGCGTCATTATGCCTGCACCTACTCACCACCCGGAGCAAATTAATGGGCGATTATCATCACGGCGTGCGCGTCGTCGAAATCAACGACGGCACCCGCGTTATTTCCACCGTATCGACGGCAATCGTCGGCATGGTCTGCACGGCGGAGGATGCTGACGCGTCGGTTTTCCCGCTCGATACCCCGGTACTGATCACTGACGTGCTGGCCGCTTCCGGCAAGGCCGGTAAAAAAGGCACGCTGGCGGCGTCGTTGCGGGCGATCGCTGAACAGGCGAAGCCGGTCACAGTGGTTGTCCGCGTTGCCACCGGCAAAGACGCGGCGGAAACCACCTCCAACATCATCGGCGGCGCGAACGCTGAAGGCCGCTACACCGGCATGAAAGCGCTGTTATCTGCACAGGCTGAGCTGGGCGTTAAGCCGCGCATCCTCGGCGTGCCGGGGCTGGATAATCAGGAGGTCTCGACGGCGCTCGCCGGGATTTGCCAGCAGTTGCGCGCGTTCGGCTATATCAGCGCATACGGCTGCAAAACCGTGCAGGAGGCTACCAAGTACCGCGACAATTTCAGCCAGCGCGAGTTGATGCTGATCTGGCCGGATTTTGTCAGCTGGAACACCACCGCCAACCAGAGCGACATCGCCTACGCCACCGCCCGCGCACTGGGCCTGCGTGCCAAAATCGATACGGAAACCGGCTGGCATAAGACGCTTTCAAACGTCGGTGTTAACGGCGTGACCGGCATCACCGCCAGCGTGTTCTGGGATTTGCAGGCGCCCGGCACCGATGCCGACCTGTTAAACCAAGCGTGCGTCACCACCCTTATTCGTAAAGACGGCTTTAAATTCTGGGGTTCCCGCACCTGTTCCGATGATCCGTTGTTCATGTTCGAAAACTACACCCGCACCGCGCAGGTGCTGGCCGACACCATGGCCGAGGCGCACCTATGGGCCGTTGACCGTCCGGTGACGCCTACGCTGGTGCGCGACATGATTGACGGCATCAACGCGAAATTCCGCGAGCTGAAATCCGCCGGGCTGATTATCGACGGTAATTGCTGGTACGACGAAAGCGCCAACACCAAGGAAACCCTGAAGGCGGGCAAGCTGTTTATCGATTACGACTACACGCCGGTGCCACCGCTGGAAGATTTAACCCTGCGCCAGCGCATCACCGATCGCTATCTGGCGACGTTTGCGGCATCCGTGAACCGCTAAAGGAGACGTTAGAACATGGCACTGCCGAAAAAACTGAAATACCTGAACCTCTTCAACGACGGCTACAGCTACATGGGCGTGGTGTCCTCGCTGACGCTGCCGAAGCTCACCCGCAAGCTGGAGAAATACCGGGGCGGCGGCATGAACGGTGCGGCCTCCATCGATATGGGGCTGGACGATGACGCGCTGGCCGTTGAGTGGTCGATGGGCGGCATTGATGAGCGGGTGCTGAAACAGTGGGGCGCCGTTGATGCCGTGCCGCTGCGCTTTGCCGGTTCCTTCCAGCGTGACGACACCGGCGAGGTGTCCGCTGTGGAAGTGGTGATGCGTGGCCGCCACAAAGAAATCGATTTTGGCGAGTACAAGCAGGGCGAGGATACCGAAACCAAGGTTTCCACCGAGTGTACTTACTTCAAGCTGACCGTGGACGGCAAAGAGCTGATCGAGGTCGATACCGTGAACATGGTCGAAAAGGTCAACGGCGTTGACCGGCTGGCCGAGCATCGCAAGGCGATCGGCCTGTAATTTTGGCGCCAGCCCGCAGGGCTGGCCCTTTTCCCCCTGATTTGAGAGAACACCATGAAAGACGTAAACGAAAATACCGTTACCCTCGACACCCCGATCCAGCGCGGTGAAACCACCATCACCGAGGTGCAGGTGATTAAACCGAACGCGGGCGCGCTGCGCGGCGTCGGGCTGGCGGCGATCGCTAATGCCGACGTTGACGCGCTGCTGGTTGTGCTGCCGCGTGTGACCGTGCCGAACCTGACCAAAGAAGAATGCGCGCGCCTGGAATTGCCGGACTTGGTGGCGCTGGCCGGGAAAGTGGTCGGTTTTTTGTCGCCGAACTCTGTTGCGTAATCCCCGACGCCCGGCTGGGCGTTGATGACCTGATGGCGGACATCGCGGTGATCTTCCACTGGCCGCCGTCTGAAATGGCCGGAATGACGCTCACGGAGCTGTTGAACTGGCGCCACAAGGCACTGCAACGCAGCGGAGTTAATCACGATGAGTAAAAGCCTGCAGCTACAGGTGCTGCTGAAGGCCGTAGACCAAGCCACCCGCCCGCTAAAGAGTATCCAACAGGCAAGCAAACAGCTTGCCGGTGACATCAAAACCACGCAGCAAACCCTCAAGGCTCTGGACGCGCAAAGCGCCCGGATTGAGGGATTTCGCAAGGCGCAGGGACAGCTTGCCGTTACCGGCAAGGCACTGAAGAAAGCCAAGGAAGAGGCGGCCGCGCTGGCCGTCCAGTTCAAGGCGACGGAAAAGCCCACGGCGCAGCAAGCGCGTTTACTGGAGGCATCGAAGCGCGCTGCCGCCGAGCTGCAGACGAAATACAACGGCCTGCGCCAGTCGGTGCAGCGCCAGCGTGACGCGCTCAATGCTGACGGCATCGCTACCCGGAACCTGAGCGCCGAACAGCGCCGGTTGAAGGCCAGCGCCAGCGAAGCCACGACAGCGCTGGGCCGCCAGCGCGGCGAGCTGGAACGCCTGAGCAAGAAACAAGAGCAGGTTAACCGCGTCGGCGCGCGTTACCGTGCCGGGCAATCGGCAACCGCGACTGTCCGTAATACCAGCGCGGCCGGGCTGGGTATCGCTACCGCCGGACTGGTCGCTGAAGGGGCGTTTATTGCGCCGGGGGTGCAGTTCGACAGGCAGATGTCAGACACGCAAGCCACGCTCGGACTATCGAAGAATGACCAGCAACTGGCCGCCATTCGCCAGCAGGCGCGGGATATAGGCGCCACGACCGCTTTTTCGCCGACGGATGTCGCGCGCACGCAATCCGTATTGGCGAAATCCGGCTTTAACGGCGATGCCATTCTGAAATCGACC
Source organism: Serratia sp. CY37869 (assembly GCF_052168895.1). Classification (NCBI taxonomy): domain Bacteria; kingdom Pseudomonadati; phylum Pseudomonadota; class Gammaproteobacteria; order Enterobacterales; family Yersiniaceae; genus Serratia; species Serratia sp. CY37869. The sequence goes on from NZ_JBJNLU010000002.1 coordinate 842,689, forward strand.
GAATCAACGGTAAATCTGGCGCTGGCCTCCGATCTGGACATCGCCGACGCGGCCGACATCATCACCAACATGCAATCGGCGTTTAACATGCCGATAGACGAGATCCAGCGCGTCGCGGATGTGATGACCAAAGGTTTCACAAGTTCAAACAGCAATTTGATGGATTTTGGCGAGGCGATGAAGTACGTCGCGCCGATCGCCGAGGCGGCCGGGGCCAGTATCGAGGACACCACCGCCTTGCTGGGCGTGTTGGCCGATAACGGCATCAAGGGGTCTATGGCCGGTACGGCGGCCAGTGCGATGTTTACGCGGTTACAGGCGCCCGTCGGGCAGGCGGCTGATGCGTTGTCAGAATTGGGCGTAAAAACAAAGGACGGCAAAGGAAACATGCTGCCGATCGCGAACATCCTCAAGAAAATTAACGGCTCGTTTAAAACCAACAAGCTCGGCACCGCGCAGCAGGCCGAATACCTGAAAGTCATTTTCGGCGAAGAGGCGATGAAAGGCGCTATCAAGCTGATTGACGCCGCCGGTAACGGCAAGCTGAGCGAAAAACACAGCACCGTCACCCAGTCCAAAGGGGCTACGGCCCAGATTGCCCGAGTGAAGGTGGACAACCTCGACGGCGACCTGAAAAACCTGTTTTCGGCGTGGGAAGATGTTCGCATTGAGGTGTTCGACGGCCAGAATTCAGCGCTGCGCAAACTCACGGTTTCCGCCACCGAATGGCTGACCAAGGCCGGGGCATGGGTGAAGGCCAATCCTGAGCTGGTCGGCACGCTGGTGAAAGTCACGGCGGGCGTTACGGCCCTGATCGGTGGCCTCGCTGCGCTGGGCCTTATTGCATGGCCGGTGATGGCCGGGGTCAATATGTTGATTGCCGGGGCCGGGCTGCTTGGAACGGTCTTTACCACCGTCGGCGCCGGGATTGCGGCCGCATTCAGTGTGATCACCCTGCCGGTGGTCGCGGCGGCGGCGGTGATTGCCGGTGTGGCGTTGACTATCCGTAAATATTGGGAGCCTATCAGCGCCTTTTTAACGGGTATCGGCGAAGGCTTCAGCGCCGCTTTCGCGCCGATGCGCACTGCGCTTGTCCCGCTGGCAGGCGCATTTACGCCGCTGCTGAGCATGGTGCGCAACGTCTGGCAGTGGTTCGGTAAGCTGAACGAGCCAGTGAAATCTTCACAGGCCGAACTACAGACGGCCGCGCGTTATGGGCGCATGTTCGGTGAATGGATCGCGGCCGGATTGAGCCTGCCGCTGCAGCTGTTGGGCGGATTGCCCGGCCTGCTGACCGGCATCTGGGGCGTTGCGAGCGGTATCGCGGAGCGTGCCGCCGCCGTCTGGGACACCATCGGCGAGCGTGTTAACGCGGCATGGCTGGCGCTGAGCGCCGCCACGGTTCAGGCATGGGATCGGCTGACTGGCTGGCTTAATGGCAAATGGGAGGGGCTGGTAAACGGGGCTAAAGCGCTGCCGGGACAGTTCAAAGAAGCCGGGATGAACATGATCAACGGGGTCATTGACGGCATTAGCGAGCGCTGGGAGGCGCTGAAAGACAAGTTTTCCAGCCTCACGGATATGCTGCCTGACTGGATGAAGTTTGGCGACGATGAGGCGGAGGTTAACCCGGCGATTTCATACAACCGCCCGGCGCCTGAGCTGATGCCGGGGCCGGGGCCGGGCTATGCGGGGGCATTCGACAAGGGCGGCATCATCCCGCGCGGCCAGTTCGGCATCGTCGGCGAGCGTGGCCCGGAGATTGTCAACGGCCCGGCGAACGTCACCGGGCGCCGGAAAACGGCGGCGCTGTCGGCGGCGATGTTATCGCTGTCAACGCCGGTGATGGCGTCGGCCCCTGCTGCCGCACCCGCTACGGTGCCAGCCCCGATCACGATTCAGGTGTACGGCGCCCCCGGCCAAGACGCGGCATCTATTGCGCGCGAAGTCTCGCGCCAGCTCGAGGCCGAACGACGCAAACACGCGGCCGCCGCGCGCAGCCGCATGAACTACGAAGGGTAAAACCATGATGTTAACGCTGGGCCTGTTTGTTTTTATGCTGCAGACGCTGCCGTATCAATCCATGAACCGCAACGCGGAATATCGCTGGCCGAGCAACGGCCGCGTTGGCCTGCGCCCGGCGGCGCAATTTCTGGGGATGGATGAGGAAAAAATTACGCTGTCCGGGGTGCTGCTGCCGGAGATCACCGGCGGCCGCTGGTCACTGCTGACGCTGCAACTGATGGCCGAGCAGGGCCGGGCGTGGCCGCTGATTGAAGGCACCGGCACGATTTACGGCATGTTTGTGATCGAGTCGATTTCTGAAACGCACTCCGAGTTTTTCGCCGACGGCAGCCCGCGCCGCACAGAGTTCACGCTCAACCTGAAGCGGGTCGATGAATCCCTGTCGGCGATGTTTGGCGATCTGCGCCAGCAGGCCGGGGAGCTGTACGATAAAGCCGGAGAGATGGCCGCCGGTGCTATGGGAGGGTTGTTATCATGATCCCCGGCGTAAGCCTGCCAGCCGGGGCGCGAGTTGCCCCGGATTTCTCGCTGTTGCTACAGGATAACGACATCACGCAGAACATTCGCAAGCGGCTGATTTCTCTATCGCTGACGGATAACCGGGGCTTTGAGGCTGACCAGCTCGACATCGAACTGGACGACAGCGACGGACTGATGGCGATGCCTCAGCGCAATGCGGTGCTGTCGCTGGCGCTCGGCTGGCAAGGCTCGCCATTGACGCCAAAAGGCCAGTTTACGGTCGATGAGGTCGAACACCGGGGCGCGCCGGACACGTTGACTATTCGCGCGCGTAGTGCGGATTTTCGCGGCTCGCTGAACACCCGGCGCGATGAGTCCTACCACGACACCACTCTGGGCGACATTGTGCAGAAGGTGGCTGCGCGCAATAAGCTGAAAGCCTCGCTGGCCGCCGGTCTGGGCACCATAAAAATCAGCCATATTGACCAGACGCAGGAGACGGACGCGGCATTTATTACCCGACTCGCAACGCTCAACGGCGCGGTGGCGGCGGTGAAAAATGGCGCTCTGCTGTTGTTGCGACCGGGGAACGGCGCCACGGTAGGCGGGAAGCCGTTGCCGGTGTATACAATCACCCGGCAGGATGGCGATCAGCACAGTTTCAGCATTGCCGATCGGGATGCCTACACCGGCGTGACGGCGAGCTGGCTCAATACCAAACAGCCGAAGCCGAAGAAAGTGAAGCTGCAGCGCAAGCCAAAAGAGCAGCATTTACGTGCGCTGCAACACCCGAAGGCGAAACCGGGCAGCAGTAAAAAACCGGGGAAACCGGCGGAGGCAGCGAAAGGTGACTATCTGGTGGGGGCAGACGATAACGTGTTTGCGATCACCAAAATTTACGCCACCAAGGCCGCCGCGATGCGGGCAGCACAGGCGAAGTGGGAAAAGCTTCAGCGCGGTGTGGCTGAGTTCTCACTGTCGCTGGCGATGGGCCGGGCTAACATCACGCCGGAAACGCCGGTACGTGTCAGCGGGTTTAAAGCGGCGATCGATGCGCAAGACTGGATAGTGAGCAAAGTCACGCACAATTTGAGTAACGGAGGTTTTACGACGGCGCTGGAGTTTGAGGTTTTGCTGTCGGATGTGATTTATGAAGTCTCGTAATGTGAATTGATGTTTTGTAAATTCACTTAAAGGTAGTTTTGTTCTCGATCGGGCGGAGTATTATCGCGACAAATGAGAGATTGAGAAGGGAATATCAACATGATGCATTGCCCGCTTTGCCGAACTGCCGCCCATGCCCGCACAAGCCGCTATCTAAGTGAGAATACTAAAGAGCGTTATCATCAATGCCAAAACATAAATTGCAGTTGTACTTTTGTGACGTTGGAATCTATTCAGCGGCAGATCGTATCACCGGGCAAAGTTGATATCGCTCCGCCACACCCAACCCGAAGCAATCAGGGAACACTTTGGATTTAACAAGAAGCCTGCGAAAGCAGGTTTTTTTATGCCCGTAAAATGGCTGTCGCCACTTTGTCGCCACAGGGTAGTTATGTGCTTTGTGTGGCATTGTTTTATAAGGATATTTTTTCAAGGCAACAAAAAACCCGATAATCTTGAACCTAAAAGGCGGGATTATCGGGCTCCACAAAATGGGGACATCAAAGAAAAGCAGTGGCACTAATTCAGACTGCGGCCCCCAACGAAAGTTCTGGCCGGCGACAAAAAAATCAAAATATTTTTATCGCCGATCCATCTCTCCCGCTAATCGATCAGCCGAGTATGCCCGGCCATAGCACCACGATGAGTGAACCCGCCAGCGTTAACAGCACGTTAGCGATGGCGTAGGTGCCGGCGTAACCCAGCGCCGGGATGTTGCTGCGCGCGGTATCGCTGATGATCTCCATCGCCGGTGCGCAGGTGCGGGCGCCCATAATCGCGCCGAACAGCAGGGCGCGGTTCATGCGCAGCACGTAGGCACCGAACAGGAAGCAGATAATCACCGGCACCAAGCTGACGATCAGCCCGGCGATCAGCATCTGGCCGCCGACCGCGCCCAGGCTGTGGCCGATGCCGGCGCCGGCGCTCAGGCCTACGCCCGCCATAAACACCATCAGGCCGAACTCTTTCACCATGTTCAGCGCCCCCTGCGGAATGTAGCCGAAGGTCGGGTGGTTGGCGCGCAGGAAGCCGAGCATAATGCCGGACATCAGCAGGCCGGCGGCGTTGCCGATGCCGAACGAGAAGTTGCTGAACTGTATGGTGATCTGGCCGATCAAAAGGCCGATGATGAAGAAGGCGCAGAACGCCAGCAGATCGGTCACCTGGCTGTGAATCGAGATAAAGCCAATTTTCTCCGCCACGCTCTTCACCCGGCGCGCGTCGCCGCTCACCTGCAGCACGTCGCCTTTGTTGAGCACGATGCTGTCGTCGATCGGCATTTCGATCTGGCTGCGGATCACGCGGTTGAGGAAGCAGCCGTGGTCGGTCAGCTTCAGCTGGCTCAGGCGTTTGTTCACTGCGTTGCTGTTCTTCACCACGATCTCTTCGGTGACGATGCGCATGTCGAGCAGATCGCGATCGAACACTTCCTTACCGTTGCGGAAGCTCGGATCCAGCCGCGCGTGGGCGTCCGGGTAGCCGACCAGCGAGATCTCATCGCCCACCTGCAGCACCGCGTCACCGTCCGGGTTGGCCAGAATGCCGTTGCGGCGGATGCGTTCGATGTAGCAGCCGGTCTGGCGGTAGATGCCCAGCTCGCGCAGGTTCTTGCCGTCGGCCCAGGCCACCAGCTCGGGGCCGACGCGGTAGGCGCGGATCACCGGCAGGTAGACCTTGCGCTGGCTGTCGGTGTCCAGGCCGCGTTCACGAGCGATTTGCTGGGCGGAGGTGGACAGATCCTGGTGCTGCAGCTTCGGCAGGTAGCGCGCGCCAAAAATCAGGCTGACCAGACCGATCAGGTAGGTGAGGGCATAGCCGAGGCTCAGATGATCCTGCGCCGCCAGCAGCGCCGGGCCGTTGACGATGGTGTTGCGCAGCGTATCGCCGGCCCCCACCAGCACCGGCGTGGAGGTCATCGAGCCGGCCAGCATGCCGGCGGTCAGGCCGATGTCCCAGTGGAACAGCTTGCCGAGACCGATGGCGATCACCATCGCCGAACCGACCATCACCAGCGCCAGCATCAGGTAATTTTTGCCGTCGCGGAAGAAAATCGAGAAAAAGTTAGGCCCGGCTTCCACCCCGACGCAGAAAATAAACAGCATGAAGCCGAGATTCAGCGCCTCGGTGTTAATGGCGAAGTGTTGCTGGCCGAGCAACAGGGAAACCACTAAAACGCCAATGGAATTACCGAGTTGGACGGAGCCCAGACGGAGTTTACCGAGGCACAGCCCCAGCGCGAGTACCACGAACAGTAACAGAATGTAGTTACCGTTTAACAAACTAGCGACGTTTATGTTCACGGAGGATAACTTATTGTTTACCAGTAAGTGCTTGATATAGATAACTATAAGAGATAAATTCAGCCTTAAAACGACGTCATAAATCACCACCAGCAGAAAGCGAAGCGAACCATCGTTCGGCGGCGTTCATTCTAGACGCTATGACCGATGACAGCCAGCACAGAAAGCTGATTTCCTGCGCCGCCGTGCGCATTTAACTCTCTTTTGACCAAGGAAAAAATTCGGTTCAGCGTCACCTGACGGGTGGCCGGGCTGATTTCTATTGATGCGGTAATTGGGCGGGGGAGAATTCGCATGACGAGTTATCGATATTGGCTGGGCATTCTCAGCTGTTTTCTGTTGTTCAACCTGGTGTTTCTCGGCCAGCAAACCGGCCTGTTCGGCAGCACGGATCATGAGCACCACGGGGAAACCGGCCTGCTGCTGTTTGTGATCCCCGGCGCGATCGCCAGCTATCTGTCGAGCCGCAAGCGGCTGCTGTGTCCGCTGCTGGGGGCGCTTTATGCCTTGCCGCTCTGCCTGCTGATCCGTCACTTCTGGCTGACGCCGTCCTATTCGTTCTGGCAGGAGCTGGCTTACGCCACCAGCGCGGTGTTCTGGTGCGTGTTCGGCGCGATGCTGATGCTGTTCGCCCTCGGTCTGTTGCACACGCTCCAGCAGCTGCATCGGCGGCAGCGGCAATAAAAAAAGGCGCGTTAAGCGCCTTTTTTGTCGTTCAAAAACTTACTGGAACAGGTTCAGGTGTTCTTTAGCGTAAGCTTCGAAATCGGTGCAACCGCCGATGTGCTTCTCATCCAGGAAGATCTGCGGCACGGTTTCAACCGGTTTACCGACGGTTTTTTCCAGATCGGCCTTGGTGATGCCTTCCGCGTGGATGTCAACGTAACGGAAGTTGAAATCGTCGCGTTCTTCAGTCAGTTTTTCCGCCAGTTCTTTAGCGCGGACACAATAAGGACAGCCAGGACGCCCGAAGATTACTGCAAACATGCAACGCTCCTTAATTGGATTTTCAAAAAATTGTTCGCTACCGCAACGACATCCCGTCACCGAAAAAGTCATTACCTGCGTCAGATGGCGCCTACTATGCCCGTTGAGGCGGTGAAAAAAAAGCAGGAATTACCTGTTAATCTGATTCATGTAACCAATTAGTCTGCCGGGGCTGTCGCCGCCGACGGGAATTCACTACACTGGGGGCAGACCTTCTGGAGAAGAAAAATATGCGTTCATTCGGTGACTTACCGCGCCCGGTGCTGGTGTTGGAAGGGCTGGGCATCGTGATGCTGGTATTGGCCTACCTCAGCATTCACGGGCACCTGCAGCTGCCGGGCTGGCTGGCGTCGCAGCAGGCGGCGGTCGGCATGATTTTCCTCGGCGTGGCGCTGATGGTGCCGGCGGCGGCGTTTCTGGTATGGCGCGTGGTGCAGGGGTTCGGGCCGCTGATGCGCGGCGGCCTGCCGCCGGAAAACGATCGCCGTAAGCCGCAAGATGCGGACGCATCGAAAAATCATCAGGACAGCGATCCGCGCGCCTGAGCGCCGCGGCCGCTAACCCGCCTGCGGGGCAGGCGTTGGCCTTTTTTGGGGTGACGAGTGAAAATTGCCATTCTTTCTCGCGACGGATCGCTCTATTCGTGCAAGCGGCTGCGTGAAGCGGCGGAAGATCGCGGGCACAGCATCGATATCATCGATCCGCTTTCCTGTTATATGAACATCAACCCGGCGGCGCCGACCATTCACTATCGCGGCCGTCAGTTGGAGCGTTATGACGCGGTGATCCCGCGCATCGGTTCCGCCATCACCTTTTACGGCACCGCGGTGCTGCGCCAATTCGAGCTGCTTGGCAGCTACCCGCTCAACGAATCCGTGGCCATTACCCGCGCCCGCGACAAGCTGCGTTCGCTGCAACTGCTGGCCCGGCAGGGTATCGATCTGCCGATCACCGGTTTCGCCCATTCACCGGACGATACCGGCGATCTGATCGAACTGGTCGGCGGCGCGCCGCTGGTGGTCAAGCTGGTGGAAGGCACGCAGGGCATCGGGGTGGTGCTGGCGGAAACTCGCCAGGCGGCGGAAAGCGTGATCGACGCCTTTCGCGGCCTGAACGCCCATATTCTGGTGCAGGAGTACGTGCGCGAAGCGCAGGGCCGCGACGTGCGCTGCCTGGTGGTGGGCGGCCGGGTGGTGGCCGCCATCGAGCGGCAGGCGAAGCCCGGCGAGTTTCGTTCCAACCTGCACCGTGGCGGCAGCGCCCGCAAAGTGACCATCACCGCCAGGGAGCGGGCGATTGCGGTCAAAGCGGCGAACACGCTGGGGCTGGACGTCGCCGGGGTGGATATCCTGCGCGCCGAGCGCGGCCCGCTGGTGATGGAGGTCAACGCCTCACCGGGGCTGGAAGGGGTGGAAACCACTACCGGGCTGGACATTGCCGGCATGATGATCGAATACATCGAGCAGCGCGGCCGGCCGGGGTTCCGCCTGAAATCGGGCGGCTGACGGTACGCGCGTTGCGCTTTTCCCGCCGAGCAATATCTTAATTAGTGAATTAAGCCGCATTGATCGTGGCGTATCGGGTGAATATTCCGTAAGCTATGCGCCTTTTCGCGTTTTGAATATTGTGAGGCTGGTTATTATGGATTCACTCATTGTCCCCGATTTGGCGCTGTTGCGGCGCTGGCTGGATCAGTCGGGCATTTCTTTCTTTGAGTGCGATTCCTGCCAGGCGCTGCACCTGCCGCACATGCAGAACTTCGACGGCGTGTTCGACGCCAAGATAGATCTGGTGGACAACGTCATTCTGTTCTCCGCGCTGGCCGAGGTGAAGCCGACCGCGCTGATCCCGCTGGTGGCGGATCTGAGCCAGATCAACGCCAGCTCGCTGACCATCAAGGCCTTTGTCGACATTCAGGACGACAACCTGCCGAAGCTGATCGTCTGCCAGTCGCTGAGCGTGGCGGTCGGCATCACCTACGAGCAGTTCACCCACTTCATGCAGCAGGGCGAAGAGCAGGTCTCGATGGTGATCCTCGAGGCGCGGGCGAACGATCTGCTGTTTATGGGGGACGAAGAAGAGATCCCCGCTGGCGCCGTGCGTCAGCCGATGCTGCACTGATCCTCGCTGTACCTTAAGCATGCCGTCGCTCCGGCGGCATGTTGCCGTGATTCCCCTCCGCAATTAAATATTCTGCACTTTGGCCTCTGTCGCCCGATCTTTCTCGGCTTTTAAGCCGTTAATGCCGTATCACATAGAGAAAAATTGCATAAAAAATCGATAAATGGCGTTTTTTACCCTGGGGGCTGGCGGGTTGCGATGGCAGCGGCTATGCTGCTGATTCTGCAAAGGGCTTGCGATTTCCCTTGTAACCACGCGAGCAGGGCAGTGCAAAAAGGCGCATGCAATCATATGCATAGCCATTCATTTCGCGGTTGCAACGATTGCGCTCAATCAGGAAAGGTTTTGTATCGCTGCAGATACAAGTTCAATTCTATGATTTACCCTGTTTTGGAGGAAGTTACGGATGGTCACCCAACGTAAAAAGTGGTTATCGGGTGTGGTTGCCGGTCTGTTGATGGCCGCGTCCGTCACGGCGTCAGCCGAAGAGAAAACGCTGCACGTGTATAACTGGTCCGACTATATCGCGCCGGATACCCTGGCCAAATTCCAGAAAGAAACCGGTATCAAAGTGGTGTACGACGTCTTTGACTCCAACGAAGTGTTGGAAGGCAAACTGATGGCGGGCAGCACCGGTTACGATTTGGTGGTCCCTTCATCCAACTTCCTCGAGCGTCAGTCGCAGGCCGGCATTTTCGAGCCGCTCGACAAGAGCAAGATCCCCAACTACAAAAATCTCGATCCCGAGATGCTGAAGCTGGTGGCGCATAACGACAAAGACAACAAATACGGCATCCCTTACATGATGGTGACCACCGGCATCGGCTATAACGTCGACAAGGTGAAGGCGGCGTTGGGCAAAGACGCGCCGGTTAACAGCTGGGATCTGATCTTCAAGCCGGAAAACCTGGAGAAGCTCAAGAGCTGCGGCGTCTCCTTCCTCGATGCGCCGAGCGAGGTCTACGCCACCGTGCTGCATTATCTGGGCAAAGATCCCAACAGCACCAACGCGGCGGACTACACCGGCGCGGCCAACGATCTGCTGCTGAAGCTGCGGCCGAACATCCGCTATTTCCACTCTTCTCAGTACATCAACGATCTGGCGAACGGTGACATCTGCGTGGCGATCGGCTGGTCCGGCGACGTGATGCAGGCGGCCAACCGCGCCAAAGAGGCGAAGAACGGCGTGAATGTGGCCTATGCGATCCCGAAAGAGGGGGCGCTGACCTACTTTGACATGTTCGCCATGCCGGCGGACGCCAAAAGCAAGGACGCCGCCTACCAGTTCCTGAACTTCCTGCTCAAGCCGGACGTGATGGCGGACATCAGTAACCACATTTACTACGCCAATGCGGTGAAAGATTCCACGCCGCTGGTGAACGCCGAAGTGCGCGATAACCCGAACGTCTATCCGCCGGCCGATTTGCGCGCCAAGCTGTTCACGCTCAACGTGCAGTCGCCGAAGCTGGACCGTGTCATTACCCGCGCATGGACTAAAGTTAAAAGCGGGAAGTGATGATGGGGGAGCCCCCCATCGTCGGTAAACCGGCAGGCGGGTGTTTCCCGCCTGCATTGCCGTTTTGGGCCACGGCGCTCGCCGTGGTTTTGTGCCGCTTTACGCCGGAGAGCACCCCGATTGAACGACGCTATTCCTCGTCCTCAAGCCAAGTCGCAGAAGGTTTTCACCCCTCTGCTGGAAATCCGTAACCTCACCAAAACCTTCGACGGGCAGAATGCGGTCGAAGACGTCAGCCTCACCATCTATAAGGGTGAGATCTTTGCGCTGCTTGGCCCGTCCGGCTGCGGCAAGTCCACCTTGCTGCGCATGCTGGCCGGTTTTGAACAGCCGACGGAAGGGCAGATCGTGCTCGACGGGCAGGATATGTCGCATGTGCCGCCGTACCAGCGGCCGATCAATATGATGTTTCAGTCGTACGCGCTGTTCCCGCACATGACCGTGGAGCAGAACATCGCGTTTGGCCTTAAGCAGGACAAAATGCCGCGGGCGGAGATCGCCGAACGGGTGGCGGAAATGCTGGCGCTGGTGCACATGCAGGAGTACGCCAGGCGCAAACCGCACCAGCTTTCCGGCGGCCAACGGCAGCGGGTGGCGCTGGCGCGCAGCCTGGCCAAGCGGCCGAAGCTGCTGCTGCTGGATGAACCGATGGGCGCGCTGGACAAGAAGTTGCGCGACCGCATGCAGCTGGAAGTGACCGACATTCTCGAGCGCGTCGGCGTGACCTGCGTGATGGTGACGCACGATCAGGAAGAAGCGATGACCATGGCGGGGCGCATCGCCATCATGAACCGCGGCAAGTTCGTGCAGATCGGCGAGCCGGAAGAGATCTACGAGCATCCGAACAGCCGCTTCAGCGCCGAATTTATCGGTTCGGTCAACGTCTTCGACTGCGTGCTGCAAGAGCGCCACGACGATGCGCTGATCCTGCAAAGCCCGGGGCTGCGCCATGCGATCAAAGTGGATCCGGACGCCTCGGTGGTGGACGGCGTGCCGATCCAGGTCGCGCTGCGGCCGGAAAAGATCCTGCTGTGCGAACAGGTACCGGAAGACGGCTGCAACTTCGCGGTAGGGGAAGTGGCGCACATTGCCTACCTGGGCGATCTGTCGATCTACCACGTGAAACTGCACAGCGGGCAGATTATCAGCGCCCAGCTGCAAAACGGCCACCGCTTCCGCAAGGGGATGCCCACCTGGGGCGATGAAGTGCGTCTGTGCTGGGAAACTGACAGCTGCGTCGTGTTGACGGTGTAGTGGAGCCGGTGAGGAGTAACCCGTATGACCCTGCTTTCTGAACGCACGCCGGAGCCGCCGGCCAAAACGCCCGGCACCCTCAAGGTGCTGTTCCACCGCCTGCTGATGGCCCACGGCCGCAAGCTGGTGATCGCATTGCCGTATTTATGGCTGACGCTGTTGTTTATGCTGCCGTTCCTGATCGTGTTCAAGATCAGCCTGGCGGAGCTGGCGTTGGCGGTGCCGCCTTACACCGAGTTGATGAGCTGGGTGGACGGCAAGCTGAACATCGCGCTCAACTTCGCCAACTACCTGCAGCTGACCGACGATCCGCTGTATATCGACGCCTATCTGCAGTCGCTGCGCGTGGCGGCGGTTTCGACGTTGTGTTGCCTGATCATCGGCTATCCGCTGGCCTGGGCGGTGGCCCACAGCAAGGCGTCGACCCGCAACATCCTGCTGTTGCTGGTGATCCTGCCTTCCTGGACCTCGTTCCTGATCCGCGTCTATGCCTGGATGGGCATTCTGAAAAACAACGGCACGCTGAACAACTTTCTGATGTGGTTAGGGGTGATCGACCAGCCGCTGGTGATCCTGCATACCAACCTGGCGGTGTATATCGGCATCGTCTATTCCTACCTGCCGTTTATGGTGTTGCCGATCTACACGGCGCTGATCCGGCTGGATTACTCGCTGGTGGAGGCGTCGCTGGATCTGGGCGCCCGGCCGCTGAAAACCTTTTTCAGCGTGATCGTGCCGCTGACGCGCGGCGGCATCATCGCCGGCTCGATGCTGGTGTTCATTCCGGCGGTGGGGGAGTTCGTGATCCCGGAGCTGCTCGGCGGGCCGGACAGCATCATGATCGGCCGCGTGCTGTGGCAGGAGTTCTTCAATAACCGCGACTGGCCGGTGGCCTCGGCGGTCGCCACCATCATGCTGCTGTTGCTGATCGTGCCAATATTGTGGTTCCACAAGCACCAGAACAAGGAAATGGGAGGCCAGGCATGAACAACTTGCCGGTAGTACGTTCACCGTGGCGCATCGCCATCCTGACTGTCGGCTTTACCTTCCTGTATGCGCCGATGCTGATGCTGGTGATTTACTCCTTCAACAGCTCCAAGCTGGTGACGGTGTGGGCCGGCTGGTCCACGCGCTGGTATACCGAACTGTTTCACGATTCGGCGATGATTAGCGCGGTGGGGCTCAGCCTGACCATCGCCGCCGCCGCCGCCACTGCCGCGGTGGTGCTGGGCGCCATCGCCGCGGTGGTGATGGTGCGTTTCGGCCGCTTTCGCGGTTCGACCGGCTTTGCGTTTATGCTGACCGCGCCGCTGGTGATGCCGGACGTGATCACCGGCCTGTCGTTGCTGCTGCTGTTCGTGGCGATGGGGCACGCCTTCGGTTGGCCGTCGGAGCGCGGCATGTTCACTATTTGGCTGGCGCATGTCACCTTCTGTACCGCTTATGTGGCGGTGGTGATCAGTTCGCGCCTGCGCGAGGTGGATCGCTCAATTGAAGAGGCGGCGATGGACCTGGGGGCGCCGCCGCTGAAGGTGTTTTTCGTCATCACCTTGCCGATGATTGCGCCGGCGCTGATCTCCGGCTGGATGCTGGCGTTTACCCTGTCGCTGGACGATCTGGTGATCGCCAGTTTCGTCTCCGGCCCGGGCGCCACCACGTTGCCGATGCTGGTGTTCTCCAGCGTGCGCATGGGGGTGAATCCGGAAATTAACGCGCTGGCCAGCCTGATCCTGCTGGTGGTGGGCATTCTCGGCCTGATCGCCTGGTGGTTTATGGCGCGCTCGGAAAAACAACGATCGCGTGAATTGCAGCGGGCGGCCCGTAGCTGAATCGTAACAAACCTGCTATTTTTGCAATCAATAAGTATTGCAACTAACTACCTGACTTTACATGCGCCATTTGAATGGCTCCAATGAATTTCACACTGCCGCCAACAACGCGGCAATGTGAAAGGCGTAGGGGCAGTGGCGCGTCGTAGCGGAACACGGATATGTCAGACATGCTGAAAAGCGGGCAGGGAATAAGATCGACTTCGGATGCGCCGGTGCCGGTGATGGTGGCGGGCACCGCCATGGTGGCGATCAAGTGTATCAGCGTGGTGCTGCTGCTGGGCGAGCTGGGCGTCGACGGCGCGAAGGAGTTTGTCAGCACCAGCGCGCAGGCGTGGGATTCCACCTTTATCTTTCTGGCCGGGCTGATGCTGCTGTGCCTGCAAATCAGCTGCGGTTTTGCGGTGATGCGCGGCCGCAACTGGGGGCGCTGGGGCTACGTGGCCTGTCAGTGCATCGTGGTGCTTTACCTGCTGCTGGCCACCATCGGCAGCGTCTTCCCCGAGGTATTCACCGTGGAAGGGGAAACCAGCGGCCAAATCCTGCACGTTCTGATCCTGCAAAAGATCCCCGACGCGGTGATCCTGGCGCTGCTGTTCGTCCCCACCGCCAGCCGCCGCTTCTTCACCGCGCGCAAGTGAGATTTTAGGCGCGCGGAGTGGTAAACTCTGCGCCCTTAATTCGTCATCCTGGACTTCACGGTATCTTCATGCATTGCGCTTTGTATACGGCGGGCACCTGCCGTTCCTGTCAGTGGCTGGAAAAGCCCTATTCGCAGCAGCTGGCCGACAAACAGCATCACCTGCAATCGCTGCTGGCCGGGCGCGATGTCGCGCAGTGGCTGCAGCCGGCGGCGGGGGAACTGAGCGCATTTCGCAATAAAGCCAAGATGGTGGTCAGCGGCAGCGTGGAGCGCCCGCTGCTCGGCATGCTGCACCGTGACGGCACGCCGGTCGATCTGAGCGATTGCCCGCTGTATCCCGCCGGCTTTGCACCGATGTTTGCGGTGCTGAAAAGCTTCATCGCCCGCGCCGGCCTGACGCCGTATAACGTGGCGCGCAAACGCGGCGAGCTGAAATACCTGCTGCTGACCGAAAGCACGCTCGACGGCGGCGTGATGCTGCGCTTCGTGCTGCGCTCGGAAACCAAGCTGGCGCAGCTGCGCGCCGCGCTGCCGTGGCTGCAGCAGCAGCTGCCGCAGCTCAAGGTGATCTCCGCCAATATTCAGCCGGTGCATATGGCGATCATGGAAGGGGAGCGCGAGATCGCGCTGACCGAACAGCAGGCGCTGGAGGAACAGTTCAATCAGGTGCCGCTGTTCATCCGCCCGCAAAGCTTCTTCCAAACCAACCCGCAGGTGGCCGCCGATCTGTATGCCACCGCCCGCGACTGGGTGCGCGCGCTGGGTATCGACAGCATGTGGGATCTGTTTTGCGGCGTCGGCGGTTTCGGTCTGCACTGCGCGCAGCCGCAAACTCGCCTGACCGGCATCGAAATCAGCGCGGAAGCGATCGCCTGCGCGCGTCAGTCGGCGCAGCGATTGGGGTTACTGCAGGTCGATTTTCAGGCGCTCGATTCCACCCGCTTCGCCACCGCCGAAGGGCAGGTGCCGCAGTTGGTGTTGGTCAACCCGCCGCGCCGCGGCATCGGCCAGGCGCTGTGCGATTATTTGAGCCGGATGGCGCCGGATTACATTCTGTATTCCAGCTGCAACGCCGAGAGCATGGCGAAAGATATCGAGATGTTGCCGGGATACCGCATCGAACGGGTGCAGCTGTTCGACATGTTCCCGCATACCGCGCACTACGAAGTGTTGACGCTGTTGGTGCGGCGTTAAAGGCGCTTTTTGGCAGCCGTGTAAGCCGCTGAACGTTCGCGTTTGCCCACAGACAGGACCAGAACCACGATCTCCGTTTCCATGACGCGATATACCAAACGAAAGCCTGAGGCTCTGAGTTTGATTTTGTAGCAATCGGGCAAACCGGCGAGTTTGTTGGCGGGGACGTGGGGATTAACCAGCACCGATGCCAGCTTTTTTTTGAACTGTTCCCGGATCACCGGGGACAGTTTTTTAAATTCCTTCAGCGCATGTTCTTCGAATTCAAGCTTATAAGTCATCCAAATTGACCTTAATGCGTTTGCCGTTCATCCGTGAACGAACGATTTCAGCGAGTTCGATATCTTCCAGGTATTCCGCGATCGCCTCCCAGGTTTCCGGAGAGACGTAATATCCCGAAATCTTACCGTTGGTCAGGACGGCGACCGGTTGCCCTTGTGCCTCTTTAAGGGCGGCGTTGGGCGATTTTTTAAAATCGCTGATGCTGACTGCGGAGTCGGCGAGAATGGGTTGAACCGTCATGATGTTATCCTTGATGCTAAATTCAGTATCAAATTTAGCACTAACCGAATGGGGTGGCAATCGGATGGAGCCGCCGAAGGATGGCGACTCCACATGCGGACTTACTGCGGGAACCATTTGTCGTTGATGGCCTTGTAGGTGCCGTCGGCCTTGATGGCGTCCAGCGCGGCGTTCAGCTTGGCCAGCAGCGCCTGATTGTCCGGACGCACCGCGATGCCAAGGCCGGTGCCGAAGTATTGCGCATCGGTGATATGTTCGCCGACCGGCGCCAGCTGCGGGTTGGTTTTCAGCCACTCGTTCACTACGGCGGTATCGCCGAAGACGCCGTCGATACGGCCGTTTTTCAGCTCCAGAATAGCGTTCTGGTAGCTGTCGTAAGAGACGGTGTTAATCTCCGGGTGCTTGTCCTGCATGTATTTCTGGTGGGTGGTGCCGTTTTCCATGCCGAGCTTTTTGCCTTTCAGATCCGCCAGCGAGCTGAACTTGCCTTTTTGCGCGATCACAATCGCCGAGTTGGCATAGTAAGGTTGGGTGAAGGCGACCTGTTTGCTGCGCTCCGGCGTGATATCCATACCGGAAATCACCGCATCGTATTTTTTGAATTTCAGCGCGGCGATCAGGCTGTCGAACGCCTGGTTGGTGAAAGTGCACTGCGCCTGCATCTGTTTGCACAACGCGTTGGCCAAGTCGATATCGAAGCCGACGATCTGGTTGTTGGCGTCCAGCGATTCGAACGGCGGATAGGTGGCGGAGGCGGCGAAGCGGATAGTCTCGGCTGCGGTGGCGTTAAAGGTCATTCCGGCCAACATCGTCGCGGCAAGCAGCAGTTTTTTCATGCGTAGAGCTCCTGTCTGGATCCTGAAAGTGATTATTTCGCTATCGTTTGTTTTTACTGGTAATCGCCAGAGGTTTTTGCGAGGACACCTGCTGACAACCCTGCCACTGAGTGAATTAAAATGCAATATAAATGATTAAATATTGCAATGGGGATAAAAAAAGCCCCGCGCAATGGCGGGGCTGGAAAGGGGGATGGCTTCAGTTGCGGCGCTCAAACGCCAACGCGCGGCGCTCCACCAGCCGCATCAGCAGCGTCAGCAGGCCGTTGACGCACAGATACACCAGACCTGCGGCGCCGAACACCATCACGTCGTAGGTACGGCCGTACATCAGCTGGCTATAGCCCATCACTTCCATCAGCGTGATGGTGTAGGCCAGCGACGTGCTTTTGAACACCAGCACCACTTCGTTGGAGTAAGACGACAGCGCGCGCTTGAAGGCGAACGGCAGCAGAATGCGCAGCGTCTGCCGGCGCGACATGCCAAGCGCTTCGCACGACTGCCATTGTCCGGCGGGGATGGCGCGCACCGCGCCGTAGAACAGCTGCGTGGTATACGCCGCGCTGTTCAGCGCCAGCGCAATCATCGCGCACAGCCAGGGCTGCGACAGCAGGTTCCACAGCCACGGGTAGTCGCGGATCGCCGGAAACTGACCGGGGCCGTAGTAGATCAGGAAGATCTGCACCAGCAGCGGTGTGCCGGTGAACAGCGTCACATAGGCCTTGACCAGCGGCGTCAGAACCGGCGTTTTCAGCGTCAGGATCACCGTCAGCAGCAGCGACAGCAGCAGCGCGACCAGCAGCGCGGCGACGGTCAGGGTCAGGCTGGTATGCAGCCCTTTGAGGATTTCCGGTAAATATTCAATCATCAGACCGGCCCCCGCTCAAAGCGCGTGGCGCGCAGTTCAATGCGCTTGATGACGTATTGGCTGAACAGCGTCACCAGCAGGTAGATGGCCGCCGCGATCACGTACCAGGTAAAGGGTTCCTGGGTGCGGGTGGCGATGCTTTTGGTTTGCAACATCAGGTCGTTCACGCTGATCAGCGACACCAGCGCGGTGTCTTTCAGCAGCACCAGCCACTGATTGCCGAGGCCGGGCAGGGCATGGCGCCACATCTGCGGCATGATCAGGCGAAAGAAGATCGCCGCTTTGCCGAGACCCAGCGCCTGGCCGGATTCCCACTGCCCCTGCGGCACCGCTTTGAGCGCGCCGCGCAGCGTCTGCGCGGCGTAGGCGGAATAGAGCAAGGCCAGGGCGATCACCCCGCACAGGAACGGGCTGACTTCGAAATTATCGATCGCCAGCTGAATCGGCAACTGGAACAGACCGAGGTTAAGGGTAAAGCCGTCGGAGAGCATCAGCAGCAGCTGCGACGAGCCGAAATAGATAAACAGCACCACCAGGATTTCCGGCAGGCCGCGCAGCACGGTCACCCAGGCGGTGCCGAGCCAGCTGACGGCTTTCCAGCGGGACGATTCCCATACGGCGAACAGCATCGCCAGAATCAGCCCGAGGATCAGGGCGCAAACGGCAAGGCCGACGGTCATGCCGGCGGCGCTTGCTAAAGGTTGTAATTCATTCATCGGGGCGTATTACTGCTGGAACCATTTTTTGTAGATGGTTTCATAGGTCCCATCCTGCTTGATCTTGTCCAGGGCGGCGTTGAACTTGCCCTGCAGATCGGTATTTTTCTGGCGTACCGCGATGCCGAGGCCGGTGCCGAAGTAGTCTTTATCCGTTACTTTGGCGCCCACTGTCGCCAGCGCGTCATTCTGCTTCAGCCACTCGTTGACCACCGCAGTATCGCCGAACACCGCATCAACGCGGCCGTTCTTCAGATCCAAAATGGCGTTTTGGTAGCTGTCGTAAGGCACGGTGGTGATTTCCGGGTGCTTGTCGGTCAGGTATTTTTGGTGAGTGGTGCCGTTTTGCACGCCGACTTTCTTGCCTTTCAGCGCCGCCACGTCGGCGATTTTGCCTTTCTGCGCGATGAACAGCGCCGAGTTATCGTAGTACGGCTTGGTGAACAGCACCTGCTTTTCACGCTCCGGCGTAATGTCCATACCGGCCATGACCGCATCGAAACGCTTGAACTTCAGGCTTGGGATCAGGCTGTCGAACGCCTGATTGGTGAAGGTGCACTCGGCCTGCATCTCTTTGCACAGCGCGTTGGCCAGATCGACATCAAAACCCTGAATTTTGTTGCCGGCGTCAATAAATTCAAATGGAGGATAGGAGGCTTCGGTAGCGAAACGGATGGTTTCGGCTGCGGAGGCGGAAACGCTGATGCCGGCCAGAACGGCGGCGATTATTAGTTTTTTCATCGCAAACTCCCCAAATTACAGCAAGTTAATTGTTAGTGTGATAAGTAGTTGGCAAACTCGGTGGTCCGCGGCTGCGTGAAGTGGCTGCTGTCGCCTTGCTCCACCACATGGCCGTTTTCCATGTACACCACGCGGCTGGCGGTCTTGCGCGCCACTTCCACTTCGTGGGTGACGATCACCTGAGTGATGCCGGTGCCGGCCAGTTCGCGAATGATGCTGACGATCTGGGCGGTGATTTCCGGATCCAGCGCTGCGGTCGGTTCATCGAACAGCAGCACCTGCGGCTCCATCATCAGGGCGCGAGCGATCGCTACACGCTGCTGCTGGCCGCCGGAAAGGTGCAGCGGAAAGCGATCGGCGAAGTCGGTCAGGCGCAGACGCTTGAGCAGCTTGTCGGCGCGCTCCATCGCCTGAGCCTTGGTCAGACCCAGCACGCGGCAAGGCGCTTCGATCAGGTTCTGGACCACGGTGAGGTGAGGCCACAGGTTGTATTGCTGGAAGACCATGCCGACATTTTGCCGCAGTTCGCGAATGGCTTTTTCGCCCGGCGCCTGCTTGAAATCGAATTGGTTGCCGGCGATCTTTAGCTGACCCGAACGCGGCATTTCCAGCAGGTTCAGCACCCGCAGCAATGAACTTTTCCCGGCGCCGCTTGGGCCAAGCAGCACCAGGGTTTCCCCGGCTGGACATTCCAGCGTGATGTCAAACAGCGCCTGGTGAGCGCCGTAATAGCAATTGATACCGTTAAGTTGAATACTCATGCGCCAGAATTGAATAGACATTGATGCCGCAAATGTTAACTTCCACAGAATACTTATGCAATCTTTGTGCGTTAAAATTTATGAGTGTGCGGCGGGACAGTAAAAGATTAGCACAAGATACCGCGACTCAGGCCGAGGGAGGGGATTTGTGGCGCAGGCTGTGAGATCGGTAGCGAAATTTTTTCTATCGGACGAAATCTGAGCGGCGCAAGGGGAGACGGGAACGACCGACGCGGCGGGTCCGCGTCGGCCGGGGAGTGCGGGTTATCGGTTTTCCAGCACCTGACGCACGCTGCCGTTGGTGGCGTGTGCTGGAACATTCAGGTAGCGAATATCATCAACCACCCAGCAGGTGCCTTCGCGCACCATCAGCACTTCGTCTTGCCAGTTCACGGTACTGTTGGCGTCTTTCTGGTAGCTCAAGTCAACGCGCAGCGGGATGTTCTTCGCATCGGTGTTGGGAATGGTCGAGGCGCTGGCGACGGACGCGCTGCTTGGCCCTTGCGCGTTGCCGGAGAACAGATCGCCGGTTATCTGATGCTTGCCCGGATTTTGAGCGGCGCTGACCAGATCCTGATACAGCACTTTGCTCAGATAAGGCTGCAGCTGCGCCAGGCGGTTGCTGTCCGGCAGGCTGGAACCTTGCTGGATGCGCAGGTCATAGAACTTTTGCGCGACCGTATCCGGGCCGCCTTCCACACAGCTGCCGCTGCGGGTGCCGATATCCTTGTATGCCGGTTCCACCGTGGTACAGGCACTCAGCAACAGCGCTAAGGGTAAAACAGCCGCAATCGTTTTTGTTTTCATCTTATTACCTTATGTGAAAGTCTCTACCATGAAGACCGATAGCTTACAGTATAAATGCGTTTTTTGGCCTTGCATTCGTACTGCGTGCCATTGATTAAGCGAACATAATGCCAATCTTCTGGTCATAGATACGTTGAATTAATCAAACAAGGAGTTCTGATGCAGCTTTCAACTACCCCGACCCTGGAAGGGTTTACCATCACCGAATACTGCGGCGTCGTCACCGGCGAAGCGATCCTCGGCGCCAACATTTTTCGTGATTTCTTCGCCGGCGTGCGCGATATCGTCGGCGGCCGCTCGGGCGCTTATGAGAAAGAGCTGCGCAAGGCGCGCCTGATCGCATTCGAAGAGCTGGAAGACCAGGCGAAAGAGCTGGGCGCCAACGCGGTGGTCGGCATTGATATCGATTATGAAACCGTTGGTAAAGACGGCAGCATGCTGATGGTGACTGTCAGCGGCACCGCGGTGAAAGTGAGCCGCTAACGCCATGCTTTCTTTTCGCCCCGGCCATTCCGCCGGGGCGACATCCTCTTGATTTATCCCACCTTGTGCTGCTCGACGATTGGGCGGTGTTCCTGCGGCTTCGTGGGCACCGGCTCCTGGCGATGCGGCATCGGCTGAACGGACGTCTGATGGCGCTGCGGCGCCGGGGCCGCATGCGGCATGATGCGCTGTTGCGGCGCCGGCATCGGGCTTATCGCCGCCGGATGCTGCGGCGCTGCCGGTTCGCGGATCACCGGCTGAGCGACGTGTGGGGCCTGCAGAACCTGCGGGCGCGCGACGGCTGGATGCACCGGCGCAGCGGCCGGCATTGGATGCGTCTGTAGCGGCGCTGAATGTACGGCTGTCGGCTGCTGCGGGTGAGGTGCCGTCGGAACGGCATGCGTGAACGTCGGCGTGCTCATCGGCTGCTGTGCATGAGGCGCGATGACCGGCTGTCGCACGTGCGGGACGGCCGCTACCGGCTGGTGTATGGCTACCGGCTGCTGTACGTGAGGCGCCACCGGCTGGGTATGCGCAAAGTTCGGCAACGTCATCGGCGCGTGGGCCGCAGGCGCGACGTGCGGCTGTTGCGGCGCGCCGATGGGCGTCGGTTGAGTGACGCGGGGCGCCGGCGCGGCGGCGGTATTGTAGTTGTTCACCGTGCTGGTGCTGCTGCGATTCACAGTGTTCACGTTGTTATATTGGTTGATGTTGGTGACGCGATTCACCACGGTGGTGGAATGCGATACGTAGGGCGCATCGCGGTAGACCACCGGTTGGCGTCGATCGTCCCAGCGCATATCCCAGTTGTGCCAGCCGCTGTTGTGCTGATTGAACAATGAGGCGACCGCAATGCCGACACCGAAGCTGATCACGCCGGCCGCCAACATGTCGCCGCCGCTGTAGCCCGAAGGTTGATACCGATAGCTCGGATAGGCTGGGATCGGCGTGCCGTAGGCCACCCAGGGATCATAATGCGGGACGTAAACCGTATCCGGCTGGCTGGGTTCGATGACGATGGTTTCGCCCGGCGCCGCTACCACGCGCTGGCGATAGGGCTGCTGTTCGACATAATGCGTCGTCGGCGCCACGACGATGCGCTGCTGCGGGGTGTTTTTCAGCGTGCCTTGGCTGGCCGCCCGTTGACGCATCACCTGAATGGCGTTCATCACGTCGGTGGGATCGTTTAGGTAGGCGCTGCCCAGGGCGGTGGTCCAGGGGATGTTTTTCGCCATTTGATCGAGCACGTCGGGGAATTGCACCAGGCCGCGCACGCTGGGATCCCAGGGTTGAGCGTCGGCCGCTGAGCTGAGCGCCGCCGGTTGCAAGCCGCGGTTTTGCGCCAGCCAGGCATCCGCGGCGCTGATTTGGTCAGGATAGCCCGCGCCGGCCAACACCTGCGCCAGCAGCTTGTCGGGGAACAGCGCCACCGGGCTGACCAACTGGTACAGTTGATCGGCGCTCAGCGGCGTATAGGCCGGCGCGCTGGCACTCGTGACGGGCGCGGCCGAGGGCGGGGCGCTCCCGCCCATCGCATCGGCGACTTTTTGCCGATCGCAGCCGCTGAGCGGCAGCATGGCGGCACAGAGCAACCAGGACAGATAGCGTGGCGTGAACATGTTCGACTCCGCTCTTTCAGCGCAGATGATACTTTGAGACTATCATGGGCGGGAAAGGCCGCCAGCCGGGAGCAACACTCGCTTGCACATCGGCGCTATCTGTCATTATTTCTCGATGAGCGTGATGATTGGATACAGATCAATCGCGTCGCGTTACATCTTTCACGGACGTCAATCAGGAGGATAAGTGAAAATTTGGCCAGGGATCATCGCCGCCGTGCTGTTGGCGGGATGCCAAAATCCGCAGCAGGACACGCTCGTCGATCGTGGCGCTTACCAGCTCGAAACCTTGCATCAGGCGCAGGGCGCCGATCAGCGCATTCGGTTTCTGGTGATGCACTATACGGCGGAAGACTTTCATTCATCACTGAAAACGCTGACCGATGAACACGTCAGCGCACACTACCTGTTGCCGGCGCACCCGCAGCGCGAACACGGCAAACCGACGGTGTACCGGTTGGTGCCGGAGGCGATGCGCGCCTGGCATGCCGGCACCAGCGGCTGGCGCGGGCGCAGCAATCTCAACGACACCTCGATCGGCATTGAAATCGTCAACAAGGGTTTCACCCGCAGCATGCTGTTCACCCACTGGCAGCCCTACACGGCGGAACAGATCGCCGTGTTGATTCCGCTGAGCCGCGACATTATCCAACGCTATGGCATTCAGCCGCAGGACGTGGTGGGGCACAGCGACATCGCGCCGCAGCGCAAACAGGATCCCGGCCCGCTGTTCCCCTGGCGGCAACTGGCGCAGGCCGGCATCGGCGCATGGCCGGACGAGGCAGACGTGCAGCGGCTGCTGGCGGGGCGAGACAGACAGGCGCCGGTGCCGCTGGCACCGCTGCTCGAAAAGCTGGCGCGTTACGGCTACGCGATCGACCCGTCGTGGGATGCGCGGCAGCAGCGCAACGTGCTGGCGGCGTTTCAGATGCATTTCCGGCCCGGCGATGTGCGCGGCGAGCCGGATGCAGAGAGTGAGGCGATTATCGATGCGCTGCTGTTGAAGTACGGCGCGTGGCGTTGATTACAGGCCGTGCAGTTTGCCGTGATCTTTCAGCCAGCGGGCGGTGCGCGCGATGCCTTCTTCCAGCGAGACGATCGGCTGATAGCCCAGCTCTTGCTGCGCGCGGGTGGTATCGAGCGTGAGATCGAAGTTGAGTTTGGCGACGCCGTAATGGGTCAGCACCGGCTCCTTTTCGCTTTTGCTGCCCAGGCGCTCCATGCCGCGCGCCATCATGTCGAGCATCGGATAGGGGACGGAGCGGATGCGGCACTTCATGCCCAAATCGTCGATCAGCTGCTGCACCACGGTGCGAAGCGGACGCGGCTGCTGGTTGGTGATGTTGTAGGCGCGGCCGGACGGCGTGTCTTCTTTTAGCGTCGCCAGCCACATGGCGTGCACCGCATTCTCCAGATAGGTCATGTCCACCATCGCCGCGCCGCCGCGCGGCAGCAGCAGGTTGCCGTAGCGTTTGATCATCTGCAGCAACCGCGGCAGCATCACCTTGTCGTGCGGCCCGAACAGGCCCTGCGGGCGCAAAATGGTGAAATGGGTCTGCGGATTGGACAGCGCCAATTGCTGGATCACCTGCTCGCCGGCGGCCTTGCTGCGCGCGAACTCGTTGGCGTAACGCTGCGGGCGAAAGTCTTCGGTTACGTTGCGGTGATGGTGGTAGTCGAAATAGATCGCCGGGGAAGAGATGTGAATGAACTGCGCCACGCCATAGGCCGCCGCCCATTCGCCGAGGCGGCGGGTGGCGCGGACGTTGGCCAGTTCGAAGGCTTCTTCGGTGCCCCAGGGTGAGGTAAAGCTGGAGCAGTGCCACAGCACATCGACGTCCGCCAGCATCGCTTTGGCCTGCGAAGAGATCAGGTTGGTGAGATCGGCATGAATGAACTCCGCGCCCATTTTTTCCAGCAGGCCACCCATCGCCTGGTTACGACCGGTGGCGCGCACTTTGATGCCCTGGCGGCGCAGATATTCAACGGCGTTACGGCCTAACCCACTGGTTGCACCGGTGACCAATACCTTCATAACGGACTCTATTCTCACCCAAAATCGGAATACCGGCGGGCGCTTGCGGCGCTCCCAGCAAATAAGATGCCATTCTTCCGTGATTTCGTGCGCTATGCAATCGGAAAGCCCCGAAGCACAGCGGCAAACTGTGCGGTTGATCGACAAATGAACGGCATTCAGCGCTGTTGGCGGTCCAGGTTCTCGGCCAGCGTCGCGATGCGCTTCGCCATGCCGCGAAAAATGAACAGGTGCGCGGGCATCATGGCGAACCAATACAGCAGCCCGCTGAAGCCGGCCGGATGCCACCAGGCGCGCACGTCCAGCGTGCGGCGATCGCCGCGATCGGTAATGGTGAAGCTCAGCCGCCCCAGCCCCGGCGCCTTCATGCCGAACAGCAACGCCAGCTGCCGCAGCGGCTTCAGCGTGATGACTTTCCACCCGTCGATCTCGTCGCCCAGCGCCAGGGACGCGCGCGCCGGGCGGCCATAGACCACGCCGTTGCCGATCATGTCGTCCATGCGGGCGCGGATCCGCCACAGGATATTGGCGTAGAAATAGCCTTCCTCGCCCCCCAACTGCTGCACCGTTTGCCACAGCGCCTGGCTGGAAGCGGCGGTGTCGAGCGAACAACCGGCCTGTTTTGGATAGTAACCGTAGCCGGGGCGCCAGCGGGCCCGCGCCGCCGGATCGTAGCCCCAGTCGGCGGAATCGACCACCTCCTGTTCGCGCTGCAGCGTGGTGGCGACCGCCTGATCAAAGGTGTGCAGCCGCTGCGGGATCAGGGCCTGCAGCGGCCGGCCGTCGGCGGGCAGATCGTGCTTCAGCCCCTGGATCAGCGCGCGGGCGATCGGCGTTGGCACCGAGGTGATCAGGCTGATGAACCACACCGAAATCAGCCGCGTCGGCAAAGGGATCGGGATCAGCCAGCGCCGCTTGCCGCTGAGGGCGATAAAGCGTTTGAACATATCCTGATAGCTGAGGTATTCCGGCCCGGCAACGTCGAAGATGCGGTGCTCCTGCGCCGGGTGCGCCAGCAGATCGGCCAGATAAACCAGCAGGTTCTCCAGCGCCACCGGCGAGGACTTCGAACGCACCCAGCGCGGCGGCGTCAGCACCGGCAGGTTATAGACCATGTCGCGCATCACTTCGAACGCCGCCGAGCCGGGGCCGACGATGATGCCGGCGCGCAGCTCGGTCACCGGCACGCCGCTCTGGCGCAGGATCTCGCCGGTCAGGCGGCGCGCCGCCAGGTGCGGCGAACTGTCGTCGTTCGGCTGCAGCGCGCCGAGAAAGATCACCTGCTTGACGCCGGCATTGCGCAGCGCATCGCGCAGATTTTCCGCCGCCTGGCGTTCCTTCTCGATAAAGTCGTCGCCGTCGCCCATCGCGTGCACCAGATAGTAAAGCGTATCTATCTCCCACAGCGCCGCGCTCAGGGTTTCCGGGCGGTACAGATCGACATACAGGCAGTTGACCTGCGGCCAGTTCTGCTCCTGCAGCCACTCGATGCGCCGCGCGGCGGCGGTAATCTGGTGCCCCTGTTCGATCAGGTGCGGGATCAGGTTCTGGCCTATATAGCCGCTGGCTCCAAGAACCAGTACGCGTTGGGGTGTCATCGGGCCGCCTTGTGCGGTAGAGGATTGGCAGAACGACAGGATGCCAAATTCAGGGTTTAAATGCACTTTTTGTATGGGTATAAGCCGGTTGCATCCGCCGCGGCGCGAGTTCACACTACGCGCCCCTTATCGCACGAAAAACCGAATGCCATGAAACTCAATGTGATTTGTTACGCCCTGCTGGGCCTGGCGCTGATCGCCAGCCTGTTCTCGCCGCATCCGGTGTGGATGTGGCTGCTGTCGGCCAACCTGCTGACGTTTCTGATCTACGGCGGCGATAAGCTGGCGGCGCGCAAGGGATGGCGACGGGTGCCGGAGACGACGCTGTTGCTGTTCGGCGCGTTGGGCGGCTGGTTGGGCGCGCTGCTGGCGCAGCAGCTGTTTCGCCACAAGACCCAGAAGCAGCCGTTTAAAACCTGGTTCATCCTCAGCGTGGCGCTCAATCTGGCGGCGGTGCTGGGGCTGTGGTACTGGGTTTACGGCCGCTGGATCTTCTGAGTGCGGGGCGCGGTCTGCGCCCCGAGCGATCAGGCGTGCTGCTGAAGAAACTCCCGCCACAGTTCGACCACCCGCTGCAGATCCTGACGGCTGACGTCGAGGTGGGTCAGAATGCGCGTCAGCGGGCCGCTGCTGATCAGCACGC
Organism: Serratia sp. CY37869; assembly: GCF_052168895.1. Lineage (NCBI taxonomy): Bacteria > Pseudomonadati > Pseudomonadota > Gammaproteobacteria > Enterobacterales > Yersiniaceae > Serratia > Serratia sp. CY37869. The sequence goes on from NZ_JBJNLU010000002.1 coordinate 869,810, forward strand.
CGCGTTCGCGCATCCACGGGCCGAGTTTGGCCGCCAGCGCCGGCGTTTGGCGCAGGTACAGCACGTTGGTCTGCGCACCGGGATCGGCGATCTCTACGCCGATCTGCCGCAGCTGTTGCTCCAGCCAGACCGCGTTGTCATGGTCTTCGCGCAGCCGCGCGACGTTATGCTCCAGCGCGTAGAGGCCGGCCGCCGCCAAAATGCCGGCCTGGCGCAGCCCGCCGCCGGTCATCTTGCGCCAGCGCAGCGCGCGTTGGATGAAAGCCTCGCTGCCGCACAGCAGCGAGCCGACCGGCGCGCCCAACCCTTTCGACAGGCAAATGGTGAAGGTGTCGCAGTACTGCACGATCTCTTTTAGCGGCAGGTTCAGCGCCACGGCGGCGTTGAAGATGCGCGCGCCGTCGATATGCAACGCCAACTGCCGCTCGCGGGTAAACAGCCACGCCTGCTGCAGGTAGGCCTGCGGCAAGACTCTGCCGCTTATGGTGTTTTCCAGGCTCAACAGCCGGGTGCGGGCGAAGTGGATATCGTCGGGTTTGATGGCGGCGGCGAGCTTGTCCAGCGGCAGCGTGCCGTCGGCGTCGGCCTCGATCGGCTGCGGCTGGATACTGCCCAGCACCGCTGCGCCGCCGGCTTCGTATTTGTAGTTGTGCGCCTGCTGGCCGACCAGATATTCATCGCCGCGCTGGCAGTGGCTCAGCAGCGCCACCAGGTTGGCCTGGGTGCCGCTGGGCAGAAACAGCGCCGCTTCTTTGCCCGACAGACGCACCGCTTCCGCCTCCAGCGCGTTGACCGTCGGATCATCGCCGTAGACGTCGTCGCCGACTTCTGCCTGAGCCATCGCCTGGCGCATGGCGGCGCTGGGGCGGGTGACGGTGTCGCTGCGTAGATCGATAAGCATAGGGTTCCTGGAATATAAGGGAGAGGAAAAGGGTACATGGCATCATATACCCTTTATTTCACCGGGGCAGCTTGCTTAGCGCAGCCAGTTGGTTTTCGCCAGCTCGACCACTTCGTCGCCGCGGCCGTTGATGATGGCGCGCAGCATGTACAGGCTGAAGCCTTTCGCCTGTTCGAACTTGATCTGCGGCGGCATCGCCAGTTCTTGCTTGGCGGTGACCACGTCCAGCAGCGCCGGGCCGGGGTGCGCCAACATCTCCTGCAGCGCGCCGTCCAGATCGGAGGCTTTTTCCACGCGGATGCCCTTGATGCCCGCGGCATTGGCGATCGCCGCGAAGTCCGGATTATGCAGATCGGTGCCGTCGGTCAGGTAGCCGCCGGCCTTCATCTCCATCGCCACGAATCCCAGCACGCTGTTGTTGAACACCACGATTTTCACCGGCAGCTTGAGCTGCGCCAGCGACAGGAAATCGCCCATCAGCATGGTGAAGCCGCCGTCGCCGCACATGGCGATCACCTGTTTATCCGGCGCGGTGGCCTGAGCGCCGATCGCCTGCGGCATGGCGTTGGCCATTGAACCGTGGTTGAACGAACCGAGCAGGCGGCGCTTGCCGTTCATTTTCACGTAGCGGGCGGCCCACACCGTCGGCGTGCCGACGTCGCAGGTGAAGATGGCGTCGTCGCTGGCATAGTGGCTGAGCTGCTGCGCCAGATACTGCGGGTGGATCGGTTGGTCGTCGCCGGCGGTCGCCAGCCCGTCGAGATCCTTGCGCGCGTTGCGATAATGCTCCAGCGCCTTGTCGAGGAACGTCCGGTCGCGCTTCGGCTCCAGCTGCGGCAGAAGGGCGGTGAGGGTGGTGTGGATATCGCCCACCAGCGCCATATTGACCGGGCAGTGCGCGCCGATGCTGCCGGGATTGATGTCGATCTGAATGATGTTGGCGTTGGTGGGGTAGAACGCGCGATAGGGGAACTGGGTGCCGAGCAGCACCAGCGTGTCGGCGTTCATCATCGCGTGGTAGCCGGAGGAGAAACCGATCAGCCCGGTCATGCCGACGCTGTAGGGGTTGTCCCATTCGATATGCTCCTTACCGCGCAGCGCGTGCACCACCGGCGCCTGCAGCAGCTCGGCCAGCTTGACCACTTCATCGTGCGCGCCGGCGCAGCCGCTGCCGCACATCAGGGTGATGTTCTTCGCCTTGTTCAGCGTTTCCGCCAGCTTGTTCAACTCGCTCATCGGTGGCTGCACCAGCGGCAGCGCCGGGGTATGCCAGGTCAGGGTCGCGTCTTCCGGCGCCATGCGCAGCGCCACGTCGCCCGGCAAGACGACCACCGAGACGCCGCGGTTGAGGATCGCCTTGCGCATGGCGATCTCCAGCACGCGCGGCAGCTGTTCCGGGTTGGAGACCAGTTCGCAATAGTGGCTGCATTCGCGGAACAGCTCCTGCGGATGGGTTTCCTGGAAGTAGCCGCTGCCGATTTCGCTGGAAGGGATGTGCGCGGCGATCGCCAGCACCGGCACATGGTTGCGGTGGCAGTCGAACAGGCCGTTGATCAGATGCAGGTTGCCGGGGCCGCAGGAACCGGCGCACACCGCCAACTGGCCGGTGAGCTGGGCTTCGGCGCCGGCGGCGAAGGCGGCCACCTCTTCATGGCGGGTGCCCAGCCATTCGATGGTGCCCATGCGGTGCAGGCTGTCGCTGAGGCCGTTGAGCGAATCGCCGGTCACGCCCCAAATGCGTTTTACGCCGGCTTGATCCAGCGTTTTGGCGATCAGTGTGGCTACGGTTTGCTTCATGGTTCCCCCAAACATGGTTTGAAAAACGATGTGGACTCGATCCGGTGAGTGGCAGCAGAGCAACTGCAAGCATAGCTTACCGGCTGTGGACGAGATGCGGTCAGGAAGGGTAAAGAGCGTAGGACGGGGAAAAGTGTAACCGGGCTGGCCACGCGGAACTTGCCGATAAATGCCCCATCGCGGCGATGGGGCCAGGGATCACGCCAGCGTGACGTCTCCCTGCAGCTGGCAACTGCAGGCCAGCACGTAGCCCTGCGCTACCTCTTCCTCGCTCAACGTCATGGTGCTGGTGGTGGTGTAGTCGCCCTCGAGGAGGCGGGTTTTGCACGAGCCGCATACTCCGGCGCGGCAGGCGGCGTTGACCGGCAGGGCATTGGCCTCCATCGCTGCCAGCAGGGTGCTGCCGACCGGCACGCGGAATTCGCGCAGCGGGCGGGCGGCGCGCAGCGTCAGCCCTTCGGTTGCGTCAGCCTGTGCCGTCGGCGTGTGGAACTGCTCCTTATGGAAACGCTCGGCCGGCACGCCGAGCCGGCGACAAAGCAGCTCCACCTGATCCATGTAGGGCGCGGGGCCGCAGGTCATTACCGTGCGTTCGGCGATGTCCGGCGCCGCCTGCCGCAGCGTCTGTTCATCGATGCGGCCGCTGAGGTAGCCGGGTTGCAGATCCTGCTCGGCCATCAGCGTCAGGCGCAGCTGCGGATGGGCGGCGCACAGCGCGCGCCACTGATCGGCGAAAATCGTGTCGGCGGGCGTGCGCACGTTAACGATCGCGGCGATATCACAGGTTGGACGGTTGGCGGTCAGCCAGCGGCACATCGAGACGATCGGCGTCACGCCGCAGCCGGCCGCCAGCATCAGATAACGATCGGCCGGGTGGCGTTCGCAGCAGAATTCGCCCTGCGCGTCGGACAGCCACAGCGTGTTGCCGGGCTTGACCTCTTGCGTCAGCCAGCGCGATCCGACGCCGTCCGGCAGGCAGCGCACGCTGATGCTGAGAAAGCGGCTCTGGCCAGGCGAGGAGGAGAGCGTATAGGCGCGCAGCGTCTCCTCGCTGTTGCGAATGCTGACCAGCGCGAACTGGCCGGCCTGGTAAGGATAGAAAACGTCGCAGATCAGGTTCAGCGTCCAGACGTCGGCGGTTTCACGCCGGATGGAATGCACCTGCATGCGGTTCGGGCAAAGCGGAGTGGGTTGAGTCATCGGGCACCTCAAAAAGCAAAGGGGCCGGCGCAGGCGGCCCCATAACGTAACGGCATCAGGCGAGCAGCGCGGCGATATCCTGCTCGACGGTGGTGATCGGACGCAGGCCGAATTTCTCGTTGAGGATCGCCATCAGGTTGTCGGTCAGGAAGCCCGGCGCGGTCGGGCCGGTGACGATGTTTTTCACCCCCAGCGACAGCAGCGTCAACAGAATGACGATCGCCTTCTGTTCAAACCACGACAGCACCAGGCTGAGCGGCAGCTCGTTGACGCTGCAGCCGAGCGTATCCGCCAGCTTGACCGCCAGCATGATGGCGGAGTAAGCGTCGTTGCACTGGCCGACGTCCAACAGGCGCGGCAGCCCTTCCAGCGTGCCGAAATCCAGTTTGTTGAAACGGTATTTGCCGCAGGCCAGCGTCATGATCAGGCAGTCTTGCGGCACGCTGCGGGCGAAGTCGGTGAAGTAGCTGCGCTCGTCGCGGCTGCCGTCGCAGCCGCCGACCAGGAAGACGTGGCGCAGTTTTTTCTGCGACACCAGGTCGATAACCGTGTCGGCGGCGTTCAGCAGCGTCTGGCGGCCGAAGCCGACGGTGATCAGGTGCTCAATCTCGGTGTAAGGGAAGCCGTTCATGCCCTGCGCCTGGCGGATCACGGCGCCGAAGTCGTCGCCTTCCAGATGGTTGACGCCCGGCCAGCCGACGATGCTGCGGGTCCAGATGCGATCGCCGTAGTTGCCGACGTTAGGATCGATGATGCAGTTGGAGGTCATCACGATCGGGCCAGGGAATTTGGCGAATTCCGTCTGCTGGTTTTGCCAGCCGCTGCCGTAGTTGCCCACCAGGTGCTTGAATTTTTTCAGTTCCGGATAGCCGTGCGCCGGCAGCATTTCACCGTGGGTGTAGACGTTGACGTTTTGCCCTTCGGTTTGCTCGAGCAGCATGCGCAGATCTTTGAGATCGTGGCCGGAAATCAGAATGGCTTTCCCGGCCACCGGGCGCACGTTGACCGCGCTGGGCTGCGGATCGCCGTAGGCCTGGGTCTCACCGCGATCGAGGATCGCCATCACGTTGAAGTTCATCTTGCCGATGCCCATGGCGTTGTTCAGCAGGGTATCGACGTCGCGCGGCCGGGTGCCGAGCCAGGCCATGAAAGCGTGGTAGTCGGCATAAAGCTGTTCGTCGAACTGGCCGAGCACGTGCGCGTGTTCCATATAGGCCGCCGCGCCTTTCAGGCCATACAGACACAGCAGGCGCAACCCGTGGACGTCGTCGCCGACCTCGGCCTTGTCGCTGTCGAGGGCAAACTGCACCGCCTGCTGCAGCAGCGCAGGCATATCGTCGCCGGCCAGCTGCAGCGCCGCCATCGGGTGATCGACGCGCACGCCGGCATCCAGCAGCCGGCAACGGGCGGCCAGCGAGTCGCGCAGCAGCAGGGTTTCCCGCGCGTAACCGATGATGCGCTGGGAATCGAAGTTGACGTTGGTCAGGGTGGAGAAGAAGGCGCGCGGGGCGAAGCTGTCGATTTCGTGGTCGACGATGCCCAGCGAACGCGCCTGCAGCGCCCAGGCGGAGAGGCCCTGCAGCGCCGCCACCAGCAGATCCTGCAGATCGGAGGTTTCCGCCGTTTTGCCGCACATGCCCTGAGCATACGCGCAGCCGTTGCCTGCCGGGGTTCGAATGGTTTGTTCACATTGCACACAGAACATAGTCGCTTCCTTTTATTTTTAAAGTTGCATTTATAATGCTTGTTTAAAAGCATAGATCGGCGATCGGGGTTGCAAAAGGCTTTTGTGCGACTACTGCGGGCAAGTTTGATTTAGCGCAATTTTGCCGTGCGGATGGGAATTATTACCCTTTGGGGGCCGGGTGGCCCCCAAGGGGAAAGGATCAGGAGAACAGGGCGATCAGCACCGGCGCCAGCAGGCTCAGCAGGAAGCCGTGCACGATGGCGGGCGGCACCATGTCCAGTCCGCCGCTGCGCTGCAGCACCGGCAGGGTGAAGTCCATCGAGGTGGCGCCGCACAGGCCGAGGGCGGTGGAGCGGCTGCGGCGCACCAGCGTCGGGATCAGCATGATCGCCACCAGCTCGCGTGCCAGATCGTTGAAGAACGCGGCGCTGCCCATCACCGGGCCGTAGGCGTCGGTGATCAGAATGCCGGACAGCGAGTACCAGCCGAAGCCAGAGGCCATCGCCAGCCCGGCCTTGACCGGCAGCCCCAGCAGCTGCGCCGCCAGCGCGCCGCCGGCCAGAGACGCGACGACCACCGCCAGCGCCACCAGCGTGCCGCGGCGGTTGAGCACGATCTGGCGCAGCGTCATGCCGCTGTTGCGCAGCTGAATGCCGACCAGCAACAGCAGGAAGATCAGCGCATATTCGCTGCCTTTATGGGCGAACTGCAGCCATTGCCACTGCGTCAGGCCGAGCAGGAAGCCGCCGAGCACCACGCCGCACAGCTTGAGCGACTCCAGCGCCATATGCACGCGCGAAGGCAGCTTTTCCTGTTTATGGCTGCTGCGCCACGGCATGCGCCGCTCCAGCAGCGCCAGCAACAGCAGATTGGCGCAGAGAATGCAGAAGAAGAACGCTGCGCTGTACTGGAAGATCAGCATCAGATTGCTGCTGAGATTCTCCATAAACGCCAGGCTGATGCCCATGAAAAACAGGATCACATACACCATCCAGCTCAGCAGGCGGTTGATCAGCACCAGCAGCGGGCGATGGCGTAAGGGAATGAGGTAACCGACAATCAACGGTAACAGAATAATCAACAGTCCTGAGTACATGGTGCAACGAGTGTCCTTGAGTTTTGATGCGCGACGAACGGCGGCGAGGAGCACACGCTAACCAAAAGCCCGGCCGGAGTAAAGCGGCAGATTTGACGCTGGCCGCTTGACCTGCAAGGGGTTTTTTGACCATGCTCTGTGAAAGTCGCCTCATTGAAGAGGCGACGGCGCGCACGGGAGGCGGCGGATGTTCTTGGAGCGTATCGAAATTGTAGGTTTTCGCGGTATTAATCGGCTGTCCCTGATGCTGGACGATAACACGTTGTTGCTCGGCGAAAACGCCTGGGGTAAATCCAGCCTGCTGGATGCGCTGACGCTGCTGCTGGCGCCGGAGCAGAAACTGTATCGATTTGAAGCGCACGACTTCCATTTTCCCCCCGGTGAGGAGGCGGCCAAAGAGCGCCACCTGCAGGTGGTATTCACCTTCTGCGAGAAAGACATCGGCCACGCGCACCTGCCGCGCTACCGCCATCTGACGCCGTTGTGGGTCAAGGGGGAAGACGGCCTGAGCCGCATTCACTACCGCTGCGAGGGCGAGCTGGCCGATGACGGCACGGTGTGCACCTGGCGCGGTTTTCTCGACGCCGACGGCAACGCCTTTCAACTGCACCATATCGAACAGCTGGCCCACGCCATCATCCGCATCCACCCGGTTTTGCGCCTGCGCGACGCGCGCTTTATTCGCCGCCTGCGCCCCAGCAGCCTCGGCGATGAACGCAAACCCGATACCCAGGCGTTGGCGCAGCAGCTGGATCAGCTGACGCGCGAGCTGGTGCGCAATCCGCAGAAGCTGACCAACGGCGAGCTGCGTCAGGGGCTGGCGGCGATGCAGCAGTTGCTCGAGCACTACTTTGCCGAGCAGAGCTCGCAGGTGGCGCGGCCGCGCCGCCGCGGCGGTGAACCGGAGCAGGACGCCTGGCGCGCGCTGGACGGCATCAACCGCATGGTCGCCGAGCCGAACAGCCGCAGCATGCGTCTGATCCTGCTGGGCATGTTTTCCACCCTGCTGCAGGCCAAGGGCGACGTCAAGCTGGATCCGCACGCCCGGCCGCTGCTGCTGGTGGAAGACCCGGAAACTCGCCTGCATCCGATCATGCTCTCGGTGGCCTGGGGGCTGCTCAATCAGCTGCCGCTGCAGCGCATCACCACCACCAACTCCAGCGAACTGGTGTCGCTGGTGCCGGTGGAGCACGTGTGCCGGCTGGTGCGCGAGTCGGGCCGCGTCGCGACCTACCGTCTCGGGCCGCGCGGGTTGAGCGCCGAAGACGGGCGGCGCATCGCGTTTCACATCCGTTTCAACCGGCCGTCGTCGCTGTTCGCTCGCTGCTGGCTGCTGGTGGAAGGCGAGACCGAAGTGTGGCTGCTGAACGAGCTGGCGCGCCAGTGCGGCTACCATTTCGAGGCGGAAGGGGTGAGGGTCATCGAATTCGCCCAGTGCGGCCTGAAGCCGCTGCTGCGCTTTGCCCGCCGCATGGGCATCGAGTGGCATGCGCTGGTGGACGGCGACGAGGCGGGCAAAAAGTACGCCAATACCGTGCGCAGCCTGCTGGACAATCATGAAGACAACGAGCGCGATCGGCTGACCGCGCTGCCGGCGCCGGACATGGAGCACTTCATGTTCCGCGAAGGGTTCGGCCCGGTTTATCACCGGATGGCGTCGGTGCCGCTCAACGCGCAGATGCCGGTGCGCAAGGTGATCCTGAAAGCGGTCCACCACTCTTCGAAGCCGGATCTGGCGATCGAGGTCGCGATGCAGGCCGGCGAATGGGGCACGGACTCGGTGCCGCCGCTGCTGAAGAAAATGTTCTCACGGGTGATCTGGCTGGCGCGCGGCCGGGCGGACTGACGGCCCGCCGGGTGTTATCGGGCGCAGAAGTGCGCCGCCAATCCCTGTTCCAGCTCGTCCAGCAGCTGATAGCGGCGGCGATACTCGGCGCGCTTCTTGCTGGCGATCTCTTCGATCGGCTTGCGGGCGATGCGTTCGGGCAGCAGGAAATAGCCGCTGTCGAGCGGTTTGGCGCCCATCGACAGCCAGAACTGATCGTAATCGGCGTGCAGTTTGTCCTTCTTCTTACTCTGGTAACGCCAGTTTTGATAGATATGGGTGGCGTTGCCGACCGCCACAATCTGGCGGATGCCGAGGTGCCGCGCCAGCGTGCAGATGCCTTCCAGCACCAGCCGTTTAGGGAACAGGCCGTGACACTCTTTGGTGGTGTGCTGGATCTCGGCGTGCGGCACGTCATGGTTCGCGCCCTGCAGGCCGCCGATGAACAACGTCGGCTGCTGCTGATAATGCATCAGCGCAAAGGTGATCTCCGCCAGCATCACGCCGTTGGCGTTGCGCAGCAGCAGCGTGGCTTCCCCTTCCTTATTCAGTTTGTCGATCGCCGCCAGCTCCAGCGTGATCGGCGCTTCGTTCTTGCCCATCGCGCTGGCCAGCACGAAGGCGTGCGGGCCGAGGTGGCCGAGGCGCATCTTCAGCGGCATGCGCTGTACGATGAGATCGTAATGATCGCGCAGGGCGAACAGGCATTCGATCTTGCTCATGTTGGCCGCCAGGTAGGGACGATGCAGTTTGCACGGCAGGTTCGGCTGTGCGCTCAGGATCTCCTCCAGCAGCGGATTGCTGGCCAGGGTGCTGAGCAGGCCGCTGGTGGTGCGCCAGTTGAGCAGCGAACGGCCGAGAAACTTCAGGCGAAACGAGGTTTTTTTCCAGGCGTTGCTCGGTGCCTTTTCGCCATTGATCAGCGCCGTCATCAGTTGCCAGCCGTTAAGCGGCCGGGCGGAGGCGAGTGGGTAGCTGAGCTGTGACATGATGAAATCCTTGGCTGTGTTGAATGGCGCTATTTCATCAAGGCTTCACTAAACGGGAGTTCAATGCCGAACTGTAACCAAGCGTGTCTCCACATTGTGTTGAGCTAAGGTTTAGTTATTCCCTACGGTGCGTGCTAATTTAGCTCCGCCGCCGCAATGGGCGGTCGATATTCACAAGCACAGGCAGGTCAATTTTGACAGGGTTTAAAGGACATAAACGCCGCTGGATACTCGCACTGGCGGTGATTGCGGCGATTGCCGCGGCGGCCGTTTGGCACTTCCGCCATCCGGCGCCGACCGATTTCAAAACGGTAAAGGTCACCAAGCGCGATCTGCAGCAGAACGTGTTGGCGACCGGCCAGCTGGACGCAGTGCGCAAGGTTGACGTCGGCGCGCAGGTCAGCGGGCAGTTGGAAAAGCTGTATGTCGAGATCGGCGACAAGGTGAAAAAAGGTCAGTTGCTGGGGGTTATCGATCCGCAACAGGCGCAGAACAGCATCCGTGAAGGCGAGGCGACGCTGCGCGAGCTGCATGCGCAGCTGCTGCAGGCGCAGGCGGAACAGCAGCTGGCGGCGGTTACGCTGCAGCGCAACCAGGCGCTGGCCAAACTGCAGGCGGTATCGCGTCAGGATCTGGATCAGGCGGCGACGCAGCTGGCGGTGAAGAAGGCGCAGGTAGGCACCATCAATGCGCAGATCGCCCGCAACCAGGCCAGCCTGGATACCGCCAAGATCAATTTGGCCTATACCCGCATCGAAGCGCCGATGGATGGCGACGTGGTGCAGATCACCACGCTGCAGGGCCAGACGGTGATCGCGGCGCAACAGGCGCCGAACATTCTGACGCTGGCGGATCTCGGCACCATGCTGGTGAAGGCGCAGGTCTCGGAGGCCGACGTCATTAACCTCAAGCCGGGTCAGAAGGCCTGGTTCACGGTGCTGGGCGATCCGACCCGGCGCTTCGACGGCGTGCTGAAAGACATTCAGCCGACGCCGGAAAAGGTCAACAACGCCATCTTCTATTACGCGCGTTTCGAAGTGCCCAACCCGGAAAGGCTGCTGCGCTTGCAAATGACGGCGCAGGTGCACATTCAACTGGCCGGCGTCCAGCAGGCGCTGGTGATCCCGCTGGCGGCGCTGGGCGATCAGATCGCCGACAATCGCTACCACGTTTCGGTGCTGAAACAGGGCAAGGAAGAGAAGCGTGAGGTGGCCATCGGCCTGCGCAACAATATCGATGTGCAGATCCTCAGCGGGCTCGAGGCGGGCGATGAGGTGATCGTCAGCCGCGGCGGCGTGGAGGCCGGCTGATGGCGGCGCTGTTGCAGCTGAACGGCATTCGCCGCAGCTACCGTTCCGGCGAGCAGACGGTGGAGGTGCTGAAGGGGATCAGTCTGAGCATCGACGCCGGTGAAATGGTGGCGATCATGGGGGCTTCCGGCTCCGGCAAATCGACGCTGATGAACATTCTCGGCTGCCTGGACAAGCCGAGCGCCGGCGTCTATCGGGTGGCCGGCCAGGACGTGGCGACGCTGAGCGACGATGCGCTGGCGCAGCTGCGGCGCGAGCATTTCGGCTTTATCTTTCAGCGTTATCATCTGCTGCCTCACCTGAGCGCGGCGCATAACGTCGAGGTGCCAGCGGTGTACGCCGGGCTGGGCAAAGCGGCGCGGCGCGAACGGGCGGAGGCGCTGTTGCGCCGTCTGGGGCTGGGGGAGCGCGTCAACTATCGGCCGAGCCAGCTTTCCGGCGGCCAGCAGCAGCGCGTCAGTATCGCCCGCGCGCTGATGAACGGCGGGCAGGTGATCCTGGCGGATGAGCCGACCGGCGCGCTCGACAGCCATTCCGGCGAAGAGGTGATGGCGATCCTCAAACAGTTGTGCGCCCAGGGCCACACGGTGATCCTGGTGACTCACGATCCGGCGGTGGCGCGTCAGGCTGAACGGATCATCGAGATCCGCGACGGCGAAATCATCGCCGACTCCCGTCCGGCGCCGTCGGAGGATGCCCAGGCCAAGCCGCTGACGCTGGCCGCCGCGGCGCCTTCCTGGCGGCAGATGGGCGGCCGCTTTCGCGAAGCGCTGGTCATGGCCTGGCGCGCGATGGCGGCCAACAAGATGCGCACCGCGCTGACCATGCTCGGCATCATTATCGGCATCGCCTCGGTGGTATCGATCCTGGTGATCGGTGACGCCGCCAAGCAGATGGTGCTGGCGGACATCAAATCGATCGGCACCAACACCGTCGATATCTACCCCGGCAAGGACTTCGGCGACGACGATCCGACCTACCGGCAATCGTTGAAATACGGCGATCTCGACGCGCTGCGCGAACAGCCGTACATCAGCGCGCTGTCGCCGAGCATCAGCAGCAGCATGCGGTTGCGGCTGGGTAACGTCGACGCGGCGGCCAACGTCAACGGCGTCAGCGAGCAGTTCTTCCGCGTGTACGGCATGAGCTTTACCCAGGGCGTCGGCATCGACCCGATGCAGGTGCAGTCACAGGCGCAGACGGTGGTGATCGACGCCAATACCCAACGGCGGCTGTTCCCGCACCAAAAAAACGTGGTGGGCGAGGTGATCCTGGTGGGCAACATGCCGGCGACGGTGGTCGGCGTGGCTAAAGAGAAGCAGTCGATGTTCGGCAGCAGCAAGACGCTGAACGTGTGGGTGCCGTACAGCACCATGGCCAACCGGCTGATGGGCAACAGCTATTTCGATTCGATCACCGTGCGCATCCGCGACGGCTACGACAGCAAGGAAGCGGAACAACAGCTGTCGCGTCTGCTGACGTTGCGCCACGGCAAAAAGGACTTCTTCACCTATAACATGGACAGCCTGGTGCAAACTGCGGAGAAAACTACTCGCACGCTGCAGCTGTTCCTGACGCTGGTGGCGGTGATTTCGCTGGTGGTGGGCGGCATCGGCGTGATGAACATCATGCTGGTGTCGGTGACCGAGCGCACGCGTGAGATCGGCATCCGCATGGCGGTGGGCGCGCGTTCCGGCGATGTGTTGCAGCAGTTTCTGATCGAGGCGGTCTTGGTCTGCCTGGTGGGGGGCGCGCTGGGGATTACGTTGTCGTTCGCTATCGGTTTGGCGGTGCAGCTGGTGTTGCCGGGTTGGCAGATCAGTTTCCCGCCGGCGGCGTTGCTGAGCGCGTTCCTCTGTTCCACCGGCATCGGCGTGGTGTTCGGCTATCTGCCGGCGCGCAATGCCGCGCGGCTGAATCCGATCGATGCGCTGGCGCGCGAGTAAGTCACAGGCATAAAAAATGCCAGTCACACGGCGGCTGGCATTTTTATCGCAGTCAGAGTCAGTGCAGCGCGACGCTGCCGGAAGCGTTTAGGACAGCGCCTCGCTTTCCACTGGCACAATAAGACTGGCATGGTTGCCTTTGGGCCCTTGATGCACGTCAAAGCTGACCTGCTGGCCCGCCTTCAACGTTCTGTAACCATCCATCTTGATTGTGGAATAATGCGCGAAAATATCTTCGCCGCCGCCGGCTGGGCAGATGAAGCCAAAACCTTTGGCGTTGTTAAACCATTTAACAGTACCCGTCTCCATGCTTTTACATCCCTCGCAACGCTATTTTAAGTGAGATGAATAACTGATTTCGCACTCGCCGTGGGCGAGTAGCAGGGTGGACAAGGGGTGGTTAAAAGACCACCAGCCACGAATTTACACTCTAGAGCAAATGATCGGGGCGTCAAGGGATCGGCTTTTGTCGGCGGGGAGCAGTTCACCAAAGTTTGAAGCAGGTAACGCTATTGCCACGATTCAGTCACAATTGGCCCGTTTTTTTGCGCACGTTACAGTGCGGCGGGACGATGCCGAAGATGATAAAATAGTAACTATCCCCACTTTGAATAACCGAAACCTGTCCCCATATCAGAGGGCAGAGCAGAGAAGATGAGCAGCGATGGGCAATAACAACGATTGGCTAAACTTTGAACACTTGGCCGAAGAAAAACAAATCGATGCGGTAAAACCGCCGTCTATGTATAAAGTTATACTTAACAACGACGATTACACACCGATGGAATTTGTGATTGACGTTCTGCAAAAGTTCTTTTCTTATGATATTGAACGCGCAACGCAACTGATGCTCACGGTCCACTATCAAGGCAAGGCGATCTGTGGTGTTTTTACCGCCGAGGTGGCGGAAACCAAAGTCGTCCATGTGAACCGGTACGCAAGGGAGAACGAGCATCCGTTGCTTTGTACGCTGGAAAAAGCCTGAATAAGGCAATCTATTGGGGAGGTGCTTATGCTCAATCAAGAACTGGAACTCAGTCTCAACATGGCTTTCGCCAGGGCGCGTGAGCACAGACACGAGTTTATGACCGTGGAGCACCTGTTGCTGGCGTTGCTGAGCAACCCTGCCGCGCGAGAAGCGCTTGAGGCATGTACGGTGGATCTGGCCGCGTTGCGCCAGGAGCTGGAAGCCTTCATCGAACAAACCACACCGACGCTGCCCGCCGGCGAAGAAGAGCGCGACACTCAGCCGACGCTCAGCTTCCAGCGCGTGCTGCAGCGCGCGGTCTTCCATGTGCAATCCTCCGGCCGCAGCGAAGTGTCCGGCGCCAACGTGTTGGTGGCTATTTTCAGCGAGCAGGAATCGCAGGCGGCCTATCTGCTGCGCAAGCACGACGTCAGCCGTCTCGACGTGGTGAACTTCATTTCACATGGCACGCGTAAAGACGAGCCGGGCCAAGCGCCGAATGCGGAAAACCCGGTGAACGAAGAGCAGTCCGGAGGGGAAGACCGTATGGAAAACTTCACCACCAACCTCAATCAGTTGGCCCGTGTGGGCGGCATCGATCCGCTGATCGGCCGCGATCGTGAGCTGGAGCGCGCGATTCAGGTGCTGTGCCGTCGTCGTAAAAACAACCCGCTGCTGGTCGGCGAATCCGGCGTGGGCAAGACCGCCATCGCCGAAGGCCTGGCCTGGCGTATCGTGCAGGGCGACGTGCCGGAAGTGATGGCGGACTGCACGCTGTATTCGCTGGATATCGGTTCACTGCTGGCCGGCACCAAATACCGCGGCGACTTCGAGAAACGCTTCAAGGCGCTGCTCAAGCAGCTGGAACAGGATCAGAACAGCATCCTGTTCATCGATGAAATTCACACCATCATCGGCGCCGGTGCGGCTTCCGGCGGGCAAGTGGATGCCGCCAACCTGATCAAACCGCTGCTGTCGAGCGGCAAGATCCGGGTGATCGGCTCGACCACCTACCAGGAGTTCAGCAACATCTTCGAAAAGGATCGCGCTCTGGCGCGCCGTTTCCAGAAGATCGATATCACCGAACCGACGGCGGAAGAGACCGTTCAGATCATCAACGGCCTGAAGACCAAGTATGAAGCGCACCACGACGTGCGTTATACCGCCAAGGCGATCCGCGCCGCGGTGGAGCTGTCGGTGAAATACATTAACGATCGCCATCTGCCGGACAAGGCGATCGACGTGATCGACGAGGCGGGCGCCCGCAGCCGGTTGATGCCGGCCAGCAAGCGCAAGAAAACCGTCAACGTGGCCGATATCGAATCCGTGGTGGCGCGTATCGCTCGCATCCCGGAGAAAACGGTGTCGGCCAGCGATCGCGACGTGCTGAGAAACCTGGGCGATCGCTTGAAGATGCTGGTATTCGGCCAGGATCAGGCGATCGAAGCGTTGACGGAAGCGATCAAGATGAGCCGCGCCGGTCTGGGCCACGAGCGCAAGCCGGTCGGCTCCTTCCTGTTCGCCGGGCCGACCGGGGTCGGGAAAACCGAGGTCACCGTACAGCTGGCCAAGGCGATGGATATCGAGCTGCTGCGTTTCGACATGTCCGAGTACATGGAGCGGCATACCGTCAGCCGTCTGATCGGCGCGCCTCCGGGCTACGTCGGTTACGATCAGGGCGGGCTGCTGACCGATGCGGTGATCAAGCATCCGCATGCGGTGGTGCTGCTCGATGAGATCGAGAAGGCGCACCCGGACGTGTTCAACCTGCTGCTGCAGGTGATGGACAACGGTACGCTGACCGACAACAACGGCCGCAAGGCGGACTTCCGCAATGTGATCCTGGTGATGACCACCAACGCCGGTGTGCGGGAAACCGAACGCA
The DNA here is from genome assembly GCF_052168895.1 of Serratia sp. CY37869. Lineage (NCBI taxonomy): Bacteria > Pseudomonadati > Pseudomonadota > Gammaproteobacteria > Enterobacterales > Yersiniaceae > Serratia > Serratia sp. CY37869. The sequence goes on from NZ_JBJNLU010000002.1 coordinate 885,413, forward strand.
AGTCGATCGGCCTGGTGCAGCAGGACAACAGCACCGACGCGATGGAAGAGATCAAGAAGGTGTTTACGCCGGAATTCCGCAACCGTCTGGACAACATCATCTGGTTCAACCATCTGTCTACCGAGGTGATCCAGCAGGTGGTCGACAAGTTTATCGTCGAACTGCAGGCGCAGCTGGATGCGAAGGGCGTCTCGCTGGAAGTGAGCGACGAAGCGCGCGACTGGCTGTCGGTGAAGGGCTACGACCGTGCGATGGGCGCTCGTCCGATGGCGCGCGTCATGCAGGAAAACCTGAAGAAACCGTTGGCCAACGAATTGCTGTTCGGTTCGCTGGTGGACGGCGGTTCCGTGAAGGTCGAGCTGGACAAGGACAAGAAACAGCTGACTTACCACTTCCTCAGCGCCGCCAAGCGCAAGGCGGACGAGGGCGCGGTGCACTAAGGCTGCCTGCAGGCAAAGAAAAAGCGATGCTTCGGCATCGCTTTTTTTATGGGTGAGATTCACCGTACAACAGAAACGAGTGAGCCCTCTCAGTTTACCTGCGCACCTGCAACCCGTTGTTTAACGTCGCTGCGGGGGTAAACGGAAAGGGCTCCCGAGGGATTACATCCTCGATGCCGCCAGCGTGTGGCGCGCGGTGAGCCGATTAACGGCTACGGAAGACAATGCGGCCTTTGCTCAGGTCGTACGGGGTCAGCTCTACAGTGACTTTGTCGCCCGTCAGGATGCGGATATAGTTTTTACGCATTTTACCGGAGATGTGTGCGGTTACCACGTGCCCGTTTTCCAATTCAACGCGGAACATGGTGTTGGGCAGCGTATCAAGAACGGTGCCCTGCATTTCAATATTGTCTTCTTTGGCCATCGAATCCTCTAGGTCTAACTACCTTAGTTTTTAACCGGCAAGATAATGCCGAAAAACCCCCATTATGTAAAGATGTGTCGGTGAACATTGCACCGTTTCCATCAATTAGTTTACTGGATAGGGCGGTTCAACCGGCTGTGGGGATATGACTTGCGGCGCCCAGCACGCCGGTGCCAAAGGCCGCCGTTGAAGGGTGCTGAGCTGCTGCAAGAATTGACGGCGCGGAATTTCACGCGCGCCAAGGCGGGCAGTGTGAGCGTTCAGCACCTGGCAGTCAATCAATTCCCCGCCATAAGCGGCAAAATGGCGGCAAAAGGCCATCAATGCGCATTTTGAGGCGTTGGTGACGCGGCTGAACATCGATTCGCCGCAGAACAACGCGCCCTGCGCCACGCCGTACATGCCGCCAACCAGTTGATCATCCTGCCAGACCTCCACCGAGTGCGCGTAGCCGAGGCGATGCAGATGCTGATAGGCGCGCTGCACCTCCGGGCCGATCCAGGTGCCTTCATCCGGCCGGTGGGCGCAGGCGGCGATCACCGCGGCGAAGTCGTGATTGAGCGTGATGCGAAACGGATCGTGGCGCAGAAAGCGTTTCAGGCTGCGGTTAAGATGAAACTCGGCCGGGAACAGCACCGCACGCGGATCGGGCGACCACCACAGGATGGCCTCTCCCGGCGAATACCAGGGGAAGATGCCGCGCTCATAGGCCGCCAGCAGCCGCGGCGCCGTGAGGTCGCCGCCGATCGCCAGCAGGCCATTGGGATCGCGCAGGGCGCCCTCAGGCGAGGGAAACGCCAGCGACTGCGGGGAGAGTTTAACGATGCGCATACAGGGTCTCTGCGTCCTCTACGGGCCGATTAAGGCGCCAGGTTGCTGATACGGTTGCGAAAGCGGGCATAGCGGCCCTGCTGGCGCATCAGGGCCGCGTGATTGCCCTGTTCGACAATCCGGCCGTCGTCCATCACGCAAATGCGGTCGAGATGTTCCAGGCCGTACAGGCGGTGCGTCACCAGAATCAGCGTCTTGCCCTGACAATGCCGGCGCAGCAGCGCCAGGATCTGCTGCTCGGTTTCGGCGTCCAGCCCTTCGGTCGGTTCGTCAAGCAGCAGCAGCGGGGCCGGATGCAGCAGCGCGCGGGCGATGCCCAGCCGGCGCTGTTCGCCGCCGGACAGCTGCCGGCCGCCTTCGCCGAGCCAGGCGTTCAGTCCGCCGTCGCCGGCCAGCAATTTGCCGAGCCCCACCTGCTGCAGGACGTCACTCAAACGAGCGTCGTCGGCATCCGGTGCGGCCAGCCGCAGGTTTTCCCGCAGCGTATCGCTGAAGATATGCACTCGCTGGCTGACGACCGTGGTCATTCGGCGCAGCGTGGTTTCATCATAATCCTCCAGCGGTTCGCCGTTGAGCAGAATTTTGCCGCCGTCGGTGCGCCAGGCGCGGGTCAGCAGCTGCAGCAGGGTGGACTTGCCGCAGCCGGTGCGGCCGAGCAAGGCGATGTGTTCGCCGGCCGCCACCTCAAGCGTGACGTCGCGCAGCACCGGCTGCGGCTGATCGGGGTAGGTGAAACTCAGCTGCTGCAGGCTGAGCTGCGCCCGATCGGCAACGGCCGGGCCAGCGGCAGGGAAGGTGACTTCCGGTTGGCGATCGATGATCTGTTTGACCCGCGTGGCGGAGGCGATCACCTGACCGAGATGCTGGAAGGCGCCGGCCACCGGCATCAGCGCTTCGAACGACGCCAGCGCGGCGAAGACAAACAGCGCGATCAACGCGCCGGGTTGGGTATCGCCGCCGATGCCCGCGGCGGTCAGCCACAGCAGCAGCGTCACCGTCAGCCCGCTGGCGAGGATCATCAGCGCCTGCGCCTTGCCGCTCAGCGAGGCCTGCTGCCACTGGCGGCGTTGCCACCGCTGTTCGGTGGCGTTCAGCGTCTGGCGGAAGTCGTTGACGGCGCCGAACACCACCAGTTCCGCCTGCCCCTGCAGCCAGGCGGTCAGGTCGGTGCGGTATTGGCCGCGCAGCGCGGTGAGTTGGCCGCCGATCGGTTTGCCGGCGCGATAGAACACCGGCGGCACCAGCAGCAGCAACAGCAGCAGAATGCCGCCCAGCGTCAGGGCGAGCACAGGATCCAGCCAGCTCAGGCCGTAAGTGACGACCAGGATCACCACCGCCGCGCTGATCAGCGGCGAGATCACCCGCAGATAAAGATGATCCAGCGTGTCCACGTCCGCCACCAGGCGGTTGAGCAGGTCGGCCTGGCGGAAACGGGCGATGCCGCCCGGCGTCAGCGGCAGGATCTTGCTGAAGGTGAACACCCGCAGGTGCGACAGCACGCGGAAGGTGGCGTCGTGGCTGACCACGCGCTCGGCGTAGCGCCCGGCGGTGCGGAAGATCGCCGCGCCGCGCACGCCGGCGGCGGGCAGCATGTAGTTGAAGGTTAGCAGGCCCGCCAATCCGGCCAGCGAAGAGGCGGCCAGGAACCAGCCGGAGAGCGCCAGCAGGCCGATGCTGGCCAGCAGGGTGACGATCGCCAAAATGATGCCCAGGCTAATCAGCAGGCTATGGCGGCGATACAACGCCAAAAACGGCAGCAACACGCGCATGATTAAAGCTCCCCGCGGCGGTGGGCGATCAGAGTGGCGAACAGGCCCGGTTGGGCGCTGAGGGTGGCGTAATCGCCCTGTTGCACGATACGCCCGTTATCCATCACCCAAATCTGATCGTAGTCTTCGGTATCTTCCAGCTGATGCGTCACCAGCAGGGTGGTTTGTTGATGCGAAGCGGCATTCAACGCCTGCATCACCCGTTGTTCGCTATGGGCATCGAGGCTGGCGGCCGGTTCATCGAGCAGCAGCAAGCGGCGCGGGCCGATCAGCGCCCGGGCGACCGCCACGCGCTGCGCCTGGCCGACCGACAGGCGGGCGGCGTTATCGCCCACTTCGGTGTCGAGCCCCTGCGGCAGATACGGCAACAGCTCGCTGACGTAGGCGTGTTCCACCGCCTGCTGCAGCTGCGTTTCATCGGCCTGCGGGCAGCCCAGCAGGATATTGGCGCGCAAGGTTTGCGCCGGCAGGTGCGGGTTTTGCCCGACCCAGCTCAGCTGCTGCCTCCAGTTCTCTGCGGACAGGTCACGCAGTTCGATGCCGTTGACGGTCAACGATCCACGGTAGGGCAGGAAGCCGAGCAGCAGATTGAGCAGCGAACTTTTGCCGGCGCCGCTCAGCCCGACCAGCGCCACGCGCTGCTGCGGTTGCAGGGTGAAACTCAGCGGCCCGGCCAGCAACACGCCGTTCGGCGACAGAATTTCCAATTCGTTCGCCTGTAGCGTCAGCGATTGATCGGCGGGCAACTTCCGCGTGCCGTTGCCCATCTGCTCGCCTTCGGCGCTGAGGAAGGTTTCCAGCGCTTCCGCCGCGCCGACCGCCTGCGCCTTGGCGTGATAGAAGGTGCCGAGATCGCGCAGCGGTTGGAAGAACTCCGGCGCCAGAATCAGCACCAGAAAACCGGAAAACAGCGTTACGCCGAGGCCATAGCTGCCGAAGTTGAGTTCGCCGAGGTAAGAAAAGCCGAAATACACCGCCACTACGGCGATGGAGATCGACGCGAAGAACTCCAGCACGCCGGAGGAGAGGAAGGCCATGCGCAGCACTTCCATGGTGCGGCTGCGGAAGTCTTCGGAGGATTTGGCGATCTGCGCGGTTTCGGCCTGCGCGCGGTCGAATAGCCGCAGGGTGTCCAGGCCGCGCAGGCGGTCGAGGAAGTTACCGCTCAATCGCGCCAGCGCCACAAAGTTGCGGCGGTTGGCGTCGGCGGCCCCCATGCCCACCAGCGCCATAAACAGCGGGATGAGCGGCGCGGTCGCCAACAGAATCAAACCGGCGGCCCAGTTGATCGGGAAGACGGCGATCAAGATCAGCAGTGGGATAAACACCGCCAGATACATCTGCGGCAGATAGCGCGAGTAATAATCCTGCATATCCTCGATCTGCTCGACGATGATGCTGGCCCAACTGCCCGCCGGTTTGCCCTGGATCCAGGCCGGCCCGAGCTGCTGCAGCTTATCCAGCACCTGCCGGCGCATGCGCTGGCGGATCACCTGCCCACACAGAAAACCGACCCGTTCCCGCAGCCAGCTCAGCAGCGCCCGCAGCGCGAACGCGACGGCCAACCAGATAAACGAAGGGATCAGTTGCTCACGCGGGGTGTGTTCGATGATCAGGGCGTGCAGCAGGCTGGCCAGCAGCCACGCCTGCGCCACGATCAGCAGGCCGCTGAACAACCCCAACAGCATGGAAAGGCGCAGCCAACGCTGCGCTAACGAACTCTGGGTTTTAAGCCAACGGGTTAACTGTTGCTGTCTGGTTTTTTTCATCAGATATGCGTCTGCGTCGCCGGCGCCCGTTTGTTACGGGCTGGGTTAACGTACTGTTAAATAATAGTGTTTGGCGCAATCGGCGACAAACAAGCGAGGCCTCATGTTACCTCGTGACCCAGCAGACTGAAAAGAATAAAGCGGGCAAATATGGCTATAACAGATGGGAGAGAGAGATTGCTGAGCCCAGAAACAAAAAAAGCGGCTCGAGAGCCGCTTTTTGCCGATGATGAAAACGTCTTAGCAGACTTCTGCGCCGGCGATGCCGTCCAGATAACGCTCTGCGTCCAGCGCCGCCATGCAGCCGGTGCCGGCGGAGGTGATCGCCTGACGGTAGATGTGATCCATCACGTCGCCCGCGGCGAAGACGCCGGGGATAGTGGTTTGGGTCGCATTGCCGTGAATGCCGGACTGCACCTTGATGTAGCCGTTTTCCAGCTCCAGCTGACCGCCGAAGATGCCGGTGTTCGGGCTGTGGCCGATGGCGATGAACACGCCGGCCAGTTCCAGCTCACGGGTTTCGTTTTCCGCTTTGGTGCTGCGGATACGCACGCCGGTCACGCCCATTTCATCGCCCAGCACTTCGTCCAGCGTATGGTCGGTGTGCAGCACGATGTTGCCGCTCTTCACTTTTTCCATCAGCCGGTCGATCAGGATTTTCTCCGAACGGAAGCTGTCGCGACGGTGGATCAGGTGAACCTCGGCGGCGATGTTTGACAGGTACAGCGCTTCTTCAACGGCGGTATTGCCGCCGCCGACCACCGCGACTTTCTGGTTGCGGTAGAAGAAACCGTCGCAGGTTGCGCAGGCGGAAACGCCTTTGCCCTTGAACGCGTCTTCGGAAGGCAGGCCAAGATAGCGGGCGGAGGCGCCGGTCGCGATGATCAGCGCGTCGCAGCTGTATTCACCGCTGTCGCCGAACAGGCGGAACGGACGCTGCTGCAGATCGACGCTGTTGATGTGGTCGAAGACGATTTCAGTCTGGAACTTCTCCGCGTGCTCGCGCATGCGCTCCATCAACGCCGGGCCGGTCAGGCCTTCGGCGTCGCCGGGCCAGTTTTCCACTTCGGTGGTGGTGGTCAGCTGGCCGCCTTGTTCCAGACCGGTGATCAGCACCGGGTTCAGGTTGGCGCGCGCCGCGTAGACGGCGGCGGTGTAACCGGCCGGGCCGGAACCCAGAATCAGTAATTTGCTATGTTTAGCCGTGCCCATGAATAACCTCTTTATTCCACAATGGCGGACAATGAAGCCGATTGTAGGGAAAATGGCGCAGTAAAAAAAGCGCCGGGCGACGTTGTTAACGATTTGTATGATAGTTGTCGCCTATTAATGCATCCGTTGTCGGTAAATCGGTCGTCGAACGCAGAAATTTAACTTATCAAAGCCGCATTCGGCCAGCGAATCGCCAACCGTGCAAAAACGGCGCACTCTGCGGCTTCCGCCGCTCCCGACCGGGGTTTATCAGCCAGCGATTCATAATCAAAAATGGGATGCAGACTTTTCATGACGGTACGTTGTTCTGATTTTGCTTCTTTTACTTTGACAATCCGCTGCGCATTTGCGAAAACATCATAGGAAGAAGAAATTATCCCCGTAACACCAGCAAATCGTACGTATTTGCGCCGCAAGGCGACGATACGCAGCGGGAGTGCGGAGCAGGGCGCGCAAGCGTTTGCTGATTTTTTCTCGACCGAAACATCGTTGCCGGCGCTGCGCGGAGTTGGACAGACAGGCTGCGCGGCGTGGAATGATGGTAGTGAAGAAGCACATGACAGGCATCGGGTCTTCGCTTGGAACGAACCCTTACACATTGACGTTGGCTAGGGTGTGGCAAGTGCACGGAAGAAAATAAGAGAGACAATAATAATGGCAGACAACAAGAAACGCCCGGGTAAAGATCTTGACCGTATCGACCGCAACATCCTGAATGAGCTGCAGAAGGATGGGCGTATTTCGAACGTCGAGCTTTCGAAGCGCGTGGGGTTATCCCCGACACCATGTTTGGAACGCGTGCGCCGTCTCGAGCGCCAGGGTTTCATTCATGGCTATACCGCATTGCTGAACCCGCATTATCTGGATGCGTCCCTGCTGGTTTTCGTGGAGATCACGTTGAACCGCGGCGCGCCGGATGTGTTTGAGCAATTCAACTCGGCAGTGCAGAAGCTTGAAGAGATTCAGGAGTGTCATCTGGTTTCCGGCGATTTCGACTACCTGTTGAAAACCCGCGTACCGGACATGTCGGCTTACCGCAAATTGCTGGGCGAAACCTTGCTGCGTTTGCCGGGGGTTAACGACACCCGTACCTACGTAGTGATGGAAGAAGTGAAACAGAGTAACCGTCTGGTTATCAAAACACGGTAAGGTGCAGGTGCAAAACCTGATTAAATTGGTTACACTCCTGTTTATTCATACAGTTTCGGCGCCGGGGCAGTTTCTCGGCGCTGTTGCTATGTCAGCTAACAGGAACCTGGAGAGCCTTTCTTGAGCCAGGAATATACAGAAGATAAAGAAGTTACCCTGAAAAGACTCAGCAGTGGCCGGCGTTTGCTGGAAGCTGTGCTTATCGTGGTAGCGATTTTTGCCGTTTACCTCATGGCTGCGCTGGTCAGTTTCAACCCGTCTGACCCAAGCTGGTCGCAGACCGCGTGGCATGAGCCGATTCACAATCTGGGCGGCGGTGTCGGGGCCTGGTTGGCCGATACGCTGTTCTTCACCTTCGGGGTGCTCGCCTACGCGATACCGCCGATCATGCTGGTCCTGTGCTGGGCGGCTTATCGCCAACGCAGCAACAGAGACTACATCGACTATTTCGCGCTTTCCCTGCGCCTGATCGGCACCCTGGCGTTAGTGCTCACCTCCTGTGGGTTGGCGGCGCTGAACGTTGACGATCTCTATTACTTCGCCTCCGGCGGCGTGATCGGCAGCCTGCTGAGCAACGCCATGTTGCCGTGGTTCAACGGCATCGGCGCTACGCTGGCGCTGCTGTGCGTATGGGCGGCGGGGTTGACGCTGTTTACCGGCTGGTCCTGGCTGGTGATCGCCGAGAAGATCGGCGGGGCGGTGTTGGGCGTTGCGACGGTGATGACCAATCGCTCACGCCGCGAAGAGCGCTATTTCGAAGATGACGAGCGTTACGTTGACGACGAGCCTGAGCAGGCAGGGAAGGGTGCCGCCGCAGCGGTTGCCGCGACCGCCGCCGGAGCAGCGGCCGCCGATGACGACGTGCTGTTCTCCGCGCCTTCGGTTACCGAAAGCGCCAAAGCGGCGGCGGAAGACGCCACCGATCCGTTGCTCAGCGGCCTGCGCGCCGACGATGGTGAGCTTGAAGCAGAAGCCGCACCCAGCGCGCCGGTGGCTTCGCCTGCACCGACGGTGAAGGCAGAGATCCACGAGCCCGTCGCTGCACCGATCGCCGCTCAGGCGCCGTCGGTAACGGTGGCGCCGGCCGCGCCGGCCTCGGTCAATCAGCACCCGGTAAGTGCGCCGGCGCAAGACGCTACGCCGCCGCTGTATTCCTTCGAGATCCCGGAAGAAACGCCTGCGCCTAAGGCGACGCGTCCTGTCGATCCTTATCAGGATGACGATGAGCCGCGCCTTGGCAACTGGCAAGAGCCGGCCGCGCCGCAGCCGCCGGCGCGTTCTCCCTTTGATTTTACCGCCGCACAGCGTGACAGCGTTGACATCGGCAGTTCGAGCGGTTTCAGCGCCACCGGCGCCAAACCGCAGCCGGATACGGCGGCAGCCGCTGCTGCGGGCGTTGCGGCGGCGACCTTTATGCCGGCCTTCACGGCGACCAGCGACGGCAATCCGCAGGTTAAGCAGGGCATCGGCCCTGAGCTGCCGCGGCCGAACCCGGTGCGCATCCCGACCCGTCGTGAGCTGGCTTCCTACGGCATCAAGCTGCCTTCGCAGCGTGCGGCCGAACAGGAACAGCGCCAGACAGAGGCGGAGCCTCAACAGCTGACGGCGGCGAACCCGCAGGAAGAAGAGGCGCTGCAAGAAGCCGCGCTGCGCCAGGCGTTCGCCGAGCAGCAAAGCCAGCGCTACGGCGAAAGCTACGCGTCGGAGCAGGATGATGAACAGGCTCAGCAGGAGGCTGAGCTGAGCAAAGCGTTCGCCGAGCAACAGAGCCAGCGTTACGGCGAAGACCAGCAGGACGACGAAGCGGCGCGGCAAGAGGCCGCGCTGCGTCAGGCATTCGCCGAGCAGCAGCAGGCACGCTACGGCCAGCAAGAACCGGCCCCGCAGGCGCCGGCCGCCAGTCCGGTCGATACCCGCAATGCTTTCAGCTTCTCGCCGATGGCGGATCTGGTGGACGATGGTCCGAGCGAGCCGATGTTCACGCTGTCGCCGCAGCTTGAAGAGCGCATTGAACTGGAAAGCGAACAAGAGGACGACGTGCCGTTCGGCCAGTTTGAGCCTGCGGCGCCGGCTGCTCAACCTCAGCAATCGCACCCTCAGCCTCAACAATACCAGCAGCCGCAGCAACAACCGTATCAGCAGCCGTCGCAGCAGCAATATCAGCATCAGCAGCCGCAGCAACAGCCGCAGGTGCAGCAGCCTCAGCAACCTCAGGCCGAGCAGCATCCGGCGATGGACAGCTTGATTCACCCGTTCCTGATGCGCAACGATCAGCCGCTGCAGAAACCGACCACGCCTCTGCCGACGCTGGATCTGCTGACCGAAGCGCCGAAAGAAGTGGAGCCGGTCGATTCCTTCGCGCTGGAACAGAAAGCGCGCCTGGTGGAGGCCAGCCTGGCCGATTATCGCGTGAAAGCCGACGTGGTGGACATCCTGCCGGGGCCGGTCATCACCCGCTTCGAGCTGGATCTGGCGCCGGGCGTTAAAGCGGCGCGCATTTCCAACCTGTCGCGCGATCTGGCGCGCTCGCTGTCGACTTCGGCGGTGCGCGTGGTGGAAGTGATCCCCGGTAAGCCTTATGTCGGTCTGGAGCTGCCGAACGCCAAGCGGCAAACGGTATACCTGCGCGAGGTGCTGGATTGCCCGGCCTTCCGCGACAACCCGTCGCCGCTGTCCATCGTATTGGGTAAAGACATCTCCGGCGAGCCGGTGGTGGCCGATCTGGGCAAAATGCCGCACTTGCTGGTCGCCGGTACCACCGGCTCCGGTAAATCGGTCGGGGTCAACGCCATGATCCTGAGCATCCTGTATAAGGCCACGCCGAAAGAAGTGCGCTTTATCATGATTGACCCGAAAATGCTGGAACTGTCGGTTTACGAAGGCATTCCGCACCTGTTGACCGACGTGGTCACCGACATGAAAGACGCCGCCAATGCGCTGCGCTGGTGCGTGGGCGAAATGGAACGCCGCTATAAGCTGATGTCAGCTCTGGGCGTGCGTAACCTGGCCGGCTACAACGAACGCGTCGATCAGGCCGAAGCGATGGGGCGTCCGATCCCGGATCCGTTCTGGAAACCGACCGACAGCATGGACATCACGCCGCCGGTGCTGGAGAAAGAGCCGTACATCGTGGTGATGGTCGACGAATTCGCCGATCTGATCATGACGGTCGGCAAGAAGGTCGAAGAGCTGATCGCCCGTCTGGCGCAAAAAGCGCGTGCGGCGGGCATCCACCTGGTGCTGGCGACCCAGCGTCCGTCGGTGGATGTGATCACCGGCCTGATCAAGGCCAACATCCCGACGCGTATCGCCTTTACCGTGTCGAGCAAGATCGACTCCCGCACCATCCTCGATCAGGGGGGCGCCGAGTCCTTGCTGGGCATGGGTGATATGCTTTATCTGGCGCCGAACTCCTCGATCCCGGTGCGCGTACATGGTGCATTCGTGCGCGATCAGGAAGTGCACGCGGTGGTCAAGGATTGGAAAGCGCGCGAGCGGCCCCAATATAAAGAGGGCATTCTCAGCGGCGGTGAAGACGGCGAGGGCGGTGCCGGCGGCGGTATGGACGGTGACGAAGAGCTGGATCCGCTGTTTGATCAGGCGGTGGATTTCGTGGTGGATAAACGCCGCGCCTCCATCTCCGGCGTACAGCGCCAGTTCCGCATCGGCTATAACCGCGCCGCGCGCATCATCGAACAGATGGAAGCGCAGGGCATCGTCAGCGAGCAGGGGCACAACGGCAACCGCGAGGTGCTGGCGCCGCCGCGGCACGATTGATGGTCGTTTAGCCATTGCAACTCAATAAGAAAGGGCCGCTTAAGCGGCCCTTGTGCAAAGAAGCGTAAACCCGTTTCTTCTCGGAACATTGGCCTACCGGCCGTTCACCGGCTTCGGGTAAAGTAACGGGGTAAAGGGTTGATTTGACCCGCACGGCGCCGCCTTGCGGTTAACGCATTTCATAAGGTATCTGGAATAATGAAAAAACTGTTAGTTGCCTGCTGTCTGCTTTCGGGATTCGCTTCTACCTCCGTGCTGGCCGACGCCGCACAGGATCTGCAAAGTCGCCTGGCGAAGGTGAACAGTTTCCACGCCAGCTTCTCGCAAACCGTGACCAGCGCCGACGGCGCCGCGGTGCAACAGGGTGAAGGCGAGCTATGGGTGAAGCGGCCGAACCTGTTCAACTGGCACATGACGTCACCCGATGAGAGCGTGCTGGTCTCCGATGGCCAAACCCTGTGGTTCTATAACCCGTTCGTTGAGCAGGTGACGGCGACCTGGCTGAAGAACGCCACCGGCAATACGCCGTTTATGCTGATCACCCGCAACAATGCCAGCGACTGGAAGCAGTACAATGTGAAGCAAAAGGGCGATGATTTCGAGCTGACGCCGAAATCCGCCAGCGGCAACCTGAAGCAGTTCGCCATCAGCGTGACCAACAGCGGCACCATCCGCAGCTTCGCCGCGGTGGAGCAGGACGGCCAGCGCAGCGCTTATACGCTGAAAAGCCAGCAGAACGTCACCGCCGATCCGGCCAAATTCAAATTTACCCCGCCGAAGGGGGTGACGCTGGACGACCAGCGCCAGTGAGGTGCAAGTGAGTAATAATCTGTCGCTCGATTTTTCCCAGAACGAGTTCCAGCCGTTGGCCGCGCGTATGCGGCCGACCACGCTGGCGCAGTATATCGGCCAGCAGCACCTGCTGGCCGCCGGCAAGCCGCTGCCGCGCGCCATCGAGGCCGGGCAGCTGCACTCGATGATTTTATGGGGGCCGCCGGGCACAGGGAAGACGACGCTGGCAGAGCTGATCGGCCGTTACGGTCAGGCGGACGTCGAACGGATCTCCGCCGTGACCTCCGGGATCAAGGAGATCCGCGAGGCGATCGAGCGGGCGCGGCAAAACCGCGACGCCGGCCGTCGCACTATTCTGTTCGTCGATGAAGTGCACCGCTTCAACAAAAGTCAGCAGGACGCCTTCCTGCCGCACATTGAAGACGGCACTATCACCTTTATCGGCGCCACTACCGAAAACCCTTCGTTCGAACTGAACTCGGCGCTGCTGTCGCGCGCCCGCGTCTATTTGTTGAAGGCGCTGACCGCCGAAGACATCGGCCAGGTGCTGGATCAGGCGATGAACGACAAGGCGCGCGGTTTTGGCGGCCAGAACGTCGAGCTGCCGGCGGAAACGCGCCGCCTGCTGTCGGAGCTGGTGGGGGGCGATGCGCGCCGGGCGCTGAACAGCCTGGAAATGATGGCGGACATGGCGGAACTCGACCCCAAAGGCGTACGGGTGCTGACGCCGGAGCTGCTGAAGGAGGTGTCGGGCGAGCGCAGCGCGCGCTTCGACAACAAGGGCGACCGTTATTACGACCTGATTTCCGCGCTGCATAAATCGGTGCGTGGTTCGGCGCCGGACGCCGCGCTGTACTGGTATGCGCGCATCATTACCGCCGGCGGCGATCCGCTCTATGTGGCGCGCCGTCTGTTGGCGATTGCCTCTGAAGACGTGGGCAACGCCGATCCGCGCGGCATGCAGGTGGCGATCGCCGCCTGGGATTGTTTCACCCGCGTGGGGCCGGCGGAGGGCGAGCGCGCCATTGCGCAGGCGATTGTTTACCTGGCCTGCGCGCCGAAAAGCAACGCGGTTTACACCGCGTTCAAGGCCGCCATGCGCGACGCCAAAGAGCAGGCCGATTATGACGTGCCGGAGCATTTGCGCAACGCGCCGACCAAGCTGATGAAGGAAATGGGGCTGGGGGCGGAATACCGTTACGCTCACGACGAACCCAACGCCTACGCCGCCGGCGAGAACTACTTCCCGCCCGAAATGGCCAACACGCGCTACTATCAACCGACCTCGCGCGGGCTGGAAGGGAAAATCGGCGAAAAGTTGGCATGGCTGGCTGAGCAGGATCAAAATAGCCCGACAAAACGCTACCGCTAGCGTGGCCGTTGCGGTAAGGTTAGCGGGTATCACTCTTCTTTTATGCGGCTATAAATCAGCCGCATAGAACAACAACACTTCTTTCAATAACAACAAGCACAGGATTAGCATGCTCGATCCCAATCTGCTGCGTAATGAGCTAGACGCAGTCGCCGTCAAACTGGCTCGCCGAGGCTTTAAACTCGATCTGGATCTGCTGCGTTCGCAGGAAGAACGCCGCAAAGTTCTGCAGGTAGAAACTGAAACGCTGCAAGCGGAACGCAACTCCCGATCGAAATCCATCGGCGCGGCCAAAGCGCGTGGGGAAGACATCGAGCCGCTGCGTCGCGAAGTGAACGAGCTGGGTGACAAGCTGGATGCCGCCAAGGCGGAACTGGATGCGCTGCAGAGCGAGATCCGCGATTATGCCCTGACGCTGCCTAACCTGCCGGACGACGCCGTGCCGGACGGTAAAGACGACAGCGAAAACCTGGAAGTCACCCGCTGGGGTGAACCGCGCCAATACGACTTCGCGGTGCGCGATCATGTCGATCTGGGCGAAATGGCCGGCGGGCTGGATTTTGCCGCCGCGGTTAAGCTGACCGGTTCGCGCTTCGTGGTGATGAAAGGGCAAATCGCCCGCATGCACCGCGCGCTGTCCCAGTTCATGCTGGATCTGCACACCGAACAGCACGGCTACCTGGAGGCCTACGTGCCTTACCTGGTCAACCACGCCACGCTGTACGGCACCGGCCAACTGCCGAAGTTCGGCGAAGACCTGTTCCATACCCGCCCGCTGGAAGAAGAAGCCGACAGCAGCAACTACGCGCTGATCCCAACGGCGGAAGTGCCGCTGACCAACCTGGTGCGCGACGAGATCGTGGAAGAGGAAACTCTGCCGCTGAAGATGACTGCACACACGCCATGCTTCCGTGCGGAAGCCGGTTCTTACGGCCGTGACACCCGCGGTTTGATCCGTATGCACCAGTTCGACAAGGTCGAAATGGTGCAGATAGTCCGTCCGGAAGATTCGATGGATGCCCTGGAAGAGCTGACCGGACATGCGGAGAAAGTGCTGCAGCTGCTGAACCTGCCTTACCGCAAGGTGCTGCTGTGCACCGGCGACATGGGCTTCGGCGCCTGCAAGACCTACGATCTGGAAGTGTGGCTGCCGGCGCAGAACACCTACCGCGAGATCTCGTCCTGCTCCAACATGTGGGACTTCCAGGCGCGCCGCATGCAGGCTCGCTGCCGCAGCAAGGCCGACAAGAAGCCGCGTCTGGTCCACACGCTGAACGGCTCCGGCCTGGCGGTCGGCCGTACACTGGTAGCGGTGCTGGAAAACTACCAGCAGGCCGACGGTCGCATTCAGGTGCCTGAAGTGCTGCGTCCTTATATGGGCGGCCTGGAATACATCGGTTAAACGGCAAAGCATTTGAAAAAAGCGCCTGCGGGCGCTTTTTTTTATGTTGGAAATTCAGTCTGTCGCCAGCGCGTAGGCCTGTTTAATGTAGTCCGCCAGGTGCTTGCTTTTCACTTCGGCGGGCGTGTGGAGCTTGATGTGCCGCCGATATTGGCCGTTGCCTTCAAGTTGCTGATAGCGATCTTCCAGTCGGTGCCCTTGGCCGAATTCCACCGTGACGTGATTGCGGTAGGCGAAAACGCCGCAGAAAAATTGAGTATGCGAGAACATGATGCCGCCGTATTTGACCGATTCGGTGATGCCACTGCCGCTCGCCGTGGCGACCCGACGCACCTGTTGTACGATCTCCAGCAGCTCACCGTGCGTGCTGCCGATGTCTGCCAGCAAGGTCTCGACCGCCGCATTATTTGCCTGAATCATCTCGCTTCTCCGTCGTTAAATCCGCTCTGCGCTGAGCATAGCGCTTTTTCAGCCGCTTAGCCGGAAACAAATCGTGCGCTGGAATGATAAGAGGCGATTGACTTTTTTATCGCCAGTGGCATGATGCGCGCACTCTCATTGCGCGTTCGGTCACAATTTCACTATGTCCGCTTACTCCCGCCCGGTGCTCTTATTGCTCTGCGGCCTCTTGCTGCTCACGGTATCCATTGCCGTTTTGAATACGTTAGTGCCGCTTTGGTTAACCCATGCTCAGCTGTCGACCTGGCAAGTGGGTATGGTCAGCTCCTCTTATTTCAGCGGCAACCTGTTGGGCACGTTGGTAGCGGGCAAACTGATCCAGCGCGTTGGCTTCACCCGCAGCTATCATCTCTCTTGTTTGCTGTTCGCCGCCGCGACCGCCGGCATGGTGCTGTCGATCGATTTCTGGAGCTGGCTGGGCTGGCGCTTCTTCGCCGGCGTCGGGTGTGCCTGGATCTGGGTGATCGTGGAGAGCGCGCTTTTGCGCAGCGGCAATTTGAGCAACCGTGGCCAGCTGCTGGCGGCCTATATGATTGTCTATTACCTCGGTACGGTGACCGGCCAGTTACTGTTGAGCATGACCTCGACCGAATTGCTGCACGTGGTGCCGTGGGTGACCGCGATCGTGATCAGCGCCATGCTGCCGATGCTGTTTGCGCGGGTCAACCGCCATGAAGACGAGCCGCAGCAGGCGGCGGTATGGACAATGTTGAGACGCCGCAGCGCGCGCCTGGGCATCAACGGCTGCATCATCTCCGGCATCGTGCTCGGCTCGCTGTATGGCCTGATGCCGCTGTATCTCTCTCATCAGGGCATGAGCGACGCTAACGTCGGCTACTGGATGGCGCTGTTGGTCAGCTCCGGCATCGTCGGCCAATGGCCTGTCGGGCGCCTGGCCGATCGTTACGGGCGCCTGCTGGTGCTGCGCATTCAGGTGTTTGTGGTGATCCTCGCCAGCGTGGCGATGCTCGGCAACTACGCCATGGCGCCTTCACTGTTCATCCTCGGCTGCGCCGGCTTTACCCTGTATCCGGTGGCGATGTCCTGGGCCTGTGAGAAGGCAATGCCGCACGAACTGGTGGCGATGAACCAGGCGCTGCTGATGAGTTATACCATCGGCAGCTTGCTGGGCCCATCGATGACGGCGCTGCTGATGCAGAACTATTCCGACCGCGTGCTGTTCGTGATGATAGCCGCCGTGGCGTTGGTTTACCTGCTGATGCTGCTGAAAAAGCAGAAGCCGGATCGCCATCACACGCCGTTCGCCGCCGCCTGAGCATAAAAAAAAACCGGCCATGAGCCGGTTTTTTCTTTGGCGCTGCGTCAGTCAGTAAATCACTTTGTGGCCGTAGCTTTCCAGGATGCCTTTGACGCGATCCATGGTCTCGGCCTTCGGCGGATGTACGCCGTCCAGTTTGTACTCTTCCCCCATCGCTATCCATTTGTGCTTGCCCAGCTCGTGGTAAGGCAGCAGCTCGATTTTCTCGATGTTGGTCATGTCTTTGGTGAACTCGCCCAGCAGGTGCGCCGATTTATCGTCGTCTGACCAGCCCGGCACCACCACGTAACGGATCCAGGTGCGCTGGTTGCGTTTCGCCAGATAGCGGGCGAATTCCAGCGTGCGGTGGTTGGAGACGCCGACCAGATTCTGGTGGATCTCGTCGTTCATCTGTTTCAGATCCAGCATCACCAGATCGGTGGTGTCCAGCAATTCGTCGATCACCGGATCGTAGCGGCGCACGAAGCCATTGGTGTCCAGGCAGGTGTTGATGCCTTCGGCATGACAGGCGCGGAACCAGTCGCGCACGAATTCAGCCTGCAGGATCGCCTCGCCGCCGGACGCGGTCACGCCACCGCCGGAAGCGTTCATGAAGTGGCGGTAGGCCACCGCGTCTTTCATCAGCTCTTCGACGGTCACTTCTTTGCCGCCGTGGGTGTCCCAGGTGTCACGGTTATGGCAATAGAGGCAGCGCATCAGGCAGCCCTGGAAGAAGACGATAAAGCGGATCCCGGGCCCATCGACGGTGCCGCAGGATTCGAAGGAGTGGATGCGACCAGTTACTGACATTGCGGGGTTTTCTCCAATATGGACTGTCAAACGCAGTCTAAAAATAGGCGCGTGGCCGCCGGCCAGGTATCTGCGATGCAGCGGCGGGGATCCGCCACCGGGGGTAATGATGCCTGTCGGCCGGTCAGTTGCCGGATAACTGTTTTGCCGGCTATCCATTTCAGTATAGATGTCCGGCAAAACAGACTCGTACAGAGTCAGGGGAGAGCGGTGGGAGAAAAGGGCCGGCAGAACCGGCCCTGACGTTGGCACAGGGCGGTTTCCCGCCCGGTCGGCGTTATTACATCGTTTGAGTGAAGGTACGAGTAATGACGTCCTGCTGTTGCTCTTTGGTCAGCGAGTTGAAGCGCACGGCGTAACCGGAGACGCGGATGGTCAGCTGAGGGTATTTCTCAGGATTTTCCATCGCGTCCAGCAGCATTTCGCGGTTCATTACGTTGACGTTCAGATGCTGGCCGCCCTCGATGGAGGCTTCATGGTGGAAGTAACCATCCATCAGGCCCGCCAGGTTGGCTTTACGCACGTCGTCGTCTTTACCCAGCGCGTTAGGCACGATGGAGAAGGTGTAGGAGATCCCGTCTTTCGCGTAGGCAAACGGCAGTTTGGCTACCGAGGTCAGGGAGGCGACTGCACCTTTCTGGTCACGGCCGTGCATCGGGTTGGCACCTGGGCCGAACGGTGCGCCTGCGCGGCGGCCATCCGGGGTGTTACCGGTTTTCTTACCGTACACCACGTTGGAGGTGATGGTCAGTACGGACTGAGTCGGTACCGCGTTGCGGTAGGTGCGCAGTTTCTGAATTTTCTTCATGAAACGTTCCACCAGGTCGCAGGCGATGTCATCGACGCGGGCGTCGTTGTTACCGAACTGTGGATACTCGCCTTCCACTTTAAAGTCGATAGCCAGGCCGTCTTCGTCGCGAATGGTGGTGACTTTCGCGTACTTGATGGCGGACAGGGAGTCGGCCGCAACGGACAGACCGGCGATGCCGCAAGCCATGGTGCGATAAACGTCACGGTCATGCAGCGCCATCAGCGCAGCTTCGTAGCTGTACTTGTCGTGCATGTAGTGAATGATGTTCAGCGCGGTCACGTACTGCTTGGCCAGCCAATCCATAAAGTGGTCCATGCGGGCCATGACTTTGTCATAGTCCAGCACTTCGTCCATCATCGGCGCTTCTTTCGGGCCGACCTGCATTTTCAGTTTCTCGTCAACGCCGCCGTTGATGGCGTACAGCATGGTTTTCGCCAGGTTGGCGCGGGCGCCGAAGAACTGCATTTGCTTACCGACGATCATCGGGCTGACGCAACAGGCGATGGCGTAGTCATCGTTGTTGAAGTCAGGACGCATCAGGTCGTCGTTTTCGTACTGTACGGAAGAGGTGTCGATGGACACTTTCGCCGCGAATTTCTTGAAGTTCAGCGGCAGCTTCTCAGACCACAGGATGGTCATGTTCGGCTCCGGAGACGGCCCCATGGTGTACAGGGTGTTCAGGAAGCGGAAGCTGTTTTTGGTGACCAGGGTACGGCCGTCGACGCCCATACCGGCCAGGGATTCAGTCGCCCAGATTGGGTCGCCGGAGAACAGTTCATCGTACTCAGGGGTACGCAGGAAGCGCACCATACGCAGTTTCATCACCAGGTGGTCAATCAGTTCCTGCGCTTGCTCTTCGGTCAGTTTGCCCGCCTTGATGTCGCGTTCGATGAACACGTCGAGGAAGGTGGACACGCGGCCGAAGGACATGGCGGCGCCGTTCTGGGATTTCACCGCGGCCAGGTAGCCGAAGTAGGTCCACTGCACCGCTTCTTGGGCGCTGGTGGCCGGGCCGGAGATGTCGTAACCGTATTTGGCGGCCATCTCTTTGATCTGAGCCAGAGCGCGATGCTGTTCAGCGATCTCTTCGCGCAGCTGGATGGTCATTTCCAGGTCTTCGCCGTTTTCCAGTTTTTCCTGCAGCGATTTGAACTGGTTCAGCTTGTCGGCCATCAGGAAGTCGATGCCGTACAGCGCCACGCGGCGGTAGTCGCCGATGATGCGGCCACGGCCGTAAGCGTCTGGCAGACCGGTCAGCACGCCGGATTTACGGCAGTTCAGGATGTCTTTGGTGTAAACGTCGAATACGCCCTGGTTGTGGGTTTTACGGTATTCGGTGAACACTTTTTTCAGCTGCGGATCCAGTTCGCGGCCGTACACTTTGCACGAACCTTCGACCATTTTGATGCCGCCGAACGGGATCAGCGCGCGTTTCAGAGGGGCGTCGGTCTGCAGACCCACGATGGTTTCCAGCTCTTTGGCGATGTAACCCGCGTCGTGAGAAACGATGGTTGAAGCAACGTTGGTGTCGAAATCAACCGGCGCATGAGTGCGGTTTTCCAGTTTGATCCCTTCCATAACCTTGTCCCACAAGGTGGTGGTGGCTTGAGTTGCGCCAGCCAGGAAGGATTCGTCACCTTCATAAGGCGTGTAGTTTTTCTGGATGAAGTCACGAACGTTGACTTCATTCTGCCAGTCACCCTTGCTGAAACCTTCCCAAGCGTTGGCTAATTTCTCGTTAAGTTCGGTCATTGTACACCTACCTTTGATTGTGGATTTCTAACTCTGCGCGCGGTAACTCACAGCTTAGTGCTGTTCGCGGCCCCCGCGCAGATAAATTACCCAGTAAGTCAACCCAACCAGCAGACCGCCGCCGATGATGTTACCAATGGTGACCGGAATCAGGTTGTCGATGATGAAGTTGCTTACTGTCAGATGAGCGAATTGCTCAGGTACCGCCCCTACGGCTTGCCAGAACTCCGGCGTGGCGAAGTGTTTGACCACGATGCCCATAGGGATCATAAACATGTTGGCGATGCTGTGTTCGAAGCCGCTGGCGACAAACATACCGACCGGCAGCACCATGGCGAGCATCTTGTCGGTCAGGGTACGGCCGGAGTAGCTCATCCAGACCGCCAGGCAGACCATCAGGTTAGCCAGAATGCCGAGGCAGACGGCTTCGATAAAGGTGTGATGCAGCTTGTGGTCCGCGGTTTGCAGAACATTCAGGCCCCACTGGCCGTTGGCGACCATATACTCGCCGGAGAACCAGATCAGCGCCACGAAGAACAGCGCGCCGACCAGGTTGCCGAGATAAACGTTCAGCCAGTTGGCGCCCAGTTGGCCCCAGCTGATGCGGCCGCTGGCCTTGGCGATGACGATAAGCACGGTAGAGGTGAACAGGTCGGCGCCCGACACCACCACCAGCATTAACCCGAGAGAGAAACAGATGCCGCCGACCAGTTTCGCCAGCCCGAAAGGCACGCCGGCGGTGCCGGTGGTCGCCGTAATGTAGAAAACGAAGGCGATGGAAATGAAGACACCGGCGGTGATCGCCAAATAAAACGTTTTCAGCGGATGTTTGGTGGCTTTATACACGCCGGCATCTTCAGCGATTTTCGCCGTTGCCGCAGGTAAAATCAGATCGAATGGGCTGTCAGTTTTCAAACTAACTCTCGCTCTTAAGGGTTAAAACAACGCAATGAGATACTAGCAAAGCAGTATAGGGGAAAATTTGATTTGGATCATAAGGCGGGGAAGTAGAGCACCAAAATGGCATGTTTTTAGTGTGGTTTTTATGTCTAATTAATTGAATTTAAACAAAAAACAATTTTTTAATGTTTGCAATTTTTTTTGAATTCACCCGGTGTGCCGAGGGTGTCAAAGTTAAATTTTTAGGCGTTTTGTCGCCGTTCGTCGCTGAAAGTTTAATTATCGGTTAATTATTATTTCACCGTCCGGCAACAATCGCCGGTTTATTTATTCTTATGCTCGTTTAACCGCCTATTTTCCTGCGGGAAAATAAAACAGAATGCGTTGAAATAAACCGCAAAATGAAAACGCCGCAGCGGAGTGCGGCGTTTGACCGGGAGGGTACCCCAAAAGTGGCGGTACCCCCAATGGCGATTAGGCCTTGGCCCAGTGACGGCGCTTGGCCGCCTGCAGCTTCTCGTAGGCCGCCAGCAGCGCCTGATGGGCCGGCAACGCCTTCAGATCGGCATCGACGGCGAACAGCCCGTTGAAGCGCTCTTCACCGCTGATGGCGGCCGAGGCCGCGTCCACCGCTTCCTGGCCGTACATTTTCACGAACGCGGTATAGTATTGCGCCGCTTCGCGCTCAGGCTCCTGCGCCAGCAGCAACAGCGTTTGCAGGCAACGGTAGTAGTTGCTGCGCGCCGGGCTCAGCACCGAGGCGTTGAAGTCCTGCGTCCATTCGGTCCAAATCAGCGCCTGATCCAGATCGCCGCCCGCCAGCGCCAGCATCGACTTCAGCTCGCCCACGCGCAGGGTATACCAGGCGTTGTCTTTGCCGCTGGCAATGCCCAGCAGTTCGCGTACGCGGGTGAAATCGTCCAGCCCTTCGTCGTCCAACTGCTCGATCAGCGCCAGGTATTCTTCCGGCTCCCACTCGCTGCCCGGCAACGCCAGCAGCGTATCGCGCAGGTGCGCGCCCATGCTGTTGTTGGCCAGCAGCAGGTCTTCCGCCGGGTAGATATCGGACATGCCCGGCACGATGATGCGGCAAGCGTAGACGCCCAGGTGTTCGTAGTCGGCGATGTACACTTCCGCGTCTTCTTTGTCGAAGATGCTCATCAGGGTGGCGAACTCTTCCTGCGTGCTGCCGCTGAAGTTCCAGTCAACGAACGGATAGTCCGCGTCCTGCTTGAACAGATCCCAAGAGATCAGACCGCTGGAGTCGATGAAGTGCGTTTCCAGGTTGGTGTGTTCCGCCACTTCTTCGTCATCGAAGGTCGGCGCGGTGAACACGTCGAGATCTTTCAGGCTGCGGCCCTGCAGCAGTTCGGTCACCGTGCGCTCCAGCGCCACGCCGAAGTCCGGGTGCGCGCCGAACGAGGCGAAGCAGGTGCCGTTGGTCGGGTTGAACAGCACCACGCAGATCACCGGGTAGTTGCCGCCCAGCGAGGCGTCGTAGGAGAGGATTGGGAAACCTTCCTCCTCCAGCTTGGCGATGGCTTCCACCACGCCCGGGTAGCGGTTCAGCACCTCGTCCGGGATCGCCGGCAGGCTGATGGATTCGGCGATAATGCGGTTTTTCACATAGCGCTCGAACACTTCCGACAGGCCCTGCACGCGCGCTTCGTTGGCGGTGTTGCCGGCGGACATGCCGTTGGAAACATACAGGTTGCCGATGATGTTCATCGGAATGTATACCGTTTGCTGATCGGACTGACGGGTGAACGGCAGCGCGCAGATGCCGCGATCGGCATTGCCGGACTGCAGATCGACAAGATCGCTGGCGCTCAGCTCTTGTTGCGGATCGTAGAAGGCGTGCAGACGCTCGTCGAGGATGCCGGCCGGCAGCGCATCGTCCGCTGGGATCGGGAACCATTTCTCATTCGGGTAGTGTACGAAGTCGCCTTCGGCGATCTGCTTGCCCAGATAGAAATCGGCGAAGAAGTAGTTGGTGGACAGGCGCTCGAAATATTCACCCAGCGCAGAGGCCAACGCGGCTTTTTTGCTGGCGCCTTTGCCGTTGGTGAAGCACAGCGGACAATCGCGATCGCGAATGTGCACCGACCATACGTGCGGCACCGGGTTCAGCCAGGAGGCTTCTTCGATGTTGAAACCGAGATCGCTCAGTTTCTGCTGGAAACGGGCGATGGAATCTTCCAGGGCGGCGTCTTTACCGGGGATAAAAGTTTGCGTCATTGTCTTCACTTTTTGCGCGTACTAAAAACGCGCAATGATACGGGGTTTTACGCTGGAGCTCCACGTATTCCTAAAGCGGCGGCAAAGTCACAGTTTTTTTAAGGATAAAGGCCATAATTCAGCGAGTTATCTGTCACGGAGAAATCTAATGAAATCAGTGAAACTCAGCGTGTTAACCCTTTTGTTGACCGGCGTCAGCGCCTCGGCGCTGGCGCTGCCCAACATCACCCTGCTGGCGACCGGCGGCACCATCGCCGGCGGCGGCGATTCGGCGACGAAATCCAACTATACCGCGGGCAAACTGGGCGTCGAGGCGCTGGTCGATGCGGTGCCGGCGCTGAAGAACATCGCCAACGTGCAGGGGGAGCAGGTGGTTAACATCGGCTCGCAGGACATGAACGATCAGGTCTGGCTGACGTTGGCGAAGAAAATTGACGCCGACTGCGGCAAAACCGACGGCTTCGTCATCACCCACGGCACCGATACTCTGGAAGAGACGGCCTATTTCCTCGATCTGACGGTGAAGTGCGACAAGCCGGTAGTGCTGGTCGGGGCGATGCGGCCGGCGACGGCGATGAGCGCCGACGGCCCGTTCAATCTGTATAACGCGGTGGTGACGGCGGCGGATCCGCAATCGGCCAACCGCGGGGTGCTGGTGGCGATGAACGACAGCGTGCTGGACGCACGGGATGTCACCAAAACCAGCACCACCGCCGTGCAAACCTTCCAGTCGCCGAACTTCGGCCCGCTCGGGTATATCCACAACGGCAAGATCGATTATCAGCGTTCGCCACAGCGCAAGCACACCCGGGAGACGCCGTTCGACGTCAGCAAGCTGAACGAACTGCCGAAGGTCGGCATCATTTACAACTACGCCAACGCCTCCGATGCGCCGGTCAAGGCGTTGATCGCCGAAGGGTACCAGGGCATCGTCAGCGCCGGGGTCGGCAACGGCAACCTGTATAAAACCGTGTTCGACACCCTGGCGACGGCGGCGCACAGCGGCGTGGCGGTAGTGCGTTCTTCGCGCGTGCCGACCGGCGCCACCACGGAGGATGCGGAAGTGGACGACGCCAAGTACGGCTTCGTGGCCGCCGGCACGCTGAATCCGCAAAAGGCCCGCATTCTGCTGCAGCTGGCGTTGACGCAAACCAAAGATGCGAAGCAGATCCAGCAAATGTTCAATCAGTACTGATCGTTTTCTCTCCTGCGGGGGCCGTCCGGGCTCCCGCAGCCATCTCGGCTGAATACAGCATAAAACACCGCGTTAACCCGCTGAATTTCCCCATGTCGCAGGGTTTTATCGTCCAAAAAAACGCGCCGACCGCAGAGCCTGTCATCACCCGGTGCGCCTGTTTGCCGCCGGCGGGCGAATAAGCGTTGCAGCCATGGGGCGTGAGTGATAAAACCGAAGGGTTGGTTAACGCGAGCGTTAACTTCGGGCGTCTTTTCGACAGGTCGCTTTTCTGCGGCGAACAGTGAATGTGGTGAGGGGAAATGACTCAGGTTTATAATTTTAGCTCTGGCCCGGCGATGCTGCCGGTGGAAGTGTTGCGTCGTGCGGAACAGGAACTGTGCAACTGGCACGGCCTGGGAACGTCAGTGATGGAGATCAGTCACCGCAGCAAAGAATTCATCGCCGTTGCCGAGCAGGCGGAACAGGATCTGCGCGATCTGCTGAAAGTCCCCTCCAACTATAAAGTGCTGTTTTGCCACGGCGGCGCCCGCGCGCAATTCGCCGCGCTGCCGCTGAACCTGCTGGGCGACAAGGCCACCGCCGACTACATCGACGGCGGCTATTGGGCGCATAGCGCCATCAAGGAAGCGGAAAAGTATTGCACCCCGAACGTCATCGACGTGAAAACCCGCATCGACGGCCTGAGCGGCATCAAGCCGATGAAAGAGTGGCAGCTGAGCAACGACGCGGCTTACGTGCATTATTGCCCAAATGAAACCATCGACGGCGTAGCCATCGATGAAACGCCGGACTTCGGCGACAAAGTGGTGATCGGCGATTACTCCTCGACCATTCTGTCCCGCCCGCTCGACGTCAGCCGCTTCGGCGTGATTTACGCCGGCGCGCAGAAAAATATCGGCCCGGCCGGCCTGACGCTGGTGATCGTGCGCGACGATCTGCTGGGCAAGGCGCGCAAAGAAGTGCCGTCTATCCTCGATTACACTGTGCTGGCCGAGAACGATTCGATGTTCAACACCCCGCCGACCTTCGCCTGGTACCTGTCCGGGCTGGTATTCAAATGGCTGAAAGAGCAGGGCGGCCTGATGGAGATGCAAAAACGCAATCAGGCCAAGGCCGAGCTGCTGTACGCGACCATCGATAAATCCGACTTCTACCGCAGCCAGGTGGCGATCGCCAACCGCTCGTGGATGAACGTGCCGTTCCAGCTGGCCGATGCGGCGCTGGATAAGGTGTTCCTCAGCGAAGCCGAGGCCATCGGCCTGCAGGCGCTGAAAGGCCACCGGGTAGTTGGCGGTATGCGCGCTTCTATTTACAATGCGATGCCGCTGGCCGGCGTACAGGCGCTGACCGACTTTATGACCGATTTCGAGCGTCGTCACGGTTGATCCCGTCAGCTCGCCGGGCGCGGGCTGACCAAGCTGTTGTCCTTTTGCATTAAAGCGGCTCCGGCATTATTCCGGAGCCGTTTCGTTTATCAGAATTGGAGAGTTTTGTTCACATGGTGGATTCCCTGACTTTACAACCGGTCGCCCTGGTCAATGGCACCGTCAACTTACCCGGCTCGAAGAGCGTTTCTAACCGCGCTCTGCTGCTGGCGGCGCTGGCGGAGGGAACGACCCGGCTGACCAACCTGCTGGACAGCGACGATGTGCGTCATATGCTGAATGCGCTGCAGGCGTTGGGCGTGAACTACCAGCTTTCCGCCGACCGCACCGTGTGTGAAGTGACCGGCGTGGCCGGGCCGCTGGTGGCCGACCAGCCGCTGGAACTGTTCCTCGGCAATGCCGGCACCGCGATGCGACCACTGGCGGCGGCGCTGTGCCTTGGTGAAGGTGATGTGGTGCTGACCGGGGAACCCCGTATGAAAGAACGTCCGATCGGCCATCTGGTGGACGCGTTGCGCCAGGGCGGGGCGCAGATTGATTACCTCGAGCAGACCGATTACCCGCCGATTCGCCTGCGTGGCGGCTTCCAGGGCGGCGACGTCACCGTTGACGGCAGCGTCTCCAGCCAGTTCCTGACCGCGTTGCTGATGACCGCGCCGCTGGCGCCGCAGGATACGCAAATCCACATCAAAGGCGAGCTGGTTTCCAAGCCGTACATCGACATCACGCTGCACCTGATGCGCACCTTCGGCGTATCGGCGAGCCACGACAATTACCGGGTGTTCCATATTCAGGGGCGCCAGACGTATATCGCGCCGGGCGACTATCTGGTTGAAGGCGACGCTTCTTCCGCGTCCTACTTCCTGGCGGCGGCGGCGATCAAAGGTGGCACCGTGCGCGTGACCGGCATCGGCCGCAAAAGCGTGCAGGGCGACACCAAGTTTGCCGATGTGCTGGAGAAGATGGGGGCGCGCATCACCTGGGGCGACGATTTTATCGAGTGCAGCCGCGGTGAACTGCGCGGCATCGATATGGACATGAACCACATTCCGGATGCGGCGATGACCATCGCCACCGCGGCGCTGTTCGCCGAGGGGCCGACCACCATCCGCAATATCTACAACTGGCGGGTAAAGGAAACTGACCGTCTGGCGGCGATGGCCACCGAGCTGCGTAAAGTGGGGGCGGAAGTGGACGAAGGCGAAGACTACATTCACGTCGTGCCGCCGGCCAAGCTGCAGTTCGCCGAGATCGGCACCTACAACGATCACCGCATGGCGATGTGCTTCTCGTTGGTGGCGCTGTCGGATACCCCGGTCACGATCCTCGATCCGAAGTGCACCGCGAAAACCTTCCCGGACTATTTCGAACAGCTGGCGCGCATCAGCCAGCCGGCGTAACCGTCAGATCATTTCTTTTAAGGCCCCTTTGCGGGCCTTTATCGTTTTTAACCCCCGGCGACCGGCGTTTCTTCTATACTTTTTCGCGGTTGTGCGCTTATTTTCAACAACCGGACAGTTCCAGGGTAACAGATCGCCGTAGGGCAGCGTATAATACGCCACCGTATTTGCCCCTGATTGGGCAGGTGACAGAGCGCCCGGGCTTCGAGTCGAAGCGCGCCGTGTCTCTGTGAGGTTTTCTACCTGAAGGAGAGAGAAATGACGGCTACAGCCCCGGTGATAACCGTTGATGGACCAAGTGGCGCAGGCAAAGGCACGCTGTGTAAAGCGTTGGCCGAGTCCCTTGGTTGGCGTTTGCTGGATTCCGGCGCGATCTATCGCGTGCTGGCGCTGGCGGCGTTGCATCATCAGGTGGATATCACTTCTGAGGAAGCGCTGGTTCCGCTGGCCGCACATCTCGATGTTCGCTTCGTTGCCCAGGACGGCAAGCTGCAAGTGATTTTGGAAGGTGAGGACGTCAGCAATGAGATCCGCACCGAAACCGTCGGCAACACCGCGTCGCAAGCGGCGGCGTTTCCGCGCGTGCGCGAGGCGCTGCTGCGCCGCCAGCGCGCGTTTCGCGAGGCCCCCGGCCTGATTGCCGATGGCCGCGACATGGGCACGGTGGTGTTCCCGGACGCGCCGGTCAAGATTTTCCTCGACGCCAGCTCGGAGGAGCGCGCGCACCGCCGCATGCTGCAGTTGCAGGAAAAGGGCTTTAATGTTAACTTTGAACGTCTTTTAGCCGAGATAAAGGAACGGGACGACCGTGACCGTAATCGGCCTATCGCGCCTCTGGTGCCCGCTTCTGACGCCCTCGTGCTGGATTCTACCAGCATGTCGATTGAAGAAGTGATCCGGCAGGCGTTGACGTATGCACAGAAAGTGTTGGCGTTGCCGCAGCAATAAGCGCGGCGGCGCTATTGGCTTTTTGTCATATTTGTCATAGCGGTATCGCAATATATCGGGTAAAATTTTACCCCTGTAACCTTAAACCCTGTCGGCATGGAGCCAATGGCGGGGTATGTGAAACAACCCCATTCGGCGGGACGCTAAATGGACGTTAAACTAAAGAACCCTGAAGATTAACAACATGACTGAATCTTTCGCTCAACTCTTTGAAGAATCCTTAAAAGAAATCGAAACCCGCCCGGGTTCCATCGTTCGTGGCGTCGTTGTTGCTATCGACAAAGATATCGTACTGGTTGACGCCGGTCTGAAATCTGAGTCTGCCATCCCGGCTGAGCAATTCAAAAACGCCCAGGGCGAGCTGGAAATCCAGGTTGGTGACGAAGTTGACGTTGCTCTGGATGCTGTTGAAGACGGCTTCGGTGAAACCCTGCTGTCCCGTGAGAAAGCTAAGCGTCACGAAGCTTGGATCACGCTGGAAAAAGCCTACGAAGAAGCTGAGACTGTAACCGGTGTTATCAACGGCAAAGTGAAGGGTGGCTTCACCGTCGAGCTGAACGGCATCCGCGCGTTCCTGCCAGGTTCCCTGGTTGACGTGCGTCCGGTACGTGACACTCTGCACCTGGAAGGCAAAGAGCTTGAGTTCAAAGTCATCAAGCTGGATCAGAAGCGCAACAACGTTGTCGTTTCTCGCCGTGCGGTTATCGAATCCGAGAACAGCGCTGAGCGCGATCAACTGCTGGAAAACCTGCAGGAAGGCATGGAAGTTAAAGGTATCGTTAAGAACCTCACTGACTACGGTGCATTCGTTGATCTGGGCGGCGTAGACGGCCTGCTGCACATCACTGACATGGCTTGGAAGCGCGTTAAGCATCCAAGCGAAATCGTCAACGTTGGCGATGAAATCACTGTTAAAGTGCTGAAGTTCGACCGCGAGCGTACTCGTGTATCCCTGGGCCTGAAACAGCTGGGCGAAGATCCATGGGTTGCTATCGCGAAACGTTACCCAGAAGGCACCAAGCTGACTGGCCGTGTAACCAACCTGACTGATTACGGCTGCTTCGTGGAAATCGAAGAAGGCGTTGAAGGTCTGGTACACGTTTCTGAAATGGATTGGACCAACAAAAACATCCATCCGTCCAAAGTTGTTAACGTGGGCGACGTAGTGGAAGTGATGGTTCTGGACATCGATGAAGAACGTCGTCGTATCTCCCTGGGCCTGAAGCAGTGCAAATCCAACCCATGGCAGCAGTTCGCAGAGACCCACAACAAGGGCGACCGCGTTGAAGGTAAAATCAAGTCTATCACTGACTTCGGTATCTTCATCGGCCTGGACGGCGGCATCGACGGCCTGGTTCACCTGTCTGACATCTCCTGGAACGTTGCAGGCGAAGAAGCAGTACGTGAATACAAGAAAGGCGACGAAATCGCTGCGGTTGTTCTGCAAGTTGACGCAGAGCGCGAGCGTATCTCCCTGGGCGTGAAGCAACTGGCTGAAGACCCGTTCAATAACTACCTGTCTATGAACAAGAAAGGTGCTATTGTTACTGGTAAAGTCACTGCAGTTGACGCCAAAGGTGCTACAGTTGAATTGGCAGGCGGCGTAGAAGGTTACCTGCGTGCATCTGAAGCCTCTCGCGACCGCATTGAAGATGCAACTCTGGTTCTGAACGTAGGTGACGAAGTTGAAGCTAAATTCACCGGCGTTGACCGTAAGAACCGCGTTGTAAGCCTGTCCGTACGTGCTAAGGACGAAGCTGACGAGAAAGACGCCATCGCAACTGTTAACAACAAACAGGAAGAAGGCAACTTCTCTAACGCAATGGCTGAAGCTTTCAAAGCGGCTAAAGGCGAGTAATGACGGGGGGCGGTCTCTGACCGCCCCGATACGGTAGTTTAGCTGCAAAGCTTGGAGGTACTATGACCAAGTCTGAACTTATTGAAAGACTTGCTGGCCAGCAATCTCATATTCCGGCGAAGGCCGTTGAGGATGCAGTGAAAGAGATGCTTGAGCACATGGCCGCTACGCTGGCCGAGGGCGAACGCATTGAGATCCGCGGATTCGGCAGTTTTTCTCTTCACTACCGTGCCCCGCGTGTAGGTCGCAACCCGAAAACCGGTGACAAAGTTGAGCTGGACGGCAAGTACGTTCCTCACTTCAAACCAGGCAAAGAGTTGCGTGACCGCGCCAATATCTATGGCTAGTCGCTGACTGCTCATAGCGTTGTTGCTTGAAAAGAATATAAAACGGTGCCTGTAAGGCGCCGTTTTTTTTGCCTGCAATTCGCCGCGATATGCTAGCGAGTTGCGTACTGCGCCGCATTTACGATGTGGCTCCTGCATAGATCTCTCTTATCCTGCCATGTTCAGCGCATCTTCGTTAAAGCCCGCTGGCGGCGACGTGTCGCCTGAATGATCCTGCTTGCTTGCCGTGACGCGTCTTTGCTCATGGCGGAGCCGATGGGAGAAAAGCGATCAAAATTTCGCTGGATCTGGCGATATTCGCCGTTATCTGCGGCATCCTGCCGCTATTGGTTTTACCGCAGTTGCCTGAGCAATGGCAGCTGTGGCCGCTTTTGCTTGTTGTCTGTTTACTGCTGCGTACGCGCAGGCCATTCTGCCGTTATTTGGCCTGCCTGGGGTTGGGGTTCGCGTGGGCGGTTTTCAATGCCGGAAGCCTGATAGGGCAAATGGAGCGTTTGAGCCGCGGGCCGGAAGTGACGGCGGTGGTGCAGGTAAGCAGCATCGCGTTGAATCCGGCCGCCAGCAAGCAGACGCTAATGCGTATCGAGCGGATCGATGGCCATTGGCTGGCGCCTGCATTGATGTTTACCACACTATGGGCCCCGGAACAGCAGCGGCTGTGCGCCGGGCAGCGTTGGCAATTGAAACTGCGCTTGCGGCCGGTGCACGGCAAGCCCAATGAAGGGGGCTTCGACAGCCAACGTTGGGCGATCGCACAGCGCCAGCCGTTGACGGGCCTGGTCAGGCAGGCCCGTTTGCTGGATGGCGATTGTAGCCTGCGTCAGCGCATAATCAGCCATGCGGAAACCAACATCGGTGAGCTGCGTTACAAGGCGGTATTGTTGGCGCTGGCGTTTGGGGAGCGAACCGCGCTGGAACAGCCTTTACGCACGCTGATGCTGAAAACCGGCATTGCGCATTTAATGGCCATTTCAGGGCTTCATGTGGCGATGGTCGCCATTTTGTTCTGGGCTGCGCTGCGGGCGCTGCAGTTTTTTCTGCCCTCCCATCTGATTGGCTATCGTTTTCCCCTGGTCGCGGGCTGGGTGGCGACGCTGATCTATGTCTGGTTGGTGGGCGCCCAGCCGCCGGCGGTGCGTACCGTGTTGGCCATGACATTGTGGATGTTGCTGCGCCTGCGTGGCGTTCATTGTTCTTCCTGGCAGGTGTGGCTATGGTGTATCGGGCTGATTTTGCTGTGCGATCCGCTGGCGGTATTGTCAGACAGTTTCTGGCTATCGGTGCTGGCGGTAGGTTGCCTGATTTTTTGGTTTGAATGGGCACCGCTCGGTGAGCGATTCCGGTCGGCCTGGTATTGGGCGCCGGTGCGCTGGCTGCATATTCAGCTCGGCATGACGCTGCTGCTGGTGCCGATGCAGGCCGCGCTGTTTCTGGGCCTGACGCTGACCTCGCTACCCGCCAATCTGTGGGCGGTACCTATTGTCTCATTGGTGGCGGTGCCGCTGATTTTGCTGGCGGTGATATTTGGCTTCTTTCCCTCGTTAAGCTACGGGCTATGGTGGCTGGCGGACTTCACGCTGTACTGGGTGTTTGTGCCGCTGCATTACCTCCAACGCGGTTGGGTGGATCTGGGGGCTGCCTCGCTGCTGGCCAGCGCGGCGGGGTGGCTCATCGTCGTCTGTTGGCGCTTTCATTGGTGGCGGCGTTATGCACCGGGGCTGGCGACGATAGCGATATGCTGTGTGCTGTGGCGGGAAAAAGAGCCGGGATACCGCTGGCGAGTCGATATGCTCGATGTCGGGCACGGCTTGGCGGTGGTCATTGAGCGAAACGGCAAGGGAATACTGTACGATACCGGCGATCGTTGGCCGGGCGGCAGCGCCGCCGAACGGCATATTTTGCCAATGTTGAACTGGCGGGGGATTGAATTGGAACAGATTATTATCAGCCATGATCATCTCGATCATACCGGTGGCCTGCCGACGGTGCGACGGGCGTTTCCAGGGGCTACGATACGTAGCCCGATGCGCGGGGAGGGGCACTTGCCCTGCGTCGCCGGTGAGCGCTGGCGCTGGCAGGGGTTGCAATTCGAAGTGCTGTGGCCGCCGAAAACGAGTAAAAAGCCGGGCAATGACGACTCTTGCGTGATCCGTATCGACGACGGGAAACACAGCCTGCTGCTGACCGGCGACGCGGAAAAAAAGGCGGAGGCGCAGCTGCTCCGATTGCGGCGCGATCGCTTGGCGGCGACGGTGTTGCAGGTGGGGCATCATGGCAGCCGAACCTCTTCCACGCCGCCGTTTCTGCGCGCGGTTAATCCTCAGGCGGCATTGGCGTCAGCATCTCGTTACAACAAATGGCGTTTGCCGGCGCGTAAAGTGGTCGCCAGATACCGGGCAAATGGCATTATATGGCGCGATACGACGCGCTCCGGCCAGTTATCGGTACTTTTTTTCGACAACGATTGGCAAATTAAGGGCTTTCGCGAACAATTAATGCCCCGTTGGTACCATCAGCGGTTTGGCGTAGAGGGTGATAATGAGTAAAATAGGCCGCTATTTCTTCCGATGCTGGTATTTGCATGATGAATGATAAAGATCTCTCGACCTGGCAGACATTCCGTCGACTCTGGCCGATGATCACTCCTTTTAAGACCGGGCTGATTGTAGCCGCCATTGCGTTGATTATGAACGCAGCGGGGGACACGCTGATGCTGTCTCTGCTTAAACCGCTATTGGACGATGGGTTTGGAAAAACCGACAGCAGCGTGCTGGTGTGGATGCCGTTGGCCGTCATCGCGCTGATGTTGATGCGCGGCGTAACCAGCTTTGTTTCAAGCTACTGCATTTCCTGGGTTTCCGGCATGGTGGTGATGCAGATGCGCCGCCGCCTGTTTGGCCACATGATGAGAATGCCGGTGGCCTTCTTCGATCAACAGTCCACCGGGACCCTGTTGTCGCGCATTACCTATGATTCCGAACAGGTGGCTTCCTCCTCTTCCAGCGCGCTGGTGACCGTGGTGCGCGAAGGGGCTTCGATCATTGGCCTGTTCATCATGATGTTCTATTACAGCTGGCAGTTGTCGGTGATCCTGATCGTGCTGGCGCCGATCGTCTCCATTGCCATTCGCCTGGTGTCCAAGCGTTTCCGCAACATCAGCAAGAACATGCAGAACACGATGGGGCAGGTGACCACCAGCGCCGAACAGATGCTGAAAGGCCATAAAGAAGTGCTGATCTTCGGCGGCCAGCAGGTGGAAACCGAGCGCTTTAATTCGGTCAGCAACCGCATGCGTCAGCAAGGCATGAAGCTGGTTTCCGCGTCTTCGATTTCCGATCCGATCATTCAGCTGATCGCTTCGCTGGCGCTGGCGTTCGTGCTGTTTGCCGCCAGCTTCCCAAGCGTGATGGAAACCCTGACCGCCGGTACCATTACCGTGGTGTTCTCGTCGATGATTGCGCTGATGCGTCCGCTGAAGTCGCTGACCAACGTCAATGCCCAGTTCCAACGCGGGATGGCGGCGTGCCAGACGCTGTTCTCCATTTTGGATATGGAACAGGAAAAAGATACCGGCACCCGCGAAGTGAAGCGCGCGAAAGGCGATATCGAATTCCGCAATGTCACCTTCTACTACCCGTCCAAGGAAACGCCGGCGCTGCGTGATATCAACCTGAACATCGCCGAAGGCAAGACCGTAGCGCTGGTGGGCCGTTCCGGTTCGGGGAAATCGACCATCGCCAACCTGTTGACGCGTTTCTATGATATCCAGGAAGGCGAAATTCTGATGGATGGCCACGATCTGCGCGAATACACCCTGGCCTCACTGCGTAATCAGGTGGCCCTGGTTTCGCAAAACGTGCACCTGTTCAACGACACCATCGCCAACAATATTGCCTATGCGCGTGAGAGCGAATACAGCCGCGAGCAGATCGAAAAAGCGGCCGAAATGGCGTACGCGATGGACTTCATCAACAAGATGGAAAACGGCCTGGATACGGTGATCGGTGAAAACGGCGTCATGCTGTCCGGCGGCCAACGCCAGCGCATCGCCATCGCGCGCGCGCTGCTGCGTGACTGCCCGATCCTGATCCTGGATGAGGCGACCTCTGCGCTGGATACCGAGTCCGAGCGGGCCATTCAGGCCGCGCTGGACGAACTGCAGAAAGACCGAACTTCACTGGTGATCGCGCACCGTCTGTCGACCATTGAAAAGGCGGACGAGATCCTGGTGGTGGAAGACGGCCGCATCGTCGAACGCGGTGAGCACGCCGAGTTGCTTGAGCGGCAGGGCGCCTATGCGCAGCTGCACCGCATGCAGTTTGGTCAATAATGATTGAGCGCATCTGGTCCGGCGGTTCGCTGCTTTATCTGGCGCTATTGCCGCTCTCGTGGCTGTATGGCCTGTTCAGTTGGCTGATCCGCCTCAGTTACCGCTGCGGCCTGCGTAAAAGTTGGCGTTCGCCGGTGCCGGTCGTGGTGGTGGGTAATCTCACCGCCGGCGGCAACGGCAAAACGCCGATGGTGATCTGGCTGGTGGAGCACCTGCAGCAACGGGGCTACCGTGTTGGGGTGGTGTCGCGCGGCTACGGCGGCAAGTCGGCGGTCTATCCTCTGGTGCTGGGTCAGAATACGTCGACCCGCGAGGCGGGTGATGAGCCGGTGCTGATTTATCAGCGTACCGGGGCACCCGTGGCGATCGCACCCAAGCGCGCCGAGGCGGTGCAGGCTCTGCTGCAACAACAGCCGCTGGATGTGATCATCACCGACGACGGCTTGCAGCACTACGCTTTACAGCGTGACTTCGAGCTGGTGGTCATCGACGGTGTGCGTCGGTTCGGTAACGGCTGGTGGTTGCCGGCCGGGCCGATGCGCGAGCGCGCTGCGCGGCTTGGCAGCGTCGATGCGCGTGTCGCCAATGGCGGCGTGGCGCAGGCCGGGGAAATTGCCATGCGTCTGCAGGCGCGTGATGCGGTGAACCTGCTGAGCGGTGAACGTCGCCCGGTGGCCGAGCTGCCGCGCGTGGTGGCGATGGCGGGTATCGGCCATCCGCCGCGTTTCTTCGCGACGTTGGAAAAGTTGAACGTCGAAGTCGTGCAGGAAGTGGCGTTTGCCGATCATCAGGAATATCAGCAGGCGCAGCTGGCGGCGTTGGTTAATGCAGATCAAACGCTGTTGATGACGGAGAAGGACGCGGTGAAGTGTCGCGCCTTTGCCCAGCCCAATTGGTGGTATCTACCGGTTGATGCGGTGCTACCGTCCGCTCAGGCTGAGCAACTGCTGCAGGATATCGAGTCCCTGCTGTCTAAGTAATCTCAGGATGCCAGCGTGACAAGCCCCAAGGCTTGCGCGCAGGCTTCCAGCGAGCGCTGCTGGGTTTGCTGATACAGCGCCAGCTCGTCGATCACCTCACTGCCCAACGCTTGTTCAAACGCTGCCCGGCTTGACGCCGCATTGTACTGTGTATGGCGGCTGTCCCCCAGATTCGATTGGAAAATCCCCGCCGCGCTGACCGGCAGAAAATCTTCATATACCAGTGGCTGGAAGCGAACGTGTTCTTTCTCGATCAGTTGCTCCAGGGTGCTGTGCTTATCCAGTGATTCTTTGGCCGCCAGGCCGCATTCGGTCGGGAAATAGCGGAACCAGGCCAGCTGTTGCTCGCGCAGCGTGGCGTAATCATCCGGAAACGCCCGGAAGTTTTCTTCCAGCAGCTGATAATAGCGTTCGGCATTTTTCTCGCTCGGCGGCGCCTGCAGCGCATCGTTGGTGGCCTTCAGCAGGCGGTCGTAGAGTTCTCTTCCTTTAGTCGTCAGCGCCACACCGCGCTGTTCAATCTCGCCGAAGCGCGCGGTATGATGACCGGCGACGACGCGG
This sequence comes from Serratia sp. CY37869, assembly GCF_052168895.1. Taxonomy (NCBI): domain Bacteria; kingdom Pseudomonadati; phylum Pseudomonadota; class Gammaproteobacteria; order Enterobacterales; family Yersiniaceae; genus Serratia; species Serratia sp. CY37869. Next base: position 921,585 of record NZ_JBJNLU010000002.1, read on the forward strand.
CCGTCATGCTCGACGAAATCGACGCGTTCTTCCAACGCCTTGAAGCTGGTCTGGCGCAGCAGGATCGCGCGACGGCGACGCGGCGGGCCCTCGATGACCGCCTTGGGCGTAATGCCGCGGGCGGGCATCGCCTGCTGAACGCGATCGATATCCAGCGTGCGCGGTGTCAGATGATTGATATGCGGCCCTTTAAACGCCACCACGTCGGCGATCAGGCGATGCTGATCGTGCAACTGCCGGTATTCTTCGGCGCTGACCGTCGCCTGGTTGTGCCAGCGGAAGGTTTCCAGCGCTTGTTCGACAAATTCTTGCGCCTGCACCTCATTCAGCCCGCCTTGCGCTTCCTGCAGCGCGATCAGTTCCAACGCGCGATCGGTAAAGATGCGGCGGCGCGCCAGCAAGCGCTCAGCCAGCTCACGCAGCGCGGGATCTTCTATCAGCTCCAGGCGCAGCAGGGAGGTAAACACGCGGAACGGACTGATTTGCAGGGCGTCTTCGTGTACGGCGCGAAAGGCGGTCGAGTGCACGGGAACGCCCGCCACCGACAGATCATAGTAACCGACCGGCGCCATGCCCATCACCCGGAACAGACGGCGCAGGGTGGCCAGTTCGTCCGCCGTGCCGACCCGGATCGCGCCGTGGCGCTCCATCGCAAGGCGTTCGATCTCGCCGGTGATTTGCAGTTGATGAGCCAGTGCGGCATCTTCGCGCAGAACCTGTCGGTTGGTTTCCGCCACCAGTTCCAGCAGATCGCCGTACAGCGGTACCTCCTTTTGGTACATGTCCGACATCGCGTGAGAGAATCTGGCGCGGATTTCATTAGGTGAAACGAACTGCTGGGCGGTCATGCGCATAGCTCCTTGATTCAGCATAATCTGAAAAATAGTGTTTTTAGCGGCAAAAGTGCTGGCGAAAAAGCCGTATGCCTTGTTTTCCCCTCAAGTTTAGCCATCTGATTTGGGATTTGTTATAGACGTGGCAAGCATATTAGAGTTTTATGCGTTAGCTCTCATTTGCAGCGCACGGACGGACAAATGATGCCCCGGTGAGGAGGGGAATGCGATGGTTCGGCCGCGGCGAGCGTTAAATTAAGTCATGCATATTCAGAGGGATAAAAATAAATTCGGCGTATTTATGAATTTAATGCAATAAACCCCTTGTGCATTCACCATTTTTATGAGTAAATGCAAGTCGGCCTGTAATCCAGACCTATTTATGTTCGAGTTTAGAGTTAAGCAGTTCCTCCAAAAACGTTATCATCCGATTCCGCTTCAAAGACGAACCTTCTAAGTACCTCCCATAAGTAATGTTTCTGAAATGGCCGCAATTGCCTCTTATGGCAGATTTTGTAAATATATTTAAAGGTAAAAGTAATGTCTAAGAAGACGGGTCAAGTTAAGTGGTTCAACGAAAGCAAAGGTTTTGGTTTCATTGAGCAGCACGATGGCGGCAAAGATGTATTCGTACACTTCTCCGCAATCATGACCGACGGTTTCAAGACCCTGGCTGAAGGCCAGCGCGTCGAGTACACCATCCAGGACAGCCCGCGCGGGCCGGCTGCCGCCAACGTAGTTGCTCTGTAAGAAGACAGGGAACGCGTATAAAGAGATCTTAATACAACCATGGTGACGCTCAGCGCTGAGTCATGCGGAAGATATTAAGTTCAACAAGCCCGCCTTAGTGCGGGTTTTTTAATTTTTTGCTCACGAGAGGTTTGTTACGAAAAACTTTAGGATGGGCTGGTAGCGTCCAGACAATATAAAAAATGACGTTGTCAAGGATGCTCAAGTAAAAGGATATAAGTTATGTTTAAAAATACTGTGTTAAAAATGGGCCGTGTGAAATGGTTTAATCAGGCCGAAGGCTATGGTTTTATTTCACCGGTAGATGGCAGCGACGAAATCTATGTCAATCGCAACGCTATCGCCAACACCAAAAATAAGTCGTTGAACGAAGGTCAGAACGTTGAGTTCTCGATCTATCGCAGCTCGCATGGGCTGTCCGCGGCAGACGTTATCGCGTTCTGATCGCATCCTCCTTCCTCGCCAGTGCCGGTGTCGCCACCCGTAAGCACTGGCGAAGATAAATCCCGCGATATCCACTATTATCAGGCCATTGCCTACTCGCCACGGATATCAGGATGACCACCCCGACCCTTTCCCTTACCGCCGCTCGCGCGCTGCACCTTGCCGCCCAGGGGCTGCTTTCTCCGCTTAAACGCCAGGCTCGGCCCGATGATGTCGTGAGTGCGATCCAGCGCATGGGGCTGTTACAAATCGATACCATTAGCGTCGTTGCTCGCAGCCCGTATCTGGTGCTGTTCAGCCGTTTGGGAGCCTATCAGCCGGAGTGGCTTGAACAGGCGCTCGCCGGCCGCAAGCTGTTCGAGTATTGGGCGCACGAGGCCTGTTTCCTGCCGATCGAAGATTTTGGTCTGCTGCGCCACCGCATGCTGGCGCCGCATGATATGGGCTGGAAATACTCCGCCGACTGGGTGCAGCAGCACCAGGCCGCGATGGACAGCTTGCTGCGGCACATCGAACAACAGGGGCCGGTGCGCTCCGCGGATTTCAGCGCCGAGAAGAAGGGCAACAGCGGGTGGTGGGACTGGAAACCAGAGAAACGGCATCTGGAGATCCTGTTTACCGCCGGCAAGCTGATGGTGGCCGAACGTCGCAACTTCCACCGGGTTTACGATCTGACCGAAAGGCTGCTGCCGGCCTGGGACGATGCGCGGCATGCGCTGCCCGTGGAGCAGGCGCGCCGGCAGATGCTGTGCCGCACCTGCCGCTATCTGGGCATTTTCCGCGCCGAGTGGTTGGCGGACTACTATCGGCTGAAGCGCGTGGCGCCAAAAGCCTTGCTGGCAGCGCTGCAGGAACAGGGCGAGATTACGCCGGTGTGGGTCGAGGGGCTGGAAGGGCCGTTTTATGTGCATGAATCACTGGCGGAACTGCTGCCGCTGGCGGAGCAGGGCAAACTCAAATCGACGGTCACCAGCCTGTTGTCGCCTTTTGATCCGGTGGTGTGGGATCGTCGTCGGGCGCTGGAGCTGTTCAACTTTGACTATCGGCTGGAGTGTTACACGCCGAAAGAAAAACGCCGCTACGGTTACTTCACGTTGCCAGTGCTGCATCGAGGCGACCTGGTGGGGCGGATTGATGCCAAGGCTCACCGACGCCAGGGCATCTTCGAGATCATCAGTTTCCATGCGGAGCCGCAGGTGCGCTTCGGCAAACAGCGAACGCAGGATATCCGGCAAGCCATCGCGCGCACGGCTCATTGGCACGGCGCGCAACGCGTTGCGCTGGGCGACATTCCGGCGGCGTTGGCCGCTGAATGGGGAGCCGGCTGGGAAGTGGGATAACGAGCGACGCCGTCGGTGGGGTAAAACGAAGTTAAGCGCCGCTCGTTACAAAGGGGGCTCAGTGGCTGAAGTTAGCGAACAGAGCGATGATTTTATGCAGACGTTTGATCACGTATTACGGTCTTTTTTGTGATTTTAATCACAAAATTCTACGCCGTGTGGCGCCGCAGTTCAAGCCATTGCGCGGGCGCCATGAGGAAATATCGGCGGCTTGGCGCCGCCGATGATTAACCTGAGGCCGGGCGTTATGCTATCCTCACAGCCTTCCCAGATGACCTATCCCCTTGCGGAGGATGCATGGACCACCGTTTACTCGAAATCGTTGCCTGCCCGGTATGCAACGGCAAACTCTATTTCAATAAAGAAAACCAGGAGCTGGTGTGCAAAGCGGACGGGTTGGCTTACCCGCTGCGCGACGGCATTCCGGTGCTGTTGGAAAATGAAGCGCGTGCGCTGTCGCTGGACGAGAAGCACGCATGAGTTTTATCGCTATTATTCCCGCCCGCTACGCCTCAACCCGTTTGCCGGGCAAACCGCTGGCCGATATTCACGGCAAGCCGATGGTGGTGCACGTGATGGAACGCGCCCGTGAGTCCGGCGCCAGCCGCGTCATCGTGGCGACCGATCACCCTGAAGTTGCCAAAGCGGTAGAAGCCGCCGGCGGCGAAGTGTGCATGACCAGCCCGGATCACCATTCCGGCACTGAGCGTTTGGCGGAAGTGATCGCGCACTACGGCTTTGCCGACGACCAGATCATCGTTAACGTGCAGGGCGATGAGCCGCTGATCCCACCCGTTATCGTGCGGCAGGTGGCGGAAAACCTGGCGGGCAGCCAGGCCGGCATGGCGACGTTGGCGGTGCCGATCGACAGCGCCGAAGAGGCATTCAACCCCAATGCGGTGAAGGTCGTGATGGACGCGCAGGGTTACGCGCTCTACTTCTCGCGCGCCACCATTCCCTGGGATCGCGAGCGTTTCGCCGCGTCGAAGGAGAGCATCGGCGACAGCCTGCTGCGCCACATCGGCATCTATGCGTACCGCGCCGGTTTCGTGCGTCGCTACGTCAGCTGGGCGCCGAGCCAGCTGGAGCAGATCGAGCTGTTGGAACAGCTGCGCGTGCTGTGGTACGGTGAAAAAATCCACGTGGCGGTCGCGAAAGCGGTCCCGAGCGTGGGGGTCGATACGCCGGAAGATCTCCAGCGCGTGCGCGACAGCATTCAACCCTGAGCCTGATTTCGTCGGCGCGGCGCGCAACGCGCCGACGATGCAATACCTCCCATTATTGATCCCCGTTTTGTTGATCTGCGTTGAAGAATTTTTCCGCTCACCGTTCGATGATGTTACGCATACCCCCCTTATTAGCCTGAGGTGAATGCCTTATGGAGCAGTTACGCGCCGAACTGAGCATCGTGCTGGGTGAGTCCGTCAGCCGGCTGGAGCGGGTGAGCGAACAGCCTTATGCGCACATGTATTCACTGTACGATCGCCAGGGCAACGCCATCCCGCTGATGGCGAAAAGCTTTATCTGCCAGGGCATCGCCCAGCAGGAGGCGTACAAGCTGTCGATGCTGGCGCGCGACGGGGATATCCGCCTGCCCACGGTGTACGGCGTGGTATGCACCCACCAGGCGCCGTATACGGAAATCCTGCTGATCGAGCGTCTGCGCGGCGTGTCGGCCGAAGCGCCAACGCGTTCGCCGGATCGCTGGAACATGTTAATGGAGCAGATCGTTGACGGGATGTTGGCCTGGCACCGCATCGACAGCCATGGCAGCGTCGGCACCGTTGACAGTACGCAGGAGAATGACTGGTTTTGCTGGTATCAACAGCGGGTCGAAGTGCTGTGGGCGACGGTGGTCAATCTCACTACCCCGCAGCTGACCATGGCAGATCGGCGTTTGCTGTACCGCACGCGCGAAGCGCTGACCCATTTCTTCGTCGGTTTCGACGATCCCTGTGTCCTGGTGCACGGTAACCTGTCGCTGCGCAGCATGTTGAAAGATCCCAAAAGCGATCAGCTGTTGGCGATGCTTAATCCCGGTGTGGTGCTGTGGGCGCCGCGCGAATACGATCTTTTCCGCCTCTGCGAAGCGGGCATGCCCAGCCAACTGTTGTTCAGCTATCTGCAGCGGGCGCCGGTCGCCGACGCTTTCCTGGCGCGGCGCTGGCTGTACGTGGTGTGGGAAGCGGTAGGGCGTTTGATCCATACCGGCAAGCTGGAGCGGCAGCCGTTCGACTATGCGTCGCAACAGCTGCTGCCCTGGCTGGCCGGTTGAACGGGGCCTTACTCGGCGCCGGCGCTATCCACGCCTTTCAGCCGTTGCCACAGGCTGCCCAGCGTTTCATACCAGGCGCGCTCGGTATGGCCGAGGAACATGGACGACGGCGTGGCGCGATCCCAGATATTCAGCGGCGAGTCGATCGCCAATTGGTTGGCCGGGGCCGGGATCGGGTGCAGGCCCTTAGCCTCGAAGAAACGCATGGCGCGCGGCAGATGGTTGGCGGAAGTCACCAGAAGGAAGGGGTGTTCGCCGACCAACTTGGCTACCTGAGCGGCTTCTTCCTCGGTATCGCGCGGTTCCCCCAGGATCACTATGTCGCTGCGCGGCACGCCCAGGCTTTCCGCTACCAGCGCTGCCGTGGCGGCGTTGCTCTGCATGCGTCCGCCGGGCGCGCCGGTAAACACCATCCTGGCGCCAGGGTGCGCCAGATAGAGCCGCACGCCCTCCGTCACGCGCGGCAGACTGTTGCCGAGCAGGTTCGAGCTGGGTGCCCAGTCGGGATTGTAGGTATAGCCTCCGCCCAACACCACGATGTAGCTGACCGCATCGTTGCCGCGATATGTCTGGTATTCGGCTTCGATCGGCCGCAGCAGGCGGTCGGCCACCGGTTGCAGGCTGAAAAGCAGTAAAAACAGCCAGCTCAGCGTGAAAATCGTCTTACCGCTTTTTTGCCAGCGGGTGAACCACAGCAGCAGCAGCGCCAGCCCCATCAGCAGCATCAACAGCGGCAGCGGCATCAGCAGAGCGCCAAAGAACTTTTTCAGGTTGAACAGCATCGAAAATCAGATCCTTTTGAGTGAAAAAACGGCATCCAGGCATAAACAGGCCGCAAGAAGATACATTCTAAGCCAGTCTGTGCCAAAATAGCAGGTTTGAATGGGCGTGCGCTTTGCCGCCGACAAGACTGAGATCAGCGGAGCCGTTGTCCATGCAGGATCGTAATTTTGACGATATTGCTGAAAAATTTGCGCGTAATATTTACGGCACCACGAAAGGAAAAATCCGCCAGGCGGTGGTTTGGCAGGATCTGACCGGGCTGCTGGCCCAGTTGCCGCAGCGGCCGCTGCGCATCCTTGATGCCGGGGGCGGTGAAGGCCATATGGCTTGCCAACTGGCAGAATTAGGACATCAGGTGTTGTTGTGCGATCTTTCTGGTGAGATGATCCAGCGCGCCGCGCAGCTGGCGGAGCAGAAAGGTGTGAGCCAGAACATGCAATTCGTACAAAGTTCTGCGCAGGATATCGCTCAACATTTGGAACAGCCGGTTGATCTGATATTGTTTCATGCAGTGCTTGAATGGATCGCTGAACCCGTGGCGGCGCTGCAGGCGTTGTGCGATTGTCTGACGCCGGGCGGCGCGCTGTCGCTGATGTTCTTCAACGCCAACGGTCTCTTGATGCGTAACGTGGTGTTGGGTAACTTCCAATTGGTGGATCCCGAGGTCAGACGGCGCCGCAAGCGTTCGCTGTCGCCGCAATATCCGCACGATCCGCTATTGGTCTACGGCTGGCTGGAACAGCTGGGCATGCGCATCAGCGGCAAAACCGGCGTGCGGGTGTTCCACGACTATCTGCAGAGCAGACAGCTGCAAACCCAAAAATTTGAAGAGTTACTGGCGCTTGAACAGCACTATTGCCGGCAGGAGCCGTACGTGAGTTTGGGGCGCTATATTCACGTCATGGCGCATAAACCAAACCTGAAGGACGAACTATGAGTGAATTTTCCCAGACAGTACCCGAACTGGTCGCCTGGGCACGGAAAAATGATTTCTCTATTTCGCTCCCTACGGAGCGTCTCGCATTTCTGCTCGCTATCGCCACCCTGAATGGCGAACGGCTGGACGGCGAGATGAGCGAAGGTGAGCTGGTTGATGCATTTCGCCATGTCAGCAAGGGTTTTGAACAGACGCATGAAACGGTGGCGATGCGCGCCAACAATGCGATCAACGACATGGTGCGCCAGCGCCTGTTGAACCGCTTTACCAGCGAACTGGCGGACGGTAACGCGATTTACCGCCTGACGCCGCTGGGTATCGGCATTACCGATTACTATATTCGCCAACGCGAATTCTCCACGCTGCGTCTGTCGATGCAGCTGTCGATCGTGGCGCAGGAACTGAAGCGCGCCGCCGATGCCGCCGACGAGGGCGGCGACGATTTCCATTGGCACCGCAACGTGTTCGCGCCGTTGAAATATTCGGTGGCGGAAATCTTCGACAGCATCGACATGACGCAACGCGTGATGGACGAGCAGCAGCAGAGCGTGAAAAACGACATCGCGGCGCTGCTGAGCAAAGACTGGCGGGCGGCGATCTCCAGCTGCGAAATGCTGCTGTCGGAAACCTCAGGCACCCTGCGCGAACTGCAGGATACGCTGGATGCGGCGGGCGACAAGCTGCAGGCCAATCTGCTGCGCATCCAGGACGCAACCCTCGGCAACGTGGAGCTCGGCTTCGTCGACAAGCTGGTGTTCGATCTGCAGAGCAAGCTGGATCGCATCATCAGCTGGGGCCAGCAGGCGATCGACCTGTGGATCGGCTACGATCGCCACGTACACAAATTTATCCGTACCGCTATCGATATGGATAAAAACCGCGTGTTCGCCCAACGCTTGCGCCAGTCGGTGCAAACCTATTTCGACCACCCGTGGGCGCTGACCCATGCCAATGCCGATCGTTTGCTGGACATGCGCGACGAAGAACTGGCGTTGCGCAGCGAGGAAGTGACCGGGGAACTGCCGCCGGATCTGGAGTTCGAAGAGTTCAGCGAGATTCGCGAACAGCTGGCGGCGATGATCGAAGAGGCGTTGAAGGTGTACCAGGAACAGCAGATGCCGCTCAACCTTGCAGCGGTGATGCGCGATTACCTGGCGCAATATCCGCGTGCGCGTCATTTCGACGTGGCACGTTTAGTGGTCGACCAGGCAGTGCGCCTCGGTGTGGCTGAAGCAGATTTCTCAGGGTTGCCGGCGGAATGGCAGGCAATCAATGATTACGGAGCCAAGGTCCAGGCCCATGTCATCGACAAATATTGAACAAGTAATGCCAGTCAAGCTGGCCAAAGCGTTGTCCAACTCGCTGTTCCCGGCGCTGGACAGCCAACTGCGCGCGGGTCGTCACATCGGTATCGATGAGCTGGACAACCACGCCTTTTTAATGGATTTCCAGGATGAGCTGGAAGAGTTTTACAACCGTTACAGCGTCGAGCTGATTCGGGCGCCGGAAGGTTTCTTCTATTTGCGCCCGCGCTCCACCACGCTGATCCCGCGTTCGGTGCTGTCCGAGCTGGATATGATGGTCGGCAAGATCTTGTGTTACCTGTATCTCAGCCCCGAGCGCCTGGCGCACGAAGGCATTTTCAGCCATCAGGAGCTGTACGATGAACTGCTGAGCCTGGCGGATGAGAACAAGCTGCTCAAGTTCGTCAACCAGCGCTCTACCGGTTCGGATCTCGATCGGCAGAAGCTGCACGAGAAGGTGCGCACCTCGCTCAACCGCCTGCGCCGCCTCGGCATGGTCTATTTCATGGGCAATGACAGCAGCAAGTTCCGCATTACCGAGGCGGTGTTCCGCTTCGGCGCCGACGTGCGCAGCGGCGACGATCCGCGTGAAGCGCAGCTGCGCATGATTCGCGACGGCGAGGCGATGCCGGTTGAAACCAGCCTGTCGCTTAACGATGAGAATGACGCTGAGGATCAGCAGGTTGATAACGCTCCTGACGGTGCAGAGGATGAACAGGAATGATTGAACGCGGTAAATTTCGCTCGCTGACGCTGGTTAACTGGAACGGCTTCTTTGCCCGCACCTTTGATCTCGATGAGCTGGTGACCACGCTGTCCGGCGGGAACGGGGCGGGGAAATCCACCACCATGGCGGCCTTCGTCACCGCACTGATCCCCGATCTGACGCTGCTGCACTTCCGTAACACCACCGAAGCGGGTGCCACCAGCGGTTCGCGCGACAAGGGCCTGCACGGCAAGCTGCGCGCCGGCGTATGTTACTCCACCCTCGACGTCGTCAACTCGCGCCACCAGCGCGTGGTGGTTGGCGTGCGTCTGCAGCAGGTGGCGGGACGCGATCGCAAGGTCGATATCAAACCTTTCACCATCCAGGGCCTGCCGACCGCGGTACAGCCGACTGAATTGCTGACCCAGACCGTGGGTGAGCGCCAGGCGCGCGTGCTGTCGCTGCAAGAGTTGAAAGAGCGCGTGGAAGAGATGGAAGGCGTGCAGTTCAAGCAGTTCAACTCGATCACCGATTACCACTCGCTGATGTTCGATCTGGGCGTGATCCCGAAACGCCTGCGTTCGTCCGCCGATCGCAGCAAATTCTATCGTCTGATTGAAGCGTCGCTGTACGGCGGCATCTCCAGCGCCATCACCCGCTCGCTGCGCGACTACCTGTTGCCGGAAAACAGCGGCGTGCGCAAGGCGTTCCAGGACATGGAAGCGGCGCTGCGCGAAAACCGCATGACGCTGGAAGCGATCCGCGTTACCCAGTCGGATCGCGACCTGTTCAAGCATTTGATCTCCGAGGCCACCTCCTATGTGGCGGCGGACTATATGCGCCACGCCAACGAACGCCGCATCCACCTGGACGGGGCGCTGGCGCTGCGCAGCGATCTGTTGGGCAGCCGCAAGCAGCTGGCCGCCGAACAGTATCGCCATGTGGAAATGGCGCGTGAGCTGAGCGAGCAGAGCGGCGCCGAATCCGATCTGGAAACCGATTACCAGGCCGCCAGCGACCACCTGAACCTGGTGCAGACGGCGATGCGTCAGCAGGAGAAGATCGAACGCTATGAAGCCGATCTGGAAGAGCTGACCTACCGCCTGGAAGAGCAGAACGAAGTGGTGGCCGAGGCGAGCGAGCAGCAGGCCGAGAACGAAGCGCGCGCCGAAGCGGCCGAGCTGGAAGTGGACGAGCTGAAGAGCCAGCTGGCCGACTACCAGCAGGCGCTTGACGTGCAGCAGACCCGCGCCATTCAGTACCAACAGGCGCTGCAGGCGTTGGAGCGCGCGCGCGCGCTGTGCCAACTGCCGGACCTGACCGCCGACAACGCCGAACAGTGGCTGGACACCTTCCAGGCTCGCGAGCAGGAGGCGACCGAAGCGCTGCTGATGCTGGAGCAGAAGCTGAGCGTGGCCGACGCCGCGCACGGCCAGTTCGAGCAGGCCTATCAGCTGGTGGGTAAAATCGCCGGCCAGGTCAGCCGCAGCGAAGCCTGGCAGTGCGCGCGCGAATTGCTGCGCGACTGGCCTTCGCAGCAACACCTCGCCGAGCGCGTTCAGCCGCTGCGACTGCGCCTGAGCGAACTGGAACAGCGCCTGCGCTCGCAGCAGGACGCCGAGCGGCTGCTGCAAGAATTTTGCAAACGCCATGGTCAGGAGTACCAGCCGGACGATCTCGACATGCTGCAGCAGGAGCTGGAAGAGCGCCTGGAAGCGCTGTCGCAGAACGTCAGCGAAGCCGGTGAACGCCGCATGGAGATGCGCCAGGAGCTGGAGCAGATCCAGCAGCGCATCCGTGAACTGACGGCGCGTGCGCCGGTGTGGCTGGCGGCGCAGGACGCCCTGAGCCAGCTCAGCGATCAGAGCGGAGAGCCGCTGGAAAACAGCCAGCAGGTGACCGAATACATGCAGCAGCTGCTAGAGCGCGAGCGTGAAACCACCGTCGAGCGCGACGAGGTGGCGGCCCGCAAGCGCGAAGTGGAAGCGCAGATCGAACGTCTCAGCCAGCCGGGCGGCGCGGAAGATCAACGTCTGGTCACCTTGGCCGAACGTTTCGGCGGCGTGTTGCTGTCGGAAATTTACGATGATGTCACCATCGACGACGCGCCTTACTTCTCGGCGCTGTACGGCCCTTCGCGCCATGCCATCGTGGTGCCGGATCTGTCGCTGGTGCGCGAGATGCTGGAAGGGCTGGAAGATTGCCCGGAAGATCTTTACCTGATCGAAGGGGATCCGCAGTCGTTCGATGACAGCGTATTCGCCGTCGAAGAGCAGGACAAAGCGGTGGTGGTGAAGATCGCCGATCGCCAGTGGCGTTATTCCCGCTACCCGGAAGTGCCGTTGTTCGGCCGCGCGGCGCGCGAAAACCGTCTGGAAGTGCTGCATGCCGAGCGTGAAACGCTGGCGGAGCGCTATGCCACGCTGTCGTTCGACGTGCAGAAAACCCAGCGTTCGCATCAGGCCTTCAGCCGTTTTATCGGCACCCATCTGGCGGTGGCGTTCGACGCTGACCCGGAAGCGGAGATCCGCAATCTGAACGCCCGTCGCGGCGAGATCGAACGTGCGCTGAACAATCACGAAGCGCAGAATCAGCAGCAGCGCCAGCAGTACGATCAGGCCAAAGAGGGCATTTCCGCGCTCAACCGCCTGATGCCGCTGGTGTCGTTGCTGAACGATGAAACGCTGCAGGATCGCGTCGACGAGATCCGTGAAGAGCTGGAAGAAGCGCAGGACGCCGCGCGCCACATTCAACAGCACGGGGTGTCGCTGACCAAGCTGGAGCCGCTGCTGTCGGTGCTGCAGAGCGATCCGCAGCAGCATGAACAGCTGCAGCAGGACTACGCGCAGGCGCAAAGCGTGCAGCGTCAGGCCAAACAGCAGGCGTTCGCGTTGACAGAGGTGGTGCAGCGTCGCGCGCACTTCAGCTATACCGACTCCGCCGGCATGCAGAATGCCAACAACGATCTCAACGACAAGCTGCGCCAGCGTCTGGAACAGGCGGAAGCCGAACGCGCCCGCGCCCGTGAGCAGCTGCGTCAATATCAAACCCAGTTCACCCAATACAGCCAGGTGCTGGCCTCGCTGAAAAGCTCGTATGACGCCAAGCGCGACATGCTGAAAGAGCTGAGCCAGGAGCTGGTGGATATCGGCGTGCAGGCCGACGCCAACGCGGAAGCGCGCGCGCGTCAGCGCCGCGACGAGCTGCATGCGGCGCTGAGCAACAACCGCGCTCGCCGTAATCAGTTGGAGAAACAGCTGACCTTCTGCGAAGCCGAAATGGATGGCCTGCAGAAGAAACTGCGCAAGCTGGAACGCGACTACCATCAGCTGCGCGAGCAGGTGGTGACCGCCAAGGCGGGCTGGTGCGCGGTGATGCGTCTGGTGAAAGACAACGGCGTGGAACGCCGCCTGCACCGCCGCGAGCTGGCGTATATGGATGGCGACGAGCTGCGCTCGATGTCGGATAAGGCGCTCGGCGCGCTGCGTCTGGCGGTGGCGGACAACGAACACCTGCGCGACGTGCTGCGTCTGTCGGAAGATCCGAAGCGGCCGGAGCGTAAGATTCAGTTCTATATCGCGGTGTACCAACACCTGCGTGAGCGTATCCGCCAGGACATCATCCGTACCGACGATCCGGTCGAGGCCATCGAGCAGATGGAGATTGAGCTGGGCCGTCTGACCGAAGAACTGACCGCGCGCGAGCAGAAGCTGGCGATCAGTTCGAAAAGCGTGGCCAACATCATTCGCAAAACCATTCAGCGCGAGCAGAACCGCATTCGCATGCTGAACCAGGGGTTGCAGGCCGTTGCTTTCGGCCAGGTGAAAAGCGTCCGTCTGAACGTCAACGTGCGCGAAGCGCACGCCACCCTGCTGGACGTGCTCTCCGAGCAGCAGGAACAGCATCAGGATCTGTTCAACAGCAACCGCCTGACCTTCTCTGAAGCGTTGGCCAAGCTGTATCAGCGTCTGAATCCGCAGATCGATATGGGGCAGCGCACGCCGCAGACCATCGGTGAGGAGTTGCTGGACTACCGCAACTACCTGGAGATGGAAGTGGAAGTGTACCGTGGCTCCGACGGCTGGCTGCGTGCGGAAAGCGGCGCCTTGTCTACCGGTGAAGCCATCGGTACCGGGATGTCAATTCTGGTGATGGTGGTGCAGAGCTGGGAAGAAGAATCCCGCCGCCTGCGCGGTAAAGACATCTCGCCATGTCGCTTGCTGTTCCTCGATGAAGCGGCGCGTCTGGATGCCAAATCGATCGCCACGCTGTTCGAGTTATGTGACCGTCTGGAGATGCAGCTGATTATCGCGGCGCCGGAAAACATCAGTCCTGAGAAGGGCACCACCTATAAACTGGTGCGTAAGGTGTTCCAGAACCACGAGCATGTGCACGTGGTGGGGCTGCGCGGTTTCGCCAGCGAGCCGCCGGCGCTGGGTACTGCGCCGGTCGAAACGCCGTAACGCAGAAAAACGCCCTAAAAATCTGAAAATAGCCGCCGCAGGGTGGCTATTTTTTTGTGCGCGTGGATGATAGTCCTGCTTTTTTATCCGTTGAAAAGCGGTTAGTTTAATCAGATAAACAGTAATTCGACGTCCGCAGGGCGAAACGGCCTTTCTGTTTGTATACTGAAGCTATATGCAGTTTTTTGACGTTTTTTTGTGAGCATACAGGGGGCAAGGGATGTTGCTTAAAAAGGGAAACTCTCTACGACGTTTGGCGCTGAGTGGCGCTATCGCCTGTAGTCTTGTGTCGTCGTTTTCCGCATTGGCCACCGTAACGGCGTTACCGGTGGCATCAGCAGGCATGTCCGTTGCGCAGAGCCGTTCTGAACTGCTGGCCGCGTTGCCGCGCGGCATGGATCTGCACTACCTTTCCACGCTGGCGCCGCTGTATGCGGCGAATCATATGCAGCCGATGTGGCAGGATCGCGAGGCCGTTCAGCAGTTTCAACAGCAGCTGGCCGAGCTGGCGATGTCCGGCGTGCAGCCGCAGTTCACCCAATGGGTGAAGATGTTGACCAATCCGGCGCTCAATGACGTAGGCCGCGATGTGGTGCTGTCCGATGCGATGCTGGGCTATTTGCAGTTCGTGTCCGCTATCGGCGCCAACGGCACCAGTTGGCTGTACAGCAATATTCCCTACAAGCTTGGCTTGCCGCCCACTGCGGTGATCAACCAATGGCAGCTGGCGGTGCGTCAGGCGCGCACGCTGAGCTATGTGAATTCGCTCGCGCCGCAGCACCCGCAATACGCCAAGATGCATCAGGCGCTGCGCGATATGTTGGCGGATAACCGCCCCTGGCCACAGGTGGGCAGCGGCCCGAGCCTGCGCCCAGGACAAATGAGCAACGATATTCCTGCGCTGCGTGAAATCCTGACGCGCACCGGCATGCTGGCCGCTTCGGCGCCGGAGGCCGAGCCGGAGCCGGCGGTCGTCTCGGCGAAGAGCAATGAGCCTGATGACGGCGGGCTGACGGTAGACGAAGAGAAGGGGCGTGTGACGGTCAGTCCGTCGGCGGCGCCGGTGACGGAGTTGACCGCTGAACAGACGCCGCCGCAGGTCGGCAGCGTGGTGAGCGACAACCTCTATACCAACGAGCTGGTGGAGGGCGTCAAACGTTTCCAGAAATGGCAGGGGCTGACGGCGGACGGCGTGATCGGCGTGCGCACTCGCGAGTGGCTCAACGTGTCACCGAAAACCCGCGCCGCGCTGCTGGCGTTGAATATCCAACGTCTGCGAATTTTACCGGGGCATGTCGGCACCGGCATTATGGTGAATATTCCCAACTACTCGCTGACCTACTACCAGAACGGCAACGAAGTGCTGTCCTCCCGCGTTATCGTCGGGCGGCCGAGCCGCAAGACACCGCTGATGAGCAGCGCGTTGAACAACGTGGTGGTCAACCCGCCTTGGAACGTACCGACTACGCTGGTGCGTGAGGATATCGTGCCGAAGGCGATGCGCGACGGTAACTATTTCCAGAAACACGGCTATACCGTGCTGTCGGGCTGGAGCAACGATGCGGAGGTGATCAACCCGGCGATGATCGACTGGAGCATGGTCTCTGCGCGCAACTTCCCGTATCGCGTGCGCCAGGCGCCGGGTGCCACCAACTCGCTGGGGCGTTTCAAGTTCAATATGCCGAGTTCGGACGCGATCTACCTGCACGATACCCCGAACCACAGCCTGTTCCAGAAAGACATTCGCGCGCTCAGCTCCGGCTGCGTGCGGGTGAACAAGGCTTCCGATTTGGCGAATATGCTGCTGCAGGATGCCGGCTGGAACAATAGCCGCGTTTCCTCCACGCTGAAAGAAGGGAATACCACTTATGTGAATATTCGCCAGCGTATTCCCGTAAAACTGTATTATCTGACCGCCTGGGTTTCGGATGACGGCCAACCGCAATTCCGTACAGATATTTACAATTATGATAATACGGTGAGATCGGGCGCACAAATTTTGGCTCAGGCCAAAAAATTAATGCAGTAAATGCAGTAATTATAAATAAATAACGGTCAGAATGTTTGGCTATACCGCAGGCCCTCTTACCTGGGGGCCTGTAAACCTAGGCGTATCGCGGGTTGACTCAGCATACGCAGGCGGTTATGGTTCGGACAGTGCGCTGCTTTGTGCATTTATTTTGACATTCTTGCCGGGTTTAACAGAGTCATGGACAAAATTGATCATCATCGCCGTAAATGGCTGGCGCTAGGCGGCGCAGCTATGGGCATAGCGCTGCTTCCAGGGCAGGCGTTTGCCAGTCTTTCCACCGCTCGACCGCGTATTTTAGTGTTGAATAACCTGAATACCGGTGAATCTATTAAAGCCGAGTTCTTTGACGGCAAAGGCTACAATAAAGAAGAGTTGGTTCGGCTAAATCATCTGTTCCGCGATTATCGCGCCAACAAGGTTAAATCTATCGATCCCAGTTTGTTTGATCACCTCTATCGCCTGCAGGGGCTGCTGGGTACCAGCAAGCCGGTGCAGCTGATCTCCGGTTACCGTTCCGTAGATACCAACAACGAATTGCGCGCGCACAGCCGTGGTGTGGCCAAGCACAGCTACCATACCAAGGGCCAGGCGATGGATTTCCATATTGAAGGTATCCAGTTGAGTAATATCCGTAAAGCGGCGTTAAAAATGCGCGCTGGTGGTGTAGGATATTACCCACGTAGCAACTTCGTGCACATCGATACCGGCCCGGTTCGAAGCTGGTAATCGCGGTGCCCTCAGTGAATAACGCCGCTCCTTGCGGAGGCGGCGTTATTGTCGTTGGAGCCTTATGAAATACCATCTTATTCCCGTTACCGCTTTTAGCCAGAATTGCAGCCTGATCTGGTGTGAAAACACGCAGCAGGCGGCGTTGGTCGATCCCGGCGGCGAAGCGGAAAAAATCAAAGCGGAAGTGGCGAAGCAGGGTGTGACAATCACGCAGATTTTGCTGACGCACGGCCATTTGGATCACGTCGGCGCGGCGGCGGAGCTGGCGGAACATTATCAGGTGCCGATTTACGGCCCGGATAAAGAGGACGCTTTTTGGCTGGATGGTTTGCCGGCGCAGAGCCGGATGTTCGGGCTGGAAGAGTGTGCGCCGCTGACCCCGACCCGTTGGTTGTCGGAAGGCGATGAGATGCAGGTGGGCGAGATGAAGCTCAAGGTGTTGCATTGTCCTGGGCACACACCGGGCCACATCGTCTTTATCAATGAGCAGGCGCGTTTGGCGCTGGTGGGTGATGTGCTGTTTAACGGCGGCGTGGGGCGCAGCGACTTCCCGCGCGGTGACCATCAGGCGCTGATCGCTTCTATTCGCACCAAGCTGTTGCCGTTAGGCGACGACATGCGCTTTATTCCCGGCCACGGTCCAATGTCGACCTTCGGTCACGAGCGCCAGACCAACCCGTTCCTGCGCGAAGAGCCAGCGGTGTGGTAACGATCATTTCCCGGCAGAAATAATTAAGGGGCGCATAGCGCGCCCCTTCAAACTGGTGGCTTTCGCCGACGCGCTTAGAGCACGGCGACGATGGCTTCACACAGCGGCGCCATATTGTCCGGCGTCATGCCCGCCACGTTCACCCGGCCCGAGTTCACAGCGTAAACGCCAAACTCTTCACGCAGACGCAGCACCTGCTCTTTGGTCAGGCCGCTGAACGAGAACATGCCATTCTGCTGGATGATGAAGCTGAAGTCCTGCTGAGCGCCTTTCTCCTGCAGGGTGTTCACAAACAGCTGACGCATGCGGTGAATGCGTTGGCGCATATCGGTCAGCTCTTGTTCCCACATCGCGCGCAGCGCATCGTTGCCCAGAATGGTGGCGACAACGGCGGCGCCGTGTGACGGCGGGTTGGAGTAGTTGGCGCGAATGGCCGCTTTCACCTGGCTGAAGGCGCGATCGGCGGTTTCGGCATCGGCGGCTACAATAGTGCAAGCGCCGACGCGCTCATTGTACAGACCGAAGTTTTTCGAATAGGAACTGGCGACGATCAGTTCTTTATGTTTGGCGGCGAAAATACGCAGGCCCTGCGCATCTTCTTCCAGGCCGTTGGCGAAGCCCTGATAAGCGAAGTCGAACAGCGGCAACCACCCGTTGGCGACGGAAAGTTCAGCCAGCTGCGCCCACTGTTCCGGCGTTGGATCGATACCGGTCGGGTTATGGCAGCAACCGTGGAACAGCACGACATCGCCGGCCTGCGCCTGTTTCAGGCTGTTCAGCAGGCCGTCAAAATCCAACGCGTGGTTGGCGGCGTCATAGTAGGCGTATTCCAGCACTTCCAGGCCCACGGCGCTAAAGACGTTCTTGTGGTTCGGCCAGCTTGGGTTGCTGATCCAGATGCGCTTGGCGCTGGTCTGGTTGGCGATAAAGTCTGCCGCCACGCGCAGGCCGCCGGTGCCGCCTGGCGTCTGTGCGGTGCGCGCGCGGCGATCGGCGACGATCGGGCTCTCTTTACCGAACAGCAGCTCTTGCGTGCAGCTGGCGAACGCCGGGATGCCCTCAATGCCGAGATAGTTTTTGGTGGTCTCATTTTCCAACAGATACTGTTCAGCTTTCTTTACGCTGGTCAGCACCGGGGTTTTACCGGTTTCGTCTTTATAAACGCCAATGCCTAAATTGATTTTATTCGGGCGGGCGTCGGCGCGGAAAATGTCGGTCAGGCCCAGGATCGGGTCGGCGGGTGCGGCGGTGATTTTTTCAAACATGTCAGGTGCTTCCAAATCTCGGAGTTAAGCAGACAGAAGCATCAGGGTAGCGCCAGTTATCGGCTTTGCCAACCGTTTGCGATAAAAACACCGCGATCTTATGAACGTGAAGGATTCGACAGAAAAAATGATGGGGAAGGGGGAATCGGCAGGATAAAAAGTTACCGGCTGATACAAACAAAAACAGGGCCGAAGCCCTGTTTTTTAACTTAGCCGACGGTGAACCGCCGATAAGCGAGACAACTTAGAACTGGTATACCAGACCAACGCCTACGATATCGTCAGTTGCGATGCCGTTAGCTTTGGTGAAGTCGTTGTCATCCAGCAGGTTGATTTTGTAATCAACGTAGGTGGACATGTTTTTGTTGAAGTAGTAAGTGGTACCAACAGAAACATATTTAACCAGGTCAGCGTCGCCGCCGTTGAAGCGAGCGCCGTTCGCGGTGCGGCCAGCCAGATCCTTGCCTTTAGACTGCAGGTAAGACACTTCTGGGCGCAGACCGAAGTCGAACTGGTACTGAGCGGTCACTTCGAAGTTCTGAGTTTTGTTAGCGATAGTCAAGTCAGACTCGCCGTATGGGGTCATGTTGCGAGTTTCTGCATACATCGCCGCCAGGTAGACGTTGTTGGCGTCGTATTTCGCGCCCACGGTCCATGCGTCAGCTTTGTCGCCTTTAGCGGTAGCGTTAAGCTTCTGATCGTCGGTACGGTTGGAGGACGCATAGGCAGCGCCGAAGCTTACGCCTTCGCCGATGTCATAAGTAGAGGAGAGGCCCCAGCCGTCGCCGTTCTGTTTTTTCAGAGCACGGCTGTCGTTCTGGTTTTTACCCTGGTACTGAACGGCGAAGTTCAGACCGTCAACCAGACCGAAGAAGTTGTTGTTACGATAGGTCGCAACGCCGTTGGTACGGCCGGTCATGAAGTTGTCGGAGTAGGTGTAAGTATCGCCACCGAACTCTGGCAGCATATCGGTCCAGCCTTCCACGTCGTACAGTACGCCGTAGTTACGGCCGTAGTCGAAGGAGCCGTAGTCAGCGAATTTCAGACCGGCGAAGCCCAGACGGGTTTTGGTGCCTTCGGTGCCCTGAGATTCGGCGTGGTTGGACTGAACGTTGTATTCCCACTGGCCGTAACCGGTCAGTTGGTCAGTAATCTGGGTTTCACCTTTGAAGCCGAAACGAACATAGGTCTGATCGCCGTCATTACCTTTGTCTTTGGAGAAGTAGTGCAGACCGTCAACTTTGCCGTACAGATCCAGCTTGTTGCCGTCTTTGTTGTAGATTTCAGCTGCGTTTGCTGCACCAGCAGCCAACAGAGCCGGGATTACCACTGCAAGAATGTTGCGCTTCATCATTATTACCCTCATTGGTGTTATTCGGACACCTTTGCCACTGCCGCCAATAATTCTTTGGGAACTATTGTTGATAGATTGGTGTCGTCCTGTGTCTGAACGCAGTGTTCCATTCACAGGCGGGTTAATCTAGGACGAAAATGATACCAATGTCCCAATCAGGTTGCAAAAGGAAAGTATGTGTAACTAAATGTAATTTTTCGGGAACTTTGTGACGTGCGTCAATATTAAAAAATGCGAAAGGCCAGCGATGCTGGCCTTTGTTTTGTAACGAAATCGTTTAAAAAACGTGTGATCGTATAAATTAGAAGCTTGCGTTACGCGGCGTGCGCGGGAATGGAATCACATCGCGCACGTTTTGCACGCCGGTGACATAGGCGATTAAACGTTCAAAGCCCAGGCCGAAACCGGAATGCGGCACGGTGCCGTAGCGGCGCAGATCGCGATACCACCAGTAGTCTTCTTTATTCAGCCCCATCTCTTCCAGACGCTGATCGAGCACGTCGAGGCGTTCTTCACGCTGCGAGCCACCGATGATTTCGCCGATGCCCGGCGCCAGCACGTCCATGGCCGCGACGGTCTTGCCGTCTTCGTTCATGCGCATGTAGAACGCTTTGATGTCTTTCGGGTAGTTTTTCACCACCACCGGCGCCTGGAAGTGTTTCTCCGCCAGGTAACGTTCATGCTCGGAAGAGAGATCGATGCCCCAGGAAACCGGGTTTTCGAAGGTTTGGCCCGAGGCCAGCAGGATCTCAATGGCGTCGGTGTAGTCCACCTGGGCGAAATCGGAAGACACGAAGCGCTCCAGACGAGCGATAGCGTCTTTATCCACGCGTTCGGCGAAGAATTTCAGATCGTCGGCACGTTCATCCAGCACCGCCTGGAACACATACTTCAGCATGCTTTCGGCGAGGCCGGCGACGTCGTCCAGCGTAGCGAAGGCCACTTCCGGTTCGATCATCCAGAACTCCGCCAGGTGGCGGCTGGTGTTGGAGTTTTCGGCGCGGAAGGTTGGGCCGAAGGTGTAAACCTTCGACAGCGCGCAAGCGTAGGTTTCGCCGTTCAGCTGGCCGGAAACGGTGAGGAAGGCTTCCTTACCGAAGAAGTCTTCGCTGAAATCGACGGTGCCTTTGTCGGTGCGCGGCAGGTTTTCCAGATCCAGCGTGGACACGCGGAACATCTCGCCGGCGCCTTCGGTATCGGAGGCGGTGATCAGCGGAGTAGAGACCCAGAAATACCCATTTTCATGGAAGAAGCGGTGGATCGCCTGCGCCAGAGTATGACGTACGCGCGCCACGGCGCCGATCAGGTTGGTGCGCGGGCGCAGGTGAGCCACTTCGCGCAGGTATTCGATGCTGTGGCGCTTGGCCGCCATCGGGTAAGTGTCCGGATCGTCGACCCAGCCGACCACTTTGATTGCGGTAGCCTGCAGTTCGAAGCTCTGGCCTTCGCCCGGTGAAGCGACGACTTTGCCGGTGACTTCAACCGAACAACCGGTGGTCAGATGTAGCACTTCATCCTGATAATTCGGCAGAGAATTATTAACGACGGCCTGTAACGGATCAAAGCAGGAACCGTCATAGACGGCCAGGAAGGAGATACCAGCTTTTGAATCTCTCCGGGTACGTACCCAGCCGCGTACGGTGACTTCACTGTCAACCGCAGCACGACCTTGCAGTACGTCGACTACAGGCACTACGCTCATAGATTTCTCTCTTTAATAATTTGGTTTAGAAATAGCTTACAACCCAAGAATATGGGGGTAATGGCTATGTTACTTGCCGCGGTGCAGAGCACAAGCAGAAATCATCGGATTGGCGCAACATTTATCGCGGCTGACTGAAAAGAGGGCGTTCGGGATAAAAACAAAAAAGCCGGCGCGTAAACCGGGCCGGCTTTCTTTCTCTCTATATAGAGAAGGTTCAGCTGGCTTTCTTCACCAGCGGCAGATCGAAGGCCTTGCGCAAGGCCCGCACGAATGCCTGGTCCTGGCAGATGGTCTTGCCGGGGCTGTCGGAGAGCTTAGCCACCGGTTTGCCTTTGCATTCGACCAGCTTGATCACGATATTCAACGGTTTAACGCCCGGAATATCACAGGTCAGGCGCGTGCCGATACCGAAGCTGAGATTGATGCGCTGATAGAAGTGGCGATAGAGCGCCAGCGCTTTTTCCAGATCCAGGTTGTCCGAGAACACCAGCGTTTTGCTCATCGGGTCGATGCCCAGTTTCTGATAGTGGGCAATGGCTTTCTCACCCCACTCGACGGGATCGCCCGAATCGTGGCGCAGCCCCTGATAACGCTCGGCGAACTGCGGGCCGAAGTCGCGCAGGAAAGCATCCATGGTAATGCAGTCGGTGAGCGCGATGCCAAGCTGATCCGGGTATTCATCCAGCCAGGCCTGCAATGCGGCGCGCTGGCTGTTGGCCAGCACCGGGCTTATCTGCTGATGCGCCTGGAACCATTCATGCGCCTGCGTGCCGACCGGCGCCAGGCCGAGCTGATGCGCCAGATCGTAATTGCTGGTGCCCGACAGGTACGGGAATTCGGCCTGCAAGGTGCTGACGATGGCCTGTTGTACGCCCTGGGAGAAACGGCGACGGGTGCCGAAGTCCATCAGCTTGAAGCGTGAAAGATCCAAATCGCCCGCTAGCGTCTTGAACTGCGCCAACTTGGTTTGCAGGTGGGCTACCGCCTGTTCCGGCGTCGCCAGCGGAGAACGCCGGCGGTGCACCACTTCGCTGATCACCGCCAGCAGCGGCACTTCCCACATGATCACTTCACGCCACGGCCCGGCGATGCGGATTTGCAGCTTGCCGTCGCGGTTGTCGATGGTCACCTGCTGCGGATCGTATCGGAACGTGCGCAGCCAGCTCAGGTAATCTTGACGGAAGAAGGGCAGGCCCGAAAGGTAAGCGAATTCGGCGTCGGTCAGCGCCAGCTGGCTCATCAGGGCGACCTGCGCGCGGATCTCGTCGGCATATTCGCCCAGCAGTTCGTCGCCGCGGCAGCGGAATTCCGCCGCCACGCTGATCGCGGGATAGCGATGGAACACTGCTTGCTGCATATGAAGCTTGTAAGCATCGGTATCAAGCAGTGATGTCAAAATCGGGGAAGCGTATTGAGTCATAGCGCGTTACAGCATCCTCGTCAGGCGCGTGTCCAAATCCGGATAATCATAAAAGTGGGGGTGGAGTATACCCGGATTATCCTGTTATTGAAGCTGCATCACACCATAAATCACCGAAGCGGGTCGAGGATTAAACGTGCCTTTATGGCAGGCTGGCGACGGCGGCGGGGGAAAAAAGCCAGATATGCCTGTAAGGTGAATGACTTAGCCTAATTAGTCATAAAAATTATAATGTTAATTATTTTAAACAACAAATCAGATAAACCCGGCCTGGGTGTGCACGCTGACCCGATCCTTGCCGTTCTTTTTGCAAAAATAGAGCGCTTCGTCCGCCTGTTTTATCGCCGCCTGCAGCGCAGTGAACGCGTTGACCGGCGCAATGCCGCAGCTGGTGGTGAAACGCACTTGCCGCCCGTCGGCCAGATTCAGCGTCAGGCGATGGGTGCGGGCGCGCAATTGCTCCATGATGTCCCGCGCGTTGTCCAACGAACAGTTGCCCAGCAGCACCGCGAACTCTTCGCCACCGTAGCGGCAGAAGATGTCGCTGGCGCGAAACGCGCGTTGCAACAGATGGCCGAATGCCACCAGCGCCCGGTCACCGACATCGTGGCCGTAGCTGTCGTTGAGCTGTTTGAAGTTGTCGATATCGATCAGGCAAAAGGCCTGCGGGTAGCTACCGTCGCCCAATAGCTGGCATTCGAGGAAGAATTTACGGCGGTTATAAATGTTGGTGAGCGGATCGAGGAAGGAAGAGGCCTCAAGCTCTTTAATCAGCAGCTGTTTCTCGCTTTCCAGCGAGACCTTGTCCAACTGATATTGTCTGAGCTGTTGAATGGCGTCGCTGATGGCGATCAGTTCCCGGCTGTAGAAGGCGTCGTTGCGATCGATATTCATCTCGCCGCGCGACAGCCGCACGATATTGTTGTGGGTTTTGGTCAACCAGCGGTTGATGTTGGTGCAGAACACCAGCGCCGGCAAAATGAACAGCAGCACCCCCAGACCGGCGAGCGCGATCATGCCGTAAATGGTGGTCTGGCTGTCATAAATCTTGTGACGCGAAGCGACGGTTTCCAGCTCGAAGCTGCGTTGATACAGCGTCTGCGAAAGCCCGCTCAACTCGTCGACATAGCGCGAGATCAGCGCGGCGGGATAGGGCTTTTGGGTATTGATGGCGGTGTATAGCCCATCGGTAATCTGCTTGAGGCGTTCGGTAGACACCTGGGTGAGCAACTGATTGACGATGCTGGTGGTTTGCACGTCGTCGTAGTTGAGCTTCATGAAGATCAACCGGGTGCTCAGCGCGTTCAGGACGCCGGTCAACTGAATGGACTTCAGATAGGCGTCTTTGCGATCGAGCGGGCTGACGTTGACGTCGATAATCTGATCGCTTAACTCCGTCAGCGACATATTCAGCCGGTTGTTGAGGCGAATGGCCTCGAGAAACATAAAGGAGTCGGTATCCACCATTCGGGTATCGTAGGTGTAGCGGTAATAGCTCTTGCTGGTTTGCGAGATGTAATAGGCGCTGTTGATATTGAACAGGTTGGCGTTGGCGTTGTTGACCTGCGAAAGCTGCAGGTTGTCGTTATCCAGCAACTGTTCCATCAGGCCGATCATCGACAGCGCGGCGATTTTTTGCCGCACACCCAGCTCCCTGGCGACCGTGTCGTTCAGATGCTCGCGGATCCGGGCGATTTTCTCGCGCGCCACCCGATCGGCGGCCAGACACTGCGCGCGAGTGATTTGCGGATCGATCAGGCTCAAGCGTTTGAGACGGTGAGCCTGCAGCGAAGCCTGAAAGGCCTCGGAGATTTCTTTGGCGCGATCGATCTTATACAGGTTGAGCTGGTTATCGCGGTACTCGGTATGGGCTTCGAGCAGTTCCTCGACGATGAACAGCGAGAAGGAGGTCATCAGGCACAGGGTGAAAAAATAGATAGCGTATTTGATTTTCATAGTGCGAGTCATCCCTGAGCCTGATTCGGCAATTATACCATCATGCCGCCTGTGCCGCCTCAACAATGCCGGAGCGCCGCGAAGGCGGTTTTTTAGCATTAAATGCTGATTTTTATTTGGCCATTGGTCACCCGCGCTGCCATCTGGTGGGTGAACTATGATTTGCCTCTGATTTCTTTATCGCGCTTGCCCGGCGGATCTGGGCTTTTCAGCCAGCTGTGATACAGTTTATTCACAATCAGGTTCGCCGAGCGCCGCAAGGGAAATCTCCAGCGACGGCGCGGAGGAGAAGAGCGGCCTGGCACCTATAACTCACTGAGACGTTTAAGGGTTTTTATGACACAACAGCCACAGGCAAAATATCGCCACGATTATCGCGCGCCCGATTACACCACGACCGACATCGATTTGGACTTCAGTCTGGACGCGGAAACCACGCGCGTGACCGCCGTCAGTAAAATCAAACGTCAGGGCGCGGCCGGCGCACCGCTGGTGCTGGATGGCGAGGATCTGACGCTGGTGAGCATTCAGGTCGACGGTCAACCGTGGAGCGCCTATCGTCAGCAGGATAACCAGCTGATCGTCGAAGCGTTGCCGGCACAATTCACTCTGACCATCGTCAACGATATTCACCCGGCGAAAAACACCGCGCTGGAAGGGCTGTATCTGTCCGGCGATGCGCTGTGCACGCAATGCGAAGCCGAAGGCTTCCATCATATTACCTATTACCAGGATCGCCCGGACGTGCTGGCGCGCTTTACCACCCGCATCGTGGCCGACAAGGCGCGCTATCCGTTCCTGCTGTCGAACGGCAACCGTATTGGCCAGGGTGAATTGGCCGATGGTCGCCACTGGGTGCAATGGCAGGATCCGTTCCCGAAACCTTGCTACCTGTTCGCGTTGGTGGCGGGGGACTTCGACGTGCTGCGCGACAGCTTCACCACCCGTTCCGGCCGTAAGGTCGCGCTGGAGCTGTTTGTCGATCGCGGCAACCTGGATCGCGCCGACTGGGCGATGACCTCGTTGAAAAACTCGATGAAGTGGGACGAGACCCGCTTCGGTCTGGAATACGATCTCGACATTTATATGATCGTGGCGGTCGATTTCTTCAATATGGGCGCGATGGAGAACAAAGGGTTAAATATCTTTAACTCCAAATACGTGTTGGCGAAGGCGGAAACCGCCACCGACAAAGATTACCTGAACATCGAAGCAGTGATTGGCCACGAATACTTCCACAACTGGACCGGCAACCGCGTCACCTGCCGCGACTGGTTCCAGCTCAGCCTGAAAGAGGGGCTGACGGTGTTCCGCGATCAAGAGTTCAGTTCCGATCTGGGCTCGCGTTCGGTCAACCGCATCGATAACGTGCGCGTGATGCGCGGCGCGCAGTTCGCCGAAGACGCCAGCCCGATGGCGCATGCCATTCGTCCGGATAAAGTCATCGAGATGAACAACTTTTACACCCTGACGGTGTATGAGAAAGGTTCTGAAGTGATCCGCATGATGCACACCCTGCTGGGGGAAGAGAACTTCCAGAAAGGGATGCAGCTCTATTTCGAACGCCACGACGGCAGCGCCGCCACCTGCGATGACTTCGTACAGGCGATGGAGGACGCGTCCAACGTGGATCTGTCGCGCTTCCGCCGTTGGTATAGCCAGTCCGGCACGCCGCTGTTGACGGTGCGCGACGAGTACGATGCGGAAACTCAGCAATATCGCCTGCATGTCAGCCAGAAAACCGCGCCGACCGCCGATCAGCCTGAGAAGTTGCCGCTGCATATCCCGCTGGATATCGAGCTGTATGACAGCGAAGGCAACGTCATCGCGCTGCAGAAGGGCGGCCTGCCGGTCAACAACGTGCTGAACGTCACCGAGGCGGAGCAGACCTTCGTGTTCGACGGCGTGGCGCACAAGCCGGTGCCGTCGCTGCTGCGTGAATTCTCTGCGCCGGTGAAACTGGATTATCCGTACAGCGATCAGCAACTGACCTTCCTGATGCAGCACGCGCGCAATGAGTTTGCGCGTTGGGATGCGGCGCAGAGCCTGCTTGCGACCTACATCAAACTGAACGTGGCGCGGCACCAGCAGAAGCAGCCGTTGTCGCTGCCGCTGCACGTGGCCGACGCGTTCCGTGCGGTGTTGCTGAACGAGACGCTGGATCCGGCGCTGGCGGCGCAGATCCTGACGCTGCCGTCGGAGAACGAAATCGCTGAACTGTTCGCCACCATCGATCCGGAAGCGATCGCCGCGGTGCACGAAGCGATCGTTCGCTGCCTGGCGCGGGAGTTGGCCGATGAGTGGCTGGCGGTGTATCACGCCAACAAGACCGACGGCTACCGCGTGGAGCACGCCGACATCGCCAAGCGCGCCTTGCGCAATGTGTGCCTGGGTTATCTGGCGTTCGGCGAAGATGCGGCGCTGGCGGACCAACTGGTGAGCGAACAGTATCGCCAGGCGGATAACATGACCGACTCGCTGGCGGCGCTGTCCGCTGCGGTTGCGGCCCAGTTGCCGTGTCGCGATGCGCTGTTGGCGGCGTTCGACGAGCGCTGGCATCAGGATGGCCTGGTGATGGACAAATGGTTCGTGCTGCAGGGGAGCAGCCCGTCGGCGGATGTGTTGAGCAAGGTGCGTGCGCTGCTGCAACACCGCTCGTTCAGCCTGAGCAACCCGAACCGCACCCGCTCGCTGATCGGCGGCTTCGCTTCCGGCAACCCGGCGGCGTTCCATGCGGCGGATGGCAGCGGTTATCAATTCCTGGTGGAGATCCTCAGCGATCTCAACCAGCGCAACCCGCAGATCGCCGCGCGCCTGATCGAACCGCTGATTCGCCTGAAGCGTTACGACGCCGGTCGCCAGGCGCTGATGCGCAAAGCGTTGGAACAGCTGAAAGGGTTGGAAAACCTGTCCGGCGATCTGTACGAGAAGATCAGCAAGGCGCTCGACGCCTAATCTTTTCACCGTGAATACCCAAAGGGACGGCCTGCGCCGTCCTTTTTTCGTTCAATTCGCCGCCTGGCGTGGGCTGGCCGCGGTGACCGGCGGCGATAACACCCGCTCCAGCACTTCAGCTTCCAGTTCCGCCAGCCTGGCTGAACCCTTACGGCGTGGCCGCGGCAGATCGATGCTCAGATCCAGTCCGATGTGGCCCTCTTCAATCAGGATCACCCGATCCGCCAGCGCGATGGCTTCGCTGACGTCGTGCGTCACCAGCAGTACGGTAAAACCGTGCTGTTGCCACAGCGATTCTATCAGCCCTTGCATCTCGATGCGCGTCAGGGCATCCAGCGCCCCGAGCGGTTCGTCCAGCAGCAGCAGGCGGGGGCGGTGGATCAACGCGCGTGCCAGGGCGACCCGCTGCTTTTGTCCGCCGGACAGCGCCGCCGGCCAGTCGCGGGCGCGATCCGCCAAACCGACCGCGGCCAGCGCCTGCAGCGCCGCGTCGCGCCAGTGGCCGCGCAGCCCCAGACCCACGTTGTCGATCACCGTTTTCCACGGCAACAGGCACGCATCCTGAAACATCAGCCGGGTATCCTCTTTGGCGGCGGCAAGCGGCGCATTGCCGCTGAGCAGCGCGCCGCTGCTGGCCTGTTCCAGGCCGGCCAACAGACGCAGCAGGGTGCTCTTGCCGCAGCCGCTGCGGCCGACCACCGCCACGAACTGCCCGGCAGAGATGCGTAGCTGAATGTTATCCAGCACGGTGCGGTTGCCGTAACGTTTGCCGATGGACTCCAGCGTCACCGGCGTGCCTTGCGCAAGGCGAGCGGGAAGGGTCATAGCGCTTCTCCCTGTTTCAGTTGATAGGCCGGATGCCAGCGCAGCCAGACGCGTTCCAGCAGTTGTGCGCCCACGTCCGCCAGCTTGCCGAGCAGGGCGTACAGCACGATCGCCACCACCACCACGTCGGTTTGCAGAAATTCACGCGCGTTCATCGCCAGATAACCGATGCCGGAGTTGGCCGAGATGGTTTCGGCGACGATCAGCGTCAACCACATGAACCCGAGGGCGAAACGCACGCCGACCATAATCGACGGCAACGCGCCCGGCAGCACCACCTGCGTGAACAGGCGAAAACCGCTCAGACCGTAGCTGCGCGCCATCTCCAGCAGGCCGCGATCGATGTTTTTGATGCCGTGATAGGTATTGAGATAAATCGGGAACAACGTGCCGAGCGCCACCAGAAAGATCTTGGCGGATTCATCGATGCCGAACCACAGGATCACCAGTGGGATTAGCGCCAGGTGCGGCACGTTGCGGATCATTTGCACCGAACTGTCCAACAGACGTTCACCCCAGCGCGACAGCCCGGTAATAAAGCCGAGAATCAGTCCGATGCTGCCGCCGATGGCGAAGCCTAACAACGCGCGCTGGCTGCTGATGCTCAGGTGCTGCCACAGTTCGCCGCTTTGGCTCAGGCGCCAGAAGGCGGCCAGCACCGCACTCGGCGCCGGCAAAATGCGGTTGGACAGCCAGCCGGTTTCGACGGCGACTTGCCAGATGATCACCAGCGCCAGCGGCAGCGCCCAAGGGGCCAGCCGGTACAGGATGCGTTGCGCGTTCTTTGCCATCGGGGCGCTCCTCAGCTCTGCGACACTTTTTGCGGAACATAGATGTTGGCCACCACTTCGCCCTGCGGGCGCACCGGTTGAAGGCGCGCGGGCGTTTCCTCCTGCGCCAGATCGAGGTGCGGAAACAGCAGTTCGCCGACGCGGTAGGCCTCTTCCAGATGCGGATAGCCGGAGAGAATAAAGGTGTCGATGCCCAGATCGGCGTATTCCTGCATGCGCGCCGCGACCGTCGGGCCATCGCCCACCAGCGCGGTGCCGGCGCCGCCGCGCACCAGGCCGATGCCGGCCCACAGGTTCGGGCTGATCTCCAGATTATCCTTCTTGCCGCCGTGCAGCGCCGCCATGCGCCGTTGGCCGACGGAGTCGAAGCGGGCAAAGGCCTGCTGCGCGTTGGCGATGGTTTCCTCATCGAGGTGAGCGATCAGCCGATCGGCGGCGCGCCAGGCCTCTTCGGTAGTTTCCCGCACGATGACGTGCAGACGGATGCCGAAGCGTACCTGCCGGCCCTTCGCCGCCGCTTTGGCGCGCACCTCTTCGATCTTCTCTTTGACCTGCGCCGGCGGCTCTCCCCAGGTGAGGTACATTTCTACCTGCTCGGCGGCCAGATCCTGCGCGGCGGCGGAGGATCCGCCGAAATAGAGCGGCGGGCGCGGTTGCTGCACCGGCGGGAACAGCAGTTTGGCGCCTTTCACCTGAATATGCTTGCCGTGGAAATCGACGGTTTCACCTTCCAGCACCCGGCGCCAGATATGAGTGAACTCGGTCGAGGCTTCGTAACGCTCTTCATGACTGAGATGCAACCCCTCTGCCGCCAGCTCTTCCGGATCGCCGCCGGTGACCAGATTGAACAGGGCGCGGCCGTTGGACAGGCGATCCAGCGTCGCCGCCTGACGCGCCGCCAGCGTAGGGGAGATGATACCCGGCCGCAGCGCGACCAAAAATTTCAGCCGCTGGGTGACCGGGATCAGCGAGGCGGCCACCAGCCAGGAGTCTTCGCAAGAGCGACCGGTGGGGATCAGCACGCCGCCGAATCCCAGCCGGTCCGCCGCTTGGGCGATTTGTTGCAAGTAACCGTGATCGACGCTGCGAGCGCCCTGTGCGCTGCCAAGATAGTGGCCGTCGCCGTGGGTGGGTAAAAACCAGAAAACGTTCAGGCTCATCGTCAATGCTCTCCCGTATTTATTGCGCGCTTGGGCGCCAGATGCGTTGCGAGATGTCGACCTTCACCGGCACCAGCCGGTTGGCGTAAAACAGGTCGGCGGTTTGCTGCTGCGCGGCGATCGTATGCGCATCGAGCGGTGTGATGGCGGTCGGGGGACGGTGATCCAGATAGCTGGCGATCACCGGTTCCGGCAGCCCCATGGCGTTGGCCAGCAAGGTCACGCTTTGCGCCCGGTCGCTGCGGGTGAGCGCATCGGCCTGGGTCAGCACCGTCAGGACCTGGCTGATAAAGGCGCCATTGGCTTCGACATAAGGGCGCGCCGCCAGATAGAAGGAACCGGTCTGGTTCAGATCGGTGCCGTCGCCGAGCACCCGCACGCCGCCCTGCAGCAGCGCGGCGGAATAATAAGGATCCCAGATAGCCCAGGCATCGACGTTGCCTTGCTGGAATGCGGCGCGCGCATCGGCGGGGGTCAGGTAGGCGGGTTGGATATCCGTAAATTTCAGGCCGGCCTTTTGCAGCGATCGCAGCAGCAGGTTGTGTGAGCTGGATCCTTTCTGAAATGCGACCTTATGGCCTTTCAGATCGGCGACGGTTTTGATCGGGCTGTTTTCCGGCACCAGGATCACTTCCGCCTTCGGTTTGGGAGGCTCAACGCCGACATACAGCAGGTCCGCCCCGGCGGCCTGCGCGAAGATCGGCGGAATATCACCGGTGCTGCCCAGATCGATGCTGCCGACGTTCAAGGCTTCCAGCATCTGCGGGCCGGCGGGAAATTCAATCCAACTGATGCGGGTGGCGGGGAAGCGCTCCTCCAGCAGCCGGTGGCTTTTCGCCAGCACCAGACTCACCGATCCTTTCTGGTAACCGATGCGAAATTGCGCCGGATCCTGCGCGACGGCGGCGTTGGCCCAGACCAGCGACAGCAGGCCGGTGAAGGCCGCTGCGTTCAGCCAACGTCGCAAAGCGTTGCGTTGTTTCATTCAGGCTCTCCTTTTCCAGGCATTTCAGGCGGTTTGACGCGCCGTCAGCGGCGAGGCGACGCGCAGCGCGGGCGGTTTGCGGCGCCCAAGCGCCAGATAGAAACTGGCGAGCGCTTCTTCCAACCGGGCGGCCACGGCGTCGGTGAGCGTGGCGCTTTCGCCGGTCAGCTGGATCTGACTGTCGTCGGCGAACACGCCGTGCAGCACCTCTTGCGCTTTGAGCGCCGCCAGCACCGGTTTCAGCGCATAGTCCACCGCCAGCATGTGACCGACAGAACCGCCGGTCGCCAGCGGCAGCACCACTTTATGGTCCAGCGCGCGTTCCGGCAGCAGGTCCAGCAGGGTTTTCAGCGCGCCGGAGAACGACGCTTTATAAACCGGTGTGGAAATCAGCAGGCCGTCGGCCTGCGCCAGCTGGTCGGCAAACGCCTTGATCGCCGGACTGTTGAAGTTGGCGTACAGCAGATCTTCGGCATCGAAGTCGTGCAGGGTATAGGCCGTCACCTCCACCCCTTGTTGCCGCAGCCAGTTCTGACTCAGCGAGAGCAGCGCGGCGGAACGTGATGGGATGCGTGGGCTACCGGCCAGTGATATAACGCGCATTGCCACTCCTTATAACTAAAAGTTAGGTTTAATTAGAAAATTAATGGGAAGTGTTTTAAACCTACCAGCAACCGGGCGCGTTTTTTAAATCTCATTTTTTGATTTGGATATGCGTAAAAGCGGATTGGCGCCGATTTGGCGATGAAGAGGGAAAACGATTGCGTAAAAACGGCTTTTTTTGCCTTTAATCAATTCCAATTAGGCGGGGGATACCGGATAATACGCCCCCGGTTTGCAACCGGGAAATCAGGAGAGTCCATGTACTACCCCCTCATCAGGAAAGCGTTGTTCCAGCTCGATCCGGAGCGCGCGCACGAAGTGACCTTTCGTCAGCTCAGCCGTATTACCGGCACCCCATTAGCGTTTCTTGTCCGTCAGTCCGTGCCGACCAAACCGGTCAGCTGCATGGGGCTGTCGTTTAAAAACCCGCTGGGATTGGCCGCCGGTCTGGATAAAAACGGCGAATGCATCGATGCGTTCGGCGCGATGGGCTTCGGCCATGTGGAAGTCGGCACCGTGACGCCGCGTCCGCAACCGGGCAACGACAAGCCGCGCTTGTTCCGCGTGGTTGAGGCGGAAGGCCTGATTAACCGCATGGGGTTCAATAACCATGGTGTGGACAATCTGGTTGAAAACGTTAAGAAATCCCATTTCGGCGGCATTCTTGGGATCAATATCGGCAAGAAGAAAGACACGCCGGTCGAACAGGGTAAAGACGATTATTTGATCTGCATGGATAAAGTTTATCCGTATGCCGGTTATATCGCGATTAACATCTCTTCACCGAATACGCCGGGGTTACGATCCTTACAGTATGGTGAAGCGCTGGATGATCTTTTGGCTGCGATTAAAAATAAGCAGCAGGAATTACATGCGCGCCATCACAAATATGTGCCGGTAGCGGTAAAGATCGCGCCGGATCTTTCTGAAGAAGAATTGATCCAAATTGCCGATAGCCTGGTGCGGCATAATATCGATGGCGTGATCGCCACCAATACCACGTTGGATCGAAAATTGATCCAAGGGCTGAATTACTGCGAACAAGCGGGCGGGTTAAGTGGGCGTCCGTTGCAATCACGCAGCACCGAAGTGATCCGTCGCCTCTCCACCGAACTGCAAGGACGTCTGCCGATTATCGGCGTAGGCGGCATCGATTCGCTGACGGCGGCGCGCGAAAAAATGGAGGCCGGCGCGAGCCTGCTGCAAATTTATTCCGGATTTATCTATCACGGCCCGCGTTTGATTAAAGATATCGTTACCCATATCTAATATTTTTCCTCTCATTTTATTCCGGGGGTTTATTTCTGCCCCCGGCTCGTCTATATTTTGTTCGTTAGCTTAAATATCGTTCGCGGAATTATCCGATGTTTAAGCTATTTCATCGGTGATAAAATCGCCTTTTAGGGTGAGTGCGGCGTTGGCATGGGCAGCGAGAAGGATACGAAATGAAGATAAAACCTGACGATAATTGGCGTTGGTATTTTGATGCCGAACACGATCGGCTAATGCTGGATTTAGCTAATGGTATGATCTTTCGTTCACGTTTCCCGGCCAAAATGTTAACGCCGGACGCCTTCGATGAATGCGCTTTTTGCGTGGATGACGCCGCCCTTTATTTCACCTATGAAGAACAGTGCAAGCAGGTCAAGCTGAGCCATGAACAGCGCGCCGAGCTGGTGTTGAATGCGCTGGTCGCCTACCGCTTCCTGAAACCGCTGATGCCGAAGAGCTGGCATTTCTCGCAGCAGCACTACCCGTTGCAGCCGAAAAACGGCGAGCTGGCGGCGGTGAAAGTGATGGAAAGCGGCGCGGAAGCGCGCCTGCTGGTGGTGGAGGCCGGGGATAATGCCAGCCTGTGCCTGCTGGCGCAAAATCAGCTGACGGTCGCCGGCCGCACCATGGTCTTGGGCGACGCCATCAAGGTGATGCACGATCGGCTGAAACCTTGCGCGCAGGATGAAAGCGCCGCCCCGGCTTACGACAGGGCGGTATAAGGCGGATTACGCCAACGTCAAATCAGTTTTCGGGATGCAGCTGCAGCACAGGATGGTGCCGTTGTCGCCCAGCGCGCTTTTCTTCAGGGGCGCGACTTCACCGCTCAGCAATGTAATGCGGCAGCTGCCGCAAATCCCGGCGCGGCACGAGTAAGGCACGCGAATGCCTTGCTGTTCCAGTTGTTCGAGCAGGATCTGCTGGTTATTGCCGGTAAATACCTTTCCTTCATATTCGATCGTGACGCTGTGCGCGCTGTCCTGCGGCGCCTGCACGCTCTCCACCACTTTACCTGCGCCATAAGGGCGCGGCGGCTTGGTTGACAAGACTTCCACCGTATCGCCCACGCGAATGATGCCGCTGTTGCGCGCGATCATATTCTGGCCGAAATCGATGTCGCCGTTGTCGGCGGAGCGGAATTTTTGCAGCGTGCTGAGCGGTTCGCCGCTCGGGTGCTTGCGGCCACGCTCGGTGCTGACGGTGGTGAGCACGCAGCGGCTGCAGGGTTTCACCAGATCGAACATCACGTCGCCGACGCGGATCACCTGCCAGCCGTCTTCAGCCCAGGCGGTAGCGCCGCTCACCACCAGATTGGGGCGGAACTGTTCCAGCTTGATGCTGCCGGGGCAACGCTGCTGCAGGTCGTTGAACGAGGCTTGGTTAATCAGCAGATAAGGGTAGCCGTCGGCAAACGTCAGCGGGATTTCAGGGTGTTTCTTGACCCGGCGGGTCAGCTCCGGCCCCAGCCAGCGCAGCTGCACGTCGCGCTGGAAATAGCCGCTCAGCCAGCGGTTGATCTCATCCGGCGCGATCAGCGCGGTGAAATGGTTGCCCCACACCTCGGTCGGCTGCGGCGTGGCCGCGAAGTCGCTGAAGCGAATGGCGGCGCTTTCACCGTCCGGCGCGGTCAGAAACAGCCCGTCCGGCAACAGCGCCGGCGTGAACAACACCATCTGCGGATATTGGCGCGCGGTAATAAAGGTGCCGTCCGGTTCGGTGATCATAAAGTTGCGGTCAAAGGCCAGACCGCTGCTGCCGACCTGGGCGTAGGAAAGCTGCAAGCCGCGCAGTGATTTAACCGGATGGACGTAGAGTCTGGAAAGCGTGATCACCCTTATCTCCGTGCGATGATTAAATAGAAGGGAGCAACTTTATGACAAGCGGTGCGGATTAGCTATAATGCGCAACAATTTTCTTTTTGGTGATAAGTACGATATGAACTCTCTGTTTGCCAGCACGGCGCGTGGATTGGAAGAACTGTTAAAAAGCGAGCTGGAAACGCTTGGCGCTCACGACTGCAAAGTGGTGCAGGGCGGGGTACATTTTCAGGGTGACGATCGTCTTCTGTACCAAAGCCTGCTGTGGAGCCGCCTGGCTTCGCGCATTTTGTTGCCGCTGAACGAATTCCGCGTGCACAGCGACCTGGATCTGTACCTCGGCGTGCAGGCGATTGACTGGCCCAGCATTTTTGGCGTGGATAAAACCTTCGCCGTGCATTTCAGCGGCGTGAACGAAGAGATCCGCAACAGCCAGTATGGCGCGCTGAAGGTGAAAGACGCCATCGTTGACAGCTTCACCCGTAAGCTCGACCAACGCCCGACGGTTGCCAAACAGCAGCCGGACATTCGCGTTAACGTCTTCCTGCAACGCGATATGGCCAGCGTGGCGCTCGATCTGAGCGGCGAAGGCCTGCACCAGCGCGGCTACCGCGATCTCACCGGCCAGGCGCCGTTGAAGGAAAACCTGGCGGCCGCCATCGTGTTGCGTTCCGGCTGGCAGCCGGGCACGCCGATGCTCGATCCGATGTGCGGCTCCGGCACGCTGTTGATCGAAGCGGCGATGATCGCCGCCGATCGCGCGCCGGGCCTGCACCGTCAACACTGGGGCTTCAGCGCCTGGAATGGTCACAACGCCGAACTGTGGCGTGAAGTCACCACCGAAGCGCAGGTGCGCGCGCGTCGCGGCCTGCAGGAAACTACCTCTCGCTTCTTCGGTTCCGATATCGATCGTCGGGTGATTGAGATGGCGCGCGGCAACGCCCGCCGCGCCGGCGTCGCCGAGCTGATCACCTTCAACGTCGGCGACGTCGCGCGCTTGACCAACCCGCTGCCGGAAGGCCCGCACGGCACGGTGATCAGCAACCCGCCGTACGGCGAGCGTCTGGAAAGCGAACCGGCGCTGATCGCGCTGCACAACATGCTGGGCCGCGTGATGAAAAGCGCCTTTGGCGGTTGGCAGCTTTCGCTGTTCAGCGCCTCGCCGGAGCTGTTGAGCTGCCTGCAGCTGCGCGCCGAGCGCCAGTTCAAGGCGAAGAACGGCCCGCTGGAGTGCGT
Source organism: Serratia sp. CY37869 (assembly GCF_052168895.1). NCBI lineage: Bacteria > Pseudomonadati > Pseudomonadota > Gammaproteobacteria > Enterobacterales > Yersiniaceae > Serratia > Serratia sp. CY37869. The sequence goes on from NZ_JBJNLU010000002.1 coordinate 958,234, forward strand.
GCAGAAAAACTATCAGCTGGCGGCAAGCCCGGCCGGCAATGCTACCGGCGGCGTGCAGGTGGCGGAAGATTTTGCCAACCGTCTGCGCAAGAATTTGAAGAAGCTCGACAAGTGGGCGAAGCAACAAGGCATCGAATGCTACCGCCTGTACGATGCCGATCTGCCAGAATACAACGTCGCGGTGGATCGTTACGGCAGCAAGGTGGTGGTGCAGGAGTATGCGCCGCCGAAAACCGTCGATGCGCAGAAGGCGCGTCAGCGCCTGTTCGATGTGATCAACGCGACGCTGGCGGTGCTGGAATTGCCGTCGAATCAGCTGATCCTGAAAACCCGCGAGCGGCAGAAGGGCAAAAACCAGTACGAGAAACTGGCGCAGAAGGGCGAGTTCTTGCTGGTGGAAGAGTATAACGCCAAGCTGTGGGTCAACCTGACCGACTATCTCGATACCGGCCTGTTCCTCGATCACCGCATCGCGCGCCGTATGCTGGGCGAGATGAGCGGCGGCAAGGACTTCCTCAATCTGTTCGCCTATACCGGCACCGCCAGCGTGCATGCCGGGCTGGGCGGCGCGCGCAGCACCACCACGGTGGACATGTCGCGCACCTACCTGGAATGGGCGGAGAAGAACCTGCGCGCCAACGGCCTGACCGGCCGCCAGCATCGGCTGATCCAGGCCGACTGCCTGTCGTGGCTGAGCAATGCCAATGAACAGTTCGACGTGATCTTCATCGATCCGCCGACGTTCTCCAACTCCAAGCGGATGGAGAACACCTTTGACGTGCAGCGCGATCACCTGGCGCTGATGAAAGATTTGAAACGGTTGCTGCGCCGCAACGGGACCATCATGTTCTCGAACAACAAGCGCGGTTTCCAAATGGATATGGCAGGGCTGAGTGCGCTGGGCCTGGAGGCGAAAGAGATCACCGCCAAGACGCTGTCGCAGGATTTTGCCCGTAACCGTCAGATCCACAACTGCTGGCTGGTGACTCACGCCGGCGAAGGAAAATAATTACTATGTCGTTAATCAGCATGTCCGGCGCCTGGCTCTCTTTCAGCGATGCGCCATTGTTAGACAACACCGAAATTCATATCGAAGACAACGAGCGCGTGTGTCTGGTCGGGCGCAACGGCGCCGGCAAATCCACGCTGCTGAAGATCCTAGGCAAAGAGATCCCGCTGGACGACGGCCGGGTGATCTACGAACAGGATCTGATCGTGGCGCGTCTGCAACAGGATCCGCCGCGCAATATCGGCGGCAGCGTATTCGACTTTGTGGCGGAAGGCGTCGCGGAGCAGGCGGAACACCTGAAGGCCTATCACGCGATCTCTCACCTGGTGGAAAGCGATCCGAGCGAGAAAAACCTGGCGCGCATGGCGCAAATCATGGAGATCCTCGATCACCAGGGGCTGTGGCAGCTCGACAGCCGCATCAGCGAAGTGCTGCTGCAGCTGGGGCTGAACGGCGACGCCGAGCTTTCCTCGCTGTCCGGCGGCTGGCTGCGCAAAGCGGCGCTGGGCCGCGCGCTGGTGAGCTCGCCGCGCGTGTTGTTGCTCGACGAACCGACCAACCACCTGGATATCGAAACCATCGACTGGCTGGAAGGCTTCCTGAAAGAGTTCGACGGCAGCATCGTCTTCATCTCGCACGACCGTTCGTTTATCCGCAACATGGCGACGCGCATCGTCGATCTGGATCGCGGCAAGCTGGTTTCCTGGCCGGGTAACTACGATCTGTACCTGCAGAGCAAAGAAGAAGCGCTGCGGGTGGAAGAGCTGCAAAACGCCGAGTTCGACCGCAAGCTGGCGCAGGAAGAGGTCTGGATCCGTCAGGGCATCAAGGCGCGCCGCACCCGCAACGAGGGCCGCGTGCGCGCGCTGAAGGCGCTGCGCGTCGAGCGTTCAGAGCGCCGTGAAGTGATGGGCACCGCCAAGATGCAGGTGGAAGAGGCGACCCGCTCCGGCAAAATCGTATTCGAGCTGGAAGACGTCAATTATCAGGTTGGCGAAAAGGTGCTGGTACGCGGTTTCTCCGCCCAGGTGCAGCGCGGCGACAAGATTGCGTTGGTGGGGCCGAACGGCTGCGGCAAAACCACGCTGCTGAAACTGATGCTCGGTCAGCTGAAAGCCGACAGCGGCCGCGTGCACTGCGGCACCAAGCTGGAAGTGGCCTATTTCGACCAGCACCGCGCCGATCTCGATCCAGAGCGCACGGTGATGGACAACCTGGCGGAAGGCAAGCAGGAAGTGATGGTCAACGGCCGTCCTCGCCACGTGCTGGGCTACCTGCAGGACTTCCTGTTCCACCCGAAACGCGCGATGACGCCGGTGAAGGCGCTGTCGGGCGGTGAGCGTAACCGCTTGCTGTTGGCTAAGCTGTTTCTGAAACCGAGCAATCTGCTGATCCTCGATGAACCAACCAACGATCTCGACGTCGAAACGCTGGAGCTGCTGGAAGAGCTGATCGACGGCTATCAGGGCACTGTGTTGCTGGTCAGTCACGATCGTCAGTTCGTTGACAACTCGGTGACCGAGTGCTGGATCTTCGAAGGCAATGGCGTGATCAACGCCTTCGTCGGCGGTTACTACGATGCGCATCACCAGCGCGCGACAGCGAAACCGATTCGTCAGGCGGCGCCGAGCGCGAGCAAACCGGCGGCGGAGAAAAAGGCCGAACAGCCGAAGAAAGCGACGGCCAAGCTGAGTTACAACCTGCTGCGCGAACTGGAACAGCTGCCGCAGCGGCTCGAACAGCTGGAAGCGGAAATCGAAGCGCTGCAGGCGCAGATGAGCGATGCCGACTTCTTCACGCGGCCGCACAGCGAAACGCAAGAAGTGCTGACGGCGTTGGCTAACGCCGAGCAGGCGCTCGAGCAGGCCTTCGCCCGCTGGGAAGAGCTGGAAGCGATGAAAAACGGCTGACCGTTGCGATACCGCCCGCGCGCTGCTGCGGGCGGTATCGACGTGCCGGTGAGCAACGTTATTTAGGAGGAATATGGTGTGTTCCCACAACAATCATCAGCAGCATAGTCATTCCGCACCCTCGGCGGCGCAGCAGGATAACCTGATGCTGTGCCCGCAGTGCGACATGCTGGTGGCGCTGCCGTCGCTGGCCTATGGCAGCAAAGCGGTATGCCCGCGCTGCAAAACCACGCTCAGCGCCCGCTGGGACGAGCCGCGCAAGCGGCCGATCGGTTACGCGCTCAGCGCCTTGTTCATGCTGGTGCTGGCCAACATTTTCCCGTTTATCAACATGCGCGTCGCCGGCCTCGGCAACGAAATCCGGCTGATCCAAATCCCGGAAGTCATGGTGGCGGAAGACTACGCCAGCATGGCCACCTTGTTTATGGTGTTCGTGCAGCTGATCCCGGCGTTTTGCATGGTGGCGATCATCCTGCTGTGCGCCAGGGTGCGCTTGCCGCTGGGTCTCAAAGAGTGGATGGCCCGGGTGCTGTTCCAGTTCAAGACCTGGTGCATGGTGGAAATTTTCCTCGCCGGGGTGCTGGTCAGCTTCGTCAAGCTGATGGCCTACGGCGACATCGGCATCGGCAGCAGCTTCGTGCCTTACTGCCTGTTCTGTCTGCTGCAGGTGCGCGCTTTCCAGTGCGTGGATCGGCGCTGGCTGTGGCAGGATATCGAACCGGCGCCGCGGCTTAATCGCCCGCTGACGGTGGGGCGCACCGGCATGCGCCAGGGCGTGCGCTCCTGCGCGTGCTGCACGGCGATCCTGCCGGCCGATCAGGTGCGCTGCCCGCGCTGCCACACCAAGGGCTACGTGCGTCGCCGCCACAGCCTGCAGTGGACGCTGGCGCTGCTGGTGACCTCTGTCATGCTGTATATTCCGGCCAACCTGATGCCCATCATGGTGACCGAGGCGCTGGGTAACAAGATGAATTCCACCATCATGGCGGGGGTGATCCTGCTGTGGGGGGACGGCTCTTATCCGGTAGCGATGGTGATTTTCATCGCCAGTATCATGGTGCCGTCGCTGAAAATGTTGGCGATCGGTTGGCTGTGCTGGGATGCGAACGGCAGGAAGAAACCGCGCGCCGACAGCGAGCGTATGCATTTGATTTATGAAGTGGTCGAATTCGTTGGTCGTTGGTCAATGATCGACGTGTTTGTGATCGCCGTGTTGTCGGCGTTGGTGCGAATGGGGCAGTTGATGAGCATTTATCCCGCGACGGGCGCCGTTCTGTTCGCGCTGGTGGTGATCCTCACCATGTTCGCCGCCATGACATTTGATCCCCGGCTGACCTGGGATCGCGCAAGTGAAACAATAAACAAGGAGCCGCAAGGTGACGGAAAATAATCATAGCGTCGCGGACGTCGAGAAGATCAAACGCTGGTCGCCGGTGTGGATCATTCCCATCGTGACCGCGCTGATCGGCGCCTGGATCCTGTTTTACCACTTCAGCCATCAGGGGCCGGTGGTGACGCTGGTGACCACGACGGCGGAAGGGCTGGAAGCGGGTAAAACCAAAATCAAAAGCCGCAGCGTTGACGTCGGCGTGGTGGAAACCGTCACGTTGAGCGATGACCTGAGCAAGGTGATGGTGCAGGCGCGTCTCAATTCCGGCATGGAGAAATTGCTGCGCCAGGATTCCGCCTTCTGGGTGGTGAAGCCGCAGATCGGCCGTGAAGGCGTCTCCGGGCTGGGCACGCTGCTCTCCGGCGCCTATATCGAACTGCAGCCGGGCAACAAAGGCAAAGACGGCAAAGACAACTATCAGCTTCTCGATGCGCCGCCGCTGGCTTCCCCGGACGCCAAAGGGTTGCGCATCGTGCTGGACAGCGAGAAGTCAGGCCAGCTCAACGCCGGCGATCCGGTGCTGTTCCGCGGCTATCGCGTCGGGTCGGTGGAAACCAGCTACTTCGATCCTAAAGAGCGCGCCATGCGCTATCAGCTGTTCATCACTGCGCCTTACGATCAGTTGGTCACCACCAACGTGCGCTTCTGGAAAGACAGCGGCGTGGCGTTTGACATGTCGGCACAGGGCATGCGGGTGGAGATGGGCTCGTTGACCACGCTGTTCAGCGGCGGCGTCAGCTTCGATGTGCCGGACGGCTGGGATCGCGGCGAACAGGCGAAAGAAAAGGCGGAGTACCGGTTGTTCGACAACCAGCGTAGCACGCAGGATTCGCTGTATACCGTGCATAAAGACTACCTGCTGTTCTTCTCCGATTCGGTACGCGGCCTGCAGCCGGGCGCGCCGGTCGAGTTCCGCGGCATCCGTCTGGGGACGGTGGCGCAGGTGCCGTTCTATAAAGACGGCATGGCGCAGCGTCTGGATAACGACTACCGCATTCCGGTGCTGATCCGCATCGAGCCGGATCGCTTCCAGAAACAGCTGGGCGGCAACTTCGATATTGAAGGGCACTTGAAAGATGCGGAATCCCGCGGCATGCGCGCCTCGATGAAGTCCGCCAACCTGCTGACCGGTTCGCTGTACATCGATCTCGACTTCTATCCGCAGGAAAAACCGTGGAAAGGGCCGCGCGAGCTGTTCGGTTATCCGCTGATGCCGACCACCAGCGGCGGTCTGGCGCAGATCCAGCAGAAGCTGATGCAGACGTTGGATAAGATTAATTCGATGCCGATCAATCCGATGATCAGCGAAGCGACCAAGACGCTGGCGGAAAGCCAGAAAACCATGAAGTCGACGCAGCAGACCATGAAGTCGTTGAACGACATCATCGCCAGCAAAGAGATGCAGGCGCTGCCGCAGGACATGCAGAAAACGCTGCTGGAGCTGAACCGCAGCATGAAAGGGTTCCAGCCTGGTTCACCGGCTTACAACAAGATGGTGGGCGACATGCAGCGCCTCGATCAGGTCTTGCGTGAGCTGCAACCGGTGTTACGCACCCTAAATGAGAAGAGCAACGCGCTGGTGTTTGAAGCCGCCGGCAGCAATGACCCTCAGCCGAAGAAGGCCACGAAATGATGAAATGGATCCCGGTAGCCCTGGCGCTGTTGCTCAGCGCCTGCAGCAGTTCGCCACAGAAGACTTACTATCAGTTGCCGGCGCTGGGCGCGCCGGCCGTGGCCGGCAGCAGCGCCGCCTCCACGCGCCAGCTGTGGTTGGAACACGTGAGCGTGGCGGATTATCTGGCGCAGAGCGGCGTGGTGTATCAGACCAACGACGTGCAGTATGTGATAGCCCAGAACAACCTGTGGGCCAGCCCGCTCGATCAGCAGCTGCAGCAAACGCTGGTCACCAACCTCAGCAGCGCGCTGCCGGGGTGGGTGGTCTCTTCGCAGCCGATGAGCAGCGAGCAGGATGTGCTGAACGTGACCATCAGCGGCTTCCACGGCCGCTTTGACGGGAAAGCGATCATTCGCGGCGAGTGGGTGCTGAACCGCCAGGGGCGTTTGATCAAAAGGCCTTTCAACCTGGAGCTGAAACAGGGTGAAGACGGCTATGATGCCCTGGTGCGCACGCTGGCGCAGGGGTGGCAGCAGGAAGCCCAGGCTATCGCAGCACAGATGGGCGGCATTTAGTCATAATTTGGTCTAAAATCGTCTAATCCCTGTCGGCGTGAAAAGTCGTTTTTTCTCGCTGGCAGGCATTTCTATTTTATTTCAATTGGTTAACTCCTTCCTCTGCAGATCAGCCACTTAGCATTTTCCTCGGGCGTAGCTCACAAATATGACATTGGCGTGAATTTTGCGCATTGATCTTCTCTTCTTTTAGCGCTATTGATTACTCGTGGCTGCGCAAAAAGCAGCCATTGTTTTCTTTCCACCAGACCAAAATGAGGGAAACGAGGCATGAAGAGACAGAAACGCGATCGTCTGGAAAGGGCGCATTCGAGAGGGTATCAGGCAGGTATTTTAGGGCGTTCCAGGGAACATTGTCCCTACCAATCATCAGTGGACGCCCGGTCTCAATGGCTGGGAGGTTGGCGAGAAGCCATGGAAGACAGGGCTGTGACCGCTTAAGCGGCTCCCTGTCAAATAAAAGGAATAACCTCCGCCCCTTGGCGGAGGTTTTTGTTTCAGGCGCTTATTCATCCCGCCAGCGTTTCAACAAAATACTCGCATTCACGCCGCCAAAGCCGAAGCCGTTTGATAAGGCGTAGGTCATGTCCATCGATTCAGCCTGTTTCGCGACCAGATGCAAACCTGCCGCCGCCGGATCGGGGTTATCCAGATTTAGCGTGGCAGGGGCTATCTGATCGCGCAGAGCCAAGGCGGTAAAGATGGTTTCCAGCCCGCCGGCGGCGCCCAGCAGGTGCCCCGTCGCTGATTTTGTTGAGGTCACGGCGACAGTCCCGGCCGTGCCAAACAGGTGTTTGATGGCGTTGATTTCGCCCAAATCGCCTACGGGTGTCGAGGTTGCGTGCGCGTTTAAATGTTGAACTTCCTCGGGGGCGACGTTCGCCTGCTTCAACGCAATTTTCATCGCCCGATAGGCGCCATTGCCGTCTTCAGCGCCGGATGTCATGTGGTAGGCGTCGGCGCTGGTGCCATAGCCGACGATTTCCGCAAGCGGTGTGGCGCCGCGCGCCAGCGCGTGTTCCAGCGTTTCAATCACCAGCATGCCGGCGCCTTCTCCCATGACAAATCCGTCCCGGGCGCTATCGAAGGGCCGAGAGGCCTGTTGCGCCAATTCGGCCGGAGCGGTGGACATGGCGCGCGCGGCGGCGAACCCGCCCAGGCTGACGGTATCTATAGCGGCTTCGGTACCGCCGCACACGGCGATATCGGCTTCATCATTGCGGATCATACGCACTGCGTCGCCAATGGCTTGCACGCCGGCGGCACAGGCGGTGACCGGCGCGCCAATCGGCCCTTTGAAGTGGTGTTTGATTGACACGTGGCCGGCCGCCAGATTGACCAGGAATGAGGGGATGGTGAACGGCGACAGCCGCTTGGCGCCGCGGCTGTCGGTTGTGCGCACCGCCTGGGCAATCGCCGGGAAACCGCCAATACCCGAGGCAATGACGGTGGCTGTGCGCTCTTGTTTTTCGTCCGTATCGGCTATCCAGCCGGCCTGACGAATGGCTTCGTCCGCCGCCGCCATGGCGAACAGGATAAAACGATCCATTTTCTTTTGGTCCTTGGGGGCGACAGAAGCGTCGGGATTGAAGCCCGCTTCAGCATCTTGTGCCAGCGCCGGGACCTGTCCTCCGACCTTGACCGGTAAATCTGCAACGATCTCGTCAGGCAACGCGCGAATGCCGGTTTCTCCTTTTAACAAACGTTGCCAGATGGCTTCAACACCGCACCCTAGCGGTGAAACGGCACCCATGCCGGTAATGACGATACGACGATTGCTCATGATGGCTCCTTGGTAAATTCGGGTAAGTCGGCGAGGCGCCGCTGCCGCATCAGTTCGGCGCGTTGATGTATGCCGTCGCTTGCCGCCGGCCCTGGCGCCAGCGTAATGAACTGCGGCGGCACCGGCTGTTGGGTATCACGATTGACCAACTGGACTTGGATCGGCCGATCGTTGCGTCCGTCGACCAACAGGGCGCTGACGTCCCCGTCGGTCAGATGATTGTTGCCCCATTGTGAGAGCGCCGCCAACACCGGGAGAAAATCGTTGCCGCGCTCAGTAAGCAGGTAGTGATAGCGCACCGGCCGCGTTTGATAACGTTCTTTATACAGAATGCCGTGGGCCACCAAATCCTTCAGGCGACGCGCCAGTAGCGTGGGTGACATCCCCAGACTTTGTTGGAATTCGTCGAACCGGGACAGCCCCTGAAAAGCATCGCGAAGGATCAGGATGCTCCACCATTCCCCCACGCGATCCAATGCACGCGCTACGGGGCAAGGCGCGTCGCTAAAGCGGGTTTTTTGCATACCTTTCTCACTAAGTACAATAATTGTAGTTACTATGCTAGTCATGTTAGAGGATCTTGAGGGGCAAGAGAATAACCGGATGCAAAAAAACCGCTATCGCACTGATGCGGGTATTGAGGGAGGCCGCCTTTCAGGCTGCCTGTTGCTTTGGCCGCTTCGGGTAAGCATAGGGCAGAGAGCGGTAGGGGAAGGCATTTCGGTGTCGGGCGATGAAATAAGGAGCACCCAGCGTCAATGCCAGCGTGATGCGATATTTCATATCGCCCGATAGCGCATCTTCGCTATCGGCCCTAACCCTCTTTGATGAGAACTGAATAATAAGATGATGCTAACGGCGGTTAAAAAGAGGGGCGGGAGTCTTTGAAAGGCCGGGAAAGGATAAGAGAAAGAAATGCCATCACGTCGAACATGACGGCATGCGAAGAACGTTAGAGAGAAGGCAGTGGCCGCCTTCTCGTCAGCGTGATTAGAACGCGGTGGTATCTTTGAACAGGCCCACTTTCAGATCGGTGGCGGTATAGATCACTTCACCGTCAACCAGCACTTCGCCATCGGCGACGCCCATGATCAGCTTGCGGGTGATGACGCGTTTGAAGTTAATACGATAGGTTACCTTTTTCGCGGTCGGCAGCACCTGGCCGGTGAACTTGACTTCACCGACGCCCAGCGCGCGGCCTTTGCCTTCGCCACCGAGCCAACCGAGGTAGAAACCGACCAGCTGCCACATCGCATCCAGGCCCAGGCAGCCCGGCATGACCGGATCGCCGATAAAGTGGCAACCGAAGAACCATAGGTCCGGATTAATATCCAGCTCCGCTTCCACATAACCTTTGTTGTGAGTCCCGCCGTCTTCGGTCATTTTGACCACGCGGTCCATCATCAACATGTTACCCGCCGGCAACGGCGGGCCACCGGCGCCGAACAGCTCGCCGCGGCCGGATGCTTCGAGGTCTTCTTTCGTATAGGAATCGCGTTTATCTACCATGTTCTCAGTAAGCCTTATTTTAATGAAGGACGCAGGTTAGCTAACACGTGTACGCTGAACAAGTCCGATCAGCCGTGGTTGAACCAGTTGAGCCAGCGTAGCGGCCATGGACGGCGGCGTTCCTGCAGGCTCACCTGCGCAATCCGTTCCTGAATGGCCGCCAACAAATTCGGCTGTTGTTCGTCAGAGTAGAGGCAACCGGTGAGCAAAGGCAAGGCTTCCGCCGCGCTCTCTACCGCCCACAGGTGGAATTGCCCCTCGCGCACTGCGTCAACGACATCCTGACGCAGGCACAGGTGGCGCACGTTGGTCACGGGCAGTATGACGCCCTGTTTGCCCGTCAGGCCGCGGCGTAAACAAACCTCGAAGAAACCTTCGACCTTTTCGTTAACGCCCCCTATCGGCTGTACGTTGCCGAATTGGTCAACGGAGCCGGTGACGGCGATCTGTTGTGTGATCGGCTGCTGTGACAGGGCGCTGATCAGGGCACACAGTTCAGCCAGCGAGGCGCTGTCGCCGTCCACTTCACCGTAAGATTGTTCAAAGACGATCGAGGCGGAGAAGGGCAGCTGCTGATCCAGGTCCAGTTCGGCGATCACGAACGCTTGCATGATCATCATACCTTTAGCGTGCAGGTTGCCGCCCAGCTCGGCCTTGCGTTCGACGTCGGTAAATTCGCCGTCGCCGAGATGCACAACGCAACTGATGCGCGACGGTTCGCCGAAGCTGCGTGGGTGGCCGGGATAATCCAGGACTGACAGGCCGTTGATTTGCCCAACCACTTCACCCTCGGTCTCGATCAGGATCTGACCCAGTTCGATCTCATCCTGCATACGCTCGGCGAGATAGCTTTCACGCCATTCGCGGGCATTCAATGCCGCTTCAAACGCTTTGGCCGTAATGCGGTCTTCTTCGGCGTACAGTGCAGCTTCGGACAACTGCTGCCCAAGCCAAACCGGAGAGAGTGGCAGGATGCCCTGATCGCCACTATAACGCACCGCCTGAACGATCAGCGGCAGCCAGGCATCGGCCGCCAACATCGGTAACTGCCGCTCGGCGATCACACCGTTGACGTAGCCGCACCACTGCGCCATATCATCAACTTCAGTCAGTTGCAGATCGTCTTCATATTCGCCATAGACCGCTTGTTCACTCAGTTCTGGCTCGATATCGTGGAAATCGGCCAGGCCGTGGCGGTCGCCGACCACAATCAGCCGCAGGTCCAGCGGCATCGGCGGAATGGCGACCGGCAGCGGGCGGGTTTCGTCAGGCGAAACCCAATGGAACTGACGCTGGCCGATCATTTGCTTCAACCGCAGCCATAGCAACGGCTGGGCCAACAGCGCCCGGGCTGACAGGATCAGAATACCGCCGTTGGCCTGGTGCACCAGGCCGGGCTGCAGAGTGATGTCGCCATTGTGGATCCGCACGCAACCAAACAGCTGCTCCGGTTCAATCCACTCTTGGAACACGCAAGCACCGCCGGCAGCGAAAGGTTCATCGCCATGGCTGGCAGGCTCTACGTTGACCTTGCCATCCTGAATGACATAGTGGCTGCCGCGACATGCCGTGTTTTGCGGCAGCAGCGGTTTGACGGCATTAGCGATCAGTTCCAGGTATTCTCGCGTTTCTTGCGCTTTCAACAGCATGAATCGCGGTGGCGATTGGGGGTGACAAAATAGCGTCAGGGCATTTTCCAGCCGAGGCTGAATGGCGGAAAAGGGCACGGGTGCCAACTGAGCGGCGGTATCAAATATCGCCTGATAAGGCGTTACGTCCGGCAATAAAGATTGCCATTCAAGTCGGTTATTGGTCAAAGTGTTAGATGCAATCGTTAAAAAGGGAAAGGGCGATTATACAAGAATAACGGCAGCTTGATACATGTGGAGTGCCAGTTGGCATCAGGGAGTTTGACATCGCGCGATGACTGTGCAAAAAACAGTCTAAAAGACGGCTTAATTGCCGGGGAAATTCGGCGTAAAGCTGTTATGCTTATTTGAAGTTACGCGGTCACTGAAGAGCTCAAGATGAAATATCAGCAACTGGAAAATCTGGAGAGCGGTTGGAAATGGAAGTACCTGGTGAAGAAGCACCGGGAAGGGGAACTCATTACCCGCTACATTGAAAACAGCGCTGCTCAGGAAGCGGTTAACGAGCTGCTGAAGCTGGAAAATGAGCCGGTAAAGGTACTTGCATGGATTGCCGCTCATATGAATCCGGATCTGGATAACCGGATGAAACAAACGATCCGCGCCCGCCGCAAACGTCATTTTAACGCAGAACACCAGCATACGCGTAAAAAATCTATCGATCTGGAGTTTTTGGTTTGGCAACGTTTGGCTGCTCTGGCGCGTCGTCGCGGCGTGACGCTGTCGGAAACCGTCGTGCAGCTTATCGAAGATGCTGAGCGCAAAGAGAAGTATGCGAATCAGATGTCGTCGTTGAAAGAAGACCTGAAGGCGATTCTCGGCAAAGAACCTAAGTAAACGGAGCAGCGCGCCTTCGTAGCACCAGGTCTTGAATGCTCTGACAAAAACAGGACGAAAAAAAACCCCGCATTGCGGGGTTTTTTATTAGGCGAGTAAACTTAGCCCTGAGGCTGAGTTACAACGTCTTTGATACCTTTAACTTCGATCTCTACGCGACGATCTGGTGCCAGGCAAGCGATCTGAGCTTTGGTAGCGCGGCCAGATTTGTAGCCACAGGTGTTGCCTGTAACTGGCTCTGCTTCACCCATACCACGTGCAGAGATTTTGTCTGACGGGATGCCTTTGGAGACCAGGTAGTCAACAACGCTCTGTGCGCGTTTTTCAGACAGTTTCTGGTTGTACTGGTCAGAACCAACGGCGTCGGTGTAACCCAGAACCACTACGGAACCGTCTTTAGGATCCATGGAGCTCAGCTGGGTGTACAGCTGATCCAGAGCCTGCTGGCCTTCTGCTTTCAGAGTAGACTTGTTGAAGTTGAACAGCACGTCAGACTTCAGAGTGAAACGCTTGGTTTCAACAACTGGAGCCGGAGCTGGAGCTGGAGCAACTGGAGCAACTACGTCATCCTGACCGAAGCGGTAAGAAACGCCCAGGCTCAGCATGGTGTTGTCTGGACGCGCGCCAACGGTACCTGCGTCACCGATGTTGCTTACGAACTGGTAGTCCAGGCGAGTAGCCCAGTTTTTGGTCAGTGCGTATTCAACACCAACAGCAGCCAGCGGAGAAACGCCGGTGTCGTGGTCGCTCAGACGCTGACCAGTACGGCCGTAGTTCGCTTTGGAGTCTGCGCGCCATACCATACCACCCAGACGAGTGTAGATGTCCAGATCGTCAGCAATTGGGTAGCTCAGTTTAGCGGCCAGTTGAACGCCCTGCGCTTTGAAAGCACCGTTGTTCACGCTGCCTTTGTAAGGCATGCGGCCCAGCCAGTCATAGCCCAGTTCGAAGCCCAGATATTGGTTTGCCTGGTAGCCCAGGAACGCGCCTGCACCCAGCTGATCTTTATGGGTTGGGCCATTGCCGATACCGTTCTGGTAACCGTTACCGTAGAAACCAGTGTCGTGGTACTGGGACCAGCCCAGTTTAGCACCGGTGTACCAGGTGTTATCTTTTGGAGCGGCTTGCGCTACGGTAGCGAAACCTGCCAGTGCCACTGCTAATGCGATAGCTGTCTTTTTCATTTTGCGCCTCGTTATCATCCAAATAGGCAATGAGCTTTAAAGCTGTTTAAGCCCTTGGTTAAATTCCTTCGCCAAGGTTTAAGCCCTCGTTTGTTACTCGCCAGTTTTTCTGACGTTATAGAGCAACCTTGGCGATGTAAAGTCTACAACGTGGCGCGAAAGTTACAAGTGTGATGTGATAAGGCTCTAAAAAAAAACGCAGAATCGTACATATTTGCTAACATTCTCCGCTCAAAAAAGCGGCGATCAACAGGGCGTTTTTCCTTGCCGAACCGCGGCCGGACTAGCTTTTTGCCTTATCCCGCAAAGGTTCCCTTTACGGGGTGCGAAAATGATGGGAAAAATCCTAAATTTACTTAATGATACAAAGAAGAGTGAATTTTTAGGGTAGAACACTGTCCGTGAGTCGGGCTAATGTCACGTTGTGGACGCATGATAAACCCGTATGCGTTACCCAATTCTGCCGCTCGTCTTAATTTTAGACGATCCTCCTCTGTTAGCTCGGGCAACCAGCCGAGAACCACGCTGTAATTCCCCGTTTGCAGCGCTTTTTCCATTGCCTCAACCGTATTCACCGGGCTGATCTGGCTCAATTGCACCACTTTATCCACCGGCAGGCCGGATTGCTGCAGCCACTGTTTGCTTAATTTTTGCTGCGGCGTGAGCCACAGAAGCCAGCGAGACTGCTTGCCCAGTTGCTGCAGCAGGGGCAACAGCAATTGAGCCACTGCGGGCTGGCGCTCGTTGTAAACAAGTTCACTGATCAAGCCATTCTCTTTGCCGACATCCGTGTTCTTCGCAACATTGCGCGTTGTATAAGAGCCATGGCCGAAATGAGGTTGGTAGAGTGATTGAGTACGCATAAAGTTCCCGCCCGTCGTGTTACTGTATGTTTATACAGTATCCCTGATTTAGGATAAGATCAACCCAAATTTTCGTAGCGGCTCGCATAATTGCGATCATTTTTTGTACCGATGGTTTTTGTGATTGGCAGGCGGGCGGATAGTGCGTATTTTTCTAATTAGTTGTTCACGTTACTTTTTTCATTGATGAGAGAAATAATACGGCCAGAACCTAAAGGCCAGAACCTAAAAAGGAGGAACGCTATGAAAAGGATGTCGACGAGAAGAATCGCGCAGGCTAAAAATTGCTTTGCGGCATTGGGGGCCATCACGACTCGGTCGCAGTTCGGCGGTTACGGTCTGCTGGCTGAGGGCGTCATGTTTGCGGTGATAGCGGAGGGGGAGCTGTATTTGCGGGCTACGGCAAGCATGGAACCCGCCTTTCGCGCCCGCGGAATGGTCAATATGGTCTATTCCAAACGCGGTGTGCCCATTACCTTGCGCTATTACTGGGTTGACGAGTCGCTGTGGCGGGAACGCAACGAGCTGGTGGGGCTGGCCTGGCAGGCTGTCAGGGAGGCGCGCCGGGAGCAGCGGCTTAAGGCTGGCGATCATGGCCGACTGAAGGCATTGCCGAATATTGACGTCAATATGGAACGTCTGCTGTGGCGAGCGGGCATTCGCAACGCTTATGACCTACGGCTGCATGGCGCCAAACGCAGCTATCTCCGTTTATTGAAACAGCAGACTAATTTGGGGCTACGAGTGCTGCTGTCGCTGGGCGGGGCGATAGCCGGTTATCATCAGGCGGCGTTGCCGGCCGAATTACGCAGCGAGTTAGTGCGTTGGTTCGATCATACGATGGCGATGCGCCGCCATGGGCATGAGCCGGTTATTCAGGGCCCACTGATCGGGCCCTGAATAGTTAGGCTGCCTTATTGATTTGGGCATGCAGCGCGGTGAGCTCCGGCAGCAGTTCGAGCACCAATCCCACCTGCTGCAAGACCAATTGTTCTTTGCTTTCAGGTTCCGGAACGGCTTTGCTGATGCGCTCCGCCAGCTGTTCCAACGCCTGCGCAATGCGCTGGCTGTTCCGTTCTTCCTGATGCAGGGCGCCGTCCACGTAACACACGGCGTCATTGAGCAGATCGAGCGTGGCCGGGGTGTTAAGCCGCTCGCGGTGCGCCCCCAATGCGGAGATATAGCTCAGGAGCGTGT
Source organism: Serratia sp. CY37869 (assembly GCF_052168895.1). NCBI lineage: Bacteria > Pseudomonadati > Pseudomonadota > Gammaproteobacteria > Enterobacterales > Yersiniaceae > Serratia > Serratia sp. CY37869. The sequence continues at coordinate 973,755 of NZ_JBJNLU010000002.1, forward strand.
GGTTCAGACAGAGCAAGCGGAAGGCGGCTTCCTGCAGCGCTTTGTCGGCCTTGGGATCGGCTGACATGTTGGAGATGACCGAAGCCAGTTCCGCATCGCTGTTATGGGCATCTCGTCGTGCAATGCGGTAAGCGAGGCCGTTATCCTTACCTTGATGATATTGCACCAAAATGGCGTCCAGATAGCGGCAGTTGGCATTCAGCGTTTTATCCACCACCGCCGGCAGTTGGCGGAACTTCCAGTCCGGCCAGATGAAGCTGACCGCCGCCCAGGCGATGGCGCAACCCAATAAGGTATCGTAAACGCGCGGGGCGGCCACTTCGAAACCTTCACCCAACAGGTTAAAGCACAGCAACACAAGCAGCGTGATGAACATCGTTGCATGGGCATACTGTACGGTGCGAAAAGCGAAGAACAAGACACCGGTGATGACGATCAACACCAGTTGCCCTTCTACGGAAGGCACGAAATAGAGGATTGGCAGGCCGATCAGGATACCTGCCAGAGTGCCGATGATGCGCAGTGCCAGGCGCCGGCGGGTGGCGTTGTAGTTCGGTTGGCAGACGAACAGGCTGGTCAGCAGGATCCAGTAACCGTGCTGCATACCGGTGAACTGGATAAAGGCGTAACCGACGCACAGCACCGCCGACATGCGGATCGCATGGCGGAACAGGGCCGACTGCGGCGTTAAATGGCGGCTGATGCGCAGCCGGATGTCGCTCCAACCGGTTAAGCGATCGTCGGCCAGGCTGTTCTCTTCCGCTTGTCCGCTCGCCAGCGTTTGCTCGGACTCGATATTGGCCAACTGCGCATCTATCGCATGCAGGTTTTTCAGCAGATGCGCCAGCGCCTTGGTCTGTTCGCTATTGCCCTGGGTTTCGGCGATGCGTGCCAAGGCCTCCTGAATGCGGCTGAAGGCTGGCTCAAAACGCGGGTTGTGCTGGTATTTTTGCCGCAGCAGGATCGATTGTGCCAGCTGGCGGCAGGCGCGCGCCTGCATGCTCAGCAAACGCTGGAAGCGGAATAAAATATCGCTGTGACGGAATTGCCGGCTGAGCGCGTGGTACTGAACGTGGGAAGAGCTGGCGCGTTCGTGGATATCCTGCGCGACAAAATAGTAGTGCAAGGTGCGGCGGGTGCCGCGCTGGCCGCGATCGCCTTTCAGGCGTGTCAATAACGAGGCTTTGGTCTGGTTGAGTAACGCGACCAACGCGCTGTTGGCCATTGCGACGTCCATCCATGGCAGATCGGCGTCGCGTTCGGCGTCGGGATCGAACAGGTTGGCTTTGGCGTCCAGATAATTGGCCAGTTGATCGTAACAGCGCGCCAGGTTTTCTTGCAGCGGTCGGATCGGGAACAGCAGGTGGCCCGCCAGCGTCAGCAGGTTGTACCACAATGCACCGATCACCAGCAGCAGCGGTTGCTGATACCAGGCATCGTACATGGAAGTGCCGAGCATGGTGTAAACCGCGATCAGCAGCGCACCGAAGGCGATGGTGGCGTAACGTTGCCCCAAGGCGCCCAGCAGGATAAAACCGCAGGTCGAGGTGGTTAAGCCAAGCGCGAACAACCAAGGGTAGGGAAACAGCAGCTCAATCGAGGCGGAAGCAATAAAGAAGCATACCAACGTGATCAGCAGATTGCGTAATCTGCCGGCCAGGCGGTCGTCCAAATCAGTCAGGGCGGCTGCCACCACGCCCAGCGTTAACGGGATAGTCAGCTTGGGAATGCCGAGCCACCAGGGAACGGCGGTGGTGCCGATCAGCGCAATGAGGATGCGCAAGTGATACAGCAGGTTGCTGTTGTAAGTATAACGACGAACTGCGGGTGCAAAAGAGAGCACGAAAAACTCCTCAAACGGAGAAAAAATTAACGCTGTTGATAGTGGCGGCGAGCATTCTCAATACGGGCTTGCTGAGCCATTTCTACCGAGACGACGCGGCGTCCCACCGGCCACAGCGCGATGGCGGCTATTTTGAAATTGGCGATGCCGACCGGAATGCCGATGATTGAAACGCATTGCACGATACCGGCGGCGATGTGTGACAGACACAGCCACCAGCCGAACAGCACCAGCCAGATAATGTTGAGCAGTGAGCCGCCGGCGGAGAGCAGCGCATTGCTTTTTTCCGGATACAGTTCATCGACGTGTATCGCTTCGTTGCCGAACGGCACCAGCGACAGCTTGGTGATTTCCCAACAGGAGCGGGTAAGCGGCAGTGTGATGACAAGCAGCACGCTGAACACCGTAGCAATAAGCCAGCCTAGCGTGGTGAAGAAACCGCCCAACACAAAATTAAGAATATTCAGTACAGTACGCATAGACGTCATTCTGCTCTAATGATAGCCAAACCGCGATGCGGGCGTATTCACGATAAAAACGCAAAATCTATTCTACCCTTTTTTTAGCGCTAGAGTGCCACTGCTTATCGCAGGTAAACTGGCAGATATCCGTTATTTAATCTCAACATAGTCATGGCGCGACGATATGGAACTTAAAGCGACATCGCTGGGGAAACACCTGGCTCAGCACCCTTATAACCGCGTGCGGTTGCTGCACGCCGGCGTTGAGGTGAGCGGGGAAAAACATGAATACCTGATCCCCTTCAATCAACTGATTCAGGTCAGGTGCAAGCGTGGCATCGTCTGGGGCGAGCTGGAATTTGAATTACCGGACGAAAAAGTAGTGCGGTTGCACGGCACCGAATGGCAGGAAACGCAGCGTTTTTATCACTTTCTGCAGCAGGCGTGGCAGCAGTGGAGCGCCGAGATGAGCGACGTCAGCGCCGGCGTGTTGCAACAGCAGGTGGCGCAGATTAAGCGCATTGAACAACAAGATAAATGGTTCAAAAAGTCTGAGCTGGGCAAGCTGCAGCAGCAAATTCGCGAGGCTTTCTCCGCGCTGCCGATGCCGGTGGCGCGCCTGGAGGAATTCGATAACTGCCGGGCTGATTACCATCTGTGTTTGCAATGGTTGCAGCAGGGGGAGCGCAGCATCGAGCAACGCAACCGGCAGTGGACCGAGCGCATGCTGGATCAACACCATGATTTCTTCCAGACCGTCGAGAGTTCGCCGCTCAACGACGCCCAGAGCCGGGCGGTGGTCAATGGCGAGGATTCCGTGCTGGTGTTGGCCGGCGCCGGCAGCGGCAAAACGTCGGTGCTGGTGGCGCGCGCTGGCTGGCTGCTGCGTCGTCAGGAGGCTGAGCCGGGTCAAATCTTGCTGTTGGCGTTCGGCCGTCAGGCCGCCGGCGAGATGAACGACCGCATCAAAGAACGTTTGGGTGATGTCGGTATTCAGGCCAAGACCTTCCATGCCTTGGCGCTGCAAATCATTCAACAAGGCAGCCGCAAAGCGCCGGCCATCAGCCGGTTGGAAACCGATGCCAAAGCGCGCAAAGAGCTGCTGATCACCCATTGGCGCCAACAGTGCGCGGAGAAGAAAGCGCAGGCCAAGGGGTGGCGTCAATGGTTGACCGAAGAGCTGGAATGGGAAGTGCCGGAAGGCGACTTCTGGCAGGATAAGCGCCTGGCGGATCGCCTGGCAAGCCGGTTGGAACGCTGGTTGGGGCTGATGCGCATGCATGGCGGCAGCCAGGCGGAAATGATCGAGCAGGCGGATGAAGAAATCCGCGATCTGTTTTCAAAACGCATCAGGCTGATGGCGCCGCTGCTGAAAGCCTGGAAAAGCGCCTTGAAAGAGGAAGGGGCGGTGGACTTCTCCGGCCTTATCCATCAGGCGGTCAACATTCTCGACAAGGGGCGCTTCGTCAGCCCGTGGAAACATATTCTGGTCGACGAGTTTCAGGATATCTCACCGCAGCGTGCGCTCTTGCTGGCGGCATTGCGCCGACAGAACAAGCAGACCTGCCTGTTTGCTGTAGGGGATGACTGGCAGGCGATTTATCGCTTCAGCGGCGCAGAACTGACGTTAACCACGGCCTTCGCCACGAACTTCGGCGAAGGCGCGCAGTGCGCGCTGGATACCACCTATCGTTTCAATGAACGCATCGGCGAGGTGGCCAACCGGTTCGTGCAGCAGAACCCGCACCAGCTGAAAAAACCGCTCAATAGTCTGAGCAAGGGCAATAAAAAGTCGGTGACGATCCTGCCGCACGAGCAGTTGGAGCCGCTACTGGACAAGCTGAGCGGCTACGCCAAGCCGGATGAGCGCATCCTGGTGCTGGCGCGTTACCACCATCTGAAACCGGAAGCGCTGGCGAAAGCGGCCACCCGCTGGCCAAAGCTGGATCTGGAGTTTATGACCATCCACGCCAGCAAGGGGCAGCAGGCGGAATACGTCATCATCGCCGGTTTGCATGAGGGGCGTGACGGCTTCCCCGCCGTGGCGCGCGAGTCGGTGTTGGAAGAGGTGTTACTGCCGCAGCCGGAGGACTTTCCGGATGCCGAAGAGCGCCGTCTGCTGTATGTCGCGTTGACTCGCGCCAAACATCAGGTATGGCTGTTGCAGGATCGTGAACGTCCTTCGGTGTTCGTCGACCACCTGCGTGAGCTTGGCGTTCCGGTGCAGAAAAAACCGTAAGCAGCAGGCCTGGCGGCAGCCAGGCCGAAAGGACTATTTCAGGCGGTCTTGCAGGTAACGCTGATAGTCGGGGATGGCGATCGCCACCTCGCTTTTGAACAGCGGAGAGTCAATCAGAAAATCAGCGGTCGAACGGTTGGTCGCCACAGGAATATTCCAGACGGTCGCCAGCCGCAGCAGCGCCTTCACGTCCGGATCGTGCGGAACCGCGTTCAGCGGATCCCAGAAGAAGATCAGCATGTCTATCTTGCCTTCCGCAATCAGTGCGCCGACTTGCTGATCGCCACCCATTGGGCCGCTCAGCATGCTGGTGACGGGAATGCCGCTGGCACGCTGGATCAGGTTGCCGGTGGTGCCGGTGGCGTACAACTGGTGCTGCGCCAGAATGGTCTTGTGGCTTTCAACCCATTCCAGCAGGGCCTGTTTGCGGTGATCGTGCGCCACCAGCGCAATGTGTTTGCGCTCGGCGATAGTGCGGGTGGTCAATTCCATCTCAGTGTCCTTCGCTAATCGGTGATGTGCGACAGATTACTGAAACTGTTTTTCACTGCCTAGCGTTTGCAGTTGAAAATGCGAAGAAAAGGCGCCTTCGCGGCTAAGGCGCCGGGAGGGATCAGCGAACCGGTTGTTTGTTGGCCCAGTGCAGGAAGCGCTTCTGGGTTTCCTTGTCCGCCTGTTGGAACCAGTATTGCAGCATCTGTTCCGACACGTTTTCACCTTTCAGCGTCACCGTCGGGGCATTCACCGGTGCGCCGGCCGGCAGGGCGGCTGTCGTGTTGCCTGCGTTTGGCTGGACGAAAAGCGGGACGGAAGCCGTGCGGTTTTGGCGGTTGTAATCCGTCATCACCTTTTCCAAATCGGCATTGAAGGTGACGCTGTCGGGATGCAGCACATCATGCTGGAACGGCAGGGCATTACCCTCTTTATCCACCACCCGATAGTTCAGCGTTTTATCAAAGCGTTGCGCGTCACGATCGTTCTCGATGCGCGGCAGTTCGATCGCCACCTGACTGATCTTTTGCGTATTGAAGGTGGCAACCAGCGGCAGGGACGCATAGGCCTGCGTATGCTGGCCGGAACGTACGGTTTTGGTCACTTTAAACAGCAGCTGGTGCTGTCCGCCATCCAGTTCAAGGCTGTCGGCGCCTTTTAACAACGAACCTGTCATTTTCTTGCCGTCGACCACCAGCAGATCGATGTCCGGGGAGAGTTTCAGGGTCGTAGCCGCGGCAGGCATGCTGATGCTGAGCAACGCCGCAACCACCAGACCAAATTTCATCATTATCTCCTTATAAAGTGACGTAGCTCTAAGTGTTGAACATGGCATAGGTTGTGTCAAAATTTTTCAATCTGGTATTTTATTTACATTTTTACATATTTATTTGTAATTAGACACGTCTGTGCGTGGCTGAACCGCGACAGCCTCAGACCATAAGATTACGCTGAAGTTTCCTGCGCGTAGCGTTTAGCTGCGCGAATGCCGATCGGTTACACTCGAAACGGAAGAGTGACGCAGTGATAAACGGGAGTTGAAGATGCAAGATCAAGAGATTGTTGAGTTATTGCAGCAGGTGAAAACCATCGCGCTGGTGGGCGCCAGCGATAACCCGTCGCGGCCCAGCTATGGGGTGATGGCTTATCTGTTGTCGCAGGGATATCAGGTGATCCCAGTGAGCCCAAAACTGGCGGGGCAGACGCTGTTGGGGCAGCCGGTTTATGCCACGCTGGCCGCCATCCCGCAGCCGGTCGATATGGTCGACGTTTTTCGCAATTCGGAGGCAGCCTACGGCGTGGCGCAAGAGGCGATAGCGATCGGCGCCAAGGCGCTGTGGTTGCAGATCGGCGTGATTAATGATCAGGCGGCAGTGCTGGCGCAACAGGCCGGGCTGCAGGTGGTGATGGATCGCTGCCCGAAAATCGAAATCCCGCGTTTGGGGCTGGAGCGCTAAATAAAAAGAGCCCGGCGCGATGCCGGGCTCTTTCAGGGTTTCTCAGGTCTTGGCGCGGTCAATTGCGCAAGCGTGGCGCCTGTAACTGGTGACGGATGGATTCCGCCAGTTCATCCAGCGATGGTTGCTCGGGATGCGCTTCCTGGGGCTCGCCATCCAGCTGCGCTTCCGCCAGATAGGTATGCACCGGTTGGCCTTCCTCGTCTTCCATCACCACGTGGTACCAAGGAGCGGAACGCAGTTCATCGTTCGCCGCTATCTCGTCAGCTTTGGGTTGTTCCAAAGAGTATTCAGGGTCGATATCGATAACGACGCCCAAATACCCCAGCAGTTTATGCCTAACCTGTTGTCCGATACCGAATTTGCTGGCAATCATGATGACCTCCTGAGAAACAATGCCTTGCTCATATATGGGGGCAAGGCAGCGCATTTCAAGTTACATCACCCGACAAGCGAAGCCTTTCAGATACAGCCCCTCAGGGTACGTGGCGATCACCGGGTGATCGGCAGCCTGGCGGAACTGTTCTATAAATTGTACATCACGTCCGGCATCTACAGCGGCGTCGGCCAAAATTTTCTGGAACAGATCGGTCGGCATCAGCCCGGAGCAAGAGAAGCTGAGCAGAATGCCGCCCGGGTTCAGCAGCTGCAGCGCCAGCATATTAATGTCTTTGTAGCCACGGCAGGCGCTGGCCAGCTGGTTTTTGTTCTCGACGAACTTCGGCGGATCCATGATGATCAGATCGAATTTCTCGCCCTGGGCGCGGTAGTTGCGCAGCAGTTGGAACACGTCATCGCGAACGAACTCTGCCTTGTTCAGCTCCAACTTGTTGAGCTCGACGTTCTGTCTGGCGATATCCAGCGCCGCCTGCGAGGTATCCACACTGATCACCTGCGCGCAGCCGCCCATCAGAGCGGAAACGGCGAAGGCGCCGGTGTAGGAGAAGCAGTTCAGCACCCGGCGGCCGGCGGAGTAGTTACGCGCCGCCAGGCGGCTGTCGCGCTGATCGAGATAGAAACCGGTCTTGTGCCCTTGCTGAATGTCCACCAGCAGTTTCATGCCGTGTTCGGTGATCGGCAGCAGCTCCGGCGGCAGATCGCCCAGCACCGGGCCCTGCGCCAGCGGCAGGCCTTCTTTTTTACGCACCGCCACGTCGGAACGGTCGTAAATCGAACATTCCGGGTAACAATGCTGCAGAGCGGAAAGCAGCGCCGGGCGCTGATATTCGGCGCCGGCGGACAGCAGCTGCAGCACCAGGAAATTCTGGAAGCGATCGATAGTGATGCCCGGCAGGCCGTCGGACTCGCCGGCGATCAGGCGGTATCCGTCCAGGCCGTCGCGCTGCGCGACCCAATCACGCCAGCTTTGCGCTTGCTGCAGGCGGCGAATGAAGAAATCGATGTTAACCTCTTCATCCTGCTGGAAAGTCCAGACGCGTGCGCGGATCTGCGACTCGGGCGAATAGGCGCCGCGAGCCAGCCATTTTCCCTGGCTGTCGAGAATATCGATGGTTTCACCGGAGAGCGCTTTGCCCTCGACGCGTTGAACGGCGCCGGAGAACACCCAAGGGTGACGACGGAGTAAGGACTTTTCACGTCCTTTGGCGAGAAACAGGCGTACGGTCATAATTAATAATGCTGCCAGCTAGGATAGAAAGAGTGACACGGCGGTGCAAAGGCACGGCAATGCCATAACGAAAACTGAATTAAGGGGGCGATTATGACACAAGTTTGCATTGCTGCGTATGTGTATGGCGTGGTGCAGGGGGTAGGGTTTCGCTATTCCACTCAGCGGCAGGCTGAGGCGCTGGGGGTGACGGGCTATGCGCGCAACCTTGATGACGGCAGCGTTCAGGTGGTGGCCTGCGGCACACAGGAGCAGGTGGACTCGCTGGTCGCATGGCTGAAGCAGGGCGGCCCGCGCAGCGCGCGCGTCGAACGCGTGCTGGTGGAGCCGCAGGGCGTGACCGACTACGACGGGTTCGGCATTCGCTATTAAGTGCTCGCCTGCAGCGGCGCTGCGGGCGGAGCGGTCAGATGCATTTTACCGGTTTGGGCAATCCGGCGATCTTGGTGGCCTGTTTGGCCGGCCCTTTCGGGAACAGGCGGTACAGATAGCGGCTGTTGCCTTTTTCTTCACCGTATTTCTGCGCCATGGCTTTGACCAGCATGCGAATAGCCGGTGAGGTATTGAATTCCTGATAGAAGTCGCGCACAAAGCGCACCACTTCCCAGTGTGCTTCGGTGAGCACGATCTCTTCCTGCGCGGCCAGCAGCGGCGCCAGGCCTTCATGCCAGTCGGCGCTGTTTTTCAGATAGCCCTGCGCGTCAGTGTCGATAACCCGACCTTCAAACTCCAACATACTGCCTCGATAACGGATAATTCGGAACGGCCGCCAGTTTAGCAAATTTTTTCAGCCGCAAAAAATAAAGCCCCGCCGGAGCGGGGCCTGGAAGGCGGGGTAACACGCGATCAGTTGCTGCGGGCGAAGCCCAGAATGCTCAACAGGCTGATGAACATGTTGTACAGCGATACGTACAGGCTGACGGTGGCGCGAATGTAGTTGGTCTCGCCGCCGTGAATGATGTTGCTGGTTTCCCACAGGATCGCGCCGGCGGAGAACAGAATGAACAGCGCGCTGATCGCCAGGTGCAGAGCAGGGATCTGCAGGAACAGGTTGGCGATCACCGCCACCAGCAGCACCACAAAACCGGCCATCATCATGCCGGACAGGAACGACATGTCTTTACGGGTGGTCAGCACGTAGGCCGAGCAGCAGAAGAACACCGCGGCGGTGCCGCCCAGCGCCAGCATGATCAGATCGCCCGCGCCGGCGTTCAGGAACGAGCTGAGGATCGGGCCAAGGGCATACCCCATGAAACCGGTCAACGCGAACGCCGCCAGAATGCCTGCCGGGCTGTTGGCCAGTTTATGCGTCAGGAACATCAGCCCGTAGAAGCCAACCAGCATCAGCAGCAAGCCCGGCGCAGGCAGGCCCAGCAGGGTACTGGCGGTTGCGGTCAGCGCCGAGAAAGCCAGCGTCAGGGATAACAGGAAATAGGTGTTGCGCAGGACTTTATGCGTGCTGAGCAGGGAGTCGCGCGAGGAAGACGAGACGACAATGCGGTCCATAATGATCTCTCTTATCAGGCCATCACAAAATAATCCCGATGATAGGCAGCGCAAGCGCTTGATTAAAGTTTGTTTACCAATCTTTACCCTTAGTTATCATTGTTGCAACAGCGGGGGGAGCGGCCGCGCGTTTGTTCGCCGGCTTGCATCATTCCGTCGATTTTTCGCGCGGTTGAACGCGCCTGGGCTTTACAAGCGAATAAGCTCTGTTTATAGTGCGCGTCGTTGCGGAGGGGTGGCCGAGTGGCTGAAGGCAACGGTCTTGAAAACCGTCGACGGGAAACCGTTCCAGAGTTCGAATCTCTGCTCCTCCGCCATACATTCTGACCCCGCGCTCTTAGAGCGCGGGGTTTTTTGCTTTTGCGTGCTGAGAACTTGACGGTCGCCCGCAGGAAACGCGAACGGCTATTGATAAGGGCTACGCATCGGTGAGATTATGCGGTCATCAAGGCAGGCTGCTCGGATGCCTGCTGCTGTCAGGCGTGACCGGCACGATAATTAACGCCGCCTTATCGATTTTGCTTAATACTCTTAGGAGACAGAGATGAACTGGTATCAAGTCGCCCTATGGACCATGATTTTTCTCAAGTCCGGCGCTTTCCTGGTGTTCGTATGGTGGTGGATGTTCAAACGTGCGACCAAACCCTATGAGCGTCCGAAAGACGTTGTGGTCGACGAGACGCCGTATGACGATAGCCTTACGATGGAAGAGGTGATGAAGAATCACGGCATCGTACGGACTGAAAAGCCGCTCTGATCGTCGAATATCTGTGTTGCTATCAACCCGAGCCTGTGGCGCTCGGGTTTTTTATTCCCGCCGTTACTCGCGAAGCATCCCTTTTCCCCTATCTTGTTTGACCCCTGTAGCGATTTATTTAAATGAATTATCTTTCAGTATATTTTTTAATATACTTTAAAGGTGGGTTTTATATTGATAGGGAAAGATATATTTTTCTCTGAAAAATTCATCCTTATCGACTGAGCAAAGAAAAATTCGCACGCTGTTTCTTGTGTGTCTGAATATTCATGTGCAGAGAGTATCGCATTTCCGGGCTACTCCTATAGCGGTAGGTCGGATAATTTTTAAGGTAGGGGAAAAGTAAACCTTACGTGGAGGGATGAGGAGGTTTAAGGAATCTAAGATTTTTCTTTGTGTGTTTTTTCTTTTTATATCAATGGCTTTTTGTTTTTTATGCCACAAGCGCTTTTATGAGGAAATGGCGGCCATCATTTAACCCGCGCAGTAAGCAGCCTGCCGTACTCACTCTTTTAAGGCACACATCCTTCCGGTCATTGCTCGATTCATTTTTTTTATTGTTATGAAAATTATTTGATTCGATGTTGCAATTTTTTTGTCTTTGGAATTAATATGTCCTGCATCTGGCGGTGAATGAGATTTTTCCCATTGCCGGATACCTTTTAGAATACACTTGGATATATATAAATATATACCGTCGCATATAAACTTTTAGATGGCAGGATGCTGTCAATACTCTGCTATTGCCTAAGCTTCGTTAGCCTCTAAACGGTTTAATGGTGTAGGTCATTTTATATATGCTCTCTCAGCGAAGAAAGTAATGGGGTTTATTATGATTAAGCAAGGCATCTCTTTGGCGGTATTGGCTGCCGCGTTAACATCTGTGGGCGCAACGGCGGCAGATAATTCCGCCGGTGGCGTTATTTCGTTTAGCGGTGCCGTTACGGATACCACTTGTACCATCAATGGCGGGAAAAGCGCCGATTTTACCGTTGCGCTCAGCCCGATTTCCGTGACTGATGCGGGCACCGTGGTCGGCCCCATCACCAAAAACAAGAAATCTTTCTCGCTGACGTTCTCCGGCTGCACGCCGGCGGCGGGAACGGCCGGTACGCCGCTGAAGATCTACTTCTCTTCGGCGAATAATATCTCTACCGACGGGAAATATCTGCTGAACAGCTCCGTGAATGAAAGCGACGCCGCCGTAGCGAAAAACGTCGGTTTTTCTCTGGCTGAGCCGGGTTCATCCACGCCGATTCCGTTGAACGTGCCTTATGTCACCAAGATCAAAGGCGATAAAACGGCGCCGGATGCCGAAACGCTGACGCTGGACGCCTATTACTACAAGACCAATGCGTTGGAAGCAAAAGTGGGGGAATTGAGTTCCAACGTGACTTACACCATTTCTTACCTGTAATTGCAATTAAGCCAGGCCTGCGCCCAAGGCAAAGGCCTGGCTTCTGGGGTGACTATGAAACAGTGCTTAATCTTTGCTGGATTGTTTCTCAGCAGCTTTTGCGCCGATGCCAATATTGTAATTAATGGAACGCGCGTTATTTATCCGGAAAAAAACAAGGATGTTATCGTTCAGTTAGTCAACAATGGTGACGATCCGGCACTGGTGCAGGCATGGATTGATGACGGTGATATAAACTCGACGCCTGAAACGGCAAACGTGCCGTTCTTGTTATCCCCGCCGGTTGTGAAAGTTGCCGGAAATAATGGCCAGCAATTACGCATACAAAAAATGAACGCGGCGCTTCCCGGCGATCGTGAGTCGGTATTTTATTTGAATGTGCTGGATATCCCGCCTACGCCGGAGAATTTGCAGGGCGTCAATACGCTGCAATTAGCCATCAAATCACGCATCAAGCTATTTTATCGCCCGGCAGGGTTAACCGGCAGTGTCAATAACATCACCGACTTCATTGAACTCCAGGCGGCGGGGAAGGGATTTAAGGTTATCAACAAAGGCCCTTACTATTTTACGTTGGCCAATGTTGATCAGAAAGGCAAAAAGAATCTGTTGGTCGATTCAGTGATGGTCGGGCCATATTCCAGCCTCTTTGCCCCGACCAAAGTTGGCGTGAGCCGGAATATTCCCTACACCCTGCTCTATATCGACGACCTGGGGGCTTATAAATCTAAAGCCATTACAGCCCGCTAACGTGAAGAACGGCCATGAAGCTTAAACTAAAATTGCTTTCGATACTGACCGCATCTGTATTCATACCGTTAAATAAAGCATCGGCGATGAAATTCGACACTTCTCTATTGGCCGGCGCGTCCAGCGAATCCGATCTGTCGCGTTTTTACCTCAATAATGACATGCCGGCAGGCACGCAAACGGTCGACGTGTATGTCAACCAGAGTTGGAAAGGGCGGTTCTCGTTGCAGTTCGGCGAACATAAAGGCGATATTCGCATCGCCCATCGTGACGCCGCCCTGTTGGGCATCGATATGAGTCGTTTGTCCATCGGGGTGGATAAGGGGCCGATCCCTGTCCAAACGTTGGTGCAAGGAGGAAGGGCGGACTTCGATGTGGGGACGTTGAGCCTTAAGCTGACGGTGCCCCAGTCGCGAGTGATTCGCGCAGAGGCCGGCTATGTTGACGCCAAATTTTGGGATCGCGGCGTGCCTGCGTTGCTGCTGGCCTATAACGCCACCTATTACCACGTGCAGTCGTTGCAGGGCGACAAGGCGTCAAACGACGATTTCTATACCGGTTTGGAATCGGGGGTCAATCTGGCGGGTTGGCAATTCAGAGACAGCAGCAATTTCCGCAGCAGTTCGCGGCAAGGCAGCGATTGGCAAAATAATACTCGCTATGTGCAGCGTGGCTTCGCCGCCATCAAATCGAACCTGACGATGGGCGATTTCTATTCGCCGGGTGATTTGTTCGACTCGATTCGGGTGCGGGGCGGCGCTTTAGCCTCGGATATCAACATGCGGCCCAATTCGCAGCAGGGCTTTTCGCCGATAGTACGGGGCGTGGCGCAGAGCAATGCCCTGGTGAAAGTATTGCAAAACGGCAATCTCATCTATCAGGAGAACGTGCCGCCGGGCGCCTTTACGCTGGACAATATATTGCCGACCGGTTCTGCGGGGGATCTGTTGGTCGTGGTCAGGGAAGCCGACGGGCGGGAACAATCCTTTACCGTGCCGTTTTCCGCCGTTCCCAACATGTTGAAGCAGGGCGTCAGCAAATATGGCCTGGTGGCCGGTAAGGTCAATCAGGCGGATACCGACTATGCGCCCGCTTTCGTGCAGGGCACGCTGCAGTACGGCTTCAATAATCTGGTCACCGGTTATGCCGGTACGATCCTCAGCGAGGACTATCGCGCCTGGCTGCTGGGCAGTGGCTGGAATCTGCCGTTCGGCGCGGTATCCGTCGATGTGACTCAGGCCTCGACGCATTTGCAGGATCGCAACGAGAATGGGCAAAGTTTTCGGATCGCCTACAGCAAGTTTTTGGACGCTACCGCAACCAACTTCACGCTGGCGGCTTACCGTTATTCGACCAAAGGTTATTACAGTTTCAACGATGCCATCTACACCCATCAAGGCTACCGCGAGCGTGACAAGCGCTTTCACGATTATTGGAACGATCGGGATGACGATGAGCTTGCCCCGCTGGATTTGAATACCTGGGACGCCGTTCGCGCCGCTCGTCCGCGCAATACCTTCAATTTGAACCTGAATCAGAGGCTCGCAGACGGGTGGGGCACGCTCTATTTCTCCGGCACCCAGCGCGACTATTGGTCGGATACGAATAAAAGCCGGGAATACCAGCTAGGGTATTCAAACGCCTTCGCGCGGGTCAGTTACAACATTTCCGCGAGTCGCGTGAGAAATTCCGATCGCAAAGAAGAGACGCGGTTTTATCTCTCTCTGAGCGTGCCGTTGTCGATGTTCGACAACAATGCCTATCTCAGCACCAGCTTATCCGCCACCGATTCGCACTATCAGCAAAGCTCGCTGAGCCTGAGCGGCAATGCGCTGGAGTCAAACCGTCTGAGTTATGCGCTTGCCGGCAGCAATCAAAGCGGCGGCAACAGCATGGCGAGCGTGAATGCCGCCTATCGCGCCAACGCGACGACCGTCGGCGGCTCCTACAGTGAATCATCAGACTATCGACAGTTGGGCATGAGCGCCCGCGGCAGCCTGGTGGCGATCCCTTGGCATTTGCTGGCGTCCAACGAAATGGGCAACACCATGATGGTGGTGGACGCGCCCAAGGCCAAAGGGCTGATGGTGAACGGCGACGAGAGCATCGTCACTAACGACGAAGGGCTGGCTTTGGTGCCTTACGCCACGCCTTACCGGCAAAACTCCGTGACATTGTCGGATACCGGCAACAGTTCCGGCGCCGAGATCGTCGGCAATATCGCCAACAGCGTGCCCTATGCCGGCGCCGTCAACTATTTGAGATTCGAAACCGATCGGCGTCGGCCTTATACGCTGCGCGCCTTTAAGCGCGGCAATAAGCCCCTGCCATTTGGTGCGGAGGTGGCGGATCAAAGCGGGCATGCCATTGGCTTCGTCGGGCAGGCCAGCGTCCTGTATCTGCGGGTGGAGCAGCAGCCAACGTCGCTGGAGGTCAGGCTGAATGACGGTGTCTGCAAGATTGAACGCCCGAAAATCTCGATGGACAGCGCAGCCAACACATGTCGATAAAAGGATAATTACACCATGCTCAGGATACTCGCACTGACCCTGTCCTTGTTGTTCAGCGGTTACAGTTACGCTTCATGCTACGGCAACGGCATCCAATATGCGCCGCCTATCTACGTCGATTTGTCGGATAAGCTCAGCGATAAAACACCGGTCTGGGAAGGCAGTTTTTATACGCAATACAGCGGTTCATTCAGTTGTTCAACCTCGAGCAGCGAATTCGGCTATACGCGCATCCTGTCAACCGACAGCACAAAGGCGACCATTCTGGGATTCAACAACGGTAAATATTGGATACGCGCGGAAATAACCAACGACATCGCCAACAAAAAACTTAGCGGTTGGGGATCGCACTCCGCTTCGGAATTGAATCAGCCGATGAATATTCGTTTCAGTCTGGTCAGCAAGACGGGCACATCGATACCCGGCGACACGGTTAGCCTTAAGGACGTGATGTTCGTGACCGATCTGAGCGGGATGTCCTTGCTGGAGATCATTTTGTGGCCCGCCAAGCAGTTGGTGAAGATCTTGACCTGGCTGCTCAACGGTTTCAATTGGCCTTACGATCAGCGCGATATGTACGGACAGCCGATGACCATCAAGTATGCGCCCAAGATGACGACCTGCACTTTCGACAATGCCGGCCTGGCGGTGAAGTTGCCGACGCTGGGGATATCGCAGATTACTCAGGGGGCGCAAAATGGCCTGACGCCCTTTACGCTGAATTTCAGCTGCCAGAATCGGCAAAGTGGCGGCACGGCCGATCGGGATATCAATATGTTTTTATCCAGCAATAATCTGTTGTCTTCGGATAATACGGTTTTGATTGATAAAAGCGCTGAGGCGGCAAAAGGCATTGGCATCCGGCTGGTCAAGACGGCTTCGCCGAATAATCCCGTCACGCTGTCGCTTTCCAGCGTGACGCCAGGCGCGGCGACTTCATTATTTCATGTGGGAACCGGCAATGCCTTGGATGCGCAATTTTCCATCGGCATGGCGGCCTATTATTATCCTTACAGTCCCACCGCAATGAGCAGCGGGGGAATTAACACATCGGCTACGCTTAACATTATATATAAATAATTCTTTTGTTATTTTTAATAATAAAAAACAGGTTGCCACATATAAGAAAAATCTTAACATGGTAATTGGTGGCGAATATTATTTGCTTGAATAATATTGGTGTTTAATCCGGATCTCTATGTTGAGGATGAATTGTATGACGGAACAAATCCAGATCGGTGTCAAAGTGGAAAAATCGCTAAAAGATGAGGTTGACGTCATTCTTCGCGGTTTGGATATTAAGCCGACGACGGCGATAAATGGGCTTTATCAATATATCTCGCAGCATGGAGAGCTCCCTTTTGTCATATCAACCAGCGTGAAAACACCGAAGGATATCGCCGGCGGGTTGTTCAAGAACCTGTTTTCCTTACAAAGCACGCTCAGCGTTTTCCTGGATAAAGTGCAAATGAAGCGGTGTGTCAGCAGGGAGGAAGTATTGATTGTGCTCGATATATTGCGCGACTTTATCGTTGGTTTTCGCCAAAGCGCGCAATATCTCGGCGCTTCGCCTTTCGGTCGGCGCGTAGTTTGGAAGGATGCCGTATGCGCCGTCGAGAGTATTCATGAAATTCTAGATAATAACGTGAAATACAGTGAAGATGGCATTATGAATTTGGATGAAAAATATCTCTCATCGCTGTCCGCATTGCTGATCTCATTATGTTCTTCACTTAAGTAAGTCGGACCAATAAAGTTAATTGACATGACTGCCATGGGGGCGTTGTTAAAAACGCGCCCATGACAAATAGCAATGGGGTGATCCTGTGCGAGTGGCTATATTTTCTGATGATTACTATTTATTCTATGGCATATCGCAGATCTTAATGTCGTTGGAGGGCGTTGAAGTTATGGGTCTGCATTCATCTGCACGCCGTGGATTACATGCCATGTATTGTCATGCAGAAGTGGTCATCGTCTCTTTCTCGTCTATCTGTCGGGTTATGAATTTCTTATCGCATATTGTCGACAGGCCTGACAATACGATCGTCTTAACCGGCGTGGAAACGCCGCGACTGGCGAATTTTAACTGTCTGAAAAAAAACATCGGTCTTACGACGTTCGTTGAGGCAATAAAAATGTTCACCGCGAGCTGCAAAGGGCAGAGCCTGTCGCCGCGCGAGCTTTCGGTGTTGGCCATGCTGCTGGCGGGAAAACCGAATACCGGCGTCGCTAAGGCGTTGGGCATTTCCGAGAAAACCGTCAGCCAGCATAAAATGAACGCCATGCGTAAATTGGAAATCGAACGTTTTCACCAATTTATTGTTGCGGCAGATGAGCGAGTGTAAGCGTGATGCCGTTGGCGGAGTGAGCGCCGTCTGATGCCCGAGTAAAAATAAACCCGCCGAAGCGGGTTTTTCCGTCAGTTTTTGCAGCCCATCAACTCCGGCAGAACGCCGGGCTTGTTCTTCAGCGAAGCCTGTACGTCGTCAGGCAGACCAGCCCAGATGATCAGGCCGGTGCGTTTCTCGATCTCGCCCACCGTCACGCGGAATTGGCAAAAATCGGCGCCCTTCGGCGTGTTTTGATCGAACAGGAAAGCGGCATAGTGGTTCACCGCCGGGCTGTTGTTGATGAAAATCACCTTCCAGTAGGCGCTGGGGATGGTGTGCACTTTCTGGGTGCCCGGCAGTTTGCCCATATCGCGTTCATACAGCGGCCCGGTCACGGTATAGACCGAAGAGATGTCCGCGCGCTCGATAAGCTTGCGCTCCTGATCTTCCAGCCGCGCCCAGGCGCCCTGGTTCAGGTCGGACTTTTGCGGCGTGATGTTGGACAGGTAGTTCAGCGATTCCCAGTCGGAAACGCCGGCCAACGAGGCCAGCGGCGCCTGATGGCCGCGATCGACCTTCAGCGCCGCGTTGGCGCCGGTGTAATCGGCAGGGGCCAGGGTATCTGCCGGATTGAGCGCCGGGTCGGTTTTCCAGTTGCGCGTCTTGCCGCTGGCCGGCGTGTCTTTGGTGATGTGATAGGCCACCCAGTTGGCGAATTTGGTGGTGCTGTTATTGTTCAACGTATAAGCATGACGCACGATCGACACATTGCTGCTGCCGCCGGTCGGGCAGCCAACCGCGCAGTTGTCGATAGATTCGAGCGTCTCGGCCGACGCCTGTGCGGCGAACAGCAGGGCGGCCAGGGCCAACATCTTGTTGTTAAAGCGCATATTCATATCCTCAATAAGTTAAAAAAATACTGTATATATTTACAGTAAATTAAACTTATCGCAGTGAAACGAATACAACAATGCAACACATTCATGTTGTGAATGTGTCAGTCATGGTACAGCGATACCGCACGTTAAAGTCGGCAGAAATAAAAACGGCGTCCAACAGACGCCGTTTCAAAAGGGGGTTATTCCAGCAGGTCGTTGACCGTGCGGCGAACGTAGTGCGTCATCTGCGCCAGATCGTCCGGTGATACCGGCCCGCCGCCGGCGCGCACCACCTGCTGTTCAATCTGGGCGATCTCTTGCTCGACTTTGTTGGCGATTTGCACTTTGACTATCTTGTCCACCGAAGACAGCAGCACCTTCAAGACCACTTTCAGCGCGATGTTCTCGCAGAACGAGTCGTAGTGATGAACCGGCGGCGGCGGGGCCGGAGCCGGCTCGGGCGCGCGCGGAGCCAGAGCTTTGAAGCTGTCTACATTTTCAATAATAAGATCCATGTCTCTTATTAGTTCATCAAAATCTTTAGACACTGACTTATTCCCTTCGCTGTGCGCAAAAAACAGAACGCCCGTCCTCGGGCTGAAAGCCGATGAGCGACGGGCAGAACGAATTCGGGCCTGGCCTTCAGACGCTGAATGGCCGGGGGAGGGGCATTCTAACCTTGCGGCGGGTCGGCAACAAGATGGGGCCGTGCGAATGCGCGGCCCTTTGAATCACGGGTGCAGGGGGGCGATTAACTTTTCAGCTTGGCGGTGATTTTCGCCACGTGCTCGCCCTGATAGCGGGCAATGGTCAGCTCTTCGTTGCTCGGCTGTCGCAAACCGTCGGCGCCGGCGATAGTGGTCGCACCATAGGGGGTGCCCCCGCGCACCTGCGAAACGTCAAACAGCTCCGGCGTCGCATAGCCGATCGGCACGATGATGAAGCCGTGGTGCGCCAGCGTGGTCCAGGTCGAACTGATGGTTTGCTCCTGGCCGCCGCCGGTGCCGGTGGAGGAGAAGACGCTGCCCACCTTGCCGTACAGCGCGCCGGAAGCCCACAGGCCGCCGGTCTGATCGAGGAAGGTGCGCATCTGTCCGGCCATGTTGCCGAAGCGGGTCGGCGTACCGAAGATAATGCCATCATAGTCCGCCAGCTCTTGCGGGGTGGCGACCGGCGCCTGCTGGTGTTGCTTGCCCCCGGCCTTGGCGAAGGCTTCCGGCGTCATGGTTTCCGGCACGCGTTTGACCGTCACGTCCACGTTATCGACCCGATTCGCCCCTTCGGCCACCGCCTGCGCCAGGCGTTCGATGTGGCCGTACATTGAGTAATAAAGCACCAACAGTTTCGTCATGTTTCGTACTCCCGCTCAGATGATTAACAAAAACCCCTGATAAGCATAGAAGCGAATGACGAACTTGGCGTCGTGGCGTCACCTGATGCCGGCGATCGCCAACAGGGCGCCAAAGACAATCAGCAGCCCGCCAAAGGTGCGATCGATGCCGCGGCGCAAACGCAAAAAGCGCGCATTGACGCCCGGCGCGGAAAACAGCAGCGCGACGGCGGCGAACCAGAATACATGGACGGCGGCGATAAAGAGGCCATAGCCGATCTGTACGCCGAGCGCGGTGTGGGGAGAGACCACCTGCATGAACAGACTGACGATGAAGATGGTGGTTTTCGGATTTAACGCGTTGGTGAGAAAGCCGGTTTTCAGGGCGGCGAGATCGCTGATGGCGGCCGGCGTCGTGGTGGGCGCGGCGTCGTGATGGGTTGCGTTGCGCAGCAGCGTAAAGCCGAGGTAGATCAGGTAGGCGGCGCCGATGCCTTTGAGCAGGTTAAACAACCAGGGCGACTGTTGGATCAACACGCCGACGCCAATCAGCGTATAGCTGACATGGATCAGTACGCCGGCGCCAATGCCGCAGGCGGTGAAGATGCCGGCGCGGCGGGAGAGCAGCAGGCTGTTGCGCGATACCATGGCGAAATCCGGTCCGGGGCTGATTACAGCGAGTAAAGTAATGGTGACGACAGCGATGAGTTCAGTCATAGTTATCCTTGCGATGTTTATCAATAGAGTGACTGATTTATAAGAGTAATTTTTCTCGGTGACAAACGATGAATAGTGACGATATCGGTGAGAAAAACTCACGCAATAGAGCCAGGCCATTGCCGTTGGGCGGGCTGCGCTGCTTCGAGGCCGCCGCGCGGCTGGAAAGTTTCACGCAGGCGGCGCAGGGGCTGAATTTGACGCATGGCGCCATCAGCCGGGCGGTGAGGGCGCTGGAAGAGGAATTGGGCGTGGCGTTGTTTGAGCGCCGCCATAGGCGAGTACTGCTCACGGCGGCGGGCCGCAAGCTGTTTCAGGCGACACAGCAGGCCTTCGGCATTTTGGACCATACCGCGCTGGAGCTGCGCCAGCAGGCGCTCAATGCGCCGCTGATCTTGTCCTGTGAACCGACCTTATTGATGCGTTGGCTGATCCCGCGTTTGCCGGCTTTTCAGCGGGCGCACCCGGACATCAACTTACAGCTGGTGGCGGGCGGCGGTCCGTTTTCGTTCCATGACGGCATCACGGCGGCGATCCGGCGCAATGACTTCGATTGGGGAAAGCAGGCGCATAGCCTGGCGCTGTTCAATGAAAAGGTCGGGCCGGTGTGCCAACCCGAGGCGCTGACGAGGCTGACGGCCTCTGTGGACGGACGGCGGCTTTTGCTGCCGGGCGCCAAACTGCTGCATGCCGCGACCCGGCCGGATGCCTGGCGGCACTGGGCGCATCAGCAGGGGGTGACATTGGCGGGGCATCCGGAACAGCGCTTTGACCATTTCTATTTCAGCCTGCAGGCCGCGGTAGCCGGCCTTGGTATCGCAATCGGCCCATGGCTGCAGGTGCGAGACGATCTGGCCGCCGGCTTGTTGAGCGCGCCGTTCGGTTTTACGCCCGACGGCAGCGGCTATTACCTGCTGTCGCCGCAGCCTATCGTGCCGGGCAGCGCGTTGGCCCGGCTGGCCGAGTGGCTAACGCTCACGGCAGGCGCCTGAGTTTTTGCGCCAGCCGCTGTTCCTGCCAGCGGCTGAAGACGTTGCGCAGCAGCAGGGTACGTACCGCCCGCATGATCAGCGCGAGGCTCATGCCGCCGATCGCCCATAGCGCCCAGAGATAGTGCGGGTGGGTAAAGACGTTGACAGCGAGCAATATCGCGCCGATGACGGCGAAACGCACCGCCATGCTCAGCAGCTTGCCCTCTGCCGCAACCTGGCGACGAAGGCGCTGCGCCTCAGGCGTCTCCTCCTGCGGTGTCTGCGGCGGCGCGTTGAGATCGCTGACCTGCACGCCCAGCGCGGCGGCGATCGCGGTCAAGGTTTCCAGGCTGGCCTGTTCGCCGTTTTCAATCCGCTGTACGGTGCGGGTACTGAGACCGGCGATGGCCGCCAACTGCTCCTGCGACCAGCCTTTTTCCAGGCGTAATGGTCTGATGCGGTACTTTTGCATGGTGCACTCCCGAGTTCGCTGTCACTGTCATCCAGTGTAGGTGGCGCGGGGTAGCGGCGCCACGACAGCGGCACGACAGCGACACGACATCCGCCGCCGGCGCGGGCCGGCGGGCAGTCAGAAGGCGACGTTGCGGATAAAGCGCAGCGGGAGATCGCCGTGGTTGGCGTAAGCGTAGCGCTGATCGCTGTTGAAGGTTTGCGTGGCGCCGGCGCTGAGCGTCAGCGTGCCTTGTTCCAGTTCCAGCGTCAGGGTGCCGGCAATCACGTAGATCATTTCGCTCCAGCCTTCGGCGTCCGGCGCCGAGTCGTAGCGCTCGCCTGGCATCAGCGTCCATTCCCACAGCTCGGCCCGTTGGCGCGCCGGCACGCTGGCGGCAAACAGCGCCTGGCTGCCCGGCTGTGCGCCTTGCCAGGCCAACTCGCCTACCAGATGGCTGCCGCGAGCCTCTGGTGCCTGAATCAGATCGGTGAACGAAATCGCCAGGGCGGCGGCGATCTTGTCGAGCACCGCCAGACTGACGTTGCGATCGCCGGCCTCGATGCCCGCCAGCATGCGGCGGCTGACGCCGGAAAGTTCGGCCAGCGCCATCTGGCTCAGGCCCGCCTGTTGGCGATAGCCGCGCAGATTGCTGCTCAGGTACTGCAGCACTTTGGGGGGATCGGTTTTCGCGTTATGCGCCGTATTGCTCATCGCCGGACTTTATCTCATACTGGCAGGATCTGTGCATTATATTGCACTCAGCAGGAAGGGCAAGCCGGTGTCAGCAGCAAAAAAATCCTTTATTTCCGCCGTGGTTCCGCAAATCAGGTTGCCGGAAGCGGTGTTGATTTTCATCACCATGATCTGGGGCGGCACCTTTTTGGCCGTGCATCACGCGATGCAAGTCAGCGGGCCGTTCTTTTTCGTCGGTCTGCGTTTCGCCACCGCCACGCTGGCGTTGACGCTGTTTTCGCTGCGCGTGCTGCGCGGCCTGACCCTGTATGAACTGAAGGCGGGCGTACTTATCGGGCTGGCGATCATGTTCGGCTACAGCATGCAAACCGTCGGTCTGCAGACGATTACCAGCAGCCAATCGGCGTTCATCACCGCCATGTACGTGCCGATCGTGCCGCTATTGCAATGGCTGGTGCTGGGGCGGTTCCCCGGCATCATGTCGTGGATCGGTATTCTGCTGGCCTTTACCGGCCTGATGCTGCTGGCGGCGCCGAGCAGCACGGACATGTCGCTGAGCCTCGGCGAAATTCTGACGCTGGCCGGCACGCTGGGCATGGCGGCAGAGATCATTCTGATCGGCGCCTTCGCCGGCAAGGTGAATATCCGCCGGGTGACCATTGTGCAGCTGGCGACCGCCTCGCTGGCCTCATTTTTGATGATGGCGCCGACCGGCGAATCGCCGCCGCCGTATTCGGATTACCTGCTGTACAGCGCCATTGGGCTGGGGCTGGCCAGCGCGTTGATTCAGCTGACCATGAACTGGGCGCAGCGCAGCGTTTCACCCACGCGCGCTACGGTGATCTACGCCGGCGAACCGGTCTGGGCGGGCATCGTCGGGCGGCTCGCCGGTGAGCGTTTGCCGGGCGTCGCGTTGTTGGGGGGCGCGTTGATTGTGATCGGGGTGGTGGTCAGCGAGCTGCGCGTACGGCGCAAGGGGAAAGCGGCGGTGGCGACGGAAGCGGATTAGCGCAGAGGCAAAAAAGAGCAAAGGGGCGGAGATATCCGCCCCTTTTTGCATCACGCGGTTTTCTTCTTGCGCAGGAACACGTAAGACAGGCCGAGCAGGATGAACCACAGCGGGGTGACGATCAGCGCCTGGCGGGTGTCTTCGCGCAGCGACAACAGCACCAACACGAACACGAAGAACGCCATGCACACCCAGCACATCAGTTTGCCGGCCGGCATTTTGTAGATCGATTTCTGGTGCAGCGCCGGGCGCCGTTTGCGGTAGACCAGATACGAACACAGGATGATGGTCCAGACGAACATGAACAGAATCGCCGACACGGTGGTCACCAGGGTGAAGACCGTCATCACGTTCGGGATCAGGTAAATCAGCACCACGCCGCCCAGCAGGCAGATGCAGGAGAAGGTGAGGCCGTTGGCCGGCACCGCGCGCTTGGACAGGTTGGCGAACGATTTCGGCGCGTCGCCTTCCTGCGCCAGCCCGAACAGCATGCGGCTGGTGGAGAACACCCCACTGTTGGCGGAGGAGGCGGCGGAGGTCAGCACCACGAAGTTGATCACGCTGGCCGCGGCCGGCAGGCCAATCAGCACGAACAATTCAACGAACGGGCTCTTGTCCGGCACTACGGAGCTCCACGGCGTCACCGACATGATGACGATCAGGGCGAACACGTAGAACATGATGATGCGGATCGGAATCGAGTTGATGGCGCGTGGCAGTGACTTCTCCGGATCCTTGGTTTCCGCCGCGGTGGTGCCCACCAGTTCAATGCCGACGAAGGCGAATACCGCGATCTGGAAGCCGGCGAAGAAACCGCTGATGCCTTTCGGGAACATGCCGCCGTCATTCCACAGATGGGTGAACGAGGCTACGGTACCGGTCGGCGACTGGAACTGCATGGCGATCATCACCAACCCGGCGACGATCAGCCCGACGATGGCGACGATTTTGATCATCGCAAACCAAAACTCCATTTCGCCGAACATCTTCACCGTCGCCAGATTAAGGCCGAGCAGCAACAGCACGCACAGCAGCGAAGCGATCCACTGCGACAGTTCAGGGAACCAGAACTGGGCGTAGGCGGTGATCGCCACGACGTCGGCGATGCCGGTGACCACCCAGCAGAACCAGTAGGTCCAGCCGGTGAAGAAGCCGGCCCACGGGCCGAGCAGATCCGCGGCGAAATCGCTGAACGATTTGTATTCCAGGTTGGACAGCAGCAGCTCGCCCATGGCGCGCATCACGAAGAACAGCATAAAGCCGATGATCATGTACACGAAGATGATCGAAGGGCCTGCCAGGCTGATGGTTTTACCGGAACCCATAAACAGACCGGTGCCGATGGCGCCGCCGATGGCGATCAGTTGAATATGTCGGTTAGTGAGGTTTCGCCGTAGATGATCTTCTGAAGCGGGCGTCGCGTCAGTCGCTATTTTAGAGTGATCTACCATCTGATGATGTCCTGTTTTACCTGTCATTAGTGAAGTCGTGAGCTCTGAAGTGGCTCTTTTTTATACATTTATCCGGTTGGTCCGGCTTTAGTAAGGTAGTGCAATAACGCCACCTTTGTGCAACATGTTTACAACATTTATACGCGGGATAAAAGTCGATCAATCTTTACACGAGAGGAGGCAAATCGGACGTTCAGGGAGCGGAAGATTACTCTTCAAACGGTGGGATTAACAGACCTTATGCGGCTTATCTCGTTGATTAAACAAAGGGTTGTAAAATTCGCATGAGAAAAAGTAATGGGTGTAAGCGTTCGACAGCGAGGCTGACAAGAAGGGCGATTTATCTCGTTGGGCCGTTAGCTCAGGCGGATGAGCCGTTGACGCCTAATCAACGAGACAGAGGTTCGCCCCCTGTACGGCCCGCCAACCAAATCAGCGTGTTACGCTCAGACATTTCTTTGATTGTGCCCTCATGGCGCCGTTTTAAGCGCGTATTCTGCAAAAAAATTCGCATTTTTCGACTGATGTTCAGAAAGGTGATCTGGCGCAAACTGCGATGTTGCACCGTACTTTATACGGCAAGGGAGGCTGTGCGCTGGCGCAACGTCGGCGCAGGGATGGGGCATTTGCCCAAGAATCTTTCAGGTCAAGAAACGGGGAACACATGCGCGGCCGACATCAAGAGCAGTGCCCAAACGGCGGCTGAGAGTGCGGCAGTGGCATAGACGTGCCTCGCCGGCAGTTGCAGCATGCCGGCCATCAGCGGCACGGTGTAACGCATCACCGCCAGAAAACGCGAGGCGAACAGCAGCGGCAGCCCGCGCTTTTGCAAGGAACGTTGCGCTTTGCGCAGTGGGGCGTGAAAGCGTGCCGGCAGCCGGCGGCCAAGATCGCGACGGCAGAGCAGTGCGCCGCAGTGGAAAGACAGGATTGAGCCCAACGCCGCGCCAAGGGCGATGGCCGCCCAAACCGCGCCGATCGGCAGCGCATGTTTGCCCGCAAGGATGCCCATCAGCAGCGTCACCGAGGCAGGCGGCAGGACGGAGGACACCACGATCACGGATTTTCCCAGCGCGAACAGGAAAATCAGCAGCAGCAACATCTCCGGTTCCGGGCTGTATTTGGCGATAATGTGCGTCAATTCATCCATTTAACACCTGTGGGCGAGAGGGCTGACTGTCAGTGTCCCATCCGCAGGTTCAATAATGGCTAAATAACGCGTCGCTATCCGGTTATCTCTGCGTCTTGCTTACGTGCCTCAGCATGCCGATGTCTGAGCGCCCCTAACAGCACGGCGCACAGCAGCGAAAAGGCGGCCAGCACCAGCGGCCCGGCATGCGGGCTGTGAAAACGCTGTTCCGCCTCAGTGCGGATCAGCGGGGCTAAAAAGCTGAATGCGGCGCCGAGCGTGGTGCAAAAACCGATGCCGGCCGCCAGCGCCGGACCGGTGAGCAGCTGAGCGGGAAACGTCCAGAAAATGGGTTGTACCGCCAGAAAACTGACTGCGCAACAGCTCAGGGCGACGATAGCGAGCAACGGGCCGGCATAGGAAGAGACGACCAACCCCAGCGCTGCCGCGACCATGCAGCCAACGGCGATCGGCAATCTTCTGGCGGTTTTTCTGTCGGCATAGCGCGGCAGGAAATAGACGCCAAGCGCGGAGCATGCCCAGGGAATGGCGGCCACCAACGAGGCCTTGAAGCCGAGATGGGTGCCCATCAGCGAGGCGATCTGCGACGGCAGAAAAAACATCAGGCCGTATACGCCGATTTGCAGGGTGCCGTAGATCAACGCCAGATGCCAAACTTTGCCGCTTCTCATCGCCGCTTTAACGCTGTTGGTTTCGGTACGCTGCTGTTCAGCGGCCAGCTGTGTGACCAGCGCATTACGTTCTTCCTCGGTCAGAAAGCGGGCCTGCCCTGGGCTATCGTCGAGATAGAAAAAGGCGAAGACGCCGAGGACGACGGCCGGCAACCCTTCCAGCACGAACATCCAGAACCAGCCTGGCTTACCCAGCACGCCGTGCATCTCCAGCAAGGCCCCCGACAGCGGTGAGCCGAGCGTCAGGGCCGCCGGTACGCCAAGCACGAAAATGCCAATGACCGAGGCGCGTACCTTATTGGGAAAATAGATCGACGCCAGCAGCAGGATGCCGGGGTAAAAGCCGGCTTCGGCGATCCCCAGCAGAAAGCGCAGGACAATAAATTGCTGCTCGTTGGCCACCAGCCCGGTACAGGCCGACAATGCCCCCCACAGCGCGGTGGTGGCGCTGAGCCAGCGTTTGGCGCCCCAGCGATTCATCAACAGGTTGGCCGGAATGCCGAACAGCGCATAGGCGGCAAAGAATATCCCCGCGCCCAGCGCAAAGGCGGATTGCGACAGCGCGATATCGATGGCCATCGCGTCTTTGGCAAAGCCGACGTTGACCCTGTCGATAAACGCAATGAAGTACATGGCGAACATCAATGGCACCAGTCTGCGCCAGGTTTTGCGGATGGCGGCGTTGAGCGCTGGAGCGGCATAGGTGGCGTGATTCACTGGCGGTAACCTCTCTTCTGAGAATGATAAACGTCGGTCATAAGGATCGTCCTGGCGCCGTGGCCCATCATGCGGCGATGACATGGCTTTTCTGCGTGAGCCTTAAAGGTCTAAAGGACTAATGGTCAGGCCTTTAGGGGCGGAAAAAACGCCGCGTATTGCGTCGGCATATCGGTACAGATATCACCATGGTGAATGGTGTGTTGCCTTTTTGTTAATTGAAAGTTCACACAGGGCCAGGAGGCGTTCAAGCGCTTTGATCGAGATCTGTGTGCGCTATCACCGAATTGGGAACCCGATGACAGACACTGGAGAGTGGCGCTTTCATCTCGCGAGGGAGGGCGATAAGGTGAAGCACGGCACAACAGAACGCAGGAGCGCAACATGCTGAAGGTCATTGCTGAAGATTTCATTCACCCGGAACACATTGACACCGTTATGCCGTGGTATCGCGAGCTGGTAGAGAAAACCCGGCAGGAGCCGCTGTGCATCAGTTATGAACTGTGCATTGACCAGCAGGATCCCGGGCACTTTATTTTTATCGAAAGCTGGCCGGATCGCGCGGCTCTCGAAGTGCATTGCCAGACCGAGCATTTCACCCGGCTGGTGCCGCAGATCAATCAGTATCAGCGCAAGCCTTGCACCTTCCTGTTTATGCAGGCGTTCCCTGAAACAGGCGATAAATAGGCGAAAAAATCCCCGCAGGGGGCGGGGTCAATGGCTTCTCAACACTATCTTGTTGTGATTAAAAAATAGGCTGATAATGATTTTCATTCTCTAGGAATGCTCTTAAATTAATCAATCTGGTGAATGATTCGCCGTCTGCTTTTCGCTGGCGGTTTTAATGGCACGCAGCATGCGGCGTCTTATCAACCCACTGACCAGGCGAATCGCATACCAGTAGGGAGTAAACCGCCGCCGGCTGGCGCTGTCGGGGCAGAAGATGCGCGTTTCCGTTACCAGGCGGCAGCGCCCGCCCTCCAGCGGGCTCGCGGCATACCCCAGCGCCAGTTTGGCGACGCCGGGCTGAGCGAAGGCCTGAAAGTCCGCCCCGTCAGCGACCTTCACCAAACCGTATTCGGCCTGCCAAAACCGGCCGATCAGGCCATAGACCAACGCGGTTTCATCCTGCTCAAGCAGGCAAAAGTTATGCAGGCCAAACGGCGGAGGACGAGGCTTATCGCGTGGCATCAGCCGCGCGGGCAATTCGCGCAGCGCTATCATGCTGCGGAAAAAACGATCGCGCTTGGGATCGTAAGCGGCCACGGCGTCCAGCACCCGCGATTGCGGCGCGGTGATGACGATCGTATGCCGCTCAGAGAACTGGTATTGCCCAAGATATTTATTCAACAGCGTCATGTTGTTCATGCTCCCGCCATTCACTTTGCAGCAGGGCGAAACCGAATTCGTCGCCCCATGCGCCTTTGAAAAACACGTTTTGCCGCCAACAGGCCTCACGGCGAAAGCCCAGCTTACTGAACAACGCGGCGGCGCGAAGATTACGCGCGTCCACCACGGCGGTAATGCGGTGTTTCGCCAGCGGCCCGAACAGCAGGGCGATGACGGCGCTTAGCGCCTCGCGCGCCTGTCCTTGCCGCTGATGAACCGGATCGAAGGTCACGCCCAGTTCAGCCTGACGCCCTTCATCGAAAAAATGCACCGCGACATCGCCCAGCAACGCGCCGTCCTCGCGGCGCTCGACCGCCAGTTGAAACCAGCTGTCGTCACGGTTGAATTCGAGCCGCCGTTGCTGTGCGAAAAAGGCCTGTGCCTCGGCGGCGCTGTAGTCGCTCCAGCTCTGGTAGCGCGCCACGTCAGGATGGTTGCGGTAGGCGGTAAAGTGGGGCAGATCGTCGGCGGTGAACGGGCGCAAGATCAGTCTGGGGGTCAGCAGAGGCAAGTGGCGCATTATTTTTCCTTATCAGCGCATGAGGGCTACCGGCAGTGTAGCCCAGCGCCGAGAGGCGGGCTGCGTAAAATGAGCTGTGGCGGGGAGGCGTAGCGGGAAATGCCGGCTCAGGCAAGCCGGCAAGCAATAAAGGGGTTAACGACGAGCGGCCGCCTGACGCAGGCGTTCGACCGGCGCCTGCTGAAAATCGAACGATGGCGCCTCGCGCTGCGTCAGCCCCTGGCGCACGATGGCCTTCACGGCCAGGCTGGCGGCGAGATCCTTCCCGGCGATCTGCTCGGCGATGCGCAGCGCTTCTTCCCGGGCCGAGCCCTCGCTGATGCGGGAAATGGCGCCGTGTGACAGGGCCTCCCGCGCACCGACGGTTCTGCCGGTCAGCAGCCAGTCGAGGGCGACATAGGGAGAAACTCGCGCCGGCAAGCGCGCGCATCCGCCTTGCGCGGCGACCAAGCCGAGCCCGGTTTCGGGAAAGCTGAAGCGCGCGTTCTGGCCGGCGACGATCAGATCGCAAGCCAGGGCGAGCTCAAAGCCGCCCCCGTAAGCGATGCCGTCAACGGCGGCGATGATCACCTTGGCGATCTGCGCATGGATCAGTCCCCCGAATCCCTCCGGCGTGACGATGGGCAGTTCGCCCTGTCGGAACGCGGTGACATCCATGCCGGCGGAAAATACCGCCGGCTGACCGGCCAGGACGATCGCGCGTATCGTATCGTCATTATCCGCCTGCCGCAGGTAACTGCGGATCAATTCGGCCATCTGCAGGTTGATGGCGTTCTTTTTCTCCGGCCGATTGAGGGTGATGACCGCAACCTGCGCGCCATAACGTTCGTAAAGCACCGGCGGTGATTCACTCATCGCTGGCCTCCCCGCGGAAAAAGATCAGCGTCAGCAGCAGGGCGATGGCGCCGAGCGGCAGCGAGAACAGCGGCAAATAGTGGGCCGGCAACGCGTAGAGCGTCAGGCCGCCCAGCATGCCGCCCGCCGCGATGCCGGCGTACAGCACCGAGCTGTTGAGCGACACGGTCAGCGCCCCAAAACGCTTCGACAGAGACAACAGGTGATGTTGGATTGGCACCAGATACATCCAGCCGGTAATGCCCCAGATAAGAAAGATGGCCAATACCCACCACGGCGAGGTGACGTAAAAGGCCAGCAGGAACAGGGACAGCGTCTGGATCGCCACCGAAAACAGCAGCACGAATTTGCTGCCTAGGGCGTCGGTCAGCGCGCCGGAGGCAAAATTGCCGATCACCGCGCCAATGCCGAACACCAGCAGCGCCAAAGGCAGAATGGCTTCCGGGCCGAACTGGGTGTCTTTCAACAGCACGCTGACGTAGCTGTAAACAATGTGCTCCGAGCACACGGCGAAAAAGGTGATCAGCAGCGTGGTCAGCACCGCCTTTTGCCGCAGCGGGGCGAGCCGTTCTTTCAACGAATGTTTGCCCGGCGCCGCAATGGCGCGCAGCGCCAGCGACAGGCCGAGCAGCGCCACCGCCCCCAGCAGGGCGATGAACAGAAAGATGTCGCGCCAGCCGATCAGTTTGGCCAGAAAGGTGCCGAACGGAATACCGAGCGCGATGGCCAGCGTCATGCCGCCATAGACGATGGAAATAGCCAGGCCGCGGCGTTTTTCCGCCACCAGCCCCACCGCGGCGGCGGCGGCCTGCGGGGTGTAACAGGCCGCGCCCAATGCCGCCAGCACTCGGCCGAACGATATCTGCAGGTAGCTGGTAGCCCAGGCGCAGGCCAGGTTGCCGGCGATGAACAGCACCAGCGCCAATTGCAGGATGTGCTTGCGGTTGACGTTGCCCAGCAGCCAGGCGGTCAGAGGCGCAAACAGCATGTAGGCCAGCGCGAATACCGATATCAACTGCCCCGCTTGCGCGGGGCTGACGGCAAATGTCGCGGAAATGTCGCTGAGCACGCCGGCGACGATAAAGGCGTCGGTGCCGATGGCGAAGGTGCCGGTCGCCATCAGACACAGCGTGACCAGATGGCCGTTATAATCCGCTAACTTCATCCCGCCCTCCGCAGATCGTTTACCGCCCAGACCCGGCTCAACGCCGCCAGGAAGGTCTCCACGTCGGCATGGGAATGCGCCGAGGTCGGCGTCACCCGCAGCCGCTCGCTGCCTGCAGGCACCGTCGGGGCATTGACCGGTTGCACGTAAATATCGTGCTCATCGAGCAGCACTTTACTGATGTGTTTGTTGCGATGGGGATCGCCGACCCGCAGCGGCAGGATATGGCTGTCTGCCGACACCAGCGGGATGCCGGCGGCGCGCAGACCGGTCTTCAGGTGCTCGACGATCGCCAGCAGGTGCTTGCGTTGGGTGTCGTGCTCGAGGTTGTATTTAAAGCTGGCCAACGCGGCGGCCACCACCGGCGCCGGCGAGGAGGTGCTGAAGACGAATGCCGGCGCCCAGCTGCGCACGGCTTCCACCACCGAACGGGGCGCGGCGATATAGCCACCCGCCGCACCGTAAGACTTGCCGAACCCGCCCTGGATAATGGTGATTTTATCCAACAGGCCCAGCTGTTCGGCATAGCCCAGCCCCCGTTCGCCATACACGCCGGCCGAATGAATTTCGTCGAGATAGGTCAGCGCCTGATACTGTTCCGCCAGCGCCACAATCTGCGCCAGAGGAGCAAAGTCACCGTCCATGGAATACAGCGACTCAAAGGCGATCAGCTTTGGCCGCGCCGGATCGGCGGCCTGCAGCAGCTCGGCGAGGTGCGCCACGTCGTTATGGCGGAAGATTTTTTTCTCCGCCTTGCTGTAGCGAATCCCGTAAATCATCGAGGCGTGATTCAGTTCGTCAGAGAACACGATCAGATCGGGAATGGCGTCGCACAGGGTGGACAAGGTGGCGTCGTTGGCGCCGAAGCCGGTGGTGAACAGCAGCGCCGACTCTTTGCCGTAGGCGCTGGCCAGCAGCGTTTCCAGTTCAGTGTGATAGACCGAGGTGCCGGAAATGCTGCGGGCGCCGCAGGTGCCTAACCCGACTCGGTTAACCGCGTCGGTGGTGGCCAGCAGCACTTTGGGGTGGTGGCTCATGGCCAGATAGTCGTTTGAGCACCAGACGTTGAGACGGCGCTCGCCTTGCTGCCCGTGGCTGGTGGCCCAGGGTTTGTCCTGCACGCCGCGTTCAAGGTTGAGGAACTCGCGAAAACGCCCCTGCTTTTTGGTTTCCGCCAACTTTTCTTCAAGAATGTTCAGTACGCTCATAGCATGTTCCTTGTGTTAAACGGCTTTAAGGTTTAATGACAGGCCCTGACCGACGCCGACGCACATTGTGACCAATGCGTTGCCGGCCTGCCGATCGCGTAATTCCAGCGCCGCCGACAGCACCAGGCGCGTACCGGACATTCCCAGCGGATGGCCGAGCGCGATGGCGCCGCCGTTTGGGTTGACGCGCGCGTCGCCGGCGTCGATGCGCCAGTGTTTCAGCGCCGCCAGAACCTGCGCGGCGAAGGCTTCGTTAATCTCGATGATGTCAAAATCATTCAGCGTGAAACCGCCGCGCTGCAGTAAGCGCTCGGTGGAAGCGATCGGCCCCAGCCCCATCAGCGCCGGCGCGACGCCGGCGGCCGCGCTGTCGCCGATCTCCGCCAGCGGTTGCCAGCCCTGGCGTTTCACGTAGCGTCCGGAGGCCAGCAGCAGCGCGGCGGCGCCGTCATTGATGCCGGAAGCGTTGCCGGCGGTGACCGAACCACCGGCGGCGAAGGCCGGTTTCAGCGCCTGCAACTGCTGCAGCGTGCTGAGCCGGGGGAATTCGTCCTGTGCGAATATGCGGGTGGTTTTACGATCCGCCGGCACATCCACGGGCGTGATTTCCCGCGCCAATCGACCACTGTCGATCGCCCGGCGGGCTTTTTGCTGCGAGCCCAACGCGAACAGATCCTGTTCCTCTCGCGAGATACTCTGCTGTTGGGCCACGTTTTCCGCCGTGATGCCCAGCGGATCGCTGCCGTAGCGTTCCGCCAGGCGCGGGTTGACAAAGCGCCATCCCAGCGTGGTGTCGTACAGTTTTACTCCCTTGTCGAACGGCGTTTCGCCCTTGCTCAGCACATAGGGCGCGCGGCTCATGCTTTCCACGCCGCCGGCCAGAATCAGTTCGCTGAGGCCGCTGCGGATTTTCGCCGCGGCGTAGATCACCGCATCCAACCCGGAGGCGCAAAGGCGGTTGAGGGTGATGGCCGGCACCGACTGATCCAACCCGGAAAGCAGCGTCGCCATGCGGGCGACGTTGCGGTTGTCTTCGCCGGACTGGTTGGCGCAGCCCAGCACCACTTCATCCAGATCCTGCTGCGCCGCCGGATGGCGTTGAAACAGGCTGCGAATAATCGTCGCCGCCATATCATCGGGGCGGGTATGCGCCAGGCTGCCGCCATAGGCGCCGATCGCCGTGCGCGTGCCGTCGATCAGATAAACACCGTCATCTTTAATGCTCATCATGGATCCTTAAGGCGTGGTGGTCAGCGCCGGTTGGGCGGCGTGCAGAAGGGTGTAATGCGGCGCATAGCGCGCCGCGTGCAGCAATTGCGCCAGGTTGCTCAGCGTCGTCCTGACATTTTCCTCCCCGAGGCGAGTGAGCCAGCCGAAAATACCGTCGGCGTAGTTCACGCCGGCGACGGCGGCGACATCAATGTCTTCCCGGCTGCAGACGCCGCTTTCCACCATGATCACCGACTCGTTGATCAGGCTGCTGAGCACGCGGGCGACGATCAAGGCCGGGGAATCCTTGATAAATTCCACCTGCGGGATCGCGGTGTGCAGCAGGCGTAAAAACAGCGCCTTATTGGCCGCAGAGGCATGGCGGCTATGTGCCGCCACCAGGTACGCCGTATCGCCGTAGTTCAGGGCGACATCGACGACAAAGGCGTCCGCCGCGGTCTGTTCGGCAAGCTGGTTTGCCGTGCGGCCATCGGTAACGCTGACGGTGAAAGCGTCATTGACCTGAATGGCGGCGCCCAGGTCCGGTAATGTCGGCCGTTGTTCCACGCGCAGCCGCGGCCATTGCAGGGCGGCCCGCTGCTGTAGCAGGGTAAAGAGAGGATGTTCACCGTAAATGCGTAGCGTCTCGACCTCCGCATCGACGGCGGCCGCAAGCGGCGGGGGAGATTCTTCGGCGGAAAAATAGGAGCGGCCGTTCTTTTTGCCCAACAGACCGGCATCGACCAGCGAGCGCTGCAGATGGCCCGGGGTATAGCGCGGATCGTACTGCATGTCCTGCCAAATTTGCCGGCTGACCTGATAGTTGATGTCCTGACCGATAAAATCGGTCAGCTCGAGCGGCCCCATGCGAAAGTGTCCGCCGGCTTTGAGGGCGCGGTCGATCTGCGGCGCACGCGCCACGTGTTCTTCCAACAGGCGGAACCCTTCCAGATAGTAGGGGCGGGCCATACGGTTGACGATAAATCCCGGCGTGGCCTGACAGACGACATCGCGTTTCCCTAACGCCGCCACCAGTTGACGGCAACGTTCGGTGGTGACCTGTGCGGTAAAATAGGCCGGAATGATTTCAATCAGCTTCATCAGCGGCGCGGGGTTGAAAAAGTGCAAACCGATAAAGCGTTCGCTGTGCGTCACCGCCGTCGCCAGCTTATTAAGCGACAGTGAGGAGGTATTGGTGGCGATCAGCGTGTCGGGCTTGACCGTCGCGGCGATGGCCGCCAGCACCTCGAGTTTGGCTTGCTCATGCTCTGCGATGGTTTCGATCACCAGATCGCTGTCGGCGATGGCCCCAAATTCCGCGGAGAACGTCAGATTAGCCAGCACCACGTCTTTGTCCTGCAGCGCGAGCTTGCCCTGTTCCACCTTTTTGTTCAGGTCTTGCACGATAGCGTCGCGAGCTTGATTGAGGGTATTGCCGTTGCGATTATAAAGCACCGTACGAATGCTTTTTTGCGCAAAAAGATAAGCGATGCCTCTGCCCATCGTTCCCGCGCCGATAATCGCAGCCGATTGAATTGCCGCATTACTTTCTGCCATAGAAAATCCCCGTCACTGTATGCCATGCGAAATTCGCAAATGCTTATTATCTCTTTGGATTTACGGCGGCACCGGGTGCCTGTGAGGAAAGTAATTGGCGGTGTCTTGGCTGTCTAACGGTAGAAATGACAGGTTTACCTGCAGACGGGGTTATGCTATTCGCGTAGTTTTGCGGCTCAGCCCAATAAAAAGGCTTATTCTGAGGGAAATAAACCGGGGAATAGCTTTTTTCGTTATAGCGTTCGTATTTTTTATTATATGAAACGGCTATTGGCGCCGGGCAGCGATATCCTATAGTGAGTCTGACCTATCGATAAATCGACATCGCTATTTGGAGAACCTGCGTTATGGATACCCGCACTCAACGGCTCATGGCGGAGGTGATTGGCAGTTTGACCGATCGCGAACGTTTTCTGACCCAACTGGGGCGCTGCGTCGAGGCGCTGGGTTTTGATTATTTCTCCTACATCGTTTTTTCCTGTTATCCGGCGAGCCGGCCAAAAATGCGGGTTGAAGGAACGTTTCCGGCGCGCTATCTCGAGGATTATCGGCGGCAGCGGGCGTATTTGCAGGATCCTGTCATCGAGCGAGCCCACCATTCCACGCTGCAATTCCAGTGGGACGAAAGTTTTTATCACGAGCGGCCGGCGCTTTGGCAGCGCATGTCGCAGTTTGGTCTGCACACCGGGTGGTCGCAATCGGTCAAGGATTGCTATGGCCGCCTGGGGATCCTGACTTTTGCCGGCAAGACGCTGCCGCAGCAAACGCCGCAGGCCGGCGCGGTGAATGAACTCTTTTTCCTTTGGCTGGCGCAAACCGCCCACAAAACGCTGCGTGAAGCGTTGATATCGGTGAACGACGAAGCGATAAAAGATGTACTGACGCTGCGCGAGAAAGATATCTTGCGCTGGTGCAGCGAAGGCAAAACGGCGGAAGAGATCGCGCTGCTGATGGGGGTGAGTGAACGTACGATCAATTTCCATATCGGTAACTCGATTAAAAAACTTTCGGTCGCCAATAAGACCGCAGCCACCGCCAAAGCCGTTTATTTACAGCTGATTTAATTGCGAGAAATAAATAATTAATCGCCTATCAGTTAGCGGCGCGATGTTTATATTTTGTTAAATTAAGCATTGTCCTTATCAGTATTTACCTCCGATCACAAAAGCGTGATAAAGCGGTTCACCGCGCCCGTGCGCGGCAGTACTCTGTAGGCACCCGGTTTACATAGAAAGGATGTGATATGTACAAGACTATTTTAGTGCCGATAGATATTGAAGAGGATCTGTTGACCGAGCATGCGCTGAAGCATGTGGAATATTTGGCGAAGATGTCCGGCGCTAAAGTGCATTTTTTCCATGCGCTGCCGGATGCCTCGGCTTTTGTTACTGCCTATTCGTTCGGTCTCAAGGAGTTTGAGAATCAGGCGGAAGTGAAGGCGGTGGAGAAGCTGAAGAAAATCATGTCGGAAATCGATCTGCCGTTAGATCGCCTCAATTACACCGTCAGCTTTGGCTCTGCGCGCGATCAGGCGCTGGAACTGGCGGAAGAGATCGACGCCGATCTGATCATCATCGGTTCGCGTCGCCCGAGCGTGAAAACTTATCTTTTGGGCTCCAACGCCGCCGCCATCGTTCGCCATGCCAATATATCGGTGATGGTGGTTCGATAATCCTCCTTTAAGCCCGCCGTTTTCATGCGCGTTCTGCGGTCGCCGGTCGGCCGCAGAACGCAGGCTGCTTTATTGCCATCTCAGCCTGAGCTGCTACGATTTTAGCTGACGTTTTTTATGCCGATCGGGCCAGCGGCCTTGCGCATATTCTTTATTTCAGCCAGAAGAGGGGCAGCCATGCCATTAGAAGTCGATGGGATCATCAGAGGCGATCGAGGCAGTGAACCGAGCCATTGGCAACATACGCCAACCAAACCGCTTATCACGCTGACCTGGCATCACACCATCCCCTGGAACTGTTTACGCAATGTCTGGAATGGTCTGGTGGCTGGCGAGCACTGGAACGCGCTCGACGAGTTTATGAATCTGATCGGTGTGCCTAACCGCGCCGAGGTGCTCAAACAGATCAAGAATGAAAATCTGCAGGATCGCGATGGGTTACATACCCTGGTGACCTGGCAAGGCTGGAATATCGTCGAGGGGCCGGGTAACGAATATCGCGCGCAGGGTGACGATCCCGGTGAAAATTTCGACGACTGGTCCGGCAAAGGCATGAGCACGAATCAGCAAGCGACGCTACAGCAGGTCAAAGTGTTGTATCAGGTGATGGCACCGCTGGGAAGCCGCGCGCTGGACGCCGCCAGACAGGCGCCGAACATTACTGCGGAAGAAGCGAGCGTCTTGCAACGAACGATTAAACAGACCCGCCCAACGTTGCGCGGAAAGGAACCGATCCGGTGGCAAGAGGGCATGTGGCACAAAGTGCAACCTGGTAAAGAGGCGAAACATTTCGCCCAATGGGACAGCAAACCCGTGTGGCGCAAGCGCCTGCACAGCGACTTGGCTCAGGCAGGCTAAACTTCGCCCCGCGCCGGATTGGCGGCGCGGGGGCATCAATTCGGCGCTAATCGCACAGCGCCGCTATCTCGTCGTACAGCGTCCTGGGGATTTCCACGCCGTATTGTTCGCTGTGGCGTCGTTGCCGATAGCGCCGCTCGCCGGGAATGCGTGCGCCTTGCGCTTGCATGTCGGCAAACATCGCCTCCGCGCTGGCGAAATACCGCTCCTTATCCGCGCCGAGAAAACGCTCGGGATCCAACGCGATGATCAGTTCACCGCCGTAGGGCGATGAACCCGTGCCGTCGTCATAGGCCAGCGATTCTTTGCTGGTCATGTCGCCGATCAGCGGCCCAGCCAACAATTCAACCATGGCCGCCAGCGCCGAGCCTTTATGGCCGCCGAAAGTCAGCATCGCGCCCTCCAACACGCTGGCGGCGTCGGTGGAGGGGTTGCCTGCCTTATCAATGCCCCAGCCTTCCGGCAGCGGGGTGCCGGCGCGGCGATGCAATTCGATTTCGCCGCGCGCCGCTGCGCTGGTGGCCATGTCGAACAAAAACGGCGGCCGAGCCGGGCGCGGCCAGCCGAAGGCGATGGGGTTGGTGCCGAATAGCGGGCGTGAGCCGCCGGCCGGCGTCACCCAGGCGTGGCTGGGCGTGCAGGCTAAGGCCACTAAACCCTGTTCGGTCAGCGGTTCGATGTCGGCCCACAGCGCGGAGAAATGCACGCAGCGGTTGATCGCCAGGGCGGCGATGCCGTTGGCGCGCACCTTATCGATAAAGGCCGGCAGAGCGGTGCGGTAGGCGAGCAGGGAAAAGGCGCCGCCGGCATCGGCGCGCAAGATGGCCGGCGCCTGGTCGAAGAGCCTGGGTTTCGCATCGGCAGAGACTTTGCCCGCCCGTAATGAGCGGACGCAGCCCAACAGCCGGTACAACCCGTGCGAAGCACAGCCGTCGCGCTCGCCCTGAATGACATTTTGCGCCACTGTCTCGGCATGCGCCTGATTGAAGCCGTTGCAGCGCAGTGCGCGTAGCGCCAGTTGATAAGCGTGTTCCAGCGACAAAACGT
Source organism: Serratia sp. CY37869 (assembly GCF_052168895.1). Classification (NCBI taxonomy): domain Bacteria; kingdom Pseudomonadati; phylum Pseudomonadota; class Gammaproteobacteria; order Enterobacterales; family Yersiniaceae; genus Serratia; species Serratia sp. CY37869. The sequence continues at coordinate 1,012,668 of NZ_JBJNLU010000002.1, forward strand.
GCATGGTTGTCATTTCGATGTCCTCCCTGGGTCATTCTTCTTCATCGCCGATAAAATTGGCCTGGGGTAAACAGGTATAGGCGCCCCAGTAGTAAATCGCCAGCGCAATCACCGCCATGGTGAGGGTGTCCCACGGATGAGCAATAGCGCCGATGCCGCCGAAACTGCTGAGGTAGGAAAGCGCGATCGTCAGCGCATAGAAGACGATTAGCCACAGCGAGGACCAAATTTGCTGCCTGAGGCTAACGGCGTGGGTCGGCACCTGATTCTTGAACAGGATGTAGATGAAGAACATCAGTATCTGCAAGCCGAGCAGCCAGGAGACGGTGTCCCAGCCGGACCAGAAGACGATTAGCGCCGAAATGATAAATGACAGCGGGCCGAGCACGCAGAAACCGCGCACCCGGAACGGACGCGGCATATCGGGCGCATTGCGCCGCAGCCCGGCGGCGGTGACCGGGGCGATGGCGTAACTCAGCACCAGCGCGGCGGACACCACGCCGATCAGCTTTTCCCACGATGGGAACGGCAGCGTCCAGAAGACCGAGAGGGCGAAGGTGAGCCACAACGCCGGGCGCGGGATACCGGATTCACCATCCACCCGGGTGAACAGTTTGAAGAAGGTGCCGGCGCGCGCCCACCCGTAGATCACGCGAGGCGTGGCGTTCATGTAGATGTTGCCGGTGCCGCTGGGCGAAACGATCGCGTCGCTGACTACCAGAAACGCCAGCCATCCCATGCCGAGCGTGATGGCGATATCGCGGAAAGGCAGGGAAAACTGTTGGCTGATGCCGGCCCAGCCGCCGCTCAGCATCTCGCTGGGGATACTGCCGAGAAACGCTATCTGCAGCAGCACATAGATGATGGTGGACAGCACGACTGACAGGATCAGCGCGATGGGAATGGTGCGCTGCGGTTTTTGCACCTCGCTGGCGACCGAAATGATCGGCGTCAGGCCGAGGTAGGCGAAGATGATGCCGCCGGCGGAAATGGCGGCTTCAACCCCGGCGGAGCCGAAGGGGGCAAAGCCCTGGCTGTGCAGGTTTTCCGGTTTGAAAAAGCTGAACAGCACCACGATCACCAACAGCGGCACCAGAAACTTCAGCACGCTGATGAGATTATTGGATTTGGCGAAGGTTTTGACGCTGTAGTAGTTGAGCGCGAAGAAAAAGCACAGCAGCGCCAACTGCACCAGCCAGCCGAGCGCTGTCGGATCGCCGGAACCCGGCTGGCTGAGGAGCGGGAACCAGGCGGCGGCGTACTGACGGGCGGCGACGACCTCGATAGCGATCAGGCTGGAGAAGGCGATCAGCGTGATAAACCCCAGCAGATAGCCCATCAATTCGCCGTGCGAGAACACCGGATAGCGAATGATGCCGCCGGCGCGCGGCAGGGCGGCGCCCAGCTCGCAGTAGACGATGCCCAGCAGCAGCACCGCCAGGCAGCCGATCAGCCAGGAATAGATGCCGGCGGGGCCGGCGATGGAGGAGACATGGCTGGCGGCGAACAGCCAGCCTGAGCCGAATATGGCGCCCAGACCGATGAACGTCAGATCGGTGAGCGTAAGCTGCTTCTTGAATTTGCCTTGGGTTGTCATGGTATTACCCTTTTGTTATTGAGTGGCAGGCAGATGCGGCCGGGCTAATGTTGGGCAGGTGAAACTATGGGATCTCGGGTGTAAACGCCGTTCACCAGCCGCAGCAGGTTGAGCGGGTTGGCGTCCTGCAGCGGCGGCGGCAGCAGCGCCGCCGGGGTGTTTTGCAGGCAGACCGGCCGCAGGAAACGCTCGATGGCCAGCGTGCCTACCGAGGTGCCGCGTGCGTCGCTGGTCGCCGGATAAGGGCCCCCGTGCACCATGGCGTCGCACACCTCTACCCCGGTTGGATACCCGTTGAACAGCACCCGGCCGGCTTTGCGCGTCAGCAATGCCGTCAGCCCGGCGGCCATATCGAGATCGCCGTCTTCCGCCAGCAGCGTGACGGTCAGCTGGCCTTGCAACGCCGCCAGCGCCGCATGCAGCTGCGCTTCGTTATCTACCGTCACCAGCACGCTGGCCGGGCCGAAGACCTCTGTTTGCAGCAGCGGATCGGCCTGCAGCAGCAATGTTTCCTCCGCCTGATAAAGCTGCGCCGCTGCCCGGTGAGGCAGAATCTCGCGCTCCCCCGCCAGATGCCGTATGTGCGGATGGGCATCGAGCGCGGCCAGCCCGCGCCGGTAGTGTTCGAGCGTGCCGGCATTCAGCATCGGCTGTGGGGGGGCGGCGTCGACCAATGCGCTCATCGTCGCGGCCAACCGTTCGAAGGCGACGCCGCGCAGCGCGACGATCACGCCGGGCTTGGTGCAAAACTGGCCACAGCCGAGCGTGAAGGAGGAGACCAGTTCCTGCGCGATGTGCTGCCCGCGCCGAGCCAACGCCTGCGGCAGGATCACGACCGGGTTAATGCTCGACATCTCGGCGAAGACCGGGATCGGCTGGGGACGCTGCGCGGCCAGATCGAACAGCGCCCGGCCGCCTTGCAGTGAGCCGGTAAACCCCACGGCCTGAATCGCCGGATGCTGCACCAGCTCGGCTCCTACACGGTTGCCGAAGATCATGTTGAAGACGCCGGTGGGCATGCCCATACGTTCCCTTGCGCGCTCGATCGCCTGAGCGGTCAGCTCGGCGGTGATCATATGGCCGCTGTGTGCCTTGAACACGACCGGGCAGCCGGCGGCGAGCGCGGCGGCGGTATCACCGCCCGCGGTGGAAAACGCCAGCGGAAAGTTGCTGGCGCCGAACACCGCCACCGGACCGAGCGCCGTGCGATATTGACGCAGATCGGGACGCGGCAGAGGAGAACGCAGCGGCAACGCGCAGTCGATGCGTACGCCCTCGACGTCGCCGCGTCGCAGCAGCGTGGCGAACAGCCGCATCTGGCCGCTGGTTCTGGCGCGTTCGCCGCTTAACCGCGCCGGCGGCAGGGCGGTTTCCTGCATGGCGAAGGCGAAGAAGGTCTCATCCAACGCGTCCAGCTCCTCGGCGATGGCGTCGAGAAAACTCGCGCGTTGTTCGGCGCTGCATTGCGAATAGGGATCAAAGGCCGCCGCGGCGGCTTCGGCGGCGGCGGCGGTTTCTGCCGCCGTAGCCTGGTGGAAGCGGTAGCCGGTCGGCTGACCGTCGTCGGCGCGCAGGCTGAGCAGCGCCGCTTCTCCCGTAGCACGGCGCTGGCCGCCGATAAATTGTTGGCCGCTGATGGCGGCATCGCGAGCGTTGGGCATGGGTCCCCCCGGTAGAGAAAGTGCGACGCCCGGCGTGGCCGGGCGGTGAAGGCGTTACAGGCCGACGTTCGGCAGCGCGGGACGAGTGGCCAGCGCTTTATCGATCACGGCGTTGATTTCGGTGAGCGTTTCACCCTGCAGCGCCAGACGCGGCGGGCGAGTGATGGCGCTGCCGCGGCCGACCCGCTGTTCGCACAGCTTGATGCATTGCACCAGATCGGGGCGGGCATCGAGATGCAGCAGCGGCATGAACCAGCTGTACAGCGCCAGCGCTTCCTCATAGCGTTTTTCCTTCGCCAGACGGAACAGGGTTTCCCCTTCGCGCGGGAAAGCGTTGGACATGCCAGAGATCCAGCCTTGCGCGCCGACGGCGATGCTCTCCAGCACCACATCATCCAATCCGGCGAACAGTACGAAGCGATCGCCGACTTCGTTGCGCAGATCGATAAAGCGGCGGGTGTCGCCCGACGAGTCTTTGAAACACACGATGTTCTCGCAGTCGACCAGTGAGGTCAGGATGTCGGGCGTGACGTCATTTTTGTAAATGGGAGGGTTGTTGTAGACCATGATCGGCAGATCGGTAGCGCCGGCGACGCTGCGAAAGTGCGCGGCGGTTTCGTGCGGCTTGGCGGAGTAGACCAGCGCCGGCATCACCATAATGCCGTCGACGCCGGCCTTTTGCGCTTCACGCGCCATGTTTTGCGCGAAGGCGGTGGTGAATTCGGCGATGCCGGCGATCACCGGCACTTGGCCGTCGGCGGCGTCCCTTGCCACTTCGATCACCGCCAGCTTTTCCTGTACCGTCATCGAGGTGTTTTCACCGACGGTGCCGCAGACGACCAGGCCGGAGACGCCGTCGCGCACCAGGTTTTTGATCACCGTATGCGTGGCGTCGAGGTCCAGAGAAAAATCGTTGCGGAACTGGGTCGTCACCGCCGGGAATACGCCGCTCCAGCTTAGGGTTTTATGGCTCATCGTGTTTGTCCTGTCGTCCGAAAGTGTTAATAAAAAGTGAATCTTTGGTGAGGCTCACCGACAGATTGACCGGTATTGCACAGGGAGGCTTGACGCTTTTCGCCGATTGCTGCGACGAAATTGGCACAATGGCACCGGAAAGCGGGCATGCAGAAATCGGGCGCCGGTGCGCCATAAAGAATGATTTTAATGCGGTAAATCAGCGAATTAAGCGGAAAGCGTCAGGCGGAAATCGCGCGGCGTGGAACCGGTCATCGCTTTGAACTGACGGCTGAAGGCGCTGTGATCGGTATAGCCGCACTGCAGCGCGATGTCGGTGATCGGCAGCTCGCCCGCCAGCAGTTCCGTGGCCTTTTCCAGCCGCACTTTGTGGATCATCTGGCGCGGAGTGAGGTGGAAGATACGTTTGCAGTAGCGTTCTATCTGCGCCACCGATAACCCGGTCAACGCCGTCAACTCCTCGAGCGCGATCGGCCGGGCGTAGTGGCGGCGGATGTATACGTCGATCGCGGCCAGCCGTTGGTAAGCCGGATGATTGGCTTTGGCCTCTTGCAGATCGTGTGAAATGCCCGCCATTCCGATGATTTTTCCCTGCGCGTCGTACAGCGCCAGCTTTTGCGTCAGGCACCAGCCGGTTTCACGGCCGTTGTACAGGTGCATTTCCAGCTGATCCTGGATCAGCACGCCGTGGCGCAATACCCGCAGATCTTGCTCGGTGTAGCCGGATCCGAGCTGCGCGGGGAAAACGTCGGCGGACGTCTTGCCCAGCAGCGGCGCGACGGTCTTGAAGCCGCAGCGCCTGGCCAGCGTCAGGTTGGCCAACAGGTAGCGCGCCTGGGCGTCTTTGATAAAGAACACCACATTGGGAATCGCGTTCAGCAACGGCGCGATCAGCGCCAGCGTATTGAGCAGATCGCGCAGGTTGTTCGGACGCTGCTGCGCCAGCCCGTCGCACAGGCGCGACAAATGTTCGACGGCGAAAACGTCCTCCTGATCCGGCAGCTCCACCAGGGCAGGCGGTGAGGGAGAAATCTGATGTTGATGGTCTGAAATGGATCGCATAGCAGTCCCTTTTCGGTCGTTAGCCGGAAAAACAGGCGGCCAGGTTGGCGCTTTCGCATCAATATTAACTTTTTTGTAACGAATCAAGCGCTATTTCCGGCTGGCTACCAAATATGCGGATCGCCGCATACTTTTGCCGGACGGCGCGCGCCGGTTGCTTGAAAACTGCGGTATTTCTCGCTACGCAGTGGTCTAGCATGAAAGTAACGTCATGATAAATAAGTTATTGTTATGGTTGCGTTAAACGTATGCCCGTGATGGGCCAGGCTAGCCTGTCCTCATTGTGCTGATTTCTTCATTCGCCACGCCGAAACGCATCAAGCCGTCATGCGCGCATTCGTTCAGGCTAACGCCATTGGTAACATCTCATTAACCCTGGAGACGCCGATGGCACTTTCTGCGCATATCACCGCTTTGCGGGCGATCGATTCTCATACCGGCGGGGAGCCGACCCGGCTGATCGTCGAAGGCTTCCCCGACCTTGGCGAAGGCAGCATGGCGGAACGGCGGGCGCATTTCGCGCAACATTATGACGATTGGCGCTGCGCGGTGATGCTCGAACCCCGCGGCAATGACGTGTTGGTGGGGGCGTTGCTGTGTCGGCCTTGTTCGCCGCAGGCTACCGCCGGGGTGATCTTTTTCAACAACACCGGCTATCTGGGCATGTGCGGCCACGGCACTATCGGGCTGATTGCTTCGTTGGCGCATCTCGGGCGCATCCGCGCCGGGCGTCATCTGATCGAGACCCCGGTCGGCCCGGTGAACGCCACGCTGCATGATGACGGCAGCGTTACCGTAGAGAACGTGGCGGCTTATCGTTATCGCCACCAGGTGCGAGTTGAGGTGGCCGGTTACGGCCCGGTGACGGGGGACATTGCCTGGGGGGGAAACTGGTTTTTTCTCATCGGCGAGTCGCCGTTGACCATCGATAAACACAATCTGGAGGCGCTGACCGCGTTCACCTGGGCGGTCCGGCAGGCGCTTGAACAGGCGGGCATTCGTGGCGAAGACGGCGGGGCGATCGACCATATCGAGCTGTTCGGTGACGATCCGCAGGCCGACAGCCGCAGCTTCGTGCTGTGCCCCGGCAAAGCCTACGATCGATCGCCGTGCGGCACCGGCACCAGCGCCAAGCTGGCGTGTCTGGCGGCGGACGGCAAACTGGCGCCCGATATGCACTGGCGCCAGGCCAGCGTTATCGGCAGCGAATTCCAGGCTTATTACCGCTGGAACGGCGAGCGCATCACCCCCTTTATTCGTGGGCAGGCTTATGTATGCGCCGATAGCCAACTGTTGCTCGACGAACGCGATCCTTTTGTCTGGGGCATACGCTGATGGGCGGCGGACGGGGAGTTGATGCCATCGTGGTGGGTGCCGGCATCATCGGCGCCGCCTGCGCCTGGCGGTTGGCGAGGGAGGGGTACCGCGTCTCGGTGGTGGACGACTGTCGCGCTGGCGCCACCGCCGCCGGCATGGGGCACCTGGTATGCATGGACGACAACCCGGCCGAGCTGGCGTTGAGCGCTTATTCGCTGCGGTTATGGCGTGAAGTGACGGGCCGGATGCCGCAAGCCTGCGCCTGGCGCGGCTGCGGAACGCTGTGGTTGGCGGAGCAAGCGAATGAAATGGCCATCGCCGAACAAAAGCGGGCGCGGCTGGCGGAGCAGGGCGTGGCGGCGGAACTGCTGACGGCGGAGCAGGTTGCCGCCATGGAGCCGATGCTGCGGCAGGGGCTCGCTGGTGGGCTGCGGGTGCCGGGCGACGGCATTTTGTATGCGCCGCAGGCGGCGCGTTGGCTGTTGGCCGACGCTGGCGTGGCGATCGATGTGGTGCAGGGTGAAGCGATCGCGCTGGACGAGGCGGCTGTGCGGTTGGCGGACGGCAGAGAGCTGGCGGCGCCGGTGGTCGTCTTGGCCTGCGGCCTGCGGGCCAATGATTTGTTATCGCAGCCGTTGCTGCGTGCCAAGAAGGGCCACCTGGCGATCACCGATCGTTATCCGCCGCGGGTGCGGCATCAGTTGGTGGAGCTGGGGTATGGCGCCAGCGCGCATGCCAGCGACGGCGCTTCCGTGGCGTTCAATGTGCAGGCGCGGCCCACCGGGCAATGGCTGATCGGTTCTTCCCGCCAGTTCGATTCCGTCGATTCGTCATTGGATATGCCGCTGCTGGCGGCGATGCTCATGCGCGCGCAGCATTTCTTGCCCACACTGGCGCAGCTGAACATCATTCGCTGTTGGACCGGGCTGCGCGCCGCCTCTGCCGATGGATTGCCGCTGTTGGGCGCACATCCGCGGCATACCTGGTTGTGGTTGGCGTTGGGGCACGAGGGGCTGGGCGTCACGACCGCCCTCGGCAGCGCCGCGCTGCTTGCTGCGCAGATCGGCCGGCAGGCGCCGGAGATTGATGATTCCCCGTATTTGGCGGCGCGGGCGTTTGCCGCCGAGGAGTTGTCCGTATGAAAGAGAGGCAAAACACGCTCGCGTTGAGCATCGATGGCAAACCCTACCGGGTGCCGGTTGGCATCAGCGTTGCCGCGGCGCTCAGTTTGTGCGGCGGGGATCATTGCCGGTTGTCGATTTCACGCCAGCCGCGCGCACCATTTTGCGGCATGGGCGTTTGTCAGGAGTGCCGGGTAACCATTAACGGTCTGCGCCGCCTGGCGTGCCAGACGTTGTGCCAATCCGGCATGCGGATTGAGAGGAGCGATGATGAGTGACTTCGATTGCGAGGTGCTGATCGTCGGCGCCGGGCCGGCCGGCATGGCGGCAGCGCTGGCGGCGGCGGAAAACGAGGGGCAGATACGGGTGATCGATGATAATCCGCACCCCGGTGGGCAAATCTGGCGTGATGGGCCGCAGGTGGCTTTGCCTGAAGCGGCGAGACGATATCGGCAGGCGATGGCGGCGCGGGAAAATATTGTGCTGCACTCCGGCTGCAAGCTGGTGGCGCAGTGTGGCGCTAACCGATTGGCGTATGAAGACGCCGAAGGCTGCGGCGTGATTCGCTATCAAAAGCTGATTCAATGCAATGGCGCCCGTGAGCTGCTGCTGCCGTTTCCTGGCTGGACGTTGCCGGGAGTGAGCGGCGCCGGTGGTCTACAGGCGCAAATCAAGCAGGGGCTGGCGATCCGCGGTGAGCGGGTGGTGATAGCCGGCAGCGGTCCGTTGCTGTTGGCGGTGGCGAAAAGTGTGAAACAGGCCGGTGGCGAGGTCGTGCTGGTCGCGGAACAGGCGGCGCTGCGGCGATTGGCGGCGTTCGCCGGCGGCCTGTGGCGTTGGCCGTCCAAGCTGCGTCAGTCGTTTTCTCTGATTCAGCCTCATTACCGTGCCGATAGCCGAGTATTGGCGGCATTGGGGCAAGAGCGTTTGACGTCAGTGCGCGTCGGCAACGGCGGGCGGGAAAGTACGGTGGCCTGCGACAGGCTGGCCTGCGGCTTCGGTTTGGTGGCGAATATTGAACTGGCGATGCTGCTGGGATGCCGGATCGCACACGACGCCGTCGCGGTGGATTATTGGCAGCAAACCAGCCAGGCGCAAATTTATGCCGCCGGGGAGTGTACCGGTATCGGCGGCAGTGAATTGGCGCTCACCACCGGCGCCATCGCCGGTTATGCCGCCACTGGACAAAAGGCAAAAGCCGAATCCCTGACGGTGCAGAGGCGGCGATGGCGGCGTTTCGCCACGTCGACAGCGGCCGCTTTTGCGCTTGATGAACGCATGAGTTATCTGGCCAAACCGCAGACGCTGCTGTGCCGCTGCGAAGACGTCACGCTGGAACAGGTATGCCATCAACCTGACTGGAACACGGCCAAGCTGAGCAGCCGCTGTGGTATGGGAGCCTGTCAGGGCAAGGTTTGCGCGACGGCGGCTCGGCACCTGTTGGGGTGGCCTTTGCCGCCGCCACGCGTCCCTTTAACGCCGGTGCGGACGGAAACGCTGGTTGCTCTGGGAAGGCATTGCAGCGACGACGATAATTGATGGGGCATCGCGGCAGTGGCGTTTCAGTCCAAATCGATTTCGCTGCATCACCACTGTGGCCAATAGTAGGTTTTCTCTCGCCAGCCCTTGCCGTACATGCAAGCCTCGATGGTGGCGTTTCGGGCTGACTGATTGCGATCGGTCTGTACCGTTTTGATCGACGGCTCTTTGTCATAGCGATATCCCGATGGACAATCTTTCTTATTCTTCTCGCAAGGGATGTATTTGTTTTCGTAGCTGAACTCTACGTCCCGCACGACGTCTGGCGGGAAGCGATCGTAGCCCCGACTGCGGCATTCGGCATATTCGGCATTTCGGGTGCTCTCAACTGCGCCGGGTCTTTCCCATTGGGTACAGGCAGTCATCATCAATAACGGTAAAACAATCAAACAACGGTAATTCTTCATGGTGTCCCTAACTCTTCCTCTATCCTGGTGATCACTGACTAGGAATCTTCCCAACCAGCGATGCGAAAAAGTGTAATCAACTGACGGCACAATTGGAAATGATAATGGTTATTGTTTAGGGGTGGTTGAGGCAACGGCACCCTGAAATGCGCCGTCGGCGATAGGGGAGAGGCTTACAAGGGGCTGATCTGACGATGAGAGTGTGTGGGCAGAGCGATTTTATATCTTTTCTCTTTTTGCTGCATGGCCTGGTCATTATCTCAGCGTTATGAGAGGGAAGAACAGTATGCAAGCTAAGTATTTTCTTATCCTGTTTAAATGGAATTTTGAATTAAGATATTTACCCATGGCCAAGTTTTAATGCACGGTATTAATGCTCTATTTTTTTATTTCTGTTTTTTATTGTGCCTTTATTTTCGGAATTCTTCCATTAAATACTTTTTAGTTACAGGGAATTCATTTGCATTTTAAATTTGGATTTTTTAAATTCAGCTCAGATGAGGGATAACCGTTAGCGACAGGTTCAAAAAAGGAGTTTATTTTGTCTGGGATAAAGAAAACGCCTGAAAGCCATGGCGGTTTGCCTTCACCATCAGGGGATTATGATAATTTTAAGCACCTTTCCGATGTTGGCACCGTGTTGGGATATGGGCGAACTCGCTTTTATCAGTGGTGCCGCGGACGCGGATTTCTAACGCCGATGAATGTTCCTTCGCATGAAATGCTCAGTCTGGGATATATGGTGGCAGTGCTGTCAGAGACCGGTCATACCCGGGTTTACGTCACGCCGGATGGCTTCAGCTACGTCAGTGACGCGTTTGCGGCAGATATCCAACGTGGCATGGTAAAGTTTTAAATTTGTAAAAATCGCCTTTATTTCAAGGTCTTTAATACAGAATCTTCTTATCCGGAAAGACGCGCTGGGCGATGAGTGGGAAGTTATCCGATTTTTTCGTCTTTGCGACATGAAGGCTACTGACAGCAGCTATTCTCTTGTTACGATAAGCATTATTTTTTTCAGGAGCCAAGGATGAAGCATTACGCCGCGTTGTTGTTCGCCTCTGCACTGTTGACGGGATGTGCGACCCAAGCCGTACCACCGCAACAGGCTGAATTACCGCCCCCAAGCCGTCTGATGCTTTATCAGAATATCCCGGATACGCCATACGCCACGGTGGTGGTGGTGCGCGACAGTGGAATGCTGGCGGGTAGCTGCCGCACCGGCGTTTATGTGAATGGGGAGTTCGCTGCTTCGCTGGGCGCGAAAGAAAAAGCGGAGTTTCGCGTGCCGCCGGGCAATACTTCGGTGAGCATCGGGCAAGATATGATAGAGAACTCTCTGTGTATTTGGCGAGATACCAGCGGCAGCGTGCCGATGACGCTGCGCGCCGGTGAAAGCCGCTATCTGCGTATCGCCGGCGATCGGCAGAGAGGCTTCGTTTTGCAGGCAGGGCGGCCGTAACCGCCCAGGCAAGGGCGTTAACGTCCTTGCCACCATCCCCACAGCGTAATTAATAGCCACGCCGCCGCAATCCAGCACAGTACCGCCGCCCCCAGCGCTAACGACAGCCGCAGACTGTTAATCAGGAAATACAGCGAAATCAAATACACCAGATAGGGCAACACCGCCCACATGCCGAAAATCAGCGTCGTTTTCAGCGCCGCTATTGAACGTTCGCTGCCGACAACATAATGCGCAATCAAAGCGAAAGTGGGGAAGAGCGGGACTAAACCGGCGATATAATAGTTGCGCGTTTTGGCCAGCAGGCCGATCAGAACCACGACCAGCGCGCCTATCAGCGCTTTGACAAAGATGCCCATAACGGTCTCGGGTGTCGGGGGAAAGCCAACACACTGCCCGAAAGCCTGAGCAGAATCAATGGCGTATTGCGTAGTGCGGGGAAAAACAGACCCGCATGAATCGCGGGTCTGAGCGGCAACGTTTACTGGCGGTAAGCGTGCTTGATTTGCTGAATGCTGTTCTTGAAGATTTCCGCCTGAGTCGGATCTTCAATCTGGGCGATGAAACGTTCCATGTTGATGATGACTTTCCCGGCATCGGCCTGGCCGATCGACTTCAGGATCAGCGTCAGCGTGGCTTTGAGGCAGGCAACCTCGGTCGCCAAGATCTCCGGGTTTGCAGACGTAGTGAAATCAACGTTGCTCATTTTCTCTCCTGATTTTTGAGGCCGTAGCCTGATACAAGCTGCTTTAGCGCACCGCGCGCGGACTATAGGCAAGTTGCCCACGCACGGCGGCGAATTTAACTGGGCGCGGAGTATAGCATAGCATGCGTCAGCCATCTGCACCGGGCTTGCTCTGGCGGCGCTGGTGGGTGAAGTTTGCTCATTGCACGTCCGGGTCATCCATTGTCGGCCAGTTATTTCGAGGCGGTTAACAAGTATTTGCCCGGCTCGTTATTGTTGAACAATCGGGGTTATTATAATTATTAGGGGCGGGTGGCACTGATTTTGCTGGCGTTGGTCGGTAATAATAGTTTTGTACGCCGGCTGTCAGGCTCGCGTTGGCCGCGGCTTTAAATATCAAATGATTACAAACAGCCAACAGCCGTGTTAATATTATTCATGTCGTGATTGCTTACACAGATTTCTCCCTCGCGGCATGATTGTCGCGCTATCCTGTGTCTGACGCAGCGCGACGAAATTATTTTCGTCGCTCGATCTTTTCCGACGTGACGATTTATCGGCGGCATAGACGGCTAAAATTGAAAAATCAGCTATGCTCCGCAAAGTTATTCGGAAGTATGTATTAATCTGTGTTCATTCTTGTCTGAAAAACAAGTAATATCTCTGGCGAAAACAGAGGCTGATTGCGTTACTCCCTTTTTTTGGAGAATTTTCCTTGATTAGCGTTCTTCTTGTTGATGACCACGAACTGGTGCGCGCAGGGATACGACGCATTCTTGAAGATATCAAAGGTATAAAAGTTGTCGGTGAGGCCCAGTGCGGTGAAGACGCCGTAAAATGGTGCCGTGGCAACGCTGTCGATATCGTGCTGATGGACATGAATATGCCGGGCATTGGCGGGCTGGAAGCCACGCGCAAGATTGTGCGTTATGCACCCGACGTCAAAGTCATCATGCTGACTATCCATACCGAAAATCCCTTGCCCGCGAAGGTGATGCAGGCGGGTGCCGCCGGCTACCTGAGCAAGGGCGCCGCGCCGCAGGAAGTGATTAACGCCTTGCGTTCCGTGCATGCGGGGCAGCGCTACATCGCGTCTGACATCGCCCAGCAAATGGCTCTGAGCCAGCTGGAGCCGCAGGCCGAAACGCCGTTCAGCTGCCTGTCTGAGCGCGAGCTGCAGATCATGTTGATGATCACCAAAGGCAAAAAAGTGAATGAGATCTCGGAGCAACTGAGTCTCAGCCCGAAAACGGTGAACAGTTACCGTTACCGTATGTTCAGCAAATTGAATATCAGCGGCGACGTCGAACTGACCCACCTGGCCATCCGACATGGATTGTTCAATGCGGAGACGTTGTTAAGCAGTGAATGACCGTTTTGATGCCAAAGCTTTCCTGAGTACCGTCACCAGCCAACCTGGCGTCTATCGTATGTATGACGCCACTGGCACGGTGATCTACGTCGGTAAAGCCAAAGACCTGAAAAAACGTCTCGCCAGCTATTTTCGGCAGCAGGTCAGCAGCCGTAAAACCGAAACGCTGGTTAAAAATATCGCGCAAATAGACGTAACGGTTACCCATACCGAAACAGAAGCGCTGTTGTTGGAACATAACTACATTAAATTGTACCAACCGCGATATAATGTTCTTTTGCGAGACGATAAATCTTATCCGCTGATTTTTCTCAGCGCCGATACCCATCCCCGTTTAGCGGTGCATCGCGGCGCCAAACACGCCAAGGGCGAATATTTCGGTCCTTTTCCCAACTCTTACGCCGTGCGCGAAACGCTGGCGCTGCTGCAGAAGCTGTTCCCGATCCGCCAGTGCGAAAACAGCGTGTATCGCAACCGCTCGCGCCCGTGTCTGCAGTATCAGATCGGCCGCTGCCTGGGCCCTTGCGTCGCCGGCCTGGTGAGTGAAGAAGAGTACCGGCAGCAGGTGGACTACGTACGGCTGTTTCTTTCGGGCAAAGATCAACAGGTGTTGCACCAGCTGATTGCCCGCATGGAAGAGGTCAGCAAGCTGCTCAATTTCGAAGAGGCGGCGCGCATACGCGATCAAATTCAGGCCGTGCGCCGCGTTACCGAGCGGCAGTTCGTGTCGGGCGACAGTGACGATCTGGATGTCATCGGCGTGGCGTTCGACGCCGGTATGGCATGCCTGCACGTGCTGTTCATCCGTCAGGGCAAGGTGTTGGGCAGCCGCAGCTATTTCCCTAAGGTGCCGGGCGGTACGGATATGAGCGAAGTGGTGCAGACTTTCGTCGGCCAGTTTTACCTGCAGGGCAGCCAGGCGCGCACGCTGCCCGGCGAGATCCTGTTGGATTTCAGCTTGCCGGAAAAGGACCTGCTCGCAGAATCGCTCTCCGAGTTGGCGGGGCGCAAGATCCAAATTCAAAGTAAGCCGCGCGGCGACCGCGCCCGTTATCTGAAGCTGGCCCGCACCAACGCGGCAACGGCGTTGACCACCAAGCTTTCGCAACAGTCGACGATCCATCAGCGGCTGGCGGAATTGGCCAAGGTGCTGAATCTGGCGGAAATCAATCGTATGGAGTGCTTCGATATCAGCCATACCATGGGCGAACAGACCGTAGCTTCGTGCGTGGTGTTCGACGGAAACGGCCCGGTGCGTTCGGAGTATCGGCGCTACAATATTAGCGGCATCACCCCCGGCGATGACTACGCGGCGATGACGCAGGTGCTGAAACGCCGTTACGGCAAAGCGCTGGAAGAGAAAAAAATCCCGGATGTCATTTTCATCGACGGCGGCAAAGGGCAGCTCGGCATGGCGATCGACGTGTTCAACTCGCTGAACGTCACCTGGGACAAGAATAAACCGTTGCTGATCGGCATCGCCAAAGGCGCCGATCGCAAGGCCGGGTTAGAAACGTTGTTCTTCGTGCCGGAAGGCGAAGGGATTTCGTTGCCACCGGATTCGCCGGCGCTGCATGTGATCCAACACATCCGCGATGATTCACATAATCATGCGATTACCGGTCACCGGCAAAGAAGGGCGAAAGTCAGAAATACCAGCGCACTGGAACTGATTGAGGGCGTAGGGCCGAAACGGCGCCAGGTGCTGTTGAAGTATATGGGCGGACTGCAACCTTTGTTGAACGCCAGCGTGGAGGAAATTGCAAAAGTGCCGGGTATTTCACAAGCATTGGCAGAAAAGATCTACAATGCATTGAAACACTGAGGGCAATGTAGCAACATACTCTTAATTTCCACTTTAGCCAGATAGTTACCGTAGCATTATGCAATTGAATATACCGACTTGGCTTACCCTGTTTCGCGTAGTTCTGATCCCATTCTTTGTGCTGGCGTTTTACCTGCCGTTCAGCTGGGCTCCGATGGTTTGCGCCGTTATCTTTGTGTTTGCCGCTGTCACCGACTGGTTTGACGGTTTCCTGGCGCGCCGCTGGAAACAAACGACGCGCTTCGGGGCGTTTTTGGATCCGGTCGCGGACAAAGTGATGGTGGCGGTAGCGCTGGTGCTGGTGGCGGAGCACTACCACAGCTGGTGGATCACGCTGCCGGCGGCCACCATGATCGCCCGCGAAATCATCATTTCGTCGCTGCGCGAGTGGATGGCGGAAATTGGCAAACGCAGCAGCGTGGCGGTGTCCTGGATCGGCAAAGTGAAGACCATGGCGCAGATGATGTCGCTGGTGGGCTTGCTGTGGCGCCCGGATCGCTCTGTGGAATATGTGGCGATCGGCTTGCTGTATATTGCGGCGGTGCTGACTTTCTGGTCGATGTTCCAATATTTGAACGCGGCGCGTAACGATTTGCTGGAACCGTGATCGATACGCTGCAAAAAGCGGCAAACGATCGTGATGGGCCAACAATTTTATTGACTCATCACGTCAGGTAAGTAGAATGCATCGCATCAGACGACAACGATGAATTGCCGAAAGATAGCAAAGAAATCAGTCAGTTCTGGTAATGCGGGAATAGCTCAGTTGGTAGAGCGCAACCTTGCCAAGGTTGAGGTCGCGAGTTCGAGCCTCGTTTCCCGCTCCAAACATTAGCCTGTTGAATCCCCGTGATTCGGCTGGTAAGGAAAAGGGGCTTCGGCCCCTTTTTCGTTTTCTGCTTCTGCGCCATTCGGCGAAACCTTTCTTCATCTTCCCATATCGATTATTGACTCTCCTCACGTATCTTTCCTGTCGTTGTCATACTGCTGGATGCAGCCGTTAAACGGTGAAACAATAATTTGATACGTCGGGCGGTTCGCCATGCAAGAAGAAAATAACGCGGCATATGACACCATCCGAGCTCTCAGGCACAGCCAGGCTGCGCTGTCGCCTCGCCAAATCGCTGGGTTATCGGCAAAGTGAAGCGGTAGGTCCGCCTTTTGGAACCGGGCATAGGAGGATGTATGGAGTCTGGTGCTTTAAAGCATCTGATAAGAACGGCGGCGGGATGTGCGCTGTTCTTCGGCCTGGTCGCCCCGCCGTTGGGGGGCGTGCTCATGTTTCTGCTAATGGCGTTCGGCAGCGGTGAGTGGGTGGGAATAAGTCTGCTCGATGCCGGCGATTTGCTGGGCATGGCGGGGTTTATCGGCATTTTTTCTTATGCGCTCGGTTTTTTGCCGGCATGTTTGGCGGGGGCTGTCGCCGGTATCGCCCATTCAGGCATTCGCCAATTGCGGTGGTTTCTGCTGTTGTGTGCGGTGGTGTCCGCCATTGCTCCCGGGTTGCTGAATGCCGATCAGCGTATTTTTGGCGCGATCGCGGTCTTACCGGGAATGTTCGCCGGGTTTTTATGGTGGCGCCGGAGATTGCGTGATGCCCCGACTGATGAGGTTTTGCACGATAGCCCTTCGCCATAAGCAAGCGAAAAGCCGGGGAGGGCCATTCCTGTCGAGAAAAAGAACCGTTTTGCCCGTGAATTCCTGAGCCGATGCATATAATATCAACATTCCGCTTGCCTTTTCGTTGGCATTGTGAACAGTGCGCCCACAAAATAAGCAGTTGAAAGCGTTAGAGAACTTTTTGCTATTTCGGGGGGTTGCCAAGGTGGGGGGTTTAGTCCATAATGCAGTCCATCGATTCGGCAGTAACGAAATAAATTACTTAAGAATCAGATGATTAGGATAAGCGATTTTATCATCGCAATCCCGAAGAACAAAACGAAGTGGGTGATTCACCGGCTTTGGCCTGAAAAGGCAAAACAGAATAAAGGCGCGTTAACAAAGCGGTTATGTAGCGGATTGCAAATCCGTCCAGTCCGGTTCGACTCCGGAACGCGCCTCCAACTTTCCCGAGCCCGGGTGGTGAAATCGGTAGACACAAGGGATTTAAAATCCCTCGGCTTATGGCTGTGCGGGTTCAAGTCCCGCCCCGGGTACCAGGGAACGAAAATACCGAATAATCAAAGCAATAAGTAGTAATGTCGTAGACCGCCGAGAGGCGGTTTTTTTGTGCCTGAAATTCGCATTACGCCTGCATTTTTTTCCTTTTTTGTCATGCCGCCACCCTGCCTGCAGGGAGCCCCGCAGGGCTCCACACTACAGATCATAAGAAACCGAACGCCGCGGCGAGGATCCAGCCGAAGACGCAGGAGACGCTGACGCCGATCAGGCCCGGTAGAATGAAGCTGTGATTGATCACGAAGCGGCCGATGCGGGTGGTGCCGGAGCGGTCGAACTGAATTGCCGCCAAATCGCTGGGGTAGGTCGGTAAAATATAATAACCGTAGCAGGCCGGCGCCGAAGCGACGATATAGGCCGGGTTGACGCCGATCGCCAGCGCCACCGGCACCAGCGCCGCCAGCGCGGCGGCCTGCGAATTGACGAATTTCGACACCAGCAGCAGGATCAGCGCATAGGCCCAGGGGTACTCTTTCACCAGCACGCCCAGCGTGGCTTCTATCTGCGTCAGGTGCGCGCCGAACATGGTTTCCGCCATCCAGGCGACGCCATACACCGCCACGATGGCAATCATGCCGGAACGGAACACCTCGTTTTTAGAGATAGACGCCGGGTTGGTGCGGGTAATGATGACGATCAGCGCCCCGGCCATCAGCATGCACATCTGGATCACCAGAACCATGGAAAGTGGCTTGCCACCGAAGCTGGGCCGCAGGTCGGAAAAAGCCCCCAGCACCGCCACCAGGGCGATCGTGGCGAGGAAAATCCACATGGCGATCCAGTTGCTGCGTGGCAATACCCGGTCCAGCAGGGTGGCGGCGTCGCCATAGACGTAGCGATGGTTCTCCGGCACCGAGATGAATTTCTGAAACTCGGGATCTTTGTCCAGGTCTTTGCCGCGGAACCAACTGAAGATACCGATCGCCAGAATGCCGCACAGAGTCGAAGGGATGGTGATCGACAGCAGATCGAGGAATTCCAGATGGCGGCCATTGAAGGTGTAGCTGCTGAGCATCGCCACCAGTGAAACGACAGCCACCGAGACCGGGCTGGCGATAATGCCCATCTGCGCGCCGATCGAGCTGGCTGCCATCGGCCGTTCCGGGCGGATGTTATTTTTGATCGCCACGTCATAGATGATCGGCAAGATGGTGTACACCACATGGCCGGTGCCGCACAGGATAGTGAGAATGCAGGTGACGAACGGCGCGATGATCGAGACATATCGCGGGTTGCGCCGCAGCATCCGCTCGGCGATCTGGAGCATGACGTCCAACCCGCCTGAGGCCTGCAGGGTGGCGGAGGCCGCCACCACCGCGATGATCACCAGCATCACGTCTACCGGCGGTTTGCCGGGCTGCAGGTGAAAGCCGAACACCAGAATCATCAAACCGATACCGCCCAGCAACCCCAGCGCAATGCCGCCTTTACGCGCCCCATACAGCAGGCATGCCAATATAACCGCTAATTGCAGAAAGAAATCCATGATAGATACGCCTTAATAATGTTGAACTTAACTACGTTCAGTTTCCGGCGGCGTTTACAGCAGAAAGTTGTTTTAAATCTAAAGGCATTAATAAATTGTGGTTATTAACCTTAAAGAGTGATGTCGGTCACATTCAAAGAACATAGAGAGCGGGCGGAAAGCGGTATCAGCACGAAAAAGCAAGCCAAGAGGTCAGACCTCTCCTATATGACGGATTTACCACCAGAGGAGAGAGTTATGGATCCGACAAAAATGACGGGGCTGGCGTTATTACAGGCAGCGATGGCCGGCAAAATTCCACCGGCTTCGATCGCTGAAACGGTGCCCATGAAACCGGCCGCGGTTGAAGAGGGATATATCCGCATCGTGGCGCGGGCCGACGAACGCCATCTTAACCCGCTGGGCGGCGTTCATGGCGGCTTCGCCGCCACGGTTTTGGACTCGGTGACCGGTTGCGCGGTGCACAGTACGCTGGGCGCAGGGACGGGTTATGGCACCGTCGATCTGCAGGTGAAAATGTTGCGCCCGGTGCCGAAGGAGATTGATCTGATCGCCGAGGGGCGTCTGGTCTATGCGTCGAAAAACGTCGCTTTCGCGGAAGGCACGCTCAAAACGGCGGAAGGAAAATTGCTGGCTTCGGCAACCGCCACTTGCTTTATCATTCGCTCTACCGAACAGCCGCCACAATAACCTGCCATTTATCAGGCCCCGGTTCTTCCATCCGGGGCCTGATGCATTTCTCTGTCGGCTGCACCGATCGCCGCGATACGGCTGCAGGCGCGATGCGTCATTGTGGTCTAGTATTCTTGGGTAAAAATTTATCGGGGTGAGTATGCAGCCGTATAAAGAGGTTGAGTTTGATCATGAGCTTTGTCTGGCGATCGGCAGAGCCGTATTGGACGTGGTAGCGCAAGGGGAAGAAACCAGCGCGACGTCGGTGATGAGCGCCATTGAGCGGGCGGTGGAACAGGGGCTGAACGACGACGACACCGCCGTTGCCGACGACGCGCTGGATTTGATGGCTCGTCTCATTCACGGCTGCGGATTTATTAATCTATCGGGTGAAGAGGAGACTTCCCATGCATTGGTTGAATTTCAAGCGCTACAAGAGTGACGTCGCCAAACAGGCCGTGCCGCCGCATCTGAATGCCGCTGAATTTGCGCGGCATTATGCCGATAAGCCGCAGGAGAATACGGAAGAGTATCTTTCGCTCAGCGGGGAGATGTGTTGGGATGCGGTGGTGCTGTGCGCCCACCGTTCCGGCGCGCTCAGTAAGGCGAAATACAAGCAGCTGTGGCTGACGGTGTTCGATAAGCAGTACAAACATTTCGTCAGCCCCGACGATACCGAGATCCGCACCATGGCGGATATGCTGCGCGCCCCGCAGGGATGTTTTATCGGGATATTCTCCATGCGCGACGCGGCCTCGCCCCGATTGCTGCATGCCATGATCGGCACCGGCGCGGGATTTGCCGCAGGCAATAAAAATCTTTGCATCGGCGTGGGAGGCGCGGTCGGCTGGGAGAATCTCAATCTGGCGCGCGATCTGCGCTGGCAGCCGGAAGGCGGTTTTCTACGCCAGGGCGACAGTGAAGTGCTGCGTATTTTTTATCGGCCTTTCCCCGCCTGAAACGGTCCGGACGCTTTTTAGGGTAAAAAAAACCGCCGTTGGGCGGTTTTTTGCGTCTTATTTGAACCCGCCGCTGCGGATGAAGTCGAGACCGGCGGCGGTGATCCGCGTTTGGTGCGGATCGATATCATAGTTGTTCTCGTCGATGTCGCTCATCACGTAGGCCTGTATCAGCCCCTTGGTTTTGAGATAGGCGAAGGGATCCGCGAAGGCGTGCGGGCTGGTGGCGTCCTGCTTCCACAATTCGTAAGTTTTCTCATCCAGCGTGCCGGGATGATTGGCGGCCAGTCGGGTCAGGATCTGATTGTAGAACACATAGTCGGTCATGATGCGGTCCTCTTTATCGCGAGCGACAGTCTCGGAAAATGACGTAACATCTATCAATCATAGCCGATGTTTGCTCGCCGCCTGCGTTATCGCGAATCCAGGTTATCCACGCTGGCTTTCGAACCAGTGAAACAGGCGTGAAATGGTGAGGCTGAGATCGCCGATGTTGAAGAGCGCGCCGAGCCACAGGGTTAGCATAACCAGGATGCCGATGATGACGGGAAGATCCATTTTGCCCATGAGAATGTTTTGCAGAGGTGACGGTGCCACAAGGGTAACACCGTTTTCCGGCAGGATAAAATGTGCCGCCGTTATTTCGATTGTGCCGCTGTGGAATGGCGAAGGCCGGCCATCAGGGTGACCGGCCGGGTTTCAACAGCCTATCTTGCCGCCAAACGATCAGGCATAGTGGCGGGCGATATGCTCGGCGGTGGCGATCGTCGTCACATTAGTGGCGACGGAGGGCACGTCGGGGAAAATGGAGGCGTCGACAACCCGAAGCCCGTGCACGCCGTGCACGCGGCCCTGAAGGTCAACGACCGCCTTCGGGTCGCCGGCATTCCCCATCGGCGCGGAGGAGGTCGGGTGATGATAGGTATCCAACGTCGCCGTCATCGAGGCCAGAATGGCCTCGTCGCTGTCTGCGGCGGGCGCAAGCTCGCTGTGGATAAGCGTAGACAGCGGAGCGGTTTGCCCTATTTTTCGCGCCAGTTTAACCCCCTCCAGCAAGCGAACACGGTCACTCTCTTGCGCCAGGAAGTTAAGGTCAATGTGAGGGGCTGCCATCGGATCGCGGCTTTCCAGCCAGATGCGTCCGGTGGATTGCGGCCGAGTCAGCGCCACCGCCAGGACAAAACCGACGCCGGTGGGGCTTTGGTCATGTGGGAACAGATGCGTCGCGGTAATGTGCAGATCGAGCTCCTCCGGTTCCGCCCGGCTGCTGCGGGTCCACAGCTTGGCGCCGATAACCGGCGATTGGCTGCCGATGACGTCGGGGCGGGCTGCGTAGGCATTGTAATAAAAGGGGTGATCGACCAGGTTTTCACCGACGGGCAAATCGGCGACGACGGGGATCCCCAGACGCTTCGACTGTTGCGCAGGCGCAATGCCGGATCGCATCAAAACGGCGGCGCTGCCGTAGGTTCCGGCGCTCAGGATCACTTCAGCGGCATGGATTTCTTCGCCACTGGCCAGGCGAACGCCGATCGCGCGCTGCCCGTCAAATATCACGCGGTCGACCAGCGTATCGGCACGCAGGATGAGATTGTCTCTGGCGCGCGTTTTCTCATCCAGATAGGCCATGCCGGTGTTAACGCGCACACCGTTGACGATATTCATCGGGTAGGGGCCGACGCCATTCGCTGAAGGGCCGTCAAAATCGTCGATGGCGTCATAGCCGTTGGCGCGCGTGGCGGCGACGAAAGCGCGTTGCATTGGCGTGATGTCATCCAATGTGAGTTGCACGACGGGGAAAGGACCGCTATCGCCATGGATTGCGCGGTCGTGCAGGCCATGACGAGTCTCCAGTTTTTTGAAGGAGGGCAGCAGATCCTGATAGCGCCATCCCGGCAGATCCCAGCGTTTGAAATCTTCCGGGCGGGCGCGGATCGCCACGGCGCCGTTGACGCCTGAACTGCCGCCCAGGACTTTACCGCGGATGGCGCCGATCGCGTGGCTGACATAGCCGGGTTCTGTCCGGTATCCCCATTCGAATTCCGGGTCGCCATTGGCGCCGAGCACGTCGCTGTTCGCGATGAGGCGCGGATAATCGTAGGGCGCGTAACTGTGTCCGGCCTCTATCAGCAGGACCCGGCGCGCCGGGTTTTCGCTGAGGCGAGCCGCCATCACCGCGCCGGCGGAACCGCCGCCGACGATGATCACGTCGAAGGTGGATGGCTCGCTGGCGCGTTGGGCCGGTTGTGTTTGCGCCGCCGACGCGGAACTCGATGCGCAAGCGCTGAGCGTGGCGGCGGCTGAAACGGCCAGCGTTTGGGATATCAGCTGACGGCGTGACAGGTCTTTCATGGCGTAGTCTCCAGAGCGGGCGGAAGGTGTGTTCTGCAGACTAAAACCCGGAGATAAAAGCGACAAGCGGGCGAAATTCGAACCTGCCGTTCGCGTTCTGCGAACCTTTCAGGTTGACGTCAGGAAAGGGGACAGCGCGGTTTCCCAGCTGGGCGTAGGGCCAATGTGCTCGCTCAGAAAGTCCACCAGCGCCTTGATCTTGGGGGATGCGCGTTTTGAACGGCGATAGACGGCGGAAATGTCGCCGCCGTCGGGTGAATAGGCGGCCAGCACAATGCGCAGTTCCCCTGCGCGTATCGCGTCGGCGGCGATAAATGCGGGCAGGATGGCGAGGCCCAAACCAGCTTTCGCCGCCGCCAGCAGGTGAAAAGCATTATCGGTGCGCAGGCGTTTGCCGATACGAAACGATCGGATCTCGCCTTCGATGGGGAGTTGCAGCATGCCGGTCGGCTCGCGGTGAATATACAGCAACCCCTGATGCTGTTGCAGGTGTTGCGGGTGCGTCGGCGTGCCTTGACGCGCAAGATAGGCTGGGCTGGCGCAAATCAAGTGACGGTTGGCGCAGATGCGCTGCGCGATCAGGTCGGAATCCGCCAAGGCGCCGATACGGATGGCGACGTCGAAATTTTCCTGATTCAGATTGGCCAGGCGATCGCTGTACTCCACGTCCAGATTGAGGTTCGGGTATTGTTCCATAAAGGCGGATAACAGCGGCGCCAGATAGCGGATGCTGAACGCCATCGGCGCGGTTAACCGCAGTGGGCCCTGCAGTTGGCCGTGCAGTGTTCGCACCGACTCTTCGGCATCGCTCACTTCGCTTAATATGAGAACGGCGCGCTGATAGAACAGATGGCCGGCGTCGGTCAGCCCAAGCGTTTTCCCGCGTTCGAACAGCACAGTCCCAAGGCGCGTCTCCAACTGCTGGATGCGTTTGCTGACCACCGACTTGGTGGTGCCCAAGCGGCGGGCGGCGGCGCTGATGTTGGCGGCCTCGACCACGGCGATATAGGTCGCCATCTCCTGAAACTGATTCATTCATCTCTCCTTCGGCATCCGCCGGGTCAAGTTACCACTCTGTGCACGCCAGGCAAAAAAAACCACCCGGGCGGGTGGTTTTTGCTTGTCAGTGCGAATCAGTCCAGTTTGGGGTGCTGGTCGATCAGGATCTGTTTTTTCTTTTCCAGTTCGGCGATCTGCGCGTTGATGTCCTCGACTTTCTGTTCGATGTTGTCGTAGGTTTCCTGCAGCAGCTCTTTTGCCTCGGAGCGGTCAGAGGCGGCCGGCGTCGCGCCGCGTAGCGGCTTGTTGGCGGTTTCTTTCATGTACAGACCGGTGATAAGACCGATCACCGCAACAACCATCAGGTAGTAGGCCGGCATGTACAGGTTGCCGGTCGCTTCCACCAGCCAGGCGGCAACGGTCGGCGTCGCACCGGCGATCAGTACCGAAATGTTGAACGAAATCGCCAGCGCGCTGTAGCGGATGTGCGTCGGGAACATCGCCGGCAGGATGGAGGCCATCACCCCGGTGAAGGAGTTGAGCAGCACCGCCAGCACCAGCAGGCCGACGAAAATCAGGCCGATGACGTTGCTGTTGATCAGAATGAAGCACGGGATCGCCAACGCCAACAGGCCGATGCTGCCGCCGATGATAAACGGCTTACGGCCGATGCGGTCACTGGTCAGGCCGATCACCGGCTGCACGAACAGCATGCCGATCATGATGGCGATGATGATCAGAACGCCGTGATCTTCCGAGTAGTGCAGGTTATGCGACAGGTAGCTCGGCATGTAAGTCAGCAGCATGTAATAGGTCACGTTGGTGGAAATCACGATACCGACGCACACCAGCAAACTTTTCCAGTGTTTGGCCGCGATCTCTTTGAACGAGGTCTTTGGCGGATTCTCGATGGCGTTGCGATCCTCTTTCTCCATCTTGTCCACGTGCTGCTGGAACGCCGGGGTTTCTTCCAGCGCATGGCGCAAGTAGAGACCGATCAGGCCCAGCGGCGCGGCGATGAAGAACGGGATACGCCAGCCCCAGTCGAGGAAGTTGGCTTCGCCGACGATACTGGAGATCAGCACCACTACGCCTGCGCCCATCACAAAGCCGGCGATGGAGCCGAAGTCCAGCCAGCTGCCCATAAAGCCGCGTTTGCGGTCCGGTGAGTATTCGGCGACGAAGATCGCCGCACCGGAATATTCACCGCCGACGGAGAAGCCTTGCGCCAGTTTGGCCAGCAGCAGCAAGATCGGCGCCCAGATGCCGATCGACGCATAGGACGGGATCAGGCCGATACAGAAGGTGCTGACCGCCATGATGATAATGGTGACCGAGAGCACTTTTTGACGGCCGAACTTGTCGCCCATGGCGCCGAAGAACAGACCGCCGAGCGGACGCACCAGGAAGGGGACGGAGAAGGTCGCCAGTGCGGCGATCATTTGCACGCCGGGAGAGGCGCCGGGGAAGAAGACCTGGCCAAGCGCATAGGCGACAAAGCCGTATACGCCGAAGTCGAACCACTCCATTGCGTTGCCGAGGGCCGCGGCGGTAATGGCCTTCTTGAGTTTGCTGTCATCGATGATGGTGATGTCGTTAATGTGCATCGGTTTATGTCGTTTTTTTCTTAACTTCATATAATCATCCCTTAATGAATTATTCGTTGTTCGTGAAAGCGTAATCTCCGTTCACTGTTGTTTTCGAGTTATCAAATCGGCTAATCGAATCGCGGTTCAAGACGATTCATTATCCACATTTAAGTTGAGATGTGGATCACAAAATAGCGTCGCTCATGCCGATGTTATGTCATTTAGGTGACTAATTATTTTGCATCTATAGCTTAACGTTATATCTTGCGGCGATCAAATCCAGCAGTTTAACTTAAGTGTTTGCACCGATTTGGTGCGAGAATGGTCTGATAATTGTGCGATCTGGCGATTTTTCGGCTGATTGATGGTGTTTCCAGTATAGAGAATACGGGAGATAAAACAGGAAAAATTGATGTGTTCGCCGCTAAAAAAACGCCTGGCCAGGTGGCCAGGCCGGTGAGATTACGGCGCCGATGAACCGCCGAATTCGAGATAGATTTTCGCCAGATTCTGGTACTGCGCGAAGCGGTTCTCATCCACCGCCAGTTCCGCCTGACGGCGTTGTTCCTGAGCGTTCAGCCAGTCGGTAATGGTGACGGCGCCCTGTCGGTAACGCACCTCGTTCAACCGCTCCGATTTACGCGCCAACGCCAATGAGGCGCGCAACTGCGTCTCCTGCGCCAGCAGCTGCGTGCGCAGTGACAGCGCGTTGTTCACATCGCCCATCGCTTTGTACAGCGCCTGCTTGAAGGCCAGAACTTGCTGTTCATAGTCGTTGCGGGCGATCTTGATCTCCACGCCCATTTGCCGCCACTGCAGGAACGGCAGCGTCAGGCCGGCGCTGAGGCTGCCCGTCGGGTTGCGCAGGAATTCCAGCAGCGCGCTGCTGCTGGCGCCCAGTGAACCGGTCAGGCTGAACGCGGGATAGTATTGCAGACGTTTTTCATCGACGTTGGCCAGGGCGGCGCGCAACCGCAGCTCTTGAGCGCTGAGATCCGGGCGACGACTCAGGACGCTGGCGGGAATGCCGGTGTTGATCTGCGGCATCGCCGTCGTCGGCAGGCGCGCGGGCGCGATGGTGGCCTGGCCTGATGGCGCGCCCAGCAGCACCGCCTGTTCGTTCAGCGCCTGTTGACGATCGTGTTGTAACGCCACCAGGCTGCGTTCCTGCGTCAGCAAGTTTTGTTCCGCATTCACTACGTCCAGCGCCGAGATGCTGCCGGCCTGATAACGGGCGTTGGCCAGCCGCAGCGTCGTTTTGGCATAGGCGATGCTCGCCTGGCTGACGCTGATTTGTTGATTGAGAAAACCGATGCGCCAGTAGTTGGTGGCGGCGTCGGCCAACAGCTTCAGGCGCGCCGCCTGCAGATCCTGCACGGAAGCCTGGCTGCTCCACTCGGCCGCGTCGCGCTGGCGCGCCAGCTTGCCCCACAGATCGACCTCATAGCTGGTGGTGAGCGACGCGTTGCTGGTTTTATTCCACGCGGAGGACTCGGACAGCGGGCGATTAATGCCGCTGCCTAATGAGGCGCTGACGCCGGGCGCGGTGCTGATGCCGACGCGTTCCGCCTCGAGCCGCGCGCGGTAAACGCGCAGCACGGCGGCGGCCAGATCGTTATTGCTCGCCATCACCTGTTGCAGCCAACGATCGAGCTCGGGATCGTGGAAATCGCGCCAGTCGAACGGCGTCGGCGCGGCGTTGTCGGCAGCGTATTGCCACCCCGCAGGATAGTTGACCTGCGGCGCCCGGTAGTCGCTTTTCAGGGCATTGCCGCAGCCGGCGGTGAGCAGGGCGGCGAGGCTTAACGCCAGGGGAGATAAAATTTTCATGGGTTACTCGCTGGCCAATGAAACGACCGGATCCATCCTTGCCGCTTTGCGGGCGGGGAGATAACCGAAGATCATGCCGATTAAGGTTGAACAGAAAAATGCCGTGGCGGCGGCTTGCCAGGAATAGATGGCGGTGAACATGCCGCCCGCCAGCGAGGTGAACAGCGACCCGGCGGCGAATGATAGCGCGATGCCCAAAGCGCCGCCGATCAGACAGACCAGCACCGCCTCTATCATGAACTGTTGCATGATGTCGCTGCGCCGCGCGCCGACCGCCATGCGCACGCCGATTTCGTGGGTGCGTTCGGTCACCGAGACCAGCATGATGTTCATCACGCCCAGGCTGCCGATCACCAGCGCGATGGACGCCACCATCAGGATCAGCAGGCTAAAAGTCATTGACGTGCGTTCGATGGACTTTCGGATTTTATCGAAGTTGTACAAACGGAAATCTTTTACGCCATGGCGTTGGGTCAACAGCTGTGTGATAGCGGTGACGGCCGATTCGCTGGCGACATTGTCCTTTAGCCGAACGGTGATGCCGCTGAGCGTCGGTTTGCCTACCATGCGATACATCACCGTGCTGTAGGGCATCCAAACAGTAATGCGATTGGGCGCGTAGTTGCGATTGCTTTTCGCCACACCGATCACTCGGGCCGGCACCGAGCCGAGAAACACGATCTGGCCGAGCGGCTCGACGCCGAAATCGCCGAACAGCGCCTGGCGCGCATTGTCGTCGATGATCACTTCCTGCAGCGCATTACGATCGTCGCGGAAAGTCACGCCTTGTAACAGCTCGACGCCGTTAACGCGGAAATAGTCGCGCCCGACGCCGGTGATCGAGGCGGTGGCGGATTTGCTGCGAAAACGGATGCTGTCGGAAGCGTCTACTTCCGGGCTGACGCTGTCGACGAAGCTTTGCTGCGCCAGCGCGTCGGCATCGGCCGGCACCAGGGTGCGGATGCTGTCGATGGCGTCGTCGAAGAAATCGCGGCCCGGATAGATGCTTACCACGTTAGTGCCGAGATCTTTGAGGTTTTCCAGCGTGCGCTGTTTGGCGCCTTCGCCCAGCGCCACTACCGTGACCACGGCGGCGATGCCGAAGATGATGCCGGTCATGGTCAGCGCGGTGCGCAGACGATGAGCGTTCATCGCTTTCAGCGCCATGTGCAGCGATTCACGGGTGCGGTCGATCAGGCGTTGCCAGCCGCTTTGCCGGCTGCGGTTCGGCGGCGGCAACGATGGGCCGGACGCCGACTTGCGGCCGCTGTCAGCGATGATCTTGCCGTCTTGCAGTTCGATGACGCGCTGCGCATGTTGCGCCACTTTCATATCGTGGGTGACGATCACCACGGTATGGCCGCGCTGATTCAGTTCGCTCAGGATCGCCAGCACTTCCTGACCGGATTGGGTGTCCAGCGCGCCGGTCGGTTCGTCCGCCAGGATGATCTCACCGCCGTTGATCAGGGAGCGGGCGATGCTGACGCGCTGCTGTTGGCCGCCGGAAAGCTGGCCGGGTTTGTGATCTTCGCGTCCCTCAAGCCCCAACCGCGCCAGCAATTGCGCCGCCCGCTGCCGACGCTGATCGCGCCGGGCGTTGGCGTAGATGGCCGGTATTTCGACGTTGCCCAGCGCGCTGAGATCGGGCATCAGGTGATAGCGCTGGAAGATAAAACCGATATGTTCGCGGCGCAGGCGGGCCAATTCGTCCGGCGACAGGTGGGCGGCGTTCTGGCCGCTGATGTAGTAATCGCCGCGATCCGGCACGTCGAGGCAGCCCATGATGTTCATCAGCGTCGATTTGCCGGAACCGGAGGCGCCGATGATCGCCACCAGCTCGCCGGCGGCGATGGTCAGATCGATGTCTTTCAACACCGTTAACGCTTGACCGCCGTTGGTGTACGTTCGGCTGATGCCTTTTAGTTCGATGATCGCGTTCACAGGAAGATGCCATCCTCAGCCGATTTGGCGGCGGGCTGCGACAGCACCACGGTTTCACCGGCTTTCAGGCCGCTGAGGATCTGAATGTCGACATTGTTGGTGATGCCGGTGGTCACTTTGCGCGTTTCCAACCGCTGGTCCTGGGTCAGCACCTGCACCTGCTGCTCTTTGCCATCGATTTTATGCACCGCCTGGATCGGCACCAGCAGGGTGTTCTTCGCGTCGCCGAGCAGCAAGGACACCTGCGCGGTCATGGCGATGCGCAGGCGGTTTTCCGGGTTTGGCACGTCCAGCAGCGCGTTGTAATAGACCGAGGCGTTCGAGGTGCCGGAGCCGGAAGCGGAGCTGGTGCCGGCGAGCGAGTCGTCTTTCATCACCGATTCCGGTGCCAGCTCGATAGTGCGCAGCGTGGCGTCGTAGCGTTTATCCGGATCGGAGAAAATAGTGAAGTAAGCCTTTTGTCCCGGCGAAATGCGGGTGATGTCGGCTTCGGAGATCTGCGCCTTGATGGTCATCATATCCAGCCGCGCCAGCTTGACGATGGTCGGCGCACTTTGGCTGGAGTTGACCGTTTGTCCCTGCTGCGTGACCACGGCGATAACAATGCCGTCCATCGGCGCAACCACGCGGGTATAGCCCAGATCGATTTTTTTCTTCTCGACTTCGATCTGCGATTGCACCAACTGCGCATTGAGCGCCTGCAGATCGGCGCGAGTGGTGGCGAGCGAGGCTTCGGCGGTCTCGAAGTCTTCCCGAGAACTGGCTTCGTCGTTCAGCATGCGGCGCTGGCGTTTGAAACGCGACTCCGCCTGTTTCAGCAAGGCCTGTTTGGCTAACATATTGGCTTTGACTACGTTCAGCGCCGCTTCGGCGTTGCGCAGATCGTTGCGCTGTTGCAGATCGTCGATGTCGGCGATCGGTTGCCCTTTGGTGACGCGATCGCCCAGCTTGACCTTCAGCGATTTGACTTCGCCGGAGACGCGGGCGCCGACGTTGACGCGTTCGACGGCATCCAGTCGCCCGGTGGCCAGCACGGCGTTTTCGATATCGCCCAGGCGGGCCGGCGCGGTAACGTAATCCTGCTGCGGCGGGCGTTGCCAAAAGATGGCCAGCGCGACGGCGACGGCGATGAAAACGATGGCGGCGATCAACGCCAGACGGCGGGAGGGGAGTTTCAGTGATGACATACCCAGGTTTTCCATAACGATAAAAGCGGCGGTTCCAGTCTGCCATCATGGCAGCGCCAGCTTGAACTGGCGCTAAACGTGAGGCGCTTTCCCGCTGGAAAGGGGATAGTAAAGGCTTTCCCGTTAAAGATCACGGTGAGTTATTATCCGCTGGGTGTGCAACCGGCTGCGTTGGGCGTTATACTGGGTAAAAAACCAGTATTCATTCATCAGCAGGATAATGCCACCGCCATGATGCCAAACCGCCTCGAGCCAGAACTCGACATTTATCAATACCCGGAGCACCTGCGCGCCTGCCTGGCGCCGTTGCCTAAAGGGCCGGGCGTGTATGTGTTTCACGGTCAAAGCGAGAGCCTGCCGCTTTACATCGGTAAAAGCGTCAATATACGCAGCCGGGTGATGGCGCACTTTCGCGCGCAGGACGAGGCTAAAATGCTGCGCCAAACCCGACGCATCAGCTTTATCGAGACCGCCGGTGAGTTGGGCGCATTGCTGCTGGAGGCGCAGTTGATCAAACAACAACAGCCGTTGTTCAACAAACGTCTGCGGCGCTCGAAACAGCTGTGCGCGCTGCGCTTGCAGGCTGATGCGGTGACGATTGCTCACGCCAAAGAGATCGACTTCGCCGTCACGCCCCATCTCTACGGGCTGTTTGCCAATCGCCACGCCGCGCTGGAAAAGCTGCGCGCCATCGCCGACGAGCATCGTTTATGTTACGGCAAGCTGGGGATCGACAAGCTGCCGGCGGGGCGAGCCTGTTTCCGCTACAGCCTGCGCAAGTGCGCGGGCGCCTGCTGTGGCGTGGAGTCGGCGCAGGAGCATGCGCTGCGGCTCAGCGCGGCGCTTGAGCAGCTGCGTATCACCTGTTGGCCGTTCGCCGGGCGCGTGGCGCTGGAGGAGCAGGGCGAGACGCTGCGTCAGTACCATGTGATCCACAATTGGTTTTATCTGGGCTCGGTCGGCAATCTGGCGCAGGCGGAGCGGCTACAGAGCGCGGCCAGCCATTTCGACAGCGATGGCTACAAGATTTTGTGCAAGCCGCTTATCGCCGGCGATTACCCGATTATTGAGCTGCCATAAGGCCATAACGCTGGCGATAACCTAAGACTTATCCGTAAAATCAGGGCATTATGCTAAAAAAGCTTGAGTCCATAATGTTGTTATGGATAATAACGCCCCGAAGCGAAGGAACGCGCTATTAACTCAGTTGGCAGAGTGATTGGTTTTATAATGGCTTGTTTTGGCTTGAAAATTGATAGACGCGGGTTCGAGTCCTGCATAGCGCGCCAGCTTTCTTTCACTTCATCTCATCGCGCTTATCGTAAAGCGCACCCGGGTTGATTTGCACTATCGGCTCCTCGTTGGGATTTTCGGGTGTGCTTTACCGTAACCGCTGGCTTTCCTTCCTCTTTCTCTCTCGATCCTTTGCTAAACTGTAATCAGGCAGGCTTGCTGCCCGGCAACAGGAGGTCGATATGTCCCACTCCGAGCAACTGCAGGAACTCTTGCAACGCGTCGCCGCCCTCGAGGCGAGAGAGAAGGCGCTGACCGCCGCGTCCAACGCTTACCAGGCGATTATCACCACCATGTTGGGCAATATGGAGAAGACTGAACGTGATCGCATCATCGCGATGATCGATCAGGCCCATGAAATCGCCTACGCCCGCGCCATTCAACGCAGCAACGAACCGCAAAAGCAGAAAATCAAACAGGCCGACGACGTCGCCCAGCGCATGTTCATGTTTGCGCAAGGCAAAGCCGCTCAACCGCGCTGAAGCCGAACTATAACAGTTGCCGCCATTAAGTTGGTTAACTGATCTACCCGGCAAAACTGTACTTGTGTTACTTTTAGCGGTGAGATTTGATGGCAATGCTGTTTCCAGCATAAGGTTGTAACGATGGACGCGATTAAAAGCATCTTGGTTAAAGAGATTGAACAGATCAATCGGCGCGAAGGGCGCGACGGCAAGCCGCGCTTCAACAGCGAATTCGCCCGCACTCACCGCTATTTGTGCCTTGCCATGTTCGCCGGTTACTTCGCGGTGATCGCCGTGATGTATCAGGTGCCGTACATGGGGATGTATGCCTTCCTCGGCTTCACCGCCTTTGTGCTGTTCATGTTCGCCATGCTGCTGATAGAGATCCGGCCGGTCTACCGCTTTGAAGACATCGGGGTGCTGGATCTGCGGGTGTGCTATAACGGCGAGTGGTACTTCACCCGCGCGCTGTCGCCTTATGCGGTGCAACAGCTGCTGGATGAGCCGTCCATCGGCGCCGCGCTGAAACAGAAGATGAGAGTCATCATCGGCAACAAGGGCGAAATCGACTTCTACGACGTGTACGACATGGCCTACGGAAAAAAGCCTCAGGATGAGCCACCGCAGCTGGCGGCGGCAAACTGAAAGGTTTCCGGCCGGTGGCTTGTCGATTATACTCAGCGTTTGAACGCGAAGCAGAATGAGGACCAAGCGATGAGTGATGATATTTTCGATTTTGATATCGATGCCGAACTGGCGAAAGCCGAAGAAAAAGCGGCGCAGAAGGTAAAAGAGGTCCCTGAATTCCTCGAAGACGAAGCGGACTGCGAAGGTTGCAAGATCTGATCGCCTGACCCATAAAAAAACCGCCGCGGCGGTTTTTTTTATCTCTGAGCGTCCTCGGCATCAGTCCAGCATGAATCCCCAGATGAGGAACGCCGCCACCAGAATCAGGCAAAGCGCGGACACCGTCACCAGTATTTTCCCCAGAATGTCTTTTTCTTGTTCCCGCTGCGTCACGTTGAAATTATCCAATTAAAAGTCTATGGACCAAACCGGCGATGCTGAGATCGAGCGCCGCTACGCCCAGCGCCATGATCATCATCACCGAAAGAAATCGAGTCTTGCCGTTCACATCCCTAATCCCCGTTGGCGCCGCTGTTAAATTGTTTTTATATCAAACGGATATAATTCAGCGACGCCGTACTTCATGCATCATGATAGTGATTAAGAACGTTCTTAAGGCCAGAAGTTCCCTCATCTGATATCGCGGCCGCGTTAGTCGGTCACGATCCTGACGCCTATCTTGCTGACCTGATTGCCCTCCATTTCGGCAATGGTCCAGGTCAGGCCGTCCCACTCCACCTGGTCGCCGATCACCGGTTCACCGCCGATCAGCTGAATGACGAACTGCCCCAGCGTCTGTTGCTCGTCGACATCGTCTTGCAGATTGAGGCCATAAACCTGCGAGATGTCGCTTAAACGGGCGTCGGATTGCAGGATAAAGTCGCCGAAGAAGCGTTCGTCGAGCGTCACGGCCGGCGCTTGGCTAAACAGTTTGCCGAGGATCGGCAGATCGTGCTCATGGCCGATAACGCACAGGATATCGTTCTCGCGCAGCCGGGTACTGCCGCTAGGGTGCAGCAGCTCTTTGCCGCGGAACAGGGCGGCGATGCGGGTATTGGGCGGCATTTTCAGCTCGCGCAGCGCGGCACCGACGCACCAGTTTTCCGCCGAAAGCTGATACACAAACTGTTCCCACTGGTTTTCCGGGTGCACGTCCAGCCCAACGCGGGAGATCGGCGTCAGCGCCGGCGGCACGATCACCTTGGCCTTTTTGGCGGCGAACGACAGCGTGGTGCCTTGCAGCAGCAGGGAGACCAGCACCACGAAGAACGCCACGTTAAAGAACAGCTGGGCGTTGGGCAGCCCGGCCATCATCGGGAACACCGCCAGGATCACCGGTACCGCGCCGCGCAGGCCAACCCAGGAAATAAAGCCGCGTTCGCGCAGGGTAAAGCTGCGGAACGGCAGCAGGCCGATAAACACCGACAGCGGGCGTGCGAACAGGATCATCCACAGCGACAGCAGTAGGGCAGGGATGGCGATCGGCAACAGCTCATGCGGATTGAGCAGCAGGCCGAGCACCAGGAACATGCCGATCTGGCTGAGCCATGCCAGGCCATCGAAGGTTTGCACGATGCCGTGACGGTTGCGAATTGGACGGTTGCCCAGCAGCAGGCCGCACAGGTACACCGCCAGAATGCCGCTGCCGTCCAGCGCGGTGGTCAGCGCGAAAATAAGAATGCCGCCGCTCACCGCCAGCAGCGGGTAGAGGCCGTCCGCCAGCTTGATGTGGTTAATCAGCGTCAGCAGCAGCCAGCCGCCGCCGAGACCGAAGACGATGCCCATGCCGAACTGCTGCATCAGATGCAGCGGGAAGGTCCAGCTCAGCGCGGTTTCACCGGCGGCGATCATCGCAATCAGCGTGATGGTGAGAAATACCGCCATAGGATCGTTGCTGCCGGACTCGATCTCCAGCGTGGCGCTGACGCGTTCGTTCAGGCCTTTGCCGCCCAGCAGCGAAAATACCGCGGCGGCGTCGGTAGAACCGATGATGGCGCCGATCAGCAACCCCTGCAACAGATCGAGATTGAACAGCCAGGCGGCGGCCATGCCGGTCAGCCCGGCGGTGATCACCACGCCGACGGTGGCGAGAGACAGTGCCGGCCACAGGGCCACGCGGAACGAGCTGACCCGGGTGCGCATGCCGCCGTCGAGCAGGATCACCGCCAACGCGAGGTTGCTGACCAGATAAGCGACCGGGTAATTGCTGAAGACGATGCCACCGGGGCCGTCAACGCCGGCCAGCATGCCGATCGCCAGGAAGATCACCAGGATCGGAATGCCGAGCCGGGAAGAAAATGAGCTGAGCAGAATGCTTGCCCCCACCAGCACGGCACCGATGACGAACAAGCTGTTAATGGTGCTGGCATCCAAAATATCGTTCTCCTGAGGCTGGGGGATAGGGGACTCTGCGCGTATTTCGATGATAACGTGTTTAGTGGGTAAAACGCCAAGGCTGATTGCGAAAACAATCGATCAATTATTACCCTTTGGTGCGATTAAACTAAGAAAGTGAGGGGAAGAGGTGAAGTTCTGCCTTTTATCCAACATTATCAGGCTGCTGTATTTCGGTTTTGGCAACAATGCCGGGTTTGCACGGCGGGAAAAACCATTAAGCCCGCGCAGGCAGGCTTAATGGTTTGCAGGCGCGGTAGGGTTAATGGTCGAGCGATTCCAGCGACCGTTTGATCAGCTCGGTGGCCAGTTTGCGTTCCGCTTCGGAAATGCCGTCGAGATTGAAGTTGGAGAGCTCAGCGACCAAAACGCTGCGTTCTTTACCGCTGATCGAAGCGTCCAGCGCGGACAGCAACCTGCTGAGGATCTTCAGCAGGGTGGCGTTTTCCGCTACGGCTTCCTGAGCCTGGGTATTTTTATCGGTCATTCAAAATCCTCTCTGTCGTGACGGAAGGGAGAGACAGGTAACGCCATCGAATCAATCAAGCGATCGCGCAGCCCTTCGGGGGTTGAGCCCAATCACTACCGTAAGGCAGGGATCCGGATTTCTACTTATGCATCGCAGTTATAACGATTAGGGTATGTATTCAGCCGTATCACTTTGCCCTAACGGACGGCGCCAGGCTGAGCAATGTGTGCTTTGCATGCAAACCACCAGTATAGGCTTTTTGCACGACGGCAAGATGACAGGAAACCCCTGCAAACGATCGGGTTTACAGGGGCGGAAGGTTATTGCGGCTTGCCGGAGAACAAGAAACGCAGCACCGGAATACGCTTGTGCAGTTCATATAAAGCGAAGGCCAGCGAGAACACAAACAGCAGGCCCAGCAAGAATCCCAACAGGTTGTTGCCGATATAAGGCGTCACGAAAGCGCCATATATCAGGGTCAACGGGTGGTGCACCAGATATATAAACAGCGAGGCGTTGACCAGATAGGTGATGCGCGGCGAGTGATAATTCAGCAGGTTATGCCCAAAAGAGAACACCACGTTGGTCATGAGGATCCCCATTAGGGTTTTGATCACCACTTCCAGCTCGAACATATAGCTGCTGTGCGCCAACAGCTTTTGATTCAGCATATATGCGATAAACAGCAGCAGCGAGCCGAGCAGCGCCAGCGGCGAGCGACGCAGAAAAATCTCCTTAAGCCACACGTACTTAAACACATAAGCGCCGAGGATGAAGAACGGCAGGTAGAACATCGTCTCCATCACCACGAAATTGAACAGGCCGTTGGATAATAGCTGTGGCGCGAACATTAAAATAATACGGTGCGCGGCCGAATAGCATACCGCATAAATAAAGAAACACAGTGAGATGTTTCCTAATCCACGCATTCGGTTTATTAACTCTGGAATATGATCGCGGGTTTGACGCTTGATTTTACGGAACAGATAAAAACAGGCGCAGGTTAACAATGACAGGGTCAATAAGAACCACAGATGAGACACCAATTCCCAAACTGTTACATTTATTTTCTGATAGAGAGAAAACTCGTCCCAGCCGTTTAATTTATCGGTGAAATATTTCAGCATGAAAAATTGCGGCACCGTAATTAGCGGGATGGAGCTCAACAGCGGGATCGCCACCCGCTCCAGCCTGACCTTCAGCCACTGATGGCGCTCGTAACGCTCGTAGAGCATGTAGGAGAAGTAGCCGGAAATCACGAAGAACACCTGCATGCGGAAGGCGTGGATGAAGTCGTTCAGCACCGTGAGTGAGAAGGAGGGCGACGCGCTGTTCACCGCCCAGGCGTGGCTGGAATAAATCAGGGAAAGGTGAAACGGAATGCCGAGCAGCATCAAATAGGCTCGGATCGAATCGAGGAAAAACTCGCGCTGTTTGCTGCCTTTAGTCATAGATTACCGCTGGTGATTTAATCGGGTGCTCATTAACACGCTTAATAAGTCGTCAAACGTTAAATTGTTATCCGGAACCCTACTATAGCCCCTCGCATTTTTCCATAGCGTCTTGTTGCGCGGCTTGCTACGCTGGTGCTCCATCAGCTGCTTAAACAATGAGCCGTAAACATGAACCATCCATTTATCATGTTGTCGGAAAGCTGAGTAATCCATTAATATGGATTTAAATGATTTGAGCACACGAATAGGGGGGGATGTGCTAGTTAATATATTATCCGGACAACCACGCGCCGCGAGCGTTCGTTGGTTAGGTGCTACCGTATTGTTCACGCTGTTCAGTTCGCCGGCATGGGCCTTTTCTATTGATGATGTGGCCAAGCAGGCGCAGGATCTGGCTGCGAAAGGTTTCGAAGCCCCGAAGAGCAACCTTCCTTCTCAGTTCCGCGAGATGAAGTTCGCAGACTATCAGCAGATTCAGTTCAATCACGATAAAGCCTATTGGAGCAAGCTGAAAACCCCTTTCAAGCTTGAGTTTTATCATCAGGGGATGTATTTCGATACGCCGGTGAAAATCAACGAAGTCACCTCTACCAGCGTAAAACAGATCAAGTACAGCCCGGATTACTTCAACTTCGGCTCGGTCAAACACGATCCTGAATCAGTGAAGAACCTCGGCTTTGCCGGCTTCAAGGTGCTCTACCCGATCAACAGCGCCGACAAAAACGATGAGATTATGAGCCTGCTGGGCGCGAGCTATTTCCGCGTGGTGGGTAAAGGGCAGGTTTACGGGCTTTCCGCTCGTGGCCTGGCTATCGATACCGCTTTGCCTTCCGGCGAAGAGTTCCCGCGTTTCCGCGAATTCTGGGTTGAGCGTCCGAAGCAGGGCGACAAACACCTGGTGATCTACGCGCTGCTGGATTCCCCGCGCGCCACCGGCGCTTACCGTTTCACGGTGATCCCGGGCCGTGACACCACCGTGGACGTCGAGTCCAAAGTGTTCCTGCGCGATAAGGTGGGCAAATTGGGCCTGGCGCCGCTGACCAGCATGTTCCTGTTCGGCCCGAACCAGCCGTCGCCGACGCTGAACTACCGCCCGGCGCTGCACGATTCCAACGGTCTGTCTATCCATGCCGGCAACGGCGAGTGGATCTGGCGTCCGCTGAACAATCCTAAACACCTGTCCGTCAGCACCTATACCGTTGAGAATCCGAAAGGCTTCGGTCTGCTGCAGCGCGGTCGCAACTTCAAAGAGTACGAAGATCTGGACGATCGTTACGATCTGCGCCCGAGCGCCTGGATCGAACCGAAAGGCGACTGGGGCAAAGGCAAGGTCGAGCTGGTGGAGATCCCAACGGCGGATGAAACCAACGACAACATCGTCGCGTTCTGGACGCCGGATACCTTGCCGGAAGCCAAAAAACCGCTGACGCTGAGCTACCGTCTGAACTTCACCCGCGATGAAGACAAACTGCATTCGCAAGACATCGCCTATGTGGCACGGACCATGCGTTCGACCGGTGACGTGAAGCAGTCCAACCTGATCCGCGAGCCTGACGGCAGCGTCGCCTTCCTGGTCGATTTCGTCGGCCCGGTGCTGAAAGCGCTGGACGCCAATACGCCGGTCGCTTCTCAGATCAGCATCGGCGACAACGGTGAAATGGTAGAAAACAACGTCCGCTATAACCCAGTGACCAAAGGCTGGCGCCTGACGGTGCGTCTGAAAGTGAAAGACGACAAGAAGCCGGTAGAAATGCGCGCGGCGCTGGTCAATGGCGATAAGACACTGTCGGAAACCTGGAGCTATCAGCTACCTGCCAATGAATAAGCCTACTCAACCCGCCCAGGATTATCTTGCGGCGCTGCCTCTGACCGCCGAGCGGTCGGAGGCGCTTACCCCTAAAACGGCGGATGACGCTCAGGCTCTGGAGGCGCTCCATCGGCAGATGGGCGCCGCCGACGCCAACGTCAATAGCTTGTCGGCGGATGACGTGGCGCTGGCCTCGGTCAAACCGCGCATCGAAAGCGCCTGGCCGGATGCGGTCAGCGATGACGACTTCGATACCGACGCCGAAGGGCGCGCCATTCTGAAGGCGACGCCGCCGATCAAACGCACCACCATGTTCCCGGAAGCCTGGCGCACCAACCCGGTGGCGCGCTTCTGGGATTCTCTGCTGGGGCGGTCGCCGCACAATCGGCACGCCACCAAAGAGGAGGCCGAGGCCGAGAACCGCTGGCGTACCGTCGGCTCCATGCGCCGCTATGTGCTGCTGGTGCTGATGCTGGTGCAAACCGGCATCGCCACCTGGTACATGAAAACCATCTTGCCTTACCAGGGCTGGGCGCTGATCGATCCTATCGCCATGCTGGACCAGGATCTGATGCAGTCGGTGCTGCAGCTGCTGCCGTATGTGCTGCAAACCGGCATTCTGATCCTGTTCGCCGTGCTGTTCTGCTGGGTCTCGGCCGGTTTCTGGACCGCGCTGATGGGCTTCCTGCAGCTGCTGATCGGCAAGGACAAATACAGCATTTCCTCCACCATCAAGGGCGATGAGCCGATCAACCCGGCGCACCGCACCGCGCTGATCATGCCGATCTGCAACGAAGACGTCGAACGCGTGTTCGCCGGCCTGCGCGCGACCTATGAGTCCGTCGCCGCGACCGGTCAGCTGGAACACTTCGATATCTACGTGCTGAGCGACAGCTACGATCCGGACATCTGCGTGGCCGAGCAAAAGGCGTGGATGGAGCTGTGCCGCGATGTCGACGGCCACGGCCGCATCTTCTATCGCCGCCGTCGCCGCCGCGTCAAACGCAAGAGCGGCAACATCGACGACTTCTGCCGTCGCTGGGGCGGTGAGTACAGCTATATGGTGATCCTGGATGCTGACAGCGTGATGAGCGGCGAATGCCTCACCGGGCTGGTTCGCCTGATGGAAGCCAACCCGAACGCCGGCATCATCCAGTCCGCGCCGAAGGCGTCCGGCATGGATACCCTGTACGCGCGCGTGCAGCAGTTCGCTACTCGCGTTTACGGGCCACTGTTTACCGCCGGTCTGCATTTCTGGCAGCTGGGCGAGTCGCACTACTGGGGCCATAACGCCATCATCCGCGTGAAGCCGTTTATCGAGCACTGTGCGCTGGCGCCGCTGCCGGGCGAGGGCTCCTTCGCCGGTTCTATCTTGTCGCACGACTTCGTTGAAGCGGCGCTGATGCGCCGCGCCGGCTGGGGTGTGTGGATCGCTTACGATCTGCCGGGCAGTTACGAAGAGCTGCCGCCGAACCTGCTGGACGAGCTGAAACGCGACCGTCGCTGGTGCCACGGCAACCTGATGAACTTCCGCCTGTTCCTGGTGAAGGGCATGCACCCGGTGCACCGCGCGGTGTTCCTCACCGGCGTGATGTCCTACCTGTCGGCGCCGCTGTGGTTCATGTTCCTGGCGCTCTCCACCGCATTGCAGGTGGTGCATACCCTGATGGAGCCGCAATACTTCCTGCAGCCGCGGCAGCTGTTCCCGGTCTGGCCGCAGTGGCGGCCCGAGCTGGCGATAGCGCTGTTCTCCACCACGCTGGTGCTGCTGTTCCTGCCGAAGCTGCTCAGCATCGTGCTGATCTGGGCCAAGGGGGCGAAAGAGTATGGCGGCGCGTTCCGTTTGTTCATTTCGATGCTGATGGAAATGCTGTTCTCGGTGCTGTTGGCGCCGGTGCGCATGCTGTTCCATACCGTGTTCGTGGTGAGCGCCTTCCTCGGTTGGGAAGTGGTGTGGAATTCGCCGCAGCGTGACGACGACGACACGCCGTGGGGCGAAGCGTTCCGCCGCCATGGCTCGCAGATGTTGCTGGGCCTGGTGTGGGCCGGCGGCATGGCGTGGTTGGATCTGCGTTTCCTGTGGTGGCTGTCGCCAATCGTGTTCTCGCTGATCCTGTCGCCGTTCGTGTCGGTGCTGTCGAGCCGCGCGACGCTGGGCATGAAAAGCAAACGCGCCAAGCTGTTCCTGATCCCGGAAGAGTACAATCCGCCGCGTGAGCTGCTGGCGACGGAAGAGTACCTGCATCTCAACCGCAACCGCGCGTTGACCAACGGCTTTATGCACGCGGTGGTCAACCCGTCCTTCAACGCGTTGGCGACGGCGCTGGCGACGGCGCGTCACCACCTGCGCGCGACGCTCGATCGCAATCGCGAGGAGCGGGTAAACGAAGCGCTGCAGCTGGGGCCGGAGAAGCTGGTGAAGGGCAAGCGTCTGGAACTGCTGAGCGATCCGGTCATGCTGGCTCGTCTGCACCAGCGCGTCTGGCTGCTGCCGGAAGGCGCCGCCTGGCGTGAACACTACCAGCAGTTGCCGCACAACCCGCTGGCGCACCCAACGGGCCGGCGTTAATCGCTTAGCGGCAACGCTTAGACGGGGAATGCGCACGGCGCGTTCCCCGTTTTTTTTACCTTTTGCCTGAGCGCGCCGGTGCCGGTGAAAAAAGGGAACTGTGATAGACTGCGGCCGATGCGTTGTTCACTCGCGAAACAACCCCTTTCTCAGAGTCAATGTCGTGAAGCTCTCTTCCTACTTTCGCCTGGCCTGCGTGACGGCCGGCGTGATGGCCCTAACCGGCTGCGGCAGCATCATCAGCCGCACCGTGCCCGGCGCCGGGCACGGTCATCAGTATTATCCCGGCGTGCAGTGGGATCTGCGCGATACGCCCTGGCGCTACGTCACGGTGATAGACGTGCCGCTGTCGATGGTGGTGGACACCTTTATGCTGCCGTTCGATGCGCAGCATGGCCCCTACGAGTAACTTCGTTCAGCGGGTGGCGAACACCACCAGCTGATAGCCTTTCTGCCCGCAATGGAAAGGTGCCAGCGCCGTCATCCCCAGCCCTTGCACGTGAGCGGCCAACGAATGCGGATTGTCGTCGTCGATAAACAGTGCGCCCACGTCGTAATCATGGCGGGTGTGCGCTTTGACTGCGGCGTAGAGGCGCTTTAATACGCCTTTGCCGCGCCAGGCCATGCCGAGGCAGACCGGGCCGTAGAGAAATACCCGCTGCTCACGCAGCGGCCGTCCGGCGAATGAGTGCGTGGCGAGCGTCGCCAGCATCGCATCCACCACCGGCGGCCGCGGCTGCGCGTCGGCGGGCATCAGGCAAACGAACCCCGCCAGTTGGCCCTCCTGTTCCGCCACCCATATGCCGATGCCGCGGTTGATCGCCGTCAGCTGCGCTTCATTCATGCGCGATACGATAAATCCCTGCCGTTTTTGGCGCTCATCGAGCGCTTCCGGCACGTTTTCCGCCTGCAGCTGCAAAATGGCGGGGTAGTCGGTGGGGCGGGCCTGGCGAATGTTCATGCTGCCTCCTTGGCGTTCAAAGCGTCGTGCGGGTTAACGTTCATCCCACTCATCGGCGGCGGCCTGGCCTTCTTCGGTATCCAACGGCGGCTCGAGCTGGAAGTCGCCTTCCTCCCATTCGTACAGGGTGTTTTCGTCTATCCACTCGGCGGTGATTTCCACCTCGTCGTAGTCACCGTCGAAGATCGCCTGCGCCGCCGCACCGCTGCGCAGCGTCAGGCATTCCACCGCCTCGCCTTCTTCTTCGAAGAACTCCGCTTGCCACATCGTGTCGCCATCCTGCATCACATACTTTTGCAGATTGAACTGCTGCGGCACCGGCGGTTCATCGCCGCTGCTGCCTTCGGCGGTGTCGATAAACTCTTCGCGTGCGGCCTCGATGGCTTCTTCCAGGGTTGCATACAGGCTCATGTTCGCCTCCGTTGACAATGAGAGTAGAGCGCCCGGCGTACTGCCGGTGCGGTGGGAGAAACGTCAAAACTAATTGTTGTCTCACTGGCGCAGGATGCAAATTTTTTTGTTGTCCGCTTTGCGACGACGGTTGTCCGCAAAGCGGGAGAAGCAGGCGCGGAGGCGGGAAATAATGACGGTATCGTTCACTCAGGCATCAGGAGAAGCCCATGTTAATCGACCCTTCAAGCAAATACCGACCGTTCCCGCCGGTGACGTTACCGGATCGCCAGTGGCCTTCGCGTACCCTGCGACAGGCGCCGCGCTGGTGTTCCAGCGATCTGCGCGACGGCAACCAGGCGCTGGCGGAGCCCATGGATAACGCGCGCAAGCGCGAGTTCTATCAGCTGCTGTTGCAGTGCGGTTTCAAAGAGATCGAGGTGGCTTTCCCTTCGGCGTCGCAAACGGACTTCGACTTTGTGCGTGCCCTGATCGACGAGCGGCTGATCCCGGACGATGTCACCATTCAGGTGCTGACGCAGTCGCGCGACGATCTGATCGACCGCACCTTCGAGGCGCTGCAGGGGGCGCCGCGGGCTATCGTGCATCTGTATAACGCCACGGCGCCGATGTTTCGCGACATCGTGTTCCGCCAGGATAAGGCGGCTACCGTGGCGCTAGCGGTGAACGGCGCGCGGCGCATTCGCCGGCATTGCGAGGCGCAGCCTGATACCGTCTGGTGTTTCGAATATTCGCCGGAAACCTTCTGCTTTACCGAATTGGCGTTCGCGCTGGAGATCTGCGAAGCGGTGGCGGATGTTTGGCAACCGGGGGCACAGCGGCCGATGATCATCAACCTGCCGGCGACGGTGGAGGTGAGTACGCCCAACGTGTATGCCGATCAGATCGAATGGTTCTGTCGCCACTTCAGCCGTCGCGC
This sequence comes from Serratia sp. CY37869, assembly GCF_052168895.1. NCBI lineage: Bacteria > Pseudomonadati > Pseudomonadota > Gammaproteobacteria > Enterobacterales > Yersiniaceae > Serratia > Serratia sp. CY37869. Next base: position 1,056,252 of record NZ_JBJNLU010000002.1, read on the forward strand.
TGATGTGACGATCGGCGTGCACCCGCATAACGATCGCGGCACCGGCGTCGCCTGCGCCGAGCTGGCGCTGCTGGCCGGCGCCGATCGGGTCGAAGGCTGCCTGTTCGGCAACGGCGAGCGTACCGGCAACGTCGATCTGGTCACGTTGGCGTTGAATCTCTATACCCAGGGCGTGGCGCCGGGCCTGGACTTCAGCCGCTTGAAGCAGGTGGTGGAGGTGGTGGAACAGTGCAATCAGCTGCCGGTGCATCCTCGCCATCCTTATGCCGGCGAATTGGTGTTTACCGCCTTCTCCGGATCGCATCAGGATGCGATCAAGAAAGGCTTCGCCGCGCAACGGCAGCGGCAAGATGGCTGGTGGCAGGTGCCTTACTTGCCGCTCGATCCCGCCGATGTCGGCTGCAGCTATGAGGCGGTGATCCGGGTTAACAGCCAGTCCGGCAAAAGCGGCGCCGCCTGGCTGTTGGAGCAGAACCATGGGCTGGCGCTGCCGCGCGGTTTGCAGATTGATTTCAGCCAGGTGGTCCAGCGGGCGACCGACGGCAGCGGGAAGGAAATGAGCGGCGCACAGCTGTGGCGCTTATTCCGCGACACTTACGGGCTGGTGGAGCAGCCGCGCTTGCAGCTGTTGAGCTATCAAACGGAAAGTCACGGCGTGGAAGCGTACAGTTTCAACGCGCGAGTCGCCTGGCAGGGGGAGCCTCTGCAGCTGCAGGGGGCCGGCAACGGCCTGCTTTCCAGCGCGGTGGATGCGCTGCGCCAACGCTTCGGTTTGCCGTTGGCTATCGAAGATTACCACGAGCATACGCTGGGGCATCAGAGCGACAGCCGAGCGGTGGCTTACATTCGCTGCGTTTTGCCGCACGGCGAGGCGAGCTACGGCGTTGGCATCGACGTCGACTCCGCCAGCGCTTCGCTGCAGGCGTTGTTCAACGTCGCCGGGCGCTATCTGGCGTCAACGTCGGCGCGGCCCGGCTGAAATAGTCGCTGGGCGCTACCCCCAGCACCCGGCGAAACATGGCGCTGAACGCGCTGGGGCTGTCATAGCCGAGATCCAGCGCCACTTCCAACACCGAACGTCCGATCGCCAGCGCGTTCAGCGCCGCCAGTAAACGGGCGCGTCGCACCCAATCGCCAAAACGCAGCCCGGTTTCTCGCTGGAAGCGCCGCGACAGGGTGCGTCCGCTGACATTGAGGCGTTCGGCCGCCTGTTCCAGCGTCCAGGGCTGCGCCAGCGTGGCCTGAATATGGCGGCACAGGGCGAGCAGCGAGGCCTCGCGCGGTTCGGGCAGGTGCAGCGGCAGGCTCGGCAGCACCCGTAATTCATCCAGAATCAATTCCATGATGCGTTCGTCGCGCCCGCCGCTGGGGTAGCCGGGCGCAATCTCCATCGCGCTGATAATCAGCTCGCGCAGCAGCGGCGACACCTGCACCACCTGGCACTGAGCCGGCAGATCGGCGCGCGCCAGCGGATCGATGAACAACGTCCTGGCCGCTACCTGGCCGGTGATGCGTAGACTGTGCACCACTTTCGCCGGTACCCAGACGCCGCGGCCGGGCGGCACCACCCAACTGCCGAGCCGGGTAGTGACCTGCACCACGCCGCTCAGGCTGTGGATCAGCTGCGCGCAGTTATGGTAGTGCTCCGGCTCGCTGTCGCCATGATGATAATCCCTGGCTAACGGCCGGACAGGCTGATCGGGCGGCAGAACGTCGTGAAAAAACAGCATCGCTGGCGCCCTCCGCGCGGCAAAAGGATAAGACCAAACAGCATGCCATGCGGCGTTATTTCACGCCAGCCTGTGGCTTTGTGTGCGAATACTTTATAAAATAATATTATATAATTTTATATATTGATGGAGGAGCAATGGATATTGACGCGATGCGTAAGGCGGCGACGCAGGCCGGCACGATGCTGCGTACCCTGGGCAACGAAGATCGGCTGCTGCTGCTGTGCCGGCTCAGTCAGGGCGAGATGGCGGTAAGCGAGCTGGCGCAGGCGCTGGATATCCGCCAGCCGACGCTGTCCCAGCAGCTTGGCGTGCTGCGGGAGGAAGGGTTGGTGTCCACCCGGCGCGCCGGCAAGCAGATTTACTATGCGGTGGCCGATGCCAAAGCGCTGGCGCTGCTCCATACCCTGTATCAGCTTTATTGCCCACAACCGGAGAACCGCGATGACCATTGACTGGCAACACTTCACGCCTTATTCCGCGCTGGCGGGCGGGGCCATTATCGGCGGCGCGGTGGCGCTGCTGCTGCTGTTCAACGGCCGGATCGCCGGCATCAGCGGCATTACCGGCGGTGTATTGAGTGCCGGTGGCCAGGAGCGGGGCTGGCGCGCCGCATTTATTGGCGGGTTGCTGCTCTCTCCCTGGCTGTATGCTGCCGCTGCGGCTTTGCCGTCCGGTGAGATCGCGGTCGGCAACGGTGGGCTGGCGGCCGCAGGGCTGTTGGTGGGATTGGGCACTCGATTGGGCAGCGGTTGCACCAGCGGGCACGGCGTGTGCGGCGTCGCACGGTTGGCGCCGCGTTCGCTGGCCGCCACGGCGGTGTTTATGCTGCTGGGCTTTATGACCGTGTGGTTGATGCGCCACCTGGCGGGAGGTTGAGAATGCTTAAAACGCTGTTGGCGCTGCTGAGCGGCGTCATTTTTGGTCTGGGGCTGATCGTCGCCGGCATGGCCAATCCGGCCAAAGTGTTGGCGTTTCTCGACGTTACCGGCGCGTGGGATCCCTCGCTGGCGTTGGTGATGGCTGGTGCGATCGCGGTGGCGGCGCCGGCCTTCCTGTGGGCGAGGCGACGAGAGCGTAGCCTGTTGGGGGAAACGCTGCAGATCCCGGCCGCCGGGCGTCTGGATCGTCGTTTGCTGGCGGGCAGCGCGCTGTTCGGCATCGGCTGGGGCATCGCGGGTATTTGCCCCGGCCCAGCCTGGGTGTTGGCCGGGGCGGAGATAAGCCGGGTATGGCCGTTCCTGCTGGCAATGCTGGCGGGCATGGCGCTGTATGACGTTATCATGAGGAGGAGGACATGTCGATAGCCAAAGCGGTGTTGCGCATCGCGCGCCCGACCGATCGGTTGCAAGAGATTGCTACGCTGTATTGCCGCGGGCTGGGGTTCGAAAAGCTGGGCGAGTTTGTCGATCATCAGGGGTTCGACGGCATGATGATCGGGCATCCGCAGCATGCCTACCATCTGGAGTTCACGCAGCATCGCGGGGTACGGGTCGGGCAGGCGCCGACGCAGGATCATCTGCTGGTATTTTATCTGCCGGATGAGAACGAATGGCGGGCCGCGTGTGAGCGGATGCGGGCGGCGGGATTCTTATCGGTCGCCGCCTATAATCCCTATTGGGATCGGGCGGGGCAAACCTTTGAAGATCCTGATGGCTACCGAGTGGTATTGCAGCATCAGGCCTGGCAAGCATAAAAAAACCGGCGCATCGAGCGCCGGTTTGCGAGATAAAACGGGCTATCCGTCAGGCGTTGGTCGCCGGTTTTTGCGCGCTCTTGGACTGGGTATTTTCCAGCATGCGGCGAATCGGCACGATCAGCACGATAAGCACGGCGGCGCAGATCAGCAACGCGACTGAGCAGCGGGCGAACAGATTCGGCAGCATATCCAGTTGGTCGGCCTTGACGTGACCGCCGATCAGACCGGCTGCCAGGTTGCCCAACGCGCTGGCGCAGAACCACAGCCCCATCATCTGACCGCGCATTCTCTCCGGCGCCAGCAGCGTCATGGTGGCCAGCCCGATCGGGCTCAGGCACAGTTCACCCAGCGTCAGCATCAGGATACTGCCCACTAGCCACATCGGCAATACGCCGGCGCCGCCATTGCTCAGCACATTCTGCGCGGCCAGCATCATCAGGCCAAAACCGCCGGCGGCGCACAGGATACCGATCACGAACTTGGTGATGCTGCTCGGACGCACGTTATTGCGCGCCAGCGCAGGCCAGGCCCAGCTGAAGACCGGTGCCAGCAGGATGATGAACAGGGCGTTGATCGACTGGAACCATACCGCCGGGATCTCGAAGTCGCCGATCATGCGATTGGTGTAATCGTTGGCGAACAGGTTAAACGAGGTCGGTTTCTGTTCAAACGCTGACCAGAAGAACGCGGCGGAGATCAGCAGGATGAAGCACACCAGCAGGCGTGCGCGCTCTTTGCGGCTCAGGCCGGCAAAGGCGAACAGATAGATGAAGTACAACGTGACCGACGCGGCGATCACGTACACCAGCACGCTGGCCACCTCGACCGGATTGATGACGATAGTGCCTTGGGCGATCAGCACGATGACCGCCACCAGGATGGCCGCCAACGCCAGCAACCAGGTGCCGACGCCTTTTTTCTTCGCGACCGGGCTGTTCCAGGTGGAGTCCAGGCCCACTTCGCGGTCATAGCGTTTCATCGCCGGGACGGCGAACACCCGGAAGATCACCAACGCCACCAGCATCCCGATGCCGCCGATGCCGAAGCCCCAGTGCCAGCCGTGTGACTTGATCAGCCAGCCGGAGATCAGCGGGGCGATGAACGAACCGATGTTGATGCCCATGTAGAACAGCGAGAAACCGCCGTCGCGACGCGCATCGCCTTTCTTGTACAGCGTACCGACCATCACCGAGATACAGGTCTTGAACAGGCCGGAACCGAGCACGATGAACATCAGACCGATGAAGAACAGGTTGGTGCCCATCACTGCGGACAGCGCGATCGACAGGTGGCCGAGCGCGATCAGGATCGAACCGTACCAGACGGCCTTGCGTTGGCCGAGCCAGTTGTCCGCCAGCCAGCCGCCGGGCAGCGCCGCCAGGTACATGCTGCCGGCGAAGATGCCGACGATCGCCGACGCGTTCTCGCGCGCCAGGCCCAGGCCGCCGTCGTACACCGTGGCGGCCATAAACAGGATCAGCAGCGGACGGATGCCGTAGAACGAGAAGCGCTCCCACATTTCGGTGAAGAACAGAGAACCCAGCGGATAGGGATGGCCGAAGAAGGTCCGGCTTTCTGACTTATTGACAGAGGATTGCATAACGATTTCCCAATAAAAGGCGCTGCAAGGCTGCAGCCCGTACTGTGGTATGTATGTGTATTTAATGAAGGCGATCCGCCCAATGCGGATTACCCGACAAAACCGCGGCTGCAACGCTGATAAACCGTGGAAAGCGTGCTGACCTTTTCTTCACTTGGCCGATGGTTCACATCTGGCGTGATATTATTTAACCATTTGATAACTGGTCGTTGGTTTTGTCTAGTACCTGTATCCCATTTTTTAGACGAAAAGTCGACAAGCATCTCCTTTTCTGGTTTTTCTGTTGGTTGTGACAGGAATATGATTGACAGCGGGTTTTATGCGCTGAAAGTTAATTATTTGTTGATAAACAAGATGTTGTATTAAGAATGTTCTGAGTTAGGTGAAAATTCACCGGCGGCGAGAAAGCATTATTAAAAATAGGGGAAACGCGCCGTTGATCCGGCCAATGGCGAAAGCTGGCGATAAATGCAGCTATTACTCTTCCTGCAGCGTATCTTCCCGCATATAGCCCGGCCGTCGTCGCAGACACCACCAGGAATAGCCGGCGTTGAACAGCACCACCAGCGCGGTGACGCCGAAGACCGCGCGAAAACCGTAACCGGCGGAGACTGCGGCGCCGAGCAGCGGGCCGCTGACGTTGCCGACGTCGCGGAACGACTGGTTATAGCTGAAAATACGGCCGGCCACCTGATTGGTGCAGTTATAAATCAACAGCGTCTGTACCGCCGGCAGCAACGCGCCGTCGGCCGCCCCCAGCAGAAAACGCAGCACCCCGAGTTGCCACGGCGTTTGCACGAACGCCATCGGGATCAGCAGCAGCACCGAAACGATCAGCATGAACACCAGTATGCGTTCCGGGCCGATGCGATCGCCCAGCTTGCCCAGCCGCGGGGCGCTCATCAATGCCGCGACACCGGGCACCGAGGCGATCAGCCCGCTGATAAACGCCAGATTGTGGGTGGCGCCGGCCAAATCGCGCACATACAGCGTCAGGATCGGCGCGATCGAGCCGGTGGCGATCTGGATGATCATGGTGGTGACGAACAGGCTGAGCACCAGCTTCGGGTTTTTCAGCGAAGCGAACACCTGTTTTGCGTGCAGCATGTCGCGCTTTTGCACCGGGGTGAATTGTTCTTTGACATACAGCAGCGTCAGCACGAAGCAGACGAACAGCACCGCGGCAGTGATATAAAACACCGGGCGCAGGCCGTATAAATCGGCCAGCAGCCCCCCGATCAGCGGGCCGATCAGCGCACCGCCGACGCCGCCGGTGGACAGGGTGCCGAGCGCCCAGCCGCTGCGGTTGCGCGGCACCTGGGTGGCGATCAGCGCGTTGGCGTTGGGAATGAACCCGCCGAGCAGCCCCAGCACCGCACGCAGCGCGAGAAACTGCCAGACCGTTTGCGCCATGCCCATCAGCGCCATGACGATCGCCATACCGAGCGCCGAACGCAGCAGCATCAGTTTGCGGCCGCGTCGATCGGCCAGGGCGCCCCAGAACGGCGCGGCGATAGCGGAAAACAGGAAGGTGATGCTGAACAGCAGACCGGACCACATGTTGAGCGCCTGATGGTCGGTAACGCCCAGCGTCTCTACGTACAGCGGCAGAAACGGCATCACCAGGCTGAAGGCGGCGCCGGTGAGAAAACATCCCAGCCAGGCGACGAAAAGATTGCGTTTCCAGTTAACGGGGTCTGCTGCCGAAGCCATAAATGTCCACTGCCGAAAGGTGACGCGTTTTGCCGGTGGCGAGATGATGGGGCAAAACGTGAAAGTTAGCGTGGTAAGTATGCGCCGCAGGCGCGGCGACGGCAAACGAGGGGACGCAGATAGGGCAAAAAATGAAATAAAGTTTTAAAAATGGCGTTTAAACCTTATTCCGCGCTTGGCGCGCGGAATTTACAGCGTTTTATAGTCCGGCCAGCGCCTCGAAACCGGCGGCGGTGGTGGTGGCGCTAAAGTCGGTGACCTCGTAGTGGGCCACGGCGTTGAACGGATCTTCGGCCAGGATGGCGTCCAGCCGAGCACGCTCAATGCCTTTGGCCAGGATCACGCCGCCGGTGCGGGGATTCTTGCGGCCGGAGGCGACGAAGGTGCCGTCCTGAAAATATTTCTTAAGCCAGGCGATGTGCCCGTCAAGGTGGCTGTCGACGTCGGCGATCGGGCGATGGTAGGTCAGGCTGACAATATACATGGCGGCTCCAAGGGTGGCGACAAAAGCATTACCATCCCACCCTCGCCGGCGATTCTCAAGGGGCGCGCAATAAAAAACCCGCCGGCGGCGGGTTTGCGTGATCAGTACAGCGAAGGCTCGCCTTCCGGGCGGGTCTTGAAGCGGCGGTGCAGCCACATGTATTGGTCCGGCGCCATCAGGATCTCTTTTTCCACCACTTTATTCATGAAGGCGGCGGCGTCGAGTTCGTTGTCCAGCGGGAAGTTTTCCACCGCCGGCTGCATGATCAGCTCATAGCCTTTGCCGTCCGGCAGGCGACGCGGGGTGAACGGAATGATCGCCGGTTTGCCCATCCGCACCAGCACGTAGCTGCCGGTGGTGGTGGCGGCTTTATCCACCGCGAACAGCGGCACGAAAACGCTGCTGCGCGGGCCGTAGTCGTGATCCGGCGCATACCAGATGATATCGCCCTGTTTCAGGGCGCGGATCATGCCTTTGACGTCTTTACGATCCAGCATCGATTTGTTGGAACGCATCCGGCCCCAGGTTTGCAGCCAGTCCATCAGCTTGTTGTCGTGCGGGCGGTAAACGCCGATGCCCGGGTTGTGAATGCCGAAGATGCGCGCGCCCAGCTCCAGCGTCAAAAAGTGCAGGCCAATCAGCAACACGCCCTGATGGTTGTCGCGCGCTTTTTGAATGTGCTCCAGGCCGCTGACCTTGAACCAGCGCTCGATGCGCCAGTTCGGCCAGAACCACGCCATGCCGGTTTCAAACAACCCCATGCCGACCGATTCGAAATTCTTTACCACCAGCGCATCGCGTTCAGCCTGCGGCATGTCGGGAAAACAGAGTTCGAGGTTACGTTGGGCGATAACGACGCGCCGCTTGAGAAAGCGCATGGAAAATCGCCCGATCGAGGTGCCGAGCCAGTAGATGACGGGATAAGGCAGCAACACCAGCAGATACAGCAAGCCAATGCCTACCCAGGTCAGCCAGTAGCGCGGGTGCAGTAAGGAGCGATTGAAAGTAGGAACTTGAGTCATGGGTTCTCTGTTTTAATACGGTTGTTTAAGTGTAATGACAGAGTCATAGCATGGTCTGACGGCCGGGTGGGCTCGGTCGCTAGGTTCGTTTCTGCCGATTGTTTGCGACTATTGTGGCATTTTTCTGACGATCCGGGAAAACACAACGCATTAAAATCCCCTTTTGGGCGTTAAATATGCATCGAGTGCCGAATTTTTCCACAATATTTCCTGCCAAAAGCCCATGGCGATATCCTTATCAGGAAGGTCAATACGGTGGCATCCGGGATGAGTGCGCGATGCAGGTATGCGCACGCGAGCGCCAGGGCTGCGCGGCGGCGGTTTTTCGGGTATGATGTGCGCCGCGCGCGGGCCGGCTGGCTGCGCGCGGTAATCAGTCACCTCCCGAAAGACAGGAAAGTACACCATGCCAGTGTTACATAACCGAATTTCTAATGAGGAACTGAAGGCGCGCATGCTGGCGGAAACCGAGCCGCGCACCACAGTTTCTTTTTACAAATACTTCTCCATCGACGATCCCAAGGCGTTTCGCGACAGCCTGTACGTTCAGTTCGAAAAACTGAAGGTGTTCGGCCGCATCTACGTGGCGAAAGAGGGCATCAACGCGCAGATCAGCGTGCCGCAGCATAACTTCGACGCGTTCAAAGCCGCGCTGTTCGCCTCGCACCCGGCGTTGGATCAGGTCCGCCTGAATATCGCGCTGGAAGACGACGGCAAATCCTTCTGGGTGCTGCGCCTCAAGGTGCGCGAGCGCATCGTGGCTGACGGCATCGATGACGAGAGCTTCGATCCGAGCAACGTCGGTGAGTATCTGCAGGCCGATCGCGTCAATCAGATGATCGACGATCCGAATACGGTATTCGTCGATATGCGCAACCACTATGAGTACGAAGTCGGCCATTTCGAAAACGCCATCGAGGTGCCGTCGGATACCTTCCGCGATCAGTTGCCGATGGCGGTGGAGATGCTGCAGGACAGCAAAGACAAGAATATCGTCATGTACTGCACCGGCGGCATTCGCTGTGAAAAAGCCAGCGCCTATATGCTGCACAACGGCTTTAAAAACATCTACCACGTGGAAGGCGGGATTATCGAGTACACCCGCAAAGCGAAAGAACAGGGGTTGCCGCTGAAGTTTATCGGCAAAAACTTCGTGTTCGATGAGCGTATGGGTGAGCGCATCTCCGACGATGTGATCGCCAACTGCCACCAGTGCGGCGCACCGTGCGACACCCATACCAACTGCAAGAACGACGGCTGCCATCTGCTGTTCATTCAGTGCCCGAGCTGCGCCGCCAAGTTTGAAGGATGCTGCAGCGAGATTTGCCGCGAAGAGCTGAAGCTGCCGCGCGAAGAGCAGCGCGCGCGCCGTGCCGGCCGCGAAAACGGCGTCAAGATTTTCAATAAATCGAAAGGATTGTTGCAGACCACGATGCACATTCCGGCACCGGAAGAAGAAGGCCCAGCCCGCTGAGCCTGAGGAACCGACAAGCCCGGCCGCCAAGCCGGGCTTTTTTTTTATTTCTCGCGCACGCCTTCTACGGAGATGATCAGCTCAACGTCTTGCGACGCCGGGCCAAGATCGGTGGTGATGCCGAAATCTTTCAGCTTGATCTTGCCGTTGGCTTCAAAGCCGGCGCGGTAGCCGCCCCACGGATCGTTGCCCTGGCCAATCAGTTTGGCATCGAGCGTAACCGGTTTGGTGACGCCGTTCAGCGTCAGGTTGCCGACCACCGCGTAACCGTCGCCGCTTTTCTTCACTTCGGTGGATTCAAACTTGGCTTGCCTGTTCTTCTCCACGTTGAGGAACTCGGCGCTGCGCAGGTGCTTGTCGCGCTCGGCGTGGTTGGTGTCGACGCTGGCGGTATTGATGGTCACGTTGACCTTGTCCTTGGACGGATCTTTCTCGTCGAAGGTGAAGCCGCCGTCGAAGTCTTTAAAGCTGCCGTACAGCCAGCTGTAGCCCAGGTGCTGGATGCGGAATTCGATAAAGGCGTGTTGGCCTTGTTTGTCGATCTTGTAGTCTGCCGCCAGTGCGGAACCGGCGCTCAGCAGCAGGGCACCTGCGGTCAGGCCCAATACGGTCTTTTTCAACATAGCAATCTCCATAAATCCAAAGGTTAATCGGCGCTGCTACCCAGCATCCGTTTCAAAGTGACATCACGATCGATAAAGTGATGTTTAAGCGCGGCCAGCCCGTGCAGTACCGAGAGCACTACCACGGCCCAGGCCAGGTAAAGGTGTATGGCGCCGGCGGTGTCGGCCTGTTCCGCCATGCCGGTCACGGTGGCGGGCACGTTGAACCAGCCGAACACGCTGATCGGTTGGCCGTCTGCGGTGGAGATCAGATAGCCGCTGATCAGAATGCCGAACAACACGGCGTACAGCGCCAGATGCGCGAGGATGGCGCTGACGCGAGTGAGGCGGCCATAGCTGGCCAGCGGTTTGGGCGGCGGTGAGACAAAGCGCCAGACCACGCGGATCACCATCACGATGAACAGCAGCGTGCCGATGCTTTTGTGGATCTCCGGCGCCTGATGGTACCAGACGTCGTAATAGCCCAGCGTGACCATCCACAGGCCGAGTGCGAACATGCCGTACACCGTCAGCGCCACCAGCCAGTGGATCAACACTGACACATGGCCGAAACGATCGGCGGTATTTTTCCAGAGCATCCTGTTTCCTTCGATTACCGATTGGCTGGCTGCAATAATTAAACTTTAGGAAACATAAAATCAATAATAAATTTAACTATGTTACTACTTTGAAATATTAGTCAGTGAATTTGTTCGAGATGTTCGGAGTTAATCAGATAAATCGTTGGAGATAATATTATTTCGCTCACGAGAGGTTCATGCTAGTCATTGAAAAATGGGGCTATTATCTATTAATGTCAGCTTTTGTCATTTTACGTAAACCCCTCGTGAGTTGCCCGGCGAGATTATTTGTTGGCAAAGGTTATGCCTATTTATTGCGGCGCAGGGCAGGGCGGAAAGATTAACTTTGTCGAACGGTTGCGCTAAATCCCCTGCGGTGCAGCGGCGGATTTTGCTACCATTAGCGCCAAGAGCCGGCGCCCTGGCGCCGGTTAACCCAGTGAAATAACAAGGAAACGTCATGGGCCGAACCCGTGTGACCGACAGCAGCCTGCGTCTGGCCGTCCTGCTGGCGATGTTGGTGATCATTTTGGCCGGGGTGAAAGCCGCCGCCGACATTGTGGTGCCGTTTTTGCTGGCGGTATTTCTCGCTATGGTGCTGAATCCGCTGGTGGCGATGCTGGAGCGTAAACGGGTGCCGCGTATCGTCGGGGTGACGCTGCTGGTGACGGCGGTGATCGTGGTCGTGATGCTGTTTATCGGCATGCTGGGGGCTTCGCTGAACGAGTTCGCCCGTTCGCTGCCGCAGTACCGCGGCATGATGATCGAGAAGCTGCGCGAGCTGCAGCATTACGCCGACCGTTTCAATATCAGCCTTTCCAGCGAAGCGATGCTGCAGTATGTCGATCCCAGCGCGGCGATGAATCTGGTCACCCGCATGCTGGGGCACCTGTCTGGCGCGATGACCAACGTCTTCCTGCTCCTGATGACCGTGGTGTTTATGCTGTTCGAAGTGCAGTTGCTGCCTTACAAGCTGCAGCAGACGCTGGATAAACCGAACGAGGGGCTTGCCGTGATGCGGCGGGCGTTGGATGGCGTGACGCGCTATCTGGTGATTAAAACCATCATCAGCCTGGCCACCGGGGTAATCGTCTGGATCTTCCTGGCGGCGGTCGGCGTGCGTTTTGCCTTTATCTGGGGGCTGCTGGCATTTCTGCTTAACTACATTCCCAACATTGGCTCGGTATTGGCCGCCATTCCGCCGCTGATTCAGGCGCTGTTGTTCAACGGATTGGGTGATGCGCTGGTGGTGGCGGGTGGCTTTATCGCTGTCAACATGGTGATCGGCAATATCCTCGAACCGCGCGTGATGGGGCGCGGGCTGGGGCTGTCGACGCTGGTGGTGTTCCTGTCGCTGATCTTTTGGGGCTGGCTGCTCGGCCCGGTGGGCATGTTGCTGTCGGTGCCGCTGACGATCGTGGCGCGCATCGCGCTGGAGACTACCGAGGGCGGCTATCGGCTGGCGGTTATCCTGGGGGACGGCCGCCCGCCGCGCCAGCCTCCGGAGTGAGGAAGATTTTGCCATTCACGCCGGGCTGGGCGGCGTGATGCAGCGCCGCTGCGTACTGACGCAAAGGATAAATCGCGGCGGGTGGGCGCAGCGCCAGCTGGCCGCGTCGCAGCAGCTGGAATAACTGATAAAACGCCGTCTGCCATTGCGCCGGCGCTGCCTGTGCGTTCCATTTGCGCAAGTGGAACAGCGAAGCGCGCAGCTTTAACTCGTTCACCACGCGCCGCCAGTCTACCTGGCGGCCGCTCAGCAGGCCCAGCGCCACAAAATCGCCGCCGGTGCGAACCGCCCGCGCCAACTGCAATCCGTCTTCTCCGCCAATGCAGTCGATGGCCGCACGGGCGCCAAAATTCGTCATTTCCGCCAGCTGCGGCGCTTCGATAACGCGCCAGGCGCCAGCGGCCAGCAACGCCTGGCGATGAGCGGCATTGCGCACCACGACCGCCAGACGAATGCCGCGCAGCGCCGTCAGCTGCGCCAGCAGCAGGCTGACAGCGGAGCCGCCGCCGTTGAGCAGCAGTACGCCGCCGGCGCTGAGCGGCAGCCATTGGGTCAACAGCACCCAGCAGGTGAGCGGGTTGATATAGATTTGCGCTGCGCAGGCGTCGTCGATGTCGTCCGGCACCCAGACCACCCGATCTTCAGGCAGCGTGACGAACGTTTGCCAACTGCCGTTACCCGCTACCGCCAGCGCGCGTCGGCCCGTTGAATGCCCATTCTGCGGATTGACGACGATGCCCACGCCTTCATATCCCGGCACCTGAGGAAGGGCGATGCGGTGCGCGTATTGGCCGTGGATCGGGATCAGATCGGAAGGGTTGATCGGGGCATAGCGCATCTGCAATAACCGCTGTCCGGGGCGCAGCATCGGTCTGCTCATCTGCTGCAATTCCAGCACCTGGGCGGGATCGCCGAAGCGGCTGAAGCTCAATCGGGGAAATAACGGCGGCATGGCTTACATGACGAAGAAGAAATAGACATCCAACGCCAGCAGCACCAGCCACAGACAAAGGTACAGCACCAGATGCTCACGCACATTGTTGACGATAGCCGCCAGTATTCGGTTTAACATTTCAGCCGCCTGAAGAGAAGGACCCTTGATTATAGTCCTTTTCTCGGCGTCATTTATAGCGCGCCGCGCGTGAGGGGCGGGAAAGTGACGATAAAAAAGCCTGCGTTATCGCAGGCTTGAGGTTACACGGCCAACAGCGCCAGCGGCGTTGAATTCGCCGGCGTGCTCGGCGGGTAGAAATAGCGCAGCACGTTATACAGCGAGTAAAACTCCAGCCGGTTGCGCGCGTTGATCTTTTCCGTGATGTGACGCTTGTGCACATAGACCGTATGGGAGCTGATCTGCAGTTTTTTCGCAATGCGGTAGTTAGGCATCTCTGCCATCCAATACTTCATTACCGTCAGCTCCTGCGGGCTGAACAGGGAACGCTCTTCGCCGTCATCGGCCAGCGCCAGCGGATTCTCGCGCAGCGTGCGTAAGGTGAGCGGCAGAATGCTTTTATTGAACAGAAAAGCGTTATCGGCGATGCGCATTGGCGCTTCGCTGTAAGGGTAAGGTGTGTCGAGATAGATAAATAGCAAGGCGGACTGGCTGGCTTCCATAAAGGCCTGCAGTTGCGCGTCCGCTTCGTTATAGCGGCATTGGTTGCTGAGGTTCACCAGAATGTGGCTCGGCTGAAAGCTGGCCAACAGCGATGTAGCGTATTCAATGCTGTGGCAGCACTTGATCGTCGTGATCCCACTATCAGCAAAGTAGCTGGCTATACCGACCCGGGTGAAGCAGCATTCGTCCACGACAAGTAGTTTCATGGTGACGTCCTTGTTGAAAGCCGATGGAGCATATCTTCTGTAAAATAGGACTTACACTGCAAGTGTTCAATTCGGAAATTCAACTGCTGAATATAAGAAATTTCCGTTATCAGGATTTTTACTTGGTATTTAAAAGAGTTAGCAGGTTAACAAATTGTAACCGCCAAATTTCGCTGTCCAGTGCCTGAGGGGGACTTGGACAGCGAAATCCTTCGGTCAGCTAAATCGTTTCAGACCAAAGCTTGAGACGTCAACCGGCGGCGCTTTGTCCTGCGCGAACAACGCGGCGATCTCGCCCAGTGCACTGGCGAACTTGAAGCCGTGGCCGCTCAATCCGCTGATGACCATCAGGCGATCGCAATCCGGCAGGGTATCGATAATAAAGTCTTCGTCGGGGCTCATATCATAGCTGCAGGCTTCACCGTGTAAACATACGCCTACACCCGGCAAAAATTGCCGCAGGAAGGAGAAAACTTCCGTGCCGTCGCTGGCGTAGCTGCCGAAGGGTTTGCGCTGCTCGGGGGCATCCATCGGCTGGCCGCCGTCGTGTTTGCCCACTTTCAGGCCGTCGTTATCCGCCGGAAAACCGTAATAGTGCATGCCGTCTTGCGCTTCGACGGTAAAGGCCGGGAAACGATTGTTCACGCTGTAGCGGCCATCTGCCTGATGCCAGGAGAAGACTTTGCGCAGTGGCGCGATCGGCAGTTGCGGCAACAGCGCTTTGACCCAGGTGCCGGCGGCGATCACCGCTTTTCGCGCCGTGAAACGCCCTTCGCCGGTGATGACCTCAACGCCGCCATCGATGGGTTCTACCGCGTTGACCGGGCAGTTGAACAGCTGGCTGCAGCCGGCTTCTTTCGCCAGCTTGATCAGGCTGGTTATCGCCAGCTCGGCACGCAGGAACCCCGCGTCTGGCTCGAATACGCCGACATAGCCTTCCGGTGCTCGGAATTCTGGCCAGCGCTGATTGATCTGTTCGGCGCTGAGGGTTTGCGCGTTCAGGCGGAATTTTTGCGCGCTGAGCTGCGCATTGCGAATGAATTCGGAGTGCTGTGGCCCCAGGTTGAGCACGCCGCACGACTGGAACAGTTCCTCGCCGGATTGTTGAATCAGCGCATTCCACAGCGCCTGTGCGCGCAGCACCAGCGGCACGTACTTTTCGCCTTCGCCGTAAGCGTGACGGATAATACGGGTATCGCCGTGATGGCTGCCGTTTCGGTGCGGAGGGATAGCGCTGTCGATCATCAGCACTTTCAAGCCGGCTCGCGTGGCATAATAGCCTGCCGCCGCGCCGACGGAACCGCTGCCCACCACAATCAAATCATATTCCACGTGCCAACCCTCTCTGATAGCGATTTCTTATGCCCCCATGATAAAAGGTTGGCGGACGCAATGCACTGATTGAACGGCGAAAGGCGAAGAAAAGGCGCCGGGAAAGGTCGCGGCGCCTTAGGGGGTAGGAGACGATGAATCAATGTTTTCTGCGATCAAGATCCTGGTAATCCGTAGCTTCAATCTTGGCGATGCCGGCCTCTAAGATATTGATTAATTGACGGGCGACATCTGTGGTCAGCCAAAGCGTTCGGTCTACTTGGGCTTCTTCGGGCGTTTGGTCTAGTGAAGACAGGTAATGAAGGCGTATCATCATGGCGTCGTAAACGTCGACAGTACTGATATCCCAACCGACAAGCGGGTGCGTCTGAATTACTTCATCATTTCTGTCCATAAAGACCCCTTATTGAGTAGTAACTACCGTGAGTGACTAACGAGGATCAATGCGGCTCATCATCATGAGAGCAATTACAGTATACGCATCCGCTTTCATCGGTGGAGGGGTTGTCACCTAAAATTGCAAAATAAATATTTATTTGAACAATTATTCTACAAATTCGGGTGCGAACGCGCGATGAGTAAAGCCTGTGGCGTTATTCCGCGCCGCCGGTGGGTGGGGCGGAGCCGTGCAGACATTTTTCCAGTTCTTCTGCCAAGTGCGCGAAATGTTTCTGCGTTTCGGTGTCGCGATTCTGGCTTTGCGATTCCAGCCTCAGGCTGTGGATCAGCCGTTGGTTGGCTTTGTCATCCAGGCTGAAGGCCAGGTAAGAGAAGGCCACTTCCAGTACGTTCAAGCGTCTTTTCTGATCGGCAATCAGCGCCAGCAATTCGCCAAACGTCATTGCGTCTTCGGATTTCACCTTGTCCGGGGCCATGCTTACTCCTTTGCGTTAAATACAGCGCTGAGGCGGATTTGGTTCCAGAGTAAGGGTAAGCGATGAATGGGCAGGGCGCCAGAAACAAAAAAGCCGGAGAGCGACCCCCGGCAAAAACAGCATTGCAGTGTTATTCTGCGCTGAACCATTCGTCCGCGCTTTCCCAGGTTTCCTGAAGGATTTCCTCAATCAGATCCCGGTCGATTTTGGCGCCCCCCAGCACGGAGAGCCCGTTGGCGCCGGCATAACGGACGTGCACGACGGCGTCTGGAAACTGGCGATTGACCCGTTTGCCCAGCTCGCCGGTCAGCGCCTCAATGGCGCCCGACGGCAGCGGCCGGGTTTTATCTATAGTGACTTCAACACGCATAATTGCCCCCGAAGCGATTTACTGTTTATTTATACAGTTAACCGTAAGCGAGGGCAAGAGGGCGAAGCAAAAATATCAGCCTTTCAGCGACCAGTTCAGGGTTTCGCCGGCCAGGAATGGGATCACGGATTCATTGCCCAGGGCGATCTCTTCCGGCTGGGTGGTCGGCACGCGCTGCAGTTCGATGAAATCTTCGTTGATCGGCAGGCCATAGAAGCGTGGGCCGTTGAGCGAGCAGAAGGCCTCGAAGTGCTCCAGCGCGCCGAGCTGTTCGAAGACGGCAGCGTAAGCCGGGATCGCATTCGGCGCATTGAAGCAGCCGGCGCAGCCGCAGCTGGACTCTTTGCGATGCTTGAGGTGCGGCGCCGAGTCGGTGCCGAGGAAGAAACGGTCCGAGCCGCTGGCCACCGCCTGACGCAGCGCTTCCTGATGGACGTTGCGCTTGAGGATCGGCAGGCAGAACAGGTGTGGGCGAATGCCGCCGACCAGCATGTGGTTGCGGTTGAACATCAGGTGCTGCGGGGTGATGGTGGCGCCGAGGAAACGGTTGCCTGCCTGCACGTACTGCGCCGCTTCTTTGGTGGTGATGTGTTCGAAGACGATTTTCAGTTCCGGGAAGTGACGGCGGATAGGCTCCATCACCTGTTCGATAAAGCGCGCCTCGCGGTCGAAAATATCGACGGCAGGATCGGTCACTTCACCGTGGATCAGCAGCGGCATGCCGATTTTTTGCATTTGCTCGAACAGCGGGTAAATGCCGGTCACGTCGCTGACGCCGTGGCTGGAGTTGGTGGTGGCGTTGGCCGGATACAGCTTGGCGGCGGTAAACACCCCTTGCTCGAAACCGCTGACCAGTTCACTGGCCGCCAGAGAGTTGGTCAGGTAACAGGTCATCAGCGGAGTGAAGTTGTGACCCTGCGGCACCGCCGCCAGAATCCGATCGCGGTAGGCGCGCGCGGCGGCCACGGTCGTCACGGGCGGAACCAGGTTCGGCATCACGATCGCCCGGCCAAATACCTGGCTGGTATAGGGCACCACCGTTTTCAGCATCTCATCGTCACGCAGGTGGATATGCCAGTCGTCTGGGCGGCGGATTTTCAGAACTTGAGGTTGTGCGGTCATCTAGCTAGGCTCCGGCGGTCAAATACATCTAATGAAAAGCGAATAATGGGTTTATTCACGCCGGGGTGTAAGGATAAGCGGAAAGTGCCGCAGATGCATCTGTTTGTTGGCGACAAGTTGAAATCAACGGCGCAGCAGGCGCATAGTGACAATGATTTCAACGATGCCGACGCCAATACCGTCGACTTTCATCAAGTGGAAAGGGAGAAAACAATGGAAGTACGCGTTATCGCCACCCTGCAAGCGAAAGCGGGATTTGAGGCCGCAGTCAGTGAAGCGGTGCACGACATTCTCGAGCCGAGCCGCCAGGAGCTGGGCAACCTGCAATATGATTTGCATCGCGATCTGGAAAAACCGGGCACCTTCGTGTTCTTTGAGCGTTGGGCCAGCAGCGAAGCGCTGGATAAGCATAATGAGACGGCGCATTTTCAGCAGTTCGTCAGTCGACTTGACGGCAAGTTAGATGTTCTGGACATCAAAAAACTGAAAAAGATCGCCTGAGCTTTTTGCAGGCAAGAAAAAACCCGCCGTCGGCGGGTTTTTTTAGGTGTGCAGATTAACTTATTCGTTAACCGGCTGCGGCTTGGTGGCCGGCGCGGTGGCCTGGCTCACTGCCGAGTGACCACCGGCTGAACCTTTGCCTTCAAAGTTGAAGGAAGGGCGCTGCCAGTCGCTGTGCTTGCGTTCTTCCGGCACATAGGCCGGCGCAGGCGCTTTGGTCATCGGTGCAGTGGCGATGTGTTTGTACAGCGCGTCCTGCACGGCTTTCACCGGTGCCGGCTGCTGAGCAACCGCAGGCGCAGGTTCGGCGGCCGTTGGTTCCGGCGCTTTTTCTACCGGAGCGGCTGCCGCTGCAGGTGCGGCTTCTACCACTGGCGCTTCTTCCGTAGGTGCGGCTTCTACCGGTGCAGTTTCGACCACAGGCTCGTCTTCCGCTGGCTTAGCTTCAACCACTGGCTCTGCCGCTACGGTTTCAGCTACCGGCTCAACTTCCACTGCAGGGGCAGTCTCTTCCGCTTTCGGTTCTTCAACCGCAACCGTTGCCGGGGCGGTTTCCACCGGCGCCGGAGTTTCCTCGGCCGGGGTGGCAACAACCGGCGCTACGACTGCCGCTTCTTCCGTTACGGTGACGGCGGCAGTTTCAACGGCGGCTTCTGGTGCCGGTTCGTTGACGCTGGCCGCGGCCTGAGTTTCTTCCACGGCAACGCTGTGCTGTTCAACCGCTGCGGCGACAACCGGCGCCTGCTCTACGGCTTCGGTTTGCACTTCGGCTTCTTCAACCTGAGCGACCGGGTAGCTTACCCAGACTTTGCCTGATGCCATTTCCGGAGAAGCGAACGCGCCCACCAACGGCATTGGGGATTGCAGTGGGTAACGCTCGTCGCGGTAACGACGGCGACGCTGGCCGCTGACGCGCAGGTGACGCGGTGAACGACGGGAACGACGCGGCATGCCTTCGCCGTTGCCGCGGTTTTCGCCCTGGGCATCGTCTTCCGCCTGAGCGGCAACGGTTTCCGGCAGCAGCTTCACGCTGTCGTCGGCGGTTGGCTGCGCATCTTCGGCTTTCGCTACCGGCGCTTTCGGCGCCAACAGCTCTTCCGCTGCGCGCTGCAGCTCTTCTTCCGCGGACAGGATGCGCACTTTCTGCGTCAGAGGGCGGCGCTGACGGCGCTGCATGTTCTGCTGCTGGCGTTCTTCCTGCTCTTCGTCGGTGCTCTCGACCGCGTCAACGCTTTCCAGCGCTTTCACTTCCTGCTGAGCCTGACGTTTCTCTTCCTGACGACGACGCTGGCGTTCAGCACGCTGTTCACGGCGCTGCTGCTGATCTTCGCGCGGCGCTTTAGCGCTTTCTTCCGAGGCAGTTTCCTCCGCTACCGGCGCGTTCTGCTGCTGGTTGCGGCGGTTACGGCGCTGCTCATCGCGGGATTCACGCGATTCACGGCCTTCACGGTTCTCACGCGGTTCACGGTTGTCGCGTTCGCGATTGTCACGGCCTTCACCGCGCTCTTTACGTTCGCCGCGTTCCGGACGATCGCCACGGTCGCTACGCTCACCGCGCTCTTTACGGCCGGTGCCTTGACGGCGCTGACCGCGACGATCCTGACGACGGTTTTCACCGTTGCCTTCCGCCTTCGGCGTTTCGGCCGGTTTGGCTTCTTCGACGGCAGGTTGTTCTTCACCGGCGAACAGGCTCTTCAAACCACCGAACAGGCGGCCCAGGAAGCCCGGCTTGGCGGCGGCCGGCGCTGCGGCTTTAGCCTTGGCGGCTGCAGCGACAGGTTTGGCAACGGCGACGGGTTCTTCAGCCGGCGGCGGCACATCGGCGGACAGGGAGAAGGAAGCCAGGGCCGGTTGCTCCGGACGCTTGCGTTCCATCGGCGCATCTTCCAGCGGACGCTCCATGTCTTCTTCGTGCAGTTTCGGCAGCAGGTAGCTGAGGGTAGAGGTTTCCTCGCCCTTGCGTACGCGCAGCACCGAGTAGTGCGGGGTTTGCATTTCATCGTTCGGCACGATGACGGCTTTCACGCCACCCTGACGTTTTTCGATCGCGCTGACGGATTCACGCTTTTCGTTCAGCAGGTACGAAGCGACCTGAACCGGTACGATAGCGTGAACTTCTTTGGTGTTTTCCTTCAGCGCTTCTTCTTCGATCAGGCGCAGGATGGACAGCGCCAGCGATTCGTTGTCGCGGATGGTGCCGGTGCCGTTACAGCGTGGGCACACGTGGTGGCTGGATTCACCCAGCGACGGGCTGAGGCGCTGACGCGACATTTCCAGCAGGCCGAAGCGGGAGATGCGGCCGATTTGGATGCGCGCGCGGTCTTGACGCACGGCGTCGCGCAAGCGGTTTTCCACTTCGCGCTGGTGGCGTACCGGCGTCATGTCGATGAAGTCGATGACGATCAGGCCGCCGAGGTCGCGCAGGCGAAGCTGGCGAGCGATTTCGTCCGCCGCTTCCAGGTTGGTGTTGAACGCCGTCTCTTCGATGTCGCCGCCGCGGGTTGCGCGTGCGGAGTTGATGTCGATGGCGGTCAGCGCTTCGGTGCTGTCGATGACGATCGAGCCGCCGGACGGCAGGCGCACTTCGCGCTGGAAGGCGGATTCGATCTGCGATTCGATCTGATAGTGGCTGAACAGAGGAATTTCACCGCTGTACAGTTTGATTTTGCTGCTGAAATCCGGGCGGCCCAGCGCGGCGATGTGTTCTTTGGCCAGGTCGAGAATTTTCGGGTTGTCGATCAGGATTTCGCCGATGTCCGGGCGCAGGTAATCGCGGAAGGCGCGCACGATAACGTTGCTTTCCTGGTGGATCAGGAACGGCGCAGGGCGGCCTTCGGCGGCTTTTTTAATCGCTTCCCAGTGCTTCAGGCGGAAGGAGAGATCCCACTGCAGCGCATCGGCGGATTTGCCTACGCCCGCGGTGCGAACGATCAGGCCCATGCCGTCCGGCAGTTGCAGCGAAGAGAGCGCTTCTTTCAGCTCGGTGCGATCGTCACCCTCGATGCGGCGAGAAATACCGCCGGCGCGCGGGTTATTCGGCATCAGCACCAGATAGCTGCCCGCCAGGCTGATGAAGGTGGTCAAGGCGGCGCCTTTGTTGCCACGTTCTTCTTTGTCTACCTGAACGATGACTTCCTGGCCTTCGCGCAGGACATCTTTGATGTTCGGGCGGCCATGGGAAGAGTAATTGCTAGGAAAGTATTCGCGGGCGATTTCTTTAAGAGGGAGGAAACCATGTCGTTCTGCGCCGTAGTCCACGAACGCTGCTTCAAGACTTGGTTCAATGCGGGTGATTTTGCCTTTGTAAATATTCGCTTTTTTCTGCTCATGACCCGGACTTTCGATATCCAAATCATACAGCCGCTGTCCATCTACGAGGGCAACACGCAACTCTTCCTGCTGAGTTGCGTTAATCAACATTCTTTTCATCTTAACTTACTCGTTATTTTTACATTATCGACAAAGCTGCGGGCAAAATAACCTCATGGCCGGAGTTAAACCGAAAGCCCCGTGTCTTCTCGCAAAGCCGTCAACCTCACGGTTGTCGCCTGCATAGGGGCGCATTATCTCGGTAAGCCTGCTTTTCTTTGTGAAAGACAGCACTTTTACTAGGGGAATAGCCTCTGATTTACGTCGACAGATCTGATTCCATTTGCCGGCCAAGCTGCAACCCGCAGCCCGCTAATTGTTTGATTTCGCATTACGTCTTACGCCATTGCTGCGTTTTTGCGCGATCAGACAAATTTTATAATTCCACCGTTTTCCCTGTTTAACGAGAATCAACGCGGAAAGTGACTGCATTATTCCACTGCTGATGCCGTTATAGCAAGGTGACTTTTCCTTAACTGCGGAAGAAATCGCAAACGTTCAAATCGGCTTGCTGCCTTATTGTCCGCTGGGGTTTCGCCCGCCGTCAGAGAGACAGTTAAGCACAGAAAAAGATGTGGCGCTATTCACGCGCTCTATTTAGAATCCCGCACCATGAAAACGAACAATCCAGCAGTACAATTCATCACGATTTCCGACGACGAAGCCGGTCAGAGAATCGACAACTTTCTGCTCGCTCGCCTGAAAGGCGTGCCGAAGAGCATGATTTATCGCATTGTGCGCAAAGGCGAGGTGCGGGTTAATAAAGGGCGCATCAAGGTCGAATACAAATTGGCGGCCGGCGACGTGGTGCGCGTGCCGCCGGTGCGCGTGGCCGAGCGCGAAGAGGCGCCGGTGTCGGCGAAGCTGGATAAGGTGGCGGCGCTGGCCGACTGCATTCTGTATGAAGATGACCACCTGCTGATCCTCAACAAGCCTTCCGGCACCGCGGTGCACGGCGGCAGCGGCCTGAGCTTCGGCGTGATTGAAGGGCTGCGGGCGCTGCGCCCTGAGGCCCGTTTCCTGGAGCTGGTGCATCGGCTCGATCGCGATACCTCCGGCGTGCTGTTGGTTGCCAAGAAGCGTTCCGCGCTGCGTTCGCTGCATGAGCAACTGCGGCTGAAGGGCATGCAGAAGGATTATCTGGCGCTGGTGCGCGGCCAGTGGCAGTCCCACTGCAAGGCCGTACAGGCGCCGCTGCTGAAAAACATTCTGCACAGCGGCGAACGTATCGTGCGCGTCAACAGCGAAGGCAAGCCTTCGGAAACCCGCTTCAAGGTGGAAGAGCGTTACGAATTCGCCACCCTGGTGAAGGCCAGCCCAATCACCGGGCGTACCCACCAGATCCGCGTGCACACCCTGCATGCCGGGCATCCGATCGCCTTTGACGATCGCTACGGCGACCGCGAGTTCGATCGTCAACTGGCGGGTACCGGCCTGAAGCGTCTGTTCCTGCACGCCGCGGCGCTGCGCTTCGAGCATCCGGCCACCGGCGAAACGATGCGTATCGAAGCGCCGATGGACGAAGAACTGCGTCATTGCCTGCAAGTGCTGCGCCGGCAGGCCGCCAAATAATCCGCGTCACACCAGCGGGTTGATGCCTTCAGCCCGCAACATCTCCAACAGCGCAATCAACGGCAGGCCGATCAGGGCGTTCGGATCCCGGCCTTCCAGCCTGTCGAACAACGCGATCCCCAGCCCCTCGCTCTTGAAACTGCCCGCGCAGTTCAGCGGTTGCTCCAGACGCACATAGGCGGCGATCTCCGCTTCGCTCAGCGCGCGAAAATGCACGTGGAAAGGCTCGCACAGGGCCTGCAGCTGCTTGCTGCGGCCGTTGTACAGCGCCAGGCCGGTGTAGAAGGTCACGGCCTGGCCGCTTGCCTGGCGCAGCTGCGCGCGGGCGTTTTCCTCGGTATGGGGCTTGCCGGTGATGCTGCCATCGATCACGCAGACCTGATCGGAACCGATGATCAGATGCTCGGGGTAGGCGAGGGCCAGCGCCTGGGCCTTCGCTGCCGCCAGGCGCAGCACCAGCGCTTCCGCGCCTTCGCCCGGCAGCGGGGTTTCATCCACCTCCGGCGCGGCGCAGTCGAACGGCAGCTGCAGTTTCTCCAGCAGCATTTTTCGATAGGGGGAGGTGGAGGCTAAAAGCAATCTCTGCATAATTTTTTTCGCAAACCGTAGCGTAAATGGGTACGGCATTTTAAACTGTCGGCCGCTGTGGAAGCGAATATTGGTGAAAGGAGCCGTTTTACGGCCTTTTTCTTTGACTCTATGTCGTTACAAAGTTAATATGCGCGCCCTATGCAAAAGGTAAAATTACCCTTGACCATTGATGCGGTACGTACCGCTCAGAAACGCCTGGACTATGCTGGTGTCTACGCGCCTGAGCAGGTTACTCGTGTTGCCGACTCCGTGGTCAGTGTGGACAGTGATGTTGAGGTGTCGTTGTCGTTTAATATCGACAATCAACGCCTCGCGGTGATAACAGGGCATGCGGACGTCACGGTAACGTTGATGTGCCAACGCTGTGGAGTCCCGTTCGAACATCAGGTTCACACAACATATTGTTTTAGCCCGGTCGTCAATGATGAGCAGGCTGAGGCATTACCGGAAGCGTACGAACCGATCGAAGTTGACGAGTTTGGCGAAGTCGATCTGTTGGCAATGATTGAAGACGAAATTATTCTTTCACTGCCTGTCGTTCCGGTACATGAATCTGAACACTGTGAAGTGTCCGAAGCGGACATGGTATTTGGCCAACTGCCTCCCGAGGCGGAGAAACCGAATCCGTTTGCCGTATTAGCCAGTTTAAAGCGTAAGTAATTGAGGAGTAAGGTCCATGGCCGTACAACAGAATAAACCAACCCGTTCCAAGCGTGGCATGCGTCGTTCTCACGATGCTCTGACCACGACTACTCTGTCTGTAGACAAAGTATCCGGTGAAACTCACCGTCGTCACCACATCACTGCCGACGGTTTCTACCGCGGTCGCAAGGTTATCGGCTAAGTAGCGATACCTTGACTCGTCTAACCCTGGCGTTAGATGCAATGGGCGGGGACTTCGGTCCCTGCGTCACAGTGCCTGCTTCGTTGCAGGCACTGGCCTCTAATTTACAGCTTCATCTCTTGCTGGTCGGTAATCCCGACGCCATCTCCCCTTTGCTTGCCCACGCCGATCCGGTTCTTCTGGAGCGTCTGCAAGTCGTGCCCGCCGAGTCTGTGATCGCCGGCGACGCCAAACCCTCACAAGCGATACGCGCCAGCCGCGGCACGTCGATGCGCATTGCGCTCGAACAGCTCAGCAGCGGCAACGCGCAGGGCTGCGTCAGCGCCGGCAATACCGGCGCGCTGATGGGATTGGCGAAGCTGTTGGTCAAGCCGTTGGAGGGCATTGAGCGCCCGGCGCTGATGACGGTGATCCCGAACCAGCAGCGCAGCAAAACCGTGGTGCTGGATCTGGGCGCCAACGTCGAGTGCGACAGCACCATGCTGGTGCAGTTTGCCGTGATGGGCGCGGTGATGGCGGAAGAGGTGATCGGCATTGCGCAACCGCGGGTGGCGCTGCTGAATATCGGCGAAGAAGAGACCAAAGGCCTGGATAATATCCGCGAAGCGGCCGCTGTGCTAAAAAATACTCCGGCAATCAACTATATTGGTTACCTGGAAGGAAACGAACTGCTCACCGGCAAGACCGATGTGTTGGTCTGCGACGGCTTCGTGGGCAACGTCACGCTGAAAACCATGGAAGGGGTGGTCAGGGTGTTCTTATCGCTGCTGAAATCGTCCGGCGATGGAAACAAGCGAGCCTGGTGGCTGAAATTGTTGGGCCGTTGGTTGCAAAAACGGGTGGTCAAGCGGTTCGGCCACCTGAACCCCGACCAGTATAATGGCGCATGTCTGTTAGGATTGCGCAGCACCGTAGTCAAGAGCCACGGCGCTGCGAACCCTCACGCGTTTGCAGTCGCAATCGAACAGGCTGTGCAGGCGGTGCAGCGGCAAGTCCCGGAAAGGATTGCTGCGCGCCTTGAGGCTGTATTACCTAAGAGTGACTGATCGTACATGTATACAAAGATTCTCGGTACGGGGAGTTATTTGCCCGTACAAGTGCGCACCAATGCTGATTTGGAAAAAATGGTGGATACCTCTGACGAGTGGATCGTCACGCGTACCGGTATTCGCGAACGTCGCATCGCCGCTGCGGATGAAACCGTCGCGACGATGAGCTTCCAGGCCGCTGAGAAAGCGCTGGAAATGGCAGGTGTGGCTAAAGAAGACATCGGGCTTATCGTCGTGGCGACCACCACGACGACTCACGCGTTCCCGAGTGCGGCGTGCCTGGTGCAGCAAATGTTGGGCATCAAAGACTGCGCGGCGTTCGATCTGGCTGCGGCCTGCGCCGGCTTTACTTATGCGCTCAGCGTGGCCGATCAGTACGTGAAAAACGGCGCGGTCAAACATGCGCTGGTTATCGGCGCGGACGTCTTGTCGCGCACGCTGGATCCTGAAGATCGCGGCACCATCATTCTGTTTGGTGATGGCGCAGGGGCGGTGGTGCTGGGGGCTTCTGAAGAGCAGGGCATTCTGTCTACCCACCTGCATGCCGACGGCAGCTACGGCAGCCTGCTGACGCTGCCTTACAAGGATCGTCAGAATCAAGACAAGCCGGCCTATGTCACCATGGCGGGCAATGAAGTCTTCAAGGTTGCGGTCACCGAACTGGCGCGCATCGTCGATGAGACGTTGCAGGCCAACAACATGGACCGCAGCGAGCTGGATTGGCTGGTGCCGCACCAGGCCAACCTGCGCATCATCAGCGCAACGGCGAAAAAACTGGGCATGGGGATGGACAAAGTGGTGGTGACGCTCGATCGTCACGGCAACACCTCTGCCGCCTCGGTGCCTTCCGCACTGGACGAAGCCGTGCGAGACGGGCGAATTCAGCGTGGCCAGCTGGTGCTGCTGGAAGCCTTCGGCGGCGGCTTTACCTGGGGCTCGGCGCTGGTTCGTTTCTGATTTGAACAGGAATAAAAAATGACGCAATTTGCTTTTGTTTTCCCGGGCCAGGGGTCGCAGGCCGTTGGCATGCTGGCCGAATTGGCCGCACAGTTCCCGATCGTCGAAGAGACTTTCGGCGAGGCCTCTTCCGCGCTGGGTTACGATCTGTGGCAGCTGGTGCAGCAAGGCCCGGCGGAAGAGCTGAACAAGACCTGGCAGACCCAACCGGCTCTGCTGGCGGCTTCCGTGGCGATTTTCCGCGTGTGGCAGCAGCAGGGCGGTAAAGCGCCCGCATTGATGGCTGGCCACAGCCTGGGCGAATACTCGGCGCTGGTCTGCGCCGGCGTGCTGGACTTCAAGGCGGCGATCCGCCTGGTCGAGCTGCGCGGCAAGCTGATGCAGGAAGCGGTGCCGGAAGGCACCGGCGCTATGTACGCCATCATCGGCCTGGACAACGACGCGATCGCCAAGGCGTGCGAAGAGTCCGCGCAGGGACAGGTGGTTTCTCCGGTCAACTTCAACTCGCCGGGCCAGGTGGTTATCGCCGGCAATAAAGAAGCGGTTGAACGTGCAGGCGCCGCCTGTAAAGCGGCGGGCGCCAAACGTGCACTGCCGCTACCGGTGAGCGTGCCTTCGCACTGCGCGCTGATGAAACCGGCCGCCGACAAGTTGGCCGTGGCGCTGAAGGACATCACCTTTAACGCGCCGCAGGTGCCGGTGGTGAACAACGTCGACGTACGCACCGAAAACGATCCTGAAGCGATCCGCAGTGCGCTGGTGCGTCAGCTGTACAGCCCGGTGCGTTGGACCGAGAGCGTAGAATTTATCGCAGCACAGGGAGTGACGTCGCTGCTGGAAGTGGGGCCGGGCAAAGTGCTGACCGGTCTCACTAAACGTATTGTTGACACCCTGACGGCTGCGGCGGTGAACGACACCGCCAGCCTGTCGGCGGCGCTTGAACAATAAAGAGGAAAATGATGAGCTTCGAAGGTAAAATCGTTCTGGTCACCGGCGCGAGCCGCGGTATTGGCCGAGCTATTGCAGAAACGTTTGTGGCCCGCGGCGCCAAAGTGATCGGCACCGCGACCAGCGAGAGCGGCGCTGAAGCGATCAGCGGCTACCTGGGCGCAAACGGCAAAGGGTTTATGTTGAACGTTGTTGATGCGCAATCTATCGACAGCGTGCTGGCATCGATTCGCGCCGAATTTGGCGAAATCGACATTTTAGTGAATAATGCCGGCATTACGCGTGATAACCTGCTGATGCGTATGAAGGATGATGAGTGGGAGGATATCCTCGACACTAACCTGACTTCCGTATTCCGCCTGTCAAAAGCGGTAATGCGCGCTATGATGAAAAAGCGGTTTGGCCGTATCATCACCATCGGTTCCGTTGTCGGCACCATGGGGAACGCAGGGCAGGCGAACTACGCGGCGGCTAAAGCCGGTCTGATTGGTTTTAGCAAATCTTTGGCACGTGAAGTTGCTTCTCGTGGCATTACGGTCAACGTCGTGGCACCTGGCTTTATTGAGACGGACATGACACGGGCGTTGACAGATGATCAACGCGCAGGCATTTTGTCATCAGTTCCAGCCAACCGGCTGGGCGATGCTAAAGAAATCGCCAGCGCTGTTGCATTTTTGGCCTCTGATGAGGCCGGCTATATCACCGGTGAAACGTTACATGTCAATGGCGGCATGTACATGATTTAAAAAATGTGAAAACCATTTGCGTTATTTGAGGCAAAAACCGCAAAATAGCGTAAAATCGTGGTTTGACCAGCCGGGATTTAGTTGCATCTTTTTCAGCATTTTATACACTACGAAAACCATCGCGAAAGCGAGTTTTGATAGGAAATTTAAGAGTATGAGCACTATCGAAGAACGCGTTAAGAAAATCATTGTTGAGCAACTGGGTGTTAAACAGGAAGAAGTTTTGAACAACGCTTCTTTCGTTGAAGATCTGGGCGCTGATTCTCTTGACACCGTTGAGCTGGTAATGGCACTGGAAGAAGAATTCGACACCGAGATTCCAGACGAAGAAGCTGAGAAGATCACTACTGTTCAGGCAGCTATTGATTTCATCAACGCTAGCCAGCAGTAAGAGAACATATCTAGGCGGTCGTTCGACCGCCTAAGTTTTTTCTATCCCTAGTGTCATATTTTTCCCTCCCTGGAGGACAAACGTGTCTAAGCGTCGAGTAGTTGTGACCGGACTGGGCATGTTGTCTCCTGTCGGCAATACGGTAGAGTCCACGTGGAACGCTCTTCTTGCCGGTCAGAGTGGCATCAGCCTGATCGACCATTTCGATACCACTGCCTATGCGACCAAGTTTGCTGGCCTGGTAAAGAATTTTAATTCTGAGGATTTCATCTCTCGCAAAGATGCGCGCAAGATGGACGCCTTTATCCAGTACGGTATCGCTGCCGGCATGCAAGCCATGCAGGATGCAGGTCTGGACATCACCGAGGCTAACGCCAGCCGCATTGGAGCCGCGATCGGTTCCGGCATCGGCGGCCTGGGTTTGATTGAAGAAAACCACAGTTCACTGGTTAACGGTGGCCCACGGAAAATCAGTCCGTTCTTCGTGCCTTCCACCATTGTGAATATGATTGCAGGTCACCTGACAATCATGTACGGCATGCGTGGCCCAAGCATTTCCATCGCCACCGCCTGTACTTCAGGTGTACACAACATCGGCCATGCCGCGCGTATCATTGCTTACAATGATGCGGACGTGATGCTGGCCGGTGGGGCAGAGAAAGCCAGCACCCCATTGGGCGTCGGCGGCTTTGGCGCAGCGCGCGCCCTGTCCACCCGTAATGACAACCCGCAGGCGGCGAGCCGTCCGTGGGATAAAGACCGCGACGGCTTCGTGCTGGGCGACGGCGCCGGCATGATGGTGCTGGAAGAGTACGAACACGCGAAAAAACGCGGCGCGAAAATCTATGCCGAAGTGGTTGGCTTTGGGATGAGCAGCGATGCTTATCACATGACGTCACCACCGGAAAACGGCGCTGGCGCTGCGTTGGCGATGGAAAATGCCCTGCTTGACGCCGGTGTGACCCCGTCACAAATCGGTTACATCAACGCACACGGCACCTCTACGCCAGCGGGCGACCAGGCGGAAGCGCAGGCGGTGAAATCCGTGTTCGGCGCTGATGCCCAGCGTGTGCTGGTGAGCTCAACCAAATCGATGACCGGCCACCTGTTGGGTGCGGCGGGCGCGATCGAGTCCATCTTTACCGTGCTGGCGCTGCGCGATCAGGCGGTACCGCCGACCATCAACCTGGATAACCCGGATGAAGGTTGCGATCTGGACTTCGTGCCTCACGAAGCGCGCCAGGTCAGCGATATGGAGTACACCTTGTGTAACTCCTTCGGCTTCGGCGGCACCAACGGCTCGCTGATCTTCCGCCGAGTGTAACTCGCGCGGTTGTTCGCTGATAAAAGCCCGGTTTTTAACCGGGCTTTTT
This sequence comes from Serratia sp. CY37869, assembly GCF_052168895.1. Lineage (NCBI taxonomy): Bacteria > Pseudomonadati > Pseudomonadota > Gammaproteobacteria > Enterobacterales > Yersiniaceae > Serratia > Serratia sp. CY37869. The sequence goes on from NZ_JBJNLU010000002.1 coordinate 1,086,528, forward strand.
TACGCCTATCGTTTGGGCCCCAACAGGGCTGCGTATTGCCTCGTCGCCTGCTATTCTGCGAGCGTAATGAAATCACCCGGCAACAGGAGGAAGCATGTACTGGATTAACGGACAACGCCACGATGCGCTGGCGCCGAGCGATCGTGGCCTGCAGTTCGGCGACGGCTGCTTTACTACCGCCCGGGTTATCGACGGTAAAATCGAGCTGCTGCCCTGGCATCTGGAGCGGCTGCAGCAGGCGGCCCAACGGCTGATGCTGCCCGCCACCGATTGGCCGGCTTTCGAGCGCGAGATGGCGCAGGCGGCAGAATCAATTTCGCTCGGCGTGGTCAAAGCGATACTGACGCGCGGCAGCGGTGGACGAGGCTATAGCCCGACGGGGTGCGAAAACCCGACGCGCATCGTCGCCCGCAGCAGCTACCCTGCGCACTATTTGCAGTGGCGCGAGCAGGGTATCACGCTTGCGCTCAGCCCGGTGGCGCTGGCGCGCAATCCGCTGCTGGCGGGGTTGAAGCATTTGAACCGCCTGGAGCAGGTGCTGATCCGCGCGCATCTTGACCAGACGGCCGCCGACGAGGCGCTGGTGCTTGACACTGCCGGTATGCTGGTGGAATGCTGTGCGGCTAATTTGTTCTGGCGTAAGGGAAAAGCGGTGTTTACCCCTGACCTGAGCCAGGCGGGCGTCGCGGGCCTGATGCGGCGACGGGTGATCGCGCTGCTGGCGGGATCGGAATACCGTCTGCACTGCGTCAGCGAGCCGCTGGAGACGCTGGCCGATGCCGACGAAGTCCTGGTGAGCAACGCGCTGATGCCGCTGCTGCCGGTAAACGTTGCTCAATCATGGCGTTATCATTCGCGCCAGCTGTATGATTTTTTGCGTCCACACTGTTAACCATGGCTGATTGATGAAGAAAAGAAAGCTGAAGGTCCTGTCTGTTATTGTTGTTCTGGCATTGGCGCTGCTGTTTTGGGGCTACCAGAAGATCGAACGCTTTGCCGATACGCCGCTGGCTATCCAGCAAGAGACTATCTTCAAACTGCCTGCCGGCACTGGCCGGGTGGCGCTGGAAGGGTTACTGGTGCGCGATAAACTGGTGCGCAGCGGCCACTGGTTCCAGTGGCTGCTGAAACTGGAACCGGAGCTGGCGGAGTTCAAGGCCGGAACCTACCGGTTCACGCCGGGCATGACGGTGCGCCAGATGCTGAAACTGTTGGCCAGCGGCAAAGAGGCGCAGTTCACCGCGCGCTTTATCGAAGGCTCACGCCTGCGTGACTGGCAGCAGGTGCTCCAGCAGTCCAAATACCTGAAACACACCCTGGCGGGCAAAAGTGACGCGGAGATCGCCACCGCGCTCGGCATTGCTGCAGGAGAAACTCCGGAAGGGCGGCTGTATCCGGATACCTACCAGTATACCGCCGGCATGAGCGACATCGCGCTGCTCAAACGCGCCCACGTCCGCATGAACAAAGCGCTGCAGGCCGCCTGGGACGGCCGCGACACCAGTCTGCCGTACAAAACGCCGGAAGAGCTGCTGACCATGGCATCGATCGTTGAGAAAGAGACCGCCGTGCCGGAAGAGCGCAGCAAGGTGGCGTCGGTGTTCGTCAACCGTTTGCGTCTCGGCATGCGTCTGCAGACCGATCCGACGGTGATCTACGGCATGGGCGAGAGCTATAATGGCAACATCACGCGCAAGGATCTGGAGACGCCGACGCCTTACAACACCTATGTGATCGCCGGCCTGCCGCCAACGCCGATCGCCATGCCGGGTGAGGCCTCGCTGCAAGCGGCTGCCAATCCGGCCAAAACGCCTTATCTCTATTTTGTCGCCGACGGCAAGGGTGGGCATACCTTCACCACCAATCTGGCGAGCCATAACCAGGCGGTGCGCGTGTACCGTCAGGCGTTAAAGGAAAAGAATGAAAAGTAAATTCGTTGTAATCGAAGGGCTGGAAGGCGCGGGCAAAACCACCGCGCGCGACACGGTAGTCAATGTGCTGCGTGAACATGGCATCAACGACATCGTCTTCACCCGTGAACCCGGCGGCACGCCGTTGGCGGAGAAGCTGCGCGACCTGTTCAAGCGCGGCATAGACGGCGAATTGCCGACCATCAAGGCCGAAGTCTTGATGCTGTACGCTGCGCGCGTGCAGTTGGTGGAAACCGTGATCAAACCCGCCCTGGCGCGTGGCGCCTGGGTGGTGGGCGATCGCCACGATCTCTCTTCACAAGCCTATCAGGGCGGCGGCCGTGGCGTGGATCCGCAGCTGATGACCTCGCTGCGCGACACCGTGCTGGGGGATTTTCACCCGGATCTGACGGTCTATCTCGATCTGCCTCCGCTGGTCGGCCTGCAACGCGCGCAGGCGCGCGGTCAGCTGGATCGCATCGAGCAGGAGGCGCTGCCGTTCTTCGAACGCACCCGCGCTCGCTATCTCGAACTGGCGGCGCAGGACGAAACGATCGTCACCGTCGACGCCGCCCAGCCGCTGGAGCAGGTGACTGCGGCGATCCGCGACTGCGTCAGCCACTGGCTGCGGCAGCAGGAAGGCGCATAATGAACTGGTACCCGTGGCTGAATGGCCCTTATCGCCAGCTGATTGGGCAGTACGCCGACGGCCGTGGCCATCATGCGCTGCTGCTGCATGCGGCGGCAGGCAATGGTGACGATGCGTTGGCCTACGGCCTGAGCCGTTGGTTGATCTGCCAACAGCGCAACGGCGAAAAAAGCTGCGGCGAGTGCCACAGCTGCCGGTTGATGCTGGCGGGCAATCACCCGGATTATCACGTGTTGGCGCCGGAAAAGGGCAAGAGCAGCCTGGGCATCGAACCGATCCGCCAGGTGATTGAAACGCTGTACGCCCACGCGCAACAGGGCGGCGCCAAGGTGATTTGGCTGCCGCAGGCCGAACAGCTGACCGAGGCGGCGGCCAACGCGCTGTTGAAAACGCTGGAGGAGCCGCCGGAGAAAACCTATTTTCTGTTGGGTTGCCGTGAGCCGTCGCGGCTGATGGCGACGCTGCGCAGCCGCTGCCTGTACTGGCATTTGGCCAGCCCGGATGAGCAGCTCAGCCTGCAGTGGTTGGGCCGGCAGGCGGCGGGCTCTCAGACAGACCGAGTCACGGCGCTGCGCCTGCACGACGGCGCGCCCCTGGCCGCCGAGCAGTTGTTGCAACCGCAGCAGTGGCAACAGCGCGGCGCCCTGTGCGCCGCATTGAGCGCCGCGCTGCCGCAACGCGATATGCTGTCGCTGTTGCCGGTGCTAAACCATGAAGACGTCGCCGAACGCCTGCATTGGCTGTGCGCGTTATTGGTGGACGCAATGAAGTGGCAACAGGGCGCGCATCACTATGTATTGAATCAGGATCAGCAGCCGCTGGTGCATCAGCTGGCCAGCCTGCTGAGCAGCTCCTCGCTGCAACAGATTGTGCAGCAGTGGCTGAACTGCCGTCACCAGCTGCTCAGCGTGGTGGGCGTCAACCGCGAGCTGCTGCTGACCGAACAGTTACTTCGCTGGGAACAGATGCTTGGCGCCGCCGGCTATTCCCAACCTCATTCGCTGTAAAGTAAAAGAGTTAAAAATTATGTTGTTAGTCGATTCTCATTGCCACCTTGACGGCCTGGATTACCAAACGCTGCACCAGAATGTGGACGACGCGCTGGCCAAGGCCAAGGCGCGCGACGTCGGCTATGTGCTGGCGGTCGCCACCACGTTGCCGGGTTACCGTTCCATGACCGAACTGATCGGCGAGCGCAACGATGTGGCTTTCTCCTGCGGGGTGCATCCGCTTAATCTGGAAGAGGGCTATGATTACGCCGAGCTGCGTCGCCTGGCGGCGGCGGAGCGGGTAGTGGCGCTGGGAGAGACCGGGCTCGATTACTTCTACCAGAAAGACAACCTTGAGCTGCAGCAGGACTCTTTCCGCGAACATATCCGCATTGGCCGTGATCTGAACAAGCCGGTGATCGTCCACACCCGCGAGGCGCGCGCGGACACGCTGGCGATCCTGCGTGAAGAGAACGCGCAAGACTGCGGCGGCGTGCTGCACTGCTTCACCGAAGATCTGGCCACGGCCGAAGCCTTGCTGGATCTGGGCTTCTACATCTCCTTCTCCGGCATCGTCACCTTCCGCAATGCCGAACAGCTGCGCGAAGTGGCACGCTACGTGCCGCTGGATCGCATGCTGGTGGAAACCGACTCGCCTTATCTGGCGCCGGTGCCGCATCGCGGCAAAGAAAACCAACCCGCCTATGTGCGTGATGTGGCTGAATACATGGCGGTATTGAAGGGCGTCAGCCTGGAACAGCTGGCCGAAGCGACCACCGCCAACTTTTCACGCTTATTTCACCTCGAACTGTGATCTTTGGCCTAGGCTATAGCGGTAGGTCATTGTCTGCGTAATTTTTTTTAAGCTCGTAATTAATCACTGAAACGGGTAAGGTTCGCTCCCGTTTCAGGGTGATTGGTGCGCGTTTTTTGCTCTGTTTTGCCAAAAAAACGCCGGTTTATGCAAAGTTGCCGCGGCTCGATCATCGAAACGTGATTGTCATCAAACATTGCGCAGACTATTTATTTTACTCTGCGTAATAAATTCAAGGGGTGCTCAGACACCCTGAATTGCAGGGGTTTTTCTCCCCCCCTTGCAGCGCGACCAATCGCGACAAGAAGTAGCAAAGCATTATTACTCAGGAGCACACTCAACTATGTTCAAGAACGCATTTGCAAACCTGCAAAAAGTAGGTAAATCGCTAATGCTGCCGGTGTCCGTGTTGCCTATCGCAGGTATCCTGCTGGGCGTCGGTTCCGCCAACTTTAGCTGGCTACCTGCGGTAGTCTCCCACGTGATGGCGGAAGCGGGCGGTTCGGTCTTCGCCAACATGCCGCTGATTTTCGCCATCGGCGTCGCCTTGGGCTTCACCAACAACGACGGCGTTTCCGCGCTGGCGGCGGTGGTGGCTTACGGCATCATGGTGAAAACCATGGCGGTGGTTGCGCCGCTGGTGCTGCACTTGCCGGCTGAAGAAATTGCGGCCAAACACCTGGCGGATACCGGTGTGCTCGGGGGGATTATCTCCGGCGCCATCGCGGCCTATATGTTTAACCGCTTCTTCCGCATTCAACTGCCGGAATACCTGGGCTTCTTTGCCGGTAAGCGTTTCGTGCCGATCATTTCCGGTCTGGCGGCGATCGTTCTGGGCGTAGTGCTGTCCTTCATCTGGCCGCCGATCGGTACGGCTATCCAGACCTTCTCGCAGTGGGCGGCTTATCAGAACCCGGTCGTGGCCTTCGGCATCTACGGCGTGGTTGAGCGTGCACTGGTGCCGTTCGGTCTGCACCACATCTGGAACGTCCCGTTCCAAATGCAAATTGGCGAGTTCACCAACGCGGCGGGCCAGGTATTCCACGGTGATATCCCTCGCTATATGGCGGGCGACCCGACCGCGGGCAAACTGTCCGGCGGCTTCCTGTTCAAAATGTACGGTCTGCCTGCTGCGGCCATCGCCATCTGGCACTCGGCCAAGCCGGAAAACCGCGCGAAAGTCGGCGGCATCATGATCTCCGCCGCGCTGACCTCGTTCCTGACCGGTATCACCGAGCCGATCGAGTTCTCCTTCATGTTCGTCGCGCCGATTCTGTACGTGATCCACGCTATCCTGGCCGGCCTGGCGTTCCCAATCTGCATCTTGTTGGGCATGCGTGACGGCACCAGCTTCTCGCACGGCCTGATCGACTTTATCGTACTGAGCGGCAACAGCAGCAAAATCTGGCTGTTCCCAATCGTCGGCATCATCTACGGTCTGGTGTACTACACCATCTTCCGCGTGCTGATTGCCAAGTTGGATCTGAAAACGCCGGGCCGTGAAGACACCGCTGCCGAGCAGTCTGCGCAGGGCGGTTCCGAAATGTCCGCGGCGCTGGTTCAGGCCTTCGGCGGCAAAGAAAACATCACTAACCTGGATGCTTGCATCACCCGTCTGCGCGTCAGCGTGGCCGACGTGTCCAAAGTCGACCAGGCGGGCCTGAAGAAACTGGGCGCAGCCGGTGTAGTCGTCGCTGGCTCCGGCGTGCAGGCCATCTTCGGCACCAAGTCCGACAACCTGAAAACCGATATGGACGAATACATCCGTAATCACTGATTCAGGCAGGGGAGTTATCAAGGGAGGCGAAAGCCTCCCTTTTTTATTGGTTTTTATTTTGATTAATAAGTATTTTTTATTTTCAGTGTCCACATTAAGGCCGCAGGATAAGAGAGTCCGTACAACTACCCATATCTGCGGGCAGCCTAATTAGCCAAAGATCAATGAGGTTTGTCCGCTGCTTTTGGGGGCGGCTGGACAGGGCGTACTTCTTAGGCACCAACTCCAATATCACCCAGGGGCGACCGGGCAATCTGTAACTGGATGAATATTTCTGGATCTCCGGATTTAAAAAGTTGCGCAGGGCTGCATCGGGTATGGCATCCCAAACGCGCTACCGTTCCACCTATTTCTCTACCCCGTCCAGCATGGCCCATGAAGCCTATTCATTCTGGAGTGGCACGCTGTTTAACAAGGGCAAGTCATGCATGGTGGCCTAGTGCTTTATCAACATGACATACGACGTTCAAAAAATATTCATCGCGTCTAATTACAGAGAGATATTGCACCGGAATTTGGCCAGATTTCTCCTGCTTTCTCCCCTGATGGGTATGAAAGTAGATCCAACAACCGAAAAAGCCATAAAGCTGGCTAATTGCACGGAATATTATGTATTCTTGGGCGATGGGGGGATTTGTGTGGAAAAAACTGGTTGGATACATAACAGTCAGCTTTCACAGCAATTACCAATTGAATAATTACATTAAGTGATAGTTAAAATGAAAAAAATAATATCTCTGGTCTTATTTAGTTCTTCTGTTGGCTTTTCACATGCAGGAACGAACATTTCAGAGCAACTGGCACAGTGCCAGAAAGTTACTGGTGACAGTGAACGCCTTCAGTGCTTTGATAAACTCGGAAAGTTAAAGGCTGAGGACAAAACAGAAAGCTCAGAACCTCAGTCAACGGGTAAATGGGAGACAAGAAGCGAAAAATCGCCAATCGATGATTCAAGCAATGAGTTCGTCTTTTTGTCCGCGGAAAGTCAGATTCGAGGACAATTTGGTGGGGCAATTACTCCTTTCTTGTTCATCACATGCCGAGAGAAAAAAACTGAGCTTTTTATCAATTGGGAGACATTCCTGGGGATTGATGGTACGCGTGTTCTTACTCGTATTGATGCCCAAAAAGCAGTCAATCGCACCTGGCAGATCTCCACTGACAATAAGGCCACCTTCTACAGCGGACAGACAATCTCTTTCATCAAAGAACTGATGAAAAGTAAAAAAATGTTTGTGCAAATAACACCTTATGGAGAAAATCCTGCACAGACTACTTTTGATTTGTCAGGTTTGTCGACAGCTATCAAGCCGCTACGTGAAGCCTGTAAGTGGTAAGGGCAACGAATGAGCATTAAATCTCTTGGTGCTGAGGGCTACATGGTATATGTGCGCCCTCAAGGAAGAGAAGGGAAGCGTGTTCGCAAAAAAATTTAAGACGAAATCTGAAGCGCAGCAGTTCGAGCGTTGGATTATCGCGACGCAGAACAACAAAGAGTGGCTTGATAAGCCTGCTGATCATCGACCATTAACCGACCTGATCGACCTGTGGTGGAGCCATCATGGCCAGCACCTGAAAGACGGAGTGAAGAGGGCGCAGAAATTGCGCGTCATGGCGGAGAAAATGGGGCAACCCAAAGCGAGCCAGATCACCCGTACTTTCTTCGCCGACTACCGGGCGCTGCGATTTGCTGAAGGCAAGAAGGCCAAGACAGTCAACCTTGACCAGGAAATGCTGGGTGGCGTGTTCTCCGTTCTCATCGAACTGGGGCATTATCACGGCGAGCACCCGCTCAAGGCCATGAAGAAAATGAAGCTGCCGGCTCAGGAAATGGGCTTTCTTACCCAGGCAGAGATTGCCGCGCTGCAAATGCGGCTCGACGGCGATCACCTGAAAGCTGTCCGTCTTTGCCTAGCGACGGGCGCCCGCTGGGGTGAAGTGGCGAAGCTGCGAAAGGAAGAGGTGATCGGTAACAAGATCACCTACCTGAACACCAAGAACAACAAGAACAGGACGGTGCCGATCTCGCCCGAGCTCTGCAAAGAGATCACCAGCGGTGTTAAGTCGGGGCCGCTGTTCAAGGATCTTAACTATCCCTACGTCCGGCTATGCGTGAAGGAAGTTGCTCCCGGCCTGCCGGCGGGACAAGCGGTGCATGTGCTGCGGCATACGTTCGCCAGTCATTTCATGATGAATGGCGGCAACATTCTGGCACTGCAGCGGATTTTAGGACACTCAAGCATCTTACAAACAATGGTTTATGCGCACTTTGCACCGGATTATCTGGAAGATGCGGTTAGGTTTAATCCGTTATCATTGAGATGACATTAAGGAAATATATTATGGAACCTTTATCAACTTTAATTGCCACTTCAGTATTAGGCGAGGTTTTTAAAACGATAGGAAAAAAAGCTACTGAGGCGGGAATTAGCTCAGCGAGAGTAAAAGGCAATAATATCTTAAGAGGTTTTAAAAAAAGTAAAATAATCGAATCTTATCTTGAAAAAGCTGTACACAAAGTATTTATTTTCAGGACTATAACAAAAGGTAATGTTGATGTTTATTTGGATGAGATATATCATCCAATAAAAATAAAGTTGAATGACGGAAATAAAAGAAACAAAAATAAAGCGATAACGGTTGGAGATAAGTGTTACATAGATAGAAAAGGATGCACGGCCATTGTGGGGTTGGCGGGGCAGGGAAAAACCACGATCATGCGAAAACTGTTTTTAGAGGAATTGGTAAGGCAGGAAAGGATACCTTTCTTCCTTACGTTGAGGCAGTTTAGTTATACAGAAAAAGTTGCATGTGAAGATATTTTACTTGAGCATATGAATGCAAGTGGTATAGATTGTGAACTTAATGATGTGATTGAAATATTGGGGACTGGAAAGGTCGTTTTCTATTGGGATGGTTTTGATGAAGTAAGATCATCCGAAAGAGAAAACGCATTGAGAATGATTAATTCTATTTTTGATAAATACTCTTGCTCATCTCTGGTAACAACAAGGCCTGATACTGAAATAACAAGGCAGGCGGGTGTTTCTCTATACAAGGTTGAGGTGCTAAGTAGGCAAGATGTAATCTTAATGATAGAAAAGATAGTTTCTGATCAGGTTACTAGTAGTTCAATTGTAGAGCTTTTAAATAAAAGGAAGTTTCTATTTGAAACAATTAAAACTCCTATTTTAATTGATATACTTATTGTTACTTCATTATCAT
>NZ_JBJNLU010000003.1:0-678020 GCF_052168895.1 Serratia sp. CY37869
CGAAGGTCCCCCTCTTTGGTCTTGCGACGTTATGCGGTATTAGCTACCGTTTCCAGTAGTTATCCCCCTCCATCAGGCAGTTTCCCAGACATTACTCACCCGTCCGCCGCTCGTCACCCAGGGAGCAAGCTCCCCTGTGCTACCGCTCGACTTGCATGTGTTAAGCCTGCCGCCAGCGTTCAATCTGAGCCATGATCAAACTCTTCAATTAAAAGCTTGATTTGCTTCCACTCGAGAAGCGATGCTCAAAGATTTACTGCATGAATTTTACTTCAGTTAGTCACTCTTCAAGACTTGATATTTTTTTGCACCCGAAGATGCTGGATATCGTCTTGTGGAGTGCCCACACAGATTGTCTGATAAATTGTTAAAGAGCAGTGAGTTAGGCGCTTTCGCTTGCTAACTCGAGGTGGCGTATATTACGCTTTCCTCTTTCAGAGTCAACCCTAATTTTCAGGATTTTTTCTCTGCGACCCCCGGAGACTCTGTGAAGTTGTTCACATGTTCCGTGTCGATGGAGGCGCATTATAGGGAGCCGGTTCAGAATGACAAGCGTTAATATGCATTTTTTATCTGACCGCTCACTATTCATTCGTAACGCCTATTAAACCCGCTTTTTGATGGCTGCCGGCAGGTCCGCCAGGCTGTTTAGCACCCAATCGGCCAGCTTTTCGCCCTGCTCCGTCACCGGCTTGCCGGTACGCACCAGCACCTTGGTGCCGACGCCGGCCGCGATCGCCGCCTGCATGTCTTCCGGTTTATCGCCCACCATATAAGAAGCGGCCATATCGATGTTCAATTCCTGCTGCGCTTGCAGCAACATGCCCGGCTGCGGCTTACGGCAGTCGCACACCTGGCGATACTCTTCTACTGCTGCCTCCGGATGATGCGGGCAGAAATAGATGCCGTCGAAGTCGACGTCGCGATCGGCCAGCGACCAGTCCATCCACTCGGTCAGGTACATAAACTGGTCTTCGCTGAACTTGCCGCGCGCAATGCCGGACTGGTTGGTCACCATCACCAGCGCGAAGCCCATCTTTTTGAGCTCGCGACAGGCGTCGATCACGCCGTCGATAAAGTGGAAGTTGTCGATTTCATGGACATAGCCATGGTCAACATTAATCGTGCCGTCACGATCGAGAAAAATTGCTGGAACGCTTTGTGTCACCGCTTTGCTCCTGAGGGCCTGTATACGCTAACAGTATCGCATGTTTTACCCCACGCTGAGAACGCCGGAGAACGTCGTTGGTCGTTGACTTAGACGTCTAGACGCCTTAACATCTGAGGCATACCTTGGTTCCACGCCGAGGTTTACTTTTATCTAGCCACGGGCAACCACGCTAAAATAAGAAGAATATGATTAAACTTTCTAACATCACTAAAGTGTTCCAGCAGGGTTCGCGCACCATTACCGCGCTCTCTGACGTGACCCTTCACGTTCCTGCCGGGCAAATCTATGGCGTCATCGGTTCCTCCGGCGCCGGTAAAAGCACGCTGATCCGCTGCGCCAACATGCTTGAGCGCCCCACCTCCGGCCAGGTGCTGGTCGATGGCCAGGATCTGACGTCTCTGTCAGAAAGCGAACTGACGCGCGCCCGTCGCCAAATCGGCATGATCTTCCAGCACTTTAACCTGCTCTCTTCCCGTACGGTGTTCGGCAACGTGGCGTTGCCGCTTGAGCTGGACAATACGCCGCGCGCCGAGATCAAAAAGCGCGTGACCGAACTGCTGGAACTGGTCGGCCTGGCGGACAAGCACGACGCCTACCCGGCCAACCTGTCCGGCGGCCAGAAACAGCGTGTGGCGATCGCGCGCGCGCTGGCCAGCAACCCTAAAGTGCTGCTGTGCGACGAGGCCACCAGCGCGCTGGATCCGGCCACCACCCGTTCCATCCTGGAACTGCTGAAAGACATCAACCGCCGTCTGGGCCTGACCATTCTGCTCATCACCCATGAAATGGACGTGGTGAAACGCATCTGCGACCAGGTCGCGGTCATCAGCCAGGGGCAGCTGATCGAAAAAGACAGCGTCAGCGAAGTGTTCTCGCACCCGAAAACGCCGCTGGCCCAACAGTTCATTCAGTCCACGCTGCATCTGGATATCCCGGACGACTACGCCGCGCGCCTGTCGCCGGAGCGTCAGGGCGACCGTCAGCCGCTGCTGCGCCTGGAGTTCACCGGTCAGTCGGTCGATGCGCCGCTGCTGTCTGAAGCCGCTCGCCGCTTCAACGTGAACAACAACATTATCAGCGCCCAGATGGATTATGCCGGCGGCGTGAAATTCGGCGTGATGCTGGCGGAGCTGCACGGCAGCGACGAAGACGCGCTGGCAACGATTAAGTTCCTGCAAGAAAATCAGGTAAAAGTAGAGGTTCTGGGTTATGTCTGAGGCAATGATGTGGTTGATGGCGCGTGGCGTGTGGGAAACCGTCATGATGACCTTTGTCTCCGGCTTTTTCGGTTTCGTGCTCGGCCTGCCGGTAGGCGTGCTGCTGTATGTCACCCGCCCGGGGCAGATCATCGCCAACAATTCGCTGTATAAAATCCTGTCCGGGCTGGTGAACATCTTCCGTTCCATCCCGTTCATTATCCTGTTGGTTTGGATGATTCCGTTTACCCGCATGATCGTCGGCACCTCGATCGGTCTGCAAGCGGCGATCGTGCCGCTGACCGTCGGTGCCGCGCCGTTCATCGCGCGCATGGTGGAAAACGCCCTGCTGGAGATCCCGTCCGGTCTGGTGGAAGCGGCGCGCGCTATGGGCGCCACGCCGATGCAGATCATCAAGAAAGTGCTGCTGCCGGAGGCCCTGCCGGGCCTGGTCAACGCCGCGACCATCACCCTGATCACCCTGGTGGGCTACTCCGCCATGGGCGGCGCGGTCGGCGCCGGCGGCCTGGGCCAAATCGGTTACCAATACGGTTATATCGGTTATAACGCCACAGTTATGAATACCGTATTAGTATTACTGGTAGTTTTGGTTTATCTGATCCAATTCTGCGGCGATCGCATCGTCAAAGCCGTTACCCATAAATAGTTTCACAGCATATTAATGCGAGTCTAATGAGGAAGGGATATGTCGTTAACATTTAAATCCATCGCGACAATTGGCGCACTGATCGGCACTCTGGCTCTGGCGGGCTGCGGCCAGGATGAAAAGAATCCAAACCACATCAAGGTCGGCGTGATCGTCGGCGCTGAACAGCAAGTGGCCGAAGTGGCGCAGAAAGTGGCGAAAGAGAAATACGGTCTGGACGTTGAGCTGGTCACCTTCAACGACTACGTGCTGCCTAACGAAGCGCTGAGCAAAGGCGATATCGACCTGAACGCCTTCCAGCACAAACCGTATCTGGATCAGCAGATCAAAGATCGCGGCTACAAGCTGGTGCCGGTCGGCAACACCTTTGTTTACCCGATCGCCGGTTACTCCAAGAAAATCAAATCGCTGGACGAGCTGAAAGAGGGTTCTCAGATCGCACTGCCGAACGATCCGACCAACCTGGGCCGTTCGCTGCTGCTGCTGCAGAAAGTCGGTCTGATCAAACTGAAAGACGGCGTTGGCCTGCTGCCGACCGTACTGGACGTGACCGAGAACCCGAAAAACCTGAAGCTGGTTGAGCTGGAAGCCCCTCAGCTGCCGCGCTCTCTGGACGATCAGCAGATCGCGCTGGCGGTGATCAACACCACCTATGCCAGCCAGATCGGCCTGACGCCGGCGAAAGACGGTCTGTTTGTGGAAGATAAAGACTCGCCTTACGTCAACCTGCTGGTTGCGCGCGAAGATAATAAAGACGCGGAAAACGTGAAGAAATTCGTTCAGGCCTACCAGTCTGACGAAGTGGACGCCGCCGCCAACAAAATCTTCAACGGCGGTGCCGTGAAAGGCTGGTAAGCGCTTATTCACCAATTTTATTCCTATAATTGCAAGACGGGCCAAGGCCCGTCTTGTTATTTCCGCCATAGATTGCTTCAATAGCGCCACTTTCATTAAGGCAGAGGAATCTCAATGCGTGTTTTACCTCTCTGTTTGTTAGCGCTCGCGCTGGCCGGATGTTCATCGCAACGTATCGCGCCATCCTCAACAAACAGCACCAGCAAGCCGACCACGACCGCCCCGACCAAGACCACGCCGGCCGCCCGCCCCGCTCCGGTAAAACTGTATAAAAGTGCAGAAGAACTCGTGGGTAAACCATTCCGCGATCTGGGTGAAGTGTCCGGCGAATCGTGCCAAACCACCGTACAAGACTCCCCACCGAATCTGGCTACCGCCCGTAAACGCATGCAAATCCGTGCGTCTTACATGAAGGCCAACGCCGTGCTGCTGCACGACTGCCAGATTGTCAGCGGCGTCGCCGGTTGTTACCAGCAGGCCGTTTGCCAGGGCTCGGCGCTTAACGTCTCGTCTAAATGACCGAATTCGTTTTTGAGCAGATCGGCGTGATCCGCTCGCCTTATAAAGAGAAATTCGCCGTGCCCCGCCAACCGGGGCTGGTCGAAGACGGTGGCGGCGAACTGCTGCTGCTGCCGCCTTACAACCAGGCGGAAGCGGTTCGCGGTCTCAGCGATTTCAGCCATCTGTGGGTGATGTTCATTTTCCATCAAACCATGGAAGGCGGCTGGCGCCCGACGGTACGCCCACCGCGTTTAGGCGGCAATGCCCGCATGGGCGTGTTCGCCACCCGCTCCACCTTCCGCCCCAACCCGCTCGGCATGTCGCTCATTGAGCTCAAAGGCGTACGGGTGAAAAACGGGGAAGTGGCGCTGGAACTGGGCAGCCTCGATCTGGTCGACGGCACCCCGGTGGTGGACATCAAGCCTTATCTGCCGTTCGCCGAGAGCCAACCGCAGGCCCGCGCAGGCTTTGCCCAGGCCGCGCCCGCCGGCGATATGCCGGTGCGTTTCGCGCCGCAGGCGGAACAGCAGCTGCAGCAACATCAGGCGCGCTACCCGCAATTAAGGCGTTTTATCAGCCAGGTGCTGGCACAGGACCCCCGTCCCGCCTATCGTAAAGGAGAGGACGTCGAACGGGATTACGCCGTCTGGCTGCTGGATTTCAACGTGCGCTGGCGCGTCGTGGACGGCCACACCGAAGTGCTGTCGCTCGACCCGCGTTAAAATTCCGCCGCCTCTCTTTTGGCGACCCGCTCGCGCTGGTAAACTAAATCACTTTTTGGCCGCCACTCTGGCAGCCCGATGCAATTTGCAGTTCTAACGGAACCAAAACACCATGCGTACTAGCCAATATCTGCTCTCCACTCTGAAGGAGACACCTGCCGACGCCGAAGTGATCAGCCACCAGCTGATGCTGCGCGCCGGGATGATCCGCAAGCTGGCCTCCGGTCTTTACACCTGGCTGCCGACCGGCCTGCGCGTTCTGAAAAAGGTTGAAAACATCGTTCGCGAAGAAATGAACAATGCTAACGCGATCGAAGTATCCATGCCGGTGGTTCAGCCTGCCGACCTGTGGCAGGAAAGCGGCCGTTGGGAGCAATACGGCCCCGAACTGCTGCGCTTCGTCGACCGCGGCGACCGTCCTTTCGTGCTGGGCCCGACGCATGAAGAAGTGATCACCGATCTGATCCGCAACGAGATCAGCTCGTACAAGCAGCTGCCGCTGAACTTCTTCCAGATCCAGACCAAGTTCCGTGATGAAGTGCGCCCACGTTTCGGCGTGATGCGTTCCCGTGAGTTCCTGATGAAGGATGCCTACTCCTTCCATACCTCGCAGGAGTCTCTGCAGGAGACTTACGACGCGATGTACGAAGCGTACAGCAAAATCTTCAGCCGCATGGGCCTGGATTTCCGCCCGGTGCAGGCCGATACCGGCTCGATCGGCGGCAGTGCGTCGCACGAATTCCAGGTGCTGGCGGACAGCGGTGAAGACGATATCGTGTTCTCCACCGGTTCCGACTTCGCCGCCAACATCGAGCTGGCGGAAGCGGTCGCTCCGGCAGCGCCGCGCGCGGCGGCCAGCGAAGAGCTGCGCCTGGTGGATACGCCAAACGCCAAAACCATCGCCGAGCTGGTCGAGCAATTCCAGCTGCCGGTGGAAAAAACCGTGAAGACGCTGATGGTGCGCGCCACCGAAGAGAGCGGCCATAAACTGGTCGCCCTGCTGGTGCGCGGCGATCACGAGCTGAACGAAATCAAGGCCGAGAAGCTGGCGCAGGTTGCCGCGCCGCTGACCTTCGCCACTGAAGAAGAGATCCGCGCCATCGTCGGCGCCGGCCCGGGTTCCCTCGGCCCGGTCAAGCTGCAGATGCCGGTGGTTGCCGACCGCAGCGTGGCGGCGATGAGCGACTTTGGCGCCGGTGCCAACGTCGACGGCAAACACTACTTCGGCATCAACTGGGAGCGGGATCTGCCGCTGCCGCAGGTGGCCGACATCCGTAACGTGGTGGAAGGTGACGCCAGCCCGGACGGTCAGGGCACGCTGCTGATCAAACGCGGCATCGAAGTGGGCCATATCTTCCAGCTCGGCACCAAGTATTCGGAAGCGATGAAAGCGACCGTACAGGGTGAAGACGGCCGCAACCAGGTGCTGACCATGGGTTGCTACGGCATCGGGGTGACGCGCGTCGTGGCCGCCGCCATCGAGCAGAACCACGACGAACGCGGCATTATCTGGCCGGACGCCATCGCGCCGTTCCAGGTCGCTATTCTGCCGATGAACATGCACAAGTCGTTCCGCGTGCAGGCGCTGGCCGAAGAGCTGTACAACACCCTGCGCTCCCACGGCATCGACGTGATCCTCGATGACCGCAAAGAGCGCCCGGGCGTGATGTTCGCGGATATGGAGCTGATCGGCGTGCCGCACTCTATCGTTATCGGCGACCGTAACCTCGACAACGAAGAGATCGAGTACAAAAACCGCCGCGTCGGCGAGAAGCAAATGATCAAAACCGGTGAAATCGTTGATTTCCTGCTGGGCCAGATCAAACGCTGAACACCGCCCATCAGCGAATAAAAAACCCGCCTAGGCGGGTTTTTTTATGTCCATGGGGACAGGGGAAGTTAGTTGTTGCTGCAGCTTTTACTGCGGTCGAAAGCGATTTTACCGTCCGGCACCACCGCCTTCTCTATCTGCCCCTCTTCCATCGACGGCTGCACGCTGAAGTGCGCGTTGAAAGTCAGAAACACCGGCTCACCGGCATTCTTATTGGCTTTGGCGTAACCTTGCTCCAGCGCGATGTTGTTATCCACCGGGAACGTGATGCCGGTGGCGCAATCTTTGAACACCGCCGCGTCGGCCATATAGGTGTAGCTGCCTTTCATCACCATCGGCGTTTTAGGCAATGGCTTCTCGACCGGCTCCAGACGATAATTCAGCTTGGAGGCGATCGGCGCGCCGCTGCGATCCAGCATCTCAAGACTCTTGCCCACCGGGCGGAAGTAGCGTTTTTCCCCGGTGCTGTCAGTCAGCACCAGCTTATCCGCGGTGCGCGCCCATTTGCCGTAGTCGGCGAAGGTCTGATCGCCGTCTTTGGTGCCGCGATAAGTTTCCTGCAGCACAAAGGTGCCGTCCTCATCCAGGAACAGCGCCGTATCCAGCCCGCCGCAATCGGCGCAAGGCAACAGCCCTTGATAACTCTGCGGCATCGCCTGCAGCGGTTGTTCCTTCGGTTGATAATGATTGTTGCATCCCAACAACGAGAGTGCGCCTGCCGCCAAGAACAGGGCTACCGTAATTTTCTTCACAGTTATTCTCCTACTGTGTTCATGTATTCCTAAGTGCGAACCTTGCCACGCAGCGCCTTGGTGGCGCCCTTACGCGCCTTGCCTTCCAAACGGCGCAATTTTGCCCCTTTGGTCGGCTTGGTCGCCTTGCGCATTTTTTCCACCACCATCGCCTGCTGAATCAGTGCGACCAATCTGGCCAACGCCGCTTCGCGATTCAATTCCTGACTGCGATACTCTTGCGCCTTGATAATCACTACGCCATCAGCGGTAATGAGATGATGATTCAGCGCCAGCAGCCTTTCCTTATAATACTCTGGCAGGCTGGATGCCCGGATGTCAAAGCGCAAATGGATCGCCGTTGAGGTTTTGTTCACGTGCTGGCCACCCGCGCCCTGCGCGCGGATCGCCGTCAATTCCAGCTCATTATCCGGTATGGCTACGTTTCTTGACAGTTCCAGCACCGGTCACACCTGTGCCTGCTGCCACTCGGCAAACTGGATTTCCAGACTATTCTGAGCATCAGACAGCCAAATAGTTCCCTCCTGCAGCGTTGCCTGTAGCGTCATGGTGCGGCTGGCCAGCGCCGTCAGGCGCGCCAGCTGTTCGTCATCGAGGAAGCGCACGCTCAGGTTCTTGTAGCCGGCCACTTTTCCCTGCATCGCCTGCCACCAAACGTGCGCGGCGCGCTCGCCGTAAGCGTACAAGACCACGCGCGGCGACTGGTTGCAGGCCTTGCGGATGCGTTTCTCGTCGGGCAATCCCATCTCGATCCACATTTCCAGCCCGTTGTGGTCGTTGCGCTGCCAGATCTCCGGCTCGTCGTCGGCGCTCAGCCCTTTGGTGAACACCAGCCGCTCGTCGGCGTGGCAGATCCAGGCCAACAGGCGCAGCATCATGCGTTGCTCATTTTCGGACGGGTGTTGCGCCAGCGTCAGCGTGGCGTCGTGGTAGAAGTGACGATCCATATCAGCAATATTGACCGCGGCTTTATAAATGGTTGCTTTCAGCGCCATGGGTGACCTCGTTATTATCCGGCGACAGTGTACTTGATCAGGGCCAAACCCCGCCAGCGCGGCCAGGCTGCGGCAGTGCGAAAGGCGTGCCGGGGTGCTGATAACTCCATAACAGCTGTGCTATAGTCGTCTAGGATAGGATAAAACTCCGAGAGTCTGCGCCTCATCGCGATAGTAGTCTTGATGATGCAGAGGTTCTTAAGGGAGGAAACTGTGCAACAATACTGTGAGTTAGTACGCCGTACTTACGCCGAGATTGGCAGTGGAGATCTTGGCTACGTGCCTGATGCGCTGGCTTGTGCGTTAAAGGCATTGGACGATGTCGCAGCGAACCACGCGCTACCGTCCTCCGTTAGGGAACAGGCGGCCTTTGCCGCCGCTAACTTATTGGTGAGCGACTATGTTGATGAATGATGAGTACCAACCCATCAATTGCGATGACTACGACAACCTGGAACTCGCCTGTCAGCATAAACTTATTCTGAAGCTGGAGTTACGCGACGGAGAAGTGATCGAGGCCAAGGCGATCGACCTGCTGCAAAAGAAACGCGTTGAGTATCTGACCATCGAACAGAACGGCCAGCAGCGCGACCTGCGTCTGGACCATATCAGCAGTTTCAGTCATCCGGAAATCGGTACCGTGGTCGTCAGTCTGTCGGACTGAGCAGCGGTAACCCCATCCCAACAGGGCAGCCCAACGGCTGCCCTCGTCATTTAGGGCTTCAGGCTGGCGTAATAAGCCGCCAGATCGGCGATATCGTCATCCGACAATCCCGACACATAGGCTTTCATCACCTCGGCCTGGCCGCCGTTGCGTTCCCCTTTCTTGTACGCCTGCAACGCGTGCTGCAGGTACATGGCGTTTTGCCCGGCCAGATTCGGGTACATCGGCACCGTCACCTTGCCCTGCGCGCCGTGGCAGGCCGCGCACGCGGCGGCTTTGGCCTGACCGGCGGCCGCATCCCCCGCCGCCAACGCCGGCAGGCTGAACAGGCCGGCGGCCAACAGCGCGATTTCCACAAACTTCATCATTGCTCCTCACGATTATGATTTTTTTCCCAGCGCAGCCGCCACGGGCGTTCGCCTTCCGGCACCTGCCCCGCCTCACAGACGAATACGCCCAGCGCGGCGATCAGCTGCTCATCATAATAAATCAACGGGATGCGTTCACGCTGCCAGGGAGGAATACCCAGCTCCTGCCACAGTTTTTTTATCGGCCGCGAATGGGCGCGCCCCACGATGCGCACCGCGCCCTGCACGCCGCCGAAACGAATGCTAATCTGCTGCGATGGCAGCGGCGCGCGCAGCGCCAGATCGCCCTCACCGGCAACCAACTGCCCCATCCCGTCCGGCAACGTCAGCGGCAGGTCAGGCTGCCAGGGCAGACGCACATCGCGCAGTGCCGCCAGCGGCGGCAACAGGTGCAATCGGCCTCGGAAGCGGCGGATCTGATAGGCGCCGAGCTGCAGCTGCGGTTCGGCATCTTCCCGGCTGAGCGCCACCTCCTCCCACAGACGCTGCAACTGCTCACGCGCCGGCATGGTAACGTTGAACAATGCGATCCAGCGCCGCAACAGAGCGAAGCGCCGCACCGGCGAACAGGCCGTCAAACCGTCGATCGCCAATGAGCGATCCGCCGCCAACAGGCTTTGCAGCGGTTCCGCCAGCAGCTCGTCCAACAATTGTTCCTGTTCGGCGCACAGGCTGGCGCTGCGCGCCACCGCCGAAGCGAAGTGCGGCCAACGTTGATTGAGCTGCGGCAACACCTGCAACCGCAGGAAATTGCGATCGAAGCGCGTGTCCTGATTGCTGTCGTCGTCTATCCAGGTTAAGGCGTGGCGTTGCGCGTAATTTTCCAGCGTTTGACGCGAGCAGCCCAGCAGCGGCCGCAACAGCAGGTGCTCGCCCAGCGTGGCGCGCGCCGCCATCGCCGACAATCCCGCCGGCCCGCTGCCGCGCTTGAGCGCCAACAGGAAGGTTTCGCTTTGATCGTCAAGGTGTTGGGCGGTGAGCAGCGCTTCGTCCTCCGCCAATGCTGCGCTGAAAGCGGCATAGCGCGCCGCACGCGCCGCCGCTTCGATGCCGCCCTGGCGGGCATCCACCTGCACGTGCGTCACCGTCAGCGGGATCCGCCACTCGGCACACCGGCTGCGGCAATGCTCAACCCAACGGTCGGCAAAGGCGCTCAGGCCATGGTGCACGTGCAGCGCACGTAGCTGCAGCGCCGGACGTTGGCGGCGCAACGCCGCCAGCAGATGCAGCAGCACGCTGGAATCCAGGCCGCCGCTAAACGCCACCAGCAGCCGCTGCTGCGCGCCCAGCTGGTCCGCCACCTGCGTCGTTAATTGATCAGTATCCATCGGTAGGCTTTGTCACTTCTACATAGCTGCACGTTAACCCCGCCTACCGCCATCAATCAAGCATTAACCGTCCGGGCCTGGCGTCGCGTCAGCAGCCACCAGCCGCCCAGCACCGCGATCACCGCCAGCGCACATCCGGTCGCTCCCCAGCCGATCTGGGCGAAAATGCGGCCATACGCCTGCATCGCCGCCCCTTCGATGTGATCCTCGGCGGTCTGATTGGCGATAATGCCCGCCAGATAGTTGGCGATCGAACCGGTCGCCAACATATAGATGCCGGTCAACACGCCGGTGGCGCCGGGGATATTCAGCCGGGTGATCTGCGCCATCGCCACCGGATCGATAAACAGTTCGGCAAAGCCCATCACCGCCAAACCGGCGATCATCAGCCCCATTGATCCCGGCCCGTGCAGCCGCGTATTGAGCGCCATCAGCGTAAAGCCGACGCCGATCAACAGCAGACCGAAGGCGAACTTGCACCAGATGCGCAGCGTGCGATCGCCATCGCCGCTCGCCAGCCAGGCCAGCGCCACGCCACCCAGCATCACCGCGCAGGCGTTAACCGACTGGAACAGCGCGGTCGGCACCGTCCAGCCAAACCAGCGCCGGTCAACGAAATGATCGATAAACAGGCTGATGGAGCTGCCGCCCTGCTGGGCAAAAGCCCAGAACAGCGTGCCCAGCAGCATCAGTACGATGATCTGCCACAGCCCCCGGCGCTGGCCGGCATCCGCACGCAGCATAATGCGCGCCACCAGCGCCACCGCCGCCACGCACACCAACCCGAGCAAATAGCCGGCCCAGCCGCGTTCAAACAGCAGCGTGAAGAACAGCGGCGACGCCAGCAGCGCCGCCAGCAGCCATCCCCAGTGCGGCAGGCCCAGGCTCCTGGCGCGCATCAGCGGTGCATTCACGCCGCGCGTGTGGCGGAAATGGCGTCCGCCCAGCAGAAAAATCACCAGACCGGCGAACATGCCGATCCCGGCCAACGCAAAGCCGACGTGCCAGCCATAGCGCTCGGCCGCCAACCCGCAGGCGATCGGCGCCAGAATAGATCCGACGTTGCCGGCGGCGTACAGCAGTGAGAAGCCCCCTTCGCGGCGCGAGTCCTGCGCCGGATACAGCTCGCCCAGCAGGCAGCTGATATTGGATTTGAACAGGCCGTAGCCGCAGATGATGATCGCCAGCGCCAGATAGAGCGACTGGGCGGAGACCGCGCTCAGGCCGAGCACGATATGCCCCAGGGTCATCAGCGCCGCGCCGGCGATCACCGCGACGCGGTTGCCCAGCAGGCGGTCGGCGAGCCAGCCGCCAAGAATAGGAGTGACGTAAACTAACGAAGCGTAAGCGCTGTAGAGATCGATGGCGTGGCTGTCGGTATAGCCGAGTTGGTGGGTCAGATAGAGGATCAATAACGCACGCATGCCGTAAAAGCTGAAATATTCCCAAATTTGTATCGCTACGACATAGTAGATTGCGCGCGGCTGTGAGGGTGTTTTCATGGTGGTCTCCCATCAGTCGGTGAACGACAAAGGGGAAGCGCGAGCGCCTCCCCTCTTATTGGCTGCGGTTATTTCGCCTTCAGCACTTTCACCCGATAACGTCCGTCCGCCTGGCGATAGGCGCCGTGAATGTCGGTTTCAAAGCCCGGATAATGCGCGCCGATTTCGCACAGCATCTGCAGGAACTCCAGCACCGGCCGGCTCTCTTCGGTCAGCATCTCGCCCGGCATCACCAGCGGCACGCCCGGTGGGTATGGGAGGATCATGTTGGCATTGACCTTACCGACCATCTCTTCCAGATAGACCTCTTCCACTTCGCCGTGCAGCTCTTTCTGGAACGCCTGGTACGGATTCATCACCATGGTTGGCAGCACTTCGAACGCGCGGTACATCAGGTCCGGCAAGTTGTGTTGCTCCACCAGGCGGTGAATGTTCTGCGCCAGATCCTGAATGCGCATGTTTTCATAGAAATCAGGCGCTTCCTGATACAGCGAAGGCAGCATGTTTTTCACCCGCAGGTTCAGGTCGAACGAGCGTTTGAAGTCGGTCATCGCGCGCAGCAGGCTGAGCGCCTTGGTTTTATCGATGCCGATGCTGAACAGGAACAGCAGGTTGTAAGGCCCGGTTTTCTCGACGATGATGCCGCGTTCGTCGAGGTATTTCGCCACGATGCTGGCCGGGATGCCGAACGGCTGCATCTCGCCTTCCTTGCTCATCCCCGGGGTCAGGATAGTGACCTTGATCGGGTCCAGATACATGTGTTCGTTGTCGATGTTCTTGAAACCGTGCCAGGCGCTGTCGGAGCGCAGCGGCCAGCATTCCGGCTCATCGATATGCTCCGGCTGCCAGACGTCGAAGAACCAGCCGTCGGACTCGACTTTCAGGCGTTTGATCTCTTTGCGGAACTTGATCGCGCGCTCGATAGAGCCGTTGATCAGGCGCTTGCCGGCGTTGCCTTTCATCATCGCCGCGGCGGTTTCGGTCGACGCCACGATGCCGTAGTGCGGCGAAGTGGTGGTGTGCATCATGTAGGCTTCGTTGAAGGTCTCTTCGTTGATATCGCCCTTCACATGAATCATCGAAGCCTGCGAGAAGGCCGCCAGCAGTTTGTGGGTGGACTGGGTTTCGTAGATCACCTTGCCCTCCACGCGGCCGCCGCTCATGCCGCACTTGCCTTTATAGATCGGATGGAAGTTGGTGTAAGGCACCCAGGCGGAGTCGAAATGAATCGACTTCACGTCCAGAGTGTTCTTGATAAAGTCGGTGTTGTACAGCAGGCCGTCATAGGTGGAGTTGGTGATCACCGCATGCACCGGCCAGGTGGCGTTCGGGGTCTCCTTCACGCGGTTGGCGATGGTGGCGCGCTGGAACTCGCTCTGCGGAATGCCGCCGAGGATGCCGTAGGCATTGCGGGTCGGGCGGAAGTAGATCGGCGTGATGTCGCTCATCATCATCAGGTGAGTCAGCGACTTGTGGCAGTTACGGTCAATCAGCACCGTGCTGCCCGCCGGCGCCGAATACATGCCGACGATCTTGTTGGCGGTGGAGGTGCCGTTGGTCACCATGTAGCTGCGCTCGGCGTTGAACACGCGGGAAATGTACTCTTCCGCCTCTTTGTGCGGGCCGGAGTGATCCAGCAGCGACCCAAGCTCGGACACCGAAATCGAGATATCCGACTTCATGGTGTTCGGGCCGAAGAAATCGTAGAACAGGCTGCCCACCGGGCTTTTCTGGAAGGCTGTGCCGCCCATGTGGCCCGGCGTACAGAAAGTGTATTTGCCTTCGCGCACGTATTTGAACAGCGCCTTGGTCAACGGCGGCAGGATGGTGTCGATATACTCGTCGGTGTTCTGTTTGATCTTGGCGGCGATGTCGGTTGCCGCGCCGAGCGCATACTCGAAGAAGCGCACCTGCATGCGCAGATCGTTCAGGCTGACGTCCAACGTGGAATAGGTGTTGGCGAATGCGTACAGCGGCATGTATTCGTTCAGTTGGCTGATCTCTTCGCACAGCTCCAGATTGTATTTGTCCCAGTCGAAGATCACCCCGCACAGACGGGCGTTGTTCTCGATCAGTTTCAGCAGGTCTTCGCGATCGTTAGGGTAAACGATGCGGAAATCCAGACTTTCCAGCGCCTGATGCAGTTCACGGATAGGCTCTTCTTTGAAGTAGACACCCATGTGATTCATGATGGCGATAACGTTCATATGCATTTCTCCTGGCAAAGCAAGCCCCTTCCCGTCGCGGCTGACAGGTCGGAAAGAAAGGGGCTGGGTAAATTCAGTCGGTCAGCGGACGCGAATCAGTGCGCTTTGGCCGTGGTGTTTTCATCGACCGCCGCTGCATTGGCAGCCTGGCGGGTATTCATTTTCCGGGCGTAGAACATCAGGATAATCAGGCTGATGATAAAGGTGCCGGACAGTTCGAAAGAGTTGGCGCCCATCAGCGCGATGAAGCAGAAGCCGCAGCCGCACACCGAAGCGATCAGGCTCAGCAGGTTGCGCACGTTGACCCCTTCGAAGCGAATCAGGTCTACGCAGGAGTAGAAGTAAGGCAGCATGGTCAGCAGCACCGCGATGCCGGTCAGCTCGCCGAACAGATCGGAAGCCTTGCCGCCGGCGGAGCTCATCAGGGTGATCAGCACCATCAGCGCGGTCATTTTGCAGCTCGCGAGCAGCAGGCCTTTTTTCGGAATGCCGTTTTTATCCAGCTCGCCGTACACTTTCGGGAAGTTGCCGTCGTTGGCGGCGCGCACCCCGGCCTGGCCGACCAGCATCATCCATGACCCGAGCGAGGTCAGGCAGGCAAAGGCGGTGAACGCGGAAACCATCGGTGCCGCCCAGTTGCCCATAATCGCCGAGGCGCTGATGGCGAACGGCGCGCCGCTGGCGGCCATTTCAGACGCCGGGAACATGCCGCTGATCACTTGGGTGGCGGCGATGTAGATGATGCCCGCCAGGCCGGTGCCAAGCATGGTCGCCAGCGGCACGGTGCGTTTCGGGTTTTTCACCATGCCGGTGCTGACCGCCGCGGATTCCACGCCGATGAACGCCCACAGGCACAGCAGAATACTTTTGATGACCGCATGGCTGTCGGTGGTGCCGGAGGTATTCCAGTTAGCCTGGTAGGTGGCGGCGTCAAACCAGTGCCAGCCGAGGGTGGCGGTTACGATCACCGGGATCAGCACCAGCACCAGGCCCAGGGTGGTCAAGCGGCTGACCCAGGTCCCGCCCAGCATGTTGACGAAGGTGAAGATCCACACGATGGCGATACAGGCGATGCCGGCAGGCACCGGGTTGTTCAACGCCGGGAAGAAGGTGGAGAGATAAGAAACGGCGGTAATGCCGATGGCCAGGTTGCCGATCCAGTTGGCATGGTAATAAAGCACGCCGGTCTGGAAGCCGAACGCCGGGGAAATTTCACCGGCGTAGGCGATAGGGCCGCCCTGCTGCGGGTTTTTGGTCGCGAGGCGGGCGTACACGTAGGCCAGCGACATCGCCCCGATAATCGAGATCACCCATCCCCAAATGGCGATGGATCCGAGACTCGCCAGGTTGGCGGGCAATAAGGCAATCCCGCTCCCCATCATATTACCGGCGACTACGCCGGTGCAGGCAATAAGCCCTATTTTCTTGGGTGAAGCCATGGTCAGTTTCTCCTGATTTACGTTTCTTATAAGCCACACCCATAAATAAAAGATTTTAATGAGCCGGCTTGATAGTCAGGATGCTAACCATCGGCAGAAATAAAGTCCTAAAGATAAAGTGAGATTACGCTCATGATCATACAAATGATAATCTGAGGTTTTTGATTAACACATCAAGATAAAAAGGTAAGCTAAAGAAAAGATAAACATCGTTAAAAAACAGGATAATAACCAGGTTAATCACGAATAACAAACGGCAGAAAAGGAACGATATTGCGCAGCAAAATAACACAATGGCGCAACATGTCTTCACCAATAAATAACGCCGCCGGAATTCCCTGAGAATAATGGCGGCGTGGTTCTGGTGAATTATTGGCGCTGATAGTTATTTAAATAAGGCACCACGTTGGTCAATGACGTCTGGAATACGCCATTGGTGATCCAATGCAAGGTATCTTCACCGGGGCGCAGGTTGAACGCGGTAATATAAGAATCCGCCGCCAAATGATTCTGCCCCTGCATTTCATACACTTTGCCCAGCAGCACATAATTCAGCCACGACATTTGCAACTCAATCCCCAGCTCGATCGCCCGGTGCGCATCGTCAATGCGTCCCTGCGCCAGCGCATCAACCGCCAGAACTTGCTGCACGATCGGCGTATTTTTCAATTCGGGGATCGTCGCCAGATGGCTGATATCGGCGCGCAATTGCGCCAGCCCCTGGCTGTCGAACGGTTGATAAGAGTTGCGCAGCACATCCACCAGCGCTTTTTCCGCCAGCAGGTAGTGGAAATTCGGCGCGCTTTTAATCAGCTCGCTCAGCTGCGCGCTGGCGCGAGTCAACGAATCAGCGTCGCCATGGATCAACAATTGATGCGCCTGGTAGAAGCGCTGCAGCAGCGGCCCGTTGTCCGGCAGCAGCTGCGCCAGACGCTGTTCCAGCTGCGGCGGCCAGGGCTGTTTCAGCGCGGCGGACAGGCTGGCGAGGAAGTCGCTTTGGATCTTCAGCTGGTTATCGGCGGTAATGAAGTAACGCTTGTCCAACATGATTGAGCTGTCGGCGTTATCCACCAGCCGTACGGACAGGAAACACTGCTGGGCGCGGTAGTGGCGCTGATTAACGAACTCGATATACAGCGACTTGCCCGAGTTGCTGGGGCCGGAATAGTTGTAATTGGTTTGGTCGTGCACCAGGAAGGTCGAGTAGGTGTTGAGCGAATCGGTGATCAGCTCGCTGACGCCCACCACATAGGAGAGCTGCGGCATCCAGTTGCTGCAGCTCTCGCCGCCCTGAATGCGGATATCGATATCGCGCGGGTTAAGCAGCACCGGCATGGTCGATACCGGCACGCGTTGCGACAACGTGGCGATGCCGACAAACGCCACGCAGACGCTGAGCGCCGCCAGAAACGCCAGCCACACCCAGAACGTCGAGCGGCGATAAAAGCGCGGCTGCTTTTCGCCGGGCGCGGCAACCGGCGTTCGGGTCCGGCTCGGCGGCACGTACGGCGTATCGTCTTCATCATCGCTGCCGTCTTCCGGCTCATGCATGATCACCGCAATCTGCGGCGCCGGCGCAGGGGCGGGCTGCGACTCCCCGTCTTCACACCAGATCACCGAAGCCGCCAACTTATACCCGCGCTTAGGCACGGTGATAATGTATTCCGGACTGTCGCTGTCGCCGTCTTTCAGGTATTTGCGCAGTTCTGAAATGCATTGGGTCACCACGTGATTAGTGACGATATTGCGCTTCCAAACGCTATCGATCAGCTCGTCGCGGCTCAACACCACATCGGGGTGCCGGGCGAAATAGCACAGCATGTCGATCAGGCGCGGTTCCAGCGTTTTCTGGCGGCCGTCACGGCTGATGGTGTTGTCGGCAGGGGTAACCAGCCACTCCCCGACGCGAAAAGCAGGCTCTTGCATGGCGGAAATAACTCTGTAGGCATGTGGGGCAAGGGCGCGATCATAGCATAATCGCCCCCGGCTGTGGCCGCCGGGAGGCGATTAAGCCGTTAACTCTCGTATAATTCTAACGGTAAACCATCGGGATCGCTGAAAAAGGTAAAACGAGATTGAGTATAAGGATCGACGCGTACCGGTTCGCAGGCGACGCCGGCCGCCTGCAGATGGGCGATGGCTTGGTCTATATCGTCAACGCTGAACGCCAGATGGCGCAGGCCGCAAGCCTCCGGGCGGCTGACGCGGGCCGGCGGCGAAGGGAAAGAAAACAGCTCGAGGGTGTATTGCCCGTTGAGCGCCAGATCCGCTTTCCAGGAGTCACGCTCCTCGCGGTAAACTTCACTCAGCAGGGTAAAGCCGAGAATGTCGCAATAGAAATGCTTACTGGCGGTGTAGTCCGCGCCAATGATCGCGATGTGATGCACCTGACGTAATGCCAGCATAGAAACCCTCTCCTGTTCATTCTGATGGTGCACGGTATCCGGCGGCGATGAGGCCGTCAATGAGGAAGCCCGGCGCATCTTTCCAAACCGCCGGGCGCATTATGGCCTTATGGCTGCGGGGCTTTCAGCACCTTCACCAGATAGCGTCCGTCCTCCGTCAGCTTGGCGCCGTGGATATCGGTTTCAAAACCGGGATAGCGCTCGCCGATCGAGCACAGCATCAGCAGGAAATCGAGCACCGCCCGGCTCTCTTCGGTGATCATTTCCCCCGGCATCACCAGCGGCACGCCCGGCGGATAAGGCAGGATCATATTGGCCGCCACTTTGCCCACCAACTGATCCAGCTCGCAGGTTTCCACATTGCCGCGCACCTGCTCCTGGAACATCTGGTGCGGCGTCAGCTTCATTTCCGGCAGCACGTCAAACGCCCGCTGCATCAGGCGCGGCAGATCGTGTTGGCAGATCAGGCGATGAATACCGGCGGCCAGCTCCTGGATGCGCATATGGCGATAGAAATCCGGATCCTCGGCGTACAGATCCGGCAGCATGTTCTTCACCCGCAGGTTGAGATCGTAGGCGCGCTTGAAGTCGGTCAGGCCGCGCAGCAGGCTCATCGCCTTGGTTTTATCGATGCCGATGCTGAACAGGAACAGCAGGTTGTACGGCCCGGTCTTCTCCACCACGATGCCGCGCTCGTCGAGGTACTTCGCCACCAGCGCCGCCGGGATCCCCTCTTCCTCCAGCGCCCCCAGCTCATTCATGCCCGGCGTCAGGATCGTCACCTTGATCGGATCGAGATACATATGATCGCGATCGGTCTGGCCGAAACCGTGCCAGTTATCGTCCGGATCCAGCGGCCAGCACTGCGCTTCATCGATCTCTTCCGGCTGCCAGATATCGAAGAACCAGCTGTCGCTTTCCTCGCGCAGCCGCTGCACTTCACGGCGAAAATGCAGCGCGCGCTCCACCGAACGGTTGATCAAGCGGCGCCCCGGATTGCCGCGCAGCATGGCGGCGGCGGTCTCCATCGACGCCACGATGCCGTAGTGCGGCGAAGTGGTGGTGTGCATCATGTAGGCTTCGTTGAAGGTGCTCTCGTCGTAGTCGCCCTTGATATGAATCATCGAGGCCTGCGAGAAGGCCGCCAGCAGCTTGTGGGTGGATTGGGTTTCGTAGAAAACCTTGCCGGGCACCCGATCGCCGCTCATGCCGCTCTTGCCGTCGTAAATCGGGTGGAAGTTGGTGTAAGGCACCCAGGCGGAGTCGAAGTGGATCGACGGCACCTCCAGCGTCTGCTTGATGTAGTCGGTGTTGTACAGCAGGCCGTCATAGGTGGAATTGGTGATCACCGCATGCACCGGCCAGGTGGCGTTCGGGGTCTCCTGCACCCGGGCGGCGATGCTGGCGCGGGTAAACTCGCGCTGCGGAATGCCGCCGAGGATGCCGTAGGCGTTGCGCAGCGGGCGCAAATAGATCGGCACGATATCGCTCATCATCAGCAGGTGGCACAGCGATTTGTGGCAGTTGCGGTCGATCAGCACCGTGCTGCCCGCCGGCGCTGAATACATGCCGACGATCTTGTTGGCGGTGGAGGTGCCGTTGGTGACCAGATAGCTCTGCTCGGCATTGAAGGTGCGCGCGATGTACTCTTCGGCCTCCAGATGCGGGCCGGTGTGATCCAGCAGCGACCCGAGCTCGGTGACCGAAATCGAGATGTCGGCCTTCAGGGTATTGGCGCCGAAGAAGTCATAGAACAGGCAGCCCACCGGGCTTTTCTGGAACGCGGTGCCGGCCATGTGGCCCGGCGTGCAAAAGGTGTACTTTCCTTCGCGCACGTAGTTGAACAGCGCCTTGGTCAGCGGCGGCGTAATGGTGTCGATGTATTCCGCCGTGTATTGCTGGATGCGCTGCGCGATATCGTCCGCCGCATTCAGGCCATACTCGAAGAAATAGAGCACCATGCGCATTTCATGCAGGCTGACGTCGAAGGTGGAGTGGGTATTGATAAAGGCGTACAGCGGCAGGTATTCGTTCAGCTCGTTGATCTCGCTGCACAGCTCCAGGCTGTAATCGTCCCAGTCGAAGATCACGCCGCAGATGCGGGCATTGGCTTCGATCAGCTTAAGCAGGTCACCGCTGTTTTTGGGGTATACCAGCTGGAATCCCATCGCGCCCAGCGCCGCGTGGAGCTCGCGGATCGGCTCATCTTTGTAGTAGACGCCCGTCGGGCCCATGATGGCGATGATATTCATCGGCAGCTCCTGTCAGTTAACGGCCAAGTCTCTATAACACCACGAAAATCCGGCGGTGTGTAGCCAAAAAAAAACCGCCCGAAGGCGGTTTATTACCGTGAAGATCGCAACTCAGCAGTAGCCGTAGTTCATCAGACGCTGGTAACGGCGGTTGAGCAACTCTTCGTCGTTCAGGCCATCCAGATCTTTCAGATCGGCCAGCAGCTGCGCTTTCAGCGCGGCGGCCATCGCCGGCACGTCGCGGTGCGCGGAACCCAGCGGCTCCGGGATCACCGAGTCGATCAGCTTCAGCTCTTTCAGACGCGGCGCTGTGATGCCCATCGCTTCCGCGGCCAGCGGCGCCTTGTCGGCGCTCTTCCACAGGATGGAGGCGCAGCCTTCCGGCGAAATCACCGAGTAGGTGCTGTACTGCAGCATGTTCACCTTGTCGCCCACGCCGATCGCCAGCGCGCCACCCGAGCCGCCTTCACCGATGACGGTGCAGATGACCGGTACGTTCAGGCGCGACATCTCACGCAGGTTGCGCGCGATGGCTTCCGACTGGCCGCGTTCTTCCGCGCCCACGCCCGGATAAGCGCCCGGGGTATCGATAAAGGTGATGATCGGCATTTTGAAGCGGGCGGCCATTTCCATCAGGCGCAGCGCCTTGCGGTAGCCTTCCGGCGCCGGCATGCCGAAGTTGCGGCGGATCTTCTCTTTGGTCTCACGGCCTTTCTGGTGCCCGATGATCATCACCGGGCGGCCATCCAGACGCGCAATCCCCCCGACGATCGCTTTGTCGTCGGCGTAAGCGCGATCGCCCGCCAACTCTTCGAAGTCGGTAAAGATGTGTTTGATATAATCCAGGGTATAAGGACGGCGCGGGTGGCGTGCCAATTGGGCAATCTGCCAGGCCCCAAGATCGGCAAAAATCTTGCGCGTCAGCTCAACGCTCTTTTCACGCAGGCGCTGAACCTCTTCGTCCAGATTAATATCTAATTTTTCGTCTTGACGGCTGACTGCAGTCAGCGAGTCAATTTTCGCTTCCAGCTCTGCAATCGGCTGTTCAAAATCAAGAAAATTCAGACTCATAGCATTCCTATTTTAGTCAAATTCCAAGTCCACCTGCTCATTGCCTACCAACGTCCGCAAGTCTATCAACAAGCGGTCGGTGGGCGTCACGCGCCAGGTTGCGCCAAAACGCAGCTTGGCTCGCGCATCTTCCCGTTGATAGTAGAGATGCACTGGAATCGTCCCCGAGCGATGGGGTTCCAACGACTGACGGAGACGGTTCAAAAGCTGGTCATCAATTTGCCTGTCAGTCAGCGAGATAGCAAGCCCGCGAGCGTATTTTTCCCGGGCTTCACTGATGTCCATTACCTCGCGGGCCATCATTTTAAGCCCGCCGCTAAAGTCATCAAAGCTGACCTGTCCACTGGCGATAAGGATACGGTCTTTTTCCAACAAATGCTGGTATTTTTCTAACGCTTCGGTGAATAGCATCACTTCCAGACGGCCCGAACGGTCATCCAGCGTACAGATGCCGATGCGGTTGCCGCGCTTGGTCACCATCACCCGCGCGGCGACCACCAACCCGACGGCGGTGGTCATTTTGCCCCGATCCGTCGGGTGCATGTCTTTCAAACGCTGGCCACCGGCGTAACGTTCGATCTCCTTGAGGTATTGGGTGATCGGGTGGCCGGTCAGGTACAGCCCCAGCGTTTCCCGTTCACCGTCCAACACCACCTGCTCCGGCCAGGGCGCGATGTTGGCGTAGGATTGCTCCACCTGCTCCGGCGCTTCCGCCAGCACGCCAAACATGTCCACCTGGCCGATAGCTTCGGCTTTCGCATGCTGATCCGCCGCTTTCAACGCGTCGCCGAGCGAATTCATCAGCGCGGCGCGGTGTGGCCCAAGGCGATCGAACGCCCCGGACATGATCAGTTTTTCCAGAATGCGGCGGTTCAGTTTCTTGATGTCGGAGCGCGCGCAGAGATCGAACAGGTCTTTGAAATAACCTTGCTCGCCGCTGTTGCGCGCTTCGATAATGGCTTCGATCGGCCCTTCCCCCACGCCCTTGATGGCGCCGATGCCGTAAACGATCTCGCCGTCGTCGTTGACGTGGAAGTGATACAGGCCGCTGTTGATGTCCGGCGGCAGGATCTTCAGCCCCATGCGCCAGCATTCGTCCACCAGACCCACCACTTTGTCGGTGTTGTCCATATCGGCGGTCATCACCGCCGCCATAAACTCGGCCGGATAGTGCGCCTTCAGCCACAGCGTCTGGTACGACACCAGCGCGTAGGCGGCGGAGTGCGATTTGTTGAAGCCATAACCGGCGAATTTCTCCACCAGGTCGAAGATTTTCACCGACAGTTCGCCGTCGATGCCGCGCGCTTTGGCGCCGTCTTCAAAGCCGCCGCGCTGCTTGGCCATTTCGACCGGGTTCTTTTTACCCATCGCACGGCGCAGCATGTCCGCGCCG
This sequence comes from Serratia sp. CY37869, assembly GCF_052168895.1. NCBI lineage: Bacteria > Pseudomonadati > Pseudomonadota > Gammaproteobacteria > Enterobacterales > Yersiniaceae > Serratia > Serratia sp. CY37869. The sequence goes on from NZ_JBJNLU010000003.1 coordinate 23,320, forward strand.
CCCAGCGTATAGCCGGCCAGCACCTGGGCAATCTGCATCACCTGTTCCTGATACAGGATGATGCCGTAGGTCGGCTCCAGCACCGGCTTGAGCGACTCATGCTGCCACTGAATGTCCGGGTAGGAGATCTCTTCGCGGCCGTGTTTGCGGTCGATGAAGTTATCCACCATGCCCGACTGCAGCGGCCCCGGACGGAACAGCGCCACCAGTGCGATCATGTCTTCGAAGCAGTCGGGCTTCAGACGTTTGATCAAATCTTTCATGCCGCGCGATTCAAGCTGGAACACCGCCGTGGTTTCCGAACGCTGCAGCATGTCGAAGCTTTTCTTGTCGTCGAGCGGGATGGCGGCGATGTCGATCGGTTCCAGCCCGGTCTTGGCGCGCCGGGCGTTGATCATCTCCAGCGCCCAGTCGATGATGGTCAGGGTGCGCAGACCGAGGAAGTCGAACTTCACCAGCCCGGCGTATTCCACGTCGTTCTTGTCGAACTGGGTCACCGGGTGGTTCCCTTCGGCATCGCAGTACAGCGGCGCGAAGTCGGTGATCTTGGTCGGCGCGATCACCACGCCACCGGCGTGTTTACCGGCGTTGCGCGTCACCCCTTCCAGCTTGCGCGCCATGTCGATCAGCGCTTTGACCTCTTCGTCGGCCTCGTAAATCTCCGGCAGCTGCGGTTCGGCGGCGAAGGCTTTCTCCAGCGTCATGCCCGGATCCGGCGGCACCAGTTTGGAGATGCGATCGACGAACCCGTACGGGTGCCCCAACACGCGGCCTACGTCGCGGATAACCGCTTTCGCCGCCATGGTGCCGAAGGTGATGATCTGCGATACCGCTTCGCGGCCGTACATCTCCGCCACGTGCTCGATTACCTGGTCACGTTTCTCCATGCAGAAGTCGACGTCGAAGTCGGGCATCGAGACACGTTCCGGGTTCAGGAAGCGTTCGAACAGCAGGTCGAATTCCAGCGGATCGAGGTCGGTGATTTTCAACGCATAGGCCACCAGCGAACCGGCGCCGGAGCCTCGCCCTGGGCCCACCGGCACGTTGTTGTCCTTCGACCACTGGATAAATTCCATCACGATCAGGAAGTAGCCGGGGAACCCCATCTGGTTGATCACTTTCAGCTCGACGTCCAGACGCTCGTCGTATTCCGGGCGGCGCTGCGCGCGCACTTCAGGATCGGGGAACAGGAACTCGAGACGCTCTTCCAGCCCCTCTTTCGATTTGAGTACCAGGAAGTCCTCGGTGCTCATATCGCCGGTCGGGAACTGCGGCAGGAAGTACTCGCCGAGGCGAATGGTGACGTTACAGCGCTTGGCGATTTCGACGCTGTTCAGCAGCGCTTCCGGGATGTCGGCGAACAGCTCGCACATCTCGTCTTCGCTGCGCATGTATTGTTGCGGGCTGTAGTTGCGCGGCCGCTTGGGATCGTCCAGCGTAAAGCCGTCGTGGATGGCGACGCGGATCTCATGAGCGTCGAAGTCATCTTCCACCAGGAAACGCACGTCGTTGGTGGCCACCACCGGCAAACCGCGCTCGGTGGCCAGTGCCACCGCCGCATGCAGATAGTTCTCTTCATCCGGGCGGCCGGTGCGGATCAACTCCAGGTAGTAGCAGTCGGGGAAATATTGCTGGTAGAAATCCAGACACTGATCCACCTGCGCCTGGTTGCCGCGCAGCAGGAACTTGCCGACGTCGCCCTGACGCGCGCCGGAGAGCAGGATCAGCCCTTCGCGATGTTCAATCAGCCAGTCGCGATCGATGATCGGGCCGGCGGCGCCGTAGCCGCGCTGATAGGCGCGGGAAATCAGCAGCGTCAGGTTCTGGTAGCCTTCGTTGTTGCTGGCCAGCACCGTCAGTTGAGCGAGTTCGTCGCCCAAGACTTCGCTTTGCACATGGAAATCCGCGCCGATGATCGGTTTGATCCCGGCGCCGTGCGCGCTGCCGTAGAACTTCACCAGCCCGCACAGGTTGGTGAAATCGGTGATTGCCAGAGCAGGCATGGCTAACGCGGCGGCTCTTTTCACCAGCGGCGCCGTCTTGGCCAATCCATCAATCATGGAGTAGTCACTGTGGACGCGCAGGTGAATAAAACGAGGTTCGGCCATCTCCAGATACCTGATTGAAGGGGCTCAGCGTGCTGAGCCCGGGTTAATGCTATCGTCGAGCCGGTCAGGCTCGCAGGCTACAGCGCGAGCGCCCTTTTCACCGGCGCGAAGCTGCGGCGATGATGCTCGGTGGCGCCCAGCGCGGCCAGCCGCTCCAGGTGGAAGGCGGTCGGGTAGCCTTTATGCTGCGCGAAACCGTAGTCCGGGAACTCGCTGTCCAGTTCGGCCATTTCGCGATCGCGCGTGACCTTCGCCAGAATGGACGCCGCGCTGATCTCCGCCACGCGGCTGTCGCCCTTCACCACCGCCTGCGAACGCATCGGCAAGCTCGGGCAACGGTTACCGTCGATTAAAACCATGTCCGGCGCGATATGCAACCCGGCCACCGCGCGCTGCATCGCCAACATGGTGGCGTGCAAAATGTTCAGCTGGTCGATTTCCGCCGGTTCGGCGCGCCCCAGGCTCCAGGAGAGCGCTTTGGCGACGATTTCGTCATACAGCGCCAGCCGGCGTTTTTCACTGAGCTTTTTGGAGTCCGCCAGCCCGACGATCGGCCGCGCCGGATCGAGGATCACGGCGGCGGTGACCACCGCGCCGACCAACGGGCCGCGGCCCACTTCGTCCACACCGGCAATCAGCGTGGCAGCGGGATAGATAAAGGGTTCAATCATGCTTTCGCCAGCTCCAACACAGCCTGAGCGGCCTGTTCGTCCGCACCGCAACGGATGCTTTGGTGCAAGGTAAGGAAAGTCTGTTTCAGCGCGTCGGTTTCCGGGCTCTCTTCCAGCAGCGGCATCACGGCGGCAGCCAGTTTGTCCGGGACGCAGTCATGCTGCAGCAGTTCGGTGACGATCTCCCGCCCCGCCAGCAGATTCGGCAGCGAGACATAAGGCGTTTTCACCAGCTTCTGCGCCAACCAGAAAGTGAACGGCTTCATGCGATAGCCCACGACCATCGGGCACTTGGCCAGCATGCATTCCAGCGCCGCCGTGCCGGATGCCAGCAGCGCCGCGTCGCTGGCGATCATCGCTTCACGCCCCTGCCCATTCAGCAGGTGTACGGTCAGATCCGGCGCCACTTCGGCCTTGATGCGCTCAAACTGCTCACGCCGTTTGGCGTTGACCAGCGGCACCACCACTTCCAGCTCGGGATAACGCGTGCGCAGCAGCTGCGCGGTTTTGAGGAAGTCGGCGCTCAGCATCTCGACTTCGGCGCCGCGGCTGCCCGGCAACAAGGCCAAACAGCGCGCCTGCGGAGCGATGCCAAGCTGAGCGCGCGCCGCCAACCGATCGGGCTGCAGCGGCATGGCGTCCGCCATGGTGTGACCGATAAACCGGCAGGGGACGTTGAAACGATCGTAAAACGCTTTTTCGAAAGGGAGAAAGGCCAGCACCAAATCGGTGGCTTTGCCTATTTTGAAAACGCGCTTTTGTCGCCAGGCCCACACTGAAGGGCTGACATAGTGGATGGTGCGAATGCCGCGCTGCTTGAGGCGGCCTTCCAGCGTGATGTTGAAGTCCGGCGCGTCGATGCCGACAAACACGTCCGGCCGCAGCTCACCGAAGCGGCGGGTAAGATCCTTGCGGATCTTCAACAGGCGTGGCAAGCGCTCGAGCACTTCCACCACGCCCATTACCGCCAGCTCTTCCATTTCGTACCAGGCTTCGCACCCTTCGGCCTGCATCAGCGGGCCGGCGACGCCAACGAAACGCGCGTCAGGGATCTGCGCTTTGAGCGCACGGATCAAACCGGCGCCGAGAATGTCACCGGAGGTTTCTCCGGCGACCAATCCGATAGTCAATGGACGATTCGACATAACTCAGCGAATGATGCCACGGGTAGAACGGGTGAAGAAATCGAGGTACTGCTGCACCACCGGCTGCTCTTTGGCCAGGGCTTCGATTTCCGCTTTCGCTTCATCCAGCGTTTTTTCGCTGCGATACAGGATTTTGTAGGCGTTGCGGATCGCCTGCATTTCATCCTTGTCAAAACCGCGGCGCTTGAGGCCGACCGCGTTGACGCCGAACGGCGTAGCGTGGTTGCCCTGAGCGATGACGAACGGAGGCACATCCTGAGCGACACCGGAACAACCGCCTACCATCACATGCGCGCCGATAATGCAGAACTGATGGATCGCCGTCATGCCGCCGATGATGGCGTGATCGTCGATTTCCACATGCCCCGCCAGCGTGGCGTTGTTGGCCAGCACGCAAGCGTTGCCAACTACGCAGTCGTGGGCGACATGCACGTTGACCATCAGCAGGTTATCGTTGCCCACTTTGGTCAGGCCGGTGCCCTGCGCGGTGCCGCGGTGGATGGTGACGCTTTCGCGGATGCGATTGCGATCGCCCACTTCCACACGCGTCGGCTCGCCCGCGTATTTCAGATCCTGATTCACTTCGCCGATAGAGGCGAACTGATAAATCTGGTTATCGCGGCCAATCTTGGTAATGCCGTTCACCACCACGTGGGATTTCAGCACCGTGCCGGCGCCGATTTCCACCTGGGAGCCGACGTAGCAGAAAGGGCCGATATGCACGCCGGCGCCAATCACGGCGCCTTCTTCGACTATCGCGCTAGGATGGATAAAGGCGGTTTGGTCAATCACGGATTAAGCCTCCCGGCTGCGGGCACACATCATGGTTGCTTCGCAGACAATTTTACCGTCAACGGTCGCCACGCCTTTGAAGCGAGTCAGACCGCGGCGAGTTTTCTCGAAGGTGACTTCCATGACCATCTGATCGCCTGGCACCACAGGGCGCTTGAAGCGAGCTTCATCGATACCAGCGAAGTAATACAGCTCGCCCGGTTCCAGTTTGCCGACGCTTTTAAACGCCAGGATGCCGGTGGCCTGCGCCATGGCTTCCAGGATCAATACGCCTGGGAAAATCGGTTTGCCAGGGAAGTGGCCCTGGAAAAACGGTTCATTCACCGATACGTTCTTCACCGCACGCAGATATTTGTGCTCTTCAAACTCGAGGACGCGGTCGACCAGCAAGAACGGATAACGGTGAGGAAGCAGATCCAAAATTTCTGCAATATCCAGAGTATGAGTGTCAGTAGTCAAAATACTCTTCCTGTCTCTAAAAACTGATGGCATCAACAACACGGCCTGCGCTGACCCCAAAAGGAGATCATCATGCAGGCCGCAAATTAACATCTCTTTGCGCTTTTGGTCTCACGACCAACGCGTTTCGTTTTGTACCCGCGAGAGCGGGCGGCAATGACTAGTCTTTTCCGACTTTACGTTCGACAGCTTTCAAGCGCTTGCTGATCTCATCGATATTCATTACCAACGCAGCGGTTTTACGCCAAACCTTGTTAGGCTGCAACGGAATGCCCGAAGAGTATACCCCAGGTTCGGTGATTGGTCGCATAACCATTCCCATTCCGGTAACAACAACCTTGTCGGCAATTTCCATGTGACCGTTGATCACGCTGGCGCCGCCAATCTGGCAGTAGCGGCCGATTTTCAGGCTGCCGGCCATGATCACACCGCCGGCGACGGCGGTATTGTCGCCAATCACGACGTTATGTGCAATCTGGCATTGGTTGTCGATGATAACACCATTCCCGATTTGGGTGTTATCCAAAGCGCCGCGGTCAATGGTGGTGCAAGCGCCGATTTCGACGCGATCGCCGATAATCACCGTGCCCAACTGAGGGATCTTGATCCACTCGCCGCGCTCATTCGCATAGCCGAAACCGTCTGCGCCGATCACGGTGCCCGACTGAATCAGGCAGCGCTGGCCGATTTCGACCGCATGATAAATCGTTACGTTCGCCCACAGACGCGTTCCCGCGCCGATGCGTGCGTGTTTGCCGATGAAGCAGCCCGGGCCGATAACCACGTTATCGCCAAGCACCGCACCCGACTCGATCACCGCGTTCGCCCCAATGGCGACGTTCTGCCCCAGCTGCGCTTCAGGCGAGATCACCGCGCTTGGCGCGATATCCTGAGCCGGCGACGGCGTGGTGTCCATCAGTTGCGCCATGCGCGCATAGGTCAGGTAAGGGTTCTTAACCACCAGCGCCGCAGCACGGCAGTGTGGTAAATCCGCTTCGGTAAGCACCACGGCGCTTGCCTGGCAGGAAGACAGCTGCTCTTGATAGCGGCTGTTTGACAAAAACGTGATTTGGCCAGGCTGTGCCGAATGCATAGAAGCAATGCCGGTGATGACGAGATCGCCATCACCGTGCAATTGTGCATCCAACTGCTGCGCTAAATCAGCCAGTCGAATTGAAAGCATGTGTTATTTAACCTGTTTCAGCACGTCAGCAGTGATATCTTTGGAAGAGTCTGCATAGGCAACGGCGTTGGCGTCGATCACCACGTCATAACCGCCTTTGCTCGCGACAGATTTCACCGCGTCCTGAATGCGGCTCAGGATCTTGTTACGCTCTTCCATCTGGCGACGACGATTGTCCTGCTCGAAAGCCTGGGCTTTCTGAGAGAACTGCTCGCGCTGCGCCATCACGTCTTTTTCCAACTTGCTGCGGTCGCTGGCTTTCATGGTAGCGCCGTCACGCTGCAGACGTTGCATTTTGGTCTGCAGGCTACGTTCCATGTTCTGGAGTTCGCTTGCACGGCCTTTAAACTCGTTTTCCAGCTGTTTAGCGACCGCTTCGCGGGCCGGCAGCTGTTGGAAAATGCTGGAGACGTTAACGACAGCGATCTTATCTGCTGCCTGAACGCCAGCTGAAGCAGCCATTGCTAAACCGAGGCCTGCGGCACACAACCACTTTTTCACTATAAACTCCTTACCATCACCCATTTGTGTCATATGACACTGAAGTACACAATTTGCCAGACTTGTCCCACCAAACAATGAGAATCATCTCCCTCTGCCGGCGGGCGCCTGGCCATTGCGATTCTTAATAACTGTTATGCCCAGAGGCGAGACCCGTTACCAGGTCTTACCGATGTTAAACTGGAACTGTTCGGACTTGTCGCCTTCGTATTTCTTGATCGGGTTGGCGTAAGAGAACACCAATGGCCCCAATGGCGACATCCACTGCAGCGCGATACCGGCGGAAGAACGAATATTGCTGGCCTTGCTGTAGTCCGGCACGCCGTACATCAGCGTATCGTTGGTATTCTTCCACTTGGTATCCCACACGGTACCGGCATCGATGAACAGCGACGTGCGCACCGAGTTGGCGTATTTCTCGCTGATGAACGGCGTTGGGGTGATCAGCTCCAGGCTGGCGACCGCCATGGCGTTACCGCCCACCGCGTCATCCGAACCACAGATGCTCTGACGATCGGTGGTGCTGCCGGCGTTGAACTGGCACTGGTACGAATTGGAGTTGTAGTACACCGCCTTCGGACCAATGGTGTTGGACTGGAAGCCACGCACGGTGCTCGAACCACCGGCGTAGAAGTTCTCGTAGAACGGCATTTCCTTGCCGCCTAGCCCATCCGCGTAACCCAGGCGGCCGCGACCCAACAGCACCCAGGTGCGGTCGTCGTTGATCGGCACGTACTGTACGCTGTCCAGCGTCACCTTGTAGTATTCGTTGTCCGAGCCCGGAATGGTGACCTTGCCGTTCAACGTGGTGCGGTTACCCGAAGTCGGGAAGTAGCCGCGGTCCAGGTTGTTGTAGGTCCAGCCCAGGTTCAGGGTAAAGTCGTCCGTCGAGTAGCTGGCGCGGTCGGTCTTGTTCGCATCCACACCCATCGAGTCGAGGTAACGCCACATGGCGATCTGCGGCTGCATGTTCGACAGGCCGTTGTGGACATAGCCCAGGCCGGTGCGCAACGAGTTATTTTCGTTGATCGGGAAGCCCAGCGTGCCGTCAACACCGTAACTCTTGTTGGTGTAGTCGGACAGATCCGCGTTATCCGCTTTAAAGTCGTTGTAGAAGACGCGGCCGCCCAGGCTCACACCGTCAACGGTGAAGTACGGGTTGGTGACCGAGAATTCGGTATACGTCTGGTAATCGTTCTTGGTGCCGCTGATGCCGACCGAGTAGCCGGTACCCAACCAGTTATCCTGCTGCACGCCGGCCTGGAAGCTGACGCCGCTCTCGGTGCCGTAACCGACGCCGAAGTTAAAGGTACCGGTGTTGCGTTCTTTCACCTTGTAGGTCACGTCGACCTGATCGGCAGTGCCCGGCACACGCTGGGTTTCCACATCGACCGTTTCGAAGTAGCCCAGGCGGTTCAGACGCTCCTTGCCCTGCTCGACCTGCTCGTTGCCGAGCCAGGCGCCTTCCATCTGGCGCATTTCGCGACGCAGTACGGAATCCTTGCTGGTGTCGTTGCCTTCGAACTTGATGCGGCGCACGTAGAAACGGTTGCCCGCGTCAACGTTGACGTGCAGTTTGACGGTTTTATCCGCGTCGTTGATCTCCGGCTGGGTGCCGACGCGCGGGTAGGCGTAACCATAACGGCCCAACATCGTTTTGATGTTGTCTTCCATTTTGGTCACTTTGCTGCCGTTATACAGCTCGCCCGGCTCGATTTTGGTGATCTGAGCGACTTCCGCCGAGTGGCCGGCCAGGTTGCCGTTCACGACAACATCAGAAAGCTTGTACTGATCGCCTTCGGTGATGTTGATGGTGATGTAGATGCCTTTTTTATCCGGCGTCAGGCTCACCTGGGTAGAATCGATGTTAAAGCGGGCATAGCCGCGATCCAGATAGAAGCTGCGCAGGGTTTCGAGATCGCCCGCCAGTTTTTGCTTCTGGTATTTGCGATCGCCGACCAGGTTCCACCACGGCACTTCGTCACGCAGTTGGAAGCGCGAGATCAGTTCATCGTTGGTGAAGGCATGGTTGCCGACGATGTTGATTTGTTGAATCTTGGCGGAGACCCCTTCCGTGAACACCAGCTTCAGGTCGACACGGTTGCGCGGCAACGGCGTGACCACGGCTTTCACCGAGGCGCTGTATTTACCAACGCTGTAATAGAAGTCTTCCAGCCCTTTTTCAATGCTGGAAATCGTGGTGCGGTCGAGCGCCTCGCCCACCCGGACGCCGGAGGCTTCCAGGTTTTGCTTGAGCATGTCATCCTTCACCGACTTGTTGCCGGAGAAAGTGATGCTGGCGATGGTAGGACGTTCCTTCACCTGCACGATCAAGGTATTACCATCGCGCAGTACGCGCACGTCCTCGAAGTTGCCGGTGGCAAACAAGGCACGAATGGTATTACTGATGTCATCGTCAGTGACGGTATCGCCGACGCGAACCGGCATGTTGAGTAACGCCGCACCGACGGCAACTCGCTGCAGGCCTTCGAAATGAATGTCTTTCACTACGAACCCGTCTGCACCGTATACGGTGGCGCTGCCAAACAGCAGCGACGCTATGAGCAACTTTTTCATCGCCATCGTTGTTATGCGTTCTTCCTAACCTATCCCCGCCCCTAAAGGCGGGAAAAATCATTGAAAAGTGCAAGACCCATCAACAACACCAACACGATCGAACCTATGCGGTAGCTGTAGTCCTGTACTCGCTCGGAAACCGGCCCACCCTTCAGCTTTTCTATCGCCAGGAAGAGGAGATGCCCACCATCTAACACCGGTAATGGGAACAGATTGATGATCCCCAGGTTGACGCTAATCAACGCCAGGAACATCAGATAATACACGAATCCGACTCCGGCTGACGCCCCAGCTCCCTGTGCAATCGAGATCGGGCCACTCAGGTTGTTCAGCTTTACATCACCGGTTATTAATTTGCCCAGCATGTTGACCGTCAGCCGCATCAGCTGCCAGGTCTTGTCGCCGGCCTGATACAGCGCCGGGAACGGTCCATACTGGCGAATCGTCTTATACTCTTCCGGCAGCGGCAGCACCTTTGGAATGATGCCTGCAAACCCCACCGATTTGTCTTTTCCCACCGGCTTTGTATCCGGTATCAGCGTCAAAGACAAGGGGGCGCCGTTTCTTTCAATCTCCAAAGCCAGCGGTTGCCCCGGGCCATCGTGGATACGCTTCACCAGCGTCTGCCAACGACCCAACGGCTGACCATCGACTTTAACGATCCTGTCCCCCGCTTGTAAACCCGCCTTTTGCGCCGCCGAGTTCGGCTGCACTTCCGCCAACACGGATTCGATCTGCGGGCCGCGCGGCATAATCCCCAGCGCGACAACGGGATCCTGCTTGTCCGGTTCAAAGTTCCACTGGCGCAAGTTCAGGGTTTTGGTCACCACCTGCGAAGAGCCGAACGGCGCTACGCCGACTTCGGTTTGCGCATCGCCAATCTTCGCCACCAGTGCCAGACGAACTGACTCCCAATCAGGCGTTTCGATGCCGTCAACCGACTTTAGTTCCATGCCAGACGAAATTTCAGCCTTGGCGGCGATCGATTGCGGCGCGATTTCGCCGATCACCGGACGGAAACTCGGCACGCCGATGATGAACACCAGCCAGTAGGCAAGGATAGCAAACAGGAAGTTGGCGATGGGGCCGGCGCTGATGATGGCCGCGCGCTGCCAGACGGTTTTATTGTTGAAGGCCTGGTGGCGCATCTCCGGCGCCACCGACTCCACGCGCTCGTCCAGCATCTTCACGTAGCCGCCGAGCGGGATCAGAGCGATAACGTACTCGGTGCCCTGGCGATCGGTTCGACGCCACAGCGCCCGGCCGAAGCCGATGGAGAAGCGTTCAACGCGCACGCCGCAACGACGGGCAACCCAAAAGTGTCCGAACTCATGCACGGTAATCAAGATACCGAGCGCAATCAGAAACGCCACCAGGTTCCAAAGCACGCTGACCATCATCCCTCACTTTCCGTCATCGACGGATTAAAACACCAACAGCATCAGGCAGGCAAACACCGGCACCGCCGCGGTCAGGCTGTCGATACGATCCAGTATGCCGCCATGACCGGGAATCAAATGCCCGCTGTCCTTGATGCCCGCTTCGCGTTTGAACATGCTTTCGGTCAAATCGCCCAGCACCGAAGCCAGCGCGGCGATCACCGAACAGGCCAGCAGCGTGGTCGGCACCACGTTCAGCGGCGCGTAGCGGCCGAACAGCCACGAGATCACCGCCGACGTCAGCAACCCGCCGATCAACCCTTCCCACGTTTTGCCCGGTGAGACCTTCGGCGCCAGCTTATGCTTGCCGAACAGCTTGCCGAACATGTAGGCACCGGAATCCGCGCCCCACACCAGCAACATCACGTACAACAGCCACCAGGCGCCGGTAAACGGGTTTTGCTCGTAGCCGAACTGGCGCAGCGCCAGCATGCCCCAGAAAAACGGCACGATGGTCAGCAGGCCAAACAGCAGGCGCAGCGGGCGCGAATTGCGCCAGATAGCGGCCGAGCCGGGATAGAACAACACCAACAGCAACGCCGCCAGCCACCAGGCCAACGATAGCCACAGCGAGCCGCTTATCTGCGGCACGGATTGATGGTAAGCGGGGACGCTGAGCATCATCAGCGCAAGCAGAAAACCGCACAGTATCGCCAACCAGATGCGCTGCGAACGGGAGGTAAAACCGGCCAATTGGCCCCACTCCCAGGCAGCTAACATGCACACGACGAGCGTTACCAGAGCAAAGGCCAACGGCGGCAACAGGAACAGCGCCGCGATAACGATCGGGATTAAAATCAGAGCAGTTATGAGGCGATACTTCAGCAAAAGTTCTCCCTAGGACGCATCGGCGCCGTTAGGTGTTGTTCCCCCGAAGCGGCGCTCACGTTGTGCAAATGCATTCAGCGCACCTTCAAAGACAAGTTCATCGAAATCAGGCCAGAGCACATCAGTAAAGTAAAGTTCAGCATAGGCGATTTGCCACAGCAGGAAATTACTGATGCGATGCTCGCCACCGGTGCGGATAACCAGATCCACCGGCGCCAGGTCGCTCATGCAAACCCGCTCGTTCAATAATTCCTCGCTGATCTGATCCGGGTGCAACTCGCCTACCCGTACCTGTTCGGCCAGTTCCCTTACTCCCTGAATGATATCCCAACGGCCGCCGTAGTTGGCAGCGATATTGAGCGTCAGGCCATCGTTATTTTCCGTCAGAGCTTCAGAGCGGCGGATCCGCTCCTGCAAACGCGCGCTGAATCGGCTGATATCGCCGATCACTCGCAGCCTGACGTTATGTTTATGCAGGCTTTTTACTTCACTATCCAAAGCGCGGACAAAAAGCTCCATCAGGGCAGAGACTTCCTGCACCGGACGGTTCCAGTTTTCGCTGCTGAAGGCATAAAGCGTGAGCGCATCTAAATGGTGGCTGGCGGCAAAACTGACCGCGCGGCGAACCGATTTCACCCCTGCTTTATGACCGAAGACACGTAACTTGCCCTGACGTTTGGCCCAGCGTCCGTTACCGTCCATGATAATGGCGACATGGCGCGGCCCCGGGGAAGATGGATTAGCCTCTTGTTGGTTTGCGGACGACATAACTCGTACTTATTTCCTCAATAGAAATATAACTGCCTTTCCGGAACATCAGGCCCTTACGCGCAAAAAAAGCCGTGTGCCCGACACGGCTTTCAGCCTGCCCTTGCGACACCCGGCGCAGCCGGGCCGCCATTGACGCACAAGGCGCCAATCGGGCCATAATTCAACGGTATAACCGCTGACAGGTGGCGCAGACTATACCACCTCAGCGGGGCATGAACAAACGGCCCCGCTGCGGCGCACGCGAATTACGAGCAAAATCGGATAATCACCGTGATCGGCCGCACAACGCGCGAACCCGCTCCTCAGCGGCGGCGCGCGCCTGACGGTCAATGTCTAAGACCGCTTCGATGCTCGTCGGTTCCTGCAGCGCGAGACGTTCCACCACCTGGCGATTGACCGCCGCGATATCGGTAAAGCGAATCTGCTGCTGCAAAAATGCCGCCACGGCGATTTCGTTGGCCGCGTTCAGCGCGGTGGTGGCCGCCTGGCCGGCATCAAACGCTTCGATCGCCAAATACAGGCAAGGATAACGCTCACGCTCCGGTTCGGCGAAGGTCAGCGAACCGATACGGCAGAAGTCCAGCGCCTCCACACCGGAATTCACACGCTGCGGATACGCCATCGCGTGAGCGATTGGCGTGCGCATATCCGGCGTCCCCAACTGCGCCAGCACGCTGCCGTCGGCATAGCGCACCATCGAGTGAATCACCGACTGCGGGTGCAGGATCACTTCCATTTGCTCGGCCGAGGCGTTAAACAGCCAGCGGGCCTCAATGTATTCCAGACCTTTGTTCATCATGGTGGCGGAATCCACCGAGATCTTGCGACCCATCGACCAGTTCGGGTGGGCGCAGGCTTGATCCGGCGTCATCGCGGCGAACTGTTCCAACGGCGTGGTGCGGAACGGGCCGCCGGAACCGGTAAGCACGATGCGCGAAACACCATGACTGTCCAGTGAAGAGTATCCCAACTGACGCTGAATGTTCTCAGGCAAACTCTGAAAAATCGCGTTGTGCTCGCTGTCGAGCGGCAGCAGTTGCGCCTGGCTTTGCCGCACCGCGTCCATAAACAGACGGCCGCAGGTGACCAGCGACTCTTTGTTGGCCAGCAGCACCTGCTTGCCCGCGCGGATCGCCGCCAGCGTCGGCAACAGCCCCGCGGCGCCGACGATGGCCGCCGTCACTTGATCGACGTCATCCAAAGCGGCCAATTCACAGGCCGCTTGTTCCCCGGCCAACACTTCGGTAGCGACGCCGTTCTCCGCCAGGATAGCGCGCAGCTCGCGCGCGGCGCTTTCATCCGCCATCGCGGCAAACGCGGGCCGAAATTCCATGCATTGCTGTGCCATGACCGTAACGTTGCGGCCGGCCACCAGCGCTTTGATCGCAAAACGGTCGAGATTCGCCCTGACCACGGCCAGGGTGCTGGTCCCTACCGAGCCGGTCGAGCCAAGAATGGTCAGTTGCTTCATGAGTTCACTCTGAATAACTGTCTGATGAGATCGGAGGTGCTCCAGTGTGGAACCTTGGACACCGCTTGTCCATGATCTTTCAGTACGATGAAACGGGATCTGCGCCACAAAAAACAAAGCGCCGCCCAGGCGACGCTTTTTTTCTGCGCGATGCTGATTAGAATTCCATCAGCTCTTTTTCTTTCTCCGCCAGCGCGGCGTCGACCAGCTTGATGTAAGCGTCGGTCATTTTCTGAATCTCGTCTTGTGAACGACGCTCTTCGTCTTCGCTGATCTCTTTATCTTTCAGCAGCGCCTTGACCTTGTCGTTGGCGTCGCGACGCACGTTACGCACCGCTACGCGGCCCTGCTCGGCTTCGCCGCGCACGATCTTGATCAGATCCTTACGACGTTCTTCAGTCAGCGGAGGCAGCGGAACGCGAATGTCAGAACCGGCGGAAGACGGGTTGAGGCCCAGATCGGAGCTCATGATCGCTTTCTCAACGGCTTGGCTCAGGCTGCGGTCGAATACGTTGATTTTCAGCGTGCGGGAGTCTTCCACGGTCACGTTGGCCAGCTGACGCAGCGGCGTAGCGGCGCCGTAGTATTCCACCATGATGCCGTCCAGAATGCTTGGGGAAGCGCGGCCGGTACGGATCTTGCTGATTTGGTTTTTGAATGCTTCTACGCTTTTTTCCATGCGTGAATCAGCATCTTTTCTGATTTCATTAGTCACGTTGCAAACCCTTGGAAGCTGGTTACTTGGCAGGCGATACTCAAGTATAGCCCGTAATCGTACTCGAAGAGCGCGCGGCGCCTGGCGTCACGCGCTCCGAAAAAGAGGTGTGAACAGTCTTATTTGCTGATCAACGTACCTTCGTTCTCACCCATCACCACGCGGCGCAGCGCACCAGGCTTGTTCATGTTGAACACGCGGATCGGCAGACCGTGATCGCGGGCCAGCGTAAACGCCGCCAGATCCATCACTTTCAGCTCGCGCTCCAGCACGTCCTGATAGGTTAATTGTTCATACAGCGTCGCATCCGGGTTTTTCACCGGATCGGCGGAGTATACGCCATCCACTTTGGTGGCTTTCAGCACCACGTCCGCTTCGATCTCGATGCCGCGCAGGCAGGCAGCGGAATCGGTGGTAAAGAACGGGTTGCCGGTACCGGCGGAGAAGATCACCACGCGGTTGTTGCGCAGCAGGCTGATAGCCTCTGCCCAGCTGTAATTATCACATACGCCGTTCAGCGGGATCGCTGACATCAGGCGGGCGTTCACATAGGCACGGTGCAGTGCATCACGCATAGCCAGGCCGTTCATCACGGTAGCCAGCATTCCCATGTGGTCGCCCACTACGCGGTTCATGCCAGCTTGCGCCAGCCCCGCGCCGCGGAACAAGTTCCCGCCGCCAATAACTACACCGACCTGAATTCCCAGTTCGACCAGCTCTTTCACTTCCTGAGCCATGCGATCCAAAACGCTGGCGTCGATACCAAAACCTTCTGCACCTTGCAGGGCTTCGCCACTCAGTTTAAGCAGAATACGCTGATATACGGGTTTTGCATTGGTTGCCATGGTGTTCTGTCCTAAGAAGCAGTATTAGTATTGGGGATTTCAGCCGATGAAACGCGCCTGAGGTGAGCATCACGCTGCAGGGCCTGCCACCGGTGTAATTCTGGCTGGATAGTATGGAACCGCCAGACGGCGGTTCCATCGACAGTCATTAAGACTGTTTGCTCATCGCGGCAACTTCAGCAGCGAAGTCGGTTTCGACTTTCTCGATGCCTTCGCCCACTTCGAAGCGAATGAAGTTGGTCACGTCAGCGTTGTGCTCTTTCAGCACCTGAGCAACGGATTTGCTCGGATCCATAACGAAAGGCTGACCGGTCAGAGAAACTTCGCCGGTGAATTTCTTCATGCGGCCTTCAACCATTTTCTCTGCGATTTCTTTCGGCTTGCCGGACTGCATGGCGATGTCCAGCTGAACCTGGTACTCTTTTTCTACCACTTCAGCAGACACGTCTTCTGGCTTCACGAACTCTGGCTTGCTCGCCGCAATGTGCATTGCGATTTGCTTAACCAGCTCTTCGTCAGCGCCTTTAGCCGCAACCAGAACGCCGATGCGCGCGCCGTGCAGGTAGCTGCCCAGCACGTCGCCTTCCAGGGAAGCAACGCGACGAATGTTGATGTTTTCGCCGATTTTTGCCACCAGCGCTACGCGCTCTTCTTCGAACTGTGCTTTCAGCACGTCAACGTCAGTGATTTTGCCGGCCATAGCGGCATCCAGCACTTTGTCGGCGAACGCCTGGAAACCGGCGTCTTTCGCAACGAAGTCAGTCTGGCAGTTAACTTCCAGAATGATGCCGTAGTTGCCTTCGATCTTGGTTTTGATCACGCCGTCAGCAGCTACGTTGCCTGCTTTTTTAGCGGCTTTGATCGCACCGGACTTACGCATGTTTTCGATTGCCAGTTCGATGTCGCCGTTGGATTCAACCAGCGCCTTCTTGCAATCCATCATGCCAGCGCCGGTACGCTCGCGCAGTTCTTTTACCAGGGCAGCGGTAATATCAGCCATTTATTTTTCCTCGGTTATCTCGCGTGGAGACAGTTCTCATTCAGATAAGCAAAGGGGGCCTTTACAGGCCCCCCTAACCAACATATGTCAATACCTGGTTAATAAGGGCTCAGTGACGAGCTTGCCTTATTATTCAGCTTCTACGAAGCCTTCTTCCGCCTGAACGGCCAGATCTTGAGAACGACCTTCACGCACAGCGGCAGCAACAGCAGTCAGGTACAGGTTTACTGCACGGATTGCGTCGTCGTTACCAGGGATGATGAAGTCAACGCCGTCTGGGTTGGAGTTGGTATCAACGATAGAGAATACCGGGATACCCAGGTTGTTGGCTTCTTTGATCGCGATGTGCTCGTGATCGGCATCGATAACGAACAGTGCGTCTGGCAGACCGCCCATATCTTTGATACCGCCCAGGGAGTTTTCCAGCTTGGCCAGTTCACGAGTGCGCATCAGCGCTTCTTTCTTGGTCAGCTTGTCCAGGGTGCCGTCTTGAGACTGGATTTCCAGATCTTTCAAACGCTTGATGGACTGACGAACGGTTTTCCAGTTAGTCAGCATGCCACCCAACCAGCGGTGGTTCACGAAGAACTGGTCACAGCTGTTCGCAGCGTCTTTTACCGCTTCGCTTGCTGCGCGTTTGGTACCAACGAACAGGATCTTGCCTTTACGGGAAGAGATCTTGCTCAGTTCAGCCAGAGCGGCGTTGAACATTGGTACAGTCTGCTCCAGGTTGATGATGTGAACCTTGTTACGAGCGCCGAAGATGAAAGGCTTCATTTTCGGGTTCCAGTAACGGGTCTGGTGACCAAAGTGAACACCAGCCTTGAGCATGTCGCGCATGGAAACAGTTGCCATGATTAAACCTCTATAGATTAATTGGGGTTATGCCTCCACGTATCCCATAACGCCGACCCTGGCGGCGACAAGTCACCTCAGGGCACCCCGGCGGATGTGCCGATACGTGTGTGTTATTTACACAAAATGAGTGCAGTTAAAGTATTTTCGGCTCATTCCCGCCAGGTCACAAGAACCAAGACACGGATCGCCGGCGCGCTTTATACCATAAACCCGCCGCCGACACCAACTTTTGTTGCGTTTCGCCGGGCGTCAGGAAATGAAATTTGGCAGCCCCCGGCCGGGCTGATACCATAAGTCACTGCTTCTTATTGTCGACGATAACGACACCTGCGGACGAATTTCATGGCAATCTCAATTAAAACACCTGATGACATCCAAAAAATGCGCGTGGCCGGCCGCCTGGCCGCCGAAGTGCTGGAGATCATCGAGCCGCACGTCAAACCTGGCGTGACCACCGGCGAGCTGGACCGTATCTGTCACGAGTACATCACCAACGAGCAGCAGGCCATTTCCGCCTGCCTCGGCTATCACGGCTTCCCGAAATCCGTGTGCATTTCGGTGAACGAAGTGGTGTGCCACGGCATCCCGAGCGACGACAAAACGCTGAAAGACGGCGACATCGTCAACATCGACGTGACCGTGATTAAAGACGGTTTCCACGGCGACACCTCGAAGATGTTCATCGTCGGCAAACCGACCATTCTGGGCGAGCGCCTGTGCCGCGTTACTCAGGAAAGCCTGTATCTGGCGCTGAAGATGGTCAAACCGGGCATCCGTCTGCGCACCCTGGGCAAGGCTATCCAGCAATTCGTCGAAGCCGAGAAGTTCTCCGTGGTGCGCGAGTACTGCGGCCACGGCATCGGCGAAGTGTTCCACGAAGAGCCGCAGGTGCTGCACTATGACGCGGACGACGGCGGCGTGGTGCTGCAGCCGGGCATGGCCTTCACCATCGAACCGATGGTCAACGCCGGCGACTACCGCATCCGCACCATGAAAGACGGCTGGACGGTAAAAACCAAAGATCGCAGCTTGTCGGCGCAGTATGAGCATACTATTGTGGTGACTGATAACGGCTGCGAGATAATGACGTTGCGCAAGGATGACACCATCCCCAACATCATTACGCACGAGATGTAAGCACCGCGGCGAACGCCGCGTGCAGAATATCACCAGGCCGGCTTATGCCGGCCTTTTTTATGGGCTGCGCACTATGTCTGACAATCTTCTTCAACAGGCGGCCCCGGCCGTGCCGATGCCGCCCGCCTCCCCCAGCGCCTACGGCGACGACGAGCTCACCTGCCCGGTGCTGAAACAGCGGCTGGAACAGTTTCAGCTGTGGCTGGCGGCGGCGTTCGACGCCGGCTCCAGTGCAGAAAGCCTGGTGGCGGCGCGCAGCGACTTCATCGATCGCCTGCTGCGCCGGCTGTGGACGTTCTACGGCTTTGAAGATATCCCGGAAACCGCGCTGGTGGCGGTCGGCGGCTACGGCCGCGGCGAGCTGCACCCGCTGTCGGATATCGACGTGCTGGTGCTCAGCCAGCGCCGGCTGACAGAGCAACAGTCGCAGCGGGTCGGCGAATTCATCACCCTGCTGTGGGATCTCAAGCTGGAAGTGGGCCACAGCGTGCGCACCCTGGAAGAGTGTCTGCTGGAAGGGCTGGCGGATCTGACCGTGGCCACCAACCTGATCGAATCGCGCATGATCTGCGGCGACGTCGCGCTGTTCCTGCAGATGCAAAAACATATCTTCAGCGACGGCTTTTGGCCTTCGCCGCAGTTTTTCCACGCCAAGATCAACGAGCAGCAAGAACGTCATCAGCGCTACCACGGCACCAGCTATAACCTGGAGCCGGATATCAAAAGCAGCCCCGGCGGCCTGCGCGACATCCACACGCTGCTGTGGGTGGCGCGCCGCCACTTCGGCGCCACCTCGCTGGACGAAATGGTCGGCTTCGGCTTTCTCACCCAGGCCGAACGCAACGAGCTGAACGAATGCCAGAGCTTCCTGTGGCGCATCCGCTTTGCGCTGCACCTGGTGCTGCCGCGTTACGACAACCGTCTGCTGTTCGATCGCCAGCTCAGCGTCGCGCAGCTGCTGCGCTATGAAGGCGAAGGCAACGAGCCGGTCGAGCGCATGATGAAAGACTTCTACCGCATGACGCGGCGCGTCAGCGAGCTGAACCACATGCTGCTGCAGCTGTTCGACGAGGCCATCCTGGCGCTGGACGCCACCGAAAAACCGCGTCCGCTGAACGGCGATTTCCAACTGCGCGGCGATCTGATCGATCTGCGTGACGAAACGCTGTTCATCCGCGAGCCGCAAGCCATCATGCGCATGTTCTACCTGATGGTGCGCAACCGCGAGATCAAAGGCATTTACTCCACCACCGTGCGCCAGCTGCGCCACGCGCGCCGCCACCTGAAACAGCCGCTGTGCACCATCCCGGAAGCGCGCGATCTGTTCATGGCCATCCTGCGCCATCCCGGCGCGGTGTCGCGCGCGCTGGTGCCGATGCACCGTCACAGCGTGCTGTGGGCCTATATGCCGCAGTGGGGCAAGATCGTCGGGCAGATGCAGTTCGATCTGTTCCACGCCTATACCGTCGACGAACACACTATCCGGGTGCTGCAGAAGCTGGAGAGCTTCGCCGATCCGCAAACCCGGCCGCGCCATCCGCTGTGCGTGGAGCTGTATCCGCGCCTGCCGCACCCGGAACTGCTGCTGCTGGCGGCCTTGTTCCACGATATCGCCAAAGGGCGCGGCGGCGATCACTCGATCCTCGGCGCGGAGGACGTGGTGGAGTTCGCCGAGCTGCACGGCCTCAACTCGCGAGAAACCCAACTGGTGGCCTGGCTGGTGCGCTGCCACCTGCTGATGTCGGTCACCGCGCAGCGCCGCGATATCCAGGATCCGACGGTGATCCAGCAGTTCAGCAGCGAAGTGCAGAGCGAAACTCGCCTGCGCTACCTGGTATGCCTGACGGTGGCGGATATCTGCGCCACCAACGAAACCCTGTGGAACAGCTGGAAGCAGAGCCTGTTGCGCGAGCTGTATTTCGCCACCGAGAAACAGCTGCGCCGCGGCATGCAAAACAGCCCGGATCTGCGCGAACGCGTGCGCCACCACCGGCTGCAGGCGTTGGCGCTGCTGCGCATGGACAACATCGACGAAGAGGCGCTGCACCGCATCTGGAGCCGCTGCCGCGCCGACTATTTCCTGCGCCACTCGCCGAATCAGCTGGCCTGGCACGCCCGCCATCTGCTGGCCCACGATTCCACCCAGCCGCTGGTGCTGGTCAGCCGCCAGGCGACGCGCGGCGGCACCGAGATCTTCATCTGGAGCCCGGATCGTCCTTATCTGTTCGCCGCCGTCGCCGGGGAGATGGATCGCCGCAACCTGAGCGTGCACGACGCCCAGATCTTCACCAACCGCGACGGTATGGCGATGGACACCTTTATCGTGCTGGAGCCGGACGGCAGCCCGCTGGCGCAGGATCGCCACGCGGCGATCCGCCAGGCGCTGCTGCAGGCCATCACCCAGCGGGAGTACCAGCCGCCGCGCGTGCGCCGCCCCTCTTCCAAGCTGCGCCACTTCAGCGTGCCGACCGAGGTCACTTTCCTGCCGACCCACACCGATCGCCGCAGCTACCTGGAGCTGACCGCGCTCGACCAACCCGGCCTGCTGGCGCGGGTGGGCGAAGTGTTCGCCGATCTGGGGCTGTCGCTGCACGGCGCGCGCATTTCCACCATCGGCGAGCGGGTCGAGGATTTGTTTATCCTGGCCGACGGCGAGCGGCGCGCGCTCGACCAAGAAACGCGCAGAAAGTTGGAGCAACGGTTGACAGAGGCCCTCACCCCAAACGATAAAATGTGATACAAGTAACTTTTTACCGACAACATCAGGAAAGAGAACAGCATGCAGCAATTACAGAACGTTATTGAAAGCGCCTTCGAACGCCGTGCGGACATCACCCCGGCGAACGTAGACACCGTAACGCGCGAAGCGGTAAACCAGGTGATCGGCCTGCTGGACAGCGGCGCCCTGCGCGTCGCCGAGAAGATCGACGGTCAATGGGTCACCCACCAGTGGCTGAAGAAAGCCGTGCTGCTCTCTTTCCGCATCAACGACAACAAGGTGATGGACGGCGCGGAAACCCGCTACTACGACAAAGTGCCGATGAAATTCGCCGACTACGACGAAGCGCGCTTCCAGAAGGAAGGCTTCCGCGTCGTGCCGCCGGCCACCGTGCGCCAGGGCGCGTTCATCGCTCGCAACACCGTGCTGATGCCGTCTTACGTTAACATCGGCGCCTACGTCGACGAAGGCACCATGGTCGACACCTGGGCCACCGTCGGTTCTTGCGCGCAGATCGGCAAAAACGTTCACCTGTCCGGCGGCGTCGGCATCGGCGGCGTGCTCGAGCCGCTACAGGCCAACCCGACCATCATCGAAGACAACTGCTTCATCGGCGCGCGTTCCGAAGTGGTGGAAGGCGTGATCGTGGAAGAAGGCTCGGTGATTTCGATGGGCGTCTACCTCGGCCAGAGCACCCGCATCTATGACCGCGAGACCGGCGAAATCCATTACGGCCGCGTGCCGGCGGGCTCGGTGGTGGTTTCCGGCAACCTGCCGTCGAAAGACGGTTCTTACAGCCTGTACTGCGCGGTGATCGTCAAGAAAGTCGACGCCAAAACGCGCGGTAAAGTCGGCATTAATGAGTTATTGCGTACTATCGACTAAATTGAAATAGCGGGTGATTCACCCGCTATTTTTTTGTCTGCGTTTCGCTGGCAGTCACAGTCGCAGATCTCGCTTTCCGCCATAATCGCAGTCGTGGAATATAACGATCACATCTAAAGAGGGCGCAGTATGTACGATAACTTGAAGAGTTTGGGCATCAATCAACCGGAAGACGTCGATCGCTATAGCCTGCGACAAGAGGCCAACAACGACATCCTCAAGATCTATTTCCGCAAGGACAAGGGCGAGTTCTTCGCCAAGAGCGTGAAGTTCAAGTATCCGCGCCAGCGTAAAACCGTGGTGGCGGACAACGCCGGCCAGGGCTACAAGGAAATTCACGAGATCAACCCGAACCTGCGTTACGTGATCGACGAGCTGGATCAGCTGTGCCAGCGCGATCAGGTGGAAGTGGATCTGAAGCGTAAAATCCTCGACGACCTGCGCCATCTCGAAGGCGTGGTGTCGCACAAGATTGCCGAGATCGAAGCCGATCTGGAAAAACTCACCCGCGGCAAATAATGCGGATCGGTTGACCCGCATCATCGTTAAGGCGCCCTTTTGCGGCGCCTTTTTACGTTATGACTGCAGCAGCGTGCCCCACTGCTCGACCCACGGGCAGGCGGCCACTTCCGGCTCCGGCTGTTCCATCGCATCGATTTCCAGCACTTCGCCAACGCGGGTGGCGCCCTGTTCCTGCAGCAGCGCATCGAACGTGCGCCCGGCGCCGCAGAAGTGGTCATAGCTGCTGTCACCGAGGGCGATCAGCCCATAGCGCAGCTCCGGCTGATAGCCAACCTGATCGCGGATAGCGTGGAACAGCGGCGCGATGCTGTCCGGCAGATCGCCCTGCCCGGTAGTGGAGGTGATCACCAGCGCGTAGTGCTGACGATAAAACTGCCAGGCCTCCAGCGTGCCCTCTTCGAACAGTTTGACCTCATGGCCCTGCTCGCTGAGGATGTTTTGCGCCTCTTCCGCCACCAGCAGCGAATTGCCGTAGACCGTTCCCACGAAGATACCAACCTGAGCCATGGCTCCTACTCCCTTCATTACCTTTAAAAATTGTCAGCTATCCTGACCGTTAGCCGCGTTAAACTCAACCCCGGCAAGTTCAGGGAATACCCCCGCCCAGCCGAACTGCGCCATCACCCCTTGCCAGGCCTCGTCCCAGCGCGCCGTTACCTGCAGCGGCTCGCCGGTCACCGGGTGCGTCAGCTGCAGATGGCTGGCGTGCAGCATCAGGCGCGGGCAACCGAAATGCTGCGCCATCCCGCGATTCTGCCGCAGATCGCCGTGCTTGCTGTCGCCGATGATCGGGTGGCGCAGGTGCGCCATATGGCGCCGCAGCTGATGTTTGCGGCCGGTTTCCGGCTGCAGTTCCACCAGACTGTAACGCGCGCTGTCGTAGCGGCCGACGGCCACCGGCATCTCTACCTGCGCCAACGGCCGGTAGTGCGTCACGGCCGGCTGCGGCCCCTTGTCGGCATCGGCATGTTTATCGGCGATTTTATCCAGCTCCGCCGTCAGCGGGTAGTCGAGGGTCGCCTCCTCCTGCACGTAACCGCGCACCACCGCATGGTAGGTTTTCTGCACCTGATGCTGCTCGAACTGCTGCGACAGCAGGCGCGCCACCTCGCTGGAGAGCGCCATCAGCAGCACGCCGGACGTCGGACGATCGAGACGGTGCACGGTAAAGACGTGCTTCCCGAGCTGATCGCGCACCGTCTGCATCATAAAGCGAGTTTCATGACGGTCCAGCCAACTGCGGTGCACCAACCAGCCCGACGGTTTGTTCACCGCCACCAGGTGTTCATCCTGATACAAAATCTCAATCACATCGCATTCCCAGGTCAATAGCCGTTTCGGGCGCGAGTATAACAGGCATGAGACGCAACGCTAGTTCACCCATTCGATGGTCACCAGGCGCGTATCGGCGCGGCCGCGATCGTCCACCGCCCGAATGCGGTAGCGCCCGTTGTTGATCGGCCGCCAGTCGATCGGTTTTTTACTGGCGCTGCTGCCGAGATAGATATCGTCGACGAACCAGTACACCGTCTTGCTGTCGGCGTCCGTCACCGCATTGAAGGCGATTTTGTCCCGTCCCTGTTGCGACTGGCGCAGGGTATAAGTGGTGTTTTTCAACGGCGAGGTGATGCGCGGCGCGTTGCCGCCGACGGCGATGCCGTTGTCCTTGCAGCGATTGACCGGCGGCGCCCGCTTCGGCAGCCCGGCCTGGGCGAACACGTTGGCCAAATCGGAAGGCCAGAATTCAAAAATTTCGGTGCGGGTCTGCGCCGCGTCATACGGCGGGCAAACAACCTCGCCGCTGTGAATATCCAGCACCACCGGCCGGTAGACGCTGTCTACCTTGATCGGCGACTTGCCGGGAATGAACCAGGTCTTGCCCTTTTGCTGGCACCACGGCGTCGGCAGATCGCCGCTGGCGAGACAGATGTCTACCCGCCGCAGCCGCTTGGGGAACGGATGTTTCGGTTCCCGCAGGGCGGGATAGCTGGCGTTGACGCTGTCGATGATATTGAAAAACAGCGGCGCGGCCGCCTCGGCGCCGACCAACGCATTGTTGCCGCGCCCATCGAAGTTGCCTTCCCACACCACCAGCACGTAAGGGCCGAAAATCCCGACGCTCCAGGCGTCGCGAAAGCCCCATGAGGTCCCGGTCTTCCAGTACACCGGCAGCGACGAAGAACGCTGCGCCAGCGTATCGCCCGGCCGCCGGTGCTGGCGCAGCATATCCAGCGTGATGAAACTGGCCTCCTCGCTCAACAGCCGCACCGGCCTCGGTTCACCCTCGTTCAGCCGCAATCGCAGCGGCCGCAGCTCGCCGCGGTTCGCCAGCAACGCGTACAGCTTCGCCAGCTCCTGCGCCGTCACCTCGCCGCCGCCCAGCACCAGCGACAGTCCGTAGTGGCTCTCATTGGCCATATTGGCGACGCCGGTCAGGCGCAAAAACTGATAAAAGGTCGGCTGACGCAGCTGTGAGGCGACATAGACCGCCGGGATGTTACGGCTGAAATTCAGCGCGTCGGTGGCGGTCACCGGGCCGAGAAAACGCCGGTCGAAATTTTCCGGCGCATAGGCGCCGAACGACGAAGGCACGTCTTTCAGAATGGTCATCGGATGCAGCACGCCCTGCTCCATGCCCAGCGCGTAGATGAACGGCTTCAGCGTCGATCCCGGCGAACGCTTGGCGTTGGTGCCGTTCACCTGCCCCTGGATCGGACGATTGTAATAGTCCGCCGAGCCCACCAGCGCGCGCACCCCCATATCGCGGCTGTCCACCAGCAGCACCGCGGCGTTTTGGATGCCGCGGCTGCGGTTGCGGGCGATAAAAGCGTTGACCTGCCGTTCGACCAGCCGCTGCAGCCCGGCGTCCAGCGTCGTGTCTACGCGGGTATCGCGCTGCACCAGTTGCTGCGTCTGCAGGCGCAGCTGTTCGATAAAGTGCGGTGCGATATAAGGCACTTGTTCAGGCTGCCGCAGCGCCAACGGCAGGCGGAACAGCGTTTGCTGGCTGGCGTCGGTGGGGTAAACCCGCTGCCAACGCTGGAACAGACGATTGCGCGCCTGCGTCAACGCCGCGCCGAGCACGCCGGTTTTCGGCTCCAGACGGTAGCTGGGTGACTGCGGCAAGACCGCCAGCGTCAGCGCCTCCGGCAGAGTCAACTCCCGCGGCGGCTTGGCGAAATAGATCAGGCTGGCGGCGCCGATGCTTTCAATGTTGCGGCCGTAGGGCGCGTAATTCAAATAGGCTTCCAGGATATCGCGCTTGGAGTAGCTCAGTTCCAGCTGCACCGCACGCAGCACCTGCAACACCTTGCCGCCCGGCGTACGGGTATTGAGATGCCAGCGCATCCGCGCCAGCTGCATGCTGATGGTCGAACCGCCCTGCATTTTGCCGCCGGCGACATAGCTGCGCCAGAAACCGCGCATCAGGCTGACAGGGTTAAAGCCGGGGTTATAGTAGAACCAACGATCTTCGTGCAGCAGCAACCCGCGCACCGCCAGCGGCGACACTTGCTCCAGCGGGGTCCACAGCCGGTAGCGATCGTCGTTGGCCAGCGTAATGCGCAGCAGCGCGCCGTGCCTGTCGTAATAAACGGAAGACTGCGGCAGCCCCTGCCACAGGGGCGGATGCGGCCACAGCCGAATTGCGGTCAACAGCAGCGCCAGTAAAAACACCGCCATCAAGCCGTTTTGCAGCACGCGCCCGGTCAGGATCTTCATACGTTCTCAGCATTCCGGCGCCAGACGCTGGCCTGGCGCCGGATACGGCCTAGTCGTTGCCCGCCGGCACCACCACCAGCTTGCCGCCGCCGGCCGACATGGCCTGCACTTCTCGGTCATACATGGCTTCGCCGTAGGCCGGTGGAATAATAAAGCTGCCGGTATTGGTGGCCTTGATCTGATAGACGAACTCCTGCACCTCGGTGCCGGCGCTGCCGTAGATAATCACCCGATCTTCACGGATGTCGCTGTAATCCGGCGCCCAGGTGGAGCCGGTGGCGGCCAGCGGCGACTGCCAGCCGCCGCGATCGTCGCTCTCCTCACCGGCATCGGCCGGTTCCGGCGGCGTCTGCTGCACCACTTCGAACCCGCCCGGCAGCAGATCGACAATCGCCAGGTTGCTCTGCCCCTCTTTCGAGTTGGCGCGCACCTTCAGATGGACGTTGATCTTCTGCCCCAGCGTCACCTGCGTCACCGGTTTGCCCTGTTCGTCGGTGTACTCGCGGACGATCTCAATCCCGCGCGACAGCGCTTTTTGCGGCGCGTTCAGATCGTAACCGGCCTGCGTCACCACATACCAGGCCGGCGCGCTGCCGCCGTTGGTGAAGCGCACGGCGGTGGCATCGGCGTTGAACTGCCCCTGAACGAACAGCCCCTGCAGCTCACTGATGCGCTGCGGGTCGCCGCCGCTTTTGCCCACCTGCACGATGCCTAACGCGTCCGCATTGGCGGATTGCGCCGCCACCTGGGCCGAATAGCTTTCCAGCGCCAGGATGCTCATTGCAGAGGAGTAGGTGGTATAACGCTCTTCCTTCAGTGCCTTGACCATATTCTCCAGCACCTGCGGCGGAATCGACGCCACCTTCTCAGGGAAGTGACGGGTAATCAAATACAGCCGCGTCGCATCCTGCACCAGCGGATCGAAATAGTTCTGCGTCCACCAGGCGCTGTCATAGGCTTTGCTCAGTTGCTGCCAGCTGGGTTGCAACAGCGCGGCGGCTTCGTCGTCCATCTTCAACAAACGATAGGAAGAGGCCAGATACAGCGCGCTCAGATCGGTTTTCCACCCTTCGCCATAGCGTTTTTGCAGCGTATCCTGCACGGCCGCCAGCGAGTTGGTGGTCACTTCGCCCTGCAGCGTCAGCAGGTAGACCGCCCAACTACGCAGGCGCAGCAGATACAGATCATCGAAACCGCTGGCCGCCAGCTCGCGCAGCGCGCCGTTAGCTTCGTCCAGCATGCCTTCCGGCAGGGCGTAACCCGCCGCTTTGGCTTCGAGCAGATATTGCACCACATAAGGCGTGACGAAAGGATCGGCATCCGGCGACGAACGCCAGGCGCCGATCGCCCCGCTGTCGTTCTGACGGGCGCGCAGCACGCCCAGCAGGTTGCGCAGCTGCTTGCTGACTTCCGCCTGGCTCAGGCTGCCTTTCATCTCTGGATGGCGGCTCTGCAACATCAGCGGAATGGAACGGCTGACGATCTGCTCGGAACAGTAATACGGATAATCCGCCAGGTATTGCGCCAACCCGCTGGTCAGCACCAGCGGCGAATTCGACACTGCCGCCCGGCGCTGCGCGAAAGCGTCGAACATCTGGCGCAGGCCATCGACGTTCTGGCTGCCGCCGCTCATGCGCCCCATCACCGATTGAGTACGGTACGGCGCCGCCGGCCGCACCGAGGTGCTGACGGTGCGACGGCTGGCCTGGTCGCCGTAACGGGCGTCGAACACCAGCGGCGCATCGCCCAAAACGGCTTTGGCGCGCAGACGGAAGGCGATCACGCCCTCGCGTTTTTCCGCTAGCGTCAGGCTTTGCGTCGCGTTGCCCACCACCTCCAATTGCGGCGGCGGCGTCAGCAGGACGTTGATGGCTGCCGACTGGCCGTTCAGCCCTTCGAGGTTGTTGCTGACGCCCACGCTGACGTCGAACTCATCGCCCGGCGCCACCATCGCCGGCACGTTCGGCGTCATGATGAAGCTGTCGCGCACCGTAGCGGCGGTTTGCGCCTTGCCGATTTTCTCCGGCGTCACCGAAATCGCCATGACGCGGATCTTGCCGTTGAAGTAATCCGGCACCGGATAGACGAACTGTTTCTCGCCGCTGACCTCGGTAATGCCGGACCAATAGGCCACCGGCTTATCGCGCTTGCGCTTGAACGGGTTGAGGTTGAGATCCAGCCCTTCGCCCGCATCGCCGCCCGGCGCCGCGGTCAGCGCCATCAGCTTGCTGAATTCCGGCAGGATCAGATCGAGGATCTGCGAGCTGCTCACGTTCAGTTCGCGCTTGCTGAAGAAGAACTCCAGCGGATCCTTCAGGCGATAACGCGCCACCTGCAGAATACCCTCATCGACGGCGAACAGCGCCACCTGCTGCGGCGCATCGGTCTTGACCGTCATCGTCAGGTTTTCACCCGGTTTGATGACCTCCGGTGCCGTCACCTCAAGGCTGTTTTGGCGCGCCTTGGTACTGATCTTGAACGGCATCACGCCATAGCTCAGCGGGCTCATGAAGATCTCGCTGGAGTTGATGTCGCGCACGAACTGCACGTTGATGTAGCCGTTGCCCTCCATGCCGGCCGGCACGCGGATCGTCTGCACCGAGCTGGTGGTGTCGGTGTGGAACCACTGCCAGGCGTAAACCTTGTCCTTCTCGATGGTGATCAAGCCGCTGCCGGTATAGGGCGCGTTAATCGCCACCTCGATCTCTTCACCGGGCTGGTATTCCGCCTGGTTGAGTTTTAGCTTCAGTTCGGCGTTGCGATCCAGCGAACGACTCAGGTTGGCGTTGCCGGCCACGCTGTAGGCGACGCGGTTGAGCGTCTTGCCCTGCGCATCTTCGATCACCAGCACGAAGTCGCCCGGCTTATCGGTCGCCAGCCGCAGCTCCGCGCCCTGATCGCCCAGCGCCAGCGGCTGTTCCGAGAGCTGCACTTCCTTCATCTTCGACTGATATTTGTAAACGCCCGAATCCTGTTTGGTCAGCACCGAAATGTATTTCTGTTCGATCAGCACCTGCTTCAGGTTCGGCATGGCGATCTGTTTCAAGGCCGGATCAATGGCGATCACATTCAGATGCCGCTCCGCATCGCGATTGATGTAGCCCAGATCGCCGTCGGCCTTCACCCCAATCAGGTAATCGTAAGGCGAAACCAGCGTACGGGCGGTAGCCGCCACCGAGCGACCGCCGCCGGCAACGAACGCCTCCGACAACAGCTGCAGCTGATAAGTGGCGTCGGCGTAAGATTTCAGATCGAGCGGAATATCAGCCGCGCCGTGTTCATCGGTGGTGCGATCTTCCAGCTCGGTTTCGAACCCGTCGCTGTTTTGTCGGTTTTCGTAGAACGCATAATCCGGGAAGCGATCGAAGCTCGGATACATTGGCCGCAGCGTCAGCCTGGTGGTCACACGGCGATCTTGCGCCGGGGTGCCGAACAGGTTCTGCACATCGATGCTGGCCTTCAGCTCAGACGGCTTGACCCAGCCTTGCTGGCGGTCCGGCGTCAACGCCAGCTTCACTTTCAGTTGATCCGGCTCGAACTCCTTCACATTGACTGCGGTATGGCCGAGCAGCGTGGAGGTGTCGTTGTTTTTGCCGATCAGATACAGATAAACGTTCCACTCGCCGGTGGGCGAGTTTTCATCGGTGGTATAGCTCAGTTCGTTGAAACCGCTGGCGCCCAGCGTCAGCGGCACGGTGGACATCAGCTTGTCGCGCGGATCGCGAATTTCTGCGCGCACCGGCACACCGGCGAGGCCAACGCGCCAGTCGGCGGCGCGAGTGATCAGGCCGATATTGAAGGTGTCTCCCGGCCGATACACGCCGCGGTCGGAGAACAGGTAGCTGCTGAGCGTGCGCGGATCGGTCGGCGTTTGTTCACCGGCAACGTCGAAGCGCGAGAAATCCAGCCCGCGATCGTTAGAGCTGCCGGTCGGCAGGAAGGAGACATCCCCTTCTTTCTCCACCAGGAACATCACCGGCTGGCGCTCGTTGGTGTACACATCCAGCGCCGGGAAACGCACGTGGCCGTCGGCGCCGGTGGTTTGGCTGAGCAGCGTCACGCCGTTTTTGGCCACCACCGATACGTTGGCGCCGCTGACCGGCGCACCGCTTTGGATCGACTGCACGAAGACGTCGCGCGTCTTATCCTGCGAGCTCTTGGCGACGATGCCCAGATCGGTCACCACCACAAAACGCGAATCGCCGACGTCGGGCTGCTCTTCCCCTGCGCTCTCGTCCTGTTCCTGCTCCTGCTCGGCGCCCGCCTCTTCCGCCGCCGGTTTGCGATTCGGCTGCCATTCCGACAGCGTCAACAGAAACACCCCACGATGGGAACTGGCGTTGGTGGAGAGATAGCGGGAAAGATCGATGCCCTGATAGTTCACTTCCCCCGGCCGCTCGTTGTTGAGCGCCGTCTGGTATTTGAAATGCTCGGTGAAATACTCATCGTTGAGCCGGTTGAATTCCGTGGACGAGTATTCCCGGCTTTTGAAGGAAACAATGTGCTGCAGCTGACTCGGGATCACCCGCTTGATGTCCAGCCGCAGGCCCGCCACGTTGCGCGCCGCCACGCTGATCTGCTTGTCGCCGTTGACCGACAGCAGCGAGCCCTGCGACATGAACTGCAGCGATTTCGGGAACTCCGGCACGTCGACCACCCGATAAACCTTCTTCGGCATTTTGTAACCGCCGGCGGAGACCAGCTGGTTATCGATCTCGAGCAGCATAAAGCGGTGCGCCGGGGCGTCAAAACGGAAGCTGAACTGCGGCTGATAGGCCTCTTCCGCCTCGTTAAGCGTCAACGGCAGCGGCGTCGCCTGCGCCAGCACGTTCTTGCCGACGCTGTCTACCGTCCATGGGTAAAAGTCTTCAGCATCATTGGCGGCCTCGGCATCGCTCGGATCGTGCTGCGGCAGCAGCCAAGCTTTCGCGGCCCGCGCCAGCTCTTTATCCTTCACCGCATCGCTGAAACCAACCACCAGCGCACGCTGCCCTTTGCCGCCGTCGGTGTCCACCACCTGGGCGCTGGCGTCGCTCAGCGCCAGGCTGTACAGGGTGGGAACCTTGACCCAGTTGCTTTTCGCCTCTTCGACCGCGTTGCCGGCCGCCGTCGATTTAACGCCCTTGCCGACGGTCAGATGTACCGCGCCGCCCTGATCCAGCGCCTGCAGCGGCTCGGAATGCACCCAGGCGTTCAGTTTTTTCTCGTCATAGACCAGAGAGAAATTCAGCTTCTTCTCGGAGGTGGCGCTGCCTTCTTTCAATCCCAGCGAAATCTGTTTTTCAAAGCTGGCGACGTCGACCGGCGCGTTGAACTGCAGATTGAAAATCGCGCTGCGTTTCTGCGCATTCTGCGGATCGCGGTAGTACTCGGCCTGCCCCAGACGGTAGTCGAACGCAGGCACGGTGAAGGCATAGCGGGTTTTGGCGAGTTTGACCTGCGGCGCCAGCAAGGCGGCGGGCTCGAGGGTCACGTCATATTTCGCGCCCATCGGCAGCGGCTTTTTCGGCGTGAACACCAGCGTCGATTCATTGTTCCACGCCCACTGTCCTTCCGCCGTCGGTTTGAGGGTGATGCCGGCGCTCACGGTTTTGCCCACCGCGGCGATCGGCGCGACCGAGCCGCTGAAGGCCAGGCTCACCGTTTGTGGCGCTTGCCGGGCGGCGGTGTAATCTATCGGCGCGGGGTTAGCCAGCGATGCGCTGACCTCCTGAACCACCATCGGCGCCGGTTCGATCGGCTGAGGCCGATTTTGCCACCAGTGCCAACCGTAAAACGCGCCGCCCGCGGCGCCTGCCAGCAGCAGCAGGCCCAGACCGATCGCTTTCGGATGTTTATCCACGCCGCTTTCCAGCCGCAGAAAACCGCGCGGCAGCGCAGCCCACCAGGCCGGCGCGCGCCAGCTGAGGTTGCCGACCAGCGGTCTCAGCAACCGCCCCAACAGCGACAAGACCCCACCCAACAGGCGGCAAACGCCCTTAACCAGGGTAAAAGGCAAACGAAGGATAAACCTTAATAAATCCATTATTGCAGCACCTCATCATCCTAATGCAGCCCCCGGTCAACCGCCGCGGTTTAACCGAGCCGAAAGACGCCGTCGGCTCTCCTGCCCGGCATCCGCGCGAGTACTCTACACTGCCGGGCGGCAAAAATCTGCGCGCCGCCGGCGAATTACGGCTCTTTATTCAACATCAAATCCAACTGCTGCAGCAGCACCAACAGCGGCAGACTGCTCGGCTCACGCTCCTTCAACGCCTCCTCGAAGTAAGGCGTGATGGCAAAACGCGTCGGCAGCGGCGCTTCGGCGTCCAACAGCGCATACATGCGTGGCAGAAACACCCACTGCAGCCAAGCCTCGGCCGACATGCTGTCGATGCAGAACGGCTCGGTGCTGGAGAAAGCCTCAGGCTCGGGCGGCGCGGCCTGCCACAAGGCCAAATCACGCATGGATTGTTCAATCGCCTGCAAACTGCGGCGAACCTGATTATGTATACTCATCTGCATTCCCGATCTCTTTTCATCATGATATTCAGCTCGCTGGCTGAAAGGCGGCAAAGCATAGCATTTTTATAGCCCAAATTTGGCGCGCCCGAGACCGGCTGCCGTTTTTATCTGGTGGCGTGCGCCGCCGCGCGGCACAATAGGCCCACCGAATTCACCACACAGATAAAGATTCATGTCCGTAATAACAGAGAAAAAAAATCACGCGACGCCCGGTAAGGCCATGCTGGCCTCGGTCACCGGTTACGCCATGGACGGGTTTGACCTGCTGATCCTCGGCTTTATGCTGCCGGCCATCAGCATCGAATTAGGATTAACCTCATCGGCCGCCGGTTCGCTGGTCACCTGGACGCTGATCGGCGCGGTGCTGGGCGGCGTGATCTTCGGCCATCTCAGCGATCGCTTCGGCCGCATCCGGGTGCTGACTATCACCATCCTGATGTTTTCCCTGTTCACCGGCCTGTGCGCCGTGGCGCAAGGCTATTGGGATCTACTCGCCTATCGCACGCTGGCGGGCATCGGGCTGGGCGGCGAGTTCGGCATCGGCATGGCGCTGATCGCCGAAGCCTGGCCGGCGGAGAAACGCAACCGCGCTTCGGCCTACGTCGGCATGGGCTGGCAGTTGGGGGTGCTGGCGGCCGCTTTCCTGACGCCGCTGCTGCTGGAACATATCGGCTGGCGCGGCATGTTCCTGGTCGGCCTGCTGCCGGCGCTGGCGTCATTCCTGATCCGCCGCACGCTGGGCGAACCGGAGGAATTCGTGCGGCAGAAAGACGCCGGGCAGCCGCTCTCCTTCCTTCAGCGTTTGCGCCTGCTGTTTAAGGATCGCGCCACCAGCAAGGCCAGCATCGGCATCTTCATTCTCTGTTCGGTGCAGAACTTCGGCTACTACGGGCTGATGATCTGGATGCCGACTTATCTGGCGAAAAACTTCGGCTTCTCGCTCACCAAGTCCGGCCTGTGGACGGCGGTGACGGTGGTCGGCATGACGTTCGGCATCTGGCTGTTCGGCGTCCTGGCCGACCGCTTCGCCCGCTGGAAGATTTTCGTGCTGTATCAGGTCGGCGCGGTGGTGATGGTGATCGGCTACGCCCAGTTGAGCGATCCGATGCTGATGCTGTTCGCCGGCGCAGTGATGGGCATGTTCGTCAACGGCATGATCGGCGGTTACGGCGCGTTGATTTCCGATACCTATCCGGTGCAAGCGCGCGCCACCGCGCAAAACATCCTGTTCAATCTGGGACGCGGCGTCGGCGGCCTGGGGCCATTGGTGATCGGCGCGCTGGTGACGCAGGTGTCGTTTACCGCCGCCATCAGCCTGTTGGCGGCGATTTACCTGCTGGATATCTACGCCACGCTGTTCCTGCTGCCGAAAAAACAGGGCGCAGGCGATACGCTGGGCGCGATTGGTTAACGCGGAAGAAGGATTGAGACGGGGCGCACGCGCGGCGGAATAGAACAAAAAGTTGGGGGCACTGCGTTAACAGTGCCCCCGGTTCGTTTTATAGCCATCCCGCTACACAGCATGCTCCCTGCTCAATCCTTGAAAACTTTTCCTGCGGCCATCCTGACCAAGTGGTCCTTGCATCATCCTGCAGCATCGTCCTGACGCGGTTCCTCAGCCTTCCTGACCCGCCGACAGTCCTGCGCCGGCTCTCAATCTCCGTCCTGGAGGTGTCCTTGGTTTCAATCCTGAAACATCCTGGGCATCTCCTGACGCCATCCCTCGCTCTTGCCTGAGCGCATCCCTTTCTTCTTCCTGAAGCTGCATCATCCTGATGCTTTCCTGCTCCGCCGGGTCCGTGCCGGTAATGATAAGATCGCTCAAATTTCCCGGAATCACAAGGGTTTGAGAGGTGTCTCACACTAAATTAAGACTAAGAGTTATCCTAAAGAAATTCTAACCAATTGATCTGGATAACAATAATCTCATGGTCCAAAGAGAGGTGAAAAAAATTAAGAGCGATCTCTCACAGCCCGTGTGAGAGATCTCTTACACGACCGACGGCGAATCCGCCGCGCTTCAGTCCAGCACTGGGCGCAGCGCATCGAGGAAATTCCCCAGCGTCGCCGCCAACAAGGTGCGCTTATCGCTGCCGAACTGCTCCAGCACCACGTTGCCGCTGACGTTGCACAGCGACACCATCGTCATCTCGGATTCGGTGGTCGCCAGGAAGAGGGTCGGTGACAATTTGAGGCGCTTTTGCGTCACCAGATGGCCGATCAGATTCTCCTGCAGGCGGATGAAATCCTCTTCGCTCCATACCTGCAGCAGGCTCAGGCGATGCTCCCCAAATTGCGCGCTCATGTCACCGGCGTATTGCTGCGTGTAGAAACGGTGCGCATCCGGCTGCAAACGCAGCTCCAGCGCAGCCTCGACCTTCTCCAGCGTCGCCGCCGGTTCGAAAGGCTGCGGCAACCACAGCACGTCGTCCTCGCGATTCTCCACGATGCAGGGCGACGGCACGCCGTACAGCGCCTCGCTGGCCGGCGCGTGGCCGCGCTCTTGCTGCCACAACTCGACATAGCGTTGAGTGAATTCACGCAGAGCGTGCGATACATCATGGTCCATATTCTTTCTCGCATACGTTAAACTGACGGCCATTGTACCTATCTCTGACCGAGGTGACAGCAGATGTCCTCATATCAAGACCACCAGGCCCTGTCAGGGCTGACGCTGGGCAAACCCACCGCCTATCGCGATCGCTACGACGCCACGCTGCTGCAGGCGGTGCCGCGCAGCATGAACCGCGAGCCGCTGGGGCTGTATCCCGACAACCTGCCCTTCCACGGCGCGGACATCTGGACGCTGTACGAACTCTCCTGGCTGAACGCCAACGGGCTGCCGCAGGTGGCGGTTGGCGAGATCGGCCTCAACGCCGACAGCCTGAACCTGATCGAATCGAAAAGCTTCAAGCTGTATCTCAACAGCTTCAACCAAACGCCGTTCGCCGATTGGGAAACGGTGCGCAGCACGCTGCAACGCGATCTGTCCGCCTGCGCCCAGGGCGAGGTGAGCGTCACCCTGTTCAGCGTCGACCAACTGGAAGGCAGCCCGATCGCTCGTCTGGCCGGCGACTGCATTGACCAGCAGGATATTCGCATCGACAATTATGAGTTCAACGCCGACTACCTGCAGAACGCCGCCGGTGAAGAGGTAGTGGAAGAGCAATTGGTCAGCCACCTGCTGAAGTCCAACTGCCTGATCACCCATCAGCCGGACTGGGGCTCGGTGCAGATAAGCTACCGCGGCGGCAAGCTCGATCGCGAAGCGCTGCTGCGCTATCTGGTTTCCTTCCGCCACCACAACGAATTCCACGAGCAATGCGTCGAGCGCATCTTCAACGATCTGATGCGCTATTGCCGGCCGCAAAGCCTGACGGTTTACGCCCGCTATACCCGCCGCGGCGGACTGGATATCAACCCGTGGCGCAGCAACGTCGCGTTCGCTCCCGAGCACGGCCGCCTGGCGCGCCAATAAGTGCGAAACATTGCTCAACAACTGAGCTAACGAGCGGTTTGTGTTGGTAAAAGCGCAGGGACGGCGGTAAGGTTAAAACGAGGCTGCGGCCGGGCAGAGCGCCCGCTTCGCCGCAGCACGCCAACCATAACGAGATGCTGTTTTGCTGCGTATGGATTACTACCGCCCCACACCGGGTGCAAAGGAGTTACCTTGATTACACACATCAGCCCGCTTGGCTCTATGGATTTATTGTCGCAGCTGGAAGTAGACATGCTGAAGCGCACCGCCAGCAGCGACCTGTACCGCCTGTTTCGCAACTGTTCGCTGGCCGTGTTGAACTCCGGCAGCCAAACCGACAACAGCAAACAGCTGCTGTCGCGCTATGAAACCTTCGATATCAACGTGCTGCGCCGCGAGCGTGGCGTGAAGCTGGAGCTGGTCAATCCGCCGGAAGAGGCGTTCGTCGACGGCCGCATCATCCGTTCACTGCAGGCCAACCTGTTCGCCGTGTTGCGCGACATTCTGTTCGTGCACGGCCAAATCGCCAGCGCCGGCCGTTTCCAACACCTGAACCTGGAAAACTCGGCCCACATCACCAACCTGGTGTTCTCGATCCTGCGCAATGCGCGCACGCTGCATCTGGATGAAGATCCCAACATGGTGGTGTGCTGGGGCGGGCACTCGATCAACGAGAACGAATACCTGTACGCGCGCAAGGTCGGCAGCCAGCTGGGCCTGCGCGAGTTGAACATCTGCACCGGCTGCGGGCCGGGCGCCATGGAAGCGCCGATGAAAGGCGCGGCGGTCGGTCACGCGCAGCAGCGTTACCGCAACAGCCGCTTCATCGGCATGACCGAACCGTCAATCATCGCCGCCGAGCCGCCTAACCCGCTGGTGAACGAGCTGGTGATCATGCCGGACATCGAAAAACGTCTGGAAGCGTTCGTGCGCATCGCGCACGGCATCATCATCTTCCCGGGCGGCGTCGGCACCGCCGAAGAGCTGCTGTACCTGCTGGGTATCCTGATGAACCCGGAGAACAGCGAACAGGTGCTGCCGCTGATCCTGACCGGGCCAAAAGAGAGCGCCGATTACTTCCGCGTGCTGGACGAGTTCATCATGAACACGCTGGGCGACGCCGCGCGCCGTCACTACACCATCATCATCGACGATCCGGCGGAAGTGGCCCGGCAGATGAAAAAAGCCATGCCGCTGGTGAAGGAAAACCGCCGCAACACCGGCGACGCCTACAGTTTCAACTGGTCGATCCGCATCGCGCCGGATCTGCAGCTGCCGTTCGAGCCGACCCACGAGAACATGGCGAACCTCAATCTGTATCCGAACCAGCCGCCGGAGCAATTGGCCGCCGCGCTGCGCCGCGCCTTCTCCGGCATCGTGGCCGGCAACGTGAAGGAAAACGGCATCCACGCCATTGAGCAGTTCGGCCCGTACAAGCTGCACGGCGAACCGCAGATGATGAAGCAGATGGACAGCCTGCTGCAGGGCTTTGTCGCCCAGCACCGCATGAAACTGCCGGGCAGCGCCTATGTGCCCTGCTACGAAATCGTCGCCTGACCCTCAATCCCGGGCGGCGTAACGGCCGCCCTGTTTTTTCTGACCTTGCCGCCCATGATGATACACCTACTGATTGTCGACGCCCTGAACCTCATCCGCCGCATTCACGCCGTACAGGGCTCCCCTTGCGTCAACGCCTGCCGCCACGCGCTGCAGCAGTTGCTTCAGCACAGCCGCCCGACCCACGCGGTGGCGGTATTTGACGAGGACGACCGCAGCGAAAGCTGGCGCCACCAAATTCTGCCGGACTACAAGGCCGGGCGCTCGCCGATGCCGGAAAACCTGCAACAGGAGATGCCGCAGCTGCGTGAAGCCTTCGCCGAACTGGGCGTCGCCAGCTGGCATTCACCCGGCAACGAGGCAGACGATCTGGCGGCCACGCTGGCGGCGAAGGTCGCCGGCGGCGGCCACCAGGTGACCATCGTCTCCACCGACAAAGGCTATTGCCAGCTGCTGGCGCCGAACGTACAGATCCGCGATTACTTCCAGAAACGCTGGTTGGATATGCCTTTCGTGCAGCAGGAATTCGGCGTGCAGCCGCAGCAACTGCCGGACTACTGGGGGTTAGCGGGGATCGGCAGCAGCAAGATCCCCGGCGTGGCCGGCATCGGGCCGAAAACCGCCGTGCTGCTGTTGCAGCAGTCGGGCAGTCTGGACGGGATCTATCAGCACCTGGAGCAGGTGCCGGAGAAATGGCGCGGCAAGCTGGAGCAGCACCGCGAGCTGGCCTACGTCAGCAAACAAGTCGCCACGCTGCGCACCGATCTGTCGCTGGACGGCAACCTGCAGCAGCTGCGACTGCCGATACAATAAGGGCGCTGCAAGCAGCGCCCTTCATCAGGTTTAACGCGATTAATCGCGCTCGTCGCGGCGGCCCGGCACCGCCGACCACATGCGGCGCACGTGTACGGTGATCTCTTCGCGGTCGTGATACAGCTGTTTGGCGTGCACTTCAGCGCTGATGCCGGCGGCGCTCAGCGCTTCGCGGATGCTCATCAGGTTTTGCGACACTTCCTCGTAGCGTTTTTTCATCGGCAGTTTGAGGTTAAAGATCGCTTCGCGGCACCAGCCTTTCACCAGCCACTGAATCATCAGGCTGGTCACCTTCGCCGGTTTTTCCACCATGTCGCACACCAACCAATAGATCTTGCTGCTGTTCGGCTCGAACTTGAAGCCGTCGGCGCGGTGATGCGTTACCTGGCCGGTTTCCATCAGGCTCGGCGCCATCGGGCCATTATCCACCGAATGCACCATCATGCTGCGCTTCACCAGCTGATAGGTCCAGCCGCCCGGGCAGGCCCCCAGATCGACCGCATGCATGCCGCTGGCCAGGCGCTCGTCCCACTCGTCGGCGGGGATGAACACATGGAACGCTTCTTCCAGTTTCAGCGTCGAACGGCTCGGCGCATCGGCCGGGAAGCGCAGACGCGGAATACCCATGTAGAACGGCGAGTTGTTGTTGCTGTAGGAGTAACCGACATAGCAGCAGCCCGGCGCGATGAAGAACACGTGCACCACCGGGCGAGTCGGGTTCTCCCGCGCCATCAGCACCTTCTGCTCACGCATCGCGGCGCGCAGCGGCACCGTCAGCTTGCGGCAGAATTTCATCAGCTCTTTGCTTTCGTTGGTGTCCGGCACTTCCACCCGCAGCTCGCCGCCGCGATCAACCACGCCGATCAGCAT
The DNA here is from genome assembly GCF_052168895.1 of Serratia sp. CY37869. Lineage (NCBI taxonomy): Bacteria > Pseudomonadati > Pseudomonadota > Gammaproteobacteria > Enterobacterales > Yersiniaceae > Serratia > Serratia sp. CY37869. The sequence goes on from NZ_JBJNLU010000003.1 coordinate 62,888, forward strand.
GCCGACGATCGGCGATACCCGATCTTCCGGCGGCAGATCGCGCAGCAGCTCACCCACTACGATCATTTGGCGGGCGAAAATCAGTTCGCGGAACGGAATCTCCCGCGCCAGGCGGTCGGCATCGTCCGGCTGATAGCATTCGAACAACACGTAACCGCTGTGCTCTTTTACCCGCGCAAAGCCGTAAATCTCCAGCTGGGCGGCTTTATCGGTGATCTCCGCCGCACACTCTTTTTCGAAGCCGGGGCGGCAGTACAACGCAATCTTATTCATGGCGCTCGGCCTTTTTCCTCAGACGCAAAGCGCCAATCAACATCAATATCCAGCCGATCAAGAAGCACACGCCGCCAACCGGCGTGATATATACCCAGACCTTCAGGTGCGACAGCGCCAGACAATAGAGGCTGCCGCTGAACAACACGGTGCCGAACGCCAACAGCGCTCCGCTCCAGTAAAACCACAGGCTCACGCGGCGCTGCATCGCGACCGCCAGCGCCAGGATGGCCAGGGTGTGGAACCCCTGATACTCCATGCCGGTGCGGATCCAGGCCATTTCGTTGGCGCCCAGCGTGCCGCTTAACACATGCGCGCCGAATGCGCCCAGCGCGACAAACACAAAGCCGCTGATAGCGGCGAAAACCAGCATGGAACGGCTGCTCATCGTGATCTATCCCATTAAAAATCACCGGCCGCGGCAAGGCGGCGGCCGGCCTTATTGTTCGTAGCGGAAGCGGAACTTCTCTTGTTCGCTGGCGGCACGCGCCAGGATCCACTGCCGGAAGGCGGCTATTTTACCCAGTTCTGCCTGGCTGTCATGACATACCAGATAAAAAGCATTTTTACTGACCAACACATCGTTGAACGGGCACACCAGACGACCGGCTTCAATCTCGGTTTGCGCCATCACGTTGTTCACCAGCGCCACGCCCTGACCGTGCACCGCCGCCTGCACCACCATGGCGCTGTGGCTGAAGATTGGCCCCTGCTGCACGTTGATGTGCTGCAACCCCAGCTGGCGCGTATAGGCCAGCCAGTCGCGACGTGAAACGTCATGCAACAGCGTATGATAAGCCAGATCGTCTGCGGTTTTCAGCGGATGATCGCCGGTCAGCAGGCTCGGCGAACAAACCGGCAGCAAATATTCTGCATACAGGCGCTCGGCGCGCAGCCCCGGCCAATTGCCGCGGCCATAGAAAATCGCCACGTCGACGTCGTCCGCCAGCTTGTCCTCTTCACGGTCCACCGCCTGGATGCGCACGTCGATGCCCGGATAAGCTGAGTTAAAGCCGGACAAACGCGGCACCAGCCACTGAATGGCGAAGCTCGGCGGCAAACTGACGGTCAATGCCCCCTTGGCGCTGCGCGCCTGCAGCTTGCGCGTCGCCTCGTTGATCGAAGAGAAGATCTCCTTGATATCAAGGTAGTAACTTTGCCCCTCTTCGGTCAGCAGCAGCGAGCGATTGCGCCGGCGAAACAGCTTCAGCCCGAGGAAGTCCTCCAGCGACTTGATCTGGTGGCTCACCGCGGCCTGAGTCACGAACAGCTCTTCCGCCGCCTTGGTGAAACTCAGGTGGCGAGCGGCCGCATCGAACACGCGCAGCGCATTGAGGGGAGGTAAGCGTTTAGACATTAAATTAGCTACTTTTGTGTAACATTAATCCGAATGATTCGGCGCCGAAAATCGGGCGGCTTTGTGTGGCAAGCCATGGACAAACGCTAACGGCGCATTGCCATTAGTTTTTTTAATCCGAGCCATTATAATTTGTCCGTTGAGGATGCGCCAGCAAATACCTATAGTGGCGGCACTTCCCGGGCCGGAACGAAAAGGGAGTGGGTGTCGAGGACGCCGATGAACTTTTGGCTTGTGGTTGTGATGTTGTGTTTGCAAATTGTCCGGCGATTCCGGACATGGTAGCTAGGCTACTGTTTTTTCACTTCCTGTACATTTACCCTGTCTGTCCATAGTGATTTTATGCAGCACCGCAAAACTTGCGGTGCTTTTTTTTTGCCTGACGGTTACTGGTTGCTTTCAACCATCTCTTTCACATCGGCGCGGTTGATCTGCTGTTCGACGCCGTTGGCGTCTTTATAGCTGATCATGCCGGTATCGTTATCCACTTTAGGCTTGCCGTCAGCGACAATGGTGCGTCCGTCATTGGTATGCATCACGTAGTTGCTGGAACAGGCGGCCAGGGTGAACGTAAGCATCAGGGCAGAGAGAACTGCGGCTGTTTTCTTCATTGAGGACTCCTTTTTAGTTTTAAATGCTGATAAATACCTTTTATGCGTATAGATGCGATTAATAAGCGCACGTTTAATAGCATAACAAACTTTCCCAATTTTGCCAGGCGATAAGTCCTAATCGGCGCGAACGCTTGTCTCCGGCGGCAAAATAGGACAGGATCACCCATCGACTCAAGCCAGTGACAATCAGGGTATGACGCCTTTTAACCCCAGCCTTTTTCGCCAACAGTTTCCCGCGCTCGCGCAGGACGGCATCTATCTGGACAGCGCCGCCACCGCGTTGAAACCGCAGGCGGTGATCGACGCCACGCAGCAGTTTTATCGCGACGACGCCGCCACCGTGCACCGCAGCCAGCATCGGGCGGCGCAGGATCTGACCGCCCGTTTCGAGCAGGCGCGCGGCCAGGTCGCACAACTGATCCATGCGCCGTCGGCCGACGACATCGTCTGGACGCGCGGCACCACCGAGGCGATCAACCTGGTGGCGCAGAGTTATCTGCGTCCGCGTCTGCAGCCTGGGGATGAAATTCTGGTGAGCGAAGCGGAACACCACGCCAACCTGATCCCCTGGCTGATGATGGCGGATCAAACCGGCGCCCGGGTAGTGAAACTGCCGATCGGCGCCGACCGGCTGCCGGACCTGGCGCAGCTGCCCGCCCTGCTCAACGATAGAACCCGCCTGTTGGCGCTGGGGCAAATGTCCAACGTCACCGGCGGCTGCCCGGATCTGGCACCGGCGATCGCGCTGGCCCATGCCGCCGGCGCGCGCGTGATGATCGACGGCGCACAGGGCGTGGTTCACGACCCAGCCGACGTACAGCGGCTCGATATCGATTTCTACGCCTTCTCCGGCCACAAACTGTATGGCCCGACCGGCATCGGCGCGCTGTACGGCAAATCCGAGCTGCTGGCGCAGATGGCGCCGTGGCAAGGAGGGGGAAAGATGTTGACCCAGGCGTCGTTCGACGGTTTTATCCCGCAAAAACCGCCGCACTGCTTCGAAGCCGGCACGCCAAACATCGCCGGCGTGCTGGGGTTGGCCGCCGCGCTCACCTGGCTTCGCGAACAGGACATGGCGGCGGCGGAGCGCTACAGTCGCGAGCTGGCGGATCGGGCAGAACAGCGGTTGGCGCAGCTGCCGGGCTTTCGCAGCTTCCGCAGTTCCGGTTCCAGCCTGCTGGCGTTCGATATCGCCGGCGTACACCACAGCGACATCGTCACGCTGCTGGCGGAGCAAGGCATTGCGCTGCGCGCCGGCCAGCACTGCGCGCAGCCGCTGATGGCGGCGTTAGGCGTCAGCGGTACGTTGCGCGCGTCGTTCGCCCCCTACAATACTCAACAGGACGTCGATACGCTGGTCAGCGCGTTGACCCACGCCCTCGACCTGCTGGCCGACTGACTTGATTCCCGGAGACGCTATGCTCGCCCCCCATCCTTTTGGCCGAGAGATCACCGCCGAAGCGTTAATCGCCACCTTCAGCGAGCTGAAACAGTGGGAAGACCGCTACCGACAACTGATTATGCTCGCAAAACGGCTGCCGTCGCTGCCGGAGGCCTTGCGCAGTGAAGAAATGGCGTTAAGCGGGTGTGAAAACCGCGTCTGGTTGGGGCACCAGTTGCTGGAAGACGGCACGCTGCACTTTTATGGCGACAGCGAAGGCCGCATCGTGCGTGGCCTGTTGGCGGTGCTGCTGACCGAAGTGGAAGGGAAAACGCCGCAGCAGATCGCCGAATTGGATCCGCTGGCGCTGTTCGACCGCCTGGCGCTGCGCGCTCAGCTGAGCGCCACTCGCGCCAGCGGGCTGGCGGCGTTAGCCGCCGCCGTGCAGGCGATCGCCGCCCGTTACGCCTGACGCGCCGCCTTCGCCACCATCTTTTTCAGCGCGTGCGACACGGCGACGAAGCCGAAGGTGGCGGTGACCATGGTCGCCGCGCCGAAACCTGCGCTGCAATCCATTCTTTTCGGCCCTTCCGCCGTGCTGCGCGAAGCGCATACCGAACCGTCCGGCTGCGGATAAACCAGCGGCTCGCTGGAAAAGACGCAGTCGATGCCCAGCTTGCCCTTGCCGTTTTTCACCACGTTAAAATCGTGCTTCAGCCGCTCGCGCAGCTTGGCGGCCAGCGGATCCTGAATGGTTTTCGCCAGATCGGCCACTTCGATTTTGGTCGGATCTATCTGCCCGCCGGCGCCGCCGGTGGTCACCACCGGGATCTTGAAGCGGCGGCAGTATGAGAGCAGCGCCGCTTTCGGCCGTACGCTGTCGATTGCGTCGATGACGTAACTGAAGTTATGGTCCAGCAGCTCGGCGACGTTGTCCGGGGTAATGAAATCGTCAATGCAGGTCACCCGGCATTCCGGGTTGATCGCCAGGATACGCTCCGCCATTACCTCGGTTTTCGATTGCCCGACGTGCTGACGCAGCGCGTGGATCTGACGGTTGGTATTGGTGACGCAAACATCATCCATGTCGATCAGAGTGATGGCGCCGATGCCGGTGCGCGCCAGCGCCTCAGCCGCCCAGGAACCCACGCCGCCGATGCCGATCACGCAGACGTGCGCCTGCGCGAACACCGCCAGCGCCTGCTGGCCGTATAACCGCGCCGTGCCGCCGAAACGCTGCAGATAGGCTTCCGAATAAGCTGTGCTCATAACGCTTTAATTACCTTCGTAATGCAAATGATAAGGGCCGGAAAATCCGGCCCTTGCGGGTCAATCTTTTCACGCCGTGCGCGTTTAGCGGGTGACCAGCAACGAACCGCCGCCGTTTGACTGATTGGCGCTGAACAGCTGGCCGCCGCCGTTGTTCTTCAGCACCCAGACGCGGCCATAGTGGTTGTAGTAGCCCGCCGAGTGGCCGGCTTCCGGCCCGATGCCCTGATACATGTCAAAATGCTGGCCCTTGATGGCGCCGCCCACGTCGAGCGCGACCATCAGACGCATCTCGTATTTTCCCGTGAATTTACCCTTGTTGTCCAGCAGCGGCACTTCGGCCAGCAGCGTGGTGCCTGCCGGGATCAGTGAACGGTCGGAGGCCACCGACGCTTTGGCGATCAGCGGCACCGCGCTGGCGCCTTTCACCGGCGCAAAAGCTTCCGGGCGGAAGAACACGAACGACGGGTTCTGCTCCAGCAGCTCGCGCACCTCTGCGGCGCTGTGGGTATCCGCCCACTGACGGATCGCCTGCATCGACATGTCCGCCTTGGCCACTTCACCGCGATCGATCAGCACTTTGCCGATGCTGCGGTAGGCGTGGCCGTTCTTGCCGCCGTAGCCGAAGAACACCAGCGGCTGACCGTTGCCGTAGTCGACGTAGCCGCTGCCCTGGACTTCCATCATGAAGTTGTCCATCAGCGAGTTGGTGTAAGCGATGATATAGCGATCGTCGAGCGCGCCAGAATAAATGCCCGCGCGATCCGGCAAGCGGCCCCTACCCTTCGGCGGCATGCGGTACAGCGGATAACGGAACTCGCCCTGTTGGGTATAGCGCGCCTGCACCACCGGCGTGTAGTAGCCGGTAAACTGCACGTTGCCGTAATTGTCGACGCCTTCCATCTGGTAAGCGCTGAGGCCGTACTGGCTCAGCATGCGCGTGTCGGCGCCGGACGCCATCCAGTTTTGCACCGCCTGATAGGTGCTGTTGTTGCGGTTAAACAGCGAAGGCGACGCGTACTTGATCTCCATCAGCTGATCCGAATAATCCTTGGCGTTGACCGGCGAACCTTTGGCGTTGGGCTGATTGACCAGCTCCAGCGATTGATCCAGACGGCCGTCCTTATATTGCTGACCCCGATCGGTCGGCTTGGACGAACAGCCCGCCAATACCGCCACCATCAACCCGCCCAGCAGGTATTTGCCCCAACGTCCTTTCATCGCGCACACTCTCAAACTGATATGATCTACCGGCTGAACGATAACAAACGCTCATTGATAAAGGAATCGCTGCAAATAAAAAAAGCCGCACGGAGGATGGTGATGAAAAAGAAGGCAAATTGCGGGCAAATTCAGCAGAAAAACGGGTTTAGGCCAATAAAATGCAAAAAGGGTTTGCAACAAAACGCATGGAGAGTATAGTGCGCATCCATCGGACGCGGGGTGGAGCAGCCTGGTAGCTCGTCGGGCTCATAACCCGAAGGTCGTCGGTTCAAATCCGGCCCCCGCAACCAACCGATGCCGCAGTGGCGGTATTTTGCGTTTGGGTTCGATAACAAAGTATTACACGGACGCGGGGTGGAGCAGCCTGGTAGCTCGTCGGGCTCATAACCCGAAGGTCGTCGGTTCAAATCCGGCCCCCGCAACCAACCGAATGCCGTACCAGCGGCATAACATGAACGGTGGTTTCGTCGTAATACCGCATCAAGACGGACGCGGGGTGGAGCAGCCTGGTAGCTCGTCGGGCTCATAACCCGAAGGTCGTCGGTTCAAATCCGGCCCCCGCAACCAACTCTTGATGACAACAGATAAGCACCCTGACGGGTGTTTTTTTGTATCTGCAATCCGCAAAAACAGCCGGACTTGCGCCCGGCCCTGCCGCTATCGGCTCGCTAACGCGCCGCCGTTGGCGAAATAAGCCTTGATGCCCGCCAGAATCGACTCCGCCACCTGCTGCTGGAAATGGCTGGTGCGCAGCTTGCGCTCCTCTTCGATATTGCTGATAAACGCCGTTTCCACCAGGATCGACGGGATATCCGGCGCCTTCAACACCGCAAAACCGGCCTGATCGACGCGATTCTTGTGCAACCGGTTGATTTTACCCATCCGGTTCAGCACTTCCTTGCCGAACTTCAGGCTATCGTTGATGGTTGCGGTCTGGATCAAATCGAACATGGTGTGGTCGAGATAGCGGTCGCCGCTCTTGCTGACGCCACCGATTTGGTCCGAGGCGTTCTGCGTCTGCGCCAGGAACTTGGCCGCCGAGCTGGTGGCGCCTTTGGTGGACAACGCGAACACCGATGACCCGCGCGCGGCGCGGCTGGTGAAGGCGTCGGCGTGAATCGAAACGAACAGATCGGCGCGCTGCTTGCGCGCCTTGGCGACGCGTACCTTGAGCGGGATAAACACGTCTTCATTGCGCGTCATGAACACCTTCATGTTCGGCTCGCGCTTGATCATGGCGCTCAGCTTGCGGGCAATCTGCAGCACGATGTCTTTCTCGCGCGTCTTATACTTGCCGATCGCACCGGGATCTTCGCCCCCGTGGCCAGGATCCAGCATGATGACGATCGGCCGATCGCGCCCCGCCTTGCCGGCCTGCGGCGCTTCGGGCGGCAGCGTGCGCTCCAGATCGCCTTTGTTGTAATCTTCCAGTAACGCCAGTAGCGGATCATACTCCTCGCCGCCGCTGCCGCCTTTGGTCGGGTAGAGATCCATCACCAGACGGTTGCGATACTCCGGCACCGGCGCCAGCGAGAACATGTGCGGGCTGACGCTTTGCTTGAGCTCCAGCACCAGCCGCACGGTATTCTGATCGAACTGGCCGACGCGCGCCTGCTTGAGATAAGGATCGTCGGCGCGCACCTGCCCGGCGATGCCCTTCAGCACGCTGTTGAGATGCACGCCTTCGATATCCACCACCACGCGATCGGGATTGGTCAGGGCGAACTGCTTGTATTTCAGTTCGACGTTGGATTCCAGCGTGACGCGGGTATAAGTGGAGGACGGCCAGACGCGCACGGCAATCACGTGCGATGACGCGGCGAAGCCCGTGCGACTCACACTCAGCAACCAGCTGGCGGCAACGCCCTGTAATAAACGACGGCGGCCCAGATTGTGATTAGCGTTTGGCATGCGGCTCCGGCAGTAATAACTGTTTACAACAGATGAAAAAAACACCAATGACTTGGGAATGCCGAAAACTTTAACCAATCATTCCAGCCCTGTCATCAGAAAATCTTTTTATGGTTTTTCAATTTATTAACGATTTAGCGCCCTTAGCTCGCTCTTCATGACGATTTCCCACTTGCCATTGGCGCAATAAAAGAATAAAAATACAAAAATATCGTATAAATATGCAAAGAGGTTTGCCCGTGAAGGAACGTAGTACAGAGCTGGTGCAAGGATTCCGTCACTCCGTCCCCTATATCAACGCCCACCGCGGCAAGACGTTTGTCATCATGCTCGGTGGGGAAGCCATCGAACACGAGAATTTTTCCAACATCGTCAATGATATCGGGCTGCTGCATAGCCTGGGCATTCGCCTGGTGGTGGTTTACGGCGCACGGCCGCAGATCGACGCCAATCTGGCGCAGCACAACTATGAACCGCTCTACCACAAGCATACGCGCGTGACCGACGCCCATACGCTTGAGTTGGTCAAGCAGGCGGCCGGTTTATTGCAGCTGGACATCACCGCCCGGCTGTCGATGAGCCTCAACAACACGCCGCTGCAGGGCGCGCACATTAACGTGGTCAGCGGCAACTTCATCATCGCGCAGCCGCTGGGCGTCGATGACGGCATCGACTACTGCCACAGCGGCCGCATTCGCCGCATCGATGAAGAAGCGATCCATCGTCAGCTCGACAGCAACGCCATCGTGCTGATCGGCCCGGTCGCCGTCTCGGTAACCGGCGAGAGCTTCAACCTGACTTCGGAGGAAGTCGCGACTCAGCTGGCGATCAAACTGAAAGCGGAAAAAATGATCGGTTTCTGCTCCTCGCAGGGCGTGACCGACGCGGAAGGCAACATCCTTTCCGAGCTGTTCCCCAACGACGCGCAAAAGCGTCTTGAAGAGCTGGAGGAAGGCGGTGATTACCATTCCGGCACCGTGCGCTTCCTGCGCGGCGCGGTGAAAGGCTGCCGCAGCGGCGTGCGCCGCAGCCACCTGATCAGCTATCAGGAGGACGGCGCGCTGGTGCAAGAACTGTTCTCACGCGACGGCATCGGCACCCAAATCGTGATGGAGAGCGCCGAACAGGTGCGCCGGGCGACGATCAACGACATCGGCGGTATTCTGGAGCTCATCCGGCCGCTCGAACAGCAGGGTATTCTGGTGCGCCGTTCGCGTGAACAGCTGGAGATGGAGATCGACAAGTTCACCATTATCGAACGCGATAACCTGACCATCGCCTGCGCGGCGCTGTACCCGTTCCCGGAGGAAAAAATCGGCGAGATGGCCTGCGTGGCGGTGCATCCCGATTACCGCAGCTCTTCGCGCGGCGAGATGCTGCTGCAGCGGGTGGAAAATCAGGCGCGGCAGATGGGATTGAAGAAGCTGTTCGTGCTGACCACACGCAGCATCCACTGGTTCCAGGAGCGTGGCTTCACCCCGGCGGAGGTCGACGTGCTGCCGATGCAGAAACAAGCGTTGTACAACTACCAACGCCGCTCCAAAATTCTGCTGGCGGATCTGTAATCCCTGTGGGCGCGGCCGCTACCGCGCCCCTTCATCGCTTATTCCGTCGTCTGCAGCCGTTCAGCCAATCCGCTGCGACGCTGGGTCGGCGTGCGAATGGCCCGCAGCAGCACCGCGTCCGTGGCGTACAGCGAGAGCTGCTGACGCGCACGGGTGATCGCGGTATAGACCAGTTCACGCGTCAGCACCGGCAGGAAATGGTTCGGCAACACCAGAACCGTATGCTCAAACTCCGATCCCTGGGACTTGTGCACCGTCATGGCGTAAGCGGTTTCATGCGCCGGCAAACGGCTCGGCTGCACCGACTTGATGCTGCCGTCCGGCAGTTGGAAATGCACGCGCAGCTCGCCGCGCTCATCCGGCAGAGTAATGCCGATATCCCCATTGAATAACCCCAGCGCGCTGTCGTTGCGGCCGATCATCACCGGCCGCCCCCGATACCAGCGGCCGAGCACACCCGGTTTGCGGTCGATCAGGCCGGCGCGCTGCAGCCCGAGTTCAATACGTTCATTCAGGCCGGCGACGCCGAACGGCCCTTCACGCAGCGCGCACAGCACCTGGAAGCGGCTAAAGGCGGCCAGCACCGCCGCCGCATCCGCGCCTTCGGCAGTCAGCCGCAGATAGTCGCGATAGCCCGCCACGCACGCGTCCAGCAGCGCCTGATACTCTTCGCTCGTCGCCAGCGCATAGCCCGCGACATCGCCGAAACGGCCGTTTAATGCCGCCAGCGCGCGATCCCCCGCACCGGCGTTGACCGCCAACGCCAGTTGACCGATGCCGGAACGGGCGTCGAAGCGATAGCTCTTACGCAACAGGCACAGGCTGTCGCGCACCGCCGCTTGCGCGTCGGCCCGCTGTCCTTCGATCGAACAACCGGTCAGGCGGCTCAGCTCTGCGGCGCGCGCCTCGCTGTATCCCTGCTCGGCAAAACGGCAAATATCCCCCAACACCGCGCCGGCCTCCACCGAGGCCAGCTGATCGCGGTCGCCGAGGAAAATCACCCGGGCCCGATCGGGCAACGCCGCAATCAGGCGCGCCATCATCGGCAGATCGACCATCGAGGCCTCATCCACCACCAACACATCCAAATGCAGACGGTTACCGCGGTGATAGCGCATGCGCTGACTGTTGGGTTGCGCCCCCAACAGACGGTGTAACGTCGCCGCCTCCGTGGGGAACAACGCCTGCTGCGCCGGGGTCAACGCCAGCTGACGGCTGGCGCTGCCAAGCGACTCCGTCAGGCGCGCCGCCGCCTTGCCGGTTGGCGCCGCCAGCTGAATCCGCAAGCGCGCGCTTTCATCCAGCTGCACCAACGCCGCCAGCAGTTTAGCGACGGTGGTGGTTTTACCGGTGCCCGGTCCGCCGGAAATCACCGCGATGCGCCGCGTGGCAGCCACCGCAGCAGCGATCTTCTGCCAGTCGGGTTCATCGCTCGCCGCGCCGAACAAGCGGTCGAGAATGGCGCGCAACGCCTCCTCCGGCACCGTCAGCGATTCACCTTCACCGCCGATAAACGCCGCCACTTCACCTTCGTTTTGCCACATGCGTTGCAGATATAAGCGCTGCCCACGCAGCACCAGCGGCGTAGCGCCGCTGCCGTCCCCAACCGCCGCGCTGCTCGCCAGGCGCTGCTGCCAACGTGCGCTATCCGGTCGCCCGGCCGCCTCCCACAGCGCCAGCGCCAGCGCCGGTTGGCGCCCTTCAAACAGCGTGTCCGCCTGCAGCTGCTCCAGCATCAGGCAAACATGCCCCGCCCCCGCCTCAGCGCTCAGACAGGCGGCGGCCAGTAAAATATCAGGCTCGTCTTCGCTCGCCACCACGCGGGCGAACTGCACGTCCAGCGGGCGCAGCGCGCCAAGCGCCACCGCCTGCTCCAGCAGTGCGATCATGATTTTTCCTCCGTCGCCGCAGCTTCGCCGCTGAACAAGCTATCCATTCCCGCCACCAGCTCAAACGCGGGGAGACAGGTGTAAATGCCGTTGCCCGGGTGCGCCGCATCCACGCCGCGCAGGAACAGATAAATCACTCCGCCGAAATGGCGCCGGTAATCATAATCCGGCAACCGATGGCGCAAATAACGATGCAACGCCAGCGTATACAGCTGGTATTGCAGATCATAACGATGCTCCGCCATCGCCTGCTCCATCGCCGGCCGGGTATAGGCGCTGCTATCCTCCCCCAGCCAGTTGGACTTGTAGTCCAGCAGGTAGTATTTGCCTTGCCAGCAGAACACCAGGTCGATAAAGCCTTTCAGCATGCCCTGCACCTGATGGAAATCCAGCGCCGGGCAGCGGGCGGAAAGCGGATCGTAACGCTTCACCAGAGCATCGAGCTCCTTCGCCTGCAACAGCCGGTTAATCGGTAAATAGAACTGCAGCTCTGCCTGCTTATGCTGCGGCGTCAGCGCCGCCAACGTCACGCCGCTGTCATCGAGCGGCGTATTGAGCAGCACCTGCATCCACGCCAGCAGTATCGGTTGCCAGTGTTCGGCGAACCCTTGCTGCTGCAGCTGTTCCAGCAGCCACTGTTCGTCGAGCGGCTGGGTGAAGTCCAGCGTTTCAAACAGGCTGTGCAGGAAGGTGCCGGGCGTTGCGCCGCGCGGGAAGGTATGCGGTGTAAGCGCTGGCTCACTTTCTTCCCCGCGCTCACCGGCCGCGTCGACATCCAGACGCGGCAGCAGATCCTGCATCAGGCTCGCGCCGTGCTGTTGCAAACCGGTATAGCTGGTCACCCGCCAAAAATCCTGGATCCGCCGGGTAAAGCTTTTCGCCGCCAACGCTTCGGCCAGCGACGCCTGGGGTTGCCAGGGTTCTGCATCCGGCGGTTCAACCAGCGACAGCGCGATACCGCCACCCACCAATTGCTGCAGCCGCTCCTGCAGATACACGGCGTCGCCGGGCTGCCCGCCCTGCACCAGATAGCCCAATGCGCTGCGGTGCAGGTCGGTATCGCCCTGTTTCTTGCGCGTGCCCTGGAACAGCGGCGCAATGCCGATACTGCAGTGGTACACCGAGCGGGTCAGCGCCACATACAGCAGACGCAGATCCTCCGCCAACCGCTCCTCCTCCGCCCAGGCCTGGCTCTCTTCATTGGCGTCGAGGTCCAGCAACGCCTGGAAACTGTGGCGATCGTGATACAGCGCCTGCTGCTGCTGGCGGAAGTTGCCGACGAACGGCAGCCACACCAGATCGAACTCCAGCCCCTTGGACTTGTGGATCGTGATCACCTGCACCAGATGCCGGTCGCTCTCCAGCCGCAGTTGCTGATTGTCGGACTGGCGATTAGGCTGAGCGATCTGCTGCGCCAGCCAGCGCACCAGCGCATGCTCGCTGTCGAGCTGCGCCGCCGCTTCTTGCAACAGCTCCCCCAGATGCAGCACGTCGGTCAAGCGACGCTCGCCGCCGGCGCTGGCCAGCAGGTTCTCCGCCAATTGGCGCGTTTTCATCACCTCGCTCAGCATCGGCAACACGCCGCGGCGCAGCCAGAGCGTGCGGTAATTGTCGAATTCATTAACCAGCGCGTCCCAGGCGCGCTCATCGCGGCTCAGGCCGTCCAGCGTCGGCGCGTCCAGCCCCATCAGCCCGGTGGCCATGGCGCTGCGCAGCGTGCGCTCCTGCTCCGGCGCCAACACCGCCTGCAGCAACCACAGCAGGTCTTTGGCCTCCGGGGTGTCAAACACGCTGTCGCGGTTGGACAGGTAGACCGACGGAATAGACAGCGCGCTGAGCGCATCGCGCACCAACGCCGCCTCGTTGCGGCTGCGCACCAGCACCGTGATATCAGAGGCTTGCACCGGCCGTGACGCCTTGCCGCTCTGCAGCCGCGCCAGGCCCTGCTGCCCGGCGCTGAGCCAGTCGCGAATTTGCGTGGCGCACAGGCGCGCCATTAGCTGTTGGTAATCACTTACACCCGCGCCTTCCCCCTGCTGCAGCCAGAATTGCATCGCCGGCTGCGGCTTGCCGTGCAATTCAAACGCCAGCCCTTGGTTCTTTTCCGCCGCGTTAACCTCAATAAAGGGGATTTGGCCGAACAGGAAAGGTTTTTCTACCTGAGAAAACAGGTGATTGACGCTGGCGACCATCGACGGCGACGAGCGCCAGTTGGTCTCCAGCGTATAGTGGGCGCTCACCTCTGAACGCGCGCGCATGTAGGTAAAGATGTCGGCGCCGCGAAAGGCGTAAATCGCCTGCTTGGGATCGCCGATCAGCAGCAGGCCGCAATCAGGCCGGCCGACGTAAAGTTTTTGGAAAATACGGTATTGCTGCGGATCGGTATCCTGGAATTCATCGATCATCGCCACCGGATAGCGCTGGCGGATCGCCTGCGCCAACTGTTCGCCGCCGCCGCTTTGCAGGGCGCTGTCCAAACGGCTGAGCAGGTCGTCAAACCCCAGCTCGGCGCGCTGGCGCTTTTCCTGCTGAATGGAGGTGCGGATCTCGCTGAGCGCGCGCGCCATGATCAGGTCGCGCAACGTCAAGGGTTCATCGAACAGTTCGTCTATCGCCGTGAACAGCGCATGACGCGGCGGCTCGCCCTTCTTGGTCTTCTCCAGCAGCACCGACTGGCGAAACTTGTCCAGCTCCTTCGGCAGTTGGTAATCCTGGGTCTCCTGCCCGCTCCATTCGCCGACCTTGTTCAACCAGTTCGGCAGGTGTTTGCTGCTGTAGCTGCGCTTATCGACGCCGGACTGGGCGATTAACGCCTCAAGATCGCCCGCCGCCGCCCGCCATTGCGCCTTGATGGCGTCGATGCGCGCGACGATCTGCTCGTGGCGCATCAGAACGGTTTCTTCGTCCTTCGGTGGTCGCCGCAGCGCCGGCGCTTCACCGTGCAGATAACCGGAAAGGTCGGCCAGCAACGCTTCCGGGCCGCTCCACTCCTGGCTGATCGCACGCGCCACGCCCAGCGGCAACGGATAGCAATGACGGCGCCAGAAATCGGCGCAGGCCTGCCGCCGCAGCGGCAGTTCGTCCTGCACCAGCGTTTGTTCAAACAGCATGCCGGACTCGAAGGCGTTGTGGGTCAACATCCGTTGGCAAAAACCGTGGATAGTGTAAATCGCCGCTTCGTCCATCTGCCGCTCCGCCGCCAGCAGCTGCGCAGCGGCGTCAGACAAATCGTCAATTTCTTCCATCAGCGCCGAAAACAGCGGGTTAGCGCTGATGCCGCGCACGCAGGCGATGCGCAGCCCGTGGATATTGTCACGGATACGCCCGCGCAGCTCCTCGGTGGCGGCCTCGGTAAAGGTCACCACCAGGATTTCTTCGACCGTCAACGGGCGGGGAAACGCCGCTTCCCCCCCCAATCCCAGCAGCAAGCGCAGATACAGCGCGCCGATGGTAAAAGTTTTACCGGTGCCCGCCGACGCCTCGATCAGGCGTTCGCCAAACAGCGGCAGCGTCAGCGGTTCTAGCCTCTGCGGGGCGACTTCCGTCATGGCGTAGCCACTTTACGCGGCAGGATCTGCTGCAATGCCGACGCGTTCGGATAGGTGACCCAATCCTTAGGCGCCGCGTAATCCGCTTTGTCCTGCCCGCTGCCGCTGACCTGCGACAACACCGCCAGCCCCTGCGGCTGGATCACTGCCTGGTGGAAATAATCCGCCAGTTTGGTCGGCGTCAGCTGTTGCACCTGCGCGATCAGCTTCTGGCGGGTATCAAAGGCGAAGTTGCCGCGATCGAAATCATTGGCGAACCGGCTGGCCTCCTCGCTGAGGGTTTGCGGCCGCTGTTTGAGTTCGTTGATCAGCGCCTGTTTGTACTGCTCAAAATCGGCCTCGCTCATTTCACGCAGGCGTTTCTCGGTTTTCGGATAGAAATCCTGATAGCGCTGGTACAGGTAGGCCGGCTGTTTGCTGTTGCTCTGCAACAGGAAGCCTACGCCCCACTGGCGGCCCACCGACATCGGGAAGGCAAAGACCGCATACCCCAATTGTTCCTGAGTGCGCAGCTGGCTGTAGAACCACGGCTGAATAATCTGCCCCAACAGCGAGCTGTAGGCCATGCCGGTCACTTCGTCGTAACCGGTCGGTACGTAGACCGCCGCCAGCGCCGAGTCGGTGCTGCTGCCTACCTGTTGCAGGTTGGCCAGCTGATTCTTGTCCACCACCACGTCTTCGCCGTGCCACCACTCAATACCGGTACAGCCCAGACGGTGCTTCAGCGTCGACGCCAGCGTATCGACCTGTTGCTTGCTCATGTTGCCCACCACCAGCAGCTCCGGCGTGGCCTCGGCCAGCAGGCTGTCGCGATACGCCAGCACGTCTTTCAGCGTCAGCGTTTTCAGCACTTCGCGGCGCTCGCTGCGTTCGGAATACGGCACGCGGGAAACCATCTGCACCGGCTGAATGGCCAGTTCAAACGCCTTGCCCTTCTCGGCGGCGTCCAACTGCTCCAGGTACCAGGACTTGGCCTGCGCCAGCTGATCTTCCGTCGGCGTGAAGCTGGAATAGCCCTCGATCAGCGCCGTCAGCAACTGCGGCAAGCGCTGGGTAAAGCCGTTGGCGTTAAACATCAGGCCGTTGTTCGGCGACGTCGAGAAACTCAAACCGCCGACCGAAGCCTGATAGCTCAGCTGATCCAGCGCCAGGCCGGCCAGATAATCCGTCAGCGAGAACAGCACCTGGTTGCGCGCGGAATCCATGGTCTTGGCGTTGCGGAAAGCGACGGTGACATCGGCCTTCGGCTCATCGGCGAAGTAACGGCTCGGCATATACAGCACGCGCAGGCCGGGCTTATCCACTACCATTTCCGGCTTTTTGAATTCATGCGACGGTTTGGTCAGGGTGAAATCATCCGGAATGTACGGGTTGAGCGCCGGCAATGACAGGGAAATGCCGCTGCCCAACTGCTGCCACTGCGTAAAGCGCTGTGGCGTGATTTTGTCGACCTGGTAAGGCGCATTGACGAAATAGGCCGTCTTGTTGTGCGGCTCATCGGGGCTGACGAACCAGATGCGCGCATTTTGCGGCGTCATGGCATCCAGACGTTCAGCGATCGCCTTAGGATCATAGCGATCGGCCAGGTAAGGCGCATCCAGCGCATGCTCAACCGGCACGCGCAGCATAGTGTCCACCAGCCATTCGATGTAGTCCATGTCGCGCGTGATCGACGGATAGCGGAAGTCCAGGTTCAGAACATGCGAGATTTCGTCGAAGTAACTCTGCTTGATACCTTCGCTGCGCAGCATTTTCAGGTAGTTGAAAATGGCGGCGACGACTTGGTCGCGCTGGGCCAAGCCTTTGTCAGTCAGCGAGACGCTGATGGCGAAGACGCCGCCGTTGCGATCCACCATCGGATCGGCACCGGCATTGATGGCGTCCGCCAATCCCTGCTTCTGCAACCAGTCGGACAGGGTATTTTTACTGCGGTTGCCGATCAGGTAACCGATGTAGGTATCGGTTTTGCTGCGAAACGCGGCGCTGTTGTTATCGATGCGGAACTCAACCTTCAGCTGCTTGCGCGGCTGCGCCGGCACATAGTGAATGATGATGCCCTGCTGCTCCGGCGTGACGGCCGGTACGGTGATCGGCGGCACGCTGGCGTCATGATTCGGCACGCGGCCAAAGGTTTTTGCGGCAATGTCAGCCAGCTGCGGCAGCGGTTGATTGCCGTACAGCACCCCCATCATCAGATTGGCGGAGTAGTAGCGCTTATAGAACCCCATCAGCTCATCGTGTAACTTGCTGCCCGGCTTGTCTTTCAGCGTGTCCAGATTACCGCCGGAGAAGCGCGCGCTCGGGTGCGCCGGGTTGAGGGTTTCCGCACCGACCTGCGCCATACGCATGCCGTCGCGCGAACGCGCCATCGTCAATTCTGCATTCACCGCGTTGCGCTCGCGATCGGCATTGCCCGGATCCAGCAGCGGCTCCGCAATGGCGTCGGCCATGCGATCGACCGCCGGCTCCAGCGCGTCATTCTCCACTTCCAGATAGAAGGCGGTGCGATAAGAAGCCGTGCTGGCGTTGTGGCTGCCGCCGTGCTTTTTCAGGAATTCGGACAGGTTTTCCGGCTCGGGATAACGTTTGGAGCCCATCAGCACCATATGTTCCAGATAGTGCGCCAAGCCCAGTTGGCTGTTCGGATCTTCGAGCGACCCGACCGGCAATGCCAGCGCCGCCAGCGATTTCGGCGCCTGGACATCGGACACCAGCAGCACCGTCATGCCGTTAGCCAACTTGATCGCCTCGTACTGACGCGGATCGTGCTCACTCTTGTTGATCTTCTCCGCCAGCGGTTGCCATCCTTGTGCGGCCCAGCTCAACGGCGCCCAACACATAGCCAATAATACCAGCCCGGTGATGCGGGCCAACTGTCTGCGCATATCCAAAATAAACCCCTATTCTGACATCGCCACGCCCACTCCCTGACGCTGGCGACGTACATCAAAACCACATAACCAAATCTGTACTCGCCGGGTTCTTCGCCAATGTGGCGCCCCAAAACGCGGCGGGTATATGCCTGTACGTTATGTAAGACCGGGAATTACCCCAATGGTTGAATATAACCTTCGTTATTTTTACCACCTCCCGCCGCACAGCACCACCGGGGGATTGTTACCCCAGGTTATGACGCGCCACCGGCAGCAGATAACGCTCTGTTTCGGCCAGTATTTGCGCCAGGTAGTCATTGTCCAATTGGCGGAACACTCGCTGAACATAGGGATCTTCCCCTTCTCCGGGAATGCGCTGATCGCCCTGCCAAGCCTGCAGCAATTTGGCGCGAGCCTTTGCTTGCGCTTCTTCCTCCCAGTCGATTTGCTGCGTTTCCGGCTGATAGCACTGACTCAGCCACGCCCAGCCGCTCTTGTTCAGCAACAACAGCGGCTGACACAGACCGCGCTGATAGCCCGCCAGCAGTTCCGCCAGCTGCGCCTGCGCCTCTTCAGGCGAAAGCGCGGCAAAGCGCCAGGCGGAGTTCTTGCGACCATACATGCGGCTCTCGCCGGTGCCGCCGGCGCAGCAGTACACCAGGTGCTCCAGCCACAGTAATATGCCGTCCACCGCCGACAACGTGGCGGGCCGCCAGCGCAACAGGCCGTCATCCTGCACCTGATGCAGCCAGCCGCTGAGGCGCACGCCAGCAATATCGATGTCCAATTCCAGGCTGTGGCTCTCTGCGCGTTCCGCACGCACCTGCTCAGCCAGTTCGCTCATCTCTTCCTGCTGCTTTTGCCAATAGATCTCGCCGAAGGCGCCATAGGGCAACCCCCCGGCGGCGCGCACCCGTTGGAACAACCGTTCGGGATCGTCGCCGTCAATCAGGGTATTCAGCAGTTGGCTGTTGAACTGGTAGCGGCTGAGGTTATCCAGCGTGAAGGGCTCTTCGTCCGGCAGCTCGGTCTCTTCCAGGATAAAGCTGACGCCCAACCGCAGCTGGAAGAAGGCGCGAATAGGATGGCGGTAAAACCGCAGCAGCTCATCCAACGATATTTGCTGCAGCGTTTCGGCGGGCAGCGGCTGGTTGAAGGCCGGGTGCGCAGCCCCGCGCCCGTCGGCGGCGGGCAGCCACTCGGCGGCATAGCTTTGCGCTTCCGAGCCCGGCAAGAAATTCTCGGCGGCGAACGGCATGCGCGCATGCCACTTCAGCAAATGCTCGCCCACTCGCCGGGCGCTGTCGTCTGCGGTGCACGCCTCGTCTCCCGGCAGGCAATAGCTTTGCTCCAGATACTCCAGCAGCTCGGTAACCAGCACCGAAGGATAGCGCGGGCTGTTGTCCTGAATGGAACGGCCAATGAAGCTGATATACAGCCGTTGTTGCGCGGACAGAATCGCCTCCAGGAACAGATAGCGGTCGTCATCGCGCCGGCTGCGGTCGCCGCGCTTGACCTGCTGCGCCATCAGATCAAAACCCAATGGCGGCAACGTGCGCGGATACACGCCGTCGTTCATGCCCAGCAGGCACACCACCTTGAACGGAATCGAGCGCATCGGCATCAGCGTACAGAAGTTGATTTGCCCGGCGAGGAAGCGCTGGCTGATGCGCTCCTGATCGAGGCGCGCCGCCAAATCGTCGCGCAGAATCGTCAAGGGCACGTCATCCGGATAGCGCGCCGCCAGGCCAAAATTGATGGCCTGTTGCCACTGCTGCTCGATCAATGCCAGCACCACTTCGGTATCGCTATCCGCTTCGAAGAAGGCATCCAGCAGCTGTCGGCACAGCGGTAGCCATGCCTCGAGCGAGCGCGCTTCGCTCAAGACTTGCCGCCAATGGCTCAATTGGGCCAGCAGATCCGCCAACTGCCCCGCCAGTTCGGCGACCAACCCGCTCGACTCGTCGTAAGGCAAAATGCCCTGCCAATCGCCGGCGTTGCTGTCCATCGCGTAACCGAGCAGCATGCGCGTAATGCCGAATCGCCAGGTGTGCTGGCCCGTGGCGGGCAGATCCAGTTCTCGCACGTTATCGTCGTCCAGCCCCCAGCGCACGCCGGATTCACC
The DNA here is from genome assembly GCF_052168895.1 of Serratia sp. CY37869. Lineage (NCBI taxonomy): Bacteria > Pseudomonadati > Pseudomonadota > Gammaproteobacteria > Enterobacterales > Yersiniaceae > Serratia > Serratia sp. CY37869. The sequence goes on from NZ_JBJNLU010000003.1 coordinate 82,917, forward strand.
GACCCAGTGACGCAACAGGCGCAGCCCCTCTTCGCCAATGGCGAAACGGGCGGCCAGGGCCGGCACTTCCAACAGCGCCAGCACCTGTTCCGACGTAAAGCGGCTTTGCGGCAGATCGAGCAGGGAGATGAACGCCTGCAAAGCCGGATGCGCCTGTCGCGCTTTACGGTCAGAAATGGCGAACGGCAGGTAGCGCTCGGCGGGAGCATTGCCGAACACGGCCTGAATATAAGGCGTATAGCTGTCGATATCCGCCACCATCACGATGATGTCGCGCGGCGTCAACGCGGGATCCTGCGCGAGCATGGTCAGCAGTTGATCGTGCAGCACCTCCACTTCCCGCTGTGGGCTGTGGCAGGCGTGCAGGCTGAGGGAACGATCTTGCGGATCGAGCCTGCGCTTGCTGAAACTGCTTTCCAGCGTTTCTGCCGTGATGCCGATCACCGCGTGATCTTCCAGCTCCAGCATATCGCGTTGAACGGCGTGCAGCATGGTATCCGCCGGGATATCGACAAAGGCGTCGACCTCTTGCGCCCCTTCCATCTGCGACAGCAAATAGAGGTGATCGCGCCCGAGCTTGCCCCAGGAGGCCAGCAGCGGGTTACTGAGCTGCTGCTGCCCTTCAGCGTCAAACAGACGCGCCGCGTCAGCCGGTTCGCGAAACAGCCCTTGCTCGCGCGCCTGATGATAGTGACGGCGCTTGCGGCTCTGCAAGCGGGCCAGGAAAGCGTAATCCTGAATGTCGCCCCAGTAATAACGACAAGGGTTGGTGAACATCAGGTGGATATCGATATGCCGCCCCAGCGCCTGCAGCGCCTCCAGATAGACCGGCGGCAACGCCGAGATGCCGCAGATAAACACCCGCGGCGGCAAACCGGGCGGACACGTTGTTGCCTGCTCCAGCGCGTGGATAAAGCGGCTGTACAGATTGGCGCGGTGCCATTCCGGCTGCCCCAATTCGCGCGTGTACTCCACCAGCCGCGCCCAGAGCGGCGCCTGCCACTGCTGAGCCTCGGGCAGACCGTCGATGCGTTCGCCGCGCTGCCAGCTCTCCAGCCACTGCGGACGATAAACCAAATACTGGTCGAAAAGGTCGGCAACCCGGCCGGCCAATTGGTGGATTTTTCGCTTGTCGCCGTCATCGGTGAGATAGTGCTGCAGTGGCGCGAACGCCGGCTGGGTCAGCATCTCCGGCAGCAGCCACATCAGCTTCCAGGTCATGGCGTCCTTGCTGAAGGCGCTCTCTTTCGGGATATCCGGCAACACGCGGGTGAACATGTCCCAAATGAAGGTCGCCGGCAGCGGAAACGCGACATTGGCGGCGATGCCGAACTGCTCCGCCAGCTGCATTTGCAGCCATTGCGCCATACCGGGGCTCTGAACCAGCACCACTTCCTGTTGAAAAGGATCGGCCAACGGATCTCTGGCTATCAGCGCGCTGGTCAGCGTTTTCAATAAATCCAGCTGATTGGAATGATAAACCGTGAACATGATGGCTCCTTTAAAACAAGATACGTACCGGCTCAAAAACGGGTGCAATACCAGCGGCTCAGCGTCGCCCACTGCCGTTGCGGAGTTTGTACTCTGACCGTCAATCGGCGGCAATCCGCATCCGCGCCGTCGAACGCCGTCTCGCGTCGCCAGCCTTCCGGCAGCGGTTCGGCATCGAGCCGACCGGTGACGGCGAACGCCTCCAACTGCTGATGCGCCATCACCCAGGCTTGCCGGTAGTGCCACTGGCGCTGGAACGACTGCAACAGCACCTGATGATACTGTAACAAGCCCAGCAGCGACACCGAGAACAACAATGCCGCCACCAACACTTCCGGCAGGCTGAAGCCGTTGCGGGATAACCGCCCTACGCAAGCGTTAACCCTCACAGTCGGCCGGCCTTTTCTCGGGGCAAAAATCCAGCCGGCCGCCCGGCTGCGCTTGCACCCTGCCGACCGATTCCGCACCGTCAAACGCCCCCCATTGATACAGCCAAAGCGGCTCACCGCCGCGCATCTCCCCAAGGCCGCGTACCGTCACGACGCCCGCTCTGGCAGACAGCCGGGCGCAGGCCGTCAGTTCCGCGCGCTGCCTGCATAACCAGGCCGCCGCACTCAGCTCGGCGCGCGGCCAACGCTGGAGCATGCCCCAACTCAGCGCGGAAGCGGCCTGATTGTAAGCCTGGAGGTAGCGCTGCTGATCGGCGGCCAGTAACAGCGCGTTATCCAATTGCCGGTGCTGGGCATTGAGCAACATCAACCCCAACGCCAGCAGCAACATTACCGCCGCCAAAGTACTGCCGCCTCGCTGGCTCCGCCGGTTCATGGCAACGCCGCCATTTCGATGCTCCCGCTCAGGCTGCGCCTGATACGCGCATCGCCGACAGAGCGCCCCGCCAGAGTCAAACGGCCCAGCGCACCGCCATGCTCCCCGCGCTCTATTGCCACATGAAACCGCTCAATGCGCACTTCGTCATGATCGAGCAGCCGCTCCCAGCCGCCGCCGTCGCATTGACTTACGCCGCGCTGCCCTTCCAAGCCGCCATTGCGCAGCCGATAACCGAAATAACCTGCATCCTCACCCGAGGTGAGCCATTGCCCGCTGCGGGTGATGTCGTAAGCGACGATAACGCAGCTGCCCGCCGCTTCTCCCGCCGCCTGGCCGATCAGCAGCGGGCGGCCGGCGCACTGCCCGGCACAGAAACCGGCGCGGCGCAGGTCTTTCTCAATACCGAACGCCAGTTGCCGCAGCGTTGACTCCAGCCGAAAATGCTGGCCGACGGCCACGTTTTGCTGGCGCAACAGCGGATAGGTTTTCGCGGCGCCGAGCGCGATCACGCTGCCGAACACCAGCGCCAACATCATCTCCGGCAAGGTAAAACCGCGTTCGACAGTCAGCATGGCGCGATCCCCCTTATCCGGAGCCCTTCGCTGCACAAACGCAGCCGCCCTCGGGCGGACAGCACCAGCCGCAGGCCGCCTGCCTCGTTGCTGAGCAGGATGTGCCCCGCCTGCGCGGTATTGCGCAAGCCGTAAAACCCGATCTCTTTGTCGGTGTAGCCGCTCAAAACGACGTCGCGGTAAGACGGTGAGAAAACGGAACCCTCGGCGGAAGCGCAATCCGGCGGCGGCACACCGCCGCCCAGGCACCAGGGCGTGCCGTTCTTGAACCACAGCAGCGTCGTGCGGTTGCGCCAGTTGGCGTCCGCCTGCAGTCGCAGTAAAAACGCCAGCAGCTGCTGTGCAGTATGTTCCAGGCGCAACGTTTGCTGATGGTGGCGCCATTGACCGACGCCCCAGCCGGTGAGCATGCCGGCGATCAGGAGCGCCGCCAACAGCTCAATCAGTGTCACGCCACGCTGGCGGTCATCGATGTTCGAGAGCGTATTTTCTTTCATGCGGCCAGTTTAAGGGCCGTAACAAGGCGGTAAAGCCGCATGCGCAAGCCTTGCGGCAAGCTGCGCAATGTTTTCCCTATAGCGACAAATGGCGACAATAAAATGCGGCGCGGCGCGCAATGCGGATAAAAAAAGGGGCGCAATCGCTGCGCCCCTGGTGTGATGCGGTTAAGGTCAGATCGCGACCGGCGCCTTGATGGCCGGGTGCGGATCGTAACCTTCGATCTCGAAGTCTTCGAAACGGTAATCGAACAGCGAAGCCGGCTTGCGTTTGATCACCAGCTTCGGCAACGGACGGGGTTCACGCGTCAGCTGCAGCTTCGTCTGTTCCATATGATTGCTGTACAGATGGGTATCGCCACCGGTCCAGACGAAGTCGCCAACGTCCAAATCGCACTGCTGCGCCATCATATGCACCAACAGCGCGTAGCTGGCGATGTTGAACGGCAGGCCGAGGAACACGTCGCAGGAACGCTGGTACAGCTGGCAAGAGAGCTTGCCGTCCGCCACGTAGAACTGGAAGAACGCGTGGCACGGCGCCAGCGCCATCTGGTCCAGCTCACCGACGTTCCAGGCGGAAACGATGATGCGGCGCGAATCCGGATCTTGTTTCAGTTGCTGGAGTACGTTGCTCAGCTGATCGATCTGACGACCGTCCGCCGCCCCCCAGGCTCGCCACTGCTTGCCGTACACCGGGCCGAGATCGCCGTTTTCATCGGCCCACTCGTCCCAAATGGTGACCTTGTTGTCACGCAGATAGGCGATGTTGGTATCGCCGTTCAGGAACCACAACAGCTCATGAATGATCGAACGCAGATGACATTTCTTGGTGGTCACCAACGGGAAGCCTTCCTGCAAATTGAAACGCATCTGGTGGCCGAAAATCGACAACGTGCCAGTGCCGGTACGGTCGGCTTTAGGAGTGCCCTCGGCGAGCACCTTGTTCATCAAATCCAGATACTGTTTCATTTGTCCCTCACGACAGTTGTTGCTGCGGGCGACGACGGTACGCCCAAATCATCATAATAACACCGGCCACCACCATCGGGATGGACAGGATCTGCCCCATGCTGATCACGCCGTCGAACAGGCCAAGCTGGGCATCCGGCTGGCGGAACGCTTCAACGATGATGCGGAATGCGCCATAACCGATCAGGAACAGGCCCGATACGGCACCCATCGGCCGCGGCTTGCGGATGAACAAGTTCAGAATGATAAACAGCACCACGCCTTCAAGCAGCAGTTCATACAGCTGGGACGGGTGACGCGGCAGCACGCCGTACTGATTCAGCAGCGGCAGCAGAGAAGGATCGGCGGCGGCGAGCGCCACGTCTTCGCTGCGCGAGCTTGGGAACAGCATCGCCCAAGGGGTGTCGGTGGTCACGCGGCCCCACAGTTCACCGTTGATGAAGTTGCCGAGGCGGCCGGCGCCCAAACCGAACGGGATCAATGGCGCGATAAAATCGGAAACCTGGAAGAAGGTGCGTTTGGTGCGGCGAGCGAACCAGAACATCACCAGAATCACCCCCATCAATCCGCCGTGGAACGACATGCCGCCATCCCAGACTTTAAACAGATATAGCGGATTATCCAGGAACAACGGCAGGTTGTAGAACAGCACATAGCCCACGCGGCCGCCGACGAATACGCCCAGGAAACCGGCGTAGAGCAGGTTTTCCACTTCGTCTTTGGTCCAGCCGCTGCCCGGCTTGTTGGCGCGGCGCACCGCCAGCCACATGGCAAAAACGAAGCCGACCAGATACATCAGGCCGTACCAATGCAAAGAAACCGGGCCAATGGAGAAAATGACCGGATCAAATTTAGGAAACGCCAGATAGCTATTGCTCATCTATCACCACAACATGTCTGTTATTTTTCCCCATGCGGGGGCGGCAGGTGCCAAACGTCGGCGCAGGTTGTCACACGCCTTTCAAACGGCAGCGTTGGCCGCTGCGGTTTGCAAGACGACGAACATGCGTCGCGCTGAGGTTGCGCATCATAACATAGGCTTAGCGCGGTCCGGGCCGGCAGCGCGGGAAAAGTTCTGTAAAAAAATCACATCGCGCGGCGATTATCTGCCGCCGCGAATCAACCCGCCCATGCCGCGTCGCTCCATAAACGCCGCCACCAAATGGCGCACTTCCGTGGTCATTTGGGTGTTCAACACTCGGTGCGCCAACACTTCGGCGTCGGCAAGATCGATATGCCGCAGCAGGTATTTGATGCGCGCCACGCTGCGTCCGTTCATGCTCAGATTGCGATAGCCCATGCCTACCAGCAACAGCGCGCCCATCGGATCGCCGGCCAGTTCACCGCACAGGCTAAGCTGCAGCCCGGCCGCTTTCCCCTGTTCGGCGATCAGCTTCAGCACCTGCAGCATCGCGGGATGCAGGCTGTCGTACAGCGAGGCTACCCGCGTGTTGTTGCGATCCACCGCCAGCAGGTACTGGGTCAAATCGTTGGTGCCTACCGAGATGAAGTCGACGCGCCCGGCCAAATGCGGGATCAGGAAAATCATCGACGGCACTTCCAGCATCACGCCGATTTTCGGTTTCGGGATCGCGTAGCCAAGCACCTCTTCCACCTCGCGCCCGGCGCGGTCAATCAAGCGCTTGGCCTCATCGACCTCTTCCAGGCTGGTGACCATCGGCAGCAAAATGCCCAGGTTGCCGGTGCCGGCATTGGCGCGCAGCATGGCGCGCACCTGTATCAAAAAAATCTCCGGCTGGTCCAGAGTGATGCGAATGCCGCGCCAGCCCAGGCAGGGATTTTCTTCGCTGATCGGCATGTAGGGCAGTTGCTTATCGGCGCCGATGTCCAGCGTGCGCAGCGTGACCGGTTTGTTGGGGTAAAGCTGCAGCATGCCTTGATACTGCGCGACCTGTTCTTCTTCAGAAGGGAAACCGCTTTGCAACATGAACGGAATTTCAGTGCGGTACAACCCCACGCCGTCCACCCGGCCGCCCAACAGCTGTTCATGTTCCGGGCTGAGGCCGGCGTTCAACATCACCTGAACGCGTTCGCCGCTTTTCAACTGCGCCGGCTGTTCGACGTCGTCTTCCGCCAGCTTGCTCAGTTCCTGTTCTTCGCTGATCAGCCGTTGGTATTCCTGCACCAGCACCGGCTCAGGATCGACCAGCAGTTCGCCGCGATACCCATCAACGATCAGCAGCCGCTGGCTGAGCAGAGAAGGCTGGATGTCGGCGCCCATCACCGTCGGCACCCCCATCGCCCGCACCAAAATCGCCGCATGCGAATTGGCGGCGCCGTCGCGCACGACCACGCCAACCAGGCGATCCTGCGGCACTTCGGCCAGCAATGTCGCGGTCAGTTCATCCGCCACCAGCACAAAACGCGCCGGCCACTGGGTGGCGCCCTGAGTGGTGTCGTCGAGGTGGAACAGCAGGCGCTGACCCAGCGCGCGCAGGTCGCTGCCGCGCTCGCGCATATAGGTGTCCTGCAGTTTGGCGAACTGTTCGGCAAAGGCTTCTATCACCTGCTTCACCGCCCATTCCGCCACCGAGCCGTTGTCAATTTCGGCGAACAATTCGCGCTTGAGGCGGGCGTCGTTTAGCAGGTGAGAATAAAGATCGAAGATCGCCGCGCTCTCTTTTTGCGAGCTGGCGGCAAAACGCTTGCTGAAGCGGCGAAATTCCGCGCCGGCCTCTTCCAACGCCAACGTCAGGCGCTCGCGCTCGCTGGCGGTGTCCAGCGTCGACGCGCGGTAAACCTGATCGAGCGAAGGCTGGCTGCTGTCCTGCCACCCTTCCGCCACCGCTACGCCGGGCGAGGCCGCCAGCGCGCGCACGCGCGTTTGGCGATACTGGCCGAAAATGGCATTAAGCTGCGACTGTGAAAGGATCCCGGCCATCTGCGTGGCCAGGGTGACCATGAACGACTCTTCGCTTTCGTCGAACTGGCGCAGCTCGCGCTGCTGCACCACCAACACCCCCAACAGCTGGCGCCGGTGAATGATCGGTACCCCGAGGAAGGATCGGAAACGATCCTCTTTGACCTGCGGAACGTACTTGAAGCTGGGATGGCTTTGGGCATCGGCCAGGTTGATGGGTTCGGCCCGGCGGCCGACCAACCCGACGACACCTTCGTCAAACGCCAATGCGATAGTGCGCCCGCGCGGCTTTTTCAGCCCGCGCGTGGCCATCAAGTAGTAACAGCGGCGATCGTTGTCCGCCAGGTAAATGGAGCACACTTCGGTGTCCATCGCCAGACAGGTTTCATTGACCAGCAGATCCAGCGCATCCGTCAGACTGGCCGCCGCGGCCACCTTCTCTACAATTTCTCGCAAGCGCGTGAGCATAGTCGGCTTAACTTAACCTCTCTTTCGGCGATAAGCGGGGGCCTGCCGCGGCGCCGCCTGCTCTTGCATCGGCATCACGGTCACGGCGAATTCTTTCATCACCCGGCGGTAGACGTCGCGTTTAAACGACACCACCTGGCGCACCGGATACCAGAAGCTCACCCAGCGCCAACCGTCGAACTCCGGTGTGCTGCTGCGCTGCATGTTGATATCAGCGTCATTGCACAGTAGCTGCAACAAAAACCATTTTTGCTTTTGGCCGATACAAACCGGCTTTGTGTCCCAACGCACCAAACGTTTCGGCAATTTATAGCGCAACCAGTTGCGGGTCGAAGCCAGGATGCGCACATCCTTTTTACTCAGCCCCACTTCTTCGAACAGCTCACGGTACATCGCCTGCTCCGCAGTTTCGCCAGGGTTAATCCCACCTTGGGGAAACTGCCAGGAGTGCTGACCGTAACGGCGGGCCCATAAGACCTGCCCCTGACGATTACAGATTACGATACCAACATTCGGGCGGTAGCCATCATCATCGATCACCGGACTACCTCGATAAGCTTAAATTCGCATAGATGTCCTGATTGTTTCACACAAGCTACAGGCGGTAAACCACTGCTTTACGGCGCTGCGGGCCGGATAACATTGGGATAACTCACAGATATAGGCAAAGTTATAAACATGCATCGGCATTTCAGACCGGTTTTATTCACTTTTTCTGTGGATAGGTGTGTGTAGAACTCGAGGGATAAGCCGGTAAAACTCTCGTCCCCGAAAATCCCTCCTCACACCGAAAAAACAATATTACTCCTAAAAACATATAATTAACCAATATCCCACAGTTATGTACAGGGCAAAAATGTGATCTATGCACGGTAAGGATCTTACCCTGGCGAAAGATCCACCAACGCCGTTTTTATCCACAGATTATCCGGGCAAGTTACGCACAAAACGGACAAATTCGTAAAAAACCGCCCGAGTCAAGGCTGTAAATTGAACCAGTGATCGGTAAAAATTTGGGTTATCCCATAAATCTGTGGATAAATAGGTGTAAGATCCTGTTTATTGTCGGTGGCTTCAGGTGAACAAGCCTCGCGGAAGCATTGTCGCCCGCGCAAGGAAAGAAAAAAAGTCATGTAAAATCATGCTACTATTATTCTTTTCCCCAGGCGACTGGGGTTACCGTTTCCCGTGTATCTTTGCAGTACGTTTTTCAACCAAATTCGACAGGCTTGATTTATGGCGTTTTTATCCCCTCTGCCGCCCCCGCCGGAAAATGAACGGCAGCTGTTCGAGCGCGCTCAGGCGCTGGCCGGCTTCAGTTTTGGCGAACTGGCCGCCCGCGCGCAGTTGCCGATCCCCAAGGATCTGAAACGCGATAAAGGCTGGGTGGGCATGCTGCTGGAGCTGTACCTCGGCGCCATGGCCGGCAGCAAACCGGAACAGGATTTTCCCGAGCTGGGCATTGAGCTGAAAACCATTCCTGTCGACGCCGCCGGCAAACCGCTGGAGACCACTTTCGTCTGCGTGGCCCCGCTCACCGGCAACAGCGGCGTCACCTGGGCCAGCAGCCACGTTCGCCACAAGCTGGCGCGCGTGTTGTGGATACCGGTAGAGGGCGAACGGCAAATCCCGCTGGCGCAGCGCCGCGTCGGTTCGCCGCTGCTGTGGAGCCCGAGCGCTGCAGAAGAAGAGATGCTGCGCCGCGATTGGGAAGAGCTGATGGATCTGATTGTGCTCGGTCACGTAGAACGCATCACCGCACGCCACGGCGAAGTGCTGCAACTGCGCCCCAAAGCGGCCAACAACAAGGCGCTCACCGAAGCCATCGGCGAACAGGGGCAACCTATCATGACGCTGCCGCGCGGTTTCTATCTGAAAAAGGGTTTTACCGGCGCGCTGCTGGCAAGACATTTCTCAATCTAGGCGATTTCGTTTAACTCTGGTTTAGCTAGCCCTGTCAGCGCCACGATAAACGCGTATAATTCACCCTTTGCATTTATTAAGTATTAAGGTGTGTCGGGCAATGTTCGAATGGATTATGGATCCCAATGCCTGGTTAGCGTTAGGTACGCTAACCATTCTTGAGATCGTACTGGGTATTGATAACATCATTTTTCTGTCGCTGGTGGTGGCGAAGCTGCCCAAAGCGCAACAGAACAAAGCTCGCCGAATGGGCTTGGCCGCCGCCATGCTGATGCGCCTGGCGCTGCTGGCCTCCATCGCCTGGGTGATCCGCTTGACGCACCCGCTGTTCACCGTGCTGGATCACGCCATTTCCGCCCGCGATCTGATCCTGCTGCTCGGTGGATTGTTCCTGATCTGGAAAGCCAGCAAAGAGATCCACGAAACCATCGAAGGCACGGAAGAAGAGCACCACACCAAGGTGCACAGCTTCTTCGGCGCGATCGTACAGATCATGCTGTTGGATATCATCTTCAGCCTGGATTCGGTGATTACCGCCGTAGGCCTTTCCGATCACCTGTTCATCATGATGGCGGCGGTGGTGATTGCCGTCGGCGTGATGATGTTCGCCGCACGGCCGATCGGCGAATTCGTCAATCGCCATCCGTCGGTGAAAATGCTGGCGCTGGCGTTCCTGATCCTGGTGGGCTTCACGCTGATGCTGGAAAGTTTCCAGGTGCACGTGCCGAAAGGCTACATCTACTTCGCCATGTTCTTCTCCATGTCGGTAGAAGCGCTCAATCTGATGCGCAGCAAGAAAAACCGTTCGCCGGAATAACCCTACGCGGAGGCCGCCATCGGCGGCTTCCGCCGTTTCGTTGCCCCCTCATTTCAGTTTTTCTTATCAGATAAAGACTTATCTGAGACGCTCTCTGCCAAGAGTTTGCTAATCTTGAAAGAACATTGTTTTCTGCATAATCGAGGATCCGCAGGATGAAAAAGTGGGTAATGGCAGTGTCTGCGCTGGTTATGGCCGCCGGTTTGGCGGGATGTTCCAGCGACTACGTCATGGCGACCAAAGACGGCAACATGATCCTGACGCAAGGCAAACCGGAGATCGACACAGACACCGGGCTCATCAGTTATAAAGATGAGAAAGGCAATCACCGCCAGATCAACGGCGATCAGGTTTCCCAGGTTATCGAACGCTAATCACCGCACGCCGGCTATCGCCCGCTCGAGCGCGGTAGCCCTCATTCGTGTCCGCACGGAATCCGCTTCCCCCATCTTCACCGCTTGGTTATAGTCAGGAAAGGCGACATCGCCGCCCGACGGACTTTGCGCCGTCTTCTGAATTGGGCTCCTGTTTCACCGGGCCGCACGGTCCGTCAGCGCTAACAAGAAAGGAAGGCCGTTAATGCAATACCACCGTATTCCCCACAGTTCTTTAGAAGTGAGCGTGCTGGGACTGGGCACCATGACCTTTGGCGAACAGAACAGCGAAGCCGACGCCCATGCGCAACTGGACTATGCATTGGCCGCAGGCGTGAACCTGATAGATACCGCCGAACTGTACCCGGTGCCGCCCCGCCCGGAAACCCAGGGCCTGACCGAAAGCTATATCGGCAGTTGGATCAAAGCGCGCGGCAATCGCGAAAAAATCGTCCTGGCCAGCAAAGTCTCGGGCCCGGTGCGCGGCACTGACAGCAGCATCCGCCCGCAGCAGGCGCTCGATCGCAAAAACATCCGCGCCGCTCTGGACGCCAGCCTCAAGCGGCTGAACACCGATTATCTCGATCTTTACCAATTGCACTGGCCGCAGCGCGCCACCAACTGCTTTGGCAAACTCAACTATCAATATACCGATGACAAAGCCACGGTCACGCTGCTGGAAACCCTGGAGGCGCTGACCGAGCAGGTGCGCGCCGGTAAAATTCGCTATATCGGGGTCTCCAACGAAACGCCCTGGGGCGTGATGCGCTATCTGCAACTGGCGGAGAAACACGAGCTGCCGCGCATCGTGTCGATTCAAAACCCGTACAGCCTGCTGAACCGCAGCTTTGAGATTGGCCTGGCCGAAATCAGCCAGCACGAAGGGGTAGAACTGCTGGCCTATTCCAGCCTGGCGTTCGGCACGCTGAGCGGTAAATACCTCAACGGCGCTAAACCGGCCGGTGCGCGCAATACGCTGTTCACCCGCTTCAACCGTTATTCAGGGCAGCAAACCCAACGGGCGATCGCCGAATACGTGGCGCTGGCCAAAAAACACGGGCTGGATCCTTCGCAGATGGCGTTGGCCTTCGTGCGTCAGCAGCCGTTCGTCGCCAGCACCCTGCTGGGCGCCACCTCGGTGGAGCAGTTGAAAATCAACCTCGACAGCCTCGACGTGATTCTGGATGAGGACGTGCTACAGGCGCTCGAAGAAATCCACACCCGGTTTACCATTCCGGCGCCTTGATAGCCTGAGGGCGCAGCCTGGCTGCGCCCCGTTTCACCGCCGCTGCGACCACCACAACGCGCTAATCGCCAGCGCAAACACCACGCCAAACCCTACGCCGACGCCCACCACCGGCACGCCCAGCTTCACGACCAAAGAATACAGGCCCAGCATCAGTAACATCGCGGCGTTTTCACCCAGGTTTTGCACTGCGATCGCATTGCCGGCGCCGACCGAATGTTTGCCCCGCTCCTGCAGCAACGCATTGAGCGGCACGACGAAGAAGCCCCCCAGCATGCCGATGAGCGCCAGCAAGACGTAGGCATTGAGCATGGTCGTTTGCAGCGCAAACACCGCGACCGCGACGCCGATCAGGATCCCGGCCGGCATACAGCGTTTCACCGTTTTAAGCGTGACGAAGCGCGCGGCGGCACCCGCGCCCACCACGATGCCGACGGCCACCATGGCGTTCAGCAGCGTTGGCGTGGCGTTATCGGCGATGCCGAGCGCCACCGGTACCCACAGCACCAGCAGAAAACGCAGCGTCACGCCGGCCCCCCAAAACAGGCTGGTGCCAATCAATGAGAAACGCGTCTGTCCATCGCGCCACAGCGTAACGCAGGCAGCAAAGAAGCTGTGCGTCATGGCCTGCGGACGCCACGAAGCGCCAGGACGCGCCGCCGCCAAACGCGGAATATACAGGTTGGCGACCACCGCTCCCGCGTAAACCAACGCGCAGGCCGCCAGCGCCGCCGCCACGTGCCAGTCCGCCAGAATACCGCCGGCCACCGAACCGGTCAGAATGGCCGCAATGGTCGAAGCCTCGATCAGGCCGTTAGCCTTGACCAGTTTCTCACCGCTGGTGATCTCGCCCAGAATGCCGTATTTGGCCGGTGAATACGCGGCGGCTCCCACACCGACCAGGCTGTAACCCAGAAACGGATTACCCCCAAAACAGATCACTAATGCCCCCGCCAATTTCAGGGCGTTGGCGAACATCATCACCCGCCCTTTGGCAAAGCTGTCGGCGATCTGGCCGACGAACGGAGCCAGAATGATATAGGTGGCGACAAAGGCCATCTGCAGGATCGGCTGGCTCCAGTCCGGATACAGCTGCTGCTTGATCAACGCCAGCGTGGCGAACAGCAACGCATTGTCGCCGAACGCCGAAAGGAACTGCGCGCTGATCACCGCGATCATGCCGCGTGACAACAAAGGGGATTCGGTCGAAGGATTCATCAGGCACTCTCCGGCTGTTCGGCCATATGACGCAGGGTGACGAAATCAGGTTTGCCGCTGCCGAGCACCGGCAGCGTTTTCAACAGGCGAATATCGCGCGGCACCGCCAGCTCCGGGCTACCCAGTTCGCGCGCCACCCGCAGCAATGCCTCGCGGGTAATGGCGGGATCGGTGGTGAACAGCACCAACGCCTCGCCTTTGCTGCTGTCGCTTTTGACCGTGGCGGCATGCAGTTTATCCGGCGACAGCCGTTGCGCCAGCAATTCGACGCTTTCCAGCGACACCATCTCGCCCGCCAGCTTGGCGAAGCGCTTCACGCGCCCGCGAATGGTGCAGTAACCCTGCTCATCCAGGCTGACGATATCGCCGGTGTCATACCAGCCCGGCTGCAGCACGCCGTTCGCATCTTCCGCCGCCGGCGGCTCCAGTTCGCCGGGGCGTTCAACCCGCAGATAGCCTTTCATGATATTCGGCCCCTTCAGCTGCAGACGGCCGCCGTTATCAATACCAGGCACCGCGATCAGACGCGCCTCCATCTGCGGCATGATACGGCCGACGGTGCCCACCTTGGTCGCCAGCGGCACGTTGATCGAGACCACCGGCGCGCACTCGGTCACGCCATAGCCTTCCAAAATGCGGATGCCGTATTTGTCCTGGTAGATCTGTTTGGTGCTGTCCGCCAGTTTCTCCGCGCCGGCCACGACATAGCGCAGGCGGGCAAAATCATACGGATGCGCGAAACGCGCATAGTTGTTAAGGAAGGTCGCCGTGCCGAACAGCACCGTGCAGTTACGGTCATATACCAGCTCCGGCACCACGCGATAGTGCAGCGGGCTGGGGTAGAGGAAAATGCGGCTGCCGGTGATCAGCGGCGTAAGCAGCCCCACCGTCAGGCCGAACGAGTGGAACAGCGGCAGCGACGACATGAAGCGGTCGCGCGGCGTGAAATCGGCGATGGTGCGGATTTGTTCTACGTTGGCCAGCAGGCTGGCGTGCGAATGCACCACGCCCTTGGGATGGCCTTCGGATCCGGACGTGAACAGGATCAGCGCCGGATCCTCCGGACGTTGCGGCAACGCCGCGCGCTGCGGCTGCAGCAAGTGACGCAGGATCCACAGCTTATCCGCCAGCGTGACCGTCTCTTTCAGATCTTCCAGATACACCCAGTTAGCCTGCGGCACCTGTTCCGGCAGGTGGGTCAGCTTGCCTTTCTCCAGAAACTGGCGCGAGGTGACGATGGTCTTGATGCCGGCGGCCGTCATCGCGCTGTTCAGGCCGTTGGCGCCTGCGGTGTAGTTGAGCATCGCCGGGATGCGATTGCGCAGCGAAGCGCCGAAGATCGCCGCCGCGGTAATGGTGGCGTTGGGCAACAGCAGCCCAACGTGCTCCCCCTCGGCGGTAAAGCGCTGCAGAATGCGGCTGACGCCCAGCGATTTCTTGACTAGCGTCTGGTAACTGTCTTCTTTGAAAGCGATGTCTTCGATACACGGCTTGCGGCGCCCATAGCGGTGCTGCGCCGCCAGCAAGGCATGGAACAGCGTTTGCGGCTCGCGCGTCTCCATCCGCGCCCGCATCATGATCTGCATCAGCCGATCGCCCGCCAGCGCCCGGCGTTCACGCGCGCGCGGCGCTTCCGGCATCGGCAGCGTGGTCGGCGGCAAGATGCGGATGCTGATTTGCGGGAACCAGCGGATCTTGAACACCCCGGCCATGCGGCCAAACGGGCTGAACTCCGGGCCATCGATCCGCACCGGCACCACGGTCGCGCCCGATTTGGCGGCGATAAACGCCGCTCCGTCGTAAATTTTCATCAGCGCGCCGGTCACGGTGATGCGCCCTTCAGGGAACACCACGATCGGCCGTCCCAGCTCGACCATGCGCACCAGTTGCTTGACGGCCATCGGTTTGGTGGGATCTAGCGAGACAAAATCGATGTAAGGCCGCAGCCAGCGCATAAACCAGCTCTCGCCGATGCTGGCATAGACCGCAAACACCGGTTTTATCGGCAGGAACAGCGCCAGCAGTACGCCGTCGAGGAAAGAGACGTGGTTCGGCGTAATCAGTAATTTTTGCCGTTCGAAGTGCTGGACGTCCCCTTCGACCCGTACCCGAAACAACAGGCGAAACAGCGCGCGCAGCAGTGAAAAGATCATGCCCTTCTCCCTTGGCCATGGAGGCGTAAATCGTTGTAGGGAAAAGAATACTATATGGCAGGCAAAAAAAAACCTACGCATCCGCGTAGGTTGGTGCAATTGAAAATGGCTTCAGCATGCAAGGCACGCTGATTTCTCACCAATCAATACCTCTGGGATCACCTACTCTAGAGAGATGGCGTGCAGGAAACTACCGGCGAATCGCAAGAGTTCTGCTCCAAATGCAACCAGCTGTAAATTTCCCACGATCTGCTGTAATAACTCAATGAAACTTAAACCTTACCGCAGCGACGAAAATAAATATAACAACGACGAGCCAGTGACCCAGACGTGACATCTTCGCTCATCGTGCGCTGACCTCGACCAGGCAGCTCATGGCGTTCGGCCCCTGCGTCAGCGGCGAGGTGCCGATATCCAGCGTCAGCACGTTCGGGTTGCCCGCCTGCTCGACCGGCCGGCGCTGCGCGTCGAAACCCGGCTCGAACCAGGCACCGGTCGCCATCAGCACCACGCCGCGCGTCACGCCATCGGTGAGCGATACCCCCGCCAGACAGCTGCCGCGCGCGTTGCTGACCAGCACTTCGGCGCCGTCCGCCACACCGCGCGGCGCCGCATCGTCCGGATGCATGTACAAGGTTTCTCGCCCGGCGGTCTTGTTGCCCTGCGCCAGCGGCGCCGGATCCATCTGGCTATGCAGGCGATCGCTCGGCTGAATGGAGATCAGGTGCAGCGGCCAGTTTTTGGCCTGCGGCGCGCCCAGCCACTCCACCGGCGGCCGCCACTGCGGATGCGGAGCGAAATCTTCGTAGCGATAGCCGGCGATCCGCTCGCTGAACAGCTCTATCTTGCCGCTGGGCGTTTGCAGCGGGTTAGCCTGCGGATCGGCGCGGAATGCGTCAAAAAATACGAACTCTTTAGCCGGCGCGGGCAGCTCGACATAGCCCCGTAGCCAGAAGGCCTCAAACTCGGGCCAGGCGACGCCGACGCGCTGCTGCGCTGTGCCGCATTGCCGGTAGATAGCTTCGATCCAGGCCCGCTCGTCGCGATTCTCGGTAAAGCGCTCACGATAGCCGAGACGCTCCGCCAGATCGGCGAAGATATCGAAATCGTTGCGTGCCTGATGCTGCGGCGCAATGGCCTGATGCATCGCCAACACGTAGCGATCGCGCGACGAGCCGCCGATATCGTTACGCTCCAGCGAACTGGTGACCGGCAGCACGATGTCTGCCATTTTGGCCGCCGCCGTCCACCAGATATCTTGAACGATCACCGTGTCCGGCTTCTGCCAGCCCTCCACCAGCCGATTCAACTGCTGATGATGATGGAACGGGTTGCCGCCGGCCCAGTGCACCAAATGGATATCCGGATAATGCCGCGTCTCGCCGCAAAATTGATAGGCCTCACCGGGGTGCAACAGCATGTCGCAGATGCGCGCCACCGGGATCGCCAGCCCGGCCGGATTTTCGCCTACCGGCATGGTCGGCGCAGGCGTATCCACGCGCGGATTGCCGACGCCGTTCATCGAACCGTGGCCGAACGAGAAACCGCCGCCCGGCAGCCCCACCTGGCCCAGCATCGCCGACAGCGCGATCATCATCCAATACGGTTGCTCCCCCCGATGCGCGCGTTGCACGGAGTAGGAACAGGTGATGAAACTGCGCACGCCGATCAGTTGCCGCGCCAGCAGCGCGATGCGCGCCGCCGGAATGCCGGTAATGGCGCTGGCCCAAACGGGGGTTTTCGCCACGCCGTCACCGGTGCCGTTCAGGTAATCCGCCAGTTGTTGATAGCCCACGCAGTGGCTGTGCAGGAAGGCTTCATCCTGCGCGTCCAGCCGCTGGATTTCGTAAGCCAGCGCCAGCATCAGCGCCACGTCGGTATTCGGCCGGATCGGGATCCATTCCGCGTTGACAAACTCGGGACAATCATCGCGCATCGGGCTGATGTTGATAACCGGCGTGCCCTTGCGCGCCAGCTTTTGCAGCCAGGGCTTGAGCGCATGTTCCGCCGCGCCGCCGGAAGAGACCTGAGCGTTTTTCAGCGCCAATCCGCCAAACGCCACAAACAGCTCGCAATGCTCCACCACGCTAGGCCAACTGGTGACGCGCCCGGTCAAGGGCGAAAAAGTGCCGATCACATACGGCAGAAAGAACTGCGCCGCGCCCCAGCTGTAGTTGCCCTGCTGATCGACGCCGCCGCCGCCGCTGAAGTAGAACCGCCGCACCAGCGAGCGGGCATGGTGCAGCCGCCCGGCCGACGACCAGCCATAAGAGCCGGTAAACAACCCGGAGGCGCCGTAACGCTCGCGCACCCGGCGATTCTCTTGCGCCACCAAATCGAGCGCCAATTCCCAGTCCACCTCGACGAAATCTTCCCTGCCGCGCAGCGTACGGTCGCTGCCCTCGCGCTTTTGCAGCCACGAGCGGCGCACCGCCGGCTTGCGGATGCGTTTGTCGGAGTAGACCATCGGGACGATGGAATCGAGCAGCGGCGAAGGATCAGGATCGTCGACGAAGGGTTCACAACGGATAAGCCGGCCGTCTTCAACCACGGCGGTATAAGCGCCCCAATGGGCGAGCTGCGGATAGCGTTTAATGGACATGGCGTTCTCGGCGCAAATCGGAATGCACAGACGTTACCTCAGCCCGCCGCCAGTGCCAACGTACAAATTGCGCTATCGTTCGGTAGCAGTCGGTTATGCGTACAGACTCGAAGAGATTCTGCAACCGCCGCCACAAGTTGCGCACGAGACCGCTTGCAGCCCCGGTTTTTTTCCGCAAAACTGGGGGATGTAAGCGATTACCCAGGATGTGTTGACTGATATGGCTACGATAAAGGATGTTGCCAGGCTGGCGGGTGTTTCCGTGGCCACGGTATCCCGCGTGATAAACAATTCCCCCAAGGCCAGCGAAGGGTCGCGCACTGCGGTGCAGGCCGCCATGGAACAGCTGCAGTATCACCCTAACGCCAACGCACGAGCGCTGGCGCAGCAATCCACCGAGACGCTGGGGCTGATCGTCTCCGACGTTTCCGATCCCTTCTTCGGCGCGATGGTCAAGGCGGTCGAGCAGGTGGCCTACGCCACCCACAATTTTCTGCTGATTGGCAACGGTTACCACGACGCCGAAAAAGAGCGTCAGGCGATTGAACAGCTGGTGCGGCACCGCTGCGAAGCGCTGGTGGTGCACGCCAAAAGGCTAAGCGATCAGGAACTTTTCGGCTGGATGCAACAGATCCCGGGCATGGTGCTCATCAATCGCACGCTGCCGGGGTTTGAAACGCGCTGCGTGGCGCTCGACGATCGCTACGGCGCCTGGCTGGCGACCCGACATCTGATCCAGCAAGGGCACCAGCGCATCGCCATCATCTGCTCCACTCACCAGATTTCCGACGCCACCGATCGTCTGCAAGGCTATCTCGACGCGCTGCAGGAACACGGCATTGCGGTGGATGAAAAGCTGATCGCCTACGGCGAACCGGACGAGATCGGCGGCGAACAGGCGATGACCGAATTGCTCGGCCGCGGCCGTTCGTTCTCCGCCATTACCTGCTACAACGATCCGATGGCCGCCGGCGCGCTGTCGGTGCTGAGCGATAACAGCGTCGACGTACCGGGAGAAATTTCGCTGATCGGTTTCGACGACGTGTTGATTTCGCGCTACCTGCGCCCACGCCTGACCACCATTCGCTACCCTATCGTGGCGATGGCCACCCAGGCGGCGGAGCTGGCGCTGGCGCTGGCCAACCGGCAACCGCTGCCGGAAATCACCAACATGTTCAGCCCAACGCTGGTGCGCCGCCACTCGGTCGCCACCCTCAACAACGCGCACGAACAGCCGTAATCATGCCGCCGCATGGGTGAGCCGTCACCCATGCGCTCAGATTGCGCAGCCCGCCGCATTTCTCGCTTTTGGATTTTTTCCGCTCCCTGCGTTCGTGCAGATTGTTGGCACAATAACCTTTACGCTATATAGCATAAACGCTATATTCGAAGCGCATCATGTGGCAAGTGGTGACCGTCGAACGATTCGACGACTGGTTTTTGGCGCTGAACAACGCCCAGCAAACAAGCATCCTGGCGGCGATCTTCAAATTACAGACGTTCGGCCCGCAGTTGGCGCGGCCGCACGCCGATACGCTGCATTTTTCCGAAGCGGCCCGGCAGTTGAAGGAGTTGCGCGTTCAACATCGCGGGCGCCCTTTCAGGGTGTTTTTCGCCTTTGACCCACAGCGGCAAGCAGTATTGCTGTGCGGTGGCGATAAAACCGGCGACAAACGCTTTTACCAGCGCATGTTGCCCATCGCTGCCATGGAATTTTCACATTATCTGGCAACCCGGAGGTAGTGCAGATGGCCAAACCGTTATCCCAACTGATCGACAAGCTCGATCCCGCCGTCGTTGCCGCAGCCAGGCAAAAAGCGGACAAGGAAATTTTCGAACTGCGGCTGGCAATGCTGAGGGAAGAGCTGGCGGTCTCTCAGGTTGAATTGGCGAAGCGGCTCGGTATCAGCCAACCCTCCGTCGCCAATTTGGAAAAGCGCGGCAGCGAAATAAAGCTGTCGTCGCTCAAACGCTATATCGAGGCGATGGGCGGCACGCTGTCGCTGGATGTGCAATTGCCCAATGGCCAGCACCGTCGCATGACGCTGTGAAGCGGGCGCAAGGCGCCCGCCCGCTTATCAGATAAGTTCCAGCGCGATCAGTTCTTCGATGGTTTGGCGGCGGCGGATCAAACGCGGCTCGCCGTTTTCGAACAGCACTTCAGGCAACAGCGGACGGCTGTTGTAGTTGGAGGACATCGATGCGCCGTAGGCGCCGGTATCGTGAAACACCAGATAATCGCCGATCTGCACCGGTGGCAGCTCGCGGGTTTCCACGCCGCCGCCCGCCTGCTGGGTGAAGACGTCGCCGGATTCGCACAGCGGCCCGGCGATCACCGTGTCGCGCAGCGGTTGTTCCGAGGTGTCGCGCCCATCGGCCGGCAACAGCGAAATATGGTGATAGCTGCCGTACATCGCCGGGCGCATCAGATCGTTAAAACCGGCATCCACCAGCACAAAGTGGCGGCTCCCCATGTCTTTTACCGCCCGCACCTCGGCCACCAATACGCCCGCCTCCGCCATCAGGAAACGTCCGGGTTCAATCTCCAACTGCACCGGGTGCCCCAGATGCGCGGCGATGCGCTCACGCGCCCGGTTCCACAAACCGAAATAGTGTTCGGTATCGATCGCCTCTTCGCCGTACTGATACGGGATAGACAGGCCGCCGCCGGCGGAAATGGCGCTGATGTCATGACCGAGATCGATCACCTGCTGCACCATCGCATCGCAGACGCGCTCCAGATGCTGGTAATCGACGCCGGAGCCGATATGCATATGCACGCCGATCAGCTTCAGGCCGTAGCGGCGGATCTTCTCCACCGCCTGCGGCAGGTCGGCATACCAGATGCCGTGCTTGCTGTTCTCGCCGCCGGTGTTGGTTTTCTGGCTGTGGCCATGGCCAAACCCCGGATTAATGCGCAGCCACACCGGATGCCCCGCGGAAGCCTGGCCGAGCTGATCCAGCATATCGATGGAACCGGCGTTGACCGGGATCTTCAATGCGCTGACGCGCGCCAGCGTCGCGTGATCCAATACGTCCGCGGTAAACACGATATCGCTCGGCTCGCCGCCCGGCTGAAAACCGGCCTGCAGCGCCCGCTCGATTTCGCCGAGCGACACCGAATCCACCTTCACGCCCTGCTCGCGCATCAGGCGCAAAATATGAATGTTCGAACAGGCTTTCTGCGCGAAACGGATAGTGTCGAAGTGGCGCAGCTGAGCGATGCGCTGGCTGATGATGTCGGCATCATAAGCCCAGACCGGGCAACCGAAGCGCTGCGGCAAGGCCAGCAGGTTAGCGGCGTTCAACGCGGTGGAGGTGTCGTGCAACGGGCGTGGCATGGCGATATTCCCAATTCGAAAGTAACGGCAGATAAGGCCATAGTGCCGCACGCTGAATCGGGTGGAAAATATCTATTTAGCCGTAGTCTATTCATTTATGATATAGCTTTCTTTACAGTCGAGCAGCCTCGTCATGCACAGCATCTCTTTGCGGCAGATAGAAATCTTTCGGGCGGTGATGACCACCGGCAACCTGACCGAGGCGGCAGCCCTGCTGCAAACCTCGCAACCCACCGTCAGCCGTGAGCTGGCGCGCTTTGAGAAGCTGATTCGGCTGCAGCTGTTCGATCGGGTTCGCGGGCGCTTGTCCCCCACGGTGCAGGGCCTACGGCTGTTCGAAGAGGTGCAACGCTCCTATTATGGCCTCGATCGCATCGTCAACGCCGCAGCCGGCATTCGCCAGTTTCAGCAGGCGCAGCTATCGATCGTGTGCCTGCCGGTATTTTCCCAATCGCTGCTGCCGGCGGTGTGCCGGCCCTTTATCGAACGTTACCCGGAAGTCAGCTTCAGCGTGATCCCGCAAGAATCGCCGCTGCTGGAAGAGTGGCTGTCGGCCCAGCGCCACGATCTGGGGCTGACGGAAACCACCCTGACGCCGGCGGGCACCGAGCGGGTAACGCTGATGACGTTGAATGAGGTCTGCGTACTGCCGGCGGGCCATCCTTTGCTGGCGAAAGGCCAACTGACGCCGCAGGATTTCGCCGGGCAAAACTTTATCAGCCTGTCGAGCACCGACAGCTATCGCCACTTGCTCGATGCGCTGTTCACCGAGCAGGGCGTCGAGCGCCGCATGGTGATGGAAACGCACAGCGCGGCGTCAGTGTGCGCCATGGTGAGAGCCGGCGTGGGGGTCTCGATCGTCAACCCGCTGACGGCACTCGACTATGCCGGCAGCGGCGTGCACGTGCGGCCATTCAGCATCGACGTGCCGTTCACCGTCAGCCTGATACGGCCGCTGCACCGCCCTTCATCGGCGCTGGTGACGGCCTTTATCGACCATCTGCATCAACAGGCGGCACTGTTCTCCGCCCGCCTGGCCGCCGCCGTCAAACGGTGAAAACGGCGTGGGAATGTTGCCGCGGCCTTAGCGCAGCGTCGCCTGCCACTGCGGATCGCTGGCGAACCATTCCACCAGAAAGTCCAGCATGGTGCGCAAGGTGGCGGGCATTTGTCGGCGTGAGGTGTAGATGCCGTAGATGCCCATCGATTGCGGCCGGTAACCCGGCAGCAGCTCCACCAGTTCGCCGCTGGCCAACAGCGGCGCCGCCGAATAGTAGGGCTGCAGGGAAATGCCCGCCCCCTGCACCGTACCGGCCATCAGCACCACCGATTCGTTGGCGCTCAGGTTGCCGCTGACCGCCACCGCCGATTTCACCCCCTGAGCGTCGAAATGCCACAGGCTTTTGCCGAAATAGGAATAAGTCAGGCAGTTGTGTAACGCCAGATCCTGCGGCTGGCGCGGCGTGCCGTGCGCCGCCAGATACGCCGGCGCGGCGCACACCACCGACGCGCAGGTGGACAGCGGCCGGGCGATCAGGTTGGGATCCAGCTCATTGGTGATGCGCAGCGCCAGATCGATGCGCTCTTCCACCAGGTTCACCGCCCGGTTGTTCATCTGCAGATCGACCGCCACCTGCGGATGACGCTTCAGATACTGGGCGACGGCCCCCACCAGCGCCGTTTGTCCGAGCGATTGCGAACAGGTGATGCGCAGCAGGCCGCGCAGTTCGTCGCTCTGCCCTTCCTCCACCAGATCGATTTCCCCCGCCAGCGCCAACATTTGTCGGCAGCGCTCCAAAGTACGCTCACCGGCGTCGGTCAGACTAAGCTTACGGGTAGTGCGGTGCAGTAAACGCGCCCCGGCCCATTGCTCCATCTGGGCCAGGTAGCGAGTGACCATCGCGCGCGACATCTCCAGCGTTTCCGCAGCGGCGATCATGCTGCCGCGATCGACGATGGTGACAAAAACCTCAGCGGCGGTAATGCGATCCATGATTAGTCCGATTTATGCAACGAATAATTGCTTATTATCCGGTTTTTCTATCGCTTTATGCAACCTAACATCATTACAACATTAACCGATACCTAAGGACCTCTGCCCATGTTTAAGAAATCACTGTTAACTCTGGCCTTCACCGGCGTCGCCACCCTGAGCACCTACGCCACCGCTGCCGATACCCTGACCATGGAAGTGTATAACCCGGGCGAGAAAAGCGTGTTCCCGGTGTCTTCCGAAATCATCAGCGGCAAACACGAAGTGGCGCTGATCGACGCACAGTTCCAGCGCAACGATGCCGAAGAGCTGGTGAAAAAGATCAAGGCGACCGGCAAGAAACTGACCACCGTCTACATCAGCCACTCAGATCCGGATTTCTATTTCGGTCTGGACGTGATTAAGGCCGCTTTCCCGGAGGCGAAAATCATCGCTTCGCCTGGCACCATCAAGGACATTAACGCCACCAAAGACGGCAAAATCGCCTACTGGGGCCCAATCCTGAAAGACAACGCGCCGAAAACCGTGATCGTGCCGCAGCCGCTGCAGGGCGACAGCTTCACCATCGACGGTCAAAAAGTGGAAGTGAAAGGCCTGAACGGCCCGACTCCCGATCGCACCTTCGTGTGGATCCCGGCGCTGAAAGCGGTCGTGGGCGGCGTGGCGGTCGCCGGTGACAATATCCATCCGTGGATCGCCGATAACCAGAGCGTAGAATCGCGCCAGCACTGGCAGCAGACGCTGAAAAACATCGAAGCGCTGAAGCCGCAGGTCGTCGTGCCGGGCCACTTCCTGCCGGGTGCCGCACAGACGCTGGCATCGGTGCACTTTACCCAAAAATACCTGACCACGCTGGAAGCCGAACTGCCGAAAGCCAAGGATTCCACCGCGCTGATTGAAGCGATGAAAAAGCACTACCCGACGCTGAAAGACGAATCGAGCCTGGAACTGAGCGCGAAAGTGCTGAAAGGCGAGATGAAGTGGCCGCAATAAGCGCCCATGCGTGATTGAACCAGCCCTGGCGCCGCGGCGGCTTGCCGCGCGCCAAGCGAGGAGTAAAAATGACCGAAACCACTCTGCATTACATTTTCGATCCGCTGTGCGGTTGGTGCTACGGCGCCGCACCGCTGGTGAAAGCGGCTCAGAGCCTCCCCGGGCTGAAGGTCGTGCCGCACGCCGGCGGCATGATGACCGGCAACAACCGCCGTCAGATCACCGACGAATGGCGCAACTACGTCATTCCGCACGACAAGCGCATCGCCGAGATGACGGGCCAGCCTTTCGGCGAAGCCTATTTCAACGGCCTGCTGCGCGACACCACGGCGGTGATGGATTCCGAGCCGCCGATCACGGCTATCCTGGCGGCGGAAAAACTGGCGGGACGCGGGCTGGACATGCTGCACCGCATTCAGCAGGCGCACTATCAGGAAGGGCGACGCATCGCCGACACGCCGGTGCTGGAAGCGTTGGCGAAAGAGCTGGGGTTGCCTTCGGCGGCGTTTATCGCCGAAATGCGCTTCAACAGCGGTGCGCCGACCGCGCAACACATCGCGGAAAGCCGGGCGCTGCTGGCCAAAGTGCAGGGCCAAGGCTTCCCGACCTTTGCGCTGCAGGATAGCGAGGGCCAGCTGCATCTGCTGCCGGCCGGCAATTATCTGGGCAATGTGGAAGCCTGGAAGAATCTGTTGGGCGCCGCCGCGCTGGCGTAACCCTTCTCGCCCCGGCCACCGGGGCGGGTCATTCGACCCGCACGAACCGCCCTTCCGCCCGCACATTGTGGCCGAACCCGCAATCCCCCCGCGTATGCATCTCCAGCGCTTGCTCGCCAAACGCCATCGTCACGTCGCAGACCTGCGCGCTTTCCGAGTCATGTTGATGGTAGACGGCCTTGCCGTGCTCAATGGGCAGCTCGGCGGTGAAGTCGCCCATGTTCGGGCCGTAATACAGCCCCATCTGCGGCATGGCGTAGCCGGAAAAATCGATCAGCCAGCGCTCGCCCTGCGGCTTCACCACCACTTCGCTCCACACCCCGCGCCCGGCGTATTGCCAGTACACGCCGCCCGGCCCCTGCGGCTGCGGCCGCTGCGCCAGGCGTTGGCGCAACAGACTCATGTTGTGCTGCGATTTGTCATCGTGCGGCGCCAGCGCCAGATAGGCCTGCGCCTTGAGCAATTCGCCGGCGTGCATCAGCGACAGCGCCACGTTGTTGTAAGCCGTGGCGACAGCCTGCTCGCTCAGACCGCAAAACTCGCTCCAGGCCGCCTGATCGCGAAAAATGTCGGCGGCTTTGGCGTAATCCTGGCGCTGATAGGCCTTTTTTCCCAGTTCGGCGTAGCTCGCCACCTTTTGGCAGTCGGCGGCGATGTCCGGCTCGTCAATGTGCGCCCAGGCCCGGGCGCTGGCGAAGACGCCGCAGGTCAGCAACAGGGGAAACCAAGCCTTCATCGTTTATCCTTTCTGCAAAAATTCGGCGCCAGTATAACCGCCCGGCGCCGGAGTGTATGCCGCAATTGCGCTCACCTGCGCGCCGCCGGCGATTCAGCCGCCTTATTTCAAACGGTTAGCGGAGTCAAAACTGCTTACAGTCGCGGTTTGTTTGTTACCGGCCCGCAGCCCATGCTGAACAAAATACCGCAATTATCGAGCCGTTATGAACGCAACCCCCTTGCAGAGACACGCCATTTGGCAGTTGATCAAACCCTTTTGGGTGTCGGAGGAACGATGGCGCGCCTGGATGATGCTGATCGCCATCGTCGTCCTGTCGCTCGGCCTGGTCTATATCAGCGTGCAGATCAACCAGTGGAACCAGGTGTTCTACGACGCGCTGCAGAACAAAAACTACCCGGTATTCAAGGCGCAGCTGTGGCGCTTTACCTATCTGGCGCTGATCTTCATCGTGCTGGCGGTCTACAAGATCTACCTGACTCAGGGGCTGCAGATGCGCTGGCGGCGCTGGATGACGGAAAGGTTCATGGGAAAATGGCTGGCGCACCAGGCGTATTACCACACCGAGCAGCAGCAGATCGTCGATAACCCCGATCAGCGTATCGCTGAAGATCTCAACGTGCTGACCCAATATACCCTGTCGCTGTCGCTCGGGCTGCTCTCCAGCCTGGTGACGCTGTTTTCCTTTATCGACATTTTATGGCATGTCAGCGGGCCGATGACCTTCGCGCTCGGGCAACACGCCATCACCTTGCCCGGCTATATGGTGTGGTTCGCGCTGCTGTATGCGGTGTTGGGATCGCTGCTGATCTGGTGGGTCGGCAAACCGCTGGTCATGCTGGGCTTCAACCAGGAACGGTATGAGGCGAACTTCCGTTTCGGCCTGATCCGCATCCGCGAAAACAACGACGCCATTGCGCTGTACCACGGCGAACCGCGCGAGGCGCAACAGTTGGGTGACCGTTTCGACACCATTCGCAGCAACTGGTGGGCGATCATGCGCATCACCCGGCGGCTCAACATCGCCACCAACTTCTACGGCCAGTTCGCCATCGTGTTTCCCCTGCTGGTGGCGGCGCCGCGCTACTTCTCCGGCGCCATCCAGATGGGCGGCCTGATGCAGATCGCCTCGGCCTTCGGCCAGGTGCAGGGCGCGCTGTCGTGGTTTATCGACGCGTTTAACGATTTGGCGACCTGGAAAGCCTGCGTTAACCGTCTGGCCGGCTTCAACGCCGCCGTCGATCAGGTTCACCATCAGCCGCGCGGCGTTCAGCTGCGGGAGGAGACCGCCCATCCGTTAACGCTGGACAACCTCAGCCTGCACTTGCCCGACGGCCAGCCGCTGCTGACCGGCGCCGAGATGACGCTGCAACGCGGCGATCGCCTGCTGATCGTCGGGCCTTCCGGCTGCGGCAAGTCGACGCTGCTGCGCGCCATCGCCGGTATCTGGCCTTACGGCGCGGGCGCCATCGGGGTAGAGGGCAACGCCAACATGCTGTTCCTGCCGCAGCGCAGCTACATTCCGATCGGCACGCTGCGCGAAGCGCTGAGCTACCCGAGCCTGGCGTCGGAATACAGCGACGCGCAGCTGATGCGGGTGCTGGAAAACTGCCGCCTGAAGCACCTGCAGCGCTGGCTGGACACCTCCGCCAACTGGAGCCATCGCCTGTCGCCGGGCGAGCAACAGCGGCTAGCCTTCGCCCGCGCCCTGTTGATTCGCCCGAGCATCCTGTTCCTCGACGAGGCCACCAGCGCGCTGGACGACGAAACCGAGCAACTGATGTACTGCCTGCTGGTGGATGAACTGCCGGACGTGACGCTGGTCAGCGTGGCGCACCGCAACAGCGTGGCGAAATACCACCAGACCTGCTGGCGCTTCAGCCGCGGCGAAGACCAACCGGCGCGTCTGGCGCTGAGCCCGTTGCCGGCCTAACTCACGGAGCCGGGCGCGCCCGCGCCCGGTTTTCGTTCAGATGCCGTCGGCCTGCGCGTCTTCGCACTTCACTCGGCGGCGTTCATGCCACAGGCTGGTCAGGCCGCGTTTACCGCACGCCAGCGCCACCTCGCGAAATTCATCCAGGCTCAGTCCGTCACGTTCCAGCATCATTTCCGCCGCCAGCTGCATGTTGACGCCGGTCAGCACTTCGCAATCACCTCGCGCATCCGCCAGTTCACAGGCGCTACGAAACGGCGAACCGCCGAGCATGTCGGTCAGGAACACCACGCCGTCCGGCTGCGCCACCGCGACCAGCGCCGAGCGTAAGGCGTCCCTGAGCTGCGCGGTGCTCATCTGTTCAGGGAAATCGACCGCCGCGCAATGTCGCTGCGGCCCCACCACCTGTTCCACCGCCTGCAGCAGCCCGGAGGCAAAGCCGCCGTGGCCGGTAATCACAATGCCTGGCATATCCCGCTCCTCATAAAATGCCGATAAATTTGCCCGCCACGCCGATCGCTACCGTGACGCCAATCAGCTTCACCGGCGAGAATCCGCGCTTCATCAGGAAGAAAATGAGCAGCGTGAAGCACAGCGGCAGCAAGTTGGGCATCAACTTGTCCAGCACGTCGGTCTGCAGCGCCACGCTGGCCTTGCCGGCATGCATCACCAGCGGCGTGGACAGGTGCACGTACGAGGCCACCAGCGCGCCGATCACCGTCATGCCGACAATGGAAGCGGCGTGAGAAATGCGCCGGGTATGGGTCTTCAGCAGCGCCAGCGCGCTGGTGCCGGCCTGATAGCCGTAGTGCGCCAGCCCAAAACGCAGGCCGAAGTGGAACAGGTTGAACAGCAGCAGGAAGACGATCGGCCCGAACAGGCTGCCCTCCAATGCCAGCGAAGCGCCTATGCCGGCGCAGATCGGCAACAGCGTCAGCCAAAACAGCGCGTCGCCGATACCGCCGAGCGGCCCCATCAGCGCCACTTTCACCGCGCGAATGGTGGAGATCTTTTCCTTGTTCTGCTCCATCGCCAGCACCAGGCCGGACAGGAAGGTGACGTCGAACGGGTGCACGTTGATAAATTCCATGTGCATCTTCATCGAGTTGGCCAGATCCTGCGGGTTGCGGTGGATCTTGCGCAGCGCGGGGATCAGCTGATACAGCCAGCCGCCCGCCTGCATGCGCTCGTAGTTGAACGACGCCTGTAGCAACAGCGAACGCCAGGCCATGCGGTTGATGTCGCCGCGCGTCAGCGCTTCGGCGGGCCGGCTGTCCAGATAGTCGTCCTGCTCCACCTGGCTGGTGGCCAGCGCCTGCGCCATACGCTGCTCGGCCTTTTGCGCCAGCAGATCGTCGGAATCGTTAAATGCCATCTTCGGCGTCCTCCTGCGGAGCGGGCCGGGCCGTCGCCTCTGCCGCGCCGCGTTGCGTGTTGAAGAAATCAATCAAAGCGATCGCCAGGGCGCCCAGCGCCACCGCCAGGATCGGCAGTTTGAGAAACGTGACCGAGATGAAACCGAGGATAAAATAGGCCACGTAGGTTTTTTTCATCATCACCTTCATCAGCAGCGAGAAACCGATCGCCGGCATCATGCCGCCCGCCACCGCTAGCCCGTCCAGCAGCCAGCCCGGCGCTTTCTGCACCATGGCGCTGGCCGCATCGGCGCCGAAGTAAATCGGCAGGAACGCCACCACGAAATAGAAGATGAACAGAATGCCGATGCCGAGATAGTTCACCCGTTCAATGCCGCGCCAGTTCAGCGCTTTCACCATGCGATCGCAGCGGTGCATCATCGGCGAGAACAACGTAAACAGCAGCGTGATGCAGCCCTGCACCGCGATCGAGAACGGCACCGCCACGCCGATCGCCACTTTAGGATCGGCTTTGGTCAGAATGGCGAATGCGGTGCCGATCACCCCGCCGATCACCACGTTAGGCGGTTGGGCTCCCGCCAACGGCACCATCCCCATCCACACAAGCTCCAGCGTGCCACCCACCAGCAACCCGGTATAGACATCGCCCAAAATCAGCCCCACCAGCGGCCCCATCACTACCGGCCGGTGGAAGTGGGTCAGACCGTCGAACAGGTCAACCCCCGCCAGCCCGGCCAACAGCGCAATCAATAACGCATCCGTCAACATGCTTTCCCCCTGGCTCAAAAGAGCAGTTTGCCGATCGCCTCACCCGCTTCATCCGGCACCCGTCGCACTTCGCACTCCACGCCCAGTTCCGCCAGCGCGCGGAACGCGGCCACGTCGCCGTCGTCCAGCGACACCGTTTTGTGCACCTGCCGCTTCCCCTCGGCGAAGTGCATATTGCCGACGTTGACGAAACGGATCGGCACCCCGCCGCGCACCAGCGTCAACACGTCCTGCGGCGTTTTGCACACCAGAAAGATCTTCTGCCGATCCGCCGCCTTGTGGATCACGTCAATGGTTTTCTGCAGCGTGAAATAACGGGTTTGCACCCCTTCCGCCACCACCATGTCCATCAGGTTCTGCTGCACCGGATCGGCGGCGGCCTCGTCGTTGGCCACCACCACCAGGTTGGCGCCGAGGGTATTGGTCCAGGTCACGCCTACCTGGCCGTGCACCAGGCGATTGTCGATGCGGGTCATTAAAATGTTCGGCATGCTAGCGGCCCTCCGGGTAACAGGCGGCGTGGTAATCGTCGAGTACCTGCGTCACTTTATGCAGCACCCATTCCTGCGGATCGGCGCTCAATTCGCCGGCGTTCAGCGCCCGCGCCTGATCCGGCAGGTACTGGCTGAGCAGCGCCAACGGCGCCGGGTTGCGGCGCAGGTTATCCAGCAAGCCGTCGACCGCCTGCTGCACCTGCGGCTGCGGCCAGTAGTAACGCACCCGATCGCTCAGGCTGTAGTGGCGATCGAGATACTGTTGGTGCGGCGTGCCGTGGTAATAGCGGCTCCACTGCTGCGGCTGCTCGCGCATCACCTGTTCCAGCGTGGCGCGCAGCTGCGACGACTGGCGTTCCCCCAGCCATTCACGCTCGATGCGATCGAGGGCGAACAGCGCTTCTCGCAGCGCAAAGGTCAGCGCCGGCCCCACCTTCAGGATGGCGAAGTGATCGCGCACCAACTGGCGATAGGCCTGCGGCGGTTGGTAATCCGTAGAGTGCGCTTCATAGATCATGCCCGGCTGCCGTTCGATGAAATGGCTCAATGCGTCGGCGCGCTGCGGCTGATAACGTTCGACGCTGTGGTGATCGAACTCGACGCCCGGCTGCACCACCAGCGCAATGGTTCGCTGCCAGGCATCGTTCAGCTCGGCTTTTTGCCAGGCGATACGGTGCATTTCCAGCGTTTGCGCCACCGCCTGCGGCGTGGTGACCTGCAGGCCCGCCAATGCCTCCTGCGCGCCGCCCGGCACCGGCACCTCGGTGCCGATCACATAGACCGGCGCTTCGCCGCCGCTCTGCGCCCAGGCGCGTTCCGCCACCGCGCACAGGCGTGCCGCACGCTCGGCGACCGCCGCATCCCCCAGGGGCGAGGGATCGCCGGCGCACGACATGGAACAATCGAGATGAATTTTGCGAAATCCGGCGCGAACGTAATCGTCGATCAACGTTTCCGCCAGCGCCATCGCTTCCTGAGCCGGGCGATCCTGCCAGGCGTTCGGCCCCAGATGGTCGCCGCCCAGCCACACGCGCTCGCGCGCCAGGCCAACCTCATCCGCCAGACGCCAAAGCGCATCGCGGAACTGGGCCGCCGTTTGGCCGGTATAGCCGCCGAACTGATTGACCTGGTTGGAGGTCGCTTCCACCAACACCGGCGTGCCGCGGCTTTTAGCCTGCCGCAGCGCGGCCTTCAGAACCCAGGGATGGGCGGAACAGACGGAAAAAATCCCGACCGGCATACCGGCCTTGTGCTGCTCGACAAGCTGTAACAACTGCTGCATGAAGCCCCCATGCAGGCGCCGTGCTACCGATCGGCGATGATGACCTCCACACCCAGCTCGGTTAACGCCCGCTCGTAATCGTCCGGAAGACGGCTGTCAGTGATCAGCCGATGGATTTGTCCGGCTTCGCGAATCATGCAAAAGCTCTTGCGACCGAATTTGCTGGCATCCGCCACCGCGATAATCTCGCGCGCCACCTCGCACATCACGCGATTGAGGTGCGCTTCACCGGGGTGAGGCGTGGTGATGCCGGCGCTCAGATCGAACCCGTCGACGCCCAAAAACAGCTTGTCGAAGCGGTACTGACGCAATTGCTGCTCGGCAGCCGGACCGTAGAGCGAGTAAGAGTTGCGGCGCACGCTGCCCCCCAGCACCATGACTTCCACCCCGTCGTTTCCCGAAAGCTCATAGGCAATGTTCAGCGCGTTGGTCATCACCACCAGATCGCGCCGCCCCTTCAGGAACGGCACAATCTGCGCGGTGGTTGAACCGGAATCGAGGATCAGCGCCTCGCCGTCGCGCACATAGCCGGCCGCCGCGTTGGCGATCAGCGTTTTGACATCGCGATTCAACCGCCCTTTGTCCCGCAGCGGCCGATCGAAAGCGAATTGCTGATTGAGCATTGCGCCGCCGTAAGCGCGCAGCGCACACCCTTTTCGTTCCAGAAAGCGCAGATCGTTGCGGATCGTCACCGTGGATACTGCAAACTGTTTGCTGAGCTGTTCCACACGCACGCTGCCGTGCTCGCATAACAGATCGATGATGTGTTCACGTCGCTTTGCGGTATTCACTGGCATGAGCTGCGGTCCTCAGGTTTCCGGTATCGCCGGGGAGAAGATGGCTTTCGCTCTACTGCGCTGGCATTACAGCAAAGCGAAAGCAATGAAATTGTGATCGGGCTTACAGCCCCGTTTTAGCAAAAAAACCGCCAAAAAACCTTTCGAATCGAAATGAATCGAAAAGCCCAAAAATGGAATGGGAGAAAAATGAAATGCCATGACGAGCATGAGCGCCGGAGAGCAGCCGCACCGGCGGCGGCAGAAGTGAAAGCGTCGCAGACCCCGTCCTGCCCCATGACTTTTAGTTCGCTAAGTGACCAGGATCACATAATGGTAATTATCCCGCGGACGGCGGGGGGCAGCCCTCTCCATCCCGCCGGGCCATCCCCTTGTCAGCACGAGCCATCTTCCCTACACTTGCGATCAGATATCGGCCTCTTGTCGGTACGTAAGCGTTAACGTCAATCAACGCATCACGCCATGCAGCGCTGATTGTCTGCATGCCATGGTGCGAGGAACTCATGCCGCAACCCGCTTCATCTTCATCATCCATCGCGACCCCGCGTCGCCGTTTGCATCGCCCTGTTTTGCTGATCGTTGGCATCATGCTGATCGCGGCTAACCTGCGCGCCGCCCTCACCAGCGTCGGCCCGCTGCTGGAACAGATTCAGCAACAGCTGGCGTTGTCCGCCACCGCCGCCGGCCTGATCAACTCGCTGCCGCTGATCCTGTTCGCCGTCCTCTCGCCACTCACCCCGGCGCTGGCGAAACGCTTCGGAATCGAACGCACCCTGGGCTCCGCCCTCGCACTGCTGGTTTGCGGCATCGCGCTGCGTTCCCTGCCGCAAGACGCCATGCTGTGGCTGGGAAGCGTTCTGATCGGCGCCGCCATCGCCTTCGCCAATGTGGTGCTGCCAACGCTGGTGAAAAGAGATTTTCCTCATCGCGCCGCCGCGATGATAGCGGCCTATGCAGCGGTGATGTCACTGGTCGCCGCCATCGCCTCCGGTCTGGCGGTACCGCTGGCTTCCCTGGCCGATCTCGGCTGGCGCTTCTCCTTGCTGTGCTGGGGATTACCTGCGCTGTTGGCGCTGTTGATCTGGTTGCCGCAGCTGCGGCGCACAGCCACACCCGCAGCCAAAGAGCCACAATCGGCAGAGCCGCAACGCTATCGCTCTCCCTGGGGCAGCGCGCTGGGCTGGCAAGTGGCGATGTTCATGGGGCTGCAATCGATCGCCTTCTACACCATTATCGGCTGGTTCAGCGCCTTTGCCGTCAGCCACGGCGCCTCAGCCCAGCAGGCGGGCTTCGAGCTGTTCGTTTATCAGGTGGTGGCGATCGTCGCCAACTTTGTCATGGTGGTGATTTTGCCGCGGGCGCGCGATCAGCGGGCGATAGCGCTGGGCAGTTCTCTGCTGATCTTTATCGGCGTCGGGGGATTATTGGTGCAACCCGCCAGTTCACTGGTGTGGCTGACGTTTGCCGGGTTGGGAGCGGGGAGTTCGCTGGTGCTGGCGCTGTCGTTCTTTGGATTGCGCAGTCAGCATCATCATCAGGCGACGCTGCTGTCGGGCATGGCGCAATCCGTCGGTTATCTGTTGGCCGCGCTGGGACCCACCTTATTCGGCCTGTTGCACGATCTGACGGAAGGCTGGCGCTGGCCGTTGATCGCTCTGCTATGCCTGACCGTCTTGCAAATGCTGTTCGGCGCGCTGGCCGGCCGCAGCCGCGTGATCGGCTAACGTCGCTGAACGATGGGCCGCGCCGCTTCGGGAGCGGTATCCTGCCATAAATCTTCAATAAAGGCGCGCTGCTCATCGCTCAGCCCCCATGAAGGCGGAATTTTTGACTGCGCGCGACGCTGAACGCCCTCACGGTTTTTAGCCTGCTTCTTGTTCACGAATCGTCTTCCTGCTTAACCTGCTAACTCAGTAACCAGTAAATCACGGCAGCGGTTAGCAGCCAGAACAGCCCGCTACCGATAAACACACACAGCCATGCTTTACGTTTGATATTTGATCCATCCTTGCTCACCACAGCGCCCCTAACCAATAGATTAAACCACTCAAAATAAAATTATTGATCTATTTTAACGATCAATAAAGTCGTTTTTTCCTATGGAAATTTAAAAAAATTCTGCTACCCATAGGTCTGCATTGCCGAATCAGCCACAACGGCACCGTGGATATCACTGTTATCGGCAGGCGAGAACGTGTTTTGATAGGCGAACGAATGCGCAGTGTGCCACACCTTTAAAGGTCAAAATTAAACCACCGGTAAATAATTCAAACATCAATTATTTGACTGGTCGTAAGCCAAATCGGCAGCAGACAGCATTGGAGGAGCGAGAGAAAATGAAGCGACGCACTGAAATAATGCGCGGGAGAAGCGCCGGCCCGTTTTGGTCTGGCACGGGCCGGCGTAAGTTAACCGATTCTGCTGACGGAATCCCGGCTGGCGTGTTCACGCTCGCTGCCGGTCAACTCGCGTAAATGGCCTGAGCGCATCTCCAGCAACCGATCGGCGTGTTCGAAATAGTGATCGTCATGGCTGATGGCGAACACCGTTTTGCCTAACGCGCGCAGCGCCGGCAACAGTTCGCGATAGAAAATGCGCCGGAACTGCGGATCCTGATCAGCGGCCCATTCATCCAACAGCAAAATATCGCGTTGTTCCGCCACCGCCAGCAACAGGGCCAGACGTTTGCGCTGCCCCTGCGACAGTTGCGGGTTGGTCACTCTGGCGCCGTCGAACTGCAATTTGCTTTTCATATTCAACCGTTCAAGCCAATGCGCGACCAGCGCCGTATCAGGTTCGCCGCCTTCCGGTCCTTGTAAACGATCGAACTGATGAAAATCGGTGAAAATCGCTGAAAACAGCCGGCGATAGTCCGGCATATCCGCCGCGGTCTGTGCGACACCATCCAGAACGATGTGCCCGCTTACCGGCCGATACAATCCGGTCAACAGCATCGCCAGCGTTGACTTGCCGCTGCCGTTGCCGCCGATAAGAAACACCAGCTCACCGCGCCGCAGCGTCAGATTAAGCGGCCCGACGGTAAAACCGGGCTGTTGTTCCGCATCTGCATAGTGAAAAACCACGTCGCGCAGCTCCAGCGTCTGCCAGGAACGGCCAACGGCGGCTGGAAACCCCGGCTGATACTCGGCCAGACGCAGCGCTTTCAGCTTGTTGAAGGCCACTTCGGCGCCGACCAGCGTCGGAAACGCCCCCACGGCCTGCAGTAAGGGCGTGCGCAAGAACAGCAGCGTCAGCGAGTAGGTCGCGGCCACCGTCGAGTCCGCCCATCCCAAACTGTTGGCCATAAAGAACACCAGCCCGATCGCCCCTAACATCATGATGTTAGACCAGTTGAGCGCACTCAAATGGAAGGTATCGGCGCGAATGATATGGTAGCGATAGGCTTGCGCGTCGGGCTGATAGGCCTGCTCGTATAACGCCTGCGCCCGTTTGCGGTTCAACGTCAGTTCCTTACGGCCGTCAATCACCGATTCATAACGATGATAGAGACGCTCTTCTGACTCGCGCAAACTGGCCATATGGCGATAAACCCGTGACACCAGGCAGCCGCTACCCACCACGGTCACCGCCACCCAAACCGCCGTGACCGCCAGCATTTTCGGCGATAACCACCCCAGATAGGCCGCTGCCCCCAGGGTCAAAATCACCCCTTGCACCAATTCGGGCAAGCGCACGAAGGCGATGGTGATATTGCGGATGTCACTGGACAGACTGGCCAGCAATGAGGCGCTGCCTAACTGTTCGAGGCGCTCGATCTCGGTATCCAGAATGCGCTTCACCAGTTGCCCACGCAATCGATAGACGAAGTAATGGCCCAATGTGGTCAGCGCCAGTTGCGAACCCAACGTGACCGCTATCAACAATGCCAGCAGGGCGAGAAACATCGGCAACACGGCCAATGGGTTGCCGCTGGCGTCCATCAGATATTGATTGATAAAAGCAATGATACCGATGCCTAAACCGGCGCTGGCCATGGTCAATGCCATAACCGCCAGAAATGGCCAACGATACTGCCGATAAACCACCCGTAGCAGTTCCATGAACAAACCTCTGAAATCGCGATCTGGCAGGCATTGTAAGCGGCGCGAGAATGAGATCAAGACGAATTCTCATCACAGCTTATCAAGCACTGGTCGGGGGAGAGGCGTTGCCGCCTGCCGGCGGCCAATTCGCAGCATGGTTCACTCTGGGCGCTAAATATTCGCCAATTAAATAAGCCGCTAAAAAAATAGATCTATAAAATCAAAATTCATTCACTAAAAAAATAACAAAAAGAAAAAGATAAAATAAACCCATGCATTAGCAAATAAAATTATTTATTTCCTTTGCCGCCTATTATGTTCCAATGCTTTAATAAAACTTCATGATGGAAATCGCCAGTACCAGATACGCAGGAAAGGAAAATGAAAAAAAGGAAATTCCTTAGCCAGATTGAAATTGAACAACTGATTGCCGCCGTGCATGAGGGTAAAAATAGCATTCGAGATCGTTGTTTACTATTAATGTGCTTCATTCACGGCTTGCGGGTGAGCGAACTGCGATCATTACGCCTGCAAGATATTGATCTTACCTCCCATCGGATCCATATATCTCGGCTAAAGAACGGTTTTTCCGTTCAACACCCCATTCAGCCGCGAGAACGACAGGCGCTGTTAAACTGGCTGGCCCAGCGGGCGAACTATCCTGACGCCAATTCCCCATGGTTATTTCTGTCGCGCCACGGCGGGCAAATTTCACGTCAGCAACTGTATCGCCTAATGAGAATGTACGGTGAAATGGCCGGCATTAGCGTTCAGGTTCATCCTCACATGCTGCGACACTCCTGCGGTTACGCGCTTGCAGATAACGGGGTCGATACGCGCTTGATTCAGGATTATTTAGGGCACAAAAATATCCAGAATACGGTGATCTACACCGCAACCAATGTAGAGCGATTCCGCACGATCAGCATTTAATCTTACGATGGAAATAACGATGCAGGCGCTCATCTTCTTTTAACATGCGCATCGAGTAAGGTAAAAATATCGGATGGGAAAATGCAGCCCGGCACGCCAACAACGGTCTAATTCAGCACTATTCCAACGCCGAGCTGCTTTCATCCACCCGCCCAGGGGAACACTTGTTTGATTGTTTTTTCAACGCCTATGCTACCTGCTTATACCCTGTCATTAACGATTAAGTCCCCTTTGACCACTTCCCGCCAAATTGTCGCGTAATATTGCCGTGCAATGAAAATAGTTCGCTGTCATTCTTCACCTGCAGTTTGCGCATGGCGCTGCATTTATGCGCGCTGATCGTCTTGATGCTGCGGCGTTGCAATTCGGCAATTTGCCGCAGGCTCATGCCGTTGAACAAAAAGGCCAACACATCAGTCTCGCAGCGAGTCAGCTTCCGAGTGGCCACCTCATCTGCGCTAACCGAGGGGGCCAGAAAAGTCCCTATCTGTGGGCTCAACACTCGCTCCCCAAGCAAGACCCGATTAAAAAACTCCGCCACCAGCGGTAAAGCGTCATCTCTGGCGACGATGCTGACATTGGGCTGAGGCAACAATCGCCCTAACTCTTCTGCATTACGGCAACGGGTATAGGCAATCACCCGTAATTCGGGCAGTTGCGTGCACAGGGCCAGCAACGCTTCCCTGCCCTTAGCGGGCGTCTCATCTTCACCGTCCAGTTCGGTAATCAGCACGTCGGCCTGCTGATAGACCACGCTATCCACCACCGCACGTACGCTGGTTTCCTTTACGACGACTTTTACCTGGGTTGGCAGCGTTTTTAAAAAACTGGCCAACCCTTCCAGCGTCAATGGACATCTGTCCATTAATGCTATGTTCAGCGGTTGCTGACGCCATAAATGCATAATCTGCTCCTATGCTTGCTTGCCCACGAGACCTCGTGCGCTTGCCTAGCGAACCAAGGATGAACCTTGCGCAGCCATCCATTTCCCCTGAAGATACAGTTCCCCATCGCTGTGAAACCCCAGCTTCAACATCGCATTGCGTTTATGGGTGCTGACGGTGCGGATATCACGGCACATGGTCAGCGCCACGCTGGTCACGCTCTTACCGGAAAACAGTTGGGTCAACACATCCAGTTCCTTCGCCGTCAGCGGTTTATCGGCGCCAGCCTCATGCAATTGACGTTGGCGTACCCGGTGGCTGAAGCTGCAACTGCCTGTCAGGACTTGCTGAACACAGTGGGTCAATGCAATAGCCGGTTCCTGCTTCAGCATCAGGCCGCGAATACCGGAAGCGATGAGCTGCCGCAACAGCCTCGGTTCATCCAATGCCGTACAGATGACAATCGCGGTGTCCGGCGAGTTTTCCCGCACCTCAGCGATCAGCTTGAATCCCTCCAATACCGACTCTGATTGACCACACAGCTCCATCACCAATAAACGATGCGGATGCTCAGTCAATAAGGCTCTCAGTTCCACCAGATTTGCCACCTGCCGAATGTTGCCAGGTTGGAGACCACAGGATTCAATCAACCGGTTTCTCATCCCCAGAGCCGTCATGGCGCAGGGTTCCATGACAGCCACGGCACCCGCCGCTTCATTGCCCACCGCCAAGGCCATTCCATTGGGATAATTGATTTTCATATCATCACCTTAACTCTGTCGTTAACCTTCCGCCCACGCCGGTCCTTTTGTCCCATTGCCTACTGATAGACAAAAGTGACCTGCAGAGCGCCGTCTATTGAACCTGGCGTCGATCCGCCATGGGTGCTGTATGCCCGCGCACGTAAATCGAATCTGGCATTATTCGTCGCGCGATCCACCAGTTGCGTCATGCTCTTGCCATTGCCCAGGTTGGCCCCTTGGCTATTCTGCAACTCAATTTGCACCCGACGAGAGCCGCCGTTGCTCTTGTACAAGCTGGCGCTTTCCTCGGCGGGCGTCCCGCTGAAGGTCGCGACGACAGAGGTGGTGGTGCTTGGGCAGTTTTTTAACGTCAGAGGAAACTCTATCCAGGGGCTGAAAGCCCCGGACGTCGCCAGGGTAGCAGCGGAAATATCGTCTCCCAAATTGACGGACACAGTGCCGTTCGCACCGTCGATTTCGCAGGGGGCGGCTTTAATGTTGCCGCTAATCACTATTTTCGATACCGCGTGCGCCGCCGGTACGGTCAAAAGCAACGCGCCGGTCAGCGCCAGGTTGCAGCCAAAACGATTACACATTTTCACCATAATCTGCTCCTTGTCGTTAAACGCAGGGGCCTGTCAGCCCGCTGCCGTTGAAATATCCGTTTATTGGATTTCGGCCTGAATGGTCGCCGTGGCATTGAACTGCCCCACTGAAGGGGCTTGCCCGGTGGTATTGATCGGATATACGCTGATCCGCGAACTGCCGCTTTGGTCGGGATAGTGGAAGTTATCGATGGGCAAGCGCCCGCTCTGCGGCCGAATCACATTGCCCTGCATATCCTTAATCATCACGCCGATATCGCGGTTGCTGGTCTTCAGCGCCTCCGGCATGTTGCCGTCGGCCTCGCCGCGAAATGACAGACTGACTTTGACGCCCTCGGAAATATTGCGACAAGAGAGCGTCAGCGTTCTCTCTTCCGGTGTGAAACGAGGTGGCATCGCGCCTTTCGTTTGGAAATGGGTGCTGACGATATCGCCAAAGTCGACCACCACCGTCTGGGGACTGATCTCGCAACTCTGCGGCACGGTGACGGTACCGCTCATAGAGATGGTGGAAACCGGCGTATCGCTTTTCACGCCACTCACTACCGATACATACGTTTCCACCAGTCGGGTATTCGGGATCGCCGTCACGCCAACGAAGGGCCGACGGAAATACAGGTGAATGCGCCCACGCGCGCCGCTGTTGTAGGGCGAACGGGCACAGGATTCATCATCGCCATCCATGCTGGTCTTACGGTTAGTCTCATTGGTAAAGGGTGCAGCAAGGTATTCATTGCGCTGCCCCGCCACGAAGACCTCGCTGGCGACGCCCAGATATTCGTTCAACGCGTAATACGTCAATCCGCCCTCCTGAAATACCGGGTTGGTCAACAGCATTTTGGCGGTGATGTAAGAAGCCGTGCGAGCGGTACATTCGCATTTCACATAATACGAACCGGGCAAGTTCCATGCGTTCTTATCCGCGTTCTTGATAATCCGCCCCGTCACGTTTTGCGATGGGTCGCTTAAGCTTGGGGAAAAGGCAAATGAAAAGCCGTGCGTTCCTGATATCGGCGTACACTGCCCTGGCGCCGCCTGCGCCTGCTGTACAGCCAGTATTGCGCACGCCAGCAGCCCACCGGCGATCGCCCTGCGTTGAATCGATATTCCTGTCGCCATTGTCTGCACCTTATAAACACAGTCCGTTAACGAGACGTATTCCGCCGCTCTCTGGCTGATTAGCCAATTGATAGTTAGCCTGACACTGCTGAGCCGCGTCATTGCCCCACTTAACCTGCAGCCGGCCACTCTCCGCCATGCCGGCCAAATAAACCTGCCCGCCGTCACCGACAATGCCGGCATTATCAGAGGGGCTATTGAGATTGCTGACGGTGGCGCCGAACGGCACCGGATTGCCACTGCGCGTCAGTAATGTCAGCAACACGCGGGCACCGACATCCGGATTGAAGCTGGCACGCACCACGGCGCCACGGGTTGGGATCACCGTTTGACTGCTCAAGGTCATATCGACATCCTCGGCGAAAGACTCGCCGTCCAGGCCGACGATATTGCGCCGATAAGGCGTCAGGTAAGGCACAACCGCATAGCCGCGCCAGTCGGTGCTGACCCCGGTCTGGTTCAAAACATCCACCCCTGAAGCGCCGGGCGCCTGCACTAATGCCACCGTATCGCCCAGCGGCTGCGACAGCGTGACGCCGTTTTGGTGCACCAGAACACCGCCCTGCACGCCGTAGCTCACCTGTTGGCGATGGCGATCGTAGCCATACCCCAGGTTCCACTCGGCGAGGGCGCCTTTGTAGTCCGCCTGAATATTGCCGTTCGCCCCCACGCCCCTGCCGGTGTAGCCCTGGCTGATGCTGTAGTTCAGGTTGTTGCCCGGCAAAGCGATGCCGCTCAACCCAAGATTGTTGCTGGTGGCGCCGTTGCGGCTGGCGTTCATGTTGTAGGTGGCGTAGCTGCCAGGCAGCCATTTGCTGAGCGGCACGCTGACGTTGAAGGCCACGATATGGTCGCGAATATTGCTGCGGTTGCCGTTGTTGTCATACCCGTTCTGGCTGAAGGTGTAATTCAGTCCGTAACTGACAGCTTCCCAACTGTTGTTGTAGCTGAGGCTGACCGACTGCGAACGACGATTGTCATTCCAGTAGTCTTCGTTAAACAGGCTGAGCGACAGCGTTCCCCCCAGATCCCACAGGCTCTGGCTCATCGTCAACTCGGCACGGCTCTTTTTGTGATCGTTATAGATCGCGCTGTTGCCGCCGTAGCTCTCCAGCGCCTCTTGCAGGTTATAAAAACCACGCGTGGAATAGCGGTAGCTGGCCAAGCTGAAGTTAGTGCCGGTTTCAATGAAGTTTTTGCCGTAACGCAGGCGCCATGATTGCCCTTGCTCTTTCGGCCGAGTTTCCTGCTTGGTCCATGCCTGAGTGACATCAGCGGACAGCGCCCCCACCGCCCCCATGTTCTGCCCCCACCCCAGCGCCAGAGACTGGTACTTACTGGCTGCTTGCACGCCGCCGTACAACGTGGCCCCCCACGGCAAACCGTAGATGCCGGTGGCCTGGCTGAACGGACGTTCATCAACGCCGCCGCTGTATGAACGGTATTTCCCGCTGGTCAGGCTGTATTTGAAACGCCCTTCACGCTGCAATACCGGCACCACGGCATAAGGCACCACGAAATGTTGCTCCTGCCCGTCAGCCTCGCGCACGCTGACGTTCAGATCGCCGCTGCCGCCCGTGGGGTACAGATCGGTAATTTCAAACGCACCCGGCGGCACATAACTTTGATAAATCACGTAGCCGTTTTGCCGGATCACGATTTGCGCGTTAGTGCGCGCAATCCCGCGCACCACCGGCGAGTAGCCCTTCATACTGTCCGGCAGAATGTCATCTTCAGAAGCCAATTGCCCGCCGCGGAACTGTACGCTGTCGAACACCTCGCTGGACGTTGTGCTGTCGCCCAGAGTCAGGCGGCTTTGCAACGCAACAATATCGCGCTGCAGATAGGTATTGATTGAACGCCAGGATGAAGCGCCGCCGGTGTAGTGATTCCAGATGGAATAGTTACGCAAACGCCAGGCGCCCCAGTTGATGCCCGAGCGCAAATTGAGGTAATAGTTATTGTTGTTCTGCCGTTCGCTGCCGCGTGTTTGGCTATTGGCGCCGCTGAAGTTGTAATTGACCAACAGCGCCGGTATGCCGGAGTCCCATTTATCCGGAGAAACATAATCGCGCGCATTTAAGTTCAATGCCGCTTGCGGAATGCTCAGATTCAATCTCAGCTGATTAAACTGGAACACCGTCGAAGCCTGAGGAATGGCCTGCGCCAGATTGACGCAGCGCTCCTCCGCCGCAATCGCCGGTAACATGGAGACTCTCACCCCCAATTCGGCCAATTTTTCCGCGCTGAAACAAGGCTGCAGCGCTTGCTTTCCGCCAGCCGTCGGCATCAGCCGGAACTCGACGTCGAGACTGTCAACCTGTTCGCCGTTAAGGTAAAGATCGACCCGATAATTGCCGGGCGCCTGGCTGTTGTTTTCCTCAAATACGGAGAGATCGGCGCCGCGCAGCGCCGGGTTGTCAATCTCTAACAGCGCCGGGTTGAAGTAATCACGCGCATGCGCCGCACCGATTGGATAAAGCAGCGCCACCTGGCAAGACATCAAACCGGCCAAAATCGATCGTGTCCCTGGTAAACCAATGCTATTCGGGTTATTCATCCTTTTAACTCCCTGTCCCGATTGGCTCAGCCGCCTAAAATTCAGGTAAGCCGAACGCCGGCCCCAGCGTTACTCCGGGGCCAAAAAACACGTATCGCGGCCCGGTTATAACGTGCCGGTATAGGTCTGGCCGGTTCCGCCATAGTCGTTGATGATTTGCCAGCTCAGGCTGCCTCCCCCACCCTGCGCCGTCGGTAACGGAAAACTGGCGGTAGCTTGCGGCGCAACCATGGTGTTGCCGGTAATGGCACTGCCGTTCAGCTTCAAATTAAAAAAGGTGAGGTAATAGGGTGAAGGGTTGGTCACCTGCAGCCGATCGCCGCTGCGCCGCCACGTTACTTTGCCGGCCGCTTCTTCCGGATTACCGGCCAGCCCCTGGGGACGATAAATCAGCTTGATGCGGGTCTTGATCGCAATTTGCAGCGTGTTTTCTTTCTTTTCTACCGAAGGAATAGACTTCACATTCAGCCAATACAGCGATTCTCTGTCCGTCGGCAAATTGCCGCCCGCACGCACTACGCGTAGCAGGTTATTTTGGCCGCCGTCCAAGCGAAACAACGGTGGGGTGATGATAAACGGCGCTTTAGCGCTTTCCCCCTCTTGAGCATCGACCCAGGATTGGATCAAATAAGGCACCGCATCCG
Organism: Serratia sp. CY37869; assembly: GCF_052168895.1. Taxonomy (NCBI): domain Bacteria; kingdom Pseudomonadati; phylum Pseudomonadota; class Gammaproteobacteria; order Enterobacterales; family Yersiniaceae; genus Serratia; species Serratia sp. CY37869. Next base: position 126,916 of record NZ_JBJNLU010000003.1, read on the forward strand.
GATTATTGATATTCAGAGCGGACTCTTTTTTACCTCCGTCGTATATCAGCCGTGTCCCGCCCACGATCACGCCGGCCTGAGCCGGAGCCCAAAGCGCCATCAATAACGCTGCCGTCAGCGCAAAATATCCCGCTTTCATTTTGTTATCTTCCCCGATGAATAAAGAGCCAGAGACACAGCCTCTGGCCCATTTTTCTAACGCTCACGCCGATATAACGGCGTGAATTTACTGATAGACAATAGTGAAGTTGGCGGTGGCGTTCGCGCTACCGACGGAAACGGTATCGTAAGCGTAATAACGCGCCACAAAGCCCAGAACGTTGTCTTTGTTCTCTGCCAGCGTATATACGCGGGAATCGTTGCCGATATTGAGCACATTGCTGGCATCATCCAGCAACTGTACGCCAACGCCACCAGCAACATCGGCGGCGTCAGTCAGCTTCAACAGCCCGGACTGGCCCTGAACTTGAGTGCCGTCAAAACGCACGGTGGCGCCGGTGACAGTCGCCGGGCAGTTTTTTAACACCAGGTTGAATGCCTTGGCACCTGCAGTATTAGATTGAATAAACGCATCTTTGGCGATCTTACCCAGAGCGACCTGCTTGTTTTGGGAGTCCGGATCGACGGTGCACGACTGATCGGTGATGCTACCGGTGATATTCAGCTTGCCATCAGCGGCAAATACGGAGGTGGTAAATGCAGACGCGGTCAAAACAGCTACAGCCAGCAGATTCTTTTTCATCCTACTTTCCTTAAAATTATGCAAAATATGCATGGTTTTATTTCCGACATATCCTTAATGTCATTCCCTTTTATTTAGTTCCACGAAGAGCAAATACCCTTTACCAAACTTATTGATGGCCTAAGGCTTATTCACCCAAACGATTCATTTTGAACTAAAGTGACTCCTTTGGTTTTTAAAACCAAAAAACAAATAAAAGATAGAATTTAAAGCCAAATAGAAAACAAAATAACCTCAAATCAGACCAAAAAACCAAGGAATTGGCCGATTGATTTAAAATGACTTTTCTTTGATTAGGATTTTGCTTAGATGGCTGGAGTGCGGAAGAAATGAAACATGAACACAACGCTATGTTTTTAAAAAATATTTTCCTTTGTCAGGCAAAGTGAGCGTAGGAATATTGACATTGTTTTTACGCGTCCTTACAGTATGTTTCAGTTTAGTTCAAAGTGACTCCTTGCCGTTACTCTATTAAATCGCGCTTACCAAATTTCTTTAAAGCGCTGTGCATTGCTGGCGGTATAAATCACTGTATTCTGAATATTTCGGTGCCCGAGGTAATCCTGAATTAATCGGGTATCGATACCTCGGTCCGCCAACGCAAATCCGCAACCATGCCGCAGCATATGCGGATGGGCGTTAATCTCCAGTTTCGCCACCTTACTGTAATGACGAAGCAGGCCGTAAATACGTTGGCGCGACAAACGCCCGCCCCGATTGGAAAGAAATAACCATTCCTGATCGGCCCAACGGTGTTGCCGGCGTTTATCCAGCCAACGCCGCAAACATTGCCTTTCTCGCAGATAAAGCGGATGCACCGTGGAAAAACCATTCTTCAAGCGATGAACATAAATGTTGCCGCCTTCCAGATCGATATCCGACAAACGCCATCCCCCAATTTCACTGGCGCGGCAACCATGAATAAAACACATATAAATCAGACAATAATCGCGTTCTGGATTCTTTCCATGCAGCGTGACCTCAAGCAGTCTCTCCACTTCAGAAGGCGTCAGATGTTTACGATTAGACATACAACCTCTATTACTTTGATCGGAAAAATGTGGCTGTCATTTTCCTTTTACATCACCACAATGGACACTCAGGGTTTCCCCTGGCTATGGATAGGTTCCTGCATCCAGCGCGGAGTATAACGGATTTGCCAAACGCGAACAGTGTACAGGGATTAATCCCCCCTTCAGCGCCCCCCTTGAGGCCCCCTCATTAATGAAAACCGCAGCTCAACTGCCACCATCAGAAATAATAAGGACGTCATACTTCCCGATTCACTTTAGTTTGCGTTAATACTTCCATTTCACACATGCGCTAAAATTGGCAAACAAACCGACAAAACAAAGAAAAATCCTAATAAAATCGCGAGGCGCCATGGGTTTCAAAGCGTTATACGGCTCGTAAAAAAACGAAATAAATCCGCCGGCGCGAACGTATCTTAACCAAACCTATAAGTATTAATCTTTATGTGAATCGATAAGAGGAAAGGTCAGGGCAGGAGGAAATAAAAGTCACGATGGGGAATAACCCAGGTCTGACCGCCGCACACGGCCGCCTGGGGGGGGGGGAATTATTGACTGGTCATAACGTGACACAGCTCGCCAAGGGTCAGATCAGGCCGTTCGATAAACATTTCCGCATTGAGCGTAATGCCGAACTCACGCCTAACCAGCAGCATCAACTCCATATAATCTAGGCTGTCCAACCCCAACTGTTGCAGCGGCATATCGGCCGATAGCAGCGTTCTGTCCAATCCTTTGGCTTCATACAACAGGCCGCAAATCGCCTCATACAATCGATGATACTTTTCCATATCCCCTACCATTATCCATTGTGATTGCCGAATACCAGCGCTGCATTAGCACCGCCGAAACCGAAGTTGAGACTCATGACATTGCGCAAACGACCGCGACGATGCCCCTCGCGGATATAATCGAGATCGCATTCGGGATCGCTCTCGTGCAAATGGCAGGTTGCCGGCATCATTTGCTGCTGCAACGCCTGTAGGCAGACGATCGCCTCAAAGCTGCCGGATGCGGCGAGCAAGTGCCCGGTATAGGATTTCGTGCTGGAAATGGGTGTACGGTAAGCATCGCGCCCCAAAGCCGCCTTGATCGCAGCGGTTTCGTTCACATCGCTTTGCGCCGTCGACGTGCCATGCGCATTGATATAGTCGATTTCATGATTGCCTAGCCCCGCCTGTTCCAGAGCCCATCGAATGGTTTTCACCTTGGCCTGCGGATCCTCCGCCGGTGCGGTGAGGTCAAAAGCGTCTGAAAAGTTGCCGTATCCCTTGACCTCCCCCAGTATTGTCGCGCCGCGCGCTAAAGCCGCCTCTCGCTCCTCAAGACACAACACGGCGGCCCCTTCCGCCAACACGAAGCCACTGCGCTCCCGGCTGAACGGGCAACTGGCCTTGGTGATATCCTTTTGCTCCCGACTCAGCAAACGCAACGCGTCGATGTTCCATATCGCGCCATTGCCGCTCAGTGATTCCGACGCGCCGGCCAACATCATTGAAGCGCGGCCGCTGCGGATCACCTCAAACGCATCGCCAATCGCGATGCCGCCGGTCGCACAGGCCGCCGCCGGCGAACTTTGATAACCCCGTAACTGCCAATGTTGGCCGCATATGGCGGTCGCAATATTGGGCATTGCGTGAAAACAGCCAAACAGCTGCCCCATGCCGGATTGCAGATAGTCCGCATTGTTTTGCATGATCTCATCCTGGCCGCCCCAGCCGCTGCCGATAATCACCCCGCAGTCCAACGACGAATAAAAATGCCCGGGCCTCACGTGGCCAGATGAAAACGCCATGTCGATCGCTTCCGTGGCGGCGGCCAGCGCCAGCCTGGCGAATCTGGGCAGACGGCGGCTTACCCGCGCGGCAACGCCTTCCAACGCCGGTTCGGCCTCCAGCAAAGCAAAAAAGCGCGCGTGGATCCCCGCCGCCGATTTATCGTGATAGCGATAGGCCAAACGGTTGGCCATGATCGCCTGCCAGTTTTGCGGCGCGTTGCCACCCAGCGCGGTGACGGCGCCGTAACCGGTGACCACCACGCGTCTTGTATTCCGTTCTTTGTCCATGCTTACTCCCCTTGCCCGGATGCGAAAGCCTCGTTGCCGCCCAGCGCCAGCCAGAGCTGCATCGTGGCGTTCAGGTAGCGATATTGCAGTGCCGACAGTGAATTCTCGCTGGCTAACACCGCCTCTTGCGCGTCCAGCAACGTTTGCAGCGCGACGGAACCGGCCTGATATTGATGGCGGGCCAATGCCACGGCTTGTCGCCCCATCGCCAGATGCCGCTGCTGATTGCCGATTTGCCGCTGCGCTTCCAGACGTTCCCGCATGGCGCTGTCTACCTCTGCCAGCGCGCGGTAAACCGCATCGCGAAATTGAATCTCCGCGCGCTGCACCTGCAACGTCGCTTTGTCGCTGGACAAGCGCATCTTGCGCCACTCGATGAACGGCAGCGTCAACGTCGCGCCCAGCGAGCGCGAAGGTTCACTGAACCATTGGCGGAAAAGCCCGCTGCCGGCATCCAGTGCGGCATCCAGACTCAGCGCCGGATAAAAACGCAATGTAGCGGCCTCCGCACCGGCCAGCGCCGCCCGCAGGCGCCGCTCCGCCGCCTGCACATCCGGCCGTCGCGCCATCACCGCCGCCGGCAGACGTGGCGCAATGGGCACCTCGTTGATCGGTAGCGCTCGCCTTTCGCTGTATCGCAGCAAGGGTGAACGGCCGAACAACAGCGCCAGCGAGTTGCGAGCGTCTTCCCGCTGCCGTACCAGTTCATCCCGTTGATTCTCACGCGCCAATAGGTTTTGCTCCGCCTGCAACAACTCGAATCGGCCGACGTCGCCGGCGGTGTGACGTGCCGCCACCAGCCGTACAGTCTCACGCGCGAACGCCACCGCCTGTTGCTGATGGGTGACTTGCTGATTCAAATCGGCGATCTGCCAATACCCGCGAGCGGTAGCGCCGATCAAAGTCAACGCGGTATTGCGCCGATCCAACTCCGAAGCGACGGCCAGCCACTGAGCCTGCTCGCGAATGCGCGCCAGCTTGCCCCATAAATCCAGTTCATAACTCAGTGACAGCCCTGCGCGGTAACTTTCTTGCGGCCGCGCCGCGCCGCGCAATGCCTTGGTATTGCGGCCACTCAGGCTGGCGGCCAGGTCGGGGGTCGCATTGCCGGCTACCAACCCGGCCTCCAACATCGCCTCACGCCACTGCAATCCAGCCAGCGCCAGATCCTGATTCGCGATGAGCACGCCATCGATCAGCGAGGAAAGCTGCGGATCATTGAAGTTTTCCCACCAGGCGACGCCTGCCCGCAATGAACCGGAACGTTCATCGACCACGCGCCACTGCTGCGGCAACGACGGTGGCGCCGTGGCGTCGATCGGCCGCCCTCCGCAAGCGCTCAAAGACAGCATGACCAGTCCATAAATCAAAAGTCGGTTCATTCTCGCGCCAACGCCTCCACCGGCTGCAGGCGCGCGGCGGCACGGGCTGGAAAGAAGCCGAACCCGACGCCGATCAACGCCGAAAACCCGCAGGCCAGCAGCAATGGCGGCCAGGTAAAGATCATCGTCACCTGCGGCGCCAAGCCGCTCAGAATCCCTTTAACCAGCGCGGCGCAGGCTATCCCCAACACGCCCCCCAGGCTGCAGATCACCACCGCCTCAATCAAAAATTGCCGCATAATGTCTTTCTCAGCGGCGCCCACCGCCAATCGAATGCCGATCTCATGGGTTCGTTCCGTCACCGAAACCAACATGATGTTCATCACCCCCACCCCACCGACCAGCAGCGAGATGGCGGCAATCGCGGTAATCAGCAATCGCATGGAGTCGGAGGCACGCTGAATGGATTGCGTCAGTTGATCGTCGGTCAGCGTGAAAAAATCCCGCCGGCCATGTTCTACGGTCAAACGCCGGGTCACATCCCGCCTTGCCGCTTCCAACGTCAATTTTTCATTCACTCGCATCACAATCGATTCCAGCGGCATATCGCCGGCGATGCGGCCAGTCAGGGAGGTATGGGGCAGCCAGGCAAGCGGTTGAGAACCGGCGTATTGGGCGCCGCGGCGCTGCGCGACGCCGATCACCCGATAAGGCACACCCGCGATCAGCAAAACCGCGCCCACCGGATCTTGCCGGGAAGAAAACAGAGCCTGTTGCAGCAAGGGATCGATCACCGCCACCGGTGCGCGGTCACTCAGATCCTGCGCAGTAAACAGACCACCGGAAAGCAGCCGAATGCCCTGCGTGCGGAAATACCCTTCGCCGACGCCCATCACGGCGAGCGGCACCTGCTTGCCTTCGCGCACGGCCGACAGTTGAGTGCTGATAACCGGCGAAACGCTGTCGACATAAGGCAAGGCCGCCAGCAGCGCTGCATCCCACGCACTCAGCGAACGCGCAAAATCGGGACGCGTTTTTTCCCATCCCAATCCGGGACGAATGTCCAACGTGCTGGAGCCGAGCTGGCTGATTTCCCTGAGGATGCTTTGGCGCGTGCCTTCACCGATGGCGATGGCGGAAACGACCGCCGCAATGCCGATGATGATGCCGAGCATCGATAATAATGCCCGGACCCGATGCCCTAATAATGCCCGCCAAGCCATGCCGAGCGCCTCTCGCAGCGCCGCCCAAGGGCTCATGCGTTTCAGCGGCGCAGCCAACGCCAGCGGCCTCTCGAACGCAAAACGCTGTCGGGCGACATCGTGGCGACGATCCGCCACGATCTCGCCGTCGCCGATCTCAATGATCCGCTGCGCCTGCTCGGCGATCCGCCGATCGTGCGTCACGATGACCACGGTGTGTCCGACAGCGTTCAGCTCATGCAAAATGGCCATCAGCGCCTGACCGCTGGTGCTATCCAACGCGCCGGTAGGTTCATCGGCCAAAATGATTTCCGCGCCGTTCATAAGAGCTCGGGCAATACTGACCCGCTGTTGCTGCCCACCGGAAAGCTGCGCCGGACGATGGCCACCGCGCTGCGCCAACCCGAGGCGAGCCAACAAATGCGCGGCCCGCAGGCGGCGCTCGGCGGCCGGCATGGCGGTATACAATGCAGGGATCGCCACGTTCTCACCGGCCGTCAGATAGGGCATCAGATGATAGCGCTGGAAAATAAAGCCGATATGCCGACTGCGGAGCCGCGCCAGGCGATTGCCGTCGGCTTGCCCAATCGCCACCCCGTTGATGTACACATCCCCCTGAGAAGGCTTGTCCAGACAACCGATAATATTCATCAACGTCGATTTTCCGGAGCCGGAGGCGCCGACGATAGCGACCATTTCTCCCCGCTGAATGCTCAGGGAAACGCGTTTGAGGACCGTGATTTTCTGATCTCCGGCTTGAAACTCGCGCGAAACGTTCTCCAAAACGATAATGGGATCCGTGCTAGCTGACATGCTCACCCTCCGTATCTGGCTGGTGTTCCAGCAGCACTTGCTCACCCACTCTCACGCCTTCCAACACTTCCGCATAGCGGCGATCGCGCTTCCCGATGCGCACGCTGCGCGCGACAACCCGCTGGCCTTCCAACACTCTGATCTGATAGCGCTCGCCATCCAGAGCCTCTCCCAATGCCGCCATCGGCAGCCGCACCACCCCCGTGGCGCGTTCGGTAATGATGAATACCTGCGCCGTCATCGCGGTGCGTAATCGACGTTCGCCGTTGGCGACGGCAAATACGCCGTTGTAATACACCGCCGCCGTTTGCTGGCTTGAATTTCTGCCCAGCGGATCGGCTTCCAGCGCTTCTGCCGGCGCTTGCTGTATCGCACCCATGACCCCTTCATATCGGCGGCGGGGATCGGCGGCGACATAAAACCACAGCGGCTGCCCCGCCCTCACCTGCAAGATGTCATTTTCCGATATGCGGGTATGCACCATCATCGTATCCACGTCTGCCATCACCAAAATGGTCGGTGCGCTTTGCGATGAGACGATGGTTTGCCCTTCCTGAGTGACGATACCCAGCACTTCGCCGTCGATAGGCGCGGTAATACGGGTAAAAGCCAGGTTGGCTCTCGCCGTTTCCTGCGCGACTTCGGCCTGAACGATCTGCGACTCGTTCACTTTCAACTGCGCCAGTTGCGCGTCGTGCTGCGCCTGCGCTTTTTCCAAATCGCTGGCCACGCCGGCACGATCTCGCGCCAACGCCCTTTGCCGCGTCAACTCCAGTTGGTACTGCTTGAGCTGCGCCTGACTCGCCAATTTCTGCGCCTGCGCGCTGCGTAATTCGGCCTGCGACTTGCGCAGTTCGTTAAGTTGCAACGTCGGATCTATCTCGGCCAACAGCTGGCCCTGAGCCACTCTGTCCCCCGGTTTGACATACAGTTTTTTCAGTTGGCCGTTGACCTGCGCGCCAACGTTCACCTGCCGGGCCGGTTTCAAAATGCCGGTAGCCAACACGCTTTTTTCGATGTCGCCGCGATCGACGCGCGCCGTCTGCGGCGGTGATGCGTCAGGCGCCCGATTCAACCCTAACAGCCCGCCGGCCAGCCCCCCCAACACGATCGCCACCAGTGCTACACGCCGCCAGCGTTTCTTTCCGGGCACGTCACTCCACCTCAGCACAGTCATTCATCCTGGTGTCGACGGCGGCCAACAACCGGCCCTGCGACAAATGCAGCACCCGATCAAACAACGGCAGCAGCCGCGGGTTATGCGTCACGGTCACCAGGGTTTTCCCCTTCTCGCGGCAATGCGCTACCAGAGCCGACATCACCGCCGCAGCGGTTTTTTCATCCAGATTCGCCGTCGGTTCATCCAGCACCAACACCGGACAACGGCTGTACATGGCACGCGCCAGCAACAGACGCTGCCGTTGCCCCAGCGACAGCCCGGCATGGCTCTCTCGCACCAGAGCGTTCACGCCTCCGGGCAGCTGCGCCACCGCATCCGCCAGCCCCAAACTGCATAGCGCCTGTTCCACTTGTCTCTGCTGGCCCGGCGCCGACGGGGCGAACAGCGTGACGTTTTGCAACACCGAGGCATTGAACAGAATGTCCTCCTGGCTTTGCAGGAAGAACAGCCGCTGCGCGGCGGCGTTAGCCAGCACGCGGCCATCCAGCGTCAGTTCCCCCCGCTGCGGCGTCAACAGACAGGCGAGCACCTTCAGCAAGGTGCTCTTGCCCGCGCCGGAACCGCCGCAGATGGCGATACACTCGCCCCGTTCCAGCGTCAGCGACAGGTCGCGCAAAACCGGTTGGCCGGCGTCGTACGCGAAGCTCACCCCCCGATACGCCAACTGCACATCAAAATGGTTCACGCTTTCGTCGCCAGACCCGGTACGCAGAGATACGGCAGGAAACAGATCCCGCGCGCGCTCATCGATCACGTGCAGTTGGTTTTTCTGCAGGACGGCAAAAAAGATCTTGCTGGTGTAAGAGGTAAAAATTTCGCGCAGAAAGCTGTAGGCGAAGAATGCCCCCAGACTGAGTTCGCCCCCCTTTAGCAGCGGCAGCGCCAGCAGCATGAACACCACCATTTCCAGGCTGCCAATCAGTTGATAAATGCTGCCCTTGACCTGCTCATAGACTTTTTGCCGCTGCAGGCAGTTGAACAGCGAACGGGCATGCTCGGCAAAGCCCTCTTGCCGCTGGCCGGCGAGCCCGGCGGACTTGATGGTCGAAAACCCCTGAATGGTTTCCAGAATAAAATCATTCTGCGCCGCCCCTCTCACCTGCAGCTGCTGGGTGAAGTGGCGATCGCGATAAATGGCCCAAACGCTGATCGCCCCCATCAGCAGTACGCCGGCAATCGGCACCAGCGCCAACATCGGGCTCAAATAGCCCATCACCGCCAGCGCGATAGCAGCGATGATCCAGTCGGTGCGCAGGCCGTTATCCAGCTCGATTTTCTGGCCGGCGGCCATCTGCCAGCTGGTGAAACGACTGAAAATCTCGCCGGGCGCGCGCTTGCTGAAGAAATTCAGCGAATTTTCCAGCAGGCGGGAAAACCCGGCGGCGCCGTGCAGCAACACGAAGTTTTTGATAAAACGCTCGGTGATGATGCGCGCCATCAGGGCCAGCGCCGTGGATGCCACAAACGCCAGCAGATAGTAGGCGTAAGGAAACGCGACCTCACCGGCCATGGCGAACACCTGATTGATCGCGCTGGCGACCATCATCGGCATGATGAACAGCGTCAGCGAGATAAGAAACGTCATCGCCGCCAGGCGATAAATGCCGGCGATGCCGGCGGTATCCTTCAGGCTTAAACTGGCGAAAGCACCGCGTCGGTGGCTCCGCACGGCGGGGGTGGTGGACGGTAAATCGTCGCGATCGAGCACCAATGCGTAGCCGCTGATTTCCGCTTTCAAAGCGGCGTACGGCAGCAGCTGTTGCCCCAACGCCGGATTCATTACGCACACGTAACCGCCCTGACGATATGCCAGCAATACATAGTGGCCCGCGCCGTAATGCAGAATCGCCGGTAAAGGCAGCGCCGCCAGATCCCGGTGCTCGAACGCCACCGGATAAGCCGGCAACGCCAGCTCCCCTAAAATGGCGCACAGCGTCGCCAGCGAAGTGCCGTGTTGCGAAGCGGGGTAACGCTCACGCAGTTCCGTCAATGGCGCGCGAACGCCCTGCGTTTCCGCCAGCATGGCGATGCAGGCCAGCCCGCACTCATTGATTTCGCTCTGCAAGACCGGCGTAGGGAGGGTGTTTTCCATGCGTAGTGATATCCCTGACTTATTCGTTGATAAAAAATAGAGAGTGCGAATGCCACAGCAGCCAATCATCCGCATGTCGCCGCAGGGTGCGCTCGACGATCGCCGGCACGGCGCGGCCGACCTGTTCTGTAGCAATTGGTTCTTCTATGTGAATGCGAACGCCGCGCTCGTAATAAAGCGAATAGCACACCACTCGAGCCCGCATCGCTCGAGATAACCGAACGATACCGCTATGCAAATGCGCTGGCCGGTTGAACAAACGGCAAGCCAGTTTGGCCGAGGCGTCCCGGGTGCTGTTCAAGGTGTAATCCGGCGTGATGTCCGGGAAGAGGATGATGTTGCGCCGATGCTCCGTCGCCTCCAGCAGCGCCTGCGACAAGGTGCCGGCAATATGCCGGGGATCGTCGTGAATCGAGCAATAGTCGAGCCGCTGCCGCCATTCCCCCTCAGGCGCTCGCCGCGCTAACGTCTGTGCGTCACCGGAAACGATCACCGTTGCCCGCCCGGGATAAACGCCCGCGCCGACCAGCGTCGCCAACACATCGGAAACCGTGTGCATCGGCGCCAACAACACCGGCACCCCGGCGCGATGCAGCGGCTCCACCACCTGATTGAGCTGTAAAGTGCACTGCGCCAAATGCTCCATCAACACGGCGTTGCGGGCCTGGATCGCCGCCAAATCCAGCCATTGCCGCCGCTGCATCAGCCAGGCGAAGTCCAGCCTGCCGTCGCCCAACAGGCTTTGGCGATTCGCCTCAGCGACCGCTTGCCGGTGGCGAAAACGGCGTTGCTGCAGACCCCACCTCAACCGCCTCTGCATCTTTAGCCACAGGCGATAATCCACGCGCCGCAGCAGAGCGCACGTCAGACTCCGGCTCACCCCGGTGCGGACAGCCGAGAGACGCGCCACGGCGTCCAGGCCGTTACGCCAGGCCAGATAACCCCGAACCGCGAGCAGGCGCATCAGGGGGCCAGCGGCTTATCGTGCTGCAACAGCGACAGCAGTTGCTGGCTGAAAGCGGAAAACTCGCGGTCTTGCAACGCCAGCCATTTGCGATTGACGATAAAGCTGGGGGTCGCGTTGACCTGGTAATAGCGGCTTACCGCCGTCATATACGCCAACAGTTCCTTGACCCGCTCTGAATCTCTGGTCCGCTGATAGGCGGCCTCGTCGATGCCGTTGACCACCAACCAGGCACTGAGTTGCTTTTCATCCGCCAGATTGAGGTTTTCTTTGATAATGGCGCGGTAAGCGGCGGGACGATGCTGCGCCTCGATCCCCATGACCGTCAGGGTGGCGAAGAGGGGCGCAAAGGCCGCCATGCCGGCGTGATCGTCGTCGCTGAGATGCAGGCGCACCAATTTGGCTCCCGCCGGTAAGCGTTTTTCCAGCTCGGCCACGCCGCTTTCGTTAACTTCACAATAGTGGCAGGCGTAAGAGAAGACTTCGACAATGGCGTTATCGTCTTGCAATGGGCTTTGCTCTATTTTTTCCGGAGAGATAAAACTCAGGCTTTCCGCCGCCGGCGAGGCCATAACGTAATGCTGGAAATAAAGTGCAGTCAAAAAAGAAGAGGCGAAAATAATGACGAGCGTGTAACTAAAAAACAGCAAAGGACGTTTATACATAGCAGACGCATCCTGCGCATAAATAAATGCTCACTTGAGCATGAGCGTTATAAATCAGAAAGGGAGATTGACGGTTCAACGATAAAAAAGGAATTCATCTCCGTTATCAGGCGGTGCGCGCAAGCGCCCCGCCTGTCCATCACTAACCTAACTGCAAGCGTTCAGCTCGCATCAGCTCGGGATTGTCGGCGTGGAAGGGCAGCTCGCCACCGGCGCCGGATGATAGGTTTTTTTCACGCCGCCAAACTTATCGGCACAGGTGGTCACCAGTTGGCAAGTGCGGTTATTGCCACCGCCCACCCAGGCAAATTCCTTGGTACACACAAAAGTACCGCCGACGATGTTTGCCGCTTCAGACAGATTGATTTTCTTCATTACAATATCCTTATATATATTAAAATATAAACACACTACCCATCACTCTGCCTGCAAGACAGAGTAATTCTTCAATACATTGAAAAACATTTAATTGATAACAATGAGAGCGCTGCGGGAAAAAGAATAGCCCTCTCACACAAGCAGATCAATACAATTATTTACACTACACCGCAGGCTTAGTGGAATAAGTAACGTTTGATATAAGGATTATTCTAATTTAATTGCTTATAAAAACATGGAAGTTAATTTCACCCCCGGAATAGCCACGATTTATTTGAAGGATAATTCTCAGTTTAAGAGGTAATTAACCAAGAAAATTTCAGATCCGACCAGTTAACCGGTGCTGGAAACAGGCTGAAAAGATTGCTTCCTGCCGCGCCGGACTTACACTGGGCAACAGGACTCTCACTCTTAGGATGCCCATGCTCGCGACTCACGAATACGCCAACGACTTGATTCTGTTTGCCCTGATTGTCGACTGCGGCTCGTTCAGCAAGGCGGCGGAGAGCGCCGGCATTACCAGTTCGGTGGTCAGCAAACGCATCGGGCGGTTGGAAAAATCGCTCGGCGCCCGGCTGATGTACCGCACCACCCGCAGCCTGACGCTGACCGAAAGCGGCCAGGCGCTCTACCAGCAGGCCAAGGAGATCGGCGCCAAAGTGCAGGAAGCGCTGTACGCCGTCAGCGAAAAGAGCGAAGAGCTGACCGGCACCATTCGTATGTCGGTGCCGACCATTTCGGGTGAGCTGCTGCTGAGTGAAAGCGTGGCGGAGTTTTGCGCCCAGCACCCCAGCCTGAAGGTCGAGATGCGGCTGGAAAACCGCTTCGTCGATCTGGTGGAAGAAGGCATCGATCTGGCGATCCGTACCGGCACCATGCCGGACTCCAGCCTGATTGCGCGGCCGATTTTCGATTCCCGCTGGGTGATCGTCTGCTCGCCGGGCTATTTGGAGAACCACCCGGAGCCGCGCAATCCCGACGATCTGCTTAGCCACAACTGCCTGACCTATACCTATCAAGAGAGCGGCACCGCCAACTGGCTGATGAAGCGGCCAGGGCGCAACGAAATCTACGAGCTGCAGGTTGACGGCAACCTGTCGGCCAACAATGCGCGGGCGATCCGCAAAGCGGTGATCGGCGGCCACGGCATCGCCATGGTGCCGCGCTGCATGGTGTACGAAGATTTGCAGGAAGGCAAACTGACGGAGATCCTGGCCGGCCACTGCGGCAAGGTATTGGGCATTTACGCCGTCTACCCTTATACCCGCAATCTGCCGTTAAAAACTCGCCTGCTGATCGAACATATCATCGGTTCCTATCAAAATATCAGCCACTACTTTTAAGTTTCCACTCCTGATTATTTCCACGCGTCGTAAAGTACCGCGTGGATTACCGCATTTTTGGACATGAACTCGTGAACATTAACGCCTAATTAATGTGATCCAGCGCATTCATTACACAACATAAAAACCCATCCAATTGATTTTAAATCAATTTAATTCAGCCTCAACAGCCGGCATTTTTCCCGCCGCCGGCGCCATTCGCCGATGTTAAAAAATTATCGCGTGGCATCATCGCCAACGTTGTGATTAGAATGAAAATGTTGCGGTAATTAACCTTTCAGTTACATATCTCTGCCCATAAAAATAATAACCCTGAGGATCTTATGCCCCTGCTTTTCAGTATTGCGCCCATCGTCCTGCTGATATGGATGATGACCAAAAGGAATGGCGTGCCCTCTTATCTGGCCCTGCCGTTGACGGCCGTCGTGGTATATGCCCTGCAGCTCTGGTGGTTCGATGCCTCACTGCGGCTGCTGCATGCCAATATCATCACCGCGCTGGTCTCGACGCTGACGCCGATCACCATCATTGCCGGCGCCATCCTGCTCAACAAACTGATGCAGGTAAGCGGTGCGGAAAACGTGGTGCGCCGCTGGTTGGAAGCCGTTAGCCCCAACCCGGTGGCCCAACTGATGATTATCGGCTGGGCGTTCGCCTTTATGATCGAGGGCGCCAGCGGCTTCGGCACTCCGGCCGCCATCGCCGCGCCGATTCTGGTCGGGCTGGGCTTCAACCCGCTGCGCGTCGCCCTGCTGACGCTGGTGATGAACTCGGTACCGGTCTCCTTCGGCGCCGTGGGCACCCCCACCTGGTTCGGCTTCGCCAACCTCGGCCTGTCGGACGCCAGCCTGCTGGAGATCGGCCGGCAAACCGCGCTGATCCACGTTGTCGCCGGCTTCGTCATTCCTCTGCTTGCGCTGCGCTTTATCGTTTCCTGGCAGGATATTCGCCGCAACCTGCCGTTTATCTTGCTCAGCGTGCTGAGCTGCACCGTCCCCTATCTGCTGCTGGCCCAGGTGAACTATGAATTCCCGGCGCTGGTCGGCGGCGCTCTCGGCCTGGCGCTGTCGGTGCTGCTGGCGCGCGGCGGCATTGGCCTCGCCCGCGCGGAAAAACCGCAGAGCGCCGCGCAGGCGGTGCCGTTCATGCAGGTGGTCAAGGCGATGACGCCGACCCTGCTGCTGATTGCTATCCTGATAGTGACGCGCATTCACCAGTTGGGCCTCAAGGCGCTGCTCAACACCACCACGCTGCTGTGGCAGGAAAACCTCGGCTGGCTCGGGGAGCTGCGCATCAGCCAAGCGCTGATCGTCGAACTGCGGCAGGTGCTGGGCACCTCCGCCGCGGCCGGCTACAAAACGCTGTATGTCCCGGCGCTGATCCCGTTTCTGCTGGTGGTGGTGTTGTGCATTCCGCTGTTCCGTCTGAATGGCGGCCAGGTGCGGCAAATGTTCAGCGAAACCGGCGGGCGCATCACGCGCCCCTTTATCGCCCTGTTCGGCGCGCTGGTCATGGTCAATCTGATGATGCTGGGCGGCGACAACGCGCCGGTGATCCTGATCGGGAAAGCGTTGGCGGCGCTGACCGGCGACAGCTGGCTGCTGTTCTCTTCGTTCCTCGGCGCGCTGGGCTCGTTCTTCTCCGGTTCCAACACCGTTTCGAACCTGACGTTCGGCGGCATTCAGCAATCGATCGCCCAGAGCAGCGGCCTCGACGTCAATCTGACGCTGGCCTTGCAGTCCGTCGGCGGCGCCATGGGCAACATGGTATGCCTGAACAACATTATCGCGGTCTGTTCGATCCTGGGGATCGGCAACGCCGAAGGCAAAATCATCAGAAAGACCGCGCTGCCGATGCTGGCGTACGGTGGGATCGCGGCCGCTATGGCGGCGATCCTCTCGCTCTGACTGACAACCCGTTATTTGCAAGAAGACAAGAAGGTAAACACTATGATCATCTCCGCGTCAACCGACTACCGGGCCGCCGCCCAGGCCAAACTGCCGCCGTTTCTGTTTCACTACATCGACGGCGGGGCCTACGCGGAGCATACGCTGAAGCGCAATACCGCAGATCTGGCCGATATTGCCTTGCGCCAGCGCGTGCTGCGCAATATGTCCGAACTCAGCCTGGAGACCACGCTGTTCGGCGAGCAGCTGGCGATGCCGGTGGCGCTGGGGCCGGTGGGGCTGACCGGCATGTACGCCCGCCGCGGCGAAGTGCAGGCCGCGCGCGCCGCGGCCAAAAAAGGCATTCCGTTCACGCTGTCCACCGTGTCGGTCTGCCCCATCGAAGAGGTGGCCCCGGCGATCGATCGGCCGATGTGGTTCCAGCTCTACGTGTTGAAAGACCGCGGCTTTATGCGCAACGCGCTGGAGCGCGCCAAAGCCGCCGGCGTGAAAACGCTGGTGTTCACCGTCGACATGCCGGTGCCCGGCGCCCG
The DNA here is from genome assembly GCF_052168895.1 of Serratia sp. CY37869. Classification (NCBI taxonomy): domain Bacteria; kingdom Pseudomonadati; phylum Pseudomonadota; class Gammaproteobacteria; order Enterobacterales; family Yersiniaceae; genus Serratia; species Serratia sp. CY37869. The sequence continues at coordinate 143,153 of NZ_JBJNLU010000003.1, forward strand.
TTACCGCGACGCCCACTCGGGGATGAGCGGCCCCAACGCCGCCCTGCGCCGCGTGCTGCAGGCGTTTACCCATCCGCAGTGGGCCTGGGATGTCGGCCTGTTCGGCAAGCCGCACGATCTGGGCAACGTCTCGGCCTACCGCGGCAAACCGACCAGCCTGGAAGACTACATCGGCTGGCTGGGCGCCAACTTCGATCCGTCGATTTCCTGGAAAGACCTGGAGTGGATCCGCGAATTCTGGGACGGCCCGATGATCATCAAAGGCATTCTGGATCCGGAAGACGCCAAAGACGCAGTGCGCTTCGGCGCCGACGGCATCATCGTCTCCAACCACGGCGGCCGCCAGCTGGACGGCGTGCTGTCGACCGCGCGCGCCATGCCGGCGATCGCCGACGCGGTGAAAGGCGACATTACCTTACTGGCCGATTCCGGCATCCGCAGCGGCCTGGACGTGGTGCGCATGATCGCGCTGGGCGCCGACAGCGTGCTGCTGGGGCGCGCCTTCGTCTATGCGCTGGCGGCGGCCGGCGAAGCCGGGGTGGCTAACTTGCTGGATCTGATCGACAAGGAAATGCGCGTCGCCATGACGCTCACCGGCGCGAAAACCATTGCGGAGATCAACGCCGGATCGCTGGTCAGAAACGCCTGACTCACAGCGGCTGCACGCCCTCCGGATAAGCGTTGTAGCTCATCTTGCTGATGAAGGCCCCGGCCGGTGACACCAGAACCCGGCCGGCGGCGTCCAACCCGAGGAAGGTGCCGGTGCAGCGCCCGGAGATAAAGTCGAAGAAGAACACCGAGCACACCGGGATAATCTTTTCCCGGAAGGTGAACAGGAACATCTCGTCCTCAAACTTGTAGTAAGTGGCGTAATCCATGTCGCCGTGCCCGAACTGCTCGCCGCGCAGGTTTTGCCAGGCATAACGCTCGGTGTTGACGTAGAAGTGCTCATAGTAATGGTTGGGGCTGTAAACGTTCAGCGTGCGATAACCGATCAGCTCGCGGGTCAGATGCGGCGCGATGCCGCCCGGCGTGACGCCGGCAATCAGCCCAACGTGGAAGCTTTGCTTGAGGCGGGATCCCTTTTCCACCGTTTGTTCGGGCAACAGCGTGCTGCGCACCAGCAGCGCCCGGCCGCTGTCGCGGTTGAGCACCAGCGTCAGGCATTCGTTGCCCGGCGACTGCAGCGGAATATTGAAGAAATAGCGCGCGGCGGAGGTTTGCACCTCTTCGTAAGCGTCCTCACCGCTCTCCCCTTCCCAGGCCCACAACACCCGTTGCCGGTCGGCGCTGAAACGCAGCGTGATGTCCCCGCCGTCTTCAAAGGCGATCTGCAGCGTTTTGCCGCGCCAGTCCTGAGAGCCCGGCAACCGGTTGGTATCGATGCCGCGCGCGAAATCATCGTAATTCTTCCAGTCCGGCTCGGCATTTTGATTCAGTACGGATGATTCTGCTGACATCTTCGCTCTCCTTGATTGAATGGGATAAAACTCGTCTCAAACGTCGGCGACGCCCGCCGGCTTCACCGCTCGGCGGTTCACCACGGCAGGGGCGGTTTCATCGAGAAAACAACTCAGTACCCCGGCGCACACGGCACCGGCGGCCGCCAGCCACATTACGCTGACCAGGCCGTAGCGATCGGCGATCAGCCCAGCGATAAACGGCGCCAGGCAGCCGCCAATCACCTCGCCGATCCCCATCACCAGCCCCAACGCGGTGGCGATGCGCGCCGGCGACACCGTTTCCGACGGGATGGTGGCCATAAACAGCGTGAAACAGCCAAGGCCGGTATAAGACAGGAACACCAGCACGCCCAGCAGCCACGGATTGGCGACGTAGCTCAGGAACAGCGGGCAGCACACCGCCAGCAGCGAAAAGAAAATCAGCGTCGGTTTGCGCCCGAGGCGATCGGAGATCGCCGGTACCGCCACGCCCCAGAAGACCCAGGCGGCGCCGATGGCGCTCATGATGCCGCCCATCGTGCCTTCACCGAAGCCACGGTCGGTCACCAAAAAGTTAGGGGTGAAGGTAATGATGATCATGAACCAGGTGACGAACACGCAGGAGATCAGAATGCACAGCGCCACGTTCTTGATTTTGAACAGCTCGCCGTAAGCGGCCTTGCCCGCCGGCTTACCCGCCGCCGGCGCGGCGCTGAAAGCGGGATCCTTTTTGCCGTTCACATAGCGATAGATCAGCCACGCCAGAATGATGCCCGGCACGGCGGTCAGGTGAAACGCCATGCTCCATCCCCACTTCTGCGCCAGATAGATGATCAGCGGCGGCGCGATGATGCCGCCCAACAGCCCCGGCGCCGCGCCCTGGATCAATCCCATGTTGAAACCGCGGCGCTGCGGCTGCGATCTTTCCACCATCAACGATTGCGCGATCGGCAATACCGGCCCCTCAGCAATCCCCATCAGCGCCCGGAAGATCAATAACATGGCAAACCCGCTGACCAGCCCCGACAGCGCGGAGAACAGCGAAAACACTAAGATGGACAGGATCAGCATCGGTTTACGGATATTAAAGCGATCGGCTATCGCCCCCAACCCGGCGCCGGACAGCGCCCAGGTTAGCGCCAACACCGCCGACAGCGTGCCGAGATGCACGTTGCTGAGCTTGAGGTCGGCGGCAATCATCGGAAACAGAAACGAGATGGTCAGACGATCGACGAACACGCAGCCGAACACGAAAAACAAAATAATCAGCAACCGGTTCTCTTCACTTAATGCTCTGCGTGCCGCTGGCGATGTATTCATAGCGTCATTTGTCCATAAGTTAACTTATGAATGGCGACCCGCCATGGCATAAGTGTGTTAAGCGCTCGGCCAAGAGAGAAATTGGCCCTCCGTCACGACAACAACTCATTAACATGTTAATGACATAAAATTATCGCAAGCCGGCGGTCTGTCAACCGGCGCTCTTCGAGAGACAAATGAAATTCTGAACGGGTACTATTTCAATATCGCATTATCACCTTCAGGTTATTTATCCTTCTGTTCTTGATACATATAAAATAATGTCCGGTACTTTCTTGCGATTAAAAAAAGCCTGTTTGCGCGTTATTTGCGAATAATCCCATCGATGACGCTTCAGGCTTATTAATTTTTTATCGGCATTGAATGATCCCCGCACGCGCTTCAGAGCCATTTTTATCTATTGAATCATCTCGTTTTATTTTAAGGCCGCAGAAAAAACTAACTCTTACGAGGGAAAGGCCAACGGCGGGGTTATATAACCCCATCTGGACAATAACAAAAGCGCAGAGCGTGACGTAAATCACGACAAATATGCCGTATCCTGCAAAGCAATTATGCTCGCAACAGCAATTATCTATTGCGATTAGGGCTGTTTATCTCAATTAAGCGCCATGCAACACTTCGTGCCATCGTTCGACACCGCGCCGCAAGGCCTGAGACGGAGTGACACATGAGCATCGAAAAATTAACCCGGGAGCCGCTTTCCATCGGCATCGAGTTGCCGCTGGACAACGATTGGTCCACCAGCGGGCAGCTGAAACGCCAGCAGGATGGGCGGCCGTTCGGCGTGCCGGACATGAGCGAACACGCTGCGCGCATCAAGCTGGCCGATGAGCTCGGCTTTCGCGCCGCCTGGGTTCGCGACGTGCCGCTGTATGATCCGGACTTCGGCGACGCCGCGCAGGTGTTTGAGACCTTTACCTACCTCGGCTACCTGTCCAGCCTGACGCGCAATATTCTGCTCGGTACCGCGGCCGTGGTGCTGCCGCTGCGGCAGCCGTGGCTGGTGCGCAAAGCGGCTTCCACGCTGCAAACGCTGAGCGGCGATCGTCTGTTGCTCGGCGTCGCCAGCGGCGATCGCCCCGTGGAGTACCCGCTGTTCGGCGCCGATTACGCCGCGCGCGGTGAAAGCTTCCGCGCCAGCGTCGGCATTCTCAAAGGGGAAGCCGACAGCGCGCTGCAACCGGGACTGCGCCTGCTGCCGGCCACGCCGCCGCCGCCGCTGCTGGTCGCCGGGCTGGCGCAACAAACGCCCGAGTGGGTGGGGAAAAATATGGATGGCTGGCTGTCGTATCCCGGCACGCCTGCGGACCATGTTTCGCGGGTCAAACTCTGGCGCAACGTAGCCGGTGACAAGCCCTACGTCAGCTTTATTCATCTCGACCTCACCGATAACGCCGACGCGCCGATTCAGCGCCATCGCTTCGGCATCAAGAGCGGCCGCAATGGATTGATTCAGGAACTGAGCGCCATGCGTGACGCCGGGGTCAATCACATCGGCCTGCATTTCCGCCGCAACCAGCGGCCGCTGGAAGAGACGATGCAGGAGATCGGCCAACTGGTGTTACCGGAATTCCATCGCGCCTGACGCCCGCTTTAGCCCGCTATTCCGACCTGAGCGGGTCTTTGCCCCGTTACCGGGGCTTTTTTATTTCCGCCGCTGCTGGTTCATAACAACTCGGTCTAATCCCTGCCGTCAAACGGCGGCATGATGACAAGGAAACGAGCCACCATGAGGAATGAGCAATGACGGCAAAACTGACAGAAGCAGGCTTTTGGCGCAAAACCGCCGACTCTTCATCGCTGCGCGAGCCGCGCGTGCTGATCCGGGTCTACGTCAACGAAGGCGAGATTGACCGCGCCATCGCGTTTTACGAGCAGCTGCACGGCGTGGAAGCGGATATGCGTTTCGACTTCCCCGAGCATCGGCTGGTGCTGGCGGCGGTGGGGCCATTTCTGATCCTGGAAGGCTCGGAAGAAAACCTGCGTCCTTTTCGCAGCACCGTCGGCACGTTGCTGGTCGATGACATTTATCCCTACCACCAGCGGCTACAGGCCGCCGGCGCCGATATCTTCTTTGGCCCGGTGGAAGTGCCCACCGGCGCCTGTTTCAATGCGCGCCTGCCGGATGGCACGATTATCGAATACGTGCATCATCGGCCGCGCGCGGACGAATAAGCCGCCTCAGGGGAGCGCCGGCTTCATGGCGTAGCCGCGCAGATCCTTGCGCAGGCTGAGCATGTACAGCACGATCACCGCCGAGAAAGGCAAGCCGCACAGCACCACGGCAGTCTGCATCGCGCTGAAACTGCCGGCGTACAGCAGCCCGGCGCACACCAGCGTGGTGACCGCCGCCCAGAACACCCGGAGCCAGGCCGGCGCGTCATCGTGGGCGGAACCCCCCTGGCAGGACAGATTCGCTATCATCAGCGTGCCGGAATCGACCGGCGTCAGGAACAGCACGAAGCTTATCACCACCACAAAACCGGCGGTCAGCTGGGTATAGGGCAGGTATTCGAACAGCTTGAACACCGCCATCGGCGGATCGCTTTGCGCCACCTGCCCCAGAATCGCTTGCCCGCCCTCCAGCACCAGACTGATGGCGGTATTGCCGAAGATCGACAGCCACGCCAGCGTGAACCCCAGCGGGATCAGCAACACGCCGAAGATCAGTTCGCGGATGGTACGGCCTTTGGAAATACGCGCGATAAACAGCCCGACAAACGGCGCCCACGCCACCCACCAGGCCCAATAGAACAGTGTCCAGGCGCCCTGCCACTGGCGCGCCTTGCCGTACAGATACATATCGAAGCTGCGGCTGACGAGCGAGGTCAGATAATCCCCAATGTTCTGCAACATGCCGTTGAGCAGGTTCAGCGTCGGGCCGGCCAGAAACACGAACAGCAACAGCAGGCACAGGAAACCGACGTTGATGTTCGACAGCATCGCGATGCCCTTTTCGACGCCGGTGACCGCCGCCAGCGTGGCCACCATCATCATCACCACGATCAGCGCCAGCAGCACGCCGGTGCTTTGCGGAATGTCGAACAGGTAGAACAGCCCCGAGTTCACCAACAGCGCGCCGATCCCCAGGTTGGTCACCATCGAGATCACCGTCACCAGAATGCCGAAGCTGTCCACCAGATGGCCGACGCCGCCGTGGATGCGCTCGCCGAAGATCGGGTACAGCGCGGAACGCAGCGCCAGCGGCAAACCGCGACAATAGGCGAAATAGGCGAGCGCGGTGGCGATCAACGCATACAGCGCCCAACCGTGCAGCCCCCAGTGTAAAAAGGTCAGCGCCATCGCCTGCCGCGCCGCCTGTACGCTGCCGCCGTCGCCTTCCGGTGGCGACAGGAAGTGATCCAACGGCTCATAGGCGCCGTAATACACCAGCGCAATGCCGATGCCCGACGAGAACAGCATCGCCACCCAGGAGGGATAGCTGAACTGCGGCGGCTCGTCATCCTGGCTGAGGCGAATATGGCCAAAGCGCGACAGCGCCAGCCAGAACACGAACACCATGCAGGCGACCATCAACAGCATGTAATACCAGCCGAACACGTCGGCCACCCAACTTTGCGCGACATTCAGCCACTGTTTGCTGGCGGCGGGAAACAGCACAATCAGCGCCCCCAGCAGCAAGATCACCGCGGCTGAGCCGAAAAATACCGGGACATTCAATCTGACAGGTTCTTCGTCAAGCGATGGAGGAGTTTTTATTGTCATTGGCAGGCTTCCATGATGCGAAAGACAGACGATTTAAATGCAACTTTTGATTAACATTTTATCGTCATTTATTTGACATTTTCGCAGCATATAGAGTATTGATTGACCGTTCAATCAATCAAATTCAAAGTGTGATTTGCCTATCAGTTGGGGAAAATATGTACCGCAGAGACATTCCTGAGCAGCGCAAGGAGCAGTTGATTAACGCCGCCTTCGAAACCATCAGCGTGGTGGGGTTGGCCGGCGTCACCCTGTCGCAGGTGGCGAAAGAAGCCGGGCTGTCGACCGGCATCGTCAGCCACTATTTTGGCGATAAGGAGGGATTGTTGAGCGCGACCATGCGCAAGATCCTGCGCGATCTGCGCGACGCGGTGGCCGAGTGCCGCGCTCAGGCGGCGAGCGACAGCCAGTCTCAGCTGTGCGCCATCATTCAGGGCAACTTCCACCCCAGTCAAACCAACGCCATTTCCATGCGCGCCTGGCTCGACTTCTGGGCCGCCAGCATGCACCAGCCGGTGCTGCGCCGCCTGCAGCGCGCCAACGATCGGCGGCTCTATTCCAATATATGCAGCCAGTTCCGCCGCGAGCTGCCGCTGCAGCAGGCGCGCGACGCGGCGCGCGGGCTAGCGGCGATGATCGATGGGCTCTGGCTGCGCGGCAGCCTGGCCGGGGATGACACCGATCTGCAGCAGGATTACCGCATCGCCTGCGACTACGTGATACAACGGCTCAAGGCCGCGCCATCGATGGTGTGAACGGCAGCGTCAGCGCGGTTCCTGCTCTTCGCTGTACTGGGTTTGCCACATGGCGGCGTAGCGGCCGTTCGCCGCCAACAGCGCCTCATGCCCCCCGCGCTCGACGATCTCCCCCGCCTCCAGCACGATGATCTCATCGGCGTCCACCACGGTGGAGAGCCGATGGGCGATCACCAGCGTGGTGTGGTTGCGGCTCACCTCGCGCAGGTGCCCCTGGATTTCGCGCTCGGTCTGGGTATCCAGCGCGCTGGTCGCCTCGTCGAACACCAGGATGGCCGGATTTTTCAGGATGGTGCGCGCGATCGCCACCCGCTGCTTTTCACCGCCCGACAGCTTCAGCCCACGCTCGCCCACCCGGGTGTCGTAACCGTCGGGCAGACCGACGATAAAATCATGGATATGCGCCAGCCGCGCCGCACGCTCGATTTCTTCATCGCTGGAGCCGGTTTTGCCATAGCCGATGTTGTAGCGCAGCGTATCGTTGAACAGCACCGTATCCTGCGGCACGATGCCGATCGCCTGCCGCAGACTGGCCTGGGTCAGTTGGCGAATGTCCTGGCCGTCGAGGGTAATGGCGCCGCCCTGCACGTCGTAAAAGCGAAACAGCAGGCGCGACAGCGTGGACTTGCCCGCGCCGGAGGCGCCGACCACCGCCACCGTGTGGCCCGCCGGAATGGTAAAGCTCACCTGCTTGAGGATCGGCCGACGCGTGTCGTAACCGAAGCTGACCGCGTCGAACCGCACTTCGCCGCGCTCGAGGCGCAGCGGCTGCGCATCCGGGCTATCGACGATCTCACGCTTTTCCTGCAGCAGATCGAACATGTTCTCCATGTCGATCAGCGCCTGGCGCACCTCCGAGTAGATAAAGCCGAAGAAGTTCAGCGGCTGGTACAGCTGCAGCAGGTAGGCGTTGACCAGCACGAAGTCGCCGACCGTCATCGTCCCCTGCGTAATGCCCTGCGCCGCCATGGCCATCATGACGATCAGCCCGATCGAGATAATGGCGGTTTGCCCCAGGTTGATCGCGGTAAAACTGAATTGGTTCTTGATGGCGGCGTATTCGTACAGCCGGCGCGACAGATCGAAGCGCTCAGCCTCGAACGCTTCATTGCCGAAGTACTTCACGGTCTCATAGTTCAGCAGGCTGTCGATGGATTTGCTGTTGGCGTCGGCGTTGGCCTTGTTGAGCTCGCGGCGAAAACGGGTGCGCCAGCTCACCGCCAGCACGGTAAACAGGATGTAGCAGCCGACCGTGGTCAGGATCGCCAACGCGAACCAGCCGTTCAGCATATGCCACATGATCGCCGTGACCAGCGTCAGCTCGAACAGGATCGGCACGATGGAGAACAACAATCGCGACAGCACCGTGGACACCGCCTGGGTGCCGCGCTCGATAGACAGCGACAGCCCGCCGGTCTGGCGCTCCAGATGGAAGCGCAGGCTCAGCGCATGCAGCTGGCGAAACACCCGCACGCCCAACAGGCGCGTGGCGTTCTGGCTGACGTGGATAAACATCACGTTGCGCAGTTCCTCAAACAGCGCGCCGCCCACCCGCGCCACGCCGTAGGCGACGATCAGCCCCAGCGGCACCGCCAGCATTTTCGCCGTCTCGCCGCTCAGCGCATCGACCATCGCTTTGTAGGCCAGCGGCACCAGCGTGGTGCTGACCTTGGCCGCCACCATGAACACGAAGGCCACCACCAAATACCCCCGCAGCCGCGGGTTGTCTTTCGGCCACAGATAGGGCAGCAGGAATTTCAGCAAGCGGGAACGATCCATCATGTAATATTCATCTTCTCGGTCGGGCTCGCGGCGCATGGCCGCGCGGGGGTTATGAGTTTGGCCTGGCCGGCGGCGAACGCCGCAGCCATTCCGTTTTCCTGCGATGGCAACTCAGCATCATCCGTCAGGAGAAGCGGCGGCGACTCGGGCAAAGTTCAGGCATGGAGGAGACAATCACATGACCCAGACGTATGCAAAGCGCTTTGCGCAGGTCTTTGACTATATCGACCGCCACCTGGACGAGGCGCTTACCGTCGACAAGCTGAGCGAAGTGGCCCATTTTTCGCGCTTTCACTTTCAACGCCAGTTTAGCGCGTATTGCGGCATCTCGGTGTGGCGTTATATCCAGTGGATGAGGCTTAAACGCGCCTCTTACCGCCTGGCGTATAACCCGCTGGAGCCGGTGATTGACATCGCGCTGGACGCCGGCTTTCAAAACCCGGAGTCCTTCAGCCGCGCCTTCAAACAGGCGTTCAGCCAAACGCCGAGCCAGTTTCGCAAACAGCCGGCCTGGATCGATTGGCAGCAGCGCTTTCCCGAACCAAAACACAAAAGGAAACAACCCATGAAGGTAGACATTGTCGATTTCCCTGCCACGCCGGTGGCGATGATCGAACATAGCGGCCCGCCCGCGCTGGTCAACGAAACCGCCGCACGCTTTATCGAGTGGCGCAAAACCAGCGGCCTGTCGCCGGTCAGAAGCAGCCGCACTTACGGCATCGCACCGCACGATCCGGCCATCACCGAAGCGCAGGACTTCCACTTCTTCATTTGCGGCGAGGTCACTGCGCCGATCCCGGAGGACAACGCCTTTGGCGTGGTGAACGGCACGCTGCCGGCCGGGCGCTGCGCGGTGCTGCGCCATCACGGCTCGCTGGATGGGCTCTCGGAAAGTGCCCACTATCTGTACCGCGAGTGGTTGCCGGCCAGCGGCGAGGAGCTGCGCGACTTTCCGCTCTATTTCCACTACCACAACTTCGTGCACGAGGTGGCGGAATATGAACTGGTGACCGATCTTTACCTGCCGCTGAAATAGCTGACATCTGGCTCCGCAAGGAGCCAGATTGACGTTAACAGGACGGCGACGAACCTTGCGGCGGCAGATAACGCTGCGGATCGAGTGCGGTAGCGCGATAGCGGATCTGGAAGTGCAGGAACACCGAATCGGTGCCGGTGCTGCCCATGGTGCCGATCTTCTGCCCCGCTTTCACATCCTGACCGTTGCGCACCAGCGTGGTGTCGTTGTGCGCATAGGCGGTAATAAAGTCTTCGCCGTGCTTAATCATGATCAGGTTGCCGTAGCCGCGCAATTGGTTGCCGACGTACACCACTTTGCCCTTGGCGGAAGCATAGATCGGCTGGCCGCGTTTACCGGCGATGTCGATGCCCTTGTTGCCGCCATCGGCATTGGAGTACGCCTGCACGATCCGGCCGCTGGTCGGCCAGCGCCAGCAACGTGCGGCGCCCGGCGGCGGCGTTTGCTTGGCGATCGCGGCGGAAGACGAGGATGTTTTACGGCGCGTAGCGGCGGTTTTGGTCGGCGCGCCGCCGCTCAGCCGCAGTTTTTGCCCCACTTCCAGATTATAGGGCGGGCGTATCTTGTTGATTCTGGCCAGATCGCCGACTTCGCTGTCGGTGATCCAGGCGATGTAGTACAGCGTATCGCCCCGTTTGACGGTGTAGGACTTGCCGGTGTAGCTGCCCTTCGGCAGTTTGTCGTAGTCGCGGTTGTAGGTGTTTTTACCCGAACACCCGGCCAACAGCAGCCCCAATGTCAGACACACCGCGATGCGGCGCCACCTTGCCAGCTTGCTTCCTGTGCTCAAATCCTGTCCCCAATCGTCTTTTCGGTTCTGATACGCGTCAGCCGCACAGTGTAACATTTGCGCCGGGTCAGTCAAAAACCCCCAGACGGTCTATGCTAAACAGGTAAGGATGACTGATTAATTACCCAACGACGAAATGGAGTACTGTCATGTTGAACCTCGACCGCAATAATCTGCCCCTCCTGAGCGAAGAGCTGCTCAAAAAGCAACGCACCACCCTGCTGATCATCGCCTTCCTGCTGCTGGCGGGCGGCATACTGTGCCTGGTGAATCCTTTCGCCTCCGGCGCAGCGCTGAGCATCGTAGTGGGCATCCTGCTGCTGTTGAGCGGCGCCGGGCTGATTATCGCCATGATAGCCAACCGGGCGCAGAATACCTGGCCGATGATCGGCGGCATTCTGCTGGGCGTGGCCTACCTGATTATCGGCTATGTGTTCATCACCAGCCCGCTGGCGGGCATTCTGGCGCTGGCGGTCTACCTCGCCGTGCTGTTTGCGCTCGGCGGCATCGCGCGCCTGGCGGCAGGCTATATGCGCCGAGGCCTGCCGGGCAACTGGCTGCAGTTCGTCATCGGCGTGCTCGATTTGATCATCGCCTGGATGCTGATCGGCTCAGGCCCTGCGGCATCGGTGACGCTGGTGACGGCGATCGTCGGCATCGAGATGCTGGTCAGTTCCTTTGCCCTGTTCCAGGCGGCGAATCTGTTTAAACGCGCCTGATCGTAACGGCCCGCCGACGGCGGGCCGCCATCCCCTCCCCATTTGCAAACAAAACAAGGCGATACCCCCTCAGCTTGTCCGTGGTTATCTTCATCGGTAAGTGCCAATATAGGCGAAGACAAGGGAGCTGAAACCGATGACAACCCATTCCAAACCGTTGAACTCGCGGGAAGTCTGCCTGCAATTACGCCACTTCAACCAGGTAATCGGGCAACAATGCCGCAATATGGCGCGCCAAAAAACCGCTTGCCCGTGCTGCCTGACGGACATCGCCACCGGCTGCGACGCCGGTATCAAACTGTGTGGACAGCAGTTGGCCAAACCCAACCCGCAAACCCCGTTATTCCGGCAGATTCGCAACCTGCTGCTCGACCTGCGCGCAGAAGCGATAGGGGTTCACAGAATAGACGTCCTGAACCGCACCAATAACGAAATCTCCTGGCTGTTGCGCGAGCTTTATTTCGAGACATTCTGAACACGAGGGCCGCGCGCCCATCGCTTGATACCTGCCGGTGCGGGCAAGATGCCGCGCCGTTTCACCGCCGCATCAGCCGACTTTTCGCCACGTTATCTTTTTGCGCTCTCCCCACTTTACGACCGCCATCACACCTCGCCAACCCCACATTGCGTTGGTTATAGAGTCGTCTACAATTCAATCGAATTACCCCCTACAACATCAGAAATTATTATTATTAGAGGTGATTATGTTACAGAAACACGAAAACGTAATAAGTATGACTGTACTAAGCCCGCAAGCCACCCAAGAGCTGATGCCCTCATTTTCTTCCTTGCCCCACACGCAACATGCCGACGGCAAATATCGCCTGCGCCGTTATTCCGTCGTGAAATACCTCAACCCCAACATCGCCGAAGTGGGGCCGCGTACCTTCATGCAGTCGGATCAGATCAACCATTTCCAGGGCAACGTGGTGCGCCGCTTCGAGCCTATCGACAGCGCCGTGCTGCAGAGCGCCGGCATGGCGGAGATGTGCAACCTGTTTGCCGAAAATAACGAACTGCCGGAAGGCGCCGAGATAGAGATCCACCAGATGCGCGTGGTCGCCATCCAAAAAGATACGCTGGTGGCGCCGGAAGGCATTCACCAGGACGGTTTCGACCATATCGCGATGATCGCCATTCACCGCCACAATATTGTCGGCGGCGAAATCATGCTGTACGACGACAGCCGCCACGATCCTTTCTTCAAAAAAGCGCTGGCCGACGGTGAAGCCGTGCTGTTGGCGGACAGTAAACTGTGGCACAACGCCACGCCGATCAATACCGTAAGCCCGAATGAAGAAGGCTATCTGGATCTCTTCGTCCTCACCGCTCGGGGAGAGAAAGCATGACCTTTACCCCCGAGCTCGCCCGACGCCAGTTCAGCGCCCTGTCCCGGCAGATCGACGGCAAACCGGCGATCTTTTTCGACGGCCCCGGCGGTGCGCAAGTTTCCCGGGGCGTGCTGGAAAAAATGACCGACTACCTGGGGAAGTACAACGCCAACCTGGGCGGGCACTATTTCTCCAGCCGGGTTACCGGCGAGGTGATGGGCCAGGCGCGCGAATCGGTGCGCGCCTTGTTAAATGCACCGTCGCCCGACAACATCGTCTTCGGCATGAACATGACCACGCTGACCTTTCATCTCAGCCGCATCATCAGTCGCGATTGGCGGGACGGCGATGAGGTCATCGTCACCGCGCTGGATCACTACGCCAACGTCTCCAGCTGGCAGCAGGCCGCCGCCGACAAAGGCGCCGTGGTGCATCAGATAGCGCTGGAGAGCGCCGATTGTTCTCTCGACGCGGCAAAAGTGTGCGCGCGCATCAACGCCAACACGCGTCTGGTGGCGGTCAGCTACGCGTCCAACGTCACCGGCAGCATCGTCGATATCAAAACCATCGTTGAAGCCGCGCATCGGGTGGGCGCGCAGGTGTATGTCGACGCCGTTCATTACGCGCCGCATAACCTGATCGACGTGCAGGCGTTGGGATGTGACTTCCTGGTGTGCTCCGCCTACAAATTCTTTGGCCCGCACGTCGGCATGGCCTACATCGCACCGCAGTGGCTGCAGCGCCTGCGGCCGTACAAAGTCGAGCCGGCCACTGACGTCGGCCCCGGCCGTTTCGAGACCGGCACGCAGAGCTTCGAAGCGCTGGCCGGCGTCGCGGCCGCTATCGAGTATTTGGCGCAGTGGGGCACGCCCGACGCGCCGTTAAGGCAGCGCTTGCAGGAGAGCTTCGCCGCCTACCACCGGCATGAAGAGGCGCTGTGCCGCCACTTTTTGCAACGGCTGCAGCAACTCGACGGCGTGCGGCTCTACGGCAATCCGCAGGCGGACAGCGCACGCCGCACGCCGACCTTCGCCCTGACCTTCAGCGGCCAGGCGCCCGACGCGATCGCCCGACGGCTGGGGCACCACAACATCTGCGCCGGTAGCGGACATTTCTATGCGCTGGGCCTGATTCAGCAACTGGGGCTGCAGGACGGCGGCGTGCTGCGCATCGGCATGATGCACTACAACACCCTTGATGAGATCGATACGCTGTTTGAAATACTCGCCAAGGAGATCCTCGGTTAATGCGCCATAACGGCCCGCCCGGTTTTCCGGCGGGCCACACCGCATGAATAGCCGTGCGTCTCGCCGGAGGCGTTAAACGTGAATAACGCTCCCCCTGTTTGAGGGGTTGGGTAGAATAGGCGGGATTTTTTTGAAAAGGGATTTTAACGTTGAGAAAATATGCCGTTATCACCGCCGCGTTGATGATGTCTTCCTGCGCCACGCCGGAAAAGTGGGAAGCGCAAACGGCGGCTCCGACACCCCTTGAAGCCGCCAGAGCAAGCTGCCGACAAGAAGCCGAACAACGCTATCCCGTGAGCCTGTCTTTAGACACCCGCTCGCCTGTATTCTCCTCCATGAATATCAACGGCGCGGATATCCCCAATACTCACGGCGTCGTTTTTCCTTCGGACCGCAATGAAATGCGCAGAAAAGAACACGTTAATGCCTGCATGAAATTGGAGGGATGGGAAAATAAGAATAAGGTGACGGGGTTATTGGCCTTTTTATTTAACTAACGGCAACGTGAATTATTCGGAATTACCGCGTAGAGACAGCGGTAATTCCGCTCTATAGAGCGGCGTCGGACTCCTGCGCCAGCCCGACTATTTTGCTACGATATTACAGCCACCACCTTTCCTCCATTCAGGGCGATAATCAAACAAATGGAATAAATCAATTTATGAGTGAGAAAGACACCTCCTTAAATAAGCCGCAAAGCCATATCAACAAAGCGGTATTCTTCACCTCTGCAGTCCTCATTTTTCTTCTGGTCGCCTTCGCCGCCTTTTTCCCCGACGTCGCTGACAAAAACTTCAAGCTTCTGCAGCAACAAATCTTCACCAACGCCAGCTGGTTTTATATTTTGGCCGTGGCGCTCATATTGCTCAGCGTGACGTTTCTGGGGCTTTCTCGTTACGGCGACATCAAACTTGGCCCCGATCATGCGCAACCCGATTTTCGCTATCACTCCTGGTTTGCCATGCTGTTTTCGGCGGGGATGGGCATTGGTCTGATGTTCTTCGGCGTGGCAGAACCGGTTATGCACTATCTCTCGCCGCCGGTCGGCACGCCCGAGAGCATCGAGGCGGCCAAACAGGCCATGCGCCTGACCTTTTTCCACTGGGGGCTGCATGCCTGGGCGATCTACGCCATCGTGGCGTTGATTCTGGCCTTCTTCAGCTATCGGCATGGCCTGCCGTTGACCCTGCGCTCCGCGCTTTATCCGATCATCGGCGATCGCATTTATGGCCCTATCGGCCACGCCGTCGATATCTTCGCCGTCATCGGCACCGTATTCGGGGTCGCGACCTCGCTGGGTTATGGCGTATTGCAGGTCAACGCCGGGCTTAACCACCTGTTTGGCGTGCCAATCAACGAAACCGTTCAGGTGATATTAATCGTGGTGATTACCGGGCTGGCCACCATTTCCGTGGTTTCCGGGCTGGAGAAGGGCATACGCTTTCTGTCGGAGCTGAACCTCAGCCTGGCGCTGTTGCTCCTGGCCTTGGTCTTGCTGTTGGGGCCAACCGTTTTGCTGTTGAAATCCTTTGTGGAAAATACCGGCGGCTATCTGTCCGAGCTGGTCAGCAAAACCTTCAACCTGTATGCCTATGAACCCAAATCCAGCAACTGGCTAGGCGGATGGACGCTGCTCTACTGGGGGTGGTGGCTCTCCTGGTCGCCTTTCGTCGGGATGTTCATCGCACGGGTTTCCCGCGGCCGAACCATCCGCGAATTTGTCACGGGCGTGCTGTTCGTCCCGGCCGGCTTCACCCTCATGTGGATGACCGTGTTCGGCAACAGCGCCATTTACCTCATCATGGAAAAGGGCGCGACAGATCTCGCCGCTACGGTACAACAAGACGTGGCCTTGGCGTTGTTTAACTTCCTGGAGCATTTCCCATTCTCCAGCGTACTTTCGTTTATCGCCATGGCGATGGTTATCGTCTTTTTTGTCACGTCCGCCGACTCCGGCGCCATGGTCGTGGATACGCTGGCTTCGGGCGGCTCCAGCAACACGCCGGTATGGCAACGCATTTTCTGGGCGTCGCTGATGGGCATCGTCGCCATCGCCTTGCTGATCGCCGGGGGGCTCAGCGCGCTGCAAACCGTCACCATCGCCAGCGCGCTGCCTTTCTCGGCCATCTTGCTGATATCCATTTACGGTTTGCTTAAGGCGCTGCGTCGCGATCTGACCAAGCGCGACAGCCAGAATATGGCCACCATCGCCCCTACCGCCGCCCGCAATCCTATCCCCTGGCAGCGCAGGCTGCGTAATATCGCTTATCTGCCAAAGCGCTCGCTGGTTAAGCGCTTTATGGACGAAGTCATCCAGTCGGCCATGACGCTGGTGCAGGAGGAGCTGAGTAAGCAAGGCACGCTCAGCAGTATCAACACCGGCGCGGAAGATCGCATTCGTTTCGAGGTTGATTTAGGCGATGAGCTTAACTTTATCTATGAAGTCAGACTGCGCGGCTACAGCTCGCCGACCTTCGCCCTGGCCGGGCTGGATAATGATGAACAGCAAGCCGAGCAGCACAAATATTATCGCGCGGAGATCTACCTGAAAGAAGGCGGCCAGAACTACGATGTCATGGGCTGGAATCAGGAGCAGTTGATCAACGATATTCTCGACCAGTACGAAAAGCATCTGCATTTCTTGCATCTGGTGCGCTGAATGCCGACATGCCGTCCCCAGGGGCGGCATTTTTTTGCCCTGCCTTCCTCCCTGCGGCGCTGATGATGCGGGTGGGATGGCGGGCGACCAGAAATAATGCTTACATGTGCAAAGGATTGGGTTGGGGTAACGTTTTGGAGAATCAGGATGCTTTTATGAGGGGGTACTGGAGCGGGTGAAGGGAATCGAACCCTCGTATGCAGCTTGGGAAGCTGCCGTTCTACCATTGAACTACACCCGCATTGGTGTGCGACAGGCATTATAACCGGTTATCGGCGGCGGGCAAGCGGAGATGGCGCGTAACTGTCGATGTTTTAAGCGGTTAAGTCCTGCAGACGAAAAAAAACCGGCGCAGTTGCCCGCACCGGTTGTTGCACGCTAAACGCGATTATTTCTGCGGGCGCATCGCCGGGAACAGAATCACGTCGCGGATGGTGTGGCTGTTGGTGAACAGCATCACCATGCGGTCGATGCCGATGCCCAGACCGGCGGTCGGCGGCAGGCCGTGCTCCAGCGCGGTGACGTAGTCTTCGTCGTAGAACATCGCTTCGTCGTCGCCGGCGTCTTTGGCGTTCACCTGATCGGCGAAGCGCTGCGCCTGGTCTTCGGCGTCGTTCAGCTCGGAGAAGCCGTTGCCGATTTCACGGCCGCCGATGAAGAACTCGAAGCGGTCGGTGATTTCCGGGTTCACGTCGTTGCGGCGCGCCAGCGGCGACACTTCAGCCGGGTACTCGGTGATGAAGGTCGGCTGAATCAGATGGCTTTCCGCCACTTCTTCGAAGATCTCGGTCACGACGCGGCCCAGGCCCCAGCTCTTCTCAACCTTGATGCCGATGGATTCCGCGATGGCCACCGCTTTGCCCATGTCGGCCAGGTCAGCCAGATCGGTTTCCGGACGGTATTTCTTGATCGCCTCGGTCATGGTCAGCTTCTCGAACGGCTTGCCGAAGTCGAACACTTCGTCGCCGTACTGCACCTGAGAGGTGCCCAGCACTTTCTCGGTCAGGGTGCGGAACAGCGTCTCGGTCAGCTCGATCAGGTCTTTGTAATCCGCGTAAGCCATGTAGAGTTCCATCATGGTGAACTCTGGGTTGTGACGCGGAGAAACGCCTTCGTTACGGAAGTTGCGGTTGATTTCGAACACGCGCTCAAAGCCGCCGACCACCAGACGCTTCAGATACAGTTCCGGCGCGATGCGCAGGTACATGTCGATATCCAGCGCATTGTGGTGGGTGATGAACGGACGCGCCGACGCGCCGCCCGGGATCACCTGCATCATCGGGGTTTCGACTTCCATGAAGCCGCGTTCCACCATGAAGTTACGGATAGCTGACATCACCTGAGAACGCACCTTGAAGGTGTTGCGCGATTCTTCGTTGGCGATCAGATCCAGGTAACGCTGGCGGTAACGGGTTTCCTGATCCGCCAGGCCGTGGAATTTGTCCGGCAGCGGACGCAGCGCTTTGGTCAGCAGACGCAGTTCGGTGCAGTGGATCGACAGTTCGCCGGTCTTAGTTTTGAACAGCTTGCCGCGCGCGCCGAGGATATCGCCCAGGTCCCACTTCTTGAACTGCTCGTTGTACACGCCTTCAGCCAGATCGTCGCGCGCGACGTACAGCTGAATGCGGCCGCCCACGTCCTGCAGCGTAACGAAGGATGCCTTGCCCATAATGCGGCGGGTCATCATGCGGCCGGCGACGGTCACTTCTACGCCCAGCGCTTCCAGCTCTTCGTTGTCTTTATCGCCGTACGCGGCGTGCAGTTTGTCGGAGGTGGAGTCGCGACGGAAGTCGTTCGGGAACGCAATGCCGTTCTCACGCAGGCCGGCCAGTTTCTCGCGGCGGGACTGCAGCTCGTTATTGAGATCCAGCGCCTGATCGGCGCCCTGTACTTGTTGTTCAGACATTTCTATTCCTCATAACCCGGCTTTCAAACTTGCCTCAATGAATTTATCCAGGTCGCCATCCAGTACGGCCTGCGTGTTACGCGTTTCGACGTTGGTGCGCAAATCCTTGATGCGGGAGTCATCCAGCACGTAAGAACGGATTTGGCTGCCCCAGCCGATGTCGGACTTGTTGTCTTCCATCGCCTGTTTATCAGCATTTTTCTTTTGCATCTCAAACTCGTACAGCTTGGCTCGCAGCTGTTTAAACGCTTGATCCTTGTTCTTATGCTGAGAACGATCGTTCTGGCACTGCACCACGATGTTGGTTGGCAGGTGAGTAATACGTACGGCGGATTCGGTTTTGTTGACGTGCTGACCGCCCGCACCGGAGGCGCGGTACACGTCGATGCGCAGATCCGCCGGGTTGATATCGATGTCGATATCGTCGTCCACTTCCGGGTAGATGAACACCGAACTGAACGAGGTGTGGCGACGGCCGCCGGAGTCGAACGGGCTCTTGCGCACCAGGCGGTGAACGCCGGTTTCAGTGCGCAACCAGCCGAACGCGTAGTCGCCGATGATCTTGATGGTGGCCGATTTCAGGCCCGCAACGTCGCCGTCGGACTCTTCGATCACTTCGGTCTTGAAGCCCTTGGCTTCGGCCCAGCGCAGGTACATGCGCAGCAGCATGCTGGCCCAGTCTTGCGCTTCGGTGCCGCCGGAGCCGGCCTGAATGTCCAGATAGCAGTCGGCGCTGTCGTATTCGCCAGAGAACATGCGGCGGAATTCCAGCTGCTCGAGCTTGGCGATCAGTTGATCGAGTTCGGCGACCGCTTCGTTGAAGGTCTCTTCATCGTCGGCTTCCACCGCCAGTTCCAGCAGACCGCTGACGTCTTCGCTGCCCTGCTGCAGGTGATCGATGGTTTCAACGATGGCTTCCAGCGCGGCGCGCTCTTTGCCGAGCGCCTGTGCGCGCTCCGGTTCGTTCCAAACGTCCGGCTGCTCCAGCTCGGCGTTGACTTCTTCTAGGCGTTCCTTCTTGGCATCATAGTCAAAGATACCCCCTAAGAACCGCAGTCCGCTCGGACAGGTCCTGAATTCGGTTTTTTACCGGGTTAATTTCAAACATGGTTTTGCGTTCTTTTACGTTGATGTCGTCGATGGCGGAATGCCATTGGAACCGCTAATTCTAACGGATCCGGGCGGCAGTTTATAGCGAGTTGGTCAGTTTTTGTGGCGATCGGGAAGGATGCCGGGGATTGGAGAGCCCAATCCCCGAGTTGTGTTCAATTTCGCCTCAGCGCGGCCAAAGGTGCTGGATCAGCAGTTGCACGTTGCGGTTGCCGCGAAACTCGTTGACGTCGAGTTTGTAGGCCAGTTCCACTTCGCGCACGCTGCTGTCCGGCCACAGCGTGGTGTCCACGTTGAACGCGATGCCGTCGAGCAACGGGCCGCCGCCAAGCGGTTCCACCATCAGCTTCAGGTGTTTCTCACCCACCAACCGCTGCTGCAGGATGCGGAACTTGCCGTCGAAGGTCGGTTCCGGGAACGCCTGGCCCCACGGGCCGCCCTCGCGCAGCAGCTCCGCCGTCGTCAACGACAGCTCCTGCATCGCCAGTTCGCCATCGGACCAGATCACCCCTTCCAACATCGCCGGATCGAGCCATTCGCCCACCAGCTCGCCGAAACGCTGGCGGAACTCGTCGAATTTAGCCTCTTCCAGCGACAGCCCGGCCGCCATCGCGTGGCCGCCGAACTTCATCATCAGCCCGGGGTTCAGCATATCCAGCCGCTCCAGCGCGTCGCGCATGTGCAAGCCGGGCACCGAACGGCCGGAGCCTTTCAGGATGCCGTCGCCCGCCGGCGCGAAAGCGATCACCGGACGGTGGAAACGCTCTTTGATGCGCGAAGCGAGGATGCCCACCACGCCCTGATGCCATTCCGGATGATACATCGCCAGCCCGTAAGGCAGCTCGGTGCTGGTGCGCTCCAGCTGATCGCACAGCTGCAGGGCTTCCACCTGCATGCCCTGCTCTATCTCGCGTCGCGTCTGGTTCAGCGCATCGAGATCGTTGGCCAGCATGCGCGCCTGCGCGATGTCGTCGCTCAGCAGCAGCGCCACACCGATCGACATGTCGTCCAGCCTGCCGGCGGCGTTGAGCCGCGGGCCGAGGGCGAAACCGAGATCGTTGGCCGCCAGTTGGCGGGCGTCGCGGTTGGCCACCTCAAGCAGCGCGCGGATGCCCGGTCGGCATTTGCCGGCGCGAATACGGTTTAACCCCTGATACACCAGAATGCGGTTGTTGGCGTCCAGCGGCACCACGTCGGCCACGGTGCCGAGCGCCACCAGATCCAGCAGTTCCGCCAGATTCGGCATCGCCAGCGCGCGCTGCTCGAACCAGCCGCTGTCCCGCAGCCGGGCGCGCAGCGCCAGCATCAGGTAGAACGCCACGCCTACCCCCGCCAGCGATTTGGACGGGAAGGCGCAGCCGCGCAGGTTGGGGTTAACGATCGCTTCAGCCGCCGGCAGGGTCTCGCCCGGCAGGTGGTGATCGGTCACCAGCACCTGCATGCCTTTGGCGTGCGCCACGTCGACGCCGGCGTGGGAGGAGATGCCGTTATCGACGGTAACAATGAGTTCTGCGCCGCGCGCCGCCGCCTGCTCCACCACTTCGGGGCTCAGGCCGTAACCGTCTTCGAAACGGTTAGGCACCAGATAATCGACGGCTGCGCCGCCCATGCTGCGCAGCGCCAGCACCGTCAGCGCGGTGCTGGTGGCGCCATCGGCGTCGAAATCGCCCACCACCATGATGCGGCGACCGTCGGCCAGCGCTTGCTGCAACAGGCTGACGGCGTCGTCGATGCCGTCCAGCTGTTGCCAGGGCAGCATGCCCTTAACGCCGCGCTCCAGCTCTTGCTCAGCCTGCACGCCGCGCAGGGCGTAAAGCCGACGCAGAAGCGGCGGCAAACTGGCAGGCAGATGCGTGTCGTCCGCCGCCGGGCGGCGGCGTAGTTGCGTTTTGATACTCACCGGCGATTAACCACCGGCTTTGGTGGCGGCCTGATGCGCGTCCAGCATGGCGGCCATCTCTTTCGGCCCCTGATAGCCCGGGATCATCATGCCGTTTTCCAGGATGATGGCCGGCGTGCCCTGAATGCCGAACTGCACGCCCAGCTCGTAATGCTTGCTGATGTCGGTTTTGCAGGTCGCCGGAGAAACGGCGTCGCCCTTCATGGCGGCGTCGAACGCCTTGGCCTTGTCGGCGGTGCACCAGATCGACTGCATGTCTTTTTCAGCCTGGGAAGCCAGCCCCTGGCGCGGGAACGCCAGGTAACGCACGGTAATGCCCAGATCGTTGTACTCTTTCATCTGCTGATGCAGTTTGTGACAGTAACCGCAGGTGATATCGGTGAACACGGTGATCACGTGTTTCTCTTTCGGCGCTTTGTAAACGATCATCTGATCTTTCAGCGCGTCCATCTTGGTGCTCAGCAGTTGGTTGGTCACGTTGACCGGCTCTTTGCCGCTGACGTCGAACAGCGGGCCCTGCAGGATGTGCTTGCCGTCTTCGGAGGCGTACAGCACGCCGCTGTCGGTCAGCACGGTTTTCAGGCCGTTGACCGGCGAAGGCTGCACGTCCGCCTGCTGAATGCCCAGGCTGGCGAGCGCTTTTTTGATCGCCGCGTCATCGGCATGGGCGGCGCCGGCCACCGAAGCCACCAGCAGAGAGAGCAGCATTAAACCTTTTTTCATTGTTCCAATCCTTTCGAACCCGCCGCTCAGGCGCGCGGGTGATGCTGTTGATGTAGCTGTTTCAGTCGTTCGGTCGCTACATGAGTATAAATTTGCGTGGTCGAGAGATCGCTGTGGCCTAACAACATCTGTACGACACGGAGATCGGCCCCATGGTTCAGCAAATGGGTGGCGAACGCGTGCCGCAACACGTGCGGCGACAGACGCTCGCTGTCGATGCCCGCAAGGATGGCATAGTGTTTGATGCGATGCCAGAACGTCTGTCGGGTCATTTGCTGACACCGGTTGCTAGGGAACAGCACATCCAGCGTCTGGCCGTTGACCAGCCACGGGCGACCGTGCTCCAGATAATTTTCGATCCAGTAGACCGCTTCTTCGCCCAGCGGCACCAGCCGCTCCTTGTTGCCCTTGCCGATCACCCGCACCACGCCCTGACGCAGGCTGACATCGCTGATGTTCAACCCCACCAGCTCAGAGACCCGCAGCCCGGTCGCGTACAACACCTCGAGCATCGCCTTGTCGCGCAGCTCCAGCGGCTGATCGACGCAGGGCGCCTGCAGCAGCGCATCGACCTGCGCCTCGCTCAGATCCTTCGGCAAACGCTGCGGCAACTTCGGGGAAGCCAGCTGCGCGGTGGGATCGTCGGCGCGCAGCTTTTCGCGGTACAGATACTGAAACAGGCGACGCATGGCGCTCAGCAAGCGCGCAGAGCTGGTGGCCTTGTAGCCACCGTCCACCCGCTCGGCGAGAAACGCCTGCAGATCCAAGGCCTGCGCCTGCAGCAAGTCGGTGTTTTGCTGGCCAAGCCAGGCGCCCAGGGCCTGCAAATCCAGCCGGTAGGAGGCCAGCGTATTTTCCGCCAGATTGCGCTCAAGCCACAGCGCATCCAGGAATTGCTCAATCAGCGCATTGTCTTGCTGTTGCACGCGGTCCTCTCTTCGTTGCATTTCCACCCGCGCCATTATGCCTTAAGCCGACGCAAATCAGGTATACTCGCTGCAATTCTCTAAACAGCAACGTAACGGTTTACACATGAAGATTGGTCTGTTTTACGGCTCCAGCACCTGCTACACCGAGATGGCGGCAGAAAAAATCCGTGAGATTCTGGGTGAAGACCTGGTCGACCTGCACAACCTGAAAGACGTCTCGCCCAAGCTGATGGAGGACTATTCCATTCTCATCCTCGGCATCCCGACCTGGGATTTCGGCGAACTGCAGGAAGACTGGGAAGCGATCTGGCCGCAGCTGCCGGCGCTGGATCTGAAAGGCAAGATCGTCGCCATGTACGGCATGGGCGATCAGCTCGGTTACGGCGAGTGGTTCCTCGACGCGCTGGGTATGCTGCACGATCACATCGCGCCGCTGGGCGTGCAGTTCATCGGCTTCTGGCCAACTGAGGGCTTCGAGTTCACCAGCCCCAAACCGCTGAGCGCCGACGGCAAACACTTCGTCGGCCTGGCGCTCGATGAGGTCAACCAATACGACCTGAGCGAAGAGCGCCTGCAGCAATGGTGCGAACAGATCCTGTTGGAGATGGAGCCGCTGCTGTAGCCGCTATCGGGCGCGTAGCGCGCCCGATCCCCCTCGCTTATTTCCACAGACGGAAGCGTTGCTCGTCTTCCGCAGCTGGCGTTTCCTTGGTCAAACGCGCCGGATCAGCCACCTGATACCAGTCCAGTTTGCGCGTCAACAGCATAATGCCCGCCAGAATGGCGAACAGCAGCCCTGCTCCCAGCACCAACGCATTGTCCTCCGACTGCAACAGCAAATAGAGCACGCCGTACAACAGCAATAGGCTCGCGGCGAACAGCGCACCGCGCAGCTTGCCGCGCAGTACGGCGCTCAGATAGAAGCCGATCAGTCCGCTGCAGGCGATGCTGGCAGCTAGGTAAGCGAGAGCGAATCCCAGGTGTTCGGAGAAGGCCAGCAGAATCAGGTAGAACAATACCAGCGCCGCGCCGACCAACAGATATTGAATCGGGTGCACCCGCAGCCCGGTCAGGGTTTCGAACAGGAAAAATGCCATAAACGTCAGCCCGATAAACAGCAGCGCGTATTTGACCGCGCGCTCGGTCAGCTGATAATGATCGACCGGTTCGACCAGGCTGGCGCTGAAGGCCGGCAGCTTGTCCTCGTCGATAATGCCATCGTCGTAATAGAACGCACTGTTGATGTTGTTGGCAAACCAGGTGCTGCGCCAGCGAGCGCTAAACCCCTGCTCCGTCACCTTGCGTTCGTCCGGCAGAAAGTTGCCGAGGAAATTCGGATGCGGCCAGTTGCTTTGCAGCTGCAGCTCGCTGCTGCGCCCCAGCGGCACCAACGACAGGCTGCTGGTGCCCGCCAACGTCAGGGTGAAGTCGGCGTTCAGCCCCTCTTTTTGTTGCAGCATCGCCAGCGTCAGCGGGGCGTGGATCCCCTGGCGCAACGCTCCCACGCCGGTGCCCGGCTCAAACGCCACCGGCTGCGGCATTGCCAGCGGAGAAATGCTCTTGATGCCGCGAGAGTCACTCAGCGCCACCAGCAGGAACGGCTGGCCGACGGTCACGTTGGCGCGTTGCAAATCCGTCAGCTCCGGCTGGCCGAAACGCACCTTGAAACTCAGCGGCCCCTGGTAAACCTGCGTTTGATAAATACCCAGTTTGCGCACCTCTACTTTCGGCGCCCCCTGCACCTGAAGCGACTCAGGCAGCAAATAGCGGTAATGCTGCACCCGCTGCACTACCGTTTGCCCTTTCTCGTCTTTCTTCTCTTCGCGTTCGACATAGGGAATGACAATCAACGGGCCAAGCACGCGCTGCGCCCCGCTGGTGCTTTCGCTCACCTGCCCGACCACGCTTTGCCGATAGCCGCTGCGCTCGTCGATCACGCTCATCAGTTGGGCGATGGGGATCAACATCACTACCATCAATCCCAGCAGCGTGGTTATTTTCCAGAAAAGTACCGATTTCATCATGCTCGCTCCTCGTAGGTTATGAGGCCACGATAAAATCCGCAGGTGAAATCAGAATGTGGTTATGTGAAGGGAAGGTGAAGTTACAGCGATAACATGAAAGTCGCTTCCACCCCGTGCGGCCGGCGGTTGCACAGGTGAATGCCGCCATGATGCAGACGGGCGACCTCCTGCACGAAGTTCAGCCCCAGCCCGCTGCTTTTCGGCCGTTCGGCGCGCGGCAGCGAATAAAAACGCTCGAACACCTTATCGAGCGCATAGTCCGGAATGCCGCTGCCGTCATCGCAAACGCTGATGCAGTAATGCTGTTCCCGCCGTTCGCCTCGCACGCTGACGCAACCGCCCGGCGGAGTAAAGTCGATCGCATTGTCCAGCAGGTTGGTCAGCGCCTGGCTGATCAGCAACGCATCGCCGTTCAGCGTCACCTCCGCCAACGCCTCCAGTTGCAATTTGACGCCGCGCTGCGTCGCCTGCGCTTCTTTGCCCGCCATCGTCTGGCTGACCAGCGCCGCGATCGCGATGGGCGCGGTCTCCATGTCTGGCCGACTCTCCAGCCGCGCCTGCACCAGCAGTTTGTCCACCAGCTGCTGGATGCGTGCGCTTTGCTGCTCGATGTTGGTAAGAAAACGCCGGGCGGTCTCCGGCGGCGGCAGTTCCTGCAACAGCTCCGCCGCGCCCCTGATCGCCGCCAGCGGGCTTTTCAGCTCATGCGTCAGGGTATGTGCATACTGTTCGATATAAGCTTTGCCTTCCAGCTTCAGCCGCATGCTCTCCAACGCCTGCGCCAGCTGCGTCAATTCCCGGCCGCCCACTTTGGGCAGCGGCGCGATTTCCCCTTGCGCCACCCCGTCGGCATAACGCACCAGCCGGCCTATCGAACGGTTGATCCACCAGACGAATACCGCGCCGATCAGCAGCGCAATCCCCAGCAGCAACGCGCCGGCCCACAGAATGCGCCGTTCGCTGCGTTTGATCACCGGCGCCATGGTGCTGTTGGGTTTGCCCACGGTGAGCACGCCGATAATACGCCCTTGTTCTATCACCGGCGCGGCCACATACATCACCGAACTGTTTTCATCTTCTGGATCGCTGCGGGTACTGCGAGCGCCGTACTCACCGCGTAGCGTCCGATAAACGTCATTCCAGCGCGAATAGTCCTGCCCCTGCGCGCGGCCGGCAGAATCGAAGATAACCCGCCCCTGGGCATCGGTAAGATAGACGTGGTATTCGCTGCGATCCTTGCGGATGCCGGAGATATTGGCGCCGATCGGCCGCTGGTTCAGCTGCGTGAACGCCTGCGCCAGTTGGCCATGCGCCGCATCGCCGCGCTGCATGTCCTGACGGGCGATCTGCGCCAGCAGGTTGGCGGTGTCCACCAGCGTGCCTTCGGTAGCGCGCCGCACGCCGGGCTTCACTTCCTGGACGAAAATGCTCAGCACGAAGTACCCGGCCACCGCCACGATCAGAAAATATCCCAGCAGCAGGCGCAGGCCAATTTTCATGGCTGGCGGCTCACGCTGTAGCCCAATCCGCGGTGGGTGTGGATCGGCGGCTCACCGGGCTCAACCGCACGCAGCTTGGCGCGCAGCGTTTTAATGTGGGTATCGACGGTGCGATCCAGGCTTTCTTCCGCCTGCGCCCAAACGCTTTCCATCAGTTGCTGCCGCGAGAACACCCGTCCGGGCGCCAACAGCAGAGTCTTCAGCAGCAGGTATTCGTAACGGGTCAGCGGCAGCGGCCGCTGATGGTAGGAGATGGTGGCCGCGTCTTCGTCGAGCGTGAAAGCGCCGAAATGGTAGCGGGCGCTCTGTTGCAGGCGCTGCTGCTTATACAGGCGGCGCAAAATGGTGCGCACTCGCGCGCTAACCTCGCGAGGGGAGAACGGCTTGGCGACATAGTCGTCGGCGCCGATCTCCAGCCCGATCAGGCGATCTACTTCATCACTGCGGGCGGTAAGAAACAGAATCGGCAGGTCAGCCGCCTGAGCCAGCAGGCGGCGACACAATTCAAAGCCGTTGATATCCGGCAAACCGACATCGAGGATAGCGAGCGCGGGCGCGCCTTGCGCCAGCGCCTGCAACGCCGGTTCCGCGCGTTCGAACCAGCGCACCTCGAAGCCTTCGCTCTCCAGCGTGTAAACCAGCGTATCGGCAATGCTGGGTTCATCCTCCACCAACCAGAGTACGGGTTTCATCAGGCCTCCTCGCCGTCACCCGCCGGCGGATACAGCAACAGCTGCCGCAGGTGGCGCCACTCCTCTTTGCTCATGCAGTCGGAAGCCAGCCACAGCCGGCGGCGCTTTTTGCCCTCCGTCGGCTGCAGCGTCAGCAGCATGCCGTAACCCGGCATCCACGGTTTTTTCGCCAGCCGCCACTCGCGGCCGTGCCAGCTGAAGCGCCGGTCCGCCAGCAGCCGCAGCTCGCCCTGCACCGCAGCGATGCGCTTCTGGCTGCGAATGCACTGAAACACCACCAGCGTCAGCAACACCAGCCAGAGCGGACCAAAGCCTTCCGGCCAGGGCGAAATCAGGATCAGCAGGATCAGAACGCCGTGGGTCAACAGAGAGAACAGCTGGGTGCGCCAGGAAATGCGGATATCACATCGCCACTGGGCCACGATCTTTATTTCGCGTTTGGATCAGGGTCACCATTCTTTGCAGCTCGCTGTCCTGCGGCGCGCCATGATTCATCAGCCAGTTGAACAAATCGGGATCGTCGCACTCGAGCAGACGGATGAACAGCGCCTTGTCCGCGTCATTCAGGCTGTCGTATTCGTATTCGAAGAACGGCATGATGGAGATGTCCAGCTCGCGCATGCCACGACGGCAAGCCCAGTGAATACGTGCTTTGTTGTTAATATCCATGTTGTTATGACTCACCTCTTTTCAGCGCGGCAGCGCCAGCGCAGGGTTCAAATGACACACTGTATGGCAACGCCGTCGCAATATAATTCCATCAGCCGGGGATCTGTCTGCAAGGGTACCCAGGCCGCAAGCCTATAGAGTAACAATTTGACATACACGCCGGGAAGGCGCTTTGCTGCGGAAAACGTAATAAAGCGCAAAATGCCAAAAAAAGCGCACCCCGGCCCCACGGCGCGAATAACAGTTTGCAAAGCCCGCCGCCTCTTTTACCATGGGTTCAATACCCTTCAGGTAAGCTAAACGTTGAGCAGGAACTTACTATGGCGCATAACATTCCATTCCCACCCCGTCAGCCCTCCGCTTCCACCCATCTGCCCCTGACGCTGATCTCGCTGGAAGATTGGGCGCTGGTGACGCTGAACGGGCCGGACGCGGTGAAATATCTCCAGGGCCAGGTGACGGCGGACATCGACGCGCTGGCGGCCGATCAACACGTGCTGTGCGCCCACTGCGACGCCAAGGGCAAAATGTGGAGCAACCTGCGTCTGTTCCACCGTGGCGAAGGCTTCGCCTATCTGGAGCGCCGCAGCGTGCTGGACAGCCAACTGGCTGAAATCAAAAAATATGCGGTGTTTTCCAAAGTCACCATCGCCGCCGATAATGACGCGGTATTGCTGGGGGTCGCCGGTTTCCAGGCGCGCGCCGCGCTGGCGGGCCTGTTCGCCACGCTGCCGAGCGTCGAGCACCCGGTGGTGCAGGAAGGCGAAACCACGCTGCTGCACTTCGCTGCGCCGGCGGAACGTTTTCTGCTGGTGACCCGCCCCGCCGTGGCCGAACAGCTGATCGGCAAACTGCATGATCAGGCGGAACTGAATGACAGCAGCCAGTGGCTGGCGCTGGAGATCGAAGCCGGTTATCCGATTATCGACGCCGCCAACAGCGCGCAGCTGATCCCGCAGGCCACCAACCTGCAGGCGCTGGAAGGCATCAGCTTCAGCAAGGGCTGCTATACCGGCCAGGAGATGGTGGCGCGCGCCAAATTCCGCGGCGCCAACAAACGCGCGCTCTACTGGCTGGAAGGTAAAGCCGCTCGCGCCCCGCAGGCGGCGGAAGATCTGGAGCTGCAGCTGGGTGAAAACTGGCGCCGCACCGGCACCGTACTGGCGTCGAGCCAATTGGCCGACGGCACGCTGTGGGTGCAGGTGGTGATGAACAACGATTTGGACGCCGACAGCAAGCTGCGGGTACGCGACGATGCCGCCAGCCAGTTGGCGATCAAACCGTTGCCCTACTCGCTGGCCGAAGAGAAATAATCCGTCGGCCGCAGGCGCCCTGCCTGCGGCCATCTTCGTTACTCGTCCAACTCCCCGTCGCGCTGCACCAGATAAATCAGCACCAAAATGATGGTGATGAAGAAACGAAAGGCATCGGGAACGCCGTTCCACTGCTTCGACATCCACATGCCGAACCACTCGCCGCCTATCGACATGAAACCGACCTGCCAGGTGAGGAAGCCCAGCGTCAGGCCGACCACCGCCAGCTTTTTGCGGCCGTTGAAGGCCCTGGCGGGCAGTTTCAGGCCGCCCAACAGTCGCAGGCCGCCGATCCAGCACAGCAGCGCGGTCAGGCTTTCCAGCGCGATGATGAAAATATAACCGGCGTGATGCAGCCACGGCGTCTGTATCGAGCGATAGCCGATGGTGGCGTCGGGGAAAATCGTGTCCATCATAAAGACATGGCGCACAAAGGCGAAGTTGGAGCCGTAGTCGGTGATGTTGCCGAAGGCGACCAGCGAAGCGAACAAGGCGATAGCGCAGACCAGCAGCGCTTTGGATAAGCGAACGATCATCTTGGTGAGTCCTGAACAGAGGTTAAAGAAACGGTATGCGGGCTCAGAAATGAAGGAACGGGCTTGCTGGATACCCGAAAGAAGCAAGCGCCTCTTTTTTAAAACAAAAGAGGCGCCAGTTCAATACGCATTCAGACGTAGCGGCAACGCTTAGACGTACAGGTAGATCGCCATGAAATGGCAGGCGCTGCCACCGAGCACGAAGCCGTGCCAGATGGCGTGGCCAAAGCGAATGCGCTTGGAAGCGTAGAAAATCACGCCCAGGGTATAGACCACCCCGCCGATCGCCAGCAGCGTGACGCCGCCGGCCTCCAGCCGCGTGACCAACTGATAAATCACGATCAGCGACAGCCAGCCCATCGTCAGGTAGGTCACCAACGACAGGGCTTCAAAACGGTGGGCGAAGGCCAGTTTGAACAGCACGCCGAGCAGCGCCAAACCCCAGATTACGGCCATCAATCCCTTCGCCAGCGGCGAATCCAGCCCCACCAGCAAAAACGGCGTGTAAGTGCCGGCAATCAGGAGATAAATGGCGCAGTGATCGAACTTTTTCAGCCAATGCTTGGCCTTCTGGTGCGGAATCGCATGGTACAGCGTGGAAGCGAGAAACAGCAGGATCATACTGCCGCCGTACAGGCTGTAACTGGTGATGGCCGTCGCATCGGCGCCGGTATTCACCGCCTGCACCAACAGCAACACCAGGCCGACGATGCCGAACACCAGCCCGATGCCATGGCTGATGCTGTTGGCGATCTCTTCCGCCCACGGATAAGCCGCGGCGACAATCTTATTGGTCCCGGCTTTCACTACGTCCGTTTTCCCCATAACGCGCAACCCCTCAAAATGCCCTGCTTTGTTCGAAATTAACGCAAAGCAGCTTAACTGAGAATAATTCCAGTGTACACGTGTACGCTAAAATAAAAATGTGAACGCGTGTAACCATCGAAATCCCCTGCCCGGTGGTCTACAATCGTCAGGCTTCAACCCACCCACCTTGAGGTTTACACCATGTCATCCGCTGTACCCGCGTTAGATTTCGGTTCAATGACCCAGGCCATCCAGTTCCTGATGGAAATCGATAAGTTGAAAGGCGTGCAACGCCGCACCAAAGTGCTGGGCACCCAGCGCCAGGAAAACTCCGCCGAACACAGTTGGCACTTCGCCATCGCCGCCATGAGCCTGGCCCCGTACGCCGGTGATGACGTAGACATTCAGCGCGTGATCCAGATGGCGCTGCTGCATGACATCGTGGAAATCGACGCCGGTGACGTGCTGGTCTACGATCTGGCCGCCCGCGCGGCGATCCACGATCAGGAAGTGGCGGCGGCACGTCGTCTGTTCGGCATGTTGCCGCAGACACAGCGCGAGTATTTCACCGCTTTATGGCAGGAGTATGAAGAGGGCGAAAGCGCCGATGCCCGCTTCGCCTTGCTGCTGGATCGCACCATGCCGATGCTGATGAACCTGCACAACGAAGGCCAGAGCTGGGTGGAAAACGGCATCAGCCTGGAGCAGGTACTGTCGCGCAATGCGGCGATCGCCGACGTGCATCCCGAGCTGTGGCGCCACCTGGAGCAACATCTGCGGGACGCGCAGCGCAAAGGCTGGTTGAAATAAGGGAACCGGGCTGCCGCCTCCGCGCCGCAGCCCGTTATCGTCACGCGAACGTCCGTTGGCGTTCCAACGCCTCCTCATAGCTCGGCATCGATCCCGCCGCACCGGCGCGCTCCACGCAGACCGCCGCATAGGCGGCGGCAAAGCGCACCGCCTCGGCTAACGGCACCTGATTCGCCAGCTGCGCCGCCAGGGCGCCGTTAAACGCATCGCCCGCGCCGGTGGTGTCTTTCGGCTGTGCCGGAAACGCCGGGATCAGTTCGCTGTTTTCCCCGTCCGAGAACAACGCCCCTTGCGTGCCCAACGTCACGATCAGCAAACGAATGCCCTTGGCGTGCAACACCTGCGCCGCCTGGCGCGCCGAAGCCACATCGCGCACCGGCACGCCGGTCAGCAACGTGCACTCGGTGGCGTTGGGCGTCAGCAGATCGACCTGCGCCAACAGGCTGTCCGGCACCGGCTGAAACGGCGCCGGGTTGAGTATGATGAACGTTTGCGCTTCGCGGGCAATGGCGATCACCTGCTCGATCGCCGGCAGGTTGTTCTCCAATTGAGTCAGTAGAATATCCGCCGCGGCGATCGCCGGCCGGCACTGACGCACCTCGTCTTCGCTGACCGTCAGGTTGGCGCCGGGATCGACGGCGATCATGTTTTCCGCATCCTCGCCGGCAACGTAGATAAGCGCATTGCCGGTGGGGCAATCGCCGGTAGAGAACAGCGTCACCGCATCGAAACCGGCGGCGGCGAGGTGGCGCCGGGCGAAGGTGCCGAAGTCGTCGCGCCCCACCTTGCCGATATAATGCACCCGCGCCCCGGCGCGCAGCGCGGCGGTCGCCTGGTTGGCGCCCTTGCCGCCCGCGCCCATCATGCTGTTACGGGCGATCAGCGATTCGCCGGGCTGCGGAAAGCGCGCCATGCCGGCGACGATATCCAGGTTGAACGAACCAAACACGCAGACTTTGCCTTTCATTGCTGGTACTCCCTGCTCAATTGGAGGTGGCGCCGGGCGGCCAGACAGGCGCCTTTGCTGCCGGTTTCATCGCTGAGGCGGCTGACGGAGATCGTCAGCCCCTGCGCCGGCTGCGGCGCGCGCAGATGACGGCGGATCTCCTGCTCCAGCCGCGCCAGCGGAAAACCGCGCATGGTGATCACGCCGCCGCCCAGGATCAGGCGCTGGGGGTCGATCACGTTCATTTCGACGGCGATGGTCTGCGCCAATCGCTCGACGAAGCGCTGCAGCTCCGGATGATCGCCGTGGCGTTCGAACAACCGGTCGAACGGCGTTTGCGCCGCGTTGGCGCGCGCCCAGCCAGTTAGCCAGTGACCGGACGTCAGACTCTCGACGCAGCCCCGTTTACCGCACGGGCATTCGCCCTGATGGCCCGGCCAGGGAATGTGCCCCAGCTCGCCGGCGGCGCCGTGCGCGCCGTGGTAAAAATCGCCGTTCAGCCATAGGCTGTTGCCCATGCCGGTGCCCAGATACAGCCCGACCGCCACCTGCGGCAACGCCGGCAGCTGCTGCAGATCCCACCACAGCAGATGATTGACGTCCTTGTCCATTCGCACCGGCAGCGCCAGCAAATCGGCCAACAACGCCGCCACCGGCTGAGCGTCCAGCGCCGGGATAAACGGCAGCGACAGCACCCGCGAGCGATCGCGGCTGAGGATCCCCGGCAGCCCCAGCATCACCTGCGCCACCTGACGATCTTGGCAATGCCCGGCGATCAGCCGGCCCAACGCCGCCAGCGGATCGGCCTGCCGCGCCCAGTCGGCGGTCGCTATCTTGCGGTAACCGCTGAATTCACCTTCATCATCCATCAACAGCAGGCGGGTATTGGTGCCGCCGACGTCAACGCCAAGAAAATACCGCATCATGTCCCCCGCCTCAGGCCGCCTGCCGCATCTGATCCAGCATTTTTTCCCATGCCGTCTCCAGATCCGGATCGAGATTGAACAGCCCGGAGCTGCCGACGATCAACACTTCTGCACCGGCGCCCATCAGATCGCGGTAAGTGCGCTGGTTGCAGGATCCGTCGATCTCGATCAGATAGCGCAGATTTTGTTGGCTTTTCAGGTCGCGCAATTGGCGGATCTTTTCCAGCATTTCGGGAATGAATGGCTGCCCGGCATAGCCCGGATCGACGGTCATGACGGTGACCTTGTCCAGCAGGTGAAGGTAGTGACGAATAAACTCCACCGGCGTGGCCGGGTTCAGCACCACCCCCACTTTTTTGCCCAGCGCGCGGATTTGATTGATCACCCGAAACGCGTCGCGGTTGATGGTTTCAGCGTGCGGGCAGATAAAGTCCGCGCCGGCGCGGGCGATTGGCTCGATAAAGTCGGTCGGGTTCTCCACCATCAGATGCACATCCAGCAACAACGAAGTGTGCGGGCGGATCTGTTCGATAAAGAACGGCGACAGCGTGATGTTTTTAACGTAATGCCCGTCCATGATGTCGATATGCAGCATATCGGCGCGGCGGTTCAGCACCGCCAACTGTTGGCGGATATCCATCAGGTTCATGCACATCAGTGAAGGCGAAATCTGGTATTTCATTAGCGTTATCCTGCACAAAAGGGAAAAGGATCAATGGCCCGCCGCAGTTCTGGCCTGGGCCGCGCTGCGGCGCATCGCCCGCCGCTGCCGATAGCGATGCCGGAAAAACTTCAGCGCCAGCACCGCGATCAGCACGGCGCCCCACATCGCCAGACTGAAATGCGGGCTGACGTTCATCAGGTTCAGACCGGTCGCGATCACCTGCAGCACGATCAGCGCCAGCACCACGCCGCTGACCCGGCCAAAACCGCCGAACGGATCGGTGCCGCCCAGAATGATCGCCAGCACCGTGAGCAGCAGGTAAGAGTCGCCGTAGCCCATGCGCGCCGAGTTGAAGCGCGCCATCATCACCAGCCCGGCAATGACGCACAGCAGGCTGGAGAGGGTGTAAATGGCGATCAGCACCCGATGAGTATTCACGCCGCTGAAGTGGGTGGCGTTGATGTTGCTGCCGCTCATGTAGATGCATTTGCCGAGCCGGGTTTTCTGCAGGAACAGCGCCAGCAAGGCGGCGACCGCCAGGAAGATCCACAGTGGCACCGGCACGCCCAGCACGCTCTCGGCGCCGATAAACCGCACGATCTCCGGCATGCCGCTCAGGGCTGCGCCGCGCGTCAGGTAGATGCCGATGCCGTTGACCGTGGTCATGGTGGCCAGCGTCACCAAAATCGGGTGCGCGCCGACGTAGGCCACCAGTGCGCCGGTCGCCGCGCCGATAAGCCCGGCCAGCAGCATCGCCGCCGCCAGCGCCAAGGCCAGCCACAGCGCCTGCAAGCCCAGCCCGGCGTCCGCCGGCAGGTAGCTGATGAACAGCCAGGCCATCAGCAGGCTGGTCAGGTTGGCGCTGGCGATAATGCACAGGTTCAGGCCGCCGCTGAGGATCGGAATGAACATCGCCAGCGTCAGCAGGCCCAGTTCCGGCAGTTGGAAGGCCACGCTGGTGAAGGTGGCGCCGCTGAAGAAGCGCCCCGGCATCAGCAGGCTGAAGGCGAGTACCACCGCCAGCAGCAAGGCCAGCAAACCGACGGCGGCCCCGTCCAGACGAAATTTCAGGTTGTTGCCCATCAAGCGCTCCTCAGGCGAAACCAACGTCGGTTTCTTTGCGTTTCTTGTAGTGAGTGACGGTGATCGCCGCGACGATCACCAGACCGATCACCACGTTCATGAAGTAGCTGGACACGCCGATCAGGTTAAGGCCGTTTTTCAGCACGCCGATCAGGAACACGCCCATCAGCGTACCGACAACGCTGCCCTTGCCGCCGTTCAGGCTGGCGCCACCCAGCACCGCCGCCGCCAGCACGTCGAGCTCGCCGCCCACCAGCGCGTTGGGCACCACTTCCCCCATGCGATACACCTGCACCAGACCGCCGATCGCCGCCATCGCGCCCAGATAGCCATAGGCGAACAGATGCAGCAGGCCGACGCGAATGCCGATGCGCCGCGCCGATTCCGCATCCCCGCCCACGGCAAACAGCTGGCGCCCGAGGTGCGTTTTGTTCAGCAGCAGCCAGGTCAGCAGCGCCACCGCCAGCATCACCAACGTCGGCAAACCGAGCTGATAGCTCTGTTCACCCAGCTGAAACGGCAGCACGCTGCGCGGCAGCGTCCACCAGTCCGGCAGCGCGTACAGACTGCGGCCGTTGGTCAGCCACATCAGCATGCCGAACAACAACGCCTGCATACTGATGGTGACGATGATCGAGACGATGCGCAGGCAGTAGATCAACAGCGCGTTGACCATGCCCAGCGCGGCGCCGATCGCCAACGCCAGCAAAATGCTGCCCGCCGGGCTGGCCAGCCCGTAGTGGGTCGCCAGCGTGGCGATCAGGTACTGCACCACCGAGGCCACCGCCGCGAAGGAGATATCGATACCGCCGGTCACCAGCACCACGAACAGGCCGAGGGCGAAAATGCCGCTCACCGCATAGCTTTCGCTGAGATCGAGCAGGTTTTGCATCGTCAAAAACCGATCGCTGAGCAGCGAAAAAACGATGACCGTCAGCAGCAGCACCCAGGTCAGGTAGCCTTCGTTGCCGCGCGGTTTCAGGCTGAATCTACGCATTAACCGCCTCCGCCAGCTGCTGCTGGCTCACCTGCTCCGGCAGGTACTCGCCGATCACGCTGCCGCCGCTGAAGTGCAGCACCCGATCGCAGTTGTAATACACCTCGGGCACCTCGTCGGAGATCAGCAGAATCGCGATCCCCTCCTGCGCCAGCAGATGGATCAGTTGGTAGATGCTGGCCTTGGCGCCGACGTCGACACCGACGGTCGGCGAGTCGAGGATCAGGATCCGCGGTTGGGTCAGCACCCACTTGGCCAGCACGATCTTTTGCTGATTACCGCCGGACAGCGTCGAAACCGCCTGATCCGGATCCGCCACCCGCACGCCGAGTTTGGCGATCCACTCCGCGACGATGCGATTCTTGCGGTAATCGTCGATCAGGCGAAAACGCCCGCGCAGCTTATCGAGAATGGTCAGCACCGCGTTGTCCGCCACCGACTGTTGCTGCACCAGCCCCAGCGTCAGGCGATCCTCCGAGACATAACCGATGCCGGCCCTGATCGCGTCCTCATGGCCGCGAAAGCGCACCGGTTTGCTGTCGAGGTAAAGCTTGCCGCTGTCCGGCCGGGTCATGCCGAACAGGCTCAGCGCCAGCTCGGTGCGCCCGGAGCCGAGCAGTCCGCACAGCCCGAGCACCTCGCCCTGATGCAGGCGGAAGCTGACATCGTGATACTGCCCGGCGCGGCTGAGACGATCCGCCTCCAGCATCACCCGATCCTTATTCATGCTCGGTGACTTCAGGCGATAGTCCAGCGTCAGGCCGGTCATCAATTCGGTCAGGCGATCGCCGGTGATCTCCGCCGCCGGCCAGGTGCCGATCTTGTTGCCGTCGCGGATCACCGTGACGCGATCGGAGATCTCCAGCACCTCGTCCAGCCGATGGCTGACGAACACCACGCAGATGCCCTGCGCTTTCAAATAATCCACCGTGCGCAGCAGCTGATTGACCTCGGTGCGGGTCAGCGAGGCGGTCGGTTCATCCATGATCACCAGCCGTGCCTGCGCCACCAGCGCGCGGCAAATCGCCACCTGCTGGCGCTGGGCGATCGGCAGTTCCGCTACCGGTTTGTCGAGATCGAGATTGAAATTCAGCTCCTGCAGCAGGCGCTCGGCGGTGCGCCGCAGCCTCGCCGGGCGGTGCCATCCCAATAGCCCGTGCAGGTTGTGCTCAAAGGCGATGTTTTCCGCCACCGTCAGGTTGGGAAACAGCGACAGATCCTGATAGATCACCTGAATGCCGAAGGCGCGCGCCTGATCCGGCGATAGCCGGCCGAAGGTTTGCCCATCGAAGGTAATGCGGCTGCCGTCATCCGGTTGATACACGCCGGCGATCGCCTTGATCAACGTACTCTTGCCGCAGCCATTGGTGCCGGCCAGGCAGTGCACCTCCCCCGGCATCAGCGCCAATGAAATATCGTTCAGCGCGCGCTGCCCGCCGAAGGTCATCGACAGCTGTTGCAGTTCGATCAGCGGCGCGCCCCGCGTTGCCGTATTGCCGGAAATCGCCATGATTACAGCCCCATCTTCACCAGCTTCGGCAGGTTTTGCTTATCCAGGCTTTCGGTGGCATTGCCGAGAATGGTGTGCTGCTGCGCATCCACCTGCACCTTGCCCATGCCTTCGATGGTCATGCCATCGGTGATTTTTTCGCCCTTGTGCATCATGTCGGCGATGCGCACGAACACTTCGCCCGCCACCATCGGGTTCCAGATATAACCGCCCTTGATGGCGCCGCGATTGACCAGCGAAGCGCCCTGCCCTGGGCTGAACGGCCCGATGACGCAGATATCGTTGCTTTTGCCGCGGTTGAGCACCGCGCGCCCGGCGCCGATCGGCCCCTGCGAACCGAACGCCAGCACGCCTTTCAGATCGGGATATTTGGCCATCAGATCGTTGGTGGTGCGCACGCTGTCATCCAGCGATTCCCCCACGCCGAACTTGTCGCCCACCAGCTGCATGTTCGGGTAGTGCTGCTTCTGGTAATTGATGGCCGAGTCCGACCAGGTGATGTGCAGCGGCACCGTCAGGCTGCCGACGTATACCGCGTACTTGCCCTGCTCTTTCATGCAGGCGGCCAGCGCTTTCATGTGGTTGACCCCGTGCTGCGAGGCGTCCACCAGCTCAAAATCCCAGTCGGCGTACTTCTGGCCGGGGGACTCGTGCACGATCACCTTGATGCCCGCCTCCTGCGCGCGCTTGAGCACCGGCTCCAGCACCCGGGCGTCGTTCGGCACCACGCCGATGATGTCCACCTTCTGCGCGATCAGATCCTCGATGGCGCGCACCTGCAGCGCAGGATCCGCCGCCGTCGGCCCGACCATCCAGGCGTCGATGCCGCGTTTGGCGCTCTCGCTTTTGATGCCGGCCTCCATGGCGTTGAACCAGGGAATGCCGCCGATCTTCACCACCACGCCCATTTTCAGCTTGTCCGCCGCCTGCGCGGAGACCGACAGCAGCAGCGAGGCAAACAGACCGACCAGTACGGATTTTTTCATTGTTCTCTCTCCACAAGTGTTGGCTGTAATAAAAGGTTTTCGTTGTTGTTATCGCGCCGCCCTTTTCGCGGCGGGTGAAACTTCAATCACATCGACGTTGTTCCAGGCCAATTCCTGACGAAACTCGTCATCGCCAAGCCTGTCGGTGATCAGCGTATCTATTTCCCGGTAATGGCAAATGCGGGCGAACGAGCGGCGGCCGAACTTGTTGCTGTCCACCAGCAGGAACTTGCGCTCCGAGGCCAGCAGCATCTGTTGCTTCAGCCGCGCATGGTGCTCATTGCTCTCGCGGATGCCGCCGTCCTGGCAAATGCCGTGGCAGGAGAAAAACAGCTTGTTGATCACGAACTCTTTCAGCATCTGCTCCGCCAGCACGCCGATAAAATCCTCGTACTTGGCGGAATACTCGCCCCCCAGCCCGATGGTGCGCACGTTGGCCTTGCAGGCCAGCGTCTGGATGATGTGCAGCGAGTTGGTCAGCACCACCAGCGAGATATCCGGCAGCTGGCGCGCCAAAAACCAGCTGGTGGAGCTGCTGTCCAGCAGCAGGCAATCCCCCGGCGCGATAAACTCCAGCGCGCGTTTGGCGATGCGCGTCTTCTGCTCCGGCGACTCATTGCTGCGCTGGCGGAAGGACTCCCCCTGATCTATCTCGGCGGGCACATAGGTTTTTTCCACCGCCGGCGGCTCGACGAAGACCGCGCCGCCGTGGCTGCGCAGCAGCAGGCCGCGCCGTTCCAGCAGGGCCAGATCACGCCGCGCCGTCTCGATAGAGATGTGGCACAGCTGCGCCACCTCCTGCACCATCACGCGGCCGCGCTGGCTCAAGACTTCGGTAATAAAGCGATGACGTTCTACAGGCAGCATGTTTCTTTTCTCCTCCACGACGATGATTACGATATCGATTTGCCGCGCCGCGTTTTGCGCGCAGACGCAAAGCGCATCGCCCCGCGATCGGTCAACGATCGCGCTGTGATAGTTGTCAAAAAAATCGGGAAGGAAATGAAATGAATAATTACGAAAGTGTGGAGTAACAGACAGTTATGATGCGCGACCGCCTGAGACAGACAGGAGAGAAACGGTAAACGGTCACAATTCCACGTTCCGCGCCATGACCGTTAATGACCGTTTGTGTGGTTTTGACCGAGCGCCGCAAGGAGACAGCCGGCGTTGATAACGCATTACCTGAAAAAACAGCAAAAAAAATCCGGTGAGAATCTCACCGGATCGTTAGCCGCCTGACACAAATTATTCCTCGTGCTCATGCTCTTTCAACATCGCCTCACGCAACACGGCGTTCAGGCGTTTCTGATAGCCTTTGCCTGGTCGCTGAAGCCAAGCCAACACATCCGCATCGATTCGGATGGTTTTTGATACTTTCATCGGCTTATAAAAACGCCCCTGAACCGCAGTCTGCCACGTTTCTTCCCCCAGCGCCGGCGCATCGGCATAATCGATTCCCTCGTCCGGCAACGCACTCAGTGAAGCAATTTGCGCTTTCTGCTCCTCCGTCAACGGCGGGAGTACGCTATGGGCCAGATTTTTGGCGGAATTTTTGCGCTTCATATCTTCCC
The DNA here is from genome assembly GCF_052168895.1 of Serratia sp. CY37869. NCBI lineage: Bacteria > Pseudomonadati > Pseudomonadota > Gammaproteobacteria > Enterobacterales > Yersiniaceae > Serratia > Serratia sp. CY37869. The sequence goes on from NZ_JBJNLU010000003.1 coordinate 183,567, forward strand.
CTCTCTTTGGCATCGGCCTTGCGTGCTGAAATGATACGCACGATCTCTACTGTATCGCCTTCGACATCCGTTTCGATCGTCGTATGTGCCACCAGCAATAGCAAACAGGATCCGACCATACCGATCGTTTGCCAACGTTCTTCTCCATCCTCGATCCTTTCCAGCACAGCCAAATGGTTGGGATCCAGAAAAACCCGTTGCGCTATCTCAAAACTGACACGGTGTTTGCGCTGGTTACTGTGATTTTTATCCTGATTCCATTCAAAATAAACATACATTTTTGTAACTACATTTTGGTTGTTATTTAATCAAAATACATCACCTCCGAAGGGATGTCAAAATTCTCCGGATGCGTTCAACGCCCGCCTGCGGCCTCGATAAAGGTGCCGGTCACATAAGACGCGGCGTCAGACAGCAGCCAGGCGATCGCCTCCGCCACTTCCTGCGGCTGGCCGCCGCGCTGCATCGGTAAACTGTCCTTCACGCGATCCACCCGGCCGGGTTCGCCACCGCTGGCGTGTATCTCGGTATAGATAAGCCCAGGCCGCACGCCGTTGACGCGGATGCCCTGCGCCGCCACCTCCAGCGATAGCCCGATGGTCAACGAATCGACGGCGCCTTTCGAGGCGGCATAATCCACATATTCCCCCGGCGCGCCTAAACGGGAAGCGGCGGAGGACACATTGACGATAGCGCCGCCCTGCCCGCCATGGCGCTGCGCCATGCGCTTCACCGCCTCGCGGCAACACAAGAAATACCCGGTGACGTTGGTGCCGAGCACCTTATTGATGCGCTCGGCGGTCAACTGTTCAATGTTCGCCTGCCGGAACAGAATGCCGGCGTTGTTGACCAGCGCGCTGAGCGTGCCCAGCCCGGCATCCAGCGCCCTGAACATTGCCATCACCTGCGCTTCATCGGCCACGTCGGCCTGCAGCGCCAGCGCCTTGCCGCCCTGCGCCTCAATCTCCGCCACCACCTGCCGCGCCGCACTTTCGTCGCGCAGGTAATTCACGCCCACCGCATAGCCCTGCCGGGCCAGCAGCAAAGCGGTCGCGCGGCCAATTCCCCGGCTTGCGCCGGTCACCAATGCCACTTTCATCATCGTATTTTTTCTCTGGTTGGCGATGTCGACAACGGCCTGCGCACAGGCCTTCCGTTTGCCCGTCAGAGTATAGAGCGGCGCCCTAAAAAACGCTTCAAAGCTGAGCCAGGCGGCGCAGCTGCTTTTTAATGCGCGACTTGGCGCAGCCGTAAGCGTCCGTCGCCGCCGCCTGATGCACCCGCTGCAAAGCGGAAGCATGATGGCCGCCGTGGCTATGGCTCTGCGCATCACCGCGAAAAGACAGCATCAACAGAACGAGCAGTATCGCCACGCCTGAATACATCAGCCGCCGCGAGGCGCCCGCGTTCGGGAAACCTTCAGTCTGCATGTTTCGCTCCCTCAGCCATGATTTCGAATGGCAGCAAAATAACTGAAATTCCCCCCCGTTCCCTTAACGCGAGATTAAAGCCAGATTAAGGTTTGCTTAAGAACGCGTAGGCAGAGCGGTTTTCCTCGTTGTCTTCCCGCCAGCGTTATAGTTAGATAATCGCGACTCAAGGCTCTCAGCGGAAATAACGTGAACATACTGTTGGTGGAAGACGACCTGCAATTAGGCAAGGCGCTGTGCCGAGCATTGGAGCTGGCCGGCTTTAATTTGTGCTGGGTGCGCCTGCTCACCGACGCGGAAAATAAACTTTCACCCGGCGGGTTCGATTTGATGCTGTTGGATCTCACGCTGCCGGACGGCGACGGTTTGCAGAAGCTGGTCGCCTGGCGCGCCGCCGGACAGAATATCCCGATCATCATCCTGACCGCCCGCGATCGCATCGAGAGCCTGGTGAACAGCCTCGACTCCGGCGCGGACGACTTTCTGGCCAAACCTTTCGCGCTGCCCGAACTCATCTCGCGCGTCAAAGCGGTCAACCGGCGCATGGCGGGCTTCGCGTCTCAAACCTGGAGCCTCGGCGCGCTGTATCTCGATCCGGTCAACCATCAGGTCATGCTGGATAACGAACTGCTGATGCTGTCGAAAAAAGAGTATCACCTGCTGCACGAACTGATGCGCTGCGCCGGCACCGTGGTGCGCAAAGCGGTGTTGGAACAGCGGCTGTTCGGCCACGGCGATAGCGTGGAAAGCAACTCGCTGGAAGTACACATGCATAATTTACGCCGCAAGATTGGTAAAGAAAGAATCATTACCGTACGCGGCATTGGCTATTTGCTGAAGAAAGAGTAGCGGGATGATCGGTTTCAAATCCTTCTTTATGCGCACCATTATTTTCCAGGTCCTGGCCATTTTATTATTGTGGGGGATCCTCGTCGCCTGGGTGAAGTACTGGTATTACCCCGACATGGAGAAATATTTCGATAACCAGCAACGCATCGTCGCCGCAGGCATCGCCAATATTCTCGATGAAACCGGCACCGATAATATCGATTACCGCGGCATCATCAAAACCATTGAAGGCATGTACATTGATTCCATCAATAACGGCATGCAGGATGAAATCGACTATCACCCGCTGTTTGTGGTTTACGATCGGGACAGCCGGGTGCTTTACAGTTCGCAAACGCAGGGAGAACCGCTGCGTCTGCCGCCTTCGGTGCTGTCCGGCTCCGTCAATTACGCCGGCGCCAACTGGCACCTTGCCGGCAGCTGGAGCGAAAAGCGCCAGTACCGGGTGATCGTCGGCGAGTCTTTCAACGATCGCACCACGCTGTTCGGCAACCCGGCGGAAAGCACCGCCGTACCGCTGTTGGGCATTCTGGCGGCGATCATCATTACCTTGCTGTTTACCGCCTACTTCAGCCTGCGGCCATTGCGCCAGATCGCCCGCACCATTTCCGATCGCCAGCCTGGCAACCTGTCGCCGCTCAACGTCAGTGAGCAGTATCAGGAAATCCGGCCGGTGGTGATGGAGGTCAACAAACTGATGGCGCGCATCGACGCGGCCAATCAGCGCGAGAAACGCTTTATGGCCGACGCCGCGCACGAGCTGCGCACGCCGATCGCCGCCGTGCTGGCGCAGCTACATTTGCTGACCCAGGTCAGCGAGCAGCAGGAGCGCCGGGAAATCATCGGCGACATGCAGCAAGGGCTGGATCGCGCGGCGTCGCTGTCACGCCAGCTGATCAACCTGGCCAAGCTGGAGGCGGAAGATTTTCCGCTGAAGATTGAGGCGGTGGATATCTATGCGGAGATCGGCAAATGCATCGCGCAGCACGTCCCCTATGCGCTGGAGAAAGATGTCGAACTGTCGCTCGACGGCAGCGAGGATGTGGTGGTGAGTACCGACCGCCATGCGCTGATCGCCATCTTCACCAACCTGCTGGATAACGCGCTCAAGTACGCGCCGCCCGGCAGCCGCATCGAGGCTAATATCCGCTCGCTGGCGCCGCTCGGCTGCTATATTACGTTGCGCGATAACGGCCCGGGGGTGAGCGAAGAACACCATTCCCGCCTGTTTGAACGCTTTTACCGCGTGCCCGGCACGCAGCAAACCGGCAGCGGGCTCGGATTGGCCATCGCCCGAAACCTGGCCGACAAAATCGGCGCGCAGCTGCGCGTCACCGAAGGCCTTGACGATCGCGGCATCGGCTTCATCATCGATTTGCCGGAAAGTTATCGGCCACAGACTGAGAGTGAACAACGACCATGATTGCCCCTGTTCTGCTGCAACGGCAGCAACTCGACCGGCTATGGGATATCGACCGCAGCGAAGTTATCGACACTCTGTATCGCCTGCAGGACGGCAAGTTGCAATCCTATGCGGAGTACTACGACGTGCGCGGCTGGGATCCGCACGATCGGGAAACCTATACGCCAATCCACGCAGCGTGCTTCGATCGCGGCGGCGCGTTCTTCGCGCTGTTCGAAGGCGAGGAGATCGTGGCGGCGGCGGCGCTGGACACCGAGCCGCGCGGCCCACAGCGGGATCTGCGCCAGCTGCTGTTCTTTTACGTCAGCGCGCACAAACGCGGCCAGGGGTTAGGCAGGCAGCTGTTCCAGCTCTGCCTGCGTCAGGCGGCGCAAGACGGCGCCGCCGGGCTGTATGTCTCCTCCATCCCCAATAAAAGCACCGTAGACTTCTATCTGGCGCAGGGCTGCCGGCTCATCGAACAGCCGGATACCGAATTGTTCGCCCGTGAGCCGGAAGACATTCACCTGGTCTGCCCTTGCCGCTAGCGGCCGGGGTTAACGGGCGATGCGCATCACCGAACGCACGTCGCTTTTCTTGTTCATATCCCACACCTCGGCGATCTCCGCCAACGCGTGCTCCTGCGTCTCGATAGTGAGCGCTCCGGTCGCCGCCAGCGCCAAAATCTCGGTCGCGTAGCGCTGCATCTCCGGGATCGGCGGAAAGTTGCCGGTGCCGCTGCCGAGGATCTGCAGCTGATTGCTGCGCAACACCGCCGCCGGCAGCCGGATGTCCGGCGCGGCCATCGAACCGACGTTGACCAAGCGAATGCCGCGTCCGCCGGCGTAAGACGAGAGATCGTGATTGTTGAGCGTTGCCAGCAGCGCTTCAGTCGCCGGGCCCCAAATGTAATCGACGATCACCTGATAACCGCCCGGCCCCGCCGCCGCCGCGAAGGCCTGCGTCAGCGCCTCGCCCTGCAGGCTCAGATCCACCGTGGCGTCTACACCCAATGCCTCCAGCACGCTCAGTCGACGGCCGGCGGCAACAATGCGTCCGGCCCCCGCCTGACGCGCCGCCGCGACCGCCAGCTTGCCCGAGGTGCCGGTGGCGCCGATGATCAGCACCGTTTCACCGGGCTGCAGATCCGCCCGCCAGCGCAGCGGCAGCCAGGCGGCGAAGGCCGGATTGATCAGCGCGGCCGCCGTGGCGTCGTCCACCGTCGCCGGCACCGGCACCGTCCAGGACGCGACGCTGCGCTCTGCCATCGCGCCGTAAGGGCGACGGAAAGAGGCGAAGTACACCCGTTGCCCGTCCGCCGTACGGCCCACGCCATCGGTGCCGGGCACGATCGGCAATTGCTTCGGGCTGGAATAGTGGGTTCCGGCGACGGTGGCGCGATCCAGCTGTTTGATGCCGGCCGCCAGAACGTCGATCGGCACTTCATTCGTCTGCGCCTGAGGTTCCTCAAAGGTGCCGAAAACCGGGGGTTGCCCCAGCGCTGTTACGATTGCCGCTTGCATGGTGACTCCTCAAATCGTGGGAACGTACAGGAAAGAATAGGCCGCTATAAAATAAAAAGGGACACCGCATGATGCGGTGTCCCCCGAACACAAACTTTGCCGAACGTGTTATTCGTAATCGCTCATCGGCACGCAAGAGCAGAACAGGTTACGGTCACCGTACACGTCGTCCAGACGCTTAACGCTCGGCCAGTACTTGTTCTCGCGTACGCCGGCCACCGGGAACACCGCCAGTTCGCGGCTGTACGGATGCTGCCAGTCGTTGACCAGCTCCGCCTGCACGTGCGGCGCATTCACCAGCGGGTTGTCTTCCAGCGGCCATTCGCCCTTGGCGACGCGGTCGATTTCGCTGCGGATCGCCAGCATCGCATCGATAAAGCGATCCAGCTCCACCTTGCTTTCCGATTCGGTCGGCTCGACCATCAGCGTGCCCGCCACCGGGAACGACATGGTCGGGGCATGGAAACCGAAGTCGATCAGGCGCTTGGCGATGTCCATTTCGCTGATGCCGGTCTCTTCCTTCAGCGGACGAATATCGAGGATACATTCGTGCGCCACGCGGTGATCGCGGCCGGTATACAGAATCGGGTACGCGTCTTTCAAACGGGTGGCGATGTAGTTGGCGTTCAGGATCGCCATCTGGCTGGCCTGCTTCAGGCCCTCCGCGCCCATCATGCGGATGTACATCCAGCTGATAGGCAAGATGGAGGCGCTGCCGAACGGCGCCGCGGAGACCGCGCCCTGCTGGGTGGTCACGCCGTCGATCTGCACCACGCTGTGGCCCGGCACGAACGGCGCCAGGTGTGCTTTCACGCCGATCGGACCCATGCCCGGGCCGCCGCCGCCGTGCGGGATACAGAAGGTCTTATGCAGGTTGAGATGCGAAACATCCGCGCCGATGTAGCCTGGCGTGGTGATGCCCACCTGGGCGTTCATGTTGGCGCCATCCAGATACACCTGACCGCCGAACTGATGCACGATCTGGCACACTTCACGGATGGTTTCTTCATACACGCCGTGGGTCGACGGGTAGGTCACCATGATGCAAGAGAGTTCTTCGCCTGCCTGCTCCGCCTTGACGCGCAGATCGTGCAGATCGATGTTGCCGTTCTTGTCGCAGGCCACCACCACCACGCTCATACCCGCCATCTGGGCGGAGGCCGGGTTGGTGCCGTGTGCCGAGCTCGGGATCAGACAGACGTGGCGGCCCGCTTCGTTGCGGCTTTCGTGGTAGCGGCGGATCGCCAGCAGGCCGGCGTATTCGCCCTGCGCGCCGGAGTTCGGCTGCATGCACACCGCGTCATAGCCGGTCAGCTGCACCAGCCACTGGGACAGTTGGCCGATCATCTGCTGGTAACCGGCCGCCTGCTCTGGCGGGCAGAACGGATGCAACTCTGAGAATTCAGGCCAGGTGATCGGGATCATTTCCGCCGCGGCGTTCAATTTCATGGTGCAGGAACCCAGCGGGATCATCGCCTGGTTCAGCGCCAGATCCTTGCGCTCCAAGCGATGCATGTAACGCATCATCTCGGTTTCGCTGTGATAGCGGTTGAATACCGGGTGGGTCAGGATCGGATCCTGGCGCAGCATGGCGGCCGGGATCGATTGGCTGTTTTTGCTCACCGCCGCGTCCAACGCGTCGATGTCCAGACCGTGATTGTCGCCGGCCAGCAGTGCGAACAGCGTTTGCACGTCTTCACGCGAGGTGGCTTCATCCAGCGTGATGCCGACGGCGCCGTGAATGTCGGTACGCAGGTTGATGCCGAAGCTCAGCGCGCGCTCCAGCACGGCGGCCTTGTCCTTCACTTCGACGGTCAGGGTGTCGAACCAGGTGTGGTGACGCAGCGTCAGGCCGGCCTTCTGCAGCCCGGCGGCCAGAATATCGGTCAGGCGATGGATGCGCCCGGCGATGCGCTGCAGGCCTTGCGGGCCGTGATACACCGCGTACAGGCTGGCGATGTTGGCCAGCAGCACCTGCGAGGTACAGATATTCGAGTTGGCTTTCTCGCGGCGGATATGTTGCTCGCGAGTCTGCATCGCCATGCGCAGCGCGGTGTTGCCGGCGGCATCGCGGGAAACGCCGATAATGCGGCCCGGCATCGAACGCTTGAACTCGTCGCGGCAGGCGAAGAAGGCGGCGTGCGGGCCGCCGTAGCCCATCGGCACGCCGAAGCGCTGCGCGGAGCCGAACACCACGTCGGCGCCCTGCTTGCCCGGCGCGGTCAGCAGCACCAGGGCCATGATGTCGGCAGCCACGCTGGTGATGATTTTGCGCGATTTCAGTTCGGCCAGCAGCGCGCTGTAGTCGTGCAGTTCACCGGTAGTGCCCACCTGCTGCAGCAGCACGCCGAACACGCCGTCCAGCTCCAGCACTTTTTCCGCTTTATCGACGATGACGTCGAAGCCGAAGGTTTCGGCGCGGGTGCGTACCACGTCCAGCGTCTGCGGATGCACGTCGTCAGCCACGAAGAAACGGTTGGCGTCTTTCAGCTTGCTGGCGCGTTTGGCCAACGCCATCGCCTCGGCGGCGGCGGTCGCTTCATCCAGCAGCGAAGCGGAGGCCAGATCCAGACCGGTCAGATCGAGGGTCACGGTCTGGAAGTTCAGCAGCGCTTCCAGACGGCCCTGCGACACTTCCGGCTGATAAGGGGTGTAAGCGGTGTACCAGCCCGGGTTTTCCAGCATGTTGCGCAGGATCACCGGCGGCGTCAGCACGGCGCTGTAGCCCATGCCGATATAGGATTTGTAGCGCTGATTCTGCGAGGCGATCGCCTTCAGCTCAGCCAACGCCTGATGTTCGGTCGCCGCGTCGCCGACCGGCGGCGGCCCCGGCAGCTGAATGTCCGCCGGCACAATCTGTTGGATCAGCGCGCTGAGCGAGCGAGCGCCCACCGCTGCCAGCAACTCCTGGCGTTGTTCCGCAGAAGAGCCGATGTGGCGTTCAATGAACGCTTCGCTGTGTTCGAGTTGGCTGAGTGTCTGAGTCATTGCTACAAATTCCTGAATGCTTGCGTGATACGGGATATAGCTTGAACGGTAACTAAAACGCCCCGGCCGAAAGGCCTGGGGCGTGGTCACGATTACTCGTCGATCGAGGCCTGATAAGCTGCGGCATCCAGCAGGTTCGCCAGCTCGCCTTCGTCGGAGGCTTTAATCTGGAACAGGAAGCCGTCACCGTAAGGTTCGCTGTTCACCAGTTCCGGAGAGCTTTCCAGCTCGCCGTTCACCGCCACGATTTCGCCGCTGATTGGCGCGTAAATGTCCGATGCCGCCTTGACGGATTCCGCCACGGCGCAATCTTCACCGGCGGCGACGCTGCGGCCCACTTCCGGCAGATCGACAAACACCATATCGCCCAGCAGTTCCTGCGCATGTTCGGTGATGCCTACGGTGTAAACGCCGTTACCTTCTGCACGAACCCACTCGTGGGAGGATGCGTATTTCAATTCTGTTGGCACATTGCTCATCGCCGGTTACTCCTTCGAAGAAATAAAAGAATCAATCAATAAAAAATCAATTTGTCAGCGGCTTGCCGGCGCGAACGAAACCGGGCTTGGTCACTTTGACCGGCATTTCACGGTTGCGGATCTGCACGATAGCCTGCTCGCCGATGCCTGCCGGCACGCGCGCCAGCGCGATGCTGAAGCCCAGCGTCGGAGAGAACGAGCCGCTGGTGATCACGCCTTCGTGGGTTTGCCCCGCCGCGTCGGTGAAACGCACCGGCAGCTCATTACGTAATACGCCTTTTTCCGTCATGATCAAGCCGACCAGTTGCTCGGTACCCTGCTCGCGCTGTTGTTCCAGCGCTTCGCGGCCGATGAAACGGCGATCTTCCGGCTGCCAGGCGATGGTCCAGCCCATGTTGGCGGCCAGCGGCGAAACGCCTTCATCCATCTCTTGCCCGTAGAGGTTCATGCCCGCTTCCAGGCGCAGGGTGTCGCGCGCGCCCAGACCGGCCGGCTTGACGCCCGCGGCCAGCAATTTTTGCCAGAAATCCGCCGCCTGCTCTTTCGGCAGCGCGATCTCATAGCCGGCCTCGCCGGTGTAACCGGTGGTGGCGATGAACAGTTCGCCGGCCTGCACGCCGAAGAATGGCTTCATGCCTTCGACCGCGCTTTTTTGCTCCGGGGTGAACAGCGTGGCGGCACGCTCTTTGGCCTGTGGGCCCTGCACTGCGATCAGCGCCAGATCGTCGCGCACCGTCAGCGCGACGCCATACGGCGCGGCGTGCTCTTCAATCCAGGCCAGGTCTTTGTCACGCGTGGCGGAGTTCACCACCAGGCGGAAATAGTCTTCAGTGAGGAAATAAACGATCAGGTCGTCGATCACGCCGCCGGAGGCATTCAGCATGCCGGTATACAGCGCTTTGCCGGGTTGGGTCAGTTTGGCGACGTCGTTCGCCAGCAGGTAGCGCAGGAACTCGCGGGTGCGGGCGCCGTGCAGATCCACAATGGTCATGTGAGACACGTCGAACATGCCGGCATCCTGACGCACCGCGTGGTGCTCATCGAGCTGCGAGCCGTAATGCAGCGGCATCATCCAGCCGTGAAAATCTACCATGCGCGCACCGCACGCCACGTGCTGGTCGTACAGTGGGGTTTGCTTTGCCATCTTTTCCCTCTTTCCACTCGTCGCTAGAAGTTAGGGTGCTGCCACGCAATGCGGCGGAGCCTGGCTCGCGGCCCGATCGCCATGGCGCACTGACTGCTCAACACAAATGCTGCGCCGGGACGGGCGGAAACTGCGTGTAACCGCCGTGACGCAAACGATACCTTTCCCTCGAACTTATCACCGAACGACCACATTAACCATAAGTTAAAATAGGCTCATCGCCGTTCCGGGGCGGTAAAACGCCGGGCTAGTGTGCAGAGTTTTTCACTGGAAAAATGCGCCTTAAGGCACAAAATTAACAATTAAAGCGGCAAAACGCCGAACTTATATAACAAACCTATGGCCTCACATGGGATCCGGACTTTTGATAACCGAGCATGGGATTAGAAAAAGTAATGATAAAAAGCGGCTGAAATTAGATTATTTCAAATGAAGGGTTATATAAGGAAAGACGATGGCATAAGGCGAGAAGCGCGAGCCCGATGAGGGCTCGCAGAAGGAAGGGATCAGGCAAGCCACTCGGGCAGATCGTTCAGGCCCATCGCCTGACGCACCAGCTTCGGTTTGACGCCCGGCAGGCTGTCCGCCAGCCGCAGGCCCACGTCGCGCAGCAGCTTTTTGGCCGGGTGATTGCCGTCGAACAGTTCGCGGAAACCCTGCATGCTGGCCAGCATTACCGCCGCGCCATGTTTGCGGCGGCGCTCATAACGGCGCAGATAGAGGTGCTGGCCGATATCCTTGCCCTGCCGCTGCAGGCGGCGCAGTTCGGAAATCAGCTCGGCGGCGTCCATGAAGCCCAGGTTAACGCCCTGGCCGGCCAACGGATGCACGGTATGCGCCGCATCGCCCACCAGCGCCAGGCGGTGCGCTGCGAAGCTGCGCGCATAGCGGCCGGTCAACGGGAACGCCAGCCGTTCGCTTTCCAGGCTGCAAGCCCCCAGGCGCATGTCGAAGGTCATCGCCAGTTCGCGGTTGAACTGCGCCGGTTCCAGCCGTTTGAGCCTTTCGGCTTCTTCCGGCGTCACCGACCAGACGATAGAGCTCAAATACGGATCGCTGAACGGCAGGAACGCCAGAATGCCGTCGCCGTGGAAAATTTGCCGCGCCGTCGCCTGATGCGGTTCTTCGGTGCGAACGGTGGCCACCAGCGCGTGGTGGCGGTAATCCCAGAAGGTGAGCGGGATATCGGCATGCTGGCGCAGCCACGACTGGGCGCCGTCGGCGCCAATCACCAACCGGGCGGTCAGCATGCGGCCGTCCTCCAGCGTGACGAAGGCGTCGTTCTCGCCCCACGCCACCTGCTTGAGCGCGGCCGGGGTAATCAGCGTGATGTCCGACAGGCTTTCGGCGCGTTTCCATAGCGCCTGCTGGATCACCGAATTTTCGATGATGTGGCCGAGATGGCTGAAGCCGCACTCGTCGCCGCGGAAGGCGATTTTGCCGAAGCTGTCGCGATCCCACACTTCCATCGCGTTATAGGCGCTGGCGCGCAGCTGGAGAATGTCGTCCCACACGCCGATGTGCTGCAGCAACCGCTCGCTGGCGGCATTGATGGCGGAGACGCGCAGGGCCGGCTGTTCCGACGGCGGCGCCATCTCCGGCTGGCGCTGCTCCAGCACCGCCACGCGCAGTCCGCTGCCCTGCAGGCCGCAGGCCAACGCCAGCCCCACCATACCGCCACCGGCGATAATCACGTCAAATGATTGCATGCTGCTCGATTTCCTTAAATAACGCGCGACGCCTTGCCGCGCCGCGTTTTGGGCGCGTTAAAGCGCCCGACCATGTCTCTAACGTTCCACCCAGCCCAGCGTACGCTTGGCGAAGGCATCGCGTATCGCCGGCAAACGTTCCATCGCCATCAGCCCCAGATTGCGGCCGATCACCAGCGGGCCATAACGGTTGGCGAACAGATGAATCAACCCGTCGGTCACGCCGATCGTCGCCCGCTGATCGTTTTGCCGCCGCTGCTGATAACGGCTCAGCAGTGCGTAACCGCCGGCGTCTTCGCCGCTGTCTGCCGCTTCCGCCAGCGTTTCCGCCAGCGACATCACGTCGCGCAGGCCAAGGTTGAACCCCTGCCCGGCGATAGGATGCAGCGTTTGCGCCGCGTTGCCCACCAGCGCCAGCCGGTGGCTGACATGGCGATCGGCGGTCAGCAGACCGAGTGGGTAACTGTGCCGTTTACCGGCTTTGAGGATGCGCCCCAGCCGCCAGCCGAAGGCTTGTTGCAGCTCGGCGATAAACCGCTCGTCGTCCCAGGCATCCACCTGGGCGCGATCTTCGCGCGCATGGCACCATACCAGTGAACTGCGCCCCTGCGACATCGGCAACAGCGCCAGCGGCCCATAGCGAGTAAAGCGCTCAAAGGCGCGCCCCTGCGGATCTTCCGCCGTGGTGACGTTGGCGATGGTGGCGAACTGCGGATAGTCCTCCTGCCGCCACTGCATATTGCAGGCTTGCGCCAGCGCAGAGCGCGAGCCGTCGGCCGCCACCAGCAATTGCCCGCGCAGACGCTGGCCGTTGTCCAGCAGCACTTCCGCCCGCTCTGCGGTGCGAATCACGTCCACCACCCGCGCCGGGCAGTGCAGCGTAACGCCGGGCGCCTTGGCCAGCAGCGCGAACAACCGCTGCCCGGCGTCGTGCAGTTCGATCACCTGGCCGAGCGCATCGACCTGATAATCTTGCGCCTGCAGATTCACAAACCCGGCGTGCCCGCGATCGCTGACGTGCACCTGAGTGATCGGCATAGCGCAATCGCGCAGCGCCGGCCAAACGCCGATGCGCGCCAGCTGTTGGCAGGTGCCCTGCGCCAGTGCGATGGCGCGGGCGTCAAAGCCCGGATGGCTGCGGTCGTCCGGCCGGGTCGCCTCGACCAGATCCACCGCCATTCTTCCCTGAGTGAGCGACGAAATGGCCAGCGCCAACGTCGCGCCCGCCATACCCCCGCCAACGATAATAACGCTCATGCTACGACCTTGCCGCCGCCATCAAAGCCTCGATGGCATCGGCGTCTTTCACCACGGTGGCGGTCAGGTTTTCATTGCCGTCGGCGGTGATCACGATATCGTCCTCGATGCGGATGCCGATGCCGCGGTACTCCGCCGGCACGTCCGCATCCGGCGCGATGTACAGCCCCGGCTCCACGGTCAGCACCATGCCCGGCTCCAGCAGCCGATCGCGGCTCGGCGTGCCGTAGTGGCCAACGTCGTGCACGTCGAGACCCAGCCAGTGGCTCAGCCCGTGCATGAAGAACTGACGGTGCGCCTGCTCGGCGATCAGCAGGTCGACTTCACCTTTCAATACGCCCAGCTCCACCAGCCCGACCACCATGATGCGCACCACTTCGTCATTGACTTCGCGAATGCTGGTGCCGGGTTTGAACAGTTCCAAAGCGCGCTGCAGCGACGCCAGCACAATGTCGTACACCGCGCGCTGCGGCCGGCTGAACTTGCCGTTGACCGGGAAGGTGCGGGTGATGTCGCCGGCGTATCCCTGGTACTCGCAGCCCGCGTCGATCAACACCAGATCGCCGTCGCGCATCTGGCTCTCGTTCTCGGTGTAGTGCAGGATACAACCGTTTTCGCCGCTGCCGACGATGGTGTTGTAAGACGGGTAACGGGCGCCGAGGCGGGTGAACTCATGATGAATTTCCGCTTCCAGCTGGTATTCGAACATGCCCGGACGGCATTTTTCCATCGCGCGGGTGTGCGCCAGCGCGCTGATCTCACCGGCGCGGCGCATCACCGCCAGCTCTTCCGGCGACTTGAACAGCCGCATGTCGTGCAGCCACGGCCGCCAGTCGGTAACGGTGGCCGGCGCCTGCAGGTTCTGGCGGAACCCCTTGCGCAGCTTGTCCAGCGCGCTGAACAGGATCTGATCGGCATAGGCGTATTCGCCCTGCGCGTGGTAGACCGCATCCAGGCCGTTGAGCAGCAGGTGCAGTTGGTCATTGATTTCATCGAACGGCAGCGCGCGATCCACGCCCAGCTTTGCCGGTGCGGCGTCTTGCCCCAGGCGGCGGCCAAACCAGATTTCCGCCGTCAAATCGCGCACCCGGTTGAACAACACGCTGTGGTTGTGCGTTTCATCGCTTTTAATCAGCACCAGCACCGCTTCCGGCTCATTGAAGCCGGTCAGGTACCAAAAATCGCTGTTCTGCCGGTAGGGATAGTCTGAATCTGCACTGCGCGTCGTTTCCGGCGCAGAGAAAATAACCGCCGCGCTGGCCGGCGCCATTTTCGCCAACAGCGCCTGGCGGCGGTTGTTGAATTCCTGCTGAGTCATTACCTTCTCCTGAAATCATGCCATCCGCACCGCCGGCGGAAGGGCGATAGAACGTTTAGTGCAGCGTCGGTTTGATATTTTCCGGCGCCGTCGGTTTATGACGGGTGAATTCGCCGTGGCACATGATGGCGGCGACCCGCACATACTCCGCCACTTCTTCCAACGACTGTTCCAATTCTTCCTGATCTTCGTCTTCGTCGTAGCCCAGCTGCGCGATATTGCGCAGATCGTCGATCGCTTCACCGACTTCGTCTTTCACCTGAGCCAGCTTCGGCTGCATCATGCCCAGACCGAGCAGGAAGTGGTTGACCCAACCGGCCAGCGCGTCGGCGCGATCGAACACGCTGACGATCTCCCCTTCAGGCAGCATCAGTTGGAACAGGAATTCGTCATCTTCCAGCGTGTCACGCGTCGCTTCATACAGCTGCTGCAACGGTTGGCTGAGCGCCTGCGGGAAGGCGACGCCTTCGTTGGTCAGATCGTGCACCAGCGCCTGCCAGCCGGCGTCACGGCTGCCGCCGCACAGCAGGCCGCTGATCAGGCCGTGCATTTCTGCCGCGGTCAGCGCCACCGACTGCTGGTTGAGGGCCACGGTCAAAGATTGGTAACTTGGAAATGTATTCTGTATAGACATGCGCATTCGTCATCGTTGGCAGGATAAGTTCGTGTTATGCTACCACCAAGGTCCGTCGCTATACCAGATAAGCGCGACACCTCAGTGGCTAGTTATAATCGCGATGTGGCAGGTTTCACACTGCGCCGGCGGGTGACGAAAGTGCGGTAAATACGCATTTTGAAACCCTTTTTTGACTGGCAATGTCCGCCACAGTAGATTACAACCAGGTACTGAAAAAGGGGTTGTATCTTGGTACCGAGGTATATATAGTGGCGCCCGCTTTGACGGCCCGGCCCGGGCGGACAAGGCTGGCGCGAAATTTAGGCAGGAAGGTGGCATGTCTGCACAACCGGTAGATATTCAAATTTTTGGCCGCTCGTTAAGAGTCAATTGCCCGCCAGAACAACAAGATGCGTTGAATATGGCGGCGGACGATCTTAACCAACGGTTGCAAGATCTTAAAGTTCGCACTAGAGTCTCCAATACTGAGCAACTGGTTTTCATCGCGGCATTGAACGTCTGTCACGAACTTGCTCAAGAACGGTTGAAAACCCGTGACTATGCGTCCAATATGGAACAACGCATACGGATGCTGCAGCAGACCATTGAACAAGCGCTGCTTGAACAAGGTCGCATCTCTGAACGTCAGGATGCACAATTCGAATAACTTAAGTTGTTGAAAGCCAAGTTTTCGGCAACGAGTACAAAATTTCTCTGAGATGTTCGCCAGCGGGCCAGTCCCCTGAGCCGATATTTAGTACAAACAGAATGTGTTGCTCCGCGATCGGTGAGCACGCTCGGTGCGCCGAGAAGCCTTAAGATTGCGACGGCACGTTCACCTTGAACCATGGGTTCAAGGGTTACAGCCTGCGACGGCATCTCGGAGATTCCCCTTCTCAGCGGTTTTGTGTGCTGAACGCCACACTGAGCAAGCCTGATACGATGTCTTTTCAATCCCAATTCGCGCAGCAGCGCCAAGCCATTCGTCAACTCATTCGCCAACGTCGGCGCGAGCTTACGCCCGAGCAGCAACGCTTTGCCGCAGAAAAGATAACCGAACGCCTCACCGCACACGCGCGCATTCAAGCGGCGCACAACATCGCGGTCTTCCTGTCGTTTGACGGCGAACTCGATACCGGGCCGCTGATCGAGCGTCTGTGGACGCTCGGCAAACGGGTTTACCTGCCGGTGCTGCATCCGTTCAGCCCGGGACACCTGTTGTTCCTGCGCTATGCGCCGGAAACGCCGCTGGTGCGCAATCGCTTCAATATTCTCGAGCCGCGTCTCGATGTGCGCCAGGTGTTGCCGCTGGGTGAACTGGAGGTGGTGCTGACGCCGCTGGTAGCATTCGATCATACCGGACAGCGTCTGGGCATGGGCGGCGGCTTTTACGATCGCACCCTGCAAAACTGGCGCAGCGGCGGCCCCTATCCCATAGGTCTGGCCCATGATTGCCAGCAGGTGGAGCACCTGCCGACCGAACACTGGGATATCCCGCTGCCGGAAATCCTCACCCCGCTCTGCAGCTGGGCGTGGCGGGAGCCCAAATAGCAAAAGGCCGGATCGCTCCGGCCTTTTTCGTTGCGGCGAGCCGCCGAATCAGAACAGCAGACGGGCGCGAATGGTGCCGTCGATGGCCTTCATGCGCTGCAGCGCGGCGTCGGCGCGCGCGGTTTCCGCTTCGATGTCGATCACCACATAGCCAATTTCCGGCCCGGTTTGCAGATACTGCGCGGCGATGTTAACCCCCTCTTCGGCGAAGATCTGGTTAATCTGCGTCAGCACGCCCGGACGGTTTTCATGGATGTGCAGCAGACGGCTGGCGTTCGGGCCATGCGCCGGCAACGACACTTCCGGGAAGTTGACCGCCGACAGGGTCGAACCGTTATCGGAATATTTCGCCAGCTTGCCGGCCACTTCGTCGCCGATGTTTTCCTGCGCTTCCTGAGTGGAACCGCCGATGTGCGGCGTCAGCAGCACGTTATCGAACTCACATAGCGGCGAGTTGAACGGATCGCTGTTGGTCGCCGGTTCTTCCGGGAAGACGTCGATCGCCGCCCCCGCCAGGTGATTGCTGGCCAGCGCGTCGCACAGCGCGGGGATATCCACCACGGTGCCGCGCGAGGCGTTGATCAGAATAGCGCCCGGCTTCATCAGCGCCAGCTCTTCCGCCCCCATCATATTCTTGGTCGCCAGCGTTTCCGGCACGTGCAGCGTCACCACGTCGCTCATATTGAGCAGATCGGACAGATGACGCACCTGTTGCGCGTTGCCCAACGGCAGCTTGTTCTCGATATCGTAGAAGAACACCTTCATGCCCAGCCCTTCGGCCAGAATGCCCAGCTGGGTGCCGATATGGCCGTAGCCGATGATGCCCAGTTTTTTGCCGCGCGCTTCATAGGAGCCCACGGCCAGTTTGTGCCACACGCCGCGGTGCGCCTTGGCGTTGGCGGCCGGAATGCCGCGCAGCATCAACAGCAGCTCGCCCAGCACCATTTCGGCCACGGATCGGGTATTGGAGAACGGGGCGTTGAAGACCGGAATGCCGCGTTTGGTCGCCGCTTTCAGGTCAACCTGGTTGGTGCCGATGCAGAAGCAGCCCACCGCCACCAGTTTTTCTGCGGCGGCGAACACCTCTTCGGTCAGATGCGTGCGCGATCGGATGCCGACGAAGTGCGCATCGCGGATGGAGGCCTTCAGCGATTCGGTGTCTAACGCACCCTTGTGGTATTCGATGTTGGTATAACCGGCGGCACGCAAATTATCGACCGTGCTCTGATGAACCCCTTCCACCAACAGGAATTTAATCCTGTCTTTCTCCAATGATACTTTTGCCATTTACCCGACCCTATGTTCAGACTTCAGAAGCGGCTGTGACGACACAGCTCCCATCCAACATAACAAAAATAACGCAGGCGGCAATACAAACGATTGCCTGCCCGGCAGGACAAGGCGCAGCGTTGATGGCGGTTTACGGCAGAAAATGCCATAGGGAAAGTTTTCGGCAGAAGCTTTGGGGAGTCAGTTTTCACAATGTGACATAAGTCACCAAATTTGCCGCTTTTTAGAAAAGATGTTTTAACCGAAGAAATATGCGGCCCGGCACAGCCGGGCCACAGGCCGCAGAGGCTTATTTGACCACTTTCACGCCTTCCGGGGTGCCGACCAGCGCCACGTCCGCGCCGCGGTTGGCGAACAGCCCCACGGTCACCACGCCGGCGATGCCGTTGATCTTGTTCTCCAGCGCGATAGCGTCGGTGATGTTCAGGTTATGCACATCGAGGATCACGTTGCCGTTGTCGGTCACTACGTTCTGGCGATACTCCGGCAGGCCGCCCAGTTTCACCAGCTCACGCGCCACATAGGAGCGGGCCATCGGGATCACTTCCACCGGCAGCGGGAATTTGCCCAGCACGTCCACCTGCTTGCTGGCGTCGACGATGCAGATGAATTTCTTGGCGATGGCGGCGATGATCTTCTCGCGCGTCAGCGCCGCGCCGCCGCCTTTGATCATCTGCATGTGGCCGTTGATTTCGTCCGCGCCGTCCACGTAGATATCGAGCGAGTCCACTTCGTTGCTGTCGAACACATGGATGCCGAGGCTTTTTAGCTTGGCGGTGGAGGCGTCTGAGCTGGACACCGCGCCTTCAATCTGGTGCTTGATGGAGCCCAGCGCGTCAATAAAGTGGGCGGCGGTAGAGCCGGTGCCCACCCCGACGATGGTGCCCGGCGTCACGTATTCCAGCGCCGCCCAGCCCACCGCTTTTTTCAGTTCATCCTGCGTCATAATATGTCCCTTGCCTCTGTACGAAAACGTGTGCGTATTATAGGGTAAAACGCTGTTTTTCACGCCGGCAGGATCACACTTATTTACCGCAGCCCGCATTTTTACCCGCTTGGCGGCGAGCTGGAGGCGTGATTTTTCCACCTGCGCCGCACGCAAAATGTGGCATAGTGCCGGTATCATTCTAATTTAAGGGATATCTTTCCGATGAAACGCCCAGACTATCGTACGCTGCAAGCGCTGGACGCGGTGATCCGTGAGCGCGGCTTCGAGCGCGCCGCGCAAAAACTCTGCATCACGCAATCGGCGGTATCCCAACGCATCAAACAGCTGGAAAACCTGTTCGGCCAACCGCTGCTGGTCCGCACCGTGCCGCCGCGCCCGACCGAACAGGGGCAAAAGCTGCTGGCGCTGCTGCATCAGGTGGAGCTGCTGGAAGAAGAGTGGCTGGGCAACGACACCGGCGTCGATACGCCGCTGCTGCTGTCGCTGGCGGTCAACGCCGACAGTCTGGCGACCTGGCTGCTGCCGGCGCTGAAGCCGGTGCTGGCGGACTCCCCCATTCGTCTGAACCTGCAGGTGGAAGATGAAACCCGCACCCAGGAGCGGCTGCGCCGTGGTGAGGTGGTGGGCGCGGTGAGTATTCAGCCGCAGCCGCTGCCGAGCTGCCTGGTGGATCGGCTGGGGGCGCTGGACTACCTGTTCGTGGCCTCCAGCGGCTTCGCCGAGCGCTATTTCCCGAACGGCGTCACCCGCTCCGCGCTGTTGAAAGCGCCGGCGGTGGCCTTCGATCATCTCGACGACATGCACCAGGCATTTCTGCAGCAGAACTTCGATCTGTCGCCGGGCAGCGTGCCCTGCCATATCGTGAACTCATCGGAAGCCTTCGTGCAGCTGGCCCGTCAGGGCACCACCTGCTGTATGATCCCACATCTGCAGATCGAAAAGGAGCTGGCATCCGGCGAACTGATCGATTTGACGCCGGGGCTGTACCAGCGCCGCATGCTGTACTGGCACCGCTTCGCGCCGGAGAGCCGCATGATGCGTAAAGTGACCGACGCGTTGCTGGAGCACGGTCACCAGGTGCTGCGCCAGGATTAAAACGAAAAAAGGTTCGCCGCAGCGAACCTTTTCTTCATGACAACACCCTTACTGCGCGGCGTTGCGCTGCAGCTCGAACACCACATCCACCTGATCGTCGAAGTGAATGCTTTGCTGTTCATAGGTTTGCGCCGCGTCGTTTTCCGCCGCCGCGCCGGCCGCCTTATACATCCGCGCCACCGGCATCGGCTGGTAGTTGGCGACCCGGTAGCGAATGCTGTACACCGGCCCCAGCTTGGCGTGGAAGCCCTTGGCCAGGGATTCGGCCTGCTGAGTCGCGTTCTCGATCGCTTTTTGCCGCGCCTGCTCGCGATACACGTCCGGCTTGGCGACGCCCAGCTCCACCGCGCGGATCTCGTTCAGGCCGGATTTCAGCGCGCCGTCCAGCAGCTCGTTCAGCTTGTCCAACTGGCGCAGGGTAACCTGCACCTGACGCACCGCCCGGTAGCCCTTCAGCACCGACTCGCCGGTTTTCAGGTAATCGTATTCCGGCTGGGTGCGCAGGTTGGCGGCGCTGATGTCTTTCTTCTCGATGTTGTTTTTCTGCAGGAAATCAAAGTACTGCGCCACGCGCTCGTCCACCTGCTTCTTCGCCTGGGCGGCGTCTTTGGAGGAAACGCTCACTTCGATCGCCAGGGTGGCGATATCCGGCGTGGCGTCCACGCTGGCGGTGCCGGAGGTGACGACGTGCGGCCCTTCAGGCAATTCAGCCGCCTGCAGCGCCATCGGTAGCGTCCCTAATCCGACCATTGCGGCCATAGCCAATGCTTTTAGCTTCACAGTGTCTCCTTAATGACAGGCTGTCTCTGATCGCCGGCTTTTCCCTGCGAGAACCGCCGGTTTCCTGGCATCAAACGTAGCATATCGCACGGCGTTTTGAATTCGGATTAGTGACAAATTCTTATAAATTTGCCCCCTGCCAGGCCAGCTGCAGCGCGATGCCCCACATCACCAGACCGACCAGCGCGTTGATGATGCGCTGCGCCCGCTGGGTGTTCAGCCACGGCGCCAGCCAGGAGGCCAGCAGCGCCAGGCCAAAGAACCACACCGCCGACGCGCTGACCGCGCCAAGCGCGAACCAGGAACGCACGTCCGCCGTCAGCTGTCCGCCCAGGCTGCCGAGCACCACGAAGGTATCCAGATAGACGTGCGGATTCAGCCAGGTGACCGCCAGCATGGTGACCACGATGCGCCAGCGGCTCTGCGCCAGCTCCTGCGCCGCGGCCTGCGCCGGTTGCGGGCTGAAGGCGGAACGGAACGCGCCCCAGCCGTACCACAGCAGAAACGCCACCCCGCCCCAGGTCACCAACGCCAGCAGCAGCGGCGAGCGGGTCAGCAACGCGCTGCCGCCGAAAATACCGGCGCAGATCAGCACGATATCGCTCAGCGCGCACAATGAGGCGATCATCAGATGATACTGACGGCGAATGCCCTGATTCATCACGAATACGTTCTGCGGGCCCAGCGGCAGGATCATGGCGGCGCTTAGGGCAAAGCCCTGCAGGAAGACGGCTAGCATGGGAAATTCCTCGAATGATAAAAGGCGCCGGACGTGGGCGCGTATCGGTCAACACGCGCATCATACGAGGAAGCGATCATTAGGTGAAATTGATGTTTCTAATCAAGTATCAGAGATGCTAATACCCTGTGGGCGCCAGGCCAGCGCCGCCAGATTCGCCCATCGGCGAAAAATTCGCTATCATCCGCCCCTCTCCCCTCCAGCCGGCCGACCGATGTCTACGATTACCGATACCTTCATCGCCCCGCCCTGTCATGACCAGATAGAGATCCTCTATCAGGACGATCATCTGGCGCTGATCAATAAACCCGCCGGGTTGCTCAGCCTTTCGGGCAAAAATCCGCAAAATCTCGATTCGGTACACTACCGGCTGGTGCAGATCTTCCCCGGCTGCACGCTGGCACACCGCCTGGATTTCGGCACGTCCGGGTTGATGGTGGTAGCCCGCAATAAGGCCGTCAATGCCGCGCTCTGCCGGCAGTTCAGCGAGCGCACCGTCGGTAAAATCTACAGCGCGCTGCTCTGCGGCCATCTGGCGGATGACGAAGGGGTGATAGACGCGGCGATCGCCAAAGATCCGGCGCTGTTCCCGCTGATGTCGATTTGCGCCCTTCACGGCAAGCCCGCTCGCTCCCGCTATCGGGTCGTCGAGCGTTTTTATCGTGAAACGGAAGGCGGGATCTCGCTGCCGCTGACGCGGGTGCAGCTTACCCCAGAGACTGGGCGCACCCACCAGCTGCGTATTCACAGCCGGCAATTGGGCCATCCTATTTTAGGCTGCGATCTGTATGGCGGGCGCCTGCTGCCGGGTACCGAGCAGACGCCGCGGCTGATGCTGCACGCCAGCGAACTGGACTTTGTGCACCCCATCCGCGGAGAGCGGATAACCGCTCGTCACGCCGCGCCGTTCTGAACGCGGCTTACCACATCAAATCGTCAGGCACTTTAAAGTCGGCGTACGGATCGTCTTCATCCTGCTCTTCCTGACTCAGCGCGCTGTGCAACACAATGCTGCCCGCATCGCGCTGCGCGATTTTATCGGCGACGCTCGCGGGGATAATCGCGTATTCACACTCTTCCCGGTTCTCGATCAGCAAACGCGCAATGGCGAGGCGGCCATTGATCAGTTGGGTCTGCGTCGCCTTATCCACCAGGATTTTTTTGATCAGGTTGCCGTCGGTGAAGTTAAAACCGATATCGCCTTTCGCCAGCACGATGCGATTCATCTCGATCAGTTGCTTCACCTGCGCCTTGTATTCTTTGGACAGCGCGGCTTGCTTTTGCTGCTCGTTCAGCTGCTTATCGCGCTCAAGCTGCGCCTTTTTATTCTCTTCCACCGCCTCTCTGGCCTCGCGGGCCTGAACGCGTGATTTTTTAGCCGTTCTTTGGACTTTGGCCATTTTCTTGCTGGTTACCAAGCCCGCTTTGAGCATCTGCTCTTGTAAGGTGAGTTTTGTCATGTTCGTGTCTGAAGCCGTGGGATCATGGAGGGATTATACCCGTAATTTTTCAGGCTGCACCAGGTTGCCGGCCCAACCCACCGGCGGTTTGCGCCGCAGAGCAACGGCGGTAAAACGGCCCGAACGCCCGATCATGAATACCGCTCATGTGGTAATGAAATTAAGTCTCTTTCACTCCCCCAGGGACTCTGGCAAAAATAGACCTCATTAACGACAGACAATATGAAATCGGCTGAATAAAAAAATAGAAAAACAAGCCATTGAAAGAAATGGATAAATCCAGCCTTCATATCATATAACAGGATGCTATAAGACGATGAATACAGACTTTACCTTTACGATTAAGAGCAGTTCTTTCGACGAAGATTATAACCCTTCTGAAAATACGCGTATCACCACCAACTTTGCCAATTTGGCCAGAGGGAAAAACCGCCGGGAGAACCTACGCAACACGTTGGTGATGATCGACAATCGCTTTAATGCATTAGCCTATTGGGATAACCCCAAGGCCGATCGCTACTCCGTCGAGCTGGAAATCATCTCGGTTGAGATGCGCATCGAAGATCAGGGCGCCAGCTTTCCGGTTATCGAAATCCTGAAAACCAACATCATCGATAAAAAAACGCAAAAGCGTATCGAGGGCATCGTCGGGAACAATTTCTCGTCTTACGTGCGCGATTACGACTTTAGCGTCTTGCTGCCGGCGCACAATAAAAACACGGCGGAATTTACCATTCCGGATGATTTCGGCGATTTGCACGGCAATATCTTTAAGCACTTCGTCAATTCAAACGAATACCATGAAAATTTCAGCAAACCGCCGGTGATCTGCCTCAGCGTGTCCAGCAAAGACACCTACCATCGGACGGGCAATCAACACCCGGTCTTGGGCGACGAGTATCGGCAAGACGGCGCTTCATTGACCGACCGGTATTTTAAAAAAATGGGCCTGCAGGTGCGCTATTTCATGCCGAAAAATAGCGTTGCGCCCCTGGCCTTTTATTTCCCCGGGGATTTGCTGAGCGATTACACCGACCTGGAACTGATCGGCACCATCAGCACGATGGAGACTTTCCAGAAAATCTATCGGCCTGAAATTTACAATGCCAATTCGGCGGCGGGGCAATGCTATCAGCCAAGCCTGAATAACCAGGATCATTCATTAACCAAGATTGTTTACGATCGCGAAGAGCGTAGCCAGCTAGCGATTGAGCAGGGGAAATTTACGGAAGAGCAATTTATCAAACCCTACAAGCCTATTCTTGAGCAATGGTCTGCTCACTACGCGCTTTGATTCACTTAAATACAGGTCACCTATCATGAAAATATTGCTCCCCACATCGACCGCCGGCAGCTTGCCCAAACCGGTCTGGCTGGCCCAACCGGAAACCCTGTGGTCGCCCTGGAAATTGCAGAATGAAGAACTCATCGAAGGGAAACAGGACGCCCTGCGTTTGTCACTGGCAGAGCAACAACAGGCCGGCATCGATATCGTCAGCGATGGCGAACAAACCCGTCAGCACTTCGTCACGACGTTTATCGAGCATCTCAGCGGCGTCGATTTCGAAAAACGCGAAGTGGTTAAAATCCGCAATCGCTATGAGGCGAGCGTGCCGACGGTCGTGGGGGCGGTCTCGCGTCAAAAACCCGTTTTCGTTGAAGACGCCAAATTTTTACGCCAGCTGACCACACAGCCGATTAAATGGGCCCTGCCGGGGCCGATGACCATGATCGACACGCTCTATGACAACCACTATAAAAGCCGCGAGAAATTGGCTTGGGAGTTCGCGAAGATCCTCAATCAGGAAGCCAAAGAGCTCGAGGCCGCAGGCGTCGACATTATTCAGTTTGATGAGCCCGCATTTAATGTGTTCTTTGACGAGGTGAATGACTGGGGCATCGCCGCCCTGGAAAGAGCCATTGAAGGGCTTAAGTGTGAAACCGCCGTACATATCTGCTATGGATATGGGATTAAAGCCAATACCGACTGGAAAAAGACGCTGGGCTCGGAATGGCGACAATATGAAGAGGCGTTTCCGAAACTGCAAACGTCCAACATCGATATCATCTCGCTGGAGTGCCATAACTCGCACGTGCCCATGGATCTGCTTGAACTGATCCGCGGCAAAAAGGTGATGGTCGGCGCCATCGACGTAGCGAATCATGCCGTTGAGACGCCGGAGGAAGTGGCCGACACGCTGCGCAAAGCGCTGCAGTTTGTTGATGCCGACAAACTCTATCCGTCGACCAACTGCGGCATGGCCCCCCTGCCCCGTCAGGTCGCCCGCGGCAAGCTGAATGCGTTAAGCGCAGGCGCCGAGATCGTG
Source organism: Serratia sp. CY37869 (assembly GCF_052168895.1). Classification (NCBI taxonomy): domain Bacteria; kingdom Pseudomonadati; phylum Pseudomonadota; class Gammaproteobacteria; order Enterobacterales; family Yersiniaceae; genus Serratia; species Serratia sp. CY37869. The sequence continues at coordinate 208,473 of NZ_JBJNLU010000003.1, forward strand.
CGCCGAGAGCTGTTAGCCAAATAACCTTGCCAGCGCCCGCCACAGACACCTCCTGCGGCGGGCGATTATCATCAATTTCCCCTCCCCGCAACGCCCCCGCTCTGGTGTATACTCGGATTTCTACGCGATGCCAGCCACAGCGGTTTTGGTTCAGGCCTGGCCTGAACAGCCCTCAGCCAGCCCACACAAGCCGAATAACAGTGGAATAACCATGAGCCCAAATACCGCTCGCATCAGCGAAATCATCGATCGCGCCAGGATCTCCCCCTACCAAATCCTGATCCTGACCCTGTGTTTCCTCATTGCCCTTCTGGACGGTTTCGATACCGCCATCATCGGCTATATCGCGCCGGCGCTGCGCGAAGAGTGGGATCTGCTGCCCGCTCAGCTCTCCCCCGCCTTCGGCGCGGGGCTGTTCGGCCTGCTGATCGGCAGCCTGCTGTTCGGGCCGATCGCCGACGCCATTGGCCGCAAACGCGTGCTGCTCGTCGCGGTGCTGGTGTTTGGCGGCTGTACTCTGGCTTCGGCCTATACGCATTCGATCGAATCCCTGACCCTGCTGCGCTTCATCACCGGCATTGGCCTCGGAGGCGCGATACCGACCTGCATCACCCTCAGCTCGGAGTACTCGCCGGCGCGCCGCCGCATGCTGATGGTCACCTTGAGCTGGAGCGGCTTTACCGCCGGGTTGGCCCTGGGCGGCCTGCTGGCCGGGCAGATCATCCCGGCGTTCGGCTGGCGCGGCCTGCTGCTGGTCGGTGGCATCGCGCCGTTGGCGCTGCTGCCGTTGTTGGCCTGGCAGATGCCCGAATCAGTACGCTTTATGGCCGCCAGCGCCAAACATGCCGATCGGCTGCGCCGGGTGGTCGAACGCATCACCGGCCAGCGTTGGGCCGGCGTGACGATTGTCGATGACGAGCGCCCACCGCAGGCCACATCGCCGATATCACACCTGTTTATCGAAGGCCGCGCCGTGCGCACCCTGCTGCTGTGGGTGGCGTTCTTCTGTTCGCTGTTCGTGTTCTACCTGCTCACCAGCTGGCTGCCGACCCTGCTCAAAGACGCCGGTTACGATATCGCCCACGCCTCGCGCATCGGCGCGATGGTGCCGCTCGGCGGCACCCTGGGCGCCATCCTGATGGCGCTGCTGATGGATCGGATCGGGCCATACCGCGTACTGGCCGTCTCCTACCTGGGCGCCGCGCTGGTGATCGGCGCGACCGGGTATCTGATGGGCGACGTCTACACGCTGGCCGCCGTCGTGTTCCTTATCGGCTTCGGCGTGGCCGGCGCGCAAAACGGCCTGAACCTGGTCTCCGCCACCCTTTATCCGACCGCAGCCCGCGTCACCGGCGTCAGCTGGGCCATGGCCAATGGCCGCTTCGGCTCAATTGTCGGCTCGATGCTCGGCGCCTGGATGATGGCCGCCGCCGGCTCGACGGAAGTGTTCTTCCTCTGGCTGGCGCTGCCGGCGCTGCTGGGCGCCGCCGCCATCTTCCTGCTCTATCGCCTCAGCCTGCGCCGCCGCACGCCGCTCACGGAACCGGCTGCGGGCATCTGACCTCGCGGAAAATAAAAGGCCGAGACGCCATCGGTAGCATCTCGGCCTCTCATGAGAAACCCTTAACCTATCGGTTATTTTTCAAAAGCGCTTGCCGCTATAGTGCACTGTTTTCCTTGTCATTGGCTTCCTTTATGCACTCATCGACATTTTTAAAATCATATTGCAGATAAACGCTCCCAACCCCACTATTGACGGCGGTCGCTTCAAGCATAATCCCCTGCAAATCGTTCTTGAACGGTTTATCTTTTTTCTCTTCCCAGTCAATACCGAAATAGCGTTCTTTTTTAAGCAGCCCCATCATCCAATCACCAGGTTCTTTCCATAACGACCCCGGCAACAGCAAGTCAGTAGCATTTCCTTTGCCATAATTAGCGGTCAATGATTTAGCAATGTCCTTCACCCTGGACTTTAACTCCACCCCATAACTGTCTGTATTGATATCACCGCTAAGCGCGCGAATTCGGCATAAACCAACCTTGGGAGAGATGAGCAAAATGTAGGTTTCAAAGGCGTAATACGTTTTGGGGACGACCTCCGTAGTATAAATATTAAGACGATTCGGTATTGCCGTTAAGGTAACGCCTGTCATGTCCTCGACGTTCTTTTTCGTCAACCCCATTTGCAGTCCAAACGGCCCAATGCCGGGCGGAAGCAACGCGTCTTTCGCCACCGGTTCTTCCCGCTGATTGGATTTTGAAGCGGTTGATGTTGCATGATGGGCTATCGTCGGAACGGCCAGGCCATATTTCGCCGACAGCAATTTTTGCTGCAACATCGCCAGACTTTGCTCTTGAGTGGCTATCGTTGCCTTTTTTATCGACCCCACCAGACCACCATCGTATTGTGCGGCCTCTTGTTTAGCGGTCGATATTTCCCGAGTCAGCATTGCCAATTCGGCGGTGAGCTTTTCCGCCAGCTTCAGATCCGGCGCGGTCTGGTTCGTGACAATCTCAACCTTTGATCCAGACTCGATCGCATTGATTCGTTGCTGAATAAGCGCCTTGTTCGTTTTCAGAATTTCCAGTCGCGCCATCACCAGAGATTTAATCAAGCCGCCGTTTAACGTGTCCTGCTGTTTAGCTGCGTTTTCAATCTCGGCATCCGTACTCACCAGCTCTGACTTTAAATCGTCTACTTGCTGTATTTGTTCAGGCGACAATGCTTTTGGCCCACATCCAGAGATCAAGACGCTCAATAATGCGGCAATAACAGCCCTTTTCATTTCATCCCTTTCCTATCGACAATCCACAAGAAAGCTATGGTATCAGAGAAGGAAACAGTAACAACGAAAAGTCGTTTTTACCGCGACTTATTGAGCTTCTCGTTATTACGCCCGCATCTACTTGTCATAGGCCGCAATTTCCGAAGGCGCATATCGGCTTGGCACCAATATCGATACAGCGGAGACAGATTGAATGGCTGCCTGGCTAATACGGGGAAAATGGCAAAAAAAAGGGGGCAAGGCCCCCTTCTCTGTTATTCCGCCTTGGCGGAAGCGTCTTCGGTACGATACAGGTGCACATCCATCTGCGGGAACGGAATGCCGATGTTGTGGGCATCCAGCGCGCGCTTGAAGTTTTCCATCAGATCGAAGTACACGTTCCAATATTCCGCGTTGGTAGTCCAGGAACGGGTCACGAAGTTCAGCGAGGACGGCGCCATCTCGTTCAGGCGCACGGTCACGCCTTTGGCGTGCATGATGCGTTTGTCGGCGGCGATCACGTCGCCCAGCACCTTCTTCACCACGTCGATATCGGCGTTGTAGGCCACGCCCACCACGATATCCACGCGGCGGTTCGGTTCGCGGGAGTAGTTGATGATGTTGCCGGCGATGATTTTACCGTTCGGCACCACGATGGTTTTGTTGTCGGCGGTGCGCAGGGTGGTGGAGAAAATCTGCACCTGATCGACGGTGCCGGCCACGCCGCCCAGATCGACATATTCACCCACGCGCAGCGGACGGAAGATCACCAGCAGCACGCCGGCGGCGAAGTTGGACAGCGAGCCTTGCAGCGCCAGGCCGACGGCCAAACCGGCGGCACCCAGCACCGCGATCACCGAGGTTGTCTGCACGCCGACGCGCCCCAGCACGGCGATGAAGGTGAACGCCAGCACGCCGTAACGCACGATCGCTGACAGGAAGTCGGCCACCGTGGCGTCGATGCCACGCAGCTTCATCACGCGGTTCAGCGCATTGCCGACCACGCGGGCCACAATCGAACCGATGATCAGGATAACGATGGCGGCGACGATATTCACCGCGTACTGGATCAACAGATCCTGATTCTTCACCAACCAGTCGCCGGCACCGTTGATGCCGTCTACTACATTCAAATCTTTCATTCGTGTCGTCCTAACTCAGTCCCTAACGGGAGAAACTCGCAAAAATACACTGGCCTCGGCGGCCAGTAGGAAACCACGCCTAAGGGTAACCAACATTAAAGGCTCATGCCAACCATCAGCATTAAAAATAGCCGAAACCGCCCGCCGCTTCTTCTATGCTGAGAACAGCGCGTTGGCCATTTCACGACAAGGGATCCGTTCTTCATGCACATTCGCTCTTCGCTCAAACACTATTGGCAAGTGCGGCCCAGGCTGCTGTTTTCCGTCGGCGCCGGGCTGCTATGCTTTCTGCTGCTGCCCGCCCAGCTCTCGCTGCTGCAACGCTTGATGATCGGCTGGAATACGCTGGCCTGGCTCTACCTGCTGTTTCTCTGGCGGCTGATGCTGGTCAGCACGCCGCAGCACATTCGCCAAATCGCCCGGCGGCAGGACGAAAGCGCCAGCATGGTGCTGGCGTTAGTCAGCCTCGGCTGCCTGGTCAGCTTACTGGCGATCCTGTTTGAATTGAGCAGCGCCAAACAGGTGGCCGGCTCTCTGAAAACGCTGCATTTGCTCCTGACCGGCGCCACGCTGGCGGTCTCCTGGCTGCTTCTGCCGACCGCCTTCACCATGCACTATGCTCATCAGTTTTATCGCCAGGGCGCACAGCAGGATCCTTTGCCGCTGCTGTTCCCCGGCAATCTCGCCGATCCCACCTATCTGGATTTCGCCTACTTCTCCTTCACCATCGCGGTCGCGTCGCAAACCGCCGATGTGGCGGTCGGCGCGGCAGAGGTGCGCAAGATCACCCTTCTGCAGTCGGTGATCTCCTTCGCGTTCAACATGCTGATCCTGGGCCTGTCCATCAACGTCGGCGCCGGCCTGTTGGGCTGAAAACGAAAAAGGCTCCCCGCAGGGAGCCTTTAAATTGCAAACAAAGGAGGAAAAAACGTGGTTTTTCCTCCTTTGTGATCATCAGTCGAAAATCAATAAATTGATTTTCCTTATTTTTTATATTTTGCCTACGGCAAGCCAAGCCACGCATCAGGCTTGCCATAAACAAAAAGGCTCCCCGCAGGGAGCCTTGTACATCATGCAACAGGTGCCGAAGATTACAGAACGTCTACCGCGTTCAGATCTTTGAAGGCCTGCTCCAGACGCGTCACCATGCTGGTCTGCGCTGCGCGCAGCCATACGCGTGGATCGTAGTATTTCTTGTTAGGCTGATCGGCGCCTTTCGGGTTGCCCAGCTGGCCCTGCAGGTAAGCTTCGTTCGCTTTGTAGTACTGCAGGATGCCGTCCCAGGTCGCCCATTGGGTGTCGGTGTCGATGTTCATCTTGATCACGCCGTAACCCACAGACTCTTTGATCTCTGCGTCGGTAGAACCGGAACCGCCGTGGAACACGAAGTTCAGGCTGTTGTGCGGCAGGTTGAATTTCTTGGACACGTAATCCTGAGAATCGCGCAGGATGGTTGGAGTCAGCTTAACGTTGCCTGGCTTGTACACGCCGTGCACGTTACCGAACGATGCAGCGATGGTGAAGCGCGGGCTGATGGCGTTCAGTTTTTCGTACGCGTAAGCCACGTCTTCCGGCTGGGTGTACAGAGCGGAAGCGTCCATATGGCTGTTGTCCACGCCATCTTCTTCACCGCCGGTGCAGCCCAGTTCGATTTCCAGCGTCATGCCGATTTTGGCCATGCGCTTCAGGTAGGCGCTGCAGATCTCGATGTTTTCTTCCAGAGACTCTTCAGACAGATCGATCATGTGGGAAGAGAACAGCGGTTTGCCGGTAGCGGCGAAGTGTTTCTCGCCGGCGTCCAGCAGGCCGTCCAGCCATGGCAGCAGTTTCTTCGCGCAGTGGTCGGTGTGCAGGATCACCGGCACGCCGTAGTGTTCAGCCATCTGGTGAACGTGGTGTGCGCCGGAGATAGCGCCCAGAATCGCTGCGCCCTGAGGCACATCGGTCTTCACGCCTTTGCCGGCGATGAATGCGGCGCCGCCGTTGGAGAACTGAACGATGACCGGCGCGCGCACTTTAGCCGCGGCTTCCAGCACTGCGTTGATGGAGTCGGTACCCACGCAGTTTACCGCTGGCAGCGCAAAGTTGTTCTCTTTAGCAACTGCGAAGACTTTCTGAACGTCATCACCCGTGATGACACCCGGTTTTACGAAATCAAAAATTTTAGACATGTTACTTTGTCCTGTTTCGTCGGCCGTAGATGGATGTAAATCGATGTTTTCACGCCGCGCAGCATTTGCCGCGCGGTATAAAACAAACGGGCGGCTTTCGCCTCCCGTTGTCTGAATTACTGCTTAGCGCGCTCTTCCAGCATCACGACTGCAGGCAGCGGTTTCCCTTCAACGAATTCCAGGAATGCGCCACCGCCGGTGGAGATGTAGGAGATTTTGTCAGCGATACCGAACAGATCGATGGCTGCCAGAGTGTCGCCGCCGCCAGCGATAGAGAAAGCGTCGCTATCGGCGATCGCGCGGGCGACAATTTCGGTGCCCTTACGGAAGTTAGGGAACTCGAATACGCCAACCGGGCCATTCCACAGAATGGTTTTGGCGTTCTTCAGGATAACGGCCAGACGCTCGGCAGAGACGTCGCCCATATCCAGAATTTGCTCGTTGTCCTGGATCTCGTTGGCCTGCTTCACGGTCGCGGTCGCGGTCTCAGAGAACTCGGTCGCCACGCGCACGTCGGTCGGCACCGGAATGTCGCAGGTTTCCAGCAGTTTCTGCGCGTTCGGGATCAGATCCGGTTCGTACAGGGACTGGCCCACGTTGTTGCCCTGCGCCGCCACGAAGGTGTTGGCAATGCCGCCGCCGACGATCAGCTGATCGGCGATTTTGGACAGGGAATCCAGCACGGTCAGTTTGGTGGAGACTTTAGAACCGCCCACGATGGCGACCATCGGACGGGCCGGGTTACCCAGGGCTTTGCCCAGCGCTTCCAGCTCGGCGGACAGCAGCGGGCCGGCACAGGCGACAGGCGCGAACTTGCCCACGCCGTGGGTGGAAGCCTGCGCGCGGTGCGCGGTGCCGAACGCGTCCATCACGTACACGTCGCACAGCGCCGCGTATTTCTTGGACAGGGTTTCGTCGTCTTTCTTCTCGCCCTTGTTGAAACGGACGTTTTCCAGCACCACCAGTTCACCTTCGGCGACGTCGACGCCATCCAGATAATCCTTCGCCAGACGCACTGGGGATTTCAGGTGATCTTTCAGGTAGTTGACCACAGGCAGCAGGGAGAATTCTTCGTTGTACTCGCCTTCGGTAGGACGACCCAGGTGGGAGGTTACCATCACGCGGGCGCCTTGCTTCAGCGCAGCTTCGATAGTCGGCAGGGAAGCGCGGATACGCGCGTCGGAAGTCACTTTACCGTCTTTTACCGGCACGTTCAGATCGGAGCGGATCAGTACGCGTTTACCCGCCAGATCCAGATCGGTCATCTTAATTACAGACATGGTGAACCCTCTTTATTGAATCTCTATAAAATTGCCTGAGCAGCGCGCCAATCACGCCGGCGCCGCCGTACTAGAAACCGCTGGCGGCCATTGCCCGTGTTGTATCCAACATCCGATTGGCAAAGCCCCATTCATTGTCGCACCAGACCAAGGTCTTTATCAGGTGCTGCCCGCTGACCCGGGTCTGCGTACCGTCGACGATAGCGCTGTGCGGGTCATGGTTAAAATCGATCGAGACCAATGGTAATTCCGTGTAGTCAACTATACCACGAAATGATTCCCGTGCGGCCTTTTGCAACAGCTGGTTGACCTCCGCCACCTTCACCGCGGCGCTCACGCTGACGCTAAGATCGATAGCCGTCACGTTGATGGTCGGCACGCGCACCGAGATAGCCTCGAAGCGATCGCAAAACTGCGGGAAGATGCGGGTGATGCCCGCGGCCAGCTTGGTATCGACCGGAATGATCGACTGGCTCGCCGCGCGGGTGCGCCGCAAATCCGCGTGATACGCGTCGATCACCGGCTGATCGTTCATCGCCGAGTGAATGGTGGTCACGGTGCCGGACTCGATGCTGTAGGCGTCGTCCAGCAGCTTGATCACCGGAATAATGCAGTTGGTGGTGCACGAGGCGTTGGACACGATGCGATGTTCCGCCAGCAGCGTCTGATGGTTGACGCCGAACACGATGGTGGCGTCCAGATCGTTGCCGCCCGGATGGGCGAACAGCACTTTCTTCGCCCCCGCCGCCAGATGGGCCTCGCCATCCGCCCGGCTGCCGTACACGCCGCTGCAGTCCAGCACCACGTCGACGCCCAGTTCGCCCCAGGGCAACTGCTCCACCGCCGGCTGATGCAACAGGCGAATCGCGTCGTCTCCGACGCTCAGCGTGTCGCACTCCTGCCGCACATCCCAGGCGAAGCGGCCATGGCTGGAGTCGTACTTCAGCAGATGGGCCATGCCTTCGGCGTTTGCCAGCTCGTTGATCGCCACCACGGAGATTTCCGCCCGTCGGCCCGATTCGTACAGTGCGCGCAATACGCTGCGGCCGATGCGGCCAAAGCCGTTTATCGCTATGCGGATGGTCATGCTGCTCCTGAAAAAGGGCCGTCCACGCCGGGTTGACTCACCGGCGCCGCCCGGCGCTGACTGGTTGTCTCACTAACCCGCATAGAGTAGTGGATCGTACCGCCCGCTGTGAATCGCCGAGTTTGCATTATTCCCGCGCTTCAGCGGTTTTTCACCGCCGTCACATCGGCATTTCTGTCGAAGAGTGCTTCAACTGAAACGCTTCAGCTGAGCATAAACCAAAGTTTTGGCAAAAGGAACACGTGCGACAGTTCCTCAGGTAACGGATGGGAATTTTACGAGCATAAGATGATCTGGCGCACATTTTTGGCCTTAAGACCGCGACGGATTTTCACTCGCCGGCACCGTTTCGCCGTAGTGCTCACAAAAATAGTCGCGCAGAAATTCGACGGTCACCCGCACTTTCGCCGACGTTGCCAGCCGGGAAACGTACACCGCCCAGATATTGGCCGGCTGATAATACTCCGGCAGGATGTGCACCAGTCGGCCGCTGTCGATGTTCTCTTTCACGTCCCAGGCGGAACGCAGCGCGACGCCCTGCCCGTCCAGGCACCACTGATGCACGATTTCGCCGTGGTTCGACGCCAGCGCGCCCGTCACCTTTACCGTTTCTTCACCGCTCGGCCCCTGCAGCCGCCACAGCCCGAACGGATGATCGCGTTCTTTGATCACCAGACAGGAACGGCCCGCCAGCTCCGCCGGGTTTTTCGGCGCCCCGTGGCGCTGCAGGTACGCCGGCGAAGCGCACAGTATGCGCTGGTTGTCCGCCAGCTTGCGCGCAATAAGATTGGGGGCGATATCGTCGCCGATGCGGATATCCAGATCGAAACCTTCGCTGACCAGATCCACCAGCCGATCGGAAACGTCGAGCCGCAGTTCCAGCTGCGGATACTGCCGCGCCAGCGCCGACAGCGCCGGCGCGACGAAACGCCGGCCAAAGCCGAAGCTGCTGACCACTCGCAGCATGCCCTGCGGCGCCTGGCGCACTTCGGACAGCTCGTCCATCATCTGATCGACATCGTTGAGAATGCGCTGCGCCCATTCGTAGATGCGCTCGCCGTCTTCGGTGATCGCCACCCGCCGCGTGGTGCGGTGCAGCAACGACACGTCCAGCGTCTTCTCCAACAGCGCGATGCGCTTGCTGATAAAGGCCGGCGAAACGCCCAACTCTTCGGCGGCGGCGGCAAACCCGGCGCGGCGCGCCACCAGCACGAACACCCGCAGGTCACTCAGGATCGGCATATTGTTCATGATTCGTGTTTTATGTTTCACCGTTTTCAGGATTGATTAACAGTTAGTCAATTATAGGATAACAGTGTTGTCAATCTCCCCTACCTACAAATGAGACCTCTGTATGAGCAAAACTTACAAGATTGCCGCCATCCCCGGGGACGGGATCGGGCGGGAAGTGTTGCCGGAAGGCATACGAGTATTGCAGGCGGCGGCGGCGCGCTGGGATCTGTCGCTGGAATTCGCCACCTTCGAGTGGGCCAGCTGCGACTACTACCAGCACCACGGCCAGATGATGCCGGACGACTGGTTCGAGCAACTGAAAGGCTTCGACGCCATCTATTTCGGCGCCGTCGGTTGGCCGGACACGGTGCCCGACCATATCTCGCTGTGGGGTTCGCTGCTGAAATTCCGGCGCGACTTCGAACAGTACGTCAACCTGCGTCCGGTGCGGCTGTTTCCCGGTGTGCCCTGCCCGCTGGCGAACAAGCAGCCGGGCGATATCGATTTCTACGTGGTGCGCGAAAATACCGAAGGGGAATACTCCTCGCTCGGCGGACGGATGTTCGAAGGCACCGAACGCGAGATGGTGATCCAGGAATCGGTCTTCACCCGTCAGGGCGTGGACCGCATCCTGAAGTACGCCTTTGAGCTGGCGCAACAGCGCCCGCGCAAACGCCTGACCGCCGCCACCAAGTCCAACGGCATGGCCATCAGCATGCCGTACTGGGATGAGCGCGTGGCGGAGATGGCGCGCCAATACCCTGATATCGCCTGGGACAAACAGCACATCGATATTCTGTGCGCGCGTTTCGTGCTGAACCCCGAACGCTTCGACGTGGTGGTCGCCTCCAACCTGTTCGGCGATATTTTGTCGGATCTCGGCCCGGCCTGCACCGGCACCATCGGCATCGCCCCCTCGGCCAACCTGAACCCGGAGCGCAACTTCCCGTCGCTGTTCGAGCCGGTGCACGGCTCGGCGCCGGACATTTTCGGCAAAAACATCGCCAACCCGATCGCCATGATCTGGAGCGGCGCGATGATGCTGGACTTCCTCGGCGACGGCGATGCCCGCTACCGCCAGGCGCACGACGGCATCCTGCAGGCGATTGAGCGCATTATCGCCGACGGGCCGCGCACGCCGGACATGCGCGGCGGCGCCTCCACCCAGCAAGTCGGCCAGGCGATCGCCGCCCTGCTGCAACGCTGAACGCCGCAGATTTTCCCGCGCAGGGCGCCCTTCCGCGCCCTGCTTTGCCACGTCCGTTTTTCCGCTTCGATCGCTGCCGCAAATCCGTTGAAAACCACCGCAGAAGGCACGCCAATACCCCGGTCAAGATCACAACAAATTGTTTACATACTGTGTTTTATCCTTTTACAGATGCCCCAATTGTGGCCCTCCTGTAATTTGTGCACACTCGAAAATGTTAATGAAGAGTGAATATTCCCGGTAGCGACCCACCGGGCGGTTTGCTCCTCGCGGTGTAACAAAACAAATGGTTTAAGCCAATAAGGCCCGGGCGCACCCTACGCTTTGCGCACCGGCCCACCACCGATAACAGGAGTTCACTCCCATGCAGAGCAATCCCAAAAAGGATGTCACGCTCATCGCCATCAGCCTGTGCAGCATTGCGCTGATCGCCCTTTGCCTGATGCTCTTTCCGGCTCAATCCGCGCTTATCGCCAACACCATTTTCAACGGCGTCACCCGGCTGTTCGGTTCAACCATTCAAATCCTGGTGCTGATCGCCCTGCTGGTGGTGCTGTATCTGGCGTTGAGCAAATACGGCAATATCCGCCTCGGCGAAGGCAAACCGCAATACTCCACGCTGGCCTGGCTGTTCATGTTCATCTGCGCCGGCCTGGGCTCGTCCACCCTGTACTGGGGGGTGATGGAATGGGCGTATTACTACCAGACGCCGGGGCTGAACATCGCGCCGCGCACCCCGAAGGCGCTGGAATACAGCATCAGCTACTCCTTCTTCCACTGGGGCCTGAGCGCCTGGGCGACCTACGCCCTCGCCTCGCTGATCATGGCCTATCACTTCCACGTGCGTAAGAACAAAGGGCTCAGCCTGTCGGGGATCATTTCCGCCATCACCGGCGTGCGCGCCAACGGCCCGGTCGGGCGGGCGGTGGATCTGATCTTCCTGGTCGCCACCGTCGGCGCCCTCACCATTTCACTGGTGCTGACCGCCTCCACCTTTACCCGCGGGCTGACGGCGCTGACCGGCATCCCGGACAACTTCGCGGTGCAGGCGACGGTGATCCTGCTGGCAGCGGTGATCTTCTGTCTCAGCTCTTACATCGGCATCGACGGCGGCATGCAGCGCCTGAGTAAAATGGTCGGCTGGGGCGCATTCGCTTTCGCCGGGCTGGTGCTGCTGGTCGGCCCGACCGAATTCACCATCAACAACACCATCAACGCCATCGGCCTGACGGCGCAAAACTTTCTGCAGATGAGCCTGTTCACCGATCCGATGGGCGACGGCAGCTTCAGCCGCAGCTGGACGGTGTTCTACTGGCTGTGGTGGATCTCCTATACTCCGGGCGTGGCGATGTTCGTCACCCGCGTCTCGCGCGGCCGCAAGATTAAAGAAGTGATCTGGGCGTTGCTGCTCGGCAGCACCCTCGGCTGCTGGTTCTTCTTCGGCTCGCTGGAAAGCTACGCCATGCACCAGTTCATCAGCGGGCAGCTCAACGTGCCGGAGATCCTCAGCACCCAGGGCGGCGAAACCGCCGTGCAGATGCTGCTGACGGCGCTGCCGCTCGGCAAGCTGTTCCTCGCCGCCTATCTGTTCATCATGATCATTTTCCTGGCCTCGCACATGGACGCCGTGGCCTACACCATGGCCGCCACCAGCACCCGCAACCTGCAGGAGGGGCAAGATCCCAGCCCGATGCTGCGCCTGTTCTGGTGCGTGGTGATCACCCTGATCCCGCTGTCGATCCTGTTTACCGGCGCCTCGCTGGACACCATGAAAACCACGGTGATCCTGACCGCACTGCCGTTCCTGCTGGTGCTGCTGGTGAAAACCTACGGTTTCGCCCGCTGGCTGAAGCAGGACTACGCGGCCATCCCGGCGCACCTGATCGAAAGCAGCCCGCCAACGCTGCCCGAAGCGCCGCCGGCCGGCGAACTCTCCGCTCCATCGTCGTATCAACCGCGCCCTATGGCGAAATGACAATAAGAAAAGAGGAAGGTTAACTTATGAGCACTCTGATCCCTGAATTTACCTTACCGAAAGATTTCTGCGCCGACGCACGCGAGGCCTACACCATACCGGCCCGGTTCTACACCCACCAGGCGGCGTTCGAGCACGAAAAAGAGCAGGTGTTCGCCACCAGTTGGATCTGCGTGGCGCACCGCAGCGAGCTTGCCCAACCGAACGACTACATCACCCGCGAGATCATCGGTGAAAACATTCTGGTGGTGCGCGGCCGCGATAACGTGCTGCGCGCCTTTTACAACGTCTGCCCGCACCGCGGCCACCAACTGCTGGCGGGCGACGGCCGGGCGAAAAACGTCATCACCTGCCCTTATCACGCCTGGGCGTTCAAGCTGGACGGCGAGCTGGCGCACGCGCGCAACTGTGAAAACGTGCAGAACTTCGATAAAGAAAACTCGCACCTGGTGCCGGTGCGGGTCGAAGAGTACGCCGGGTTTATTTACGTCAATCTGGACTCGCAGGCCGGCACGGTGGAAGACCAACTGCCGGGCCTCGGCGCCAAAGTGCGCGAAGCCTGCCCGCAGGTCGACGATCTCAAGCTGGCGGCGCGTTTCGTCACCCGCACCCCGGCCAACTGGAAGAACATCGTCGACAACTACCTCGAGTGCTACCACTGCGGCCCGGCGCATCCCGGTTTCGCCGACTCGGTGCAGGTCGATCGCTACTGGCACACCCTGCACGGCAACTGGACGCTGCAGTTCGGCTACGCCCGCCCTTCCGAGCAGTCGTTCAAGTTTGAAGAGGGCAAAGAATCCAGCTTCCACGGCATCTGGCTGTGGCCGTGCACCATGTTCAACATGCCGCCGCTGGAAGGCATGATGACGGTGATCTATGAGTTCCCGGTCGATGCGGAAACCACCCTGCAGCACTACGACATCTACTTCACCAACACCGATTTGAGCGACGAACAGCTCAAACTGATCGACTGGTACCGCGACGTGTTCCGCCCGGAAGATTTGCGGCTGGTGGAAAGCGTGCAAAAAGGCCTGAAGTCGCGCGGCTATCGCGGCCAGGGGCGCATCATGGCCGACGGCGCCGGCAGCGGCGTCAGCGAACACGGCATCGCCCACTTCCACAACCTGCTGGCGCAGGTTTATCAACCTTGATGCGACGGGGTCCGCGGGCCCCTTTCCCCTGACTTGTGAGGTTCTTGTGAAAATTTCCGATCGGGCGCTATTCCGCCAACAGGCATATATCAACGGCCAATGGCGCGACGCCGACAACCAGGAAACCCTGCCGGTGAGCGATCCCGCCACCGGCCAACTCATCGGCAGCGTGCCCAACATGGCGACGGCCGAAACCCAACGGGCGATCGACGCCGCCCAGCAGGCGCTGGAAGGCTGGCGCGCGCTGCCGGCGCAACAGCGCGCGCAGCTGCTGCGGCGCTGGTTTGAACTGATGCTGGAACACCAGCAGGATCTGGCCAACCTGATGACGCTGGAGCAAGGCAAACCGCTGGCGGAATCGCTGGGTGAGATCCGCTACGCCGCCTCCTTTATCGAATGGTTCGCCGAACAGGCCAAGCGCGCCAACGGCGACATCATTCCTTCGCCGAGCAGCGATAAACGCCTGATGGTGCTGAAACAGGGCATCGGCGTGTGCGCGGCGATCACGCCCTGGAACTTCCCGGCGGCGATGATCACCCGCAAGGCCGCGCCGGCGCTGGCGGCCGGCTGTACGCTGGTGGTCAAACCCGCCAACGAAACCCCTTATTCGGCGCTGGCGATGGCCGAGCTGGCCGAACGCGCCGGCATTCCCGCCGGGGTATTCAACGTGGTGACCGGCAATTCGCAGGCGATCGGCGCCGAGCTGACTCGCCACCCGCAGGTGCGCAAACTCAGCTTTACCGGCTCCACACCGGTGGGCAGGCTGCTGATGCGCCAGAGCGCGGACACCATCAAGAAAGTGTCGCTGGAGCTGGGCGGCAATGCGCCGTTCATCGTATTTGACGATGCGGACATCGATGCCGCGGTGGAAGGCGCGCTGATCGCCAAATACCGCAACGCCGGGCAGACCTGCGTCTGCGTCAACCGGTTCTACGTGCAGCGCGGCGTTTACCCGCAGTTCGCCGAGAAGTTTGTCGCCCGCGTGGCGGCACTGCAGGTCGGCAACGGCTTCGAAGCCGGCGTACAGATTGGCCCTCTGATCAATCGCAAGGCGCGCGATAAGGTGTTGGAGCTGCTCGATGACGCACTGAGCAAAGGCGCTCAGGTGCTGACCGGCGCCACGCCGCACGCGCTGGGCGGCAATTTCTTCACCCCGACGGTGCTGGGCGACGTGCAGCCCGGCTCGCTGCTGCTGGAAGAAGAGATCTTCGGCCCGGTCGCGCCGCTGGTGATATTCGATGACGAAGCCGAGGCGATCCGCCAGGCCAACGACACCATTTACGGCTTGGCCGCTTACTTCTACACCCGTGATGCGGCGCGCATCTGGCGCGTTTCGGAACGGCTGGAGTACGGCATGGTCGGCATCAATACCGGGCTTATATCCAACGAGGTGGCGCCGTTCGGCGGGGTGAAACAGTCGGGGCTGGGGCGTGAAGGCTCCGAATACGGCATCGAAGACTATCTGGAGCTCAAATACCTGTGCCAGGCGGTATAACTTTTTCATGCGCGGGGACGCCCGCGCTTTGGAGCCAATGAATGACCAGCTATCAGATGCTTGATGTCCGCGTCGTCGACATCGAAACCGTCACCGCACGGGTCAAGCGCTTTACCCTGGCGGATCCGCAAGGCCGGCCGCTGCCCGCCTTCAGCGGCGGCAGCCACATCATCGTGCAAATGCAGGACGGCGAGCAACGCTACAGCAATGCCTATTCGCTGCTCAGCTCACCGTTCGAGCTCGACCGTTACCAGATCGCCGTGCGCCGTGAGTCCCCTTCCAAAGGCGGTTCCGACTTCATGCACGATCGGCTGGCGATCGGCGATACGCTGACCATCAGCACCCCGAATAACCTGTTCGCGCTGGCGCCAGAGGCGCAGCATCACGTGCTGATCGCCGGCGGTATCGGCATCACGCCGTTTATGGCCCATCTGCACGAACTGCAGCGCAGCGGGCAACGCTACCATCTGCACTATTGCTTCCACAGCGAGGAACACAACGCCTTCCAGCAGCAGCTGACGCAAGCGCCGTTCACCGACAATGTCAGTTGCCATGTCTCCAGCCTTAACGGCCGGTTGGATCTGGCGCGCACGCTGGCCGACGTGGAGCCCGGTGCCCATATCTATGTCTGCGGCCCGGCGGCGCTGAACGAAGCGGTTTATCGGATCGCCGTCGAACTGGGCATCGACGCCGGTCGCTTGCACAGCGAAGCCTTCGCCGCCGAAGACACGGCGGGCGGCGCCTTTACGCTGGTGCTGGCTCGGTCGGGCATTGAGCTTGAAGTGGCGGAAGACATGACCATCCTGCAGGCGCTGGAAAACAGCAAGGCGGCCAAGGTCGAGTGCCTGTGCCGCGAAGGCATTTGCGGCACCTGCGAAACCCGCATCGTCGAAGGGGAAGCCGATCACCGCGATCAATATCTCAGCGAGGAAGAACGCGCGGCGCAGCAGACCCTGTTGATCTGCTGCTCGCGCGCCAAAGGCAGCCGGCTGGTGCTGGATTTGTAAAGGGAGCGCCCGCAACGGCGGGCGTCCTGGTTAAGCTTTCGGGAATATCCACAGATGCTCGGCCGGCAGGGAGAGCCGGCACAGCGCCCGATCGCGCGCCTCGTGGCCATAGGCGCGCACCACGAAATCTTCGGCCACGGTGCGGAACAGGTATTCCCAGCGATCGCCGAGATACATGCTGGTCAGCAACGGCAGCTCAAGCTGATTACCCTGCGGATCTTCACCCAACCGCACGCGCTCCACGCGGATCACCGCCGTGCCCTCCTGCCCGACCTGCACGCCTTCGCCCGCTTTGCCCCACAGCGCCCAATCCTTACCTTCGATGCGCGCCCGATCACCTTCCAGCGCCACGACCTTGCCCGGCAACCGGTTGTTGCTGCCCATGAACTCGGCGGTGAACAGCGTGGCGGGCGAACCGTACATCTCCTGCGGCGTGCCCTGCTGTTCGATTTTGCCGTTATTGAGCAGCAGGATGCGATCGGAAATGGCCATCGCCTCGTTCTGATCGTGAGTCACCATCAGCGCCGACAGACCGAGCTTGATGATCAGCTCGCGCAGAAATACCCGCGCTTCTTCGCGCAGCTTGGCGTCGAGGTTGGACAGCGGCTCATCCAGCAGGATCACCGGCGGGTTGTAGACCAGCGCACGGCCGATCGCCACGCGCTGCTGCTGGCCGCCGGAGAGCTGGTGCGGATGGCGCTTGGCCAAATGCCCCAGCCCGAGCTGATCCAGCACCGCCTGTACCCGTTGGGCGATTTCCGCCGAGGCGGTCTTACGCAGCTTCAGCGGATAAGCCACGTTCTCAAACACCGTTTTGTGCGGCCACAGGGCGTAGGACTGAAACACCAGCCCCAGGTTGCGCTCTTCGGCGGGAATTTCGCTGCGCGCGCTGCCGTTGTAAACCGCGCTGTCGCCGATGACGATCCGCCCCTGGCTCGGCTTCTCCAGCCCGGCCACCGCCCGCAGCAGCGTGGTTTTGCCGCTGCCCGACGGGCCCAGCAGCGAGACCACTTCGCCCCGTTTCAGATCCATCGACACCCCTTTCAGCACCGGGTTGTCGCCATAGGTCAAATGCAGGTTCTCTACCGAAAGTTCAATCATGTAATTTCACTCCAAAGCGCAAGGCGATCCCCAGCCCCAGCACCACCAGCAGGATATTGATGAACGACAGCGCGGCGACGATATCGATGGCGCCCGCGGCCCACAGGGAAACCAGCATCGAGCCGATGGTTTCCGTGCCCGGAGACAGCAGATAAACCCCGGTGGAATATTCGCGTTCAAAGATCAGGAACATCAGCAGCCAGGAGCCGATCAGGCCGTAGCGCGACAGCGGAATGGTAACGTGTCGGGTGATCTGGCCGCGGCTGGCGCCGGCGCTGCGCGCGGCTTCCTCCAGTTCCGGCCCCACCTGCAGCAGCGTGGAAGAGATCAGCCGCAGGCCATAGGCCATCCATACCACGGTGTAGGCCAGCCAGACGCTGAAGATGGTGCTGCGCAGCGAACGCAGCCAGACGATCACGTTCTCGCGCAGCCATTCGGCCATCGGCAGCACGGACAGCCAGCCTTCCTTGAGCGATTTATCCAGCCACATCGGCAGGAACAGGAACACCCACAGGAACGCCAAACCGGCCAGCAGCCCCGGCACCGCGCGCGGCACCAGCACGCTGTAGTCGAGGAAGCGCGTGGCGCCGTCCGGCTTGCGGTGCATCGCGATGCCGATAAACAGATAGCACGCGACCGCCAGCGCCCCGCCGATCACCCCGATCGCCATCGAGTTGACGATGGCGCGCAGCAGGTTGGGCTGCGCCCAGATGGTGCGGAAGGTGTTGATCGACAGTTCGTCCCAGACAGACACGCCCACGCCCCAGTTGGAGATAAAGGCGCGCAGCACCACGCCGATCAGCGGCACGCCGATGGTCACGGTCAGCCAGAACATCACCACCGCGCCGGCCACCCAGCGCCATTTGCCCAGCGGCAACGCGCGCGCCTGCGAGGCTTTGCCCTTGACGGTGACGAAACGGTTGGCGGTACGCATTAGCCTGCGCTGCAGCATCACCAACGGAATGGTGATGCAGATCAGCACCACCGCTACCGCCGCCATCAGGTGGTAAGACGGCGTGCCCAGCTTGTTGGTCAACTGATACAGGTAGGTCGCCAGCACCAGGTTGCCTTCCGGATCGCCCAACACCAGCATCAGGCCGAACACCTCCAGCCCGAGGAAGAACAGCAGCACCCCGGCGTACAAGATAGACGGCCGCACCATCGGCAGGCTGACGGCGGTCATCACCTGCAGCGGCGTAGCGCCGGCGGTGCGCGCCGCTTCTTCAACGTCGGAGCCCACGCTGCGCAGCGCCGAGGAGATGTACAGGTAGGCATGGGGCACGTGCGTCAACCCGGCGATAACCACGATGCTGGCCATCGAATAGATGTTCCACGGCACGAAGCCCAGCAGCGCCTCCGCCCACAGCGAGAAGAAGCCCACCGGCCCCGCCGCCACCACGTAACCGAAGCCCAGTACCATCGGCGACACGAAGATCGGCACCAAAATCAGCGGTTCGATGATCCGCCGCCCCGGCAGATCGGTGCGCACCATCAGGAAGGCCAAAATGCCGCCGAGCGGGATAGCGATGATCACCAGGCCGAATGCCAGAATAAAGCCGCTTCTCAGCGCCTTGTAGAAATCCGGATCGGTAAAGATGAACTCGAAGGCCTCCAGGCTGAAGACCTTGGAGGGAGAGAAAAACGGAGCCGAGAGGAAGCTTTGAATGATGATAAACGACAGGGGGACATAGATAACCAGCGCGGTTATCAACACCACCAGGCCGCGCGGCAGGCTCTGCCACTTTCTGCGCCATGCTTGCATAAATGCTCCCTATGGTTGTAAACGACGACCAAAGGGCGCGCGCCTGTACGTCAGGCGCGCGTCCGAATGCAGTCCCTGTTATTTCGCCGCGGCGGCGCGCCATTGTTTGATGTAGTCGAGACGCTTGGCCGGCTGCAGATACTCCAGCAGGCTGTCGTCGACCGGGATCGGCTTGAGCGCGTTGCCCAGCAGCTTGGTCATGCCGTCGATGTCGTTCTTGCCTTCGACATCGTTGCGGATCGAAGGGATATCAGCCTGATTGGCGAGAATATTTTGCCCTTTCTCCGACAGCACGTAGTCGAACCACAGCTTGGCGGCGTTAGGGTGACCGGCTTCTTTGCTGATGAAGCTCACGCGCGACAGCACCAGGGTATAGTCTTTCGGATAGACGATGCCGAGCGACGGATCGCTCTTGGCGCGGGCCTCGGCGTACGAACCGAGGATGTTGAAGCCGATCAGGTTTTCACCGGAAGAAACGCGTTCCATCATGGTGCCGGTTGAGGATTGCACCGCCAGCCCGCCCTTGGCCACGTCGGCCAGCGTTTTGAAGTAGTTGGGATCGGCCTTGAAGTCCTGCACCGACAGCATGAAGCCGACGCCGGATTTTTCGATGTCGTAAGTGGTGACTTTCTTCTTGAATTTGTCCGTCTGGCTGGCGATCAGCTTGGCCAACGCCGCGTGCGAATCCGGCACATCGCCCTGCGGGATCAAGCGTTTGTTATAGATGAACACCACCGGCTCATAGGTGGTGCCATACACTTTATCTTGCCATACCGCTCATTTTGGCAGCTGAGCCCGCTCCGGAGAGGCATACTCCTGCGCGTAATCGCCCGCCAGTTTCAAAATGGTGTCCATCGACGAACTCCACACCAGGTCGCCGCTGGTGCCGCCGGCCGCCTGCTCGCTGATGAAGCGGTTATACAGTTCGGTGCTGTTCATGTCGTTGTATTCGACCTTGATGCCCGGATACAACGCCTCAAACCCCTGGATCAGCGGCGCCGCCGCCTTGGTGTCGGTGGTCGAGTAAATCACCACCTTGCCTTCTTTCTTCGCGCCGTCGACCAGTTTCTGATAGTCGGCGGGGTAGCCCGCCGGGAAGGCCGCATAGGCGGAAACGGAGCCCAGTAAGGTGATTGCAGCCACGGTAGCGCTGATTTTTTTCATCATCATCATCCATCCCCAGATCACATTTAATAAACCAAAAATTAACATACAGTTAATAATTGCGACGAGGCAACGGCGTTGCTTGTTATCTTTCGGTTTTGTGAGGTTGGACGTTTTTCAGTCAATACCCACGCCCGGCGGCGCGGGCTTTGCGGTCATCCGTGTCGCAAACTATTCTGCCAGGCGTGAGCGCTGCAGCAGGCGAATTCGCTGTACGATGGCGCCCCGGCAACGTCAGAACAAAGCCGGCATTCGACCCGCGATATGCCGATCTTTTTCCCCCGTAAACCGGTCGAAGACGGCCACGTCTCTTTCAAGCCGCACATCGAAATTCCGCTGTCGATAGACAGGGTGGCGCGCTAGCGCGCTGCCGGGTCGGCCGCCATGATCCCTCTGTGTGGCCGGTTCACGCCAGGATAAACAGCGCTGGATTAATCAGGTTTTTGTCGCCGAATTATTATATCCTGCCGGACGAAAATTTTTGCGGGCGTACGCAGCCCCACGCGCCTCCTTCTGCAGCGCTTCATTTCGCAGCCAGGCCGTTTATTTCATGAATACAGGCAGTGCCATACCGTTATGACCAAGAGTTTATCCCCGAAAGACATTATCGCCCTGGGCTTTATGACCTTCGCCCTGTTTGTCGGCGCCGGCAACATCATTTTCCCCCCGCTGGTGGGGCTGCAGTCCGGTGAACATCTGTGGCCGGCCGCACTCGGGTTTATGGTGACCGCCGTCGCCCTGCCGGTGATCGCCGTGATCGCGCTGGCGCGCGTCGGCGGCAGCATCAGCCTGCTGACCGGCCCCATCGGCCGCACCGCCGGCCTGCTGTTGGCGACCGTCTGCTATCTGGCGCTCGGCCCGCTGTTCGCCACCCCGCGAACCGCCAATGTTTCTTTCGCCCTCGGCATCGCGCCCTTCACCGGCAACGGCGCCCTGCCGCAGTTCATCTACAGCCTGCTGTTCTTTACCCTGGCGATGGTTGTGTCGCTGTATCCCGGCCGCTTGCTCGATAACGTCGGCCATATTCTGGCGCCGCTGAAAATTCTGGCGCTGGCCGCGCTCGGCATCGCCGCCCTGGTGTGGCCCGCCGGTGCGCCGGTCTCCGCCGTCGGCAGCTATCAGGCCGCGGCGTTTTCCACCGGCTTCGTGCAGGGTTATCAAACCATGGACACGCTGTCGGCGCTGATGTTCGGCTCGATTATCGTCACCGCCGCCCGCTCACGCGGCGTCAGCGACAGCGGCCTGCTGCTGCGCTACACCCTGTGGGCCAGCCTGATCGCCGGCGTCGGCCTGACGCTGGTCTATATCTGCATGTTCAAGCTCGGCGCCGGCAGCGGCAGCCTGATCGGCAGCGGTGCTCAGGATGGCGCAGCGATCCTGCACGCCTATGTGCAGCACACCTTCGGCGATCTGGGCAGCGTCTTTATGGCGGTGCTGATGTTCATCGCTTGCCTGGTGACGGCGGTCGGCATGACCTGCGCCTGCGCGGACTTCTTCTCCCGCTACCTGCCGCTCTCTTATCGCGCGCTGGTGGTCATCCTCGCCCTCTTCGCCATGCTGGTTTCCAACATGGGGCTGGCCAATCTGATCCGCGTCTCACTGCCTGTACTGACGGCGATCTACCCGCCTTGCATCGCGCTGGTGTTGCTCAGCTTCAGCCAGAACCGCTGGCGCAGCGCCAGACGCGTCTTCGCGCCGGTGATCGCTACCAGCCTGGTGTTCGGCCTGGCCGATGGCCTGAAGGCTTCAAGCTTCAGCGGCCTGCTGCCCGCCTGGTTCGATAAGCTGCCGCTGGCCGAGCAGGGTCTGGTCTGGCTGCAGCCTACGCTGTTGGTGCTGTTGCTGGCGGCGGCTTACGACCGGTTGCGCAGCGCCGAAAGCGTCAAGGCCGCGTCGTAATCGCGATTTCCGCCCATAAAAAAAGCCGGTCATGATGACCGGCTTTTTTATCGGCTTGCACCCGGCGGCTTACTTCAGCAGCGCCTGCGCCTTGGCCACCACGTTGTCCACGGTGAAGCCGAACTCGGCGAACAGCTGCTCCGCCGGCGCCGACTCACCGAAGGTGGTCATGCCCACGATAGCGCCGTTCAGGCCCACGTACTTGTACCAGTAGTCCGCGATACCCGCTTCCACCGCCACGCGCGCCGTTACCGCCGCCGGCAGCACCGACTCGCGGTACGCCGCATCCTGCTTGTCGAACGCGTCGGTCGACGGCATCGACACCACGCGCACCTTGCGGCCCGCCGCGGTCAGTTTGTCCGCCGCCTCCACCGTGATACCCACTTCGGAGCCGGTGGCAATCAGGATGACGTCCGGCGTGCCCGCGCAGTCTTTCAGCACGTAGCCGCCGCGGTACACGTTCGCCAGCTGCTCTGCGGTGCGCGGCTGCTGGGTCAGGTTCTGGCGCGAGAACACCAGGGTGGTCGGGCCGTCGTTGCGTTCGATGCCGTACTGCCACGCCACCGCCGATTCCACCTGGTCACACGGGCGCCAGGTGCTCATGTTCGGGGTCACGCGCAGGCTCGCCAGCTGCTCCACCGGCTGGTGGGTCGGGCCGTCTTCGCCCAGACCGATGGAGTCGTGGGTGTAGACGAACACGTTGCGCAGCTTCATCAGCGCCGCCATGCGCACCGCGTTGCGGGCGTATTCCACGAACATCAGGAAGGTCGCCGAGTACGGCAGGAAGCCGCCGTGCAGCGCGATGCCGTTGGTGATGGCGGTCATGCCGAACTCGCGCACGCCGTAATGAATGTAGTTGCCCGCCGGGTCAACGTTCAGCGCTTTCGAGCCGGACCACATCGTCAGGTTGCTCGGCGCCAGGTCGGCGGAGCCGCCCAGGAACTCCGGCAGCACCTTGCCGAACGCTTCCAGCGCGTTCTGCGACGCCTTGCGGCTGGCGATGTTGGCCGGGTTGGCCTGCAGTTTTTCCACGAACGCTTTGGCGTCGGCTTTCCAGTCAGCCGGCAGCTCGCCGTTCATGCGGCGCTTGAACTCGGCAGCCTGCTCCGGGAAAGCTTTGGCGTAGGCGGCGAACTTGTCGTTCCAGGCCGCTTCTTTAGCCTGACCGGCTTCTTTGGCGTCCCACTGGGCGTAGATGTCCTGCGGGATTTCAAAGGCGGCGTATTTCCAGCCCAGCGCTTCGCGGGTGGCGGCCACTTCGGCGGCGCCCAGCGCAGCGCCGTGCACGTCGTGGGTGCCGGCCTTGTTCGGCGAACCGAAGCCGATAACGGTCTTGCACATCAGCAGCGACGGCTTGTCGGTCACCTTGCGGGCTGCTTCAATCGCGGCCTTGATGGCGTCCGGGTTGTGGCCGTCGACGTTGCGCACCACGTGCCAGCCGTAGGCTTCGAAACGCAGGGCGGTGTCGTCGGTGAACCAGCCGTCGACGTGGCCGTCGATGGAGATGCCGTTGTCATCGTAGAAGGCGGTCAGCTTGCCGAGCTTGAGGGTGCCGGCCAGGGAGCAGACTTCGTGCGAGATGCCTTCCATCATGCAGCCGTCGCCCATGAAGGCGTAGGTGTGGTGGTCGACGATGTCGTGGCCCGGGCGGTTGAACTGCGCCGCCAGGGTGCGTTCGGCGATGGCGAAGCCGACGGCGTTGGCGATGCCCTGGCCCAGCGGACCGGTGGTGGTTTCAACGCCCGGGGTGTAGCCGTACTCCGGGTGGCCTGGGGTTTTGGAGTGCAGCTGACGGAAGTTTTCCAGCTCGCGCATCGGCAGGTCGTAGCCGGTGAGGTGCAGGAGGCTGTAAATCAACATGGAGCCGTGGCCGTTGGAGAGCACGAAACGGTCGCGGTCAGCCCAGTGCGGGTTAGTCGGGTTGTGGTTGAGGTAGTCACGCCACAGGACTTCGGCGATGTCCGCCATGCCCATAGGGGCCCCCGGGTGGCCGGAATTTGCTTTTTGTACGGCGTCCATGCTGAGTGCGCGGATGGCGTTGGCAAGCTCTTTACGAGAGGACATGTTTTACTCCAGGTCGGATAAAAAAAGCAGTCAAGTTCCCTATTTTCTCAGACTCCACATCACAACGGCAATCCCTAATGCCAAATGAGAGCGAGTTCACCACTTATTAGCACGATTGGACGCTTTTTCGGAATAACACTATTCTCGCCCCGTCTGGCGTACACTAGGCTCTTGCGGCAAGATAGCCTCAAAGCAAAATGACTCTTTTACCTTGTTACCTTCACAGGAAGATGGCGTTATGAAGATCCGTACCTCTTTGATTGCGTTGGGCATTGCCACCTTGGCAACCGGCTGTCAAAACCTGAATACCGAAACCCTGATGCAGTCCGGCGCGCAGGCGTTCCAGGCGGCGACCCTGAGCAACAACGACGTTAAGGCCCTGAGTGATAAATCCTGCGCCGAGATGGACAGCAAGGCACAAATCGCGCCGGCCGACAGCACCTATGCCAAGCGTCTCAACAAAATCGCTGCGGCGCTGGGCGACAACATCAACGGCACCCCGGCCAACTACAAGGTCTACGTGACCAAAGACGTCAACGCCTGGGCGATGGCCAACGGCTGTATCCGCGTTTACAGCGGCCTGATGGACATCATGAACGACAACGAAGTGGAAGGCGTGCTGGGCCACGAAATGGGCCACGTGGCGCTGGGCCACACCCGTAAAGCGATGCAGGTGGCTTACGGCACCGTGGCGCTGCGCACCGCGGCGTCCTCCGCCGGCGGCGTTATCGGCTCGCTGTCGCAGTCGCAGCTGGCGGACATCGGCGAGAAGCTGGTCAGCGCCCAGTTCTCGCAGAAGCAGGAAAGCGAAGCGGATGATTACTCGTTCGATCTGCTGAAAAAGCGCGGCATCGATCCGAACGGCCTGGCCACCAGCTTCGAAAAACTGGCCCAAATGGAAGCCGGCCGTCAGAGCAGCATGTTCGACGATCACCCGTCTTCCCAAGCGCGCGCGCAGCACATTCGCGATCGCATCGCGGCAGAGAAGTAACAACGAGAACGCCCGGCAACCGCCGGGCGTTTTTTATCGTATCAATACAGGGTTTTCTGCGGCGGCCCGGCGAAGGTCAGCGGCCCGACCTGCTTCATGTCCACCTCAACCACCGACGGCCCCGGGTAGTTGATCGCTTCGGCCAGCACGCCGTTGAACTGCGCCGCCGCCTCGACCTTCCAGGCTTTCAGCCCCATCGCTTCGGCTATTTGAGTAAAGGCCGGCGTATGCAGCTCGTTGTAATACTGGCGCCCGGCGAAATACTTGTCCTGAATGCCGCGCATCACGCCATAGCCGCCGTCGTTCATGATCAGCAGGGTGATGTTCACCTGTTCCTGCGCCATGGTCGCCAGTTCCCCCAGGCCCAGCGCCAAACCGCCATCGCCCACCAGCCCCACCACCTTGCGCTGCGGGTTGGCGATCGCGGTGCCGATCGCCATCGGCAGCCCCATGCCGATAGCACCGGCCAGCGAGTGAATGTTGCACAGCGGCGAGATCGCGCGGAACAAACGGCTGCCCCAGACGCTGCCGGATACGGTGATATCGCGCACCAGCAATCCGTCCTGCGGCAGCGCGGCGTCGATGGCGTCGTTGAGTTTGGCGTATTCACCGGACTGCTGACGCAACGCGCTCTCCGCCTGCTGCACCGCCCCCGCGATCTCGACATCCCACTCGGCGTTGACCTTCTCGCCGGGGCTCAGCCGCGCCGCCAGCGCGGCCAGCAGCGCCGCACAGTCGCCATTGATCTGCTCATCGGCCAGGTAGTTGCGGTTGGCCGCCGCCGGATCGATATCAATCTGCACCAGCGGGCGCGGCAGCGGCAGCGTCCAGGTGCGGGTCTCATTACTGCGCAGCCGTGAACCGGCCACCAGCGTCAGGTCGCACTGCGTCAGGATAGCCTCGATGCTCGGCGAGTTGTGGAACGCCCGCAGGCTGCGCGGATGGCTGTCCGGCAGAATGCCACGCCCGTGGGTGCTGGAGATCACCGCCACGCCGGCGTCCGCCAGCTTGCGCACCGCATCGCCGCAGGCCAACGCGCCGCCGCCCAGCCACAGCAACGGGCGCTTGGCCTGTTTCAGCCGCTGATGCAGCCGCTCCACCGCCGCATCGTCCGCCTTCGGCAGCGGCGCCGGCGCCAACGCTTCGGTCAGCACCGAGCGGGAAACCAGGCTGCTTTGGATATCGATCGGGATCTCGACCGCCACCGGGCCGCAGGGCACGGTTTGCGCATCCAGGATCGCTCGCTGGATCACCGCCACCGCCTGTTCCGGCGAATTGACCCGGTAGGCGCGCTTGGAGCAGGCGCGCAGAAAACCGAGCTGATCCCGGGTTTCATGAATAAACCCGGCGTCGGCGTCCAGATAGGCTTTTTCTACCTGGCCGGTGATATGCAACAGCGGCGTGTTGGCGTTAAGCGCTTCAATCATCGCCCCCACCGCGTTGCCCGCGCCGGCGCCGGTGCTGGTCAACGCCACGCCCAGGCCGGAGAAGCGCCCATGCGCATCGGCCATGGTGACCGCGCCCGCTTCGCCGCGCGCCGGCACGAAACGAATTTTATCGCGCTGCCCCACCGCATCGGCGATCGGCAGATTATGAATCGAAATGATGCCGTACATCGCCGACACCGCGTACTGTTCCAGAGTCCGGGCTATCGCCTCGCCAACCGTGATTTTATCGCTCATCATCTGCCTTCTTAGGGTAGTCGTTATTAGGGTTATGCGTAGAGGTGTCGGCCTAGTCGCTCCAGCGGTTCACCTGATGGCTCAGCGCCAGATACACGCTTTTCTGCTGCATGTAGGCCTTGATGCCGTTCAGGCCCTTTTCGCGGCCCAGCCCGCTTTCCTTGAAACCGCCGAACGGCGTGGAAATCGAGAACGTTTTGTAGGTGTTGACCCAGACGGTGCCGGTTTCCAGCCGCTCCGCCAGCGCCATCGCCCGTGGGAAATCGCGGCTCCAGATGCCGGCCGCCAGGCCGTACACCGAGTCGTTGGCCTGTTCGATCAGCTGTCGCTCGTCGTCGAACGGCAGCGCCACCAGCACCGGCCCGAAGATCTCCTCCTGGCAGACGCGGGCGTCGTTGTTTAAACCTTCAATAATGGTCGGCAGGTAATAGCTGCCGCTCGCCAGTTGCGGATCGGCCGGCGCTTCACCGCCGATGACCACCCGGCCGCCCTCCTGCCGCGCCAGCGCCACGTAGTCCGCCACGCTTTGCCGGTGTTTGGCGCTGATCAGCGGGCCGAGATGCACGCCCGGCACCAGCGGGTTGCCGATGCGCAGCCCCGCCGTCAGTTCGGTCAAGCGCGCCAGCAGCGGCTGATACAGCGAACGATGCACGAACAACCGCGAGCCGGCGATGCAGGCCTGCCCGGCGGAGCTGAAAATGCCGTAGCAGATGCCGCGCGCCGCCTGCTCCAGATCGGCGTCCTCCAGCACGATGGTCGGCGATTTGCCCCCCAATTCCAGCGAGGTGGGGATCAGCTTGTCGGCGGCGATGTGCGCCAAATGGCGCCCGGTGCTGGTCCCGCCGGTAAAGGCGATCTTTTTCACCAGCGGATGGCGCGCCAACGCCTCGCCGATCACCGAACCTTTGCCCGGCAGCACGCTGAGCAGCCCGGCAGGAAGCCCCGCCTGTTCGAACAGCTCGGCCAGCTTTAGCGCCATCAGCGGCGTGGCTTCGGCCGGTTTGAGCACCACCGCGTTGCCCGCCGCCAGCGCCGGCGCCACCTTCTGCATTTCGCTGGCGATCGGTGAGTTCCACGGCGTGATGGCGGCGATCACCCCCATCGGTTGATACTGACTGAGCGTCATCACTTCGGCGCTGCGCGGGGTCGGCAGCTCGCCCTCCAGCACCTCGCAAGCGGCGGCGAAGTAACGCGCGGTCGCTGCCGCGCTGGCCACCAGGCCGCGGGTTTCCGCCAGCGGTTTGCCGTTGTCGCGCGTCTGCAGCTCGGCCAGCTGTTCCTGCTGCGCCAGAATCAGGTTGCTGACGCGGTAGAGAATTGAGGCGCGTTGGTGCGGCACCAGCCCACGCCATTCCGGCGCGCGCCAGGCCTTTTCCGCCGCCTCAACCGCCTCGTTGACATCCTCGACGTTAGCGGCGCGCAGCCGCGCGTTGACGCTGCCGTCGGCCGGGAATACCGAAGCCATCTCTTCGCCGCGCCCTTCACGCCAGCGCCCGGCGACAAAAATATTCAATCGTTCCATGCTCCGCTCCTGCCGTTCAGGCAATAAAACCGCCGTCCACCAGACGGCGGCAGGCTTGTACCGCGCTCAGCGCCGCCAGGGTTGATGTTTTGGGATTGCTCGCCAGCGGGGTGCCGCTCAGCTCGATGTGAAACTCGCCAAAGTCGCCGCACACCTGCAGGCGATGGGTATTGCGTCGGGTGGCG
The DNA here is from genome assembly GCF_052168895.1 of Serratia sp. CY37869. Classification (NCBI taxonomy): domain Bacteria; kingdom Pseudomonadati; phylum Pseudomonadota; class Gammaproteobacteria; order Enterobacterales; family Yersiniaceae; genus Serratia; species Serratia sp. CY37869. The sequence goes on from NZ_JBJNLU010000003.1 coordinate 237,356, forward strand.
GGATCGACCTGCAGGCGCACCCGAGTGGCATCCATCCCCAGGCCGTTGAGAGCAATGGTGGCCGCCACGTTGGCGTTGGCCGGGAATAAACGCGCCGCTTCACGCGCCGACCCTTCAAAAAATACCTGCGCTTCGCTCACCGCATCGAGATCTATCAACTGTTCCGCCGGGCTGCCGCGCCAGCTGGCCGGACTTTTGCTGGCCTGATAGGTCACGCTCTCCAGCCCGCCTTCGCGCGCCGACGCCAGCCCGTCCATGCCCGCCACCGCGCCGGACAGCACGATCAGTTGCCCGTGATGGCTGCGGCAGGCCTGCTGCAACCGCTGTTGCAATGCGGCGTCCGCCAGCGCGCCGGTCGAGATCAGCGCCAGCGGCCAGCCGCGCTGCAGCACCGCTTCGCCAAACTCCGCCACCGCCTGCTGGCTGGCGCACTCCAGCACCAGATCCGGCCGCTGCGAACACTGCTCCGGATGGGTCAGTGCCTGCACGCGCCCAGCAAAAGCCTCATCGATCGCCGCATGATGAGCTGCGCGCGCCAGGATCCAGCCGACCTCCACGCCTTCAGGCAAACGGGCGATCACTTCCTTCGCCATCGCGCCATAGCCAATCATCATGATCTTCTTCATCTTTTTCGGCCCCTGTTACACATGGCGGTTAAAGCCGCCGGAAACGTCCAGCGCCGCGCCGGTGGTAAAGGAAGCCAGCGGCGAAGCGAGGAACAGCAGCGCCTGCGCCGGTTCCTGCGGCTTGCCGAGGCGCTTCATCGGGATGCCGCGGCGTTCGGCGATCGCCGCCGTCCACTGCTCCCAGCTTTGATCTTTATCGCTGCGATCGTCGAAACGGCGGCGCCATTGGCCCGACTCCACCATCCCCAGCAAGATCGAGTTAACCCGAATGCCTTTGCCCACCAGCTCTTTCGACAGCGTCAACGTCATATTGAGCAGCGCGGCGCGCGCCGCCGAGGTGGCGATCATGTGTTCTTCCGGCTGCAGCGCCAGCAGCGAGTTCACGCAGGTGATAGACGCGATATCCGATCGTTCCAGCGCCGGTAAAAACGCCTGCACCGGGTTGATCACGCCGAACAGCTTCAGCTCTGCCTCATGCAGCCAGGCTTCGCGCGGCGTCTGGTCAAAGTGGGCGACGAAGCCCTGACCGGCGTTGTTGATCAGCAGATCCACGCCGCCGAAACGCGCCGTCACCTGAGCGGCGAACTGCGCCACCTGCTGCGCATCCAGCACGTCGCAGCGCAGCGCCAGGATCTCCGCCTGCGGGAAGTCCGCGCGCAGGCTGGCCTCCGCGCCGGCCAGTTTGTCCGGATCGCGGCCGCAGAACGCCACCTTCGCCCCTTCGGCCAGCAGCAGTTTCAGGGTTTCGAAACCGATGCCCGATGAGCCGCCGGTCACCACCGCCACCCGATCCTCAAGCTGAAAATTCATCGTTGGATTGCTCCCGTAAAATCCCGCAGATAGCGGTTGAAACACGCCGGCGCATCGAGGTAGCTGGCGTGACCGGCGGCGGCAATCAGGCGCAGCGTCGCGTCTTGCTCACGCGCCAGCTCGGCCGCCTTCTCCGGCGGCGTAATGCGATCCTGTTCACCGCACCACACTTCCAGCGGGCCGCGATAGCGCGCCAGATAGCGGCCAATATCATCGTTGGCCAGCATCCAGGCGGCACTCAGAAAACCGTCGGGATCGAGCTGCTGCATGCCGTTACGCACCCAGGCGATATCCTGCGGATCCGCACCTTCGCGCAGCAAGGCCGCCGCCCGCTGCTCGCCGTAGCCCACCGGCCCCAGCGTCTCCATCATCTGTTGGCGCTGGCCGTACACCTGTCGGCGTTTTTCCTCCGGCGCCGCGGCATAGCCCTGCGCCGGATCCGCCAACACCAACCCACATAGCCCGTCCGGATAGCCGGCGGCGTAGGCGCTGCCGATCAGCGCTCCCAGCGAATGGCCGACGATCAGCGGCTGCGCCAGCTGCAGTTCATCAATCAGCGCCGCCAACGCCGCCGCATAACCGGCGGCGTCAGCCTGCGGATCCGCCAACGGCAGGCTGCCGCCGTAGCCCGGCGCGTCCCACGCCAACAGACGATGACCGTCCGTCAGGCCGCTGTCGTTAAACTGCTTGATCCACGAGGCGGATCCGGAACTGATGCCATGCAGCAACACCACCGGCCGCCCCTGCCCGGCCTCGCGCCAGCTCAGGGTATACGCCCCGCAGCGCGCCCGTTGGCGTTGCGACAGGCCGCTCATCAGTTACGCTTCACTTTAGACAGCGGGTGGTCCGCCGGATAAGTCGGGATCTCCGGTTTGGCGGTGCCGAGCATCACGCACATCAGCGCCTCTTCCTCGCCGTGGTTGAACAGGCCGCGATACACGCCCGCCGGCACCGAGATCAAATCGCGCTCTTTCAGCCTGGTTTCGTAATACTCTTCGCCATCCTGGATCATCAGCGTGATGCTGCCTTTCAGCATGAAGAACACTTCTTCCACGTCGTCGTGCAGGTGCAACGGGCCCTCGCACTTCGACGGCAACACCATGGTGGAGAAGGTGAAATTGCCCGCCGGAATGGTGTTGGCGTCGCTGGCCACGCCGGTGGCGCCGGTGCCGATGTAGCGCATCTGCGCGCGGCGGTATTTCGGGTCGAAATCGGCCTGGAATTTCAGCGCGTTCCAGTCGTATTTGCGGCCTTCGAAACGGGCGATGCGCGACTCCACCCAGTTTTCCATCGACAGATCCTGCGGCTTGACGCCGGCTTTGTTCTCAACCTGAGACATGTTGTCACTCCTCTGTTGAAAAGATTGATTAATCAGTACTTTCTCAGCAACGGCAGCAGAATGAGGCAGCCGACGAACGCCATCACCACCAGGAACAGCAGGCCGTTATCCATATTGCCGGTGGCGGCGATCAACGCCCCCATCAGCACCGGCGCCAGCGCGCCGGCAAAATTGCCCAGTCCATTGAAAATGCCGCCGGCGGTGGCGCTGACCTTGCTGCTGGTCGCCTTCGCCAACAGCGCGAAAATATTCGGCGCGCCGGCGCCCCACATAAAGGTGCTGAAAGCCATGGCGGCGATCACGCTGTAAGTGCCCTGCAGGTGCAGCACCACCGCCAGGCCAAGGCCGGCGCCGCACAGCGACAGGAAGCAGGCCAGCGCACGCCGATCCAGCTTGTCCGACAGCCAGGCGCCCAGCACTTCACCGAGCAGCATGGCGATGAACGGCAGCGAAGAGAGGTAACCGGCATGTTCCAGATGAATGCCTTTGCCCTTGATCAGATAGCTCGGCAACCAGCCGTTCATGCCCCACAGGTAGGTCAGGAAGGCGATATTGAACAGGCAAATCATCCAGAAATGCGGGCTGCGCAACAGCTCGCGGCGATGCTGTTGGCGTTCGGACACCGCCGGCTTGGCCGACGCCGCCGGACGCGACACGTTCAGGTGGCGCATGCCGAACAGCACCAGCAACATCACCGGCAGTGTCAGAAACGCCATAAAGAAGAAGGTGGCCTGCCAGTCGAAGGTATTGAGGATGTACAGGGTAACCGGGAAGCCGAGCGCGGCCCCGAGCGGCGTGCCGAGCAGCCACAGCATGGTGGCGCGCGCCTGCAGCTGCGGCGGGAAGGCCTGACGAATAATGGCGTAGGCCATCGGCAGCAGCGGCCCTTCGGCGATGCCGAGCAGAATGCGCAGCGTCATCATGGCGTGATAGGAGCGCACCAGCCCCATCAACACCATCAGCACGCCCCACACCACCATCATGCCAATCAATACTTTGACCGGATTAAGCCGATCGCCGATGCCGCTGAGCAGCATCGAGGAGATGCCGTAGGAGAACAGAAACGCGCTCATCAGCAACCCCAGCCGCGCCGGGTCAAAACCGATGCCCAGCGCCTGCTGAAACTCGGCGTCGGAAAACAGCGCCGCGATGCTGATTTTGTCGAAAAACGCCAGCAGCACGCAGGCGAACAGCGCGATCGGTACCGACCAGCGCACCCGCTGCTGCGGATTTTCGGCAACGGTTTCCCCCGCCCGTCCAGCGCGGGCGTCAATGTCTTGCGTAGTCATAAAACGCTCCCGAGGTTCGGGCGTTATTTCAACGCCATCAAAGAAAACTCCGCATCCGCCAGCTGCTGCGGATCCAGCACCCGGCCGCTCGCCAGCCAACGCTTGCCGAGTTTGATGGTGCGCGCGTCGTTGAACGCCACCATCTGCACCAGTTGCCGATCGGCGTTCAGCGTGAAGAACACCTGCGACTGCGGCGTGCGGCGCACCACATGGTGCACGCCGCCGCTCGGCACGCCGAGGATCTGGATATTGACGTCGTATTGATCCGACCAAAGCCAGGCCACGTCGTCATACGGAGCGGCGAAGGCGTCGAGCATCGCGCAGGCGGTGCTGATGGCCTGATTTTGCGCGTAGGCCCAGGACTGCAGGCACAGGCCGAGCGTCGGGTGGCGCGCCACATCGCCGGCGGCGAAGATCGCCGGATGGCTGGTGCGCCCCTGGCCGTCGACCACGATGCCGGACTCGATAGCCAGCCCGGCGCTGCGCGCCAGTTCGAGATTCAGCTCGACGCCGATCCCCACCACCACCAGATCGAAGGCCTGCGGATCGCTGACTTCGCTGCCGATCCAGGCGACGCCGTCGCGATCTTCCAGCGAGATCTCGCCGCAGCCGCACAACACCGTCACGCCCTGCCGGCGATGCAGTTCGAGCAACGCCTGTGAGACATCGGCGCCGACGCTGCGCATGCACAGCGCAGGCTGGCGCTCAAACACCGTCACCTCAACGCCGAGACGGCGCGCAGAAGCGGCGATCTCCAGCCCGATCCAACCGCCGCCGACGATCGCCAGGCGACGGCAACTCTGCAGGCCCTGCCGCAACCGGGCCGCATCATCCCAGGAACGCAGCGTCATCACGCGCGGGTGCTGCGCCCAGGCGGCGCCCGGCAAACGCGGCCGCCCGCCGGTGGCGATCAGCAACTGCTCGAACTGCAGCCGTCGCCCGTCGCTGAGCGTGACGATTTGCTGTTCGGCGTCGATAGACTCGGCGCGCAGCGGGCGACGCCAGTCGATGTTCAGCTCCGCCACCGCCTGTTCGCTGAACAGCCGGCTCAGGGGAGCCGCGGCATCCAGCAGCGCCGCTTTCGACAGCGGCGGCCGCTCGTAAAAATCGTAGGGTTCGTCGCTTATCACCGTCAGCCGGCCGCTGTAACCCCGGTCACGCAGCGTCTTGGCCGCCCAACCGCCGGCCTGGCCGCCGCCGACGATGACAATGCCCGCCTGTTCCGGCCGGTTCATAACGCCTCCGCCTTTTTATGCTGGCGGCGCGTATCGTGATCGATGCCGCCTTCTACCGCCCATTCGGTGAAGGAGACCAGCGAATGTTCCAGCTCGCGCGGCTGCCAGTTTTCCGTCAGATAATCGTCGTTGGTGTAGTACTCGAACGCGCCGCCGGTCGGGCTGTTGACGTACCAGAAATACGCCGAGGAAATCGGGTGGCGGCCAGGGCCGATGAAGGTGCTCCACTGCTCTTTGTTCATGGCGATGCCGCCGCCGATCACTTCATGGATATCGCGCACGGTGAACGCCACATGGTTCAGGCCGCGTGGGCGGTTAGGCAGCTTCAGCAGGAACAGATTATGGTGGCCGCCGCGCGCCTGGGTGCGCAGGAAGACGGCGCGATCGATATAGCGATCGGAAACCTGGAAATCCAACAGCTCGCGGTAGAAACGCTCGGTCGCCGCCAGATCGTCAACGAAGAACACCACGTGGCCGATATTGATCGGCTGCGCCTGCGAGTAGACCGGGCTGGGTTGATCGATGCGGCGCACGTCGCCCCATTGGTTGATCGGCGTGACCGGCACTTCGACCGCCTGCTGGCGGCTGACGACGAAGCGCAGCGTCATGCCGTTGGGATCGCGGCATTCCAGCTCTTCCCCCACCTGACGAAAGCCGGGCATCAACGCCAAACGCGGCTGCAGACGCGCCAGATCCGCGGGCGATGCCACGCCCCAGGTCATGCGGCGCAGGGTGGAACCGCCTTCAAACGCCGCAGGCAGCGCCGCGCTTTGCAACGGGTGCAGAACGACCCGCGCCCCGCTCAGGGTAGTGAATTCGCGCTGCGGTTCGCCCCAATGTTGCGTGGCGGGCTGCAGGCCAAAGTCATGCATGAATTTTTCGCAGGTTGGCAGATCTTCGACGCCAAACTCCAGTTTTTCGATTCCGATTACGCTCATTGCTCAGCCTCACGTTCTCGCTGTATACGGTTTTCAGGCATGACTGAACCCCGGCCCCTGTTTGCTGTGGGCCTTATCCCTGCCTGAGTGAAAGAGTCGGTCCTGTCGGTTAGCCGACGTTGGCCTGCGGCGGCGCGCCGAGGAAGCCGGAAATTTTCTCCGCCGCATCGCGCACTTCCATGCGCAGCCGCTCGCGATCCGCTTTCGGGATCTCATCGGACGGCACCATGATGCTGACCACCGCCTCGACCCGCTGCTCACGGTTGAAGATCGGGTAGACGATCGAGGAGATGCCGTGGCGGAAGAATGATTCGCCGATCACATAGCCGCGCGCCTTGTCTTGCTGCACCATCTGCCACAGCGTTTCGCGATCCGCCGGGGTGCCCGGCGCGTTGCCCGGCAGCTGCTCGTCCGGATAGAGTTGTTCGAACTCGCTGCGGGTGGCGCTGGTCAACAACATGCGGCCAAGCGAGGTTTGGTGCACCGGCAAACGGGTGCCGACGCTGACCTGATTGATCTGAGAACCGGCGGCGCTGACGCGGGCGATATAGATCACGTCGCGCCCGTCGCGGATCGCCAGATGGCTGCTGCACTGGCTGCGATCGCGCAGCTGTTCGATCACCGGCTGGCCGGCCTGCGCGACGTCCAGCGACGCGATGTATTCGAAGCCGAGACGCAGCACCTTGATGCCCAGCGCGAAGGTATTGGTGCGCGGATTGCGCTCCAGAAAGCCCAGGTGCTCGAGCGTCTGCACCACGCGGTAGGCGGTGGCCTTCGGCATATCAACCAGGCGATGCAACTCGGCAAAGGTCATTTCCTTATGCTGCTCGCCAAACGCCAGCAGCAACTGCAATCCGCGATCCAGTCCCGGGATCAGATACTTACATGCTTGCTCGTCCGCCATCTCTCGCTCCTGCGCTGTGCGCCTGCCCTGCGGGCCGTCAGTTGAATACGAAGCCGCCGTTGACCGGCAGCAGTTGGCCGGTGACGAAATCCGCCAACGGCGACAGCAGATAAAGCACCGTGCCGTTCACATCGTCCGGATGCTGCGCCCCGGCCAGCGCGCGCCCCTGCTCATACAGCTGATGGCGCTCGGCGGGCACATACTCGGTGGCTTCCACCCGCGTCAGGCCCGGCGCAATAGCGTTGACGCAGATGCCCTGCGGGCCCAGCTCGCGCGCCATCGATCTCGTCATCGCGATCACCGCGCCTTTGCTGGCGACATAGGCCATCAGGCGCGGCGCGCCCCACAGCGCGGTGTCCGACGCCACGTTGACGATCTTGGCGTGCGGGTTGCGCGCCAGCAGCGGCACTGCCGCCTGGCTCACCAACCAGGTGCCGCGCACGTTGACCTGCATTACCCGATCCCACAGATCGATGTCGTATTCCATCATGGTTTTACCGCCGACGCCGGTCGCCAGCGCCGCGTTGTTCACCAGCCCGTCGATCCCGCCGCCTGTGGCGATCTTCTCGAACGCCGAACGGATCGAATCCGGTGAGGCCAGATCGATGATTTGCGTTTCCACCTGAGCGCCCTGCTCGCGCAGCGCGGCGCCGCTCGCCGCCAGCTCATCCGCCAAAATGTCGCACATCACCACCTGCGCGCCGGCAGCGGCAATGGCGGCGGCGAAGCTGTAGCCCAGACCGCGCGCCGCGCCGGTGACCACGATGCGCTTGCCGTTCAGCAGGCCGTTCACTGCGCCGCCTCCCGCTCGCGCAGCGTCGCCAGCTGTTTCTGCGCCTCTTTCTGCATCAGGCGGCGCAGGCGCGACAGACCGACGTCGTGCTGGTACAGGTATTCGCGGCCACGGGCGTTAGGCGCCATGTTTTCAAGCACGATGCGATCCTGCTCGAGGACGTCCCAATGCAATGATTCCAGGCGATTGCGATACATGAAGCGCCACATGTCGCGCTGCCAGTCTTTGACCTTACGGATGCGCCAGAAGAATACCCGGCAGTGATCCTTGTCTTCCGGCACCACCATGCCGATGATCCAGAAGTGGCCGCCCGGCCCGAAACGTTTTTTGTACGGGATCGACAGACGCATCCAATACGCGCCGCTGTTGCCGAACTCCACCCAGTCGAAGTTGACGCCGATCTGGCCGTTTTTCTTGAAGATAAACCCGCTGTCGGTCGGCTCCAGCCCCATGTCCGCCTTGCGATCCCCTTCCGCCATCGAGTGCGAGGAAGAGTGCAGGTAGGTGCCGTGCATCGGATCCATCACGTTTTCCAGGGCGTATTGGTAGTTGCAGTTCCAACTGGCGGTACACAAGAAGTGGCTGTACGACGCTTCGTCCGCCAGCTCTTGCGGGAAAGTCAGCTCCGCCGGCGCTTCATCCGCCGTCACGCCAAAATAGAGGAACACCGCGCCGTAGGCTTCTTTGGCCGGGTAAGCGCGCAGGCATTTTTGCCCCACCAGCGGGCAGCGATCCACCGCCGGCACGTCTTTCACCGCCCCGTCGCCGCCGACTTCCACCCCGTGATACCAACAGGCGATGCGATCGCCGAGGTTCCACCCCATGGAAAGCCGCGCGCCGCGGTGCGGGCAGCGATCTTCCAACGCGTGTATCTGGCCTTCACCGTCGCGCCACACCACGATTTGTTGCTCAAGGCGGGTGATGCCGACCGGGTTGTTGCCTACTTCCCAACTGGCCAGCACCGGATACCACATGCCGCGCAGCCCCTGGTCAAGATAGTCCTGCAAGCTCTGTTCGGAGGATGTTGTGTTTGCTGTCATTGTCTTCTCCCGGGTGTCGATCAGAAACCGTTAACGTGAAGGAATTCGCGGAACGTCGCCTCATTCCACGGCTGGCCGCTGCGATCGAACAGGCGGCGCTGATTCAACGCGCTGACGATCTGTTCCAGTTCTTCCGCGCCCTGATCGAAAATCGTTTCCAGCGCCGCCACCAGCGCGGTTTCGAAACCGTCCGGCACCCGGGCACGGTTTTGCCACACAACGTTGCGGAACTGGCCCGGCTGATGGATTTGACCGTTGCCGCCTTCGCGGGCCGGCGTCACCTGTTGGGTGTCCGGCAGCCAGGGATTGAAATCGGTGATGTGCTGCATGATTACTCCTCCGCGATAAAGGTGATCTGGATTTGGTTGTCGACCACCCGGGTGGGATAGGTTTGCAGATCGCGGCCGCCCGGCTCACGCAGGCACTGGCCGGTGCGCACGTCAAACAGCGCTTCGTGCAGTGGGCACTCAACCTTGCCGTCGTCTACAAACCCCTGGCTGAGCAAGGCGTAAGCATGCGGACAGACGTCTTCCAGCGCATAGTAGTTACCGTCGAGCAGGTACACCCCGATCTCTTTGCCTTCCACTTTGCCGGAGAAAGGAAAATCTTCTTTCACCTGAGACACTTCGCACACATTCTTCCAGCTCATTGCTTTTATCCTCTATCTGATTGTTTCATATATGAAACTCAGTTTCTTATTTAATACAGTCACTATAAGTCTGGCGAAACTTTCGTCAAGCGAGCGGCGCGGCAAATGTTAATGAAAGGTTGTTTAAAAATGACAAATGCGGGAAGGATCACGAAATAATGCACCGATATGAAAAACCTATGTCAGTTGTGCGCTCTTCAGCTAATTTATGGCAAAAATTGCGTTGATCCTGGCGGCGCATTGCGCGTAAAAGAGTGCTCTCGCTGTCTTTTACACCCAATTTTATAACAATAAATTTACATAAATCGGCCTCATCCCCGCGTTTGCGCGTAATGGCATCCGCAGGTGAGTTTACTGCTGCCTGAATTCGTCAACCGCTCGCACTGAGGAACGCGCCGTGCAACAACGTCAACGCTGGTTTGGGGTGATTGCCCTGTTGTTTCTGATCGTTATCGCCTATGCGGATCGGGTTAATATCGCCGTGATGTTGGTCAATCCCGACTTCCTGCAACACTTTCAACTCGGCGGTGACCGCGCCCATCAGGGCACGCTGATGACGGTGTTTTTACTCGGTTACGGCCTGTCCGCCATGTTGCTGACACCGTTTCTGGAAACGCTGATGGGTTACCGCCGCGCGCTGACGCTGAGCGTCGTGCTGTGGGCGCTGTTCACCGCCGCGTCGCCGCTGGCGGGATCGCTGCTGTTGCTGTGCGCGGTGCGCGCGCTGCTTGGCGTCAGCGAAGGACCGCTGTTCTCGCTCAAGACCATGTACATCAGCGATCATTTCGCCGCCGACGAACGCGGCAAACCCAACGCGGTCAGCGCGCTGGGCGTCTCGTTGGGGCTGGTGATCGGCTTTCCGCTGGTGAGTTTTCTGATGGCGCACTTCGGGTGGGCGATGTCGTTTCACCTGCTGGCGCTGCTCAACCTGCTGTTGGGCCTGGCGCTGGTGCGGCTGTTCGTTCATCCGCTAGCCTTACCCTCATCTTCACGCCCCGCCGATCCTCAGCCGGTGTTGAGCCGCGTCTGGCATACCTTCGCGCTGGCCTGGCGCACGCCGATGCTCGGTTGGATCCTGCTGATCGAGATCGCCACGCTCAGCTATCTGTGGGGGTCCAGCGCCTGGTTGCCGGCCTACCTGACCGATGAAAAAGGATTCTCCATCAAGCAGATGGGATGGATGGCCGCACTGCCTTTCATCGTCAGCATCGCCTCAAAATACCTCGGCGGCGTGCTGCTCGATCGTATCCGCCCCTATCAGGCGCCGCTGATCTTCGTCTTTGGCGGCGCGGCGACCGCGCTGTGCATCTATGGCGTAATGAACAGCCATCAGCTTGGCTGGATCGCGTTCTTCCTGCTGGCGGCCAACGCCTGTTGGGGCGCGCAAGGCGCGGCGATCCCCACGCTGCTGCAGCATTATGCGCGGCCGGAGGCGGTCGGCAGCGCCTATGGGCTGATCAACGGCATCGGCAATCTGTTCTCGGCGTTCGTGCCGATGGCGATGGGCATGGTGATGGCCAGCCAGGGCAAGGTATCCTCGGGCTTTGCGGTACTGATCGCCTCGCAGCTGCTGACGCTGCTGGCGGGCGGCGCACTGTTTGGCCGCATGTTGCTGGCGCGCCAGGTGAAGCGGGCATAGCCTGTTCCCGCACCGTTGCGGCAGAGAAAGCCAATGGCCTTGAGAGGGTGCTCATGGATCTGGACGCCAACAACCAGCAGACGGGGGACATCCCCCGTCGCCGGGTTGCCTTACCGTTCGGATTCGTAAGCCAAAATGGCCGCAACCTCCGTAGTGCCCGTTCGGATCCGCAGCTCGCACAGCGTGCTACGGGTTATCCATGCCAGTGATATTACCATGGCACAAATAACCACCAGTTTTAACAGGCTCCGTTTGTTCGGCATCATGCCTTCTTCTCCTTGCCTCGCGGCGGGTAAGAGGCTAACTTAACGTTGCTGGCGTTAGAGTAGGCCTCGGGTTGATGAATATCGACTCGGGGCTTTTCTCTTTGTACCTTTCACGCAGGCTCCAGATACAAAGATCCAGAGCACCCGCCCGCAGTATATTCATCCTCCCCGTTATCCCGGTTCCTTTTTACTGACTCCGTTTCATTTCTGCGCAAAATTGCGCAAAGGCGTTGCAACAGACTGAAAATCGCCGCACGGATGGCGACAAATGAAATAAAAAAAGCGGCCCCCATACGATGGGAGCCGCTTTTTCAGCGAGGCGTGGCCTGGCGTCAGGCGTGTTTCTTGGCCGCCTGCAGGTACAGCATCTCCAGACCCAACGTCGCCGCGGCCAGCGCGGTGATCTCGGACTGGTCATAGGCCGGCGCCACTTCCACTACGTCCATGCCGACGATGTTCAGCGACTGCATGCCGCGCACCAGTTTCAGCGCGCGATCGGAAGTCAGGCCGCCGATCACCGGCGTGCCGGTGCCCGGTGCGAACGCCGGATCCAGGCAGTCGATGTCGAAGGTCAGGTACACCGGCATATCGCCGACGATGCCTTTGATCTGGGTCAGCAGGTCGTCCACGCTGCGATCGTTCACCTGCGCGGCGTCCAGTACGGTAAAGCCATTGTCGTGATCGAACTCGGTGCGAATGCCGATCTGCACCGAGTGATGCGGGTCGATCAGGCCTTCGTTCGGCGCATGATAGAACATGGTGCCGTGGTCGAACTTGCTGCCGTTGGCGTAGGTATCGGTATGGGCGTCAAAGTGCACCAGCGCCAGCTTGCCGAAATGCTTGGCGTGCGCGCGCAGCAGCGGCAGGGTGACGAAGTGGTCGCCGCCGAACGAGAGCATGCGCTTACCGGCCTTCAGCAGTTTCTCCGCGTGCGCCTGCAGCTTGTCGCTCATGTCCTGCGCATCGCCGAAGTTGAACACGATGTCGCCGCAGTCAACCACGTTCAGGCGATCGCGCAGATCGAAGCTCCACGGCCAACGGTTGCCTTCCCAAGCCAGGTTGGTGGACACCTGGCGGATGGCCGCCGGGCCATGACGGCCGCCGGCGCGACCGGAGGTCGCCATGTCAAACGGAATGCCGGTGATGACCCACTCTGCATCGCTGTCGTAAGGCATGAAGTTCAGCGGAAAGCGCAGGAAACCAAAGGCGTTGGACACTAATGAATTATCGGACTGATGGCCTAAGGTGCTCATAGTAAACCCTCGTAGTTCAACAAGTTGCCGGGCGCAGACGCCGGGCCGTGACAAAAAAAAATCCCTCCCGCGTCGTTAGCCCGACGAGAAAGGGATTTATTCGATGTGTGTTTCGGTGCTACCGATACGGCAGATTATGGCCGCATTTTGTTCATGCTTCAAGGGGGCCGATATCGCCCCCCTGAAGAAGGCGGTTACTCGTCTTCCAGATACGTGTAGCCGTACAGGCCAGCTTCAAACTCTTCCAGGAACTGCGCCTGCAGCTCGCTGTCCAGATCGGTTTCTTTGACTTGATCGCGGAACTTGGACAGCAGCGCGCTCGGATCGAGCTGCACGTACTCCAGCATGTCCGCCACGGTATCGCCCTCGTCGGACAGCTCGGTCTCGACGCTGCCGTCCGGGAACACGTACACGTCAACCGAGGCGGTGTCGCCGAACAGGTTGTGCATGTTGCCGAGGATCTCCTGGTACGCACCGACCATGAAGAAGCCCAACGCCGGCGGGTTCTCCGGATCGTATGGCGGCATCGGCATGGTGGTCGCCACGCCGTCGCCGTCGACGTAATGGTCGATGGTGCCGTCGGAATCGCAGGTGATGTCGAGCAGCACCGCACGGCCTTCCGGCGGCTTATCCAACCCTTCCAGCGGCAGCACCGGGAACAGCTGATCGATGCCCCAGGCATCCGGCATCGACTGGAACAGCGAGAAGTTGACGTAGAACTTGTCCGCCATGCGCTCTTGCAGTTCGTCGATGATAGGACGGTGCGCGCGGTTGCTCGGATCGAGCTGCTGCTGGATCTTGTTGCAGATGTTCAGATACAGCTGCTCGGCCCAGGCGCGCTTGGTCAGGTCCAGCATGCCGTGCGCGTATTGGGTATGCACGTCGTGCAGATCCATCTGGCTGTCGTGCAGCCATTCGCGCAGCGAGCGGCGGTTTTCCGGCTCGTTCATTTCCAGCCAGGTTTCCCACATGCTTTCCAGCGCGCGCGGCGCGTCGGCTTCCGGCGGCTGCGGTTCGCTGAACTCGTTGCGCTCTACGCCGATCACGTTGGAGACCAGCACCGTGTGGTGCGCGGTCACGGCGCGACCGGACTCGGTGATCACCGTCGGGTGCGGCAGGCCGTGTTCGTTACAGGCGTCGCCGATGCCCCAAATCACGTTGTTGGCGTATTCGTTCAGGCCGTAGTTGACCGAGCAATCGGACTGCGAACGGGTGCCTTCGTAGTCGACGCCCAAGCCGCCGCCCACGTCGAAGCACTGAATGTTGACGCCCAGCTTGTGCAGCTCAACGTAGAAGCGCGCCGATTCGCGTACACCGGTGGCGATGTCGCGAATGTTGGCCAGCTGCGAGCCCAAATGGAAGTGCAGCAGCTGCAGGCTGTCGAGGCGGCCCGCTTCACGCAGGGTTTCCACCAGCTTCAGCACCTGCACCGCCGCCAGACCGAACTTGGATTTTTCGCCGCCGCTCGACTGCCATTTGCCGGAGCCTTGCGATGCCAGACGCGCACGCACGCCCAGGCGCGGTATGACGTTCAGCCGTTCGGCTTCTTCCAGCACCAGATTGATCTCGGACATCTTCTCGATCACCAGGTACACCTTGTGCCCCAGCTTTTCCCCGATCAGCGCCAGACGAATATATTCACGATCTTTATAACCATTACAGACGATCACCGAGCGGGTCATGCCGGCATGCGCCAGCACCGCCATCAGTTCGGCCTTTGAGCCGGCTTCCAGCCCCAGCGGTTCGCCGGAGTTCACCAGCGATTCAATCACGCGGCGATGTTGGTTCACCTTGATCGGATACACCAGGAAATAGCCGCCCTGGTAACCGAAGGACTCACGCGCGCGTTTGAACGCGGCGTTGATAGAGCGCAGGCGATGCTGAAGGATCTGCGGGAAGCAGAACAGTGCCGGCAGACGTTGGCCGTCTTTCTGGCGCGTTTTCACCAGTTCTGCCAGATCGACGCGCGCCTGCGGGACATCCGGATCCGGGCACACGCTGATATGGCCCAGCTCGTTGACGTCATAGTAATTGTTGCCCCAGTAGGCGACGTTATAAGTACGCAGCATCTTGCTGGCATTACGATCATTCATGGCAACCTCCTGCATGGAGCGCAAAGATAAAGACTCGCCCGCAACCGGCGGACGGTGAATCAACAGATCATCAGACATGGTTCGCCTCACATTCCGTACTGACGAAACCGTCAGCCACTATCGCAGCTACAACCCGCGAGAACAACCCAACAAGCCGCGCCGGCGGCAGCGAAGAGAACTGCCGTTCGCGGTCAGCGATCGGTTTATCACTCATATAATTGTAAGACACCCTGTTCAAACCTCGTGAATCGGGCCAAGAAACATCCCACAGGAAGGCTGCAGGCTACCCTTGTTCAGTTCTTCAGACGACCGTTAGCCGGCCCGAGAATCCTGAGTAGCGGCCAAGTGTTTATCGCACCTGGTAAGTGACAGAGAGACAAGACGGGAAATAGCAGAAGAATGTGCGCCAGAACGGCACTGCTGTTGAGAACCAACAACCGGTAGACAACGGATCATTAATCCAACCACCTCCACGCGCGCCGTTCGGAGTGAACGACCCAGCCTCTAAAATAGTGTAAGAACGTGACCGTTCGATGAAGCGGCGGCGCCACGGCGAACGCCCGCGACGGATAATAGCGCAATGCCGACGAATGCAAAGCGGAAGTTTACCGTACCTTCCCCCACGCCAGACCGCCGTACTGTGCAGCAAATGAACCGCGCGCGCAGTTTATACCGGTAAGCAGGTTAAAAAGCAAAATGAAAATTCGCCGAAAACTGTTTCAAGCGATGAAAATGGCGCCAACCCGTTTGCGCAAAAGAGCGAAAGCGCAAAAAATTACTGGCAATCTGGCTAAACCCTGACCTAAAATAGACGTCCAGATGTTAATCCATCTATACTGGTTAACTGATAAACTGCTTAACGGCTTTGCCTGAGGGGCGTTGCAGGATGCATCTCGCGCCATCAGCGGAAGACCCTTCGCTTCGATGCCGGATCTCCAGCGCTGTGCAGTAATTTCTAACCCGTCTTATGCAAGGTAAAGAACACAATGGCTAAACACCTCTTCACGTCCGAATCCGTCTCCGAAGGACATCCAGATAAAATCGCCGATCAGATCTCCGATGCCGTCCTCGACGCCATCCTGGAACAAGATCCGAAAGCGCGCGTCGCCTGCGAAACTTACGTGAAAACCGGTATGGTGCTGGTCGGCGGTGAAATCACCACCAGCGCCTGGGTCGATATCGAAGAGATCACCCGCAAGACCGTGCGCGAGATCGGCTACGTTCATTCGGACATGGGCTTTGACGCCAACTCCTGCGCAGTGTTGAGCGCCATCGGCAAGCAATCCCCGGATATCAATCAGGGCGTTGACCGTACCGATCCTCTCGAGCAGGGCGCCGGCGATCAGGGCTTGATGTTTGGCTACGCCACCAATGAAACCGACGTGCTGATGCCTGCGCCTGTCACCTACGCGCACCGTCTGGTGCAGCGCCAATCCGAAGTGCGTAAGAACGGCACCCTGCCGTGGCTGCGCCCGGACGCGAAGAGCCAGGTGACCTTCCAATACGACGACGGCAAAATCGTCGGCATCGACGCCGTCGTTCTATCCACCCAGCACTCAGAAGACATTTCGCTGAAAGATCTGCAAGAAGCGGTGATGGAAGAGATCATCAAGCCGGTACTGCCGGCGGAATGGCTGACGGCGGGCACCAAATACCACATCAACCCGACCGGCCGTTTCGTTATCGGCGGCCCGATGGGCGACTGCGGCCTGACCGGCCGTAAGATCATCGTCGACACCTACGGCGGCATGGCTCGCCACGGCGGCGGTGCCTTCTCCGGTAAGGACCCGTCCAAGGTTGACCGTTCCGCGGCATACGCGGCGCGCTACGTGGCGAAAAACATCGTCGCCGCCGGCCTGGCCGATCGCTGCGAGATCCAGGTGTCTTACGCTATCGGCGTAGCGGAACCGACCTCCATCATGGTGGAAACCTTCGGTACCGAGAAAGTGCCAACCGAACAACTGACGCTGCTGGTGCGCGAATTCTTCGATCTGCGCCCATACGGCCTGATCCAGATGATGGATCTGCTGCAGCCGATCTACCGCGAAACCGCCGCCTACGGCCACTTCGGCCGCGAACACTTCCCATGGGAAGCGACCGACAAAGCTGCGCAGCTGCGCGATGCCGCCGGCCTGAAATAAGCCCCGACATCAACATGAAAAACGGCGAGCCAAGGCTCGCCGTTTTTTTTGAACGGATGGGTGCTCATGGATCAACGCATCGACTGCCGGCCGGCGGAGGCAAAGCCCCCGCCGCCGGGTTGCCTTACCGTTCGGATTCGTAAGCCAAAATGGCCGCAACCTCCGTAGTGCCCGATCGGATACGCAGCTCACACAGCGTGCTGCGGGTTATCCACGCCAGTGATATTACCGTGGCACAAATAACCACCAGTTTTAACAGGCTCCGTTTGTTCGGCATCATGCCTTCTTCTCCTTGCCTCGCGGCGGGTAAGAGGCTAACTTAACGTTGTGATGCGTTAGAGTAGGCCTCGGGTTGATGGATATCGACTCGGGGCTTTTCTCTTTGTATCTTTCACGCAGGCTCCAGAGACAAAGATCCAGAGCACCCGCCCGCAGTATATTCACCTCCCCCTCTCTTCCCGCGTTCCTTTTCACGTTAAATGTCTTTCTTGCGCAGCGACACGCAACGCCTTGCAAGGCGTTGAAAAAAGGCCCAGCAACGCTGGGCCCTTGATGGTGAAGAAGGCAAAGTAGGGGTGAAGCTTACGACGTCTGCTTACGCAACAGATAAACGAAGTACGGCGCGCCGATAAAGGTCGCCAGTAACCCCGCGGGGATCTGATACGGAAACAGCAGCATCCGCCCGCACCAGTCGGCAAATACCATCAGCAAACCGCCCAACAGCGCGGCGATCACCATTTGCGGCAGCGCGCGGCGGAAGCCCAACATGCGCGCCATGTGCGGCGCCATCAGCCCGACAAAGCTCAGCGGCCCCACGGTCAGGGTCGCCATGGCGGTCAGCGTGGCGGCCAACAACAGGATGGTCAATCGCGCAGGCGTCAACGCAATCCCCACCGAACGGGCGGTAGCCCCGCCGAGCGGCAGAATGGTCAGCCAGCGGCGGCACAGCGGCGCCAATATCATCAATCCGGCGGCGATCAGCGCGGTGCGCAGCGCCTGCGCCGGCTCCACCGAATAGGTTGAACCGGAGAGCCAAGTCAGCAAGCCCCCCATACGCGGATCGCCGCTGGCCAGCAGCAGGAAGATGACGGTGGTAAAGGCGGTGCTGAGCGCGATGCCGGCGAGCAACATGCGTTCGGTCGAGAAACCGCCGCGGCCGGCGGCAATCATGATGATCAGCAGCGTAACGGCCGCCCCCAGACTGCCGGCGGGCAACAGCCAAACGAAGGCGTCGCCCGGCACCATAAACAGCATCATCACGACGCCAAAAGCGGCGCCGGAGCTGATGCCCAGCACTTCCGGGCTGGCCATCGGGTTGCCGGTCAGCTTCTGGATCAGCGTGCCGGCGACCGCCAGCATCATGCCCGCAGCCAACGCCGACAGCACCCGCGGCCAGCGCCACGGCAGCAAGGCGTCCAGCTCCTCGCCCAGGCTCCAGTGCCAGCCGCCGGCGTTTTTGCCCAGCATCAGCGCCAACGTCAGGCCGATCAACAGCACGACGCCGGCCAGCGCTGCCCAGCCAGGCAGATTCCCGCGCTCGGCAGGCACCTTGTCGCCAAGGTTCATCGGTGGCGGCGTGGCGGCGCTGCGCAAACGCGGCAGCAACCACAGCAGCAGCGGCGCGCCGAACAGCGCGGTGGCCGCCCCGGTCGGGATCTCACGCCACACCTGCGCCACCCCAATCATCACCTGATCGGTCAGCCACAGCAGCAACGCCCCCAGCAACGGCGCCAACATCATGCGATGCGCCAGGCGGCGAGCGCCCAGCATCTTCGCCATCAGCGGCGCAAACAGGCCGATAAAGCCGATAACGCCCACCGCGCTCACCAACATGGCGCTGAAAATGATGGCCAGCCCCAGGGCGCAGAAGCGCGCCATCGACAGCCCCAACCCCAGGTTGCGCGCCACGCCGTCGTCCAGCCCCAGCAGCGTCAGCGGGCGCAGCAACAGCGCCGCCAGCAGGCCTGCCACCAGCAAACGCGGCAGGATAAACTGCACCGCGCTCCAGTCCTGTTGGTTCAACGCGCCGGTGCCCCACAGGAACATGCCCTGCAGCTGATCGTAATTAAACAGCGCCAACAGGCTGTTGACTGCGCCGCAGTAAAGCCCCAGCACCAGCCCGGCCAGAATCAGCGTCACCGGCGACATCCGCTTGCCCCAGGCGACGCCGAACACCAGCCCGCCCACCGCGATCGCCCCCACCATAGCGGCCAGCTGACGAGTGAACTCGCCCCCCGGCAGCACCCACAGCGTGGCGATGGTCAGGCCGAGCTGCGCGCCGGCGGCCACGCCGAGCGTCGACGGTTCCGCCAACGGATTGCGCAACACCTGCTGGAACAATACGCCGACCAATCCCAGACCGGCCCCGGCCAACAGCGACACCGTCAACCGCGGCAGCAGGCTGTAATGGAACAGCATTTGCCGCACGTCGTCGATGTCCGGCGCGCTCAGCGCCCGCGCCCATTGCGCCGGCGGCAGTTGCTGCGTCAGGTTGTATATCGTCAAACCGCCTGCCGCCGCCAGCAACAGCAGGATCAGCGTCAGCGGCAATTTCCGAATGCCCGCATTCATGCCGCACTCTCCTGAGCCTGCGCCAACAGGCGGCAAAACCGCATCGTCGACAGCGTGGCACCGTAGAACCACACCGCCGGCACCTGCCGCAGCTGGTTTTGCCGCACGAAGGGCAATGACTGCCACAGCGGCGTCGCGCTGACCTTGTCCATCATCGCCTGATTGCCGTGATCGAGATAAATGACTCGGGCGTTACGCACCGTGGCCAACCGTTCAATCCCCACCACCGCCGTGCCCCAAAAGTCGGTTGGCTCCTGCCAGGCATTGCGGATGCCCAGTTGGTCCATCGCTTCCTGGAACAGGCTTTTCTGGCCGATGATCAACGCATGGCGGGTGTCGATCAGGGAAAACAGCAGCAACGGTTGCCGGGTGTAGCTTTGCAGGCGCTGACGCGCATCCTGCATAAAGCTGTCGAACTGCGCCAGGTGGTTTATCGCCCGGCTTTCTATGCCTAATCGTTGCCCCAGCGCCAGCAGCGACTGGCGGGCGACGGTCAGCGGTTTGCCGCTGCCGTCGTTGAAGCCGAAGCTCATGGTTGGCGCGATGGGTTGGATTTTTCGCGGCGTCGGGCCATAGCCTTGCGACAGCAACACCAGCGAAGGCTGGAGCTGCTGCAGCAGTTCGAGATTCGGTTCGGTGCGCTGCCCGACGTCGACGACCGTCGCCGGCAGCTTCGGCTCCGCCACCCACAGGTTGTAGTTATGGACATCGGCCACCGCCAGCGGCGTCACGCCCAATGCCAACAGCAGCTCGATCGGCAGCCATTCCAGCGCCGCAACGCGCGCGATATCCGGCGGCGCATCCGCCGCTCGCCCGGGCAACGATCCCAACAGGGGCGACAGCGCCAGCGCCATCAACAGGCGGCGGCGCAGCGGATCGTGAGAAGAAGTGAATGCAGAGGACATCAGTAGACAAAACTCACCGGCGCGCCGCCGCTCGGGTGCGGCAACGTGCCCATAGGAATACCGTAAATTTGCTCCAGCACCGGCCCCTGCATCAGTTCCAGCGGGCCGCCCTGAGCGATCATTTCACCGCCGCGCAGCGCAACCAAATGGTCGCAGTAGCGCGCCGCCATATTGATGTCGTGCAGTACGGCGATCACCGTGAGATCGCGTTCGCGGCTCAGGCGCTGGATCAGCGCCAGCACCTCGACCTGGTGCGCGATGTCCAGCGCCGACGTCGGCTCGTCGAGCAACAGGCAGCGGCTGTCCTGCGCCACCATCATCGCCAGCCAGGCGCGTTGGCGCTCGCCGCCGGAAAGGCTGTCCACCAGGCGGTGGGCGAACGGCTTCAGCCCCACCAGCGCGATGGCCTCTTCCACCTGTTGGCGATCGTTGGCGCCAAAACGCCCCAGCGCGCCATGCCACGGATAGCGGCCGACGGCCACCAGCTCGCGCACCGTCATGCCTTCCGCCGCCGGCAACTGCTGCGGCAGGTAGGCCACCTGGCGGGCGAAGGATTTGCTGTCCCACTGCGCCAACGGCTGCCGATTGAGCAAGACCTGACCGCCGCTGGGCGCATGGTGCCGCCCGAGCAGTTTCAACAGGGTGGATTTACCGGAACCGTTATGGCCGATCAGGCCGCAGACTTTGCCCTGAGGAAAACGGAGCGACAGCGGTTGCAACAGCACCCGGCCGGGAACGGCGAAGCTGGCGTTATCCAGTGCGAACGTCGCGCCGGGATTAAGAAGTTTGTCCTGCATAGATCCTGCTTTTTCCGGGGCGACGCGCCGCCGCCCCGGCTATCCGGTTAGAAACGGAAGGTTGCGGTGGCGACCACCTGGCGTTCTGCGCCCCAGTAGCAGGCGTAGTCGCGGTAGCAGCTCGATACGTAAGTCTTGTCGAACAGGTTGTTGATGTTGACGCCCACGGACGAGCCCGGCAGGCCAAAGCGCGCCAGATCGTATTTAATGGTGGCGTCCACCAGCGTGTAGTCCGGCACCTTGAAGGTGGTGTTATCGCTGTTGAAGCTCGAGCTGGAGCCAACGTAACGCACGCCGGAACCCAGCGTCAAACCGCTCACCGCTGTTTCGTGGAAGGTATAATCCGCCCACAGCGACGCCATGTGTTTCGGCACTTCGACGGTCGGTTTGCCCTGATAGGTGTTGTCCTTGGTGTACTTCGCATCGGTGTAGGTATAGGAGGCGATCAGGTTGACGTTGGCATTCAACGCCGCCTTGGCTTCCAGCTCCACGCCGCGCGAACGGATCTCGCCACTCTGCACGCTGAACTGCGCGTTATCCGGATCCGGCGTCAGGTTGTTGTTCTTGGTCAGCTGATACAGGGCGCCGGTCAGCACGATTGGGCGATCCTTCGGCACGTATTTCACGCCGGCTTCATACTGCTTGCCGATCGAAGGTTTGAACGTACTGCCCCCTTGCGTCGTGCCCAAATTCGGCTCAAACGACTCGCTGTAGCTGAAATACGGCGTCACGCCGTTGTCGAACAGATAGTTCAGGCCGCCGCGCCAGGTGAACTGCCGGTCGGTCTGCTGGCTCGTCGAACTCGCATCACGGTTGTAAGCGGAGGTCTTCGCCCAGTCATAGCGCCCGCCCAGCGTCAACAGCCACTGATTCCACTCCCCTTGCTCCTGCACATACAGGCCGGTTTGCTCCTGACGGTTCAGATAATGGTAGGGGAAGTTGATGTTGACCGCGTCATTCCCGTATTGCGGATGGGTCATGCTCAGCCCGTCCGCTGTGCCAAATGCGGCATTGATATCGTTACGCATGCGCATGTAGTCCACGCCGAACAACAGCGTGTGGTCGATATCGCCGGTTTTCACCTTCGCCTGCGCCTGGGTATCCACCGAGAAATTGTTCAGGTGCTCTTTCGACTGAACATAGGCGCGGTTAATCGTCGTCGGCGTCGCAGCAGAAACGCCGCTGCCATAAATACTCTTCATGTCGGTGTCCAGCTGCAGATAGCGCAGGTTCTGGCGCACCGCCCAGGTATCGTTGAAGGCGTGTTCGAAGCTGTACCCGATCATCCGCTGTTTGCGGGAGGTATAGTTGCTGGCTTCGCCTTCGTTGAAATCGGTCGGCAGCTTACCGCCGTTCGGCAACGGGATCAGCGTGCCCTGCTTCGGCAACCAGCCGTAATAACCGGTATAAGGATCGTTTTGAATGTTGGCCAGCAGCGTGAAGTTGGTTTTGTCATCCGGGCGCCAGCTAAAGGACGGCGCGATCGCATAGCGCTTCTCTTTGCTCATGTTCTGCTGCGCATCGCTGTCTTTCGCCAGGCCGGTCAGGCGATAGGAATAGATGCCCTGATCGTCCAACGCGTCGCTGAAATCGAAACCGGTTTGGAACAGGTTATCGGTGCCCATCTTGAACTGGATTTCGCGCAGCGGCTCGGTGGTTGGCCGCTTGCTGACCAGGGCGACCAAGCCGCCGGGGTTGCTTTTGCCGTACAGCACCGAGACCGGGCCGCGCAGCAGCTCGGCGCGCTCGAGGAAATAAGGATCGATGGACGCTTCACTGTAGTTATCGCCCAGCAGCCGCAGGCCATCCAGATACTGAGTGGTGTTGGTGGCCGGGAAGCCGCGGATCGCCACCGCGTCATAGGTCGTGGAGCTGCCGCGGCTGGCGAATACGCCCGGCGCATAGGCCAGCGCGCCTTTCACCGTATCCGGCTGGCGCATGTCCATCTCTTCACGCGTTACCACGGAAACGGACTGCGGGTTCTTCTCGATCGGCGTATCGGTTTTGGTGCCGGTGGCGCTGCGCTTGGCGACATAGGTGCCGACCGGCCCCCAGGCGCTTTCCTGCTGGGCGGTGTTGCTGCTGCCCACAACGGTAATCGTGTCTTCCTTGGCGGCCGGCTTGGCGTCGGCGGAAAAAGCCGGCATCGCCAGCGTACCCAACGCCGCAGCGACGGTGATCGCTAACGCGCTGACGGGGAGACGGCCCTGCTTGGCCGCGGATGATGAAAGACGCTTGGTCAGCATGATTTATTTCTCTGATGAATTATTAAATGACGAATGTAAACGATAATAATTATTATAAGCGTCGCATTTTATGCAGAAGCCAAATTAAACTGCAAGCCGAATTCATAGGGCAAATAGGTTAAGGATTTGGCGCTTAGCCTTGCGGTTAACAGGGAAATAAAACGAGCGGAAAAATAAAAAAGCCCGCAACCAAGGTTACGGGCTTAATAACAAAGCAAAAATTTTCGCCGGGGCCGACGCCCCGGCAGCGATTACTGACCGAACATATCCTTGATCCAGCCGGCGACGCCATCGCCATCTTTTTGCTCACCCGCCGCCGGTTGCTGCTGTTGCTGCACCGCCGCCTGGCTGGCCTGACACAGTCCCTGCGGATTGTCGGTCCAGACCGGGATGGTGCGCCAGCTGCCGCCGCCGCAGATAAAGTTGCCGGCGGAGTCGATGCTCATCTGGTTAATGCCTTCCGGCGGCTGCAGCATCAGCGGCAGCGGCGTCTGATTTTCCAGATAGCGGCGATACAGGGTCAACGCGCCGTTGGCACCGGTCAGCTTGGCCGGGCCGTTGTTGTCGCGCCCGACCCAGGCGATCGCCACTTCCTTGCCGTCGATGCCGGCGAACCAGCTGTCGCGCAGATCGTTGGTGGTACCGGTTTTCGCCGCCAGGTTGTAGTTCGGGAACTTCACCGACAGCGAGCGGGAGGTCCCGCGCGCCACGCCCTGCTGCATCGCGTACAGCGTCAGGTAAGCGGCCTGCGCCGGCACCATGCGCTCCGCCTGCGGGAAGCTCTGGTACAGCACCGTGCCGTCTTCGGCGATCACCGAACGCACCGCCGACAGCGGCGCACGGTTACCGCCGCTGGCGATGGTCTGGTACTCCTGCGCGACTTCCATCGGCGTCAGGCCGATCGCCCCCAGCAGCATCGACGGCACCGGGTTGATCTCCGCTTTCGGGATCCCCAGGCGTTGCAGCGTAGCGCTGATCTGATCCAGCCCGACCGACAGGCCGAGGTTCACCGTCGGCACGTTCAGCGAGTTGGCCAACGCATCCACCAGCATCACCTGACCGCGGAATTTGCGATCGTAGTTGTTCGGCTGCCAGACGGCGCCGTTCGGCTGTTTCAGCGACAGCGGCGCATCCGCCAGCCAGGTGTTGAGGCGGTATTTGTCCGGCTCGGACAGCGCGGTCAGGTACGTTGGCGGTTTGGCCAGCGAGCCGACCAGGCGTCGCGCCTGCATGGCGCGGTTGAAACCGGCGAACTGCGGGTTGGCGCCGCCGACCATGGCGCGTACTTCACCGCTGAAGCGATCGACGATCACCATCGCCGCTTCCAGATCCTGCAGGTGACGCGCAGCGCGCAGCGCCGGGATGCCGTCTTCGACCGCTTTTTCCGCCGCGTCTTGCGACACCGGATCCAGCGTGGTGAAGATCTTCACGCCGGACAGGTCATTCACCTTATCGCCCAGCTTGGTCTGCAGTTCCTGACGCACCATCTGCATAAACGCCGGCTGCGGCGTAATGACGCCGCCTTTCGGCTGCACGCCCAGCGGACGCGCGCTCAGCATGTCATACAGCTCGCCGTCGATCACGCCCTGGTTCTGCAGCAGCTTGAGCACCAGGTTGCGGCGCTCCAGCGCCAGTTTCGGGTTGCGCCACGGGTTATACAGCGACGCGCCCTTGACCATGCCGACCAGCAACGCCTGCTGATCGAGGCTCAGCTCGTCCACCGGTCGGCCGAAGTAATACAGGCTGGCCAGCGGGAAGCCGCGGATCTGGTCGCTGCCGCTCTGGCCGAGGTATACCTCGTTCAGATACAGCTCCAGGATGCGGTCTTTGCTGTACCGGTAATCCACCAACAGCGCCATATAGGCTTCGTTGGCCTTACGCCACAGCGAACGTTCGTTGGTCAGGAACAGGTTCTTCACCAGCTGCTGCGTCAGGGTACTGCCGCCCTGCACCGCACGACCGGCGGTCAGGTTGGCCAGCACCGCGCGGCCGATGGAGTACGGGCTGATGCCGTCATGCTCATAGAAATGGCGGTCTTCCGTGGCGATCAGCGTATCCACCAACAGATCCGGGAAACCGGAGCGCGGCACGAACAGGCGCTGTTCGCCGTTCGGCGACTGCAGCATGGTGATAAGACGCGGATCGAGGCGGAAGAAACCGAAGCTGCGGCCGCTGTCCAGGTTTTCGATCTTCGCCAAACGGTTGTTCTGGAAGTCGAGACGGGCGCGGATCTGCCCTTCTTTACCATCCGGGAAGTCGAACGGGCGGCGCAGCATCTCGATGCTGTTGGCCTGCACGGTAAACTCGCCCGGACGCGTCATGCGGCTGACCTGACGGTACTGCATGCCCTCCAGCAGGTTGACCATCTCCTTCTTGCTGTACGGCATGCCCGGTTCCAGGTTGACCATGCGGCCGTACACCGCCGCCGGCAGCTGCCAGACTTTACCGTCGATGCGGCTGCGGATCTGCGAGTCCAGGTAGACGCCATAGATCGCCAACAGGACGGCGAGCACCAGGATCAGTTTGATAAACAGGCCGAGCCAGCGGCGTTTTTTACGCGGCGGAGTCGCTTTCACCTTACGCGGCATGCGTTCCTCCTCCTCTTCATACTCGTCATCGTCATACTCGTCTTCTTCGTAATCGTCATAATCGTCGTCTCGGCGACGGCGCGGCGGCTTGCGCGACGCGGTGCTTTTTGGTTGTTTTCCTTTGCGCCCGATGGGCTCGCGGTCATCCCCAGCCATGGCTGTTGTTCTCCGAGCTTGCCGACACTGCCGGCCATAATGAGTCGCTTAATCTGTGCCGACGCCGTGGCGCTGAACAGAAGAAACATCTGAATTCCAAACCTTAAACGATCGCGGCCTACTGATATTTCTTCGTTCGGCGCGTCGGGGCCGCCGTGGCCGGATCGTCCGGCCACACGTGTTTCGGGTAGCGGCCCTTCATCTCTTTTTGCACCTCGCGGTAGGCGCCTTGCCAGAAGGCCGCCAGATCGCCGGTGATTTGCAACGGCCTGTGCGCCGGTGAGAGTAACTCAAGCACTACCGGGATGCGACCCTCCGCCAACATCGGGCTGCGCTGCTCGCCGAACATTTCCTGCAAACGCACCGCCAGCGCCGGCGGTTTGCCGGCCTCATAACGGATCGGCAGGCGGCTGCCGGTCGGCACAGTGTAATGAGTGGGTAATGCATTATCCAGCCGCTGTTTTTGCTGCCAGTCCAACAGCCGGGACAACGCCTCGGCGAGGTTGACCTGCTTCAATCCGCGCAGATCGCGCACGCCGTTCAGCGACGGCAACAGCCACTGCTCCAGCGCCGCCAGCAGCGGTTCTTCGCCCATCGCCGGCCACTCCGCCTCCGGCAGCCAGGCTTGCGCGCACTGCAGGCGCACCCGCAGTTGTTCAGCTGCGCCCTCCCAGTTGAGCACCGCCAGCCCCTGCGCGCGCACCCAGTCGAGCAGCGCCTGCTGCAGCTCTTCGTCCGCCGGCTTAGCCAGCGGCTGCGCGCGCAACGTCAGACGGCCGATCTGTTGGCGCTTCCAGGCGCGCAGCGTCCCCTTCTCTTCATCCCACTCCACCGCCGTGCGCTGCATAACCATCGCCGGCAGCTGCGCCGCCAACGCCTCGATATCGACCGGCAACGCCAACAAAATACGCGCATCCGGGCTGTTGTGGCCCTGCAACAGGTTGGGGACAATCAACCAGGGCGCGCGCGACAGCGCCTCGTCCTGGTTCATCGCCGCGCCCAGGCCGTTGGCCAGCAGGTAGCGGCCATCCTGACCGCGACGCTGGGCGATGCGATCGGTAAATGCCAGCGCCAACAGCCGCGGCGCCAAATCGGCGTCAACTTGCCCCGCACGTTGCGGCAGACGTTTGGCCAACTGCGCGGCTCGCTGCCGCCAGTTCGGTTGCGGGCGGCTCAGCCAATAACCGATATCCATCTGCCCGCCGCGCGGCGGTTCCTCCAGCAACGCCGCCAACAACGCCGCCGTCGCCAGGCCGTCGGCGCTCAGTCCCGCGCCGACGACCAGCATCGCCGCCAACCGCGGCTCGCACCCCAGCGCGGCCATCTGGCGCCCCGGCGCAGTAAGTTTGCCGCCGTCATCCGTGGCCCCCAGCCGGTGCAACAGCGCCCTGGCCGCTGCCAATGCCGCTGCCGGAGGCGCGTCAAGCCAGGTCAGCTGCGCCGGATCATGGCACCCCCACTGCAGCAGTTCGAGCCAGAAGCCGGTGAGATCGCTCTGTAAAATGTCCGGTTCGGCATGTTCCGCCGCGCGCTCCGCCTGCTCTTTGGCGAACAGATGCCAGCAAAGGCCCGGCTCCAGACGCCCAGCGCGCCCGGCACGCTGCACCATCGAGGCCTGACTGATGCGCTGCGTCGCCAGCCTCGTCAAACCGTTGCGCACGTCGTAACGCGCCACGCGCTCCAGACCGCTGTCCACCACCAGCCGAATGCCCTCGATCGTCAGGCTGGTCTCGGCGATGTTGGTCGCCAACACCACTTTGCGGCGACCCGGCGCCGCCGGCTGAATCGCTTTTTGCTGTTGCGCCAGAGGCAAGGCGCCATACAGCGGGCAAAGATCGGTATCGCTAGCCACTTCGCCGGTCAAACGCTCCAGCACCCGATTGATCTCCGCCACGCCCGGCAGGAACAGCAGCAAAGACCCCGGCTGTTCGGCCAGCATGCGCTTCACCGCCGCCGCTACGCCATCCTCCAGCCGCTGATGACTGGCCAACGGCTGATACAGGCGTTCAACCGGGAAACTGCGCCCCTCGGACACCACCACCGGCGCCTGCGGCAGCAGCTGCGTCATACGGGCGTTATCCAGCGTGGCCGACATGATCAGCAGTTTCAGATCGTCGCGCAGCCCTTGCTGCACATCGAGCAGCAGCGCCAGCGCCAAATCGGCCTGCAGACTGCGTTCGTGAAATTCATCGAGGATCACCAGCGATACGCCCTGCAGCTCGGCATCCTGCTGCAGCATGCGGGTGAGAATGCCTTCCGTCACCACTTCCAGCCGGGTCTGCGGCCCGCTTTTACTTTCGGCGCGCATGCGATAGCCCACGGTCTGGCCGGGCTCCTCCCCCAGTTGCTGCGCCAGGCGATAGGCGACGTTCTTCGCCGCCAGCCGCCGTGGCTCCAGCATGATAATGCGCCCCGGCAACCCGGCCTTCGCCAGGAGCTGCAGCGGCAGCCAGGTGGATTTACCGGCGCCGGTCGGGGCGTGCAACAGCACCTGCGGGGCAGACTGCAGCGCAGCCAGCAACTCATCGAGCACTGCGCTGACGGGCAATGAAGACACTGAATTCTCCGTAGTGGTTAGCGTTAAACGGCGTACAGTGTAGCATTAGCTTTATCCCCGTAACCTTTCAAACTGTTGCGGCGTTAGCTATAGTACGGAGCTCATTCGTGCGCCGCGCCCCTCGCGGGGCCGCTGCCAGTAACGTTTACCGCTGTTCCCGACCGTATTGTCATGCATTTGCCGAGCCTTTATGTCCAATTCGCGCCGCCTGTTTTTCGCCCTGTCCTTGCCTGACGCCCTGCAACAGCAGGTGGTCCGCTGGCGCGCCGAGGCGTTTGCACCGGAGGCCGGTCGGCCAGTGGCGGCGGCCAATTTGCACCTGACGCTGGCGTTTCTCGGTGAAGTCAGCGCACAGAAAGAACTGGCGCTGCGTAAGTTGGCCAGCCGCATCGCTCAACCCGGCTTCAGCATGCGGCTCGACGATCTCGGCCATTGGCCGCGCCCCGGCGTGGTCTGGCTCGGCACCCGCCGCGCGCCGCGCGGGTTGCTGCAGCTGGCCGAGCTGCTGCGTTCGCAGGCCGCACGCAGCGGCTGCCATCAAAGCGCGCTGCCGTTCCATCCGCACATCACGCTGCTGCGCGCCGCCACCCAGCCGGTGGCGATCCCGCCGGCGACGCCGGGCTGGGCGTTCAGCGCCGACGCCTTTTCCTTGTATGAATCGGTGTTCGAAAACGGCCGCACCCGTTACCAACACCTTGAACAGTGGCCGCTGGCCAAGCAGGCATCCCCATGATTTTTTCTCCACCGCTGCGCTCCGCCACGCTGATCAAACGTTACAAACGCTTTCTGGCTGACGTGATCACCCCGGAAGGGGAAACCTTTACGCTGCACTGCGCCAATACCGGCGCCATGACCGGCTGCGCCACGCCCGGCGACACCGTGTGGTACTCCACCTCGGACAACCCCAAACGCAAATACGCCCACAGCTGGGAGCTGACCCATACCCAACAGGGGCACTGGATCTGCGTCAATACCCTGCGCGCCAACGCGCTGGTGCGCGAGGCGATCGAACACAATTTAATCAATGAATTATCCGGTTACAGTAAAATTAGCGGCGAAGTGAAATACGGCGGTGAAAACAGCCGTATCGATTTGTTATTACAGGCAGAAAATCGGGTTAACTGCTATATTGAAGTTAAGTCAGTCACATTACTGCAACAACAACGTGGTTACTTTCCTGATGCGGTAACGCTCAGAGGGCAAAAGCACCTGCGTGAGTTGCTCAGCGTGGTTGAAAGCGGGCAACGGGCGGTATTGTTCTTTGCCGTGTTACACAGCGGTATTGAGCAGGTCGCACCGGCACATCATATAGATGAGCGCTATGCGGCGCTGTTGGCACAGGTCCGGCAGTTGGGAGTGGAAGTGGTTTGCTATGGGGCAAAATTATCACCTGACGGTATTTATCTCTGCGATAAGCTGCCGTTTTTTATCGATTAGCGCAGCCGGGTCCCTATAAATAGACAACCGGCCAGCACGATCGCCAAATACGCCTTCCTTCACACGATTGTCAAGCGGGCGACAGGAATAATTGCCAACCTACCTTCCTTCTGTTATTTATAGCGGCCTGTTTTTCCCCCGCATTGGGGATTCGATAGTGCGTGTGTATGTAGGAGAAGCAACATGCAAGAAGGGCAAAACCGTAAAACCTCGTCCTTGAGCATTCTCGCCATCGCTGGGGTGGAGCCGTACCAAGAGAAGCCGGGCGAAGAGTACATGAACGACGCCCAGTTGTCGCATTTCAAGCGCATTCTTGAAGCGTGGCGCAACCAGCTCAGGGACGAAGTGGACCGTACTGTATCGCATATGCAAGAAGAGGCAGCCAACTTCCCTGATCCAGCCGACCGCGCTACTCAGGAAGAAGAGTTCAGCCTTGAACTGCGTAACCGTGACCGTGAACGCAAACTGATCAAAAAGATCGAGAAAACGCTGAAGAAAGTGGAAGACGATGATTTCGGCTACTGCGAATCTTGTGGCGTGGAGATCGGTATTCGTCGCCTCGAAGCGCGTCCGACCGCCGATCTGTGCATCGACTGCAAGACGCTGGCTGAGATCCGCGAAAAGCAGATGGCCGGCTAATACCGCTACTCTACATGATTGGAGCTGCATCAAGGCGGCAAGAATGCGCATGCCGATGAGCTTACTCAAGTAAGTGATTCGGGTAAGCAGGCGCAGCTAACACAGATGCAGTTTCAAGCATAACGAGTATGTTACCGCTGCGGCGTGCGCATCCGCGTGCGCCGCACAGAGAAAAGGGAACCCCTCCCCTCTGATATGCAAGAAAGTCATTATGTGGGGCGCTTTGCCCCATCGCCTTCCGGGGATCTGCATTTCGGCTCGCTGATTGCCGCTCTGGGAAGCTACCTTCAGGCTCGCGCCCAACGCGGGCAGTGGCTGGTTCGCATCGAAGATATCGACCCGCCGCGCGAAGTCCCCGGCGCCGCCGCTCGCATCCTGTCCGCGCTGGAACATTATGGTCTCCACTGGGACGGCCAGGTCATCTATCAATCCCAACGTCACGACGCCTATCGCGCCGCGCTGGATCTGTTGCAGCGCCAGGGGCTCAGCTATTACTGCACCTGCACCCGCAGCCGCATCCAGCAAATCGGCGGATTGTACGACGGCCACTGCCGCGATTTGCAGCTCGGCCCACAGGGCGCCGCCATCCGCTTGCGTCAGACCGCGCCCGTTTACCGGTTTCACGATCGCCTGCAGGGAGAATTGCACGCCGATCCGGCGCTGGCGGGTGAAGACTTTATCATTCGCCGCCGCGACGGGCTGTTCGCTTACAACCTGGCGGTGGTGATCGACGACCATTTTCAGGGCGTGACCGAGATTGTCCGCGGCGCCGATCTGATCGAACCGACGGTGCGCCAAATTGCCCTTTACCGCCAGCTGCAGGCGCCGGTGCCCGCCTATGTGCATCTGCCGCTGGCGCTGGGTGCCAACGGCATCAAGCTGTCGAAGCAAAACCATGCGCCGGCGTTGCCCGCTGGCGATCCGCGGCCGGTGCTGATCGCCGCGCTGAAATTTCTGCGCCAACCGCTGCCGGAAAGCTGGCAAGATCTTGACCTGCCATTATTATTGAGCTGGGCGATCGAACACTGGCGGTTGGAAAACGTGCCGCGTCAGGAGGCTATCCCTCTGGATGAAAACACGCCGGCATTCTCAAAGGAGCCATGGTGAGCTATGATTAGCCGCTATTTTTTGTTAGCTCCATTTTTATCAGTCACTATCGAGGTGTACCATTTTTACCCGAGTAGCCAACTTCTGTCGTAAGGTACTGACCCGCGATGACAAGCTGCCCCGCGACGACGCGGCGGCCGGCGATAAAAACGTAGTCCGCGAAGAGCGTGCCGCGGCGCCAAGCCGCCCTGCGCCGCAGCCGCGCGCCGCCGATAACGGCAGCAACGCCCCTGCCCGCCGCTCAACGCCGCGCAAGCGTCCGCCTTTTCCTATCGCCGAGAGCAACGACTCGATGACCGTGATCCCGCGCGAACAGCACTCGATCTCCCGCAAAGACATCAGCGAAAATGCGCTGAAAGTGCTTTACCGCCTGAACAAGTCCGGCTACGAAGCCTATCTGGTCGGCGGCGGCGTGCGCGATCTGTTGCTCGGCAAAAAGCCGAAAGACTTCGACATCACCACTAACGCTACGCCGGAGCAAGTGCGCAAGCTGTTCCGCAACTGCCGCCTGGTCGGCCGCCGCTTCCGCTTGGCGCACGTGATGTTCGGGCCGGAGATCATCGAAGTGGCCACTTTCCGCGGCCACCACGAACAGAATCAGGAATCCGACAAGAATTCCTCCCAGCAGGCGCAAAACGGCATGCTGCTGCGCGACAACATCTTCGGTTCGATCGAGGAAGACGCCCAGCGCCGTGATTTCACCATCAACAGCCTGTACTACGGCGTGGCGGATTTCACCCTGCGCGATTACGTCGGCGGCCTGAACGATCTGAAACAAGGCGTGATCCGCCTGATCGGCGATCCGGAAACCCGTTACCGCGAAGATCCGGTGCGCATGCTGCGCGCGGTGCGCTTCGCCGCCAAGCTGGATATGCGCATCAGTGAAGAGACCGCCGAGCCGATCCCGCGTCTGGCTTCGCTGCTGCATGAGATCCCACCGGCGCGTCTGTTCGAAGAATCCCTCAAGCTGCTGCAGGCGGGTTACGGTTTCCAGACCTACCTGAAGCTGTGCGAATATCAGCTGTTCCAACCGCTATTCCCGCTGATCGCCCGCAACTTCACGCCGAACCACGATACGCCGATGGAGCGCATTCTGGTGCAGGTGCTGAAGAACACCGATCATCGCCTGCAGAACGACATGCGCGTCAATCCGGCCTTCCTGTTTGCCGCCATGCTGTGGTACCCGCTGCTGGAGCACGCGCAGAAACTGGCGCAGGAAAGCGGCCTGGCGTACTACGACGCCTTCGCGCTGGCGATGAACGATGTGCTCGACGAGCAGTGCCGCTCGCTGGCGATCCCGAAACGCATTACCACGCTGGTGCGCGATATCTGGCAGCTGCAGCTGCGCCTGTCTCGTCGTCAGGGCAAACGCGCGCACAAACTGATGGAACATCCGAAATTCCGCGCCGCCTATGATTTGCTGGCGCTGCGTGCGGAAGTGGAAGACAATCAGGAGATGCTGCGTCTGGCCGAGTGGTGGGGTGAGTTCCAGGACGCCACGCCGGCGCGGCAGAAAGCCATGTTGAGCACCCTGGGTGACGATCCGGCGCCGCGTCGCGCGCGTCAACGCCGTCCTCGTCGCCGGGCACCGCGTAAAGAAGGGGCATAATGATCCGCGTTTATATCGCGCTGGGCAGCAACCTGGCGCAGCCGCTGCAACAGGTTAACGCCGCGCTGGAGGCGCTGGAGCATCTCCCGCGCACCCGGCTGGTCACCTGTTCTTCGTTTTACCGCACCAAGCCGCTGGGGCCGCAAAACCAGCCGGACTTTCTCAACGCGGTGGTGGCGCTGGATACCCTGTTGCCGCCCGAACAGCTGCTCGACCATACCCAGGCGATAGAACGCAATCAGGGGCGCGTGCGCAAGGATGAACGCTGGGGGCCGCGCACGCTCGATTTAGACATCATGCTGTACGGCGACAAGGTGATCCATACCGATCGCCTGACCGTACCGCATTATGGCCTGAAAGAGCGCGAATTCATGCTCTACCCGCTGGCGGAAATCGCCCCCGATCTGATTTTCCCCGATGGCGAACCGCTCGCCAGCTGCCTCAAGCGCGTGCCGGAAAACGGCATGGCGCTGTGGCACTCGCCAAAACCGAAATCCTGACCCGCCTACAGCGCCAGCCGCGCGACGAACCCGCCTGTCGGGCGATTGGCGAAACTGACCTGTAAACCATGCAAGCCGGCGATACGCTGCACGATCGATAACCCCAGCCCGCTGCCGGTTTGCTCCTGTCCCGGCGGGCGATAGAAGCGTTCCCCCAACCGCGCCAGATGCTCTGTCGTCACCCCCGGCCCCTCATCCTCTACCGTCAGCGAGCGCTCGCTCAACGTCACGGTGACCTCACCGCCCTGCGGGGTGTAACGCACCGCGTTGTCCAGCAAGTTGCGCAATAACAGTGACAGCAGCAGAGTCTGCCCCTGACGCACCGGCGGCGTTCCCTGCTGTTCATAACGCAGCGTCACGCCCGCCGCATGAGCCAGCCGATCCTGTTCCGCCAGGGTCATCATCACCAGTTCGTTCCAGTCAATGGGCGCCAGCTCGGCCAGATCCGACAGCGAATCCAGCCGCGACAACGTCAACAGCTGATCCACCAGCCGGGTGGCGCGATCGATGCCGACCGTCAGATTGTCCAGCGCGTGCTCGCGCATCGGCGCATCCTCCCCCGCCAACTGTACCACTTCGGTCTGCACCCGCAATGCCGCCAGCGGGCTGCGCAATTCGTGCGCGGCATCGGAGGTGAAACGCCGCTCCCGCACCAGCAACGCATTGATGCGGGCGAACAGCGCGTTGAGCGCATCCACCAGCGGGCGCACCTCGGTTGGCACCTGGCGCGCATCCAGCGGCGTGGCGTCATCGGGTGCGCGCCGACGCAAACCGGCGGCCACCGCACGCAGCGGCCGCAGCTCGCGCCCGACCATCAGCGCAATCAGCAACATCAGCACCGGCAGCGTCGCCAGCCAGGGCACCAATTGGCCGGTCACCATGCCCAGCGCCATATCGCGCCGGTAATCCCACTCCTGGCCGACCACGATGCGGTAGCGCCCGTCCGGGCTGGTCAACCATACCAGGCGCCAACTGTCGTCATCGCCTTTGCGTTCGCCGTCGGTAAAACCTTCACGCTCCCCGTCAAACAGGAAGTCGGCACCGTTCTCGCCGTCGTTGAGCAGCATCTTGCCTTGGCGATCGAAGATGGCGAACGCCAGCGCGTCGTCGTCCTGATCGCCACGCTTGCCATGATGCACCAGCTTCTTGGTTTTCGGCAGGCTGCGCGCGCTTTCATCGGCCAGCAGATCGCCGAGGTTGGCGGTCGCCAGCCGCTTGGCGAACAGCATCTGCTGGGTGTCGAACACTTCGTTGATGGTATTGCGCGACATCACCCAGGCCACCACGCTGGCAGTGCACCAGGTCAGCAGCGCCAACAGGCTGAAAATCAGGATCAGACGCAGCCGCAGGCTGAGGCGCTTCACGGGGCATCCCCCAGCGTATAGCCCACGCCATGGATAGTACGGATGAAGCCGTTGCCCAGCTTGCGCCGCAGGTGGTGAATATGCACCTCCACCGCGTTGCTGCTCACCTCGTCGTCCCAGTTGTACAGCTTCTCCTGGATCAACGGCCGCGCCAACACGCGCCCTTTGTTGTGCAGAAACAGCTCCAGCACCGCCAATTCGCGCGGCGTCAGCGTCACCTGCTCACCGTTGCAGCTCACGCTGCGGGTGGCGCTGTCGAACACCACGTTGCCGTGCGTCAGCTGTGGCATCAGTTGGCCGTGACGACGGCGGATCAGCGCCTGCAGGCGCGCCGCCACTTCGGCCAGCGCGAACGGTTTGCACAGATAGTCGTCGGCGCCGCTTTGCAACCCGCTGACCCGTTGCTCCAACGCATCGCGGGCGGTAAGGATCAGCACCGGCACATCCTGCCCGGCCTGGCGCCACTGGCGCAGGAGATCCAGTCCATCGAGGCCCGGCAGGCTGAGATCGAGGATCACCGCGTCATACGGCGCGCTGCCCAGGGCGTTTTTACCAACCGCGCCGTCGGTGAACCAGTCCAGATTGAAGCCGAGTTTGGTCAGCCCGGCCTTGATGCCGTCCCCGATCAGTTTGTCATCTTCGATCAGCAGAATTCGCATGAGTATCCCTTTTGAGTCATGACGCCATTGCACCACAAGGTTCTTAAGAACCGCTTAAGCATGGCGATCCGCGCTACCCACCCCGATCGGGTTACAGTAGAATGGCTGCACTTTTTTGCAGCCTGGGCCTGCGTAAGCCGCACGGCCCGTTTCAGGAGACGTTGTGATGAAACCCACCACCGTGACCCATTTGCGCCAGTGGAAACAGGAGCAACGCAAGTTTGCTACCCTTACCGCCTACGATGCCAGCTTTGCCAAGCTGTTTGAAGAGCAAGGCATTAAAGTCCTGTTGGTGGGCGATTCGCTGGGCATGACGCTGCAGGGCCACGACTCCACGCTGCCGGTCACCGTCGCCGACGTCGCCTATCACACGCGCGCCGTGCGCCGCGGCGCGCCGGCCTGCCTGTTGCTGGCCGATTTGCCGTTCATGAGTTACGCCACCCCGGAACAGACCTTCGCCAACGCCGCCGAGCTGATGCGCGCCGGCGCCAACATGGTGAAACTGGAAGGCGGCAGCTGGCTGTGCGACACGGTGAAAATGCTCGCCGAACGCGCGGTGCCGGTATGCGGCCACCTGGGGCTGACGCCGCAGTCGGTCAACGTGTTCGGCGGTTATAAGGTGCAAGGGCGCGACGAACTGGCCGCCAAACAGCTGCTGCAGGATGCGCAGAATCTGGAGCTGGCCGGCATTCAGCTGCTGGTGCTGGAGTGCGTGCCGACCGAGCTGGCACGCCAGATCACCGAAGCGCTCTCCATTCCGGTCATCGGCATCGGCGCCGGCAACGGCACCGACGGCCAAATCCTGGTGATGCACGACGCCTTCGGCATCACCGGCGGCCACACGCCGAAATTCGCCAAGAACTTCCTGGCGCAAAGCGGCGATATCCGCACGGCGGTGCAACACTACATTCAGGAAGTGGAGCAAGGCCTCTATCCGGCGGCTGAACACTCTTTTAACTAAGCGATGGTTCCAGGAGTCACCCAATGATTATTATCGAAACCCTGCCGCTGCTGCGTCAGCAGATCCGCCGCTGGCGCCAGGAAGGCAAGCGCATCGCACTGGTGCCGACCATGGGCAACCTGCACGACGGCCATATGACGCTGGTCGATGAAGCGCGCGCCCGCGCCGACGTGGTGGTGGTGAGCGTCTTCGTCAACCCGATGCAGTTCGATCGCCCGGACGATCTGGCGCGCTACCCGCGCACGCTGCAGGAAGACAGCGAGAAACTGACCCGCCGCGGCGTCGATCTGGTGTTCGCGCCGGCCCCGGCCGCGGTCTATCCGCAGGGGCTGGAGCAGCAAACCTATGTCGACGTGCCGGGCATCTCCACCATTCTGGAAGGCGCAAGCCGGCCGGGCCACTTCCGCGGCGTTTCCACCATCGTCAGCAAGCTGTTCAACCTGGTGCAGCCTGATTTGGCCTGTTTCGGCGAGAAGGACTACCAGCAATTGGCGCTGATCCGCAAAATGGTGGCGGACATGGGTTACGACATCGACATCGTCGGCGTGCCGACCGTGCGCGCCAAAGACGGCCTGGCCCTCAGTTCACGCAACGGTTACCTGACCGCCGAGGAACGCAAGGTTGCGCCGCAGCTGAGCAAAATCATGAACGCGCTGGCGCAGCAGCTGGCCAATGGCGAGCGCCATGTCGAAACGCTGTTGGAACAGACCGCCGAGCAACTGCGCGCCGCCGGCTTTACGCCGGATGAGCTGTTTATTCGCGATGCCGACAGCCTGCAGCCGCTGACGGTGGACAGCCAACGGGCGGTGGTGCTGATGGCCGCCTGGCTGGGCAAAGCGCGGCTTATCGACAACCAGCAGGTTGACCTGACGCTGTAAGTTATTTTTTATACTGTCGTCATCCTGCCGCCCTGACCATAGGTAGACAATGGCGGAACGATCGGTGACGATAGAGATTGCAGGGATGCAGGAGAGATGTTCAACCCCAACGCCTGTGAAGGCCGATATTCAGTTAGGTAAAGCTATGATACGTACTATGCTGCAAGGCAAGCTGCATCGCGTCAAAGTCACTCAGGCTGACTTGCACTATGAAGGATCCTGCGCCATCGATCAGGATTTCCTGGAAGCGGCCGGCATTCTGGAATATGAAGCGATCGATATCTACAACGTGGATAACGGCCAGCGCTTCTCCACCTACGCCATCGCCGCCGAGCGCGGTTCGCGCATCATTTCGGTCAACGGCGCCGCCGCGCGCTGCGCCTGCGTGGGCGACAAACTGATCATCTGCTCCTATGTGCAAATGACCGACGCCGACGCCCGCCAACATCACCCGAAGGTCGCCTATTTCGAGGGTGACAACAACCTGCAGCGCAAGGCGAAAGCCGTGCCGGTTCAGGTCGCCTGACGGTAAAACGGGCGCCTCGCGCGCCCGTTCTTTTCCTTACTGCACCACCGTGCCCGGCTTGTTGGCTATCCGATCCGCCATGGTCTGGATCGAGTCGGTGCGCAGAATATACAGCCGCTTCAACGTATAGGGATTATCCCCCGGCTTCACCTTGCCCTGCACCGTGGTCACCGCCAGATGGAAACCGGCGTCCTGTGCCGCCTGGATAGCCCGCTGGTTATAGCCGCCGAACGGGTAGGACAGATACAGCACGTGCGGGTTGAACTGCGACAGCGCGCGGCGCGAGCGCTCAAAATCGAACTCGATATTATGCAGCGAACGGCTCAGCAAAATCGGCTGGCGATTGCCGTCGGTGCGATGCAGGAAGTGGGTGTGCGACTGCACGTCGAACACGTCCTGAATCTGCTTAAGCTCCGAGACGCTCATAAACTGCAGCGAGTCCGGGTTCCATTTCTGCGGATGACGCTTGATGCGCGAAGAGATGATGAACGCCGTTGCGCGGAAACCGTAATCCTTCAATACCGGGTAAGCGTAGCGATAAACCGATTTCAGCCCGTCGTCGAAGGTCAGCACGATCGCCTTGCCCGGCAGGTTGATCTGATTCTTCAGGTAGGCTTCCAGCTGATACAGCGAAATGGTGTCGTAGCCCGCCTGCTTGAGGTAGGTCATCTGGTTGCTGAACGCCACGTCTGAGGTGGTGGTCGAAGTATGGCGGAAGCGCTTGTTCTCTTCGTTTTTCAGCAGGTGATGGTAAGTCAGCACCGGTATGCCGTTATCGATCTCGCAGTCCAGCTCATTGACGAACCCCAGCCGATCGCCGATGTTGACCTCGTACCAGGTATTGTTCAGCCGATCCTTCAGCTTGCCGATGATCGGATAACGCAGATTGCCTTCCAGCGTGCCGAAGACCTCGCTGTCCTTGTCCGCCGCGGTGTATACGTCGATCGCCTTTTGGGTGATCAGATTCTGATTGGTCAGCGGCTTGTTCAGCTCGCCCAGATCGTCTTGCACCTTGCGCGACTTCTTCAGCTCGCGCACGTCGTCTTTATCGATAAAGCCGGTGCCGTGCCCGAATTTGAATTCGTAGTATTCCGCATCCGCCGGGAACACCTGGATCAGTTGCCCGCGCTTCACTTCCCCTACCGGGATCACATGCTCGCCCACCAGCGAATAGACTTCGCTGTCGCGCTGCGCTTCCATGTATTCAGATTTAACCGCGCCGTCTTCCGACAGCAGATTCGCCAGGCTCACAGGGGAAACCAACGACATCAGAATGCCGAGTAACCCAGTCGCCAACTTGTATTGAGGCCGCATGATGATGTTCTGCTTACGAGTGCGTAATGACAAAAATGAAGGAAATGTGGAGCGCCAGCATAGCACGATTTGAACAGCGGGGAACTAGCGGTTATTTGAGCGATTCTATTGATTTACGCGCCGCCTGCGCCAAATCGGGAAAAGCGCCCCCGCCGGGAAAACGAGGGCGCATCAGGATCAGCTGCGCAGGCCGCGGCCGCGTTCGATCAGGTACCAGGACAGCAGGTAGAACACCGTGATAAACGCCACCAGCACCGCCATGGTGAACGCCAGCGGCACGTCGTTGATGCCGAGGAAACCGTAGCGGAAACCGCTGATCATATAGACGATCGGGTTCAGCTTTGACACCGCCTGCCAGAACGGCGGCAGCAGCGACAGCGAGTAGAACACCCCACCCAGGTAAGTCAGCGGCGTCAGCACGAAGGTCGGGATCAGGCTGATGTCGTCGAAAGTGGTGGCGAACACCGCGTTGATCAGCCCCGCCAGCGAAAACAGGATCGCCGTCAGCAACAGCGTCAGCGCAATCACCCACCA
This sequence comes from Serratia sp. CY37869, assembly GCF_052168895.1. NCBI lineage: Bacteria > Pseudomonadati > Pseudomonadota > Gammaproteobacteria > Enterobacterales > Yersiniaceae > Serratia > Serratia sp. CY37869. Next base: position 277,719 of record NZ_JBJNLU010000003.1, read on the forward strand.
GGCGTGCACCTGCAGCGGCACGAAGAACAGCGAGATGATGGTCACCAGCACGCCGACGCAGATACCGCGCGCCACGCCGCCGCCGACATAGCCGGCGATCACCACGTGGGTCGGCACCGGCGCCACCAGCAGTTCCTCAATGTTGCGCTGGAATTTGGCGCTGAAGAACGACGACGCGACGTTGGCGTAGGAGTTGGTGATCACCGCCATCATGATAAGGCCGGGCACGATGAACTGCATGTAGCTGAAGCCGTGCATATCGCCGATGCGTGACCCGATCAGGTTGCCGAAGATGATGAAGTACAGCGTCATGGTGATCACCGGCGGCACCAGGGTCTGGATCCAGATGCGCGCGAAGCGGTTCACCTCTTTGGCCCAGATGCTCTGTAAGGCCACCCAATACAAACGCGTCATGCTTTCTCTCCATTGCCGTTAACCAGGGTGACAAACAGCTCTTCCAGGCGGTTCGCCTTGTTGCGCATGCTCAGCACCTGCACGCCCTGCGCGCTCAGCTGGGCGAACAGGCCGTTCAGCCCCTGTTCACGCATCACCTCCACTTCCAGCGTCGAGGTATCCGTCAGGCGGCTGCGGTAACCGTCCAGCTTCGGCAGCGGGCTTTTCGCCGCCAGATCGAGGATAAAGGTTTCCGACTTGAGCTTGGCCAGCAGCCCCTTCATCGAGGTGTTTTCCACCAGCTCCCCGTTCTGGATGATGCCGATGTTGCGGCACAGCATCTCCGCCTCTTCCAAATAGTGGGTGGTGAGGATGATGGTGGTGCCCTGGGCGTTCAGCTCTTTCAGGAAGCCCCACATCGAGCGGCGCAGCTCGATATCCACCCCGGCGGTCGGTTCATCGAGGATCAGCAGCTTTGGTTGGTGCATCAACGCGCGGGCGATCATCAGACGGCGCTTCATGCCGCCGGACAGCATGCGAGCACGCTCGTTGCGCTTGCCCCACAAGTCCAGCTGATTGAGGTACTTTTCGGCGCGCGCCATCGCTTCACGCCGCGTGACGCCATAGTAACCCGCCTGGTTCACCACGATCTGCAATACGGTCTCAAACGGGTTGAAGTTGAACTCCTGCGGCACCAGGCCAAGCTGGCGCTTGGCGTTGACGATGTCTTTATCGATGTCGTAACCGAACACCCGCACGCTGCCGGCGGTTTTATTCACCAGCGAGCTGATGATGCCGATGGTGGTGGACTTTCCGGCGCCGTTTGGCCCCAGCAGGGCATAAAAATCCCCCGCCTCGACGCTCAGGTCGATGCCGCGCAGCGCCTTGACGCCACCGGCGTAAGTCTTGGTCAGCTGCGCTAATTCCAGTGCATAATTCATATGTAAAATAGTACCTTATAACGATGAGTATGCCGCCGCGCCCCCTGTTTGCGAGGCTTGAAACAATAACAATAATCCTAGCATCGACGGCGTTTTCACTGCGTCGAATCCGTGCGGTAAATGAGGTTGCACCACTGTTCCGATTTCCAAATTGTGACGCTTACCCTATATTACCCCAACGCAATCTGTTCGTTACGGGTCAATCACCTCCATGAAAGAAATCGAAGAGCTTATCGCCAACAACCAGGCCTGGTCGGCCAATATCAGTCAGGAAGACCCGGATTTTTTTGAACGTTTAGCCCAGGCGCAAAAGCCCCGCTTCTTATGGATTGGTTGCTCTGACAGCCGCGTTCCCGCAGAACGCCTGACCGGCCTCGAGCCGGGTGAACTGTTCGTCCATCGCAACGTGGCGAACCTCGTTATCCACACCGATCTTAACTGCCTGTCGGTGGTGCAGTATGCGGTAGATGTGCTGGAGGTCGAACACATCATCATCTGCGGCCACCTGGGCTGCGGCGGCGTGCAGGCCGCGGTGGAAAACCCGGAGCTGGGGCTGATCGACAACTGGCTGCTGCACATTCGCGATCTGTGGTACAAGCACAGTTCGCTGCTGGGCGAGCTGCCGCCGGAACAGCGTTTCGACATGCTGTGCGAGATCAACGTCATTGAGCAGGTATACAACCTGGGCCACTCCACCATCATGCAATCGGCCTGGAAACGCGGCCAGAAGGTGATGATCCACGGCTGGGTGTACGGCATTCAGGACGGCCGTCTGCGCGATATGGAAGTGCTGGCGACCAGCCGCGAGAGCCTGGAGATGGGCTACCGCAAAGCGATAGCCAAACTGAAGCAGGATAAAGGCGTATAATCCCGCCGCGGGCGCGGCAGGCCGCGCCCCACATCAATTACTCGTCCAGCAGCACCACTTTGCCGACGTACGGCAGGTGACGGTAGCGCTGGGCGTAGTCGATGCCATACCCCACCACGAACTCATCCGGGATCGAGAAGCCGACATATTCGACCGGCACCTGCACTTCACGGCGCTCAGGCTTGTCCAGCAAGGTGCAAATCGCCAGCGATTTCGGCCCACGCAGCGCCAAAATCTCGCGCACTTTGTTCAGCGTGTTGCCGGAATCGATGATGTCTTCCACGATCAGCACGTCTTTGCCGCGAATGTCTTCGTCCAGATCCTTGAGGATCTTCACGTCGCGAGTGGTGGACATGCCGCTGCCGTAGCTGGAAGCCGTCATGAAGTCGACTTCATGCGGCACGTCAATCGCGCGGCACAGATCGGCCATGAACATGAAGGAGCCGCGCAGCAGCCCAACCAGCACCATGTCACTGCCGCTGTCGCGGTAATGTTCGGTGATCTGGCGGCCAAGTTCGGCGATACGGGTCTTAACTTCCTGCTCGGAAATCATTACGTCTACAGTGTGTTTCATAGTATTCAGGTCAGTTGCCGGAAGAAAGGCGCAGAGTTTAGCATAGCCTTTCGCCGGTGGCGACGCGAGCGCGCCGCCACCTGAGCGACGGGCCGCGATCATTCGCCGACGGTAAAGCCCATCATCATGCCGGTATCTTCGTGTTCCAACAGGTGGCAGTGGGCCATATACGCATGTTCACTGCTTGCCGGATGATCGAAGCGCACCAGCACTTCGCTGCGCCACCCTTCGACGCGCACTGTGTCCTTCCAGCCGCTGCGATGCGCCGCCGGCGGTTTGCCGTTCTCCGACAGGATCCGGAACTGGGTGCCGTGAATGTGGAACGGGTGCAGCATCATGTCGCCCTCGCCGGAAATGGTCCATTTTTCATACTGGCCCCGTTTGGCGGCAAACATCGGTTTGTTCATGTCGAAGGCCTTGCCGTTGATCATGTTGCCGTGGCTGAAGTCGAACGGTTTAGCGTTGCCCTGCGCGCCGCCATGATCCATCCCGGCCATCTTGCCATGATCCATGCCTTTCATGCTGCTCATGTCGCCGTGGTCCATGCCCTGCATGCCGCCCTTCTCCATGCCCTTCATGTTACCGTGATCCATGCCTTTCATGTCTCCAGCGCCCGTCGCGCCATGATTCATGCTCATGCCGGCCATCGCCTGATGACCATAACGATCCATCAGCGCCTGCATGCCGAGCATATCCAGCTGCGGATCCATCATCAGCTGCAGCCAACGCTCCTGGATGCCGGCAGTGGCAGGCAATGTCGGCAGCTTCACCAGGCTGTCCGGCATGGTTTTGATGCCCTGCGCCAACGACGGCTGAATGCGCAACACCGGCAGCGGCCGATCGAACGGCGCCAGCGTCATGCCCATCTGTTTCACCGGCAACGTCACGATGTCGAACGCTTTCCCGTCGGAGGCATCGACCAGCACTTCAAAGCGTTCGCCCATCAGCATCGGCAGCTCGGTCAGCTTCACCGGTTCCGCCAGGAAACCGCCGTCGCTGGCGATGACGTACAGCGGACGGTTGTCACTGGCCGCCAGATTCAGCGAGCGGGCGTTGCAACCGTTGAGAAAACGCAGACGCAGCCAACCGCGCGGCGCCAGATGTTGCGGGTACTGCGCGCCGTTGGTAAACATGCGATCGCCAAACCAACCCACCGCCGCGCTCATCACGTCCAGGCGATATTCGATCTGGGCATCTTTGCCCAAGCGCTTATCCTGCAGGATCACCGGAATGTCATCCTGCCCCCAGGTTTTCGGCAGCGGCAGTTTGGCGCTTTCATCGTCTTCCAGCAGCACCAGCCCCGCCAGCCCCATCATCACCTGGCTGCCGGTTTTACCGTGGGTATGCGGGTGGAACCAGCAGGTGGCCGCCGGTTGATCGACGGTGAAATTCACCGTGCGCGTTGCGCCGGGATGGATCAACGCCTGCGGGCCGCCATCGACGTCGCCGGGGATTTCCAGGCCGTGCCAGTGGACGGTACTGGCTTCCGCCAGGCGGTTTTTGATATCGACCGTCACCGGCTGACCCCGCTGCAGCTTCACCGCCGGCCCGAGCAGCGCGCCGTTGAATCCCCAGGTTTTGGTGGCGGCGCCGGGCAACCAGCGGGTTTCCCCCGCTTGCAGCGCCAGCGCAATCTTTCCCTGCGCGTCGGGCGTTAACAACGGGGGCACCGGCAGGGCCGGCCGCTCGGCCGCTAAGGCGGCCCGGCTCCATAACGGCAATGCGCTCGCGGCGCCCAATGCAGCGGTCAATTTAATAAAATCACGGCGTAACATCGCTGACTCCCTTTTCTCAGTGACATAACTCAACGCGGCCAGCCTAAACCTTCCCCCAGGCGGAAGGTCAAGCCTTTTCTGGCGGTATTTTAAGCTATGCCTCACAATCAAGAGCGCGCCGTGGGTGAGCGCTATGGCAGCGCCCGTCAGCAATAAAATTTGGTGCCTTTACAGGCAAGTGTGGTAACGTCTGCAGACGACAAACAGGCCTATTTCATGATGAAAAAAACAACGTTAACGATGCTGTTGCTGGCGATGCTGGGCTTCTCCAACGCCAGTCTGGCGCTGAATGAATCCGAGGCGGAAGATCTGGCCGATCTGACGGCGGTATTTATTTATTTGAAAAATGATTGCGGCTACAACGATTTGCCAAATGCGCAAATCAAGCGCGCCATCGTCTATTTCGCGCAACAAAACCGCTGGGATTTGAGCAACTACAACAGCTTTAACATGAAGGCGCTGGGCGAAGACAGCTATCGCGATCTGAGCGGCATCGCCATTCCAACGCCCAAGAAGTGCAAATCGCTGGCGCGCGACTCCCTGAGCCTGCTGGCCTACGCCAATTAATCTTCCCCCTCGCCCGTCCGCCCTCCGCTCTCTCTGTCTGAAATTCAACCGTGCATCGCCAGGCAGAGTTAGCTATGATGTTGCGCCGATTTTTCATGGCTGTTATTACGGAGTTTCCCGCACATGACCCAGAAAGAAATTTGGTACGAAACGCTGCATACGGGCTTCGGCCAGTACTTTTCGGTAGAGAAGGTGCTGTACCGCGAGAAGACCGATCATCAGGATCTGGTGATCTTCGAGAACCCGGTGCTGGGGCGCGTGATGGCGCTCGACGGCGTGGTGCAAACCACCGAGCGTGACGAGTTCATCTATCACGAAATGCTGACCCACGTGCCGCTGTTGGCGCACGGCCAGGCGAAGAAAGTGCTGATCATCGGCGGCGGCGACGGCGGTATGCTGCGCGAAGTCAGCCGGCATCCTGGCGTTGAGCAGATCACCATGGTCGAAATCGACGCCGGCGTCGTCGAGTTCTGCCGCCAGTACCTACCCAACCACAGCGCCGGCGCCTATGACGATCCGCGCTTCAAGCTGGTGATTGACGACGGCGTCAACTTCGTGAATCAAACCGACGAAACGTTCGATGTGATCATCTCCGACTGCACCGATCCGATCGGCCCCGGCGAAAGCCTGTTCACCTCGGCGTTTTATGAAGGCTGCGCCCGCTGCCTGAATGAGGGCGGCATTTTCGTCGCGCAAAACGGCGTCTGTTTCCTGCAGCAGGACGAGGCGGTCAACAGCCACGCCAAACTGAGCCGCTACTTTACCGACGTCAGCTTCTATCAGGCGGCGATCCCGACCTATTACGGCGGCATCATGACCTTCGCCTGGGCGAGCCAGAACCCGGCGCTGCGCCAGCGCGATCTGCCTACCCTGCTACAGCGCTTTAACCAAAGCGGCCTACACTGCCGTTATTACAACCCGGCAATTCACGTCGGCAGCTTTGCCCTGCCGCAATATTTGCTCAATGCCCTGAACGTAACACGTTAAGCGAGAAGATAAAGGAGGTGGCCCAAATTGCATAAGCTAAAACTGCACGGCTTCAACAACCTGACCAAGAGCCTGAGTTTTTGTATTTACGATATTTGTTACGCCAAAACCGCGGACGATCGCGATGGCTATATCGCCTACATAGACGAACAATATAACGCCAACCGGCTGACCGAGATCCTGAGCGAAACCTGCTCGATCATCGGCGCCAATATTCTGAACATCGCGCGTCAGGACTACGAGCCGCAGGGCGCCAGCGTCACCATCCTGGTCAGCGAAGAGCCCATCGATCCGAAAGACGTCGATACGTCGGAACACCCAGGCCCGTTGCCGAATACGGTCGTCGCGCACCTGGACAAAAGCCATATCTGCGTGCACACCTACCCGGAAAGCCATCCGGAAGGCGGGCTGTGCACCTTCCGCGCCGATATCGAGGTCTCGACCTGCGGCGTCATTTCGCCCCTCAAGGCGCTGAACTACTTAATTCACCAGCTGGAATCCGACATCGTCACCATGGACTATCGCGTGCGCGGTTTTACCCGCGACGTGAACGGCGTGAAACATTACATCGATCATGAGATCAATTCGATCCAGAACTTTATGTCGGAAGACATCAAGGCGCTGTACCACATGATGGACGTGAACGTTTACCAGGAAAATATCTTCCATACCAAGATGTTGCTGAAGGATTTCGATCTGAAGCACTACCTGTTCAACGCGGAACCGGAGGCGTTGAGCGCAGCCGAACGCAAGCAGATCACCGATCTGTTATGGAAAGAGATGCAGGAAATCTATTACGGCCGCAATATTCCGCATCTGTGATGGAAAGGGCGCGGCGCGCCGCGCCCTGATGCTTAGTACTTCAGCATGAAAGAACGATAGGCCTTCAACACCAGCAGGAAATCCTCAACGCCGCAGAATGAGAGGCTTTCTTCGTCGTAGTAGTTCATCCCCTCTTCCATTTCGTCGCCCTCGAACTCCAGCTGATTGGCGCGGATCATCACTTCTTCACCATCCATCAGCAGCGTATATTCATGGCCTTCCAGCTGCCATTGGCGCTCGCTGCCTTTGACCTCGGCCGCGCCGGCTTCAATGCGGTCCAGCAGGTTGAAATCGCCTTTGACTTCTTCATTGATCCAATGGCCAATCGCTTCATGCCCCATCGAAAATCTGACGATCACCTGACCGGTGACGTCACGCAGAAATTCGTAATCCATAGCATGCCCTCCTGAGCCCTTTTTCTTAGTGTAAACATAAATGGCGGACTAACTCAGTGAGCGCTCGCAAAGTTGGCAACTGAGCAAAATAAAACGGGAGGCCAAGGCCTCCCGTTAAACAGTTGCGCAATATAGCGGCTTACACGGCGGTTTGGAAGATCACGCCGTCGGCTTTTTCGGTGTACTGACCCAGTTGGTCAAAGTTCAGGTAGCGGTAGGTATCCGCCGCCGTCTTATCGACCTGCGCCATATAGGTCTGGTACTCGTCCGGCGTCGGCAGGCGGCCCAGCAGGGACGCTACCGCGGCCAGTTCGGCAGACGCCAGATAGACGTTGGCGCCGGTGCCCAGACGGTTCGGGAAGTTACGGGTTGAGGTGGAAACCACCGTCGCGCCGTCCGCCACGCGCGCCTGGTTGCCCATGCACAGCGAGCAGCCCGGGATCTCGATACGCGCGCCGCTCTTGCCGAAGACGCTGTAGTAGCCTTCTTCAGTCAGCTGAGCCGCATCCATCTTGGTTGGCGGCGCCACCCACAGACGGGTCGGCAGCTGGCCCTTGTGCTGATCCAGCAGCTTGCCCGCCGCGCGGAAGTGGCCGATGTTGGTCATGCAAGAACCGATGAACACTTCATCGATTTTGCTGTTGGCCACGTCAGACAGCAGGCGCGCATCGTCAGGATCGTTCGGCGCACACAGGATCGGCTCTTTGATCTCGTTCAGATCGATGTCGATCACCGCTGCGTATTCCGCATCCGCATCGCCTTCCAGCAGCTGCGGATCCGCCAGCCATTTTTCCATGCCCTGAATACGGCGCTCCAGCGTACGGCGATCGCCGTAGCCTTCGGAGATCATCCACTTCAGCAGCACGATGTTGGAGTTCAGGTACTCTTCAATCGGCGCCTTGTCCAGCTTGATGGTACAACCGGCGGCGGAACGTTCGGCGGACGCATCGGTCAGCTCAAACGCCTGCTCGACCTTCAGATCCGGCAGGCCTTCGATCTCCAGAATGCGGCCGGAGAAGATGTTTTTCTTGCCCTTCTTCTCGACGGTCAGCAGCCCCTGCTGGATCGCGTAGTAAGGGATGGCGTGCACCAGATCGCGCAGGGTGATGCCCGGCTGCATTTTGCCTTTGAAGCGCACCAGCACCGACTCAGGCATATCCAGCGGCATCACGCCGGTCGCGGCGGCAAACGCCACCAGGCCGGAACCGGCCGGGAAGGAGATGCCGATCGGGAAGCGGGTGTGGGAATCGCCGCCGGTGCCGACGGTGTCAGGCAGCAGCATGCGGTTCAGCCAGGAGTGGATCACGCCGTCGCCCGGGCGCAGCGAGACGCCGCCGCGGTTCATGATGAAGTCAGGCAGCGTGTGGTGCGTGGTCACGTCGACCGGTTTCGGGTACGCGGCGGTGTGGCAGAACGACTGCATGACCAGATCGGCGGAGAAGCCGAGGCAGGCCAGGTCTTTCAGCTCATCGCGGGTCATCGGGCCGGTGGTGTCCTGAGAGCCGACGGAGGTCATCTTCGGCTCGCAGTATTCGCCAGGGCGAATGCCGGCGACGCCGCAGGCGCGGCCGACCATTTTCTGCGCCAGCGAGAAGCCTTTGTTGCTGGCGGCTACCGGTTTGGCGATGCGGAACACGTCGCTGTGCGGCAGACCCAGCGCTTCGCGCGCCTTGGTGGTCAGGCCACGGCCGATGATCAGCGGGATACGGCCGCCGGCGCGCACTTCATCCAGCAGCACGTCGGTTTTCAGCTCGAAGTTGGCGATCAGCGCGCCGGTTTCGTGGTTGCGCACTTCACCTTTGTACGGGTAAACGTCGATCACGTCGCCCATGTTCAGCTCGGACACGTCCACTTCGATCGGCAAGGCGCCGGCATCTTCCATGGTGTTGAAGAAGATAGGCGCAATCTTGCCGCCCAGCACCACGCCACCGCCGCGCTTGTTCGGCACGTGCGGGATGTCGTCGCCCATGAACCACAGCACCGAGTTGGTGGCGGATTTACGGGAGGAACCGGTGCCGACCACGTCGCCGACGTAGGCCAGCGGGAAGCCTTTCTTGTTCAGCAGCTCGATCTGTTTGATCGGGCCGACGCTGCCCGGCTGATCCGGCACGATGCCTTCACGTTCGTTTTTCAGCATCGCCAGCGCGTGCAGCGGGATATCCGGGCGCGACCAGGCGTCCGGCGCCGGAGACAGGTCATCGGTGTTGGTTTCGCCGGTCACTTTGAACACGGTGACGGTGATCTTTTCCGCCAGCTCCGGGCGCGACAGGTACCATTCGGCATCGGCCCAGGACTGCATGATCTGCTTGGCGTGCGCGTTGCCGGCTTTCGCCTTCTCTTCCACATCGTAGAAGTTGTCGAACATCAGCAGCGTGTGGGACAGCGCTTTGGCGGCGATCGGCGCCAGCTTTTCGTTGTCCAGGGCTTCGATCAGCGGATGAATGTTATAGCCGCCCTGCATGGTGCCTAACAGTTCAATGGCTTTCTCGGGGGTAACCAGGGGGGATGTCGCTTCACCTTTGGCGATGGCCGCCAGGAAACCTGCTTTGACGTAGGCGGCTTCGTCGACGCCCGGTGGAACACGGTTAATCAGCAGGTCTAACAGGAATTCTTCTTCGCCTTTTGGCGGATTCTTCAGTAGTTCGACCAGCGCGGCCATTTGGGTGGCGTCTAGCGGCTTAGGGGCGATGCCCTCAGCAGCACGCTCGGCTACGTGCTTACGGTATTCTTCTAGCACGACGTTCTCCTCGCTCTCATTGTCATTTATTGTGCCTGGCGTATATGCAAACCGGGTTTATACCCTTTGGGTTTCACTCTGTGGCTAGGCGATCGGCCCGTAAAGGCCCCGAAACGGTGATTGGGGCAAACAAGCACGGTCAAACAGCGTTACAGCATGAAAGACTGATGGGTAGAGCGCACGGCGATATTGATGCCATCTATCCTGACGGGGCACTGCTGTCGATGTCCTGGACTGTAAGGTACAGTGCCCGGTTCCGCTCAGCCAGCATATCAGGATTTGAAACGGTTGTTAATTCGTTCACATAAAAGCAACATTAAATCTTTGCTGAATCGTTGAGCGCAGCGTAATCGGCTGCCGGACAAACAGGGCATTATATCCACATAATTAAAACGGATATAAGCATGAGGATCGGAATTTGGCGCAGCGGCCACAAAAAACCGCGTTCTGCATCTGAGCAAAAAAAAACGGCCCCTTCTCAGGAGCCGCTTGTTAACCGGTCAAACCAGCAGAATTACTTCTTCTTGGCTTTCGGGTTAGGCAGGTCGGTGATGCTGCCTTCGTAGATTTCCGCCGCCAGGCCCACGGATTCGTGCAGGGTCGGGTGAGCGTGGATGGTCAGCGCGATGTCTTCCGCGTCGCAGCCCATCTCGATAGCCAGACCGATTTCACCCAGCAGCTCGCCGCCGTTGGTGCCGACAATCGCGCCACCGATGATGCGGTGAGTTTCTTTGTCGAAGATCAGTTTGGTCATGCCGTCTGCACAGTCGGAAGCGATCGCACGGCCGGAAGCCGCCCACGGGAAGGTGGAGGTTTCGTAGCTGATGCCTTTCTCTTTCGCTTCTTTCTCGGTCAGACCCACCCACGCCACTTCCGGCTCGGTGTAAGCGATGGATGGGATCACTTTCGGATCGAAGTAGTGCTTCATGCCGGCGATAACTTCTGCGGCGACGTGACCTTCGTGCACGCCTTTGTGCGCCAGCATCGGCTGACCGACGATGTCGCCGATGGCGAAGATGTGCGGCACGTTGGTGCGCAGCTGTTTGTCGACGTTGATGAAGCCACGCTCGTCAACTTCAACACCGGCTTTGCCGGCATCCAGCAGTTTGCCGTTCGGCACGCGGCCGATCGCCACCAGCACCGCGTCGTAACGCTGTGGTTCTGCCGGCGCTTTTTTACCTTCCATCGTGACGTAGATGCCGTCTTCTTTGGCTTCTACCGCGGTCACTTTGGTTTCCAGCATCAGGTTGAACTGCTTGCTGATACGTTTGGTGAAGACTTTCACCACGTCTTTATCTGCCGCCGGGATAACCTGATCGAACATTTCAACGACGTCGATCTGTGAACCCAGCGCATGGTATACGGTGCCCATTTCCAGGCCGATGATGCCGCCGCCCATAACCAGCAGACGCTCTGGGACGGTTTTCAGCGCCAGCGCATCGGTAGAATCCCACACGCGTGGATCTTCATGAGGAATGAATGGCAGTTGGATCGGACGAGAACCTGCAGCGATGATGGCGTTGTCGAAGTTGATGGTGGTTGGGCCGTTTTCGCCTTCCACAACCAGGGTGTTAGCGCCGGTGAACTTGCCCAGGCCGTTGACCACTTTCACTTTACGGCCTTTCGCCATGCCAGCCAGACCGCCGGTCAGCTGAGTGATGACTTTTTCTTTCCAGACGCGCACTTTGTCGATGTCGGTTTTCGGCTCGCCGAAAACGATGCCGTGTTCGGCCAACGCTTTGGCTTCTTCGATCACTTTGGCAACGTGCAGCAGTGCTTTGGAAGGGATACATCCCACGTTCAGGCAAACCCCGCCCAGAGTGGAATAACGTTCAACCAGAACGGTTTCAAGACCTAAGTCAGCGCAACGAAAGGCTGCAGAGTAACCTGCCGGGCCCGCCCCAAGTACCACGACCTGAGTTTTAATTTCAGTACTCATCATGACCTCTTAATTGATTGTCCGGCGGGTCAGACGTCATTTTTATTGCTAATCGATCTCATAACGCCCTTCATCCACCGGGACGCTTACACCGCGAGCAGTTTACAGAATTGTTAATAATCTGCAAAGCGTGTTCGAGTGACCCGTGTCTCAACAATTTTGTCGAGTTATGCAAAATCCGACAAAACTGCTACAGAATCGTCAGGGGCGCAGCATGCTGCGCCCCTTTTGCATTACATCACCAGACGGCGAATGTCGGACAACATGTTGTTGATGATGGTGATGAAGCGCGCACCATCGGCACCGTCGATAACGCGGTGGTCGAAGGACAGCGACATCGGCATCATCAGGCGCGGCATGAACTCTTTACCGTTCCAGACCGGCTCCATCGCAGACTTGGAGACGCCCAGGATAGCCACTTCCGGCGCGTTGACGATCGGCGCGAAGTGAGTCGTCCCGATGCCGCCCAGGCTGGAGATGGTGAAGCAGCCGCCCTGCATCTCGCCCGCGGTCAGCTTGCCGTCGCGCGCTTTCTTGGAGATGGTCATCAGCTCGCGAGACAGCTCGGTGATGCTCTTCTTGTTCACGTCCTTGAACACCGGAACCACCAGGCCGTTCGGGGTATCTACCGCCACGCCGATGTTGATGTATTTCTTCAGCGTCAGCTTCTGACCGTCTTCGGACAGCGAGCTGTTGAAGCGCGGCATTTGCTCCAGAGCGGCAGCGACGGCTTTCATGATGAACACGACAGGCGTGAACTTCACGTCCAGCTTGCGCTTGGCCGCTTCTTCGTTCTGCTGCTTGCGGAACGCTTCCAGATCGGTGATGTCGGTTTTGTCGAAGTGAGTCACGTGCGGGATCATCACCCAGTTGCGGCTCAGGTTCGCGCCAGAGATCTTCTGGATGCGGCCCATTTCGACTTCTTCGATCTCACCGAACTTGCTGAAGTCCACTTTCGGCCATGGCAGCATGCCTGGCAGACCGCCGCCGGCAGCAGCCGGGGCCGCTTCAGCGCGTTTCACCGCGTCTTTCACGTAAGCCTGAACGTCTTCGCGCAGGATGCGGCCTTTACGACCGGTGCCTTTCACTTTCGCCAGGTTAACGCCGAATTCACGCGCCAGACGACGAATGACCGGAGTCGCGTGCACGTAGGCCGCGTTCTCGGCGAACTCGCCTTTGTCTTCAGCTTTCGCAGCCGGAGCGGCGGCTTTAGCGGCGGCCGGCGCCGGCGCAGCGTCCGCTTTAGCGGCTGGAGCGGCGGCAGCGGCAGGCGCAGCGCCTTCCACTTCGAACACCATGATCAGGGAGCCGGTTTTCACTTTGTCGCCGGTCGCGATCTTGATCTCTTTCACGGTGCCCGCGAACGGCGCTGGCACTTCCATGGAGGCCTTGTCGCCTTCCACGGTGATCAGAGACTGCTCGGCGGCAACCTTGTCGCCCACCTTGACCATCACCTCGGTCACTTCGACTTCGTCACCGCCGATATCCGGCACGGCGACGTCTTTAGCCGCAGAGGCCGCAGGCGCTGCGGCGGCAGCCGGTGCTTGCGCCGCAGCCGGGGCCGCAGCGGAAGCGGCGCCGGCCACTTCGAACACCATGATCAGGGAACCGGTTTTCACTTTGTCGCCGGTCGCGATCTTGATCTCTTTCACGGTGCCCGCGAACGGCGCAGGGACTTCCATGGAAGCCTTGTCGCCTTCCACAGTGATCAGGGACTGCTCGGCTTCCACCTTGTCGCCCACTTTCACCAGGATCTCGGTCACTTCGACTTCGTCAGCGCCGATATCCGGCACGGCAACGTCTTTGGCCGCAGCGGCAGCCGGAGCAGCTGCTGCTGCCGGTTTTTCTTCCGCTTTCGCCGCCGGTGCAGCTTCCGCTGCGCCTGCCGCTTCGAAGATCATGATCAGTTTGCCGGTTTCGGTTTTATCGCCGACCGCCACTTTGATCTCTTTCACCACGCCCGCCTGCGGGGAGGGCACTTCCATGGAAGCCTTGTCGCCTTCCACGGTGATCAGCGATTGTTCCGCTTCAACTTTATCGCCGACCTTCACCAGAATCTCGGTGATTTCGACTTCATCTGCACCGATGTCCGGTACGTTGATTTCGATAGACATTATTCAGTACCTCTTAGGCCAGACGCGGGTTAACTTTTTCCGGGTTGATGTCGAATTTCTTGATTGCATCAGCAACCACGGAAGCTTCGATCTCACCGCGTTTAGCCAGTTCACCCAGAGCAGCAACCACCACGTAGGACGCATCGACTTCGAAGTGGTGACGCAGGTTTTCGCGGCTGTCCGAACGACCGAAGCCGTCGGTGCCCAGTACGCGATAATCGCTGGCCGGCACATAAGTACGAACCTGTTCGGCGAACAGTTTCATGTAGTCGGTAGAGGCTACCGCCGGCGCGTCGTTCATCACCTGAGCGATGTAAGGCACGCGTGGCGCTTCAGTTGGGTGCAGCATGTTCCAACGCTCGCAATCCTGGCCGTCGCGCGCCAGTTCGGTGAACGAGGTCACGCTGTAGGTGTCGGAACCCACGCCGTAGTCCTTCGCCAGGATCTGCGCAGCTTCGCGCACGTGGCGCAGGATGGCGCCGGAGCCCAGCAGCTGCACCTTGCCTTTGCTGCCTTCCAGCGTTTCCAGCTTGTAGATACCCTTGCGGATACCTTCTTCCGCACCCTGCGGCATCGCAGGCATGTGGTAGTTTTCGTTCAGCGTGGTCAGGTAGTAGTACACGTTTTCCGGGTTGTCGCCATACATGCGCACCAGACCGTCGTGCATGATCACCGCCACTTCGTACGCGTAAGCCGGATCGTAAGAGATGCAGTTAGGGATGGTCAGAGACTGAATGTGGCTGTGGCCATCTTCGTGCTGCAGACCTTCGCCGTTCAGGGTAGTACGGCCCGAGGTCCCGCCGATCAGGAAGCCGCGCGCCTGTTGGTCGCCCGCTGCCCAGCACAGGTCGCCGATACGCTGGAAACCGAACATCGAGTAGTAGATGTAGAACGGAATCATCGGCAGATCGTTGGTGCTGTAGGACGTCGCTGCGGCCAGCCAGGAAGAGGCTGCGCCCAGTTCGTTGATGCCTTCCTGCAGGATTTGGCCTTTCTCGTCTTCTTTGTAGTAAGCAACCTGCTCACGGTCCTGCGGAGTGTACTGCTGGCCGTTCGGGCTGTAGATACCGATCTGACGGAACAGACCTTCCATACCGAAGGTACGCGCTTCGTCGGCGATGATTGGCACCAGGCGATCTTTGATCGACTTGTTCTTCAGCATCACGTTCAGGGCACGCACGAAGGCGATAGTGGTGGAGATCTCTTTGTTCTGCTCTTCCAGCAGCGAGCTGAAATCTTCCAGCGCCGGCATTTCCAGCTTCTGGGTGAACTCAGGCAGACGCGTCGGCACGTAGCCTTTCAGCGCCTGGCGACGTTCGTGCAGGTATTTGTACTCTTCGGACTCTTTCTCGAAGGTGATGTACGGCAGTTTTTCGATGTCAGCATCGGCAACCGGCACGTTGAAACGATCGCGGAAGTGGTGAACCCCTTCCATGTTCATTTTCTTCACCTGGTGAGCGATGTTTTTACCTTCCGCGGTTTCACCCATGCCGTAACCTTTGATGGTGTGGGCCAGGATAACGGTCGGTTTGCCTTTGGTGTCCTGCGCTTTTTTCAGTGCAGCGAAGATTTTCTTCGGATCGTGACCACCACGGTTCAGCGCCCAGATTTCGTCGTCGGTCATGTCTTTGACCAGCGCCGCGGTCTCCGGGTAACGGCCGAAGAAGTGCTCGCGCACGTAAGCGCCGTCTTTGGATTTGAAGGTCTGGTAGTCGCCGTCCAGGGTCTCGTTCATCAGCTGAACCAGTTTACCGCTGGTGTCTTTGCGCAGCAGCTCATCCCAACGGCCGCCCCAGATCACTTTCAGCACTTGCCAGCCTGCGCCGGAGAAGATGCCTTCCAGTTCGTTGATGATCTTGCCGTTACCGGTGACCGGGCCGTCCAGGCGCTGCAGGTTGCAGTTGATGACGAACACCAGGTTGTCCAGCTTCTCGCGGGTGGCGATGGTGATGGCGCCTTTGGATTCCGGCTCATCCATCTCGCCGTCGCCCAGGAAGGCGTAAACGGTCTGCTCAGAGGTGTCTTTCAGGCCGCGGTGTTCCAGGTATTTCAGGAACTTCGCCTGATAAATGGCGCTGATTGGGCCCAGGCCCATGGATACGGTCGGGAACTGCCAGAATTCCGGCATCAGCTTAGGATGCGGGTAAGAGGACAGACCGTTGCCGTGCACTTCCTGACGGAAGTTGTTCATCTGTTCTTCAGTCAGGCGGCCTTCAAGGAAGGCACGCGCGTAAACGCCCGGAGAGATGTGGCCCTGGAAGTACACCAGGTCGCCGCCGTCTTTCTCGTTGCGTGCGCGGAAGAAGTGGTTAAAGCAGACTTCATAGAAGGTCGCGGAAGACTGGAAGGAAGCCATGTGGCCGCCCAGCTCCAGGTCTTTCTTGGATGCGCGCAGAACGGTCATGATCGCGTTCCAACGGATCGCAGAGCGAATGCGGCGTTCCAGATCCAGGTTGCCTGGGTAAGCCGGTTCGTCTTCTACCGCGATGGTGTTGACGTAGTTGTGCGCTGCAGCACCGGCCGCAACGTTAACGCCGCCTTTGCGGGCTTCTCCCAATACCTGATCAATCAGAAACTGAGCTCGCTCAACACCCTCTTCACGGATGACCGATTCGATCGCCTGCAGCCAGTCGCGGGTTTCGATCGGATCCACGTCATTGTTTAAACGTTCTGACATGGTGGTATTCCTTATCTGTCTAATGGTTTGTTTGGAGCCTGTCTTCCTGTGTTCTGTGCCAAAACACACGAAGACAGGCCCATCAGTTTAGTTGCCGCTTAAGTACTTAACTAAGTACCTCGAACTTAACCCCCGCAGGCTGGTGTACCCTGAAGAGGACAGCTCTTAATCCTTGCGTTGCTGGAGACGCCGCAGCGATCTCTCGCGCCGAGTATGCTCCCGGCTGAGATCCAGCAAGATTTCCTCGATAAACGCCAAGTGGCGATGCGAGGCTTCACGGGCCTTTTCCGGCTCGCGTGCCACAATCGCCTCAAAAATTCCGGCGCGGTGGCTGCTCACTTTTGCCAACATCTCACGGCGCGAGTAGAGCAATTCAAAGTTCTGACGCACGTTCTGTTCCAGCATCGGCCCCATGCAGCGTAGCAGGTGAAGTAACACAACGTTGTGAGCGGCTTCAGTCACGGCGATTTGATACTGCATGACCGCATCGGCTTCGGCGTCGAGATCGCCGCTGTCTTGAGCCTGTTGAATCACGATGTGGCAGTCGCGGATGCGCGCCAGATCTTCATCGGTGCCGCGCAGCGCCGCGTAATAGGCGGCAATGCCTTCCAGCGCGTGACGGGTTTCCAGCAGATCGAACTGTGATTCGGGATGGTCGGCCAGCAGCTCGGCCAGCGGATCGCTGAAGCTCTGCCACAGATTAGTTTGCACGAAGGTGCCGCCGCCCTGACGGCGCAGGAGCAGCCCTTTCGCTTCAAGGCGCTGAATGGCCTCTCTCAGAGAAGGACGGGAGACATCAAATTGTTTCGCCAGCTCGCGCTCCGGAGGCAGTTTTTCGCCTGGGCGCAGTGTCCCCTCGAGGATCAGGTATTCGAGCTGTTGCTCGATAACATCTGACAACTTGGGTTGGCGGATTTTGCTGTAGGCCATGAGTGAATTCTTCTCTGCGAATGGCGCGGAGTCAATTGGTAATACCAATTTCAAAAACGTGACGGTAAAGTAACAAAGTATTCACCTCCTGTCCATACGGGCCTTGATCGAAATCAGGTTACCCGCACATTTTAACACCCCGCTGAAAACCCCGCTGCAAACCGGTAACGCCGTGATGGTATTACCATTTACGCGGCGGGTTGGGGATTTAACTTTTACCAAACCTTACGCAAGGCAGAGTGCAAACTTTTTGCCCGAGTTTTATTGCATGGTTATTACGCTTTAATGAATGGCTATTTGGCGAACAGCGCAACGGCGGTTCGTTCATTATTTGAACGCGGCCCACCGTTCAGATCTACGTTATTTTTGCGCATTATGTGATTTGTTGCTTATTTCATGCACTGAATCCCCCCTGCCGTCACACAACCCGCATTTTGTTTCCTAAACTGCTGCAATCTTAATCACTCACACGACAAAGCAGGTGCAAACCGACGCGCATAACATTATTCTCTGCCAAACGGTAGCGGCGCCGTGGAATTAATAGCTATAACGCCGTAAATAAAACAAAACACACATC
Organism: Serratia sp. CY37869; assembly: GCF_052168895.1. Classification (NCBI taxonomy): domain Bacteria; kingdom Pseudomonadati; phylum Pseudomonadota; class Gammaproteobacteria; order Enterobacterales; family Yersiniaceae; genus Serratia; species Serratia sp. CY37869. The sequence goes on from NZ_JBJNLU010000003.1 coordinate 296,015, forward strand.
GTAACCACTGCTTTACAGGCAGGTGGGCATTCACAACGACAGAGGGTTAGATTGATGGATGGTCAACAGCATGGTGACCAGCTGAAGCGCGGCCTGAAAAACCGCCATATTCAGCTCATCGCCTTAGGTGGCGCAATCGGCACCGGGTTATTTCTCGGTATCGCTCAAACAATAAAAATGGCCGGCCCGTCAGTGCTCCTCGGCTACGCCATCGGCGGCTTCATCGCGTTTCTGATCATGCGCCAGCTGGGGGAAATGGTGGTGGAAGAACCGGTCGCCGGTTCCTTCAGCCACTTCGCCTACAAATACTGGGGCAACTTCGCCGGCTTCGCCTCCGGCTGGAACTATTGGGTGCTGTATGTCCTGGTGGCGATGGCGGAGCTGACGGCGGTCGGCATCTACGTACAGTACTGGTGGCCGGAGATCCCCACCTGGGTTTCCGCCGCGGTATTCTTCCTGGCGATCAATGCCATCAACCTGGCCAACGTGAAAGTTTACGGCGAGATGGAGTTCTGGTTCGCCATCATCAAAGTGGTGGCGATTATCGGCATGATCGTGTTCGGCGCCTACCTGCTGTTCAGCGGCATGGGCGGCCCGGAAGCCACCGTCACCAACCTGTGGGCGCAGGGCGGGTTCTTCCCGAACGGCGTCATGGGCCTGGTGATGGCGATGGCGGTGATCATGTTCTCCTTCGGCGGCCTCGAGCTGGTCGGCATCACCGCCGCCGAAGCCGACAACCCGCAAAAAAGCATTCCGAAAGCCACCAATCAGGTGATCTACCGCATCCTGATCTTCTATATCGGTTCGCTGGCCATTCTGCTGTCGCTGTACCCGTGGGGCAAAGTGGTTGAAGGCGGCAGCCCGTTCGTGCTGATCTTCCACGCGCTGAACAGCAACCTGGTGGCGACCGTGCTGAACATCGTGGTGCTCACCGCCGCGCTGTCGGTCTACAACAGCTGCGTCTACTGCAACAGCCGCATGCTGTACGGCTTGGCGCAGCAGGGCAACGGCCCGAAAAGCCTGCTGAAGGTCGACGGCCGCGGCGTGCCGGTGGTAGCCATCGGCATTTCCGCCCTCGCCACCGCGCTGTGCGTGCTGATTAACTACCTGATCCCGGGCCGCGCCTTCGAACTGCTGATGGCGTTAGTGGTATCGGCGCTGGTGATCAACTGGGCGATGATCAGCCTGGCGCACCTGAAATTCCGCGCCGCCAAAAACCGCGAAGGCGTGGTGCCGAAGTTCAAAGCGTTCTGGTACCCGTTCAGCAACTACCTGTGCCTGCTGTTCATGGCCGGCATCCTGGTGATCATGTACCTGACGCCGGGCATTCAAATCTCGGTGCTGCTGATCCCGGTATGGGTGGCGATCCTGGCCGTCGGTTACGCCATCAAACAGCGCAGCCAACGTGTCGACGGCGTCACCAGCCGTTGAATCCCGTGACCGCGCAATAAAATGGCCCGCAGATGCGGGCCATTTTTTTCGTCTGAACGCCGCTTACTTGCGCAGCGCTTTCACCTGCTCGGCGGTGACGTCCGCCGGCAAACCGCCCCAGGTCACCCGCAGGTAATTCACCAGTTCCGCCACTTCAGCATCGCTCAGACGCTCGCCGAAGCCCGGCATACTCTGCATGCTTTCACCGTTCGGGAACTGCTGGGCCGGCAGGCCGTCCAGCACCGACACGATCAGGTTCTTGCCGTCCGCCTGGCGCAGCGTGGCGTTATCGCGCATCGCCGGTGCCACATGCGGTTTGCCCTCACCTTCGCGCGCATGGCAACCGGCGCACTGATCCAGATAGGTCATGCGCCCGGCATCGCTGCCCTGGCCCATTTTCACCGGCACCGCCGCCGGCGGCTGCTCGCCCATCAGATACAGCGCCAGCGCCTGATGATCTTCCGGCGTCAAATGACGGGTGCTGAGATCCACCACCATATGCATCTCACTGAAGGCCGAACCCTGCGGCGCGAGGCCAGTGCCGAGGAAGCGGCTGACGTCCTGCGGCGTCCAGCCGCGCTGCGCCAAGCCGTGCGGCGTAATGTCCGGCGCCATGAAGCGGCCGAGATCGCCGCCCTGCATCGGCTTGCCGAGATCCATCTGTCCCAGCGCGCCGCGCGGCGTGTGGCATTCGCCACAGTGGCCCAGCACGTCGGCCAGATAGCGGCCGCGCTGCCATTGCGGCGAGCTGCCCTGCGAACTGGCCGGCAGCGGATCCTGGCTGCGGAACAGCAGATTCCAGCCGATCAGCGCCATGCGCTGGTTGAACGGGAACGGCATGTCGTTGGCCGGAATGGCCACGTCCACCGCCGGGCGCGTCATCAGGTAAGCGTAGATGTCATCGGCGTCCTGACGCGAAATGCCCTTGTACGAGGTGTAAGGCATCGCCGGGTACAGGTGCCGTCCGCCCGGCGCCACGCCCTGCGTCAGCGCCAGGAAGAAGTCGTCCTTGCTCCAGCGCCCGATGCCGTGGTCGGCCGACGGCGTCAGGTTGCTGCCGTAAATCGTGCCGAACGGCGTGTCCAGCGGATAGCCGCCGGCCAACGGCGCCCCGCCGCTGGCGGTATGGCAGGCGGCGCAGTCGGCGGCCTGCGCCAGATAGCGGCCGCGCGCGATCTGTTCGGCGCTGGCGGTCACCTGCTGCACCGGGCCGTCGTAACGGCGGTTTTCCCGCCACCACAACAGCGCAATCACCACGATCGCCACCAGCACAATCAACATTGCGAGACGTTTTTTCATTGCGCCGTCTCCTTCAGCAGGCCCGGCGTTTTCAGCACCACGTCGCGCACCGCTTCGTAGTAGCGCACGTAGCCGGTGCAGCGGCAGATGTGGCTGTCCAGCGCCTGCTCGATGGCGTTCTCCAGCTGATCGCGGGCGATCGGCTCACGCTTGAGCTTTTCCACGAAGATGGTGGCGGCGTTGACGAAGCCTGGCGTGCAGTAGCCGCACTGGAAGCTGTAGTGCTCCAGAAACGCCTGCTGGATCGGCGACAGCTCAACCACCTCCCCCTGTTCGTCCACCCTGGCGTGGCCTTCGACGGTGCGCACTTTCTTGCCGTTGAAGAAATGCGCGCCGGTGATGCAGGTGCGCACCTCTTCGCTGGTGCCGCTCGGGTGATCGACAATAGCCACGCAGGCGTGGCAAATGCCCTGCCCGCAGCCGAGGCGCGAACCGGTCAAATCGAGATACTCGTGCAGGAAATCGATCATCATCAAGCCTTCCGGCACCTCGATCGGGCCGTACTGTTTCTCGTTGATGGTCAGGGAAATCGGCTGGGTTTTAATGCTCATTGTAATACCTCACGAATATTTTCTGCACGAACGGGCAAATCACGGAAACGGTGGCCGGTGGCGTCGGCAATGGCGTTGACCAGTGCGGCCACGATCGGGATCATCACCACTTCCGCCATGCCTTTCGGCGGATCGGTTTCCGACAGCGCCGGCAGGATGTCGCCGCTCTGTTTCCATACCGCCACGTCGCTGGCGCGCGGCAGGTGGTAACGGTTGAAGTTCCAGGTGCCGTTGCCCGGGCCGTCTTCGTACAGCGGTAAATATTCGTGCAGCGCATGGCCGATGCCCATCGCCAGCCCGCCCTGCAGTTGGCCGGAAACCAGTTCCGGCACGATCAGGTTGCCACACTCCATGATTGAGTGGTGATTCAGCAACTCCACCTGGCCGGTGGCGATATCCACCGCCACTTCCGCCAGCGTGCCGACGGCGCTGTAGTAGGTCACCGCCGCATTGTTGCGCTGGGTCGGCGGGTAGTAGACCTGCCCGCGCGCCAGCGGTTTGAATTCGCCGCCGGCGTTGCGCAGCGCCATGCCGTCGATCGGCAGGCGTTCGCTTTTGCCGTTCAACGTGAAATCGGCCTCCGCCCACTGCCAGCGGTTGAACACATGCACCGCCGCGCCGGTGACGCCGCCCATCTGATAAGCCGTCTTGGCCAGCAGCTCGAGGCTCAGCACCGACATGCCCGCCGCCGTCAGGCCGCCTTCGACCCAACGCGCATCTTCGCGCCGCACCACCAGCGGCGCCGCCTGGCCGCCGCCGATACCAGCCTGCCACAGCGCCATCGCCGCCGGCCACAGGCCGTGATCGAAGATCAGGCGCGCCGCTTCGCGGGTGCTGTGCGAGAAGTAATAGGCCGAGTTGCTGGCGCTCGACGGCGAACAGTAGCTCGGCGTCCAGTTGGGGTTGGTTTGCAGCTTGTCCTGCTCTTCCTGCGACATCAGGTAAGGATCGCCGCTGGTGACCATCGGCAATACCGACCAGTCGGTGACCGAGAAGTGCGCTTCGTCGGCCGGTTTGCCCAGCCACTGCGCGCACAATACCGACTGCGAGGTCGACATGCCGGTGCCCATCTCCGCGCCACTGTGATGCAGGATGATGCGGCCGTCTTCGCTCAGCTCCACCCGGGCGAACGAGGTTTCCGCCCCGGTGCCGAAGTCTTTCTGCACGCAGCCGAAGCCGACGCCATAGCGCTTGCCGGTATGACGGCTCTCAAACTCGGCCTTGCGTTCGGCGCGCTTAAGCCATATCTCATGCTTCGCCGCCTTTTCCAGTACTTCATCGGCGCGGATCGCACCGGCCGGGATCGCCCCCTGGGTGTTTTTCATGCCGGATTTCAGCACGTTGCGCAGGCGGAACTCGATCGGGTCAATCTTCAGCTCGGCGGCCAACTCATCCACCATCATCTCGGTGGCGGCCATGCTCTGCAGCGTGCCGTAACCGCGCGCCGAACCGGCGTCGATGGCGCGTGAAGCCAGCCCGACCGACGACAGATCGCTTTTCGGGAAGTAGTAAATCGACTGGGCGGCGGTTGCGCCGACCATCACCACTGAAGGGGTAAAGTTGCTGCGGCCGCCGCCGTCCGCGGTCATGTCACCGAGGAACGACTGCATGACGCCGGTCTGCTTATTCACCGCGATGCGGTAGTTCATGTCGAACGCGTGGCGCTTCAACGCCGTCTGGAACTGTTCGAAGCGATCGTTGGCCAGACGCACCGGGTGGCCGTCGCCATACATCGCCGCCACCGCGCCGTAATACGGGAAGTTGTAGTGGTCTTTCGAGCCGTAGCCCACGGTGTAGCACGGGTGCAGGATCAGCTGTTTCACCGGCGGATTGCGCTTGGCCAGCATGCGCGGCATCTCGTCGGCCACTTCCTGCGGCGACTGCGTCGGCACCACCAGATGCAGGGTTTGCGTCTGCGCGTCGAACCAGCCGTTGGCGTTGTCCGGCTCCAGCGCCGAGGTGTCGATCGACTGCGTGGTGTAGCGGCGCGACATTACCAACCAGTCGGCCGGCGGATTCGCCAACTCGTCGGCGATCATCCCTGCATAGCGCATGCCTTCCTGATCCAGCTTGCCGCCCTCGCGCCCTTCCGGCCACACCGGCAGGTGTTTTTTCATCGACACCGGGAAGATCGGCGTGTCCTTCAGGCTGGAGAAACGATCGTCGTCGAACGGCTGTTCTCCCCCCACCCGCACATAGCGGAAGCTGCCCCAGGGATCGCGCTCGAGCGGGCCGGTCACCGCGCCGTATTTGATGGTTTCTTCGCGGAATTTCAGCTTGTCCTTGGCGAAGCGGAAACGGGCGAAGTCGTGATAGATCAGGATCGCCACCGCCTGGCCGAGGTAGGCCGGGGTTTTGCCGCTCGGCAGCAGCATGTCGTCACCGTAGAACGCCGGAAAGGCCAGGCCGTCGCGCGCCAGATCTTCCGCCGTCACCAGGCGATCCGGCTGCAGATCGTCCCCCAACAGCGACAGATCGACCCCTTCGAACAACCGGTCGGCCTTGGTCACGCGCAGAATGAAGGCGTGCGCCTGTTTCTGCGGCCAGTGCGGCATGTCCACCGCGCGGATGTCGCGCGCGAACACCTTCTGCCCCATGACCTTGGCGCGGCCGTCGATACGGAAACGCACGCGCTTGGCCTGCGGATCCCAATTGGGCGACTGGAGGATTTTTTGCTCGAACAGCGCGGCGTAGGCGCGGCTGTACAGGGGCGCGAGGTACACGGATACCCCCGCAATCACGGCGCTTTTGATAAAGCGACGCCGCGACGGGTTGAAATTGCTCATAAATAAGTCCTTCACGTCTTTCTTGTAATTGGTTTTTGTTCGCGGTGTTGTTGCGCAAACGCTGACGACCTTGCCGTAGACGTCATAAGCATATGCTTATAACTAAAATTATGTGATGATTAACAGGCTGTTTTCAACAAAAAAACATTTGCAAAACACATAAGGTTTGTACGCTAATAAATAATTTGCGCAAACGCGGGCTTGAACCATGATCACGGGCATCATTATTACCGCCGCCGGACGCGGGGAGCGCTTTATTCGGGCCGGCGGCCAGGGCAACAAACTGAACGCCGGGTTTGCCGATGCGGCGGGCGAGCGGCGTTCGCTGTTCGAATACACCCTGCGCCAGGCGCTGGCTTCCGAGCTGCCGGTACAGGTGGTGACCCGTCCGGATAATCTGCCGGTGCTGGCAGCCTGCGCCGCCAATCAGGTGCCGGTTACCCTGCTCGCCAGCGCGGGCCTCGGCGACTCGATCGCCGCAGGCGTTGCGGCCACGCCGCACTGGCAAGGCTGGCTGATCCATCTGGCCGATATGCCGTTCGTCGGCGCCGATGTCTTCCGGCAGGTGGCGAGCGCCTTACGGCAACACGCGATCGTACGCCCCAGCTATGCGCAACAGCCCGGTCACCCGGTCGGCTTTTCCGCCCTATTGCGCAAACAACTTTGCCAACTGCGCGGCGATAATGGCGCCCGTGGGCTGCTGCAAGGCGCAGCGGTGCACCTGTTGCCACTTGAGCACCCCGGCGTCGTGCAGGATATTGATCTTCCATCGCAACTTCCGGCCAGCGAGTAAATTCACTATGCAACATCTTGATGTCACCGTGGTCAGCCAGGCGATAAGCTGGCTGCAACACCAGCCGGTCTGGTTATGCACCGTCCTCAGCACCTATGGTTCTTCGCCGCGCTCGCCGGGCGCGCTGATGGCGGCGACCCGCGACGGCCGCTACAGCGGTTCGTTGTCGGGCGGGTGCGTGGAGGAGGACTTTCTGCGCCGCGTAGCCGCCGGGGAGTATCAGGCGGCCAGCCAGGTGATCCGTTACGGCGAAGGCGGTATGACGCCCAACGTGGCGCTGCCGTGCGGCGGCGTGCTGGACGTGCTGATCGAGTATCTGCCGGCGGGAGAAGCCAGCGTCGCTTACCTGCAACGCATCGCCGGCGCGCTGGAAGGGCATCACGCGTTGCTCAAACGCCTGACGCTGCCCAACGCCTGCCACAGCCTCGAGCAGAGTCATTTCACCAGCGCCACCCAGGTGGAACGCCGGCTCGAACAGATTACCCTGCATATCGCGGCCGCGCCGCGCCTGCTGATCGCCGGGCTGTCCAGCGTGGCGCTGTACTGCGCCGATTTCGCCGTGGCGCTGGGGTTTGAGGTGCTGGTTTGCGAGAATCGTCCGGAGGCGCTGGATAACTTCGCCGCCGAGTTAAAACCGGGCGTGACGCTGCTGCGCCAGTTTCCGGCCAAGTTCATTGAGGACGGCGGTTGCCACGCCAATACCGCCGTCGTGGCGCTGACCCACGATCCGCGTATGGACGATCTGACGCTGATGGAAGCGATCCACACTCCGGCGTTTTACATCGGCGCCATGGGATCGCTGAGAAACAGCGCGCGGCGGCGCCAGCGGTTGCAGCAGATTGCCGAATTCACGCCGCAGGAGTTGGAACGCATCCATGCGCCGATCGGCCTGCCGCTGGGCAGCAAAACGCCCGCGGAGATCGCCCTGGCGGTGATGGCGGCGATCGTGCAGCAGAAAAACCGGCGGCCGGCCGCCGACGGGATCAGTGCAGCGGCACCACCGGCACCAGATGCTGCAGCTCCAGATGCAGCTCCTCTTTCCCGCTCAGCGAATAGCTGAACACCGTCATGTCCGGCCCGTCACCGCGGGCCAGCCCCATTTCGGGCAGCACCTGCGTGTAAATTTTAATGATGTGATCATTGAGCGCCACCGGCTTGCCGGAATAGCGAAAACGGCAAAACTCGCCGTGGATCTCCGGCAGCGGCTCCAGCGCCACGCCTTCACGCAGCGGATAGTCCGTCGTCACGCCCAGGGTATAGTCGACTCTGACCCGCTCGCCGTCCGGCACCAGTTGGGTAAACGAATAGGTTTGCGTCGGGCGCTCGCCCAACAAGGTGTAAAACTGCGCCCGCAGCGCGCTGCGCTGCGGCAGATGCGACTTATCCAACCTCTCTATGTCCAGGTGGTAAGCGTACTGCTTGCCGTGAAAAGCGTATTGCCCTCTGGCGATGCTGACGCGTTCAACCTCAATATCGCCGGGCTGGCTGGCCGCGAGTGAACGCACCAGATTGCTGAAGTCCTGTTTGCGGGCATGACGATAAACGCTGGGCGACTCGGCGAAGTGTTTCTTGAAACAGCGCGAGAACGTCTGCTGATTATCGAATTGATATTCAACCGAAATGTCCAGAATGCTCTTCTGCGTGAAGCGCAAGGCGAAGGCGGCGAGGTAGAGGCGACGAGCGCGGATGTAGGAGGCTAACGACAATCCGGTCTGCTTCTTGAACATGCGCTGCAGGTACCATTTCGTATAGCCTGACTTGGCGGAAACGATATCCAACGACAGCGGATTGGTCAGGTTGTCTTCAATCCAGACCAGCAATTCCCTGATGTGACTTTCCTGCGTACCCATGTGCTTGCCGAACCTTATGTTACCGATATTCCATTAGTCGAATTTTAGTGCTATCCGCGTAGGGTATACAGGTTAAAACTCGCCGTCCAGCAAGCTACAGGACTTTACACAGTCCCCCTTCACCGCCCGCGAGCGGCGAAGGGGGCAACGCTTATTTCAGGCAGCTGGCGCATTGGCCAGCCTGGATCTTCTGGAAGAAGTCATTGCCTTTGTCATCCACCAGGATAAACGCCGGGAAATCTTCCACTTCGATTTTCCAGATCGCTTCCATGCCCAATTCAGGGTACTCCACGCACTCCAGGCTCTTGATGCTCTGCTGCGCCAGCACCGCCGCCGGGCCGCCGATGCTGCCGAGGTAGAAGCCGCCGTGCTTGTGGCAGGCATCCGTCACCTGCTGGCTGCGGTTGCCTTTCGCCAGCATGATCATGCTGCCGCCGTGAGATTGCAGCAGATCGACGTAGGAATCCATACGCCCGGCGGTGGTCGGCCCCAAGGAACCGGACGCATAGCCTTCCGGCGTTTTAGCCGGGCCGGCGTAGTAGATCGGGTGATCCTTGACGTACTGCGGCAGGCCCTCACCGCGATCCAGGCGCTCTTTCAGCTTGGCGTGCGCGATATCGCGGCCAACGATGATGGTGCCGCTCAGCGACAGGCGGGTGGAAACCGGGTACTGCGACAGCTGTTTGAGGATCTCGGCCATCGGACGGTTGAGATCGACCTTGATCGCCTCGCCTTCCCCGGCCTGGCGCAGCTCCTGAGGAATGAATTTACCCGGATTGTGCTCCAGTTTTTCCAGCCAGATGCCGTCGCGGTTAATCTTGCCTTTGATGTTGCGGTCCGCCGAGCAGGAAACGCCCATGCCGACCGGGCAGGAGGCGCCGTGGCGCGGCAGACGCACCACGCGGATATCGTGCGCGAAGTATTTGCCGCCGAACTGCGCGCCCAGCCCCAGGTTCTGCGCTTCTTGCAGCAGTTCAGCTTCGAGTTCCAGATCGCGGAACGCCTGACCATGCTCGTTGCCTTCGGTCGGCAGGCCATCGTAATACTTGGTCGAGGCCAGTTTGACGGTTTTCAGCGTCGCTTCCGCCGAGGTGCCGCCGATGACGAACGCCACGTGGTACGGCGGGCAGGCCGCAGTGCCCAGCGTGCGCATCTTGTCGACCAGGTAGTTTTTCAGCTTGCCCGGCGACAGCAGCGCCTTGGTTTCCTGATACAGATAGGTTTTGTTGGCTGAACCGCCGCCCTTGGCGATGCACAGGAACTTGTACTCTTCGCCGTCCACGCTGTAGAGATCGATCTGCGCCGGCAGGTTGCTGCCGGTATTGACCTCTTTGTACATATCCAGCGCGGCGTTCTGCGAATAGCGCAGGTTCTCTTCGATGTAGGTGTTGTACACCCCACGCGACAACGCTTCTTCATCGCCGCCGCCGGTCCAGACGCGCTGGCCCTTTTTGCCGACGATGATCGCCGTGCCGGTGTCCTGGCAGGTCGGTAAAATACCCTTGGCGGCGATTTCTGAGTTACGCAGAAATTGCAGCGCAACGTACTTGTCGTTTTCGCTGGCGTCCGGATCTTTGAGGATATCGGCCACCTGCTGTTGGTGCGCCGGGCGCAGCATGAACGACGCGTCGTGGAACGCATGCTGGGCAAGCAGGGTTAACGCTTCAGGGGCAACTTTCAGTATTTCCTGGCCTTCAAACTCGCTCACGGAAACGTGGTCGCGGCTCAGCAGGTAATATTCGGTATCGTCTTTCTTCAGCGGGAACGGATCTTGATAGTGGAACGGTTTATTCGACATTGATCTCTCACTTGCAACATCAGCTGCGTTAAATTCACACTTGCGGCGCGCGAGGCGGCGCCTTGTCAAAAAACTGCCTTCACCTTACGTATTTTTAATCAGTCAGTTATTGCGCCAAATCGCAAAATAACCGCTCTTTGCGTAAGGGATTGCCACAGGCGGCGTTTCAACCTTGCTCGGTGAGAACTGCGGGTACAGGCTCATCATGCACGCTTTATTATCCCGCAGTTAACACATTGATTACAATCCATCGGTGGCGATCGCTTTATCAATGTGGCGAAAAAGCGCCGGATGCGATTTGCGCCGGTGCGTATTGTCAGCCGCCGCGCCATTGCTTAAGCTAGCCGCAATGAACAAACCGAGAATCCCCATCGCGCTGCAACAAGCGGTGATGCGCTGCCTGCGAGAAAAGCTGCAGTTGGCCCGCCGGCATTTTGCCGTCGAGTTCCCCGAACCCAGCATCGTCTATCAGCAACGCGGCACCAGCGCGGGCACCGCCTGGCTGCAAAGCTGGGAAATCCGCCTGAACCCGGTGCTGCTGCTGGAAAACCAACAGCCGTTTATCGATGAAGTGGTGCCGCACGAACTGGCGCACCTGCTGGTGTTTCGCCAATTCGGCCGGGTGGCGCCGCACGGCCGCGAATGGCGCTGGATGATGGAAAGCGTGCTGCTGACGCCCGCCAGCCGCACTCACCGTTTCGAAACCGCCTCGGTGCAAAGCAAGACCTTCCCCTACCGCTGCGCCTGTGGGCAGCACCAGCTCACCATTCGCCGCCATAACCGCGTGCTGCGCGGCGAAAGCGAATACCGCTGCCGCCGGTGCGGCGAAAAACTGAAATTTCTTGCTAGCGAGAACCTTTAGTTAAACGATTTATACGTTAAAACAAGCAAATATCGCCATTTGCCACTACCGGCAAGTTCCGTTACCCTGCCTGCTTTTTCAATTTTGAGCTGTTTTGGAATATGCTTCGCAGAATTTTGTTTATGGCGGTTTTCGCCGCAGGCGCCGTACAGGCGCACGGCATCAATAACTTCTCTCAGGCCAAAGCGGCGGCGGCCAAGATTAACCGGGATGCGCCGGGCAGCTTTTACTGCGGCTGCCGCATCGACTGGCAAGGCAAGAAGGGCATCCCGGATCTCGCCGGCTGCGGCTATCAGGTGCGTAAAAACGCCCAGCGCGCGCAGCGCATCGAGTGGGAACACGTGGTGCCGGCCTGGCAGTTCGGCCACCAACTGCAGTGCTGGCAAGACGGCGGACGCAAAAACTGCAATAAGGACGCCACCTATCGCCAGATAGAAACCGATCTGCACAACCTGCAGCCGGCGATCGGCGAAGTGAACGGCGACCGCAACAACTTCATGTACAGCCAATGGAACGGCGGCGCAGGCCAATACGGGCAGTGCCCAATGAAGGTGGACTTCAAGAATAAACAGGCGGAGCCGCCCGCCCGCGCCCGCGGCGCCATTGCCCGCACCTACTTCTACATGCGCGATCGCTACCAGCTGCGGCTGTCACGCCAGCAAACCCAACTGTTCGAGGTGTGGAACCGGCAATATCCGGTGAGCCAATGGGAATGTCAGCGTGAAGCACGTATCGCCAAGGTGCAGGGCAACCACAACCCCTATATTCAACAGGCTTGTCAGCAGCGGAAAAGCTAACCTACTATAGCCTTTATCTTTCATGGCGCCGCCAACCCGCGGCGCCGTTTCGTCAGGATCAGACTACCCATGCGCATACCCCGCATTTACCATCCGCAGCCGTTGACCGACCGGGCGGAGATCGCCCTCAGCGAGGACGCCGCCAACCACGTCGGGCGCGTGCTGCGCATGAGCGCCGGCCAGGCGCTGCAGCTGTTCGACGGCAGCAACCAGGTGTTCGACGCCGAGATAGTCCGGGTGGACAAAAAGAGCGTGCTGGTGCGCCTTGGCGACGCCCGCGTGGAGGACATCGAATCGCCGCTCAACCTGCATCTGGGCCAGGTGATCTCGCGCGGCGAGAAGATGGAGTTCACCATCCAGAAATCCATCGAGCTGGGCGTCAACGTCATCACCCCGCTGTTTTCCGAGCGCTGCGGCGTCAAGTTGGACGGCGAGCGTCTGGCGAAGAAAATCCAACAATGGCAGAAGATCGCCATCGCCGCCTGCGAACAGTGCGGACGCAACCGCATTCCCGAAATCCGCGAGGCGATGTCGCTGGAGGCCTGGTGCGCCGAGCAGGACGGCAGCCTGAAACTCAACCTGCACCCGCGCGCCAGCCACAGCATCAACACGCTGCCGCAGCCGGTAGACCGCGTTCGCCTGCTGATCGGCCCGGAAGGCGGTTTGTCCGCCGACGAAATCGCCATGACCACCGACCACGGATTTACTGATATTCTGCTGGGACCACGCGTTCTGCGTACCGAAACCACAGCGCTCACCGCCATTACCGCTCTGCAGGTCCGCTTCGGCGACCTGGGTTAAAGGAGAAAAGATGATTAAGCTCGGCATCGTGATGGATCCTATCGATTCCATCAACATCAAGAAAGACACCAGCTTCGCTATGCTGCTCGAAGCGCAGCGCCGCGGTTACGAATTGCACTACATGGAGATGAACGATCTCTATCTGCACGCCGGTGACGGGCGCGCCCGCACCCGCCTGCTGAGCGTGAAGGAAGACAAGGAGAGCTGGTTCAGCTTCGGCGCCGAGCAGGATCTGGCGCTGCACGATCTGGACGTGATCCTGATGCGCAAGGATCCGCCGTTCGATACCGAATACATCTACGCGACCTACATTCTGGAACGCGCCGAAGTCAAAGGCACGCTGGTGGTCAACAAGCCGCAAAGCCTGCGTGACTGCAACGAGAAGCTGTTCACCGCCTGGTTCTCGGAACTGACGCCGGATACGCTGGTCAGCCGCAGCGCCGCGCACATCCGCAAATTCCACCAGCAGCACGGCGACGTCATCCTGAAGCCGCTGGATGGCATGGGCGGCGCGTCTATCTTCCGCGTGAAGCAGGACGATCCTAACCTGTCGGTGATCATCGAAACCCTGACCGAACACGGCAGCCGTTTCTGCATGGCGCAGAACTTCCTGCCGGCGATCAAGGACGGCGACAAACGCATTCTGGTCGTCGACGGCGAGCCGGTGCCTTACTGCCTGGCGCGCATTCCGGCGCAGGGCGAGACCCGTGGCAACCTGGCGGCCGGCGGCCGCGGCGAAGCGCGTCCGCTGAGCGAGAGCGACTGGAAAATCGCCCGCGCTGTCGCGCCGACGCTGAAAGAGAAAGGGCTGATCTTCGTCGGCCTGGACGTGATCGGCGATCGCCTGACCGAAATCAACGTGACCAGCCCAACCTGCGCGCGCGAAATTGAGGCGGCATTCCCGATCTCGATTACCGGCATGCTGATGGACGCGATTGAAAAGCGCCTGGCGGCGAAGTAATGCGTCATGCGGGCGGCCTGCCGCCCGCTATCCTGCATCGCGCCCGCCAAAGCACGCCTTTGAACGCGGCTTGAAAGGCGGCGGGTATAGCCGCATACTGGCGGCTGTTTATTTTCTCACCCATTGATTACCTTATACTAACGCCATGAATTTACAGCACCATTTTCTGATCGCCATGCCAACGCTGCAGGATCCTCGCTTCAAGCGCTCGGTGATTTACATTTGCGAGCACAATGAAGAAGGCGCCATGGGTTTGGTGATCAATAAACCGGTGGAGCAGTTCACGGTAGCCACGGTGCTGAGCAAGCTGAAGATCATGCCGCCTGCGCGCGATCCGGCCATCAGCCTGGACAAGCCGGTGTTCGCCGGCGGCCCCCTGGCGGACGATCGCGGATTTATCCTGCATACGCCGCGCCACGGCTTTGGCGCCAGCATTCAAATTTCCCCCAACACCATGATCACCACCTCGAAAGACGTGCTGGAAACGCTCGGCACGCCGGAGCAACCGGACGACGTGCTGGTGGCGCTGGGTTATGCGGGTTGGGAAAAGGGCCAGTTGGAGCAGGAAGTATTGGAAAACGCCTGGCTGACCATCGAAGCCAACACCGACATTTTGTTCCGCACGCCGATCGCCAGCCGCTGGCGCGAGGCGGGGAACCTTTTGGGTATCGACATTCGCAGCATCGCCAACCACGCAGGACACGCCTGATGAGTAACCGCACCATTATCGCCTTCGACTTTGGCACCAAAAGCATCGGCGCGGCCGTCGGCCAGGAGTTGACCGGCAGCGCCCGCGCCCTGCCGGCTTTCAAAGCGCAGGACGGTTCGCCGGACTGGCTGAAAATCGAAAAACTGCTGAAGGAGTGGCAGCCGGATTTGGTGGTGGTCGGCCTGCCGCTGAACATGGACGGCACCGAACAGCCCGTTACCGCCCAGGCGCGCAAGTTCGCCAACCGCCTGCACGGCCGCTTCGGCATCCAGATCGATCTGCATGACGAGCGTCTGAGCACCGTGGAGGCGCGCGCCAACCTGTTCGATCGCGGCGGCTTCCGCGCGCTTGATAAAGGCAGCGTGGATTCCGCCTCCGCGGTGGTTATCCTCGAAAGCTGGTTCGAACGGCAGCTGGGCTAAACGCCCATTCCCTCCCCCGCGCAGTCCCCCAACACACCGGCGTCGATCCGCTGCTGCAAACCTTGCTCAAAGGTTTGCATGCCGGACTGCGCGCCGGTTTGCAACACGCTCGCCAACTGATGCGTTTTCCCTTCACGGATCAGGTTGCTGACCGCCGCCGTCGCCGTCAGCACTTCAAAGATCGCCACTCGTCCGCCGCCGGGGCGCCTCATCAGCTTTTGCGCGATCACCGCTTGCAGGCTGCCCGCCAGCTGGGCGCGCACATAGGGTTTCTCTTCCGCCGGAAACACGTCCACCAGCCGTTCTACCGCCTGCGGCGCGCTGCGGGTGTGCAGCGTCGCCAGCACCAGGTGGCCGGTCTCCGCCGCAGTGAGCGCCAGCCGGATGGTGGCGGTATCGCGCAGCTCGCCCAGCAGGATCACATCCGGATCTTCGCGCAGCGCGGCGCGCAACGCCGTATCGACGCTGTGACTGTCGCGGCCGATCTCCCGCTGCTGGATCAGCGATCGCCGGCTGCGGTGCAGGAACTCGATCGGATCTTCCAGCGTCAAAATATGCCGCTGCTGGTGCCGGTTGATCTCGTCGATCATCGCCGCCAGCGTGGTGGACTTACCGCTGCCGGTGGCGCCGGTGACCAGGATCAATCCGTCGGCGCGCCGCAGCAGCGCCGGGACGATGGCCGGCGCCGCCAGCTCGGCAAGCGAAGGCGATTGCCCGGCGATACGCCGCAACGCGAGAGAAATCCCCGCGCTTTGTTGAAAAACGTTGGCGCGCAACCGCTCCCCGCCCGGCCTGTGCAACGCCAGATCGACCTGCCCCAGCCGCCGCAGGCTCTCGCGCTGCTGCGCATTCAGCAATCCGTCGCAGAGGGCCTGCACGCCTTGCGCCGTCAGCGTTGGCGCCGCCGCCAGCGGCTGCAGTTCACCGTCGATGCGCAACATCGGCGGATGACCGGCACAAAGGTGCAGATCGGAAGCATTATGCTTTACACTAAGGGCCACGAATTCATCGATATCCATATCACTCTCCCGGGTCAATAATGAGCACTATCCAACAGAACCTGCAGGATGTCAGAAACCGCATCGCGGCCGCCGCGCAAAACTGCGCACGGGCGCCGGAAGACGTTGCTCTGCTTGCAGTCAGCAAAACCAAACCTGTGGCGGCGATCGAAGAAGCCATCGCCGCCGGCCAGCGCGCCTTCGGCGAGAACTACGTGCAGGAAGGGGTTGACAAGATCCGGCATTTCGCCGAGTCGTCGCAGGGCGGTGAGTTGGTGTGGCACTTTATCGGCCCGCTGCAATCCAATAAGAGTCGGCTGGTGGCGGAACATTTCGCCTGGTGTCATACCGTGGATCGGCTGCGCATCGCCCAGCGCCTGAGCGATCAGCGCCCGGCCGACATGCCGCCGCTCAACGTGCTGATTCAAATCAACATCAGCGATGAGCAGAGCAAATCCGGCATCGCGTTGAACGAACTGCCGGCGTTGGCCGACGCGATCGCGGCGCTGCCGAATCTGGCGCTGCGCGGCCTGATGGCCATCCCGGCGCCGGAAACGGATTATCAGCGGCAGTTGGCGGTATTCAGCCGGATGAACGACGCATTTCTCGCCCTGCGTCAGCGTTATCCGCAGGCCGATACGCTGTCGATGGGCATGACGGACGATATGGCGGCGGCGATCGCCGCAGGCAGCACCCTGGTGCGCATCGGCACCGCAATTTTTGGCGCCCGCGACTACTCGCAGGCCTGACAAACAGACGAGGGATTTGATGCAACATCGCAAGATTACCTTTATCGGCGCCGGCAACATGGCGCGTGCAATCATCGCCGGCCTGGTCGCGGGCGGCTATCCGGCCAAATCCATCAGCGTCTGCGCCCCGTCGCCGAAAAACCGTGACGCGTTGGCGGCGGACTACGGCATCGTCAGCAGCGGCGACAACGTCGCCTGCGCGCGTGAAGCCGACGTCGTGGTGCTGGCGGTCAAACCGCAAATGATGGCCGACGTGTGTCAGCCGCTGCGCGAACAGGTCGATTTCGGCGGCAAACTGGTGCTGTCGATCGCCGCCGGCATTCAGGTCAGCCGTTTCTATCAGTTGCTCGGCGACCAACTGGACATCGTGCGCATCATGCCCAACACCCCGTCGCTGGTCGGCAAGGGCATGAGCGGGCTGTACGCGCCGGCGCAGGTCAGCCAACAGGATCGCGACTACACCGGCGATTTAATGGCCTCGGTCGGTAAAGTTTGCTGGGTAGATGACGAAAATGGCATCAACGGCGTGATCGCCGCCGCGGGCAGCGCCCCGGCTTATTTCTTCCTGTTTATGGAAGCGATGCAAAAAGAAGCCGAACGCATGGGCTTCGACAGCCAGACCGCGCGCGATCTGGTGCAGCAGGCAGCTTCCGGTGCCGCCGCGCTGGTTGAAGCCAACCCGGATACGCCGCTGGGCACGCTGCGCGAGCAGGTGACCTCCAAAGGCGGCACCACCGCCGAAGCGCTGCGGGTGTTCAACGAACGCCAACTGCCGGAAACCGTGGCGCAAGCGATGCAGGCCGCCGTTTCCCGTGCGCAAGAAATGGAAAAATTATTTTAAATAACCCCGAGTTAAGGAGAAGGACCACTTCATGCTAACGCTGACTTTCCTGGTCAAGACCGTTATTGATCTATACGTGATGGTGCTGTTGCTGCGCATTTGGATGCAATGGACGCGCACCGATTTTTACAACCCGTTCTCGCAGTTTGTGGTGAAGATCACCCAACCGGTGGTCGGCCCGCTGCGCCGCATCATCCCAGCGCTTGGGCCTATCGACAGCGCTTCGCTGCTGCTGGCGTTCCTGCTGATGACCATCAAATACCCGCTGCTGCTGCTGATACAAAGCCACGCGCTGTCGCTCAGCCCGTATAACCTGCTGTTCGGCCTGATCTCGCTGGTCAAGTCCGCCGGCTACCTGATCTTCTGGGTGATGATCATTCGTGCGCTGATGAGCTGGGTAAGCCAGGGCCGCAGCCCGATCGACTACGTGATGTACCAACTGACCGAACCGTTGATGGCACCGATCCGTCGCATCATCCCGGCGATGGGCGGCATCGATTTTTCCGCCATGGTAGTGATCCTGATCCTCTATCTGATCAACTACCTGGGCATGGATGTGTTCGGCGAGATCTGGTTCCTGCTGTGAGTGCAGTCACTCCGGTGCTGGACGGGCTGGCGATCAGGCTATATATTCAGCCGAAAGCCAGCCGCGACCAAATTATCGGCTTGCATGGCGACGAACTAAAAGTCGCCATCACCGCCCCGCCGGTCGACGGCCAAGCCAACGCCCATTTGATCAAGTTTATCGCCAAGCAGTTCAAAGTGGCGAAAAGCAACGTCACCATCGAGAAAGGCGAACTGGGGCGGCATAAACAGTTACGCATCGTGAATCCGCAACAGATCCCCGCCGTGGTCGCGGCGCTCATCGAATAATTTTCAAGGTAGTCATTATGCAAAAAGTCGTTCTTGCCACCGGTAACCCGGGCAAAGTGCGCGAACTTGCCGACCTGTTGGCCGATTTCGGCCTGGACGTGGTCGCGCAAACCGATCTGGGCGTGGAGTCCGCCGAAGAAACCGGGCTGACGTTTATCGAAAACGCCATTCTGAAAGCGCGCCATGCGGCACAGGTCACCGGCCTGCCGGCGATCGCCGACGACTCCGGTCTGGCGGTAGATGCGCTGGGCGGCGCGCCGGGCATCTACTCCGCGCGCTACGCCGGTGAAGACGCCGACGATCGGCAGAACCTCGACAAGCTGCTGGCGGCGATGAAAGACGTGGCGCCGGGCCGGCGCGGCGCGCAATTTCACTGCGTGCTGGTCTATCTGCGCCATGCGCAAGATCCGACGCCGCTGGTGTTCCACGGCAGCTGGGCCGGTGAAATCACCGAACAGGCCGCCGGTGAATGCGGTTTCGGTTACGATCCTATCTTTTACGTGCCGGAGCTGGGCCGCACCGCCGCCGAGCTGAGCCGCGACGAGAAGCGGGCGATTTCGCACCGCGGCAAGGCGCTGAAGCTGATGTTGGAAGCCATGCGCAATGCTTAAGCTGCCCCCGCTGAGTCTCTACATCCACATCCCGTGGTGCGTGCAGAAATGCCCGTACTGCGACTTCAACTCCCATGCGCTAAAGGGTGACGTGCCGCATCAGGAGTATGTCGATCATCTGTTGGCGGATCTGGATGCCGACCTGCCGCTGGCCGGCGGCCGGGAAATCAGCACTATCTTTATCGGCGGCGGCACCCCCAGCCTGCTGAGCGCCGAGGCGATGCAAGCCTTGCTGGACGGCGTGCGGGCGCGCATTCGCGTCGCCGACGACGCCGAAATCACCATGGAAGCCAATCCCGGCACCGTGGAGGCCGATCGCTTCAGCGGCTACCAGCGCGCCGGCGTCAACCGCATCTCCATCGGGGTGCAAAGCTTCAGCGCCGAGAAGCTGAACCGTCTGGGGCGCATCCACGGCCCGGAAGAAGCCAAACGCGCGGCGACGCTGGCGACCGGCCTCGGCCTGCGCAGCTTCAACCTCGATCTGATGCACGGCCTCCCGGATCAGTCGCTGGAAGAGGCGCTGGACGATCTGCGCCAGGCTATCGCCCTCAATCCGCCGCACCTGTCGTGGTATCAGCTGACCATCGAGCCGAACACCCTGTTCAGCTCGCGCCCGCCGGTTTTGCCGGACGACGATGCGCTGTGGGACATCTTCGAGCGCGGCCACCAGTTGCTGAGCGCCGCCGGCTATCAGCAGTATGAAACCTCGGCCTACGCCAAGCCGGGCTACCAATGCCAGCACAATCTCAACTACTGGCGCTTCGGCGACTATCTGGGGATCGGCTGCGGCGCGCACGGCAAGGTGACCTTCAGCGACGGACGCATCCTGCGCACCGCCAAGACCAAGCACCCGCGCGGCTTTATGCGCGGCGACTACATGGACAAGCAGCATGAGGTGGCGGCGGCGGATCGGCCGTTCGAATTCTTCATGAACCGCTTCCGCTTGCTGGAAGCCGCGCCGCGCGCCGACTTCGCCAACTACACCGGGCTGACGGAAAGCGTCATTCGCCCGCAGCTGGACGAAGCGCTGGCCAAAGGCTATCTGGAAGAAACCGCGGAGCACTGGCAGATCACCGAGAAGGGCAAACTGTTCCTCAACTCGCTGCTGGAACTGTTCCTGGCGGACGACGAGTAAAAAAAAAAGCGCTGAATGATCAGCGCTTTTTTATTGGTGTTAATCCGGGTAAAACGTCTGAGACAGAATCTGCTGAGTTTCCCAGATGCCGTTTTCCGGATACACATCCAGCCCGGTTTCGGCCGTGGCGAGCGCAACGGCCTTCGACCAGACGACATCCAGCCAATCGGCATCGCTCAGTTTACCTTTTAGGCTGGGCGACTCTTTCAAGCTGTAAAGCACCTCTTTGCGCTGCGCTTTAATCGTTCTTTCCCAGCTGGTTCCGCGCCTGGCCGGCTGATATTTCCATTTAAGCAAATGTGCAATCAGCACCGTCATCCGGCTAGCAAGTTCCCTTTGCTCGCTCTTCCCCACGTCCTCAATCTCCTCGGCGATCTTTTCAATATCGATCTCAGACAATTTTCCGGAGCGCAAAAGAGCGGCCTGTTCATTTGCCCAGGCAACAACATCGGTTTCGTAACGTGTATGGCTCATAGCGTCCTCCGTAAACATCCATAAATCTGTACGTAGTTTGATCAGTCTGTCAGATAAGCTTCAGAAGGTCAAAAAACGGTCTACCAAGAAGATTCTTAAATCACTTCAACGCGTTAAGCAGATCCTTGCGCTGGGTTTCCAGTGCGGTGACGCGGTTGCACACGTCATGACCGAAGTTCTGGAAGTCCTGCTCCTGGTTGTTCCATTCGTTCTGGATCGCCTTCTGCAAGCCGCCCAAATTGCCCATGATCGCCTGCAGCGGGTTGCCGCCGCTGTTGGCGGCCTGTTTGACGCCCATCTCGTTCAGGCTGTCCTGCAGCACGCCGCCCATGCTCTGCTGCACGATGTTGCGGCCGTCCTGCTCCACCTGGTCGATCGCCTTGTGGTGGAAGGTCAGGCCGTCGCTGCGGTGCTCGATGATGCGGTTCATCTGCTGTTTCAGTTGGCCATTCAGGGTGGTCAGCCGGTTGCGCACGTTACTGTTGCTGCCCAGCTCTTTAACGATCACTTTATCCAGCGCTGCGCGGGCTTTCTCCAGGTGTTTCTGCGCGCCGTCGTCGATCCACGGTAGCTGTTTGCGCAAGGCGCTCTGGTAACTGAAGGCTTTCTGCCGCTGGCTGTCGTTCAAGCTCAGCGCCTGGCCGTTGCGGATCACGTCGCCATCCGGCGATATTTGCAGATCGCCGCTGGCGCCTTTCACCTGCACGCTCTGCGGGCTGATGATCACATCGTCCTGGGGTTTAACGCTGCATTGGTACTCGGCGTGGGCCTGTGCGGCAGTCGCCGCCAGCAGCAGTAAGGCTAACCCGGTTTTCTTCAACATAGCTTCTCCTGACTCCCATCCAGACTGGGATTAAAAAATCGAACGACCGATACGTTGAGACAACAGTTCCAGCGCCGCAGTTCCCGCCAGCGAGTTGCCGGAAGCATCCAGTTCCGGCGACCAAACGACGATCGACAGTTCGTCCGGCACGATGGCCACGATGCCGCCGCCCACGCCGGACTTGCCCGGCATCCCCACCCGATAGGCGAATTCGCCGGCGCCGTCGTACATGCCGCTGGTCATCATCAGGGCGTTGATCTGCCGCGCCTGCAGCGGGCTGATCACCGCCTCGCCGCTGAGATCGCGGCCGTGATTGGCCAGATAGACGAAGCTGCGCGCCAGTTCCACGCAGCTCATGCGCAGCGCGCAATAGTGGAAATAGGTTTGCAGCACGGTGATGACGTCGTTTTCGAAGTTGCCGAACGATTTCATCAGATAGGCGATGGCCGCATTGCGATCGGAGTGTTCGAACTCGGAGCGCGCCACCCGCAGATCATAGGCCAGGTCGTCTTCACCGGCCAACTGACGCACTACCTCCAGCATGCGCTGTTTGGGGGCGCTGAGCCGGGTTTGCAGCATGTCGCACACCACCAGCGCGCCGGGGTTGATAAACGGATTGCGCGGTTTGCCCTGCTCCATCTCCAGCTGCAGCAGCGAATTGAACGGCAGGCCGGAAGGCTCTTTGCCGACGCGCCGCCAGATCTCATGCTCCTGATAGCGCGTCAGCGCCAGCGTCAGGCTCAGCACTTTGGAGATCGACTGGATGGAGAAGCGCTCCGCGGCGTCGCCGGCCTGGAACAGTTCGCCATCCACCGTACACACGGCGATCGCCAGCCGATCGGCGGGCACTTCCGCCAACGCCGGGATGTAGTCGGCCACTTTTCCCTGGCCAATCAGCGGGCACACCTGTTGCAGGATCTCTTCCAGCAACGCGTTATCCAATGTTGTTACCACCTCGGTCACACTCCGGGCAAAACAAAGGCGCCGTTAAGGCACCTTAGATCAATAAAACGGCGCGGCGCGAAGCCGCGCTCATCGGGCAAGCGCGATCAATCCCACCAGATATCGAACAGATCGCTGACCTTAACGTCGGTCAGTTTGCGCGCTTCCAGCCAGTTTTTCACCAGTTCGCGATGCTCGTCGGTGCAGTGGCCGATCTTCTGCTGGCAGATCAGACCTTCCCACTGCAGGTAGCCGCTGCCGTCAAACGCCAGACCGTTCGGCTCGATCACTTCATCGATGAAGGTATCCAGCGTGCTGTCGATATCTTCCACCGACGTGCCTTCGGCGAAGCGCCAGGCTACGGAGAAACCCAACTCCTGAAATTCTTCAATGTGCAACTTTTTACGTAAACGACGACTGCGGTTCTTAGCCATTATTCTTTCCTCTCAAACATCAAGTCCCAAACGCCATGTCCCAGGCGCTGGCCGCGTAATTCAAATTTCGTCAGTGGGCGCGAATCCGGACGCGGCACATAATCATTATCGCTGGAAAGATTACGGTAGCCTGCGACCCCGTTCATAACCTCTAACATATGTTCCGCATAAGGTTGCCAATCGGTGGCCATGTGGAAGACGCCGCCGGTCTTCAGCTTGCGCAGCACCAGTTCGACAAACGGCGTTTGCACGATGCGGCGCTTGTTGTGGCGCGCCTTGTGCCAAGGATCGGGGAAGAACAGCTGCACCATGTCCAGCGAGCCGTCCGGGATCATGTTTTCCAGCACTTCAACCGCATCGTGGCACATTACGCGCAGGTTGCTCAGCTTCGCCTCATGGGCGTCGGCCAGGCAGGCGCCCACGCCCGGCGAGTGTACTTCGATCCCTAAAAAGTTCTGCTGCGGGTTGTTGCCCGCCATGGTCACCAGCGAGGCGCCCATGCCAAAACCGATCTCCAGCACCGTCGGCGCTTCGCGGCCGAACAGCGCGGCGAGATCGACAGCGTCAGCCTGATACTCCACGCCCATCACCGGCCAATAGTTCTCCAGCGCATGCTGCTGGCCTTTGGTCAGCCGCCCCTGGCGGCGGACAAAACTGCGGATACGGCGCATCGCGCGGCCGTTCTCATCAAATTCCGGGGAGATGACGTCATTAATCATAGTGCTTTCTGTCTGTTTGGCTGCCAATTAGGGAAACGCGCATTATGCAAAGATACATTGGTTTAGCAAGCGTTCATCTTCTGTACCCGCCGTGCGGCGTCGGAAAGTTCCGGTTTACAGCATCATGACTCTATGCTGCAATCTCGCTTCATTTTCTGCCGGATAACGACTCTTCATGATGCAAGCACAACAATTCGCACAGGTGGTGCTTGACTGGTACCAGCGCTACGGCCGCAAAACCCTGCCATGGCAGCTGGAGAAAACCGCCTATCAAGTATGGCTCTCCGAAGTGATGTTGCAACAGACCCAGGTTGCCACCGTCATTCCTTATTTTCAGCGCTTTATGGCCCGTTTTCCCAACGTGCGCGCGCTGGCGGAGGCCCCGCTGGACGAAGTGCTGCATCTGTGGACCGGCCTCGGCTATTACGCCCGCGCTCGCAACCTGCACAAAGCGGCGCAGACCATTGTCGCACAGCACGGCGGCGAGTTCCCGACAACCTTCGCAGAAATCGCCGATTTACCGGGCGTCGGCCGCTCCACCGCCGGCGCGGTGCTATCGTTGGCGCTGGGCCAACACTATCCGATCCTCGACGGCAACGTGAAGCGCGTGCTGGCCCGCTGCTACGCGGTGGAAGGCTGGCCGGGCAAAAAAGAGGTCGAAAACCGGCTGTGGAAAATCAGCGAAGAAGTCACCCCGGCCAAGGGCGTCGGCCAGTTCAACCAGGCGATGATGGATCTGGGCGCCATGGTCTGCACCCGCTCCAAGCCCAAGTGTGAGCTCTGCCCGCTCAACGTCGGCTGCCTGTCTTACGCCAACCACAGCTGGGCCAACTACCCCGGCAAGAAGCCCAAGCAGACCCTGCCGGAAAAAACCGCCTACTTCTTATTGCTACAGCACGACGACCGCGTGTGGCTGGAGCAGCGCCCGGCGGTAGGCCTGTGGGGCGGCCTGTTCTGCTTCCCGCAGTTCAGCGCGCGCGTGGATTTGGAACTCTGGCTGCAGCAGCGCGGTCTGAAAGGCAAGCGCCTGGAACAGCTGACCGCGTTTCGCCACACGTTCAGCCATTTCCATCTCGATATCGTGCCGATGTGGCTGTCGCTCGACGCGGCGGGCAGCGGCATGGATGAGGGCGCGGGTCTCTGGTATAACTTAGCGCAGCCGCCGTCGGTCGGGCTGGCAGCGCCGGTGGACCGCCTGTTGCAACAGCTGGCGAAGCAGCCCCCGATCCAACAAAACTTATATGGCGATAGCGCCATCGATGAGGAATTAGCATGAGCCGCACCATTTTTTGTACTTTCCTTCAACGCGACGCCGAAGGCCAGGACTTCCAGCTTTATCCCGGCGACGTCGGCAAACGCATCTACAACGAGATCTCCAAGGAAGCCTGGGGCGAGTGGATGAAGAAGCAGACCATGCTGATCAACGAGAAGAAGCTGAACATGATGAACGTGGATGACCGCAAACTGCTGGAAGAGGAAATGATCAAATTCCTGTTCGAAGGGCACGACGTGCACATCGAAGGCTATACGCCGCCGAGCGAATAACGCTGTTGGGGCCAGGCGCTGGCCCGCTTCAATCCTCTTATACTTCTTCCAAACGGCTTTAAGATGAAGAAAATTTTAGCTTTGCTCGTAATAGCGCCTTTGCTGATCTCCTGTTCCGGCAAAAAAAGTGAAGAAATCAACGAAGCCTGGATCAAAGACACCAACGGCTTCGACATTCTGATGGGCCAATTCGCCCACAACATCGAGAACATCTGGGGTCTGAACGAAGTTCTGATCGCCGGGCCGAAAGACTACGTCAAGTACACCGACCAATACCAAACCCGCAGCCACATCAACTTCGACACCGGCGCCATCACCGTCGAGACCATCGCCACCACCGATCCGGCCGCGCACCTGCGCCAGGCGATCATCAGCACGCTGCTGATGGGTGACGATCCGGGTTCGATCGACCTCTATTCCGACGCCAACGATATCCAGATCAGCAAAGAGCCGTTCCTGTACGGCCAGGTGCTGGATAACAAAGGGGCGCCGATCCGCTGGGAATGGCGCGCGGCGCACTTCGCCGATTACCTGCTGCAGACCAAGCTGCAAAAACGCACCTCCGGCCTGCACGTCATCTACTCGGTCACCATCCAACTGGTGCCGAACCACCTGGACAAACGTGCGCATAAATATCTGCCGATGGTGCGCAAGGCGTCGGAAAAATATGGCGTGGACGAGTCGCTGATCCTGGCTATCATGCAGACCGAATCGAGCTTCAACCCGTATGCGGTGAGCGGTTCGGACGCGCTGGGCCTGATGCAGGTGGTGCAGCACACCGCCGGTAAGGATGTGTTCCAGATGCGCGGTAAATGGGGCACCCCGAGCCGCAGCTACCTGTTCGATCCGGAGAACAACATCGATACCGGCACCGCCTACCTGGCGATCCTGCAGAACAACTACCTGGGCGGCATTCAGAACCCGACCTCGCGCCGCTATGCGGTGATCACCGCTTACAACGGCGGCGCCGGCAGCGTGCTGCGGGTGTTCTCCAGCGACAGAACGCGCGCGGTGGGCATCATCAACGGCATGCAGCCGGGCGACGTGTACCAAACGCTGACCACCAAGCACCCGGCAGCCGAGTCGCGCCGCTATCTGGTGAAAGTGAATACCGCGCAGAAGAGCTACCGCAGAAAGTAGCGCTTCCCGCGTGGATAGAAGAAGGGCCGGTGCGAACCGGCCCTTTTTTCATGGCTTGATCATATAGCCGAAGATGCGCTTCCAGCCGTGATCTTTTTTCTCGATGTAGACCCCCTGCAGCTCCGGCGAGAAGCCCGGCAGGCGGTTGATGCCCTCCTCGAGCGCCAGGAAGTAGCGCTGCACCGCGCCGCCCCACACTTCGCCCGGCACCACGCACAGCACGCCCGGCGGATACGGCAGGGCCCCTTCCGCCGCGATGCGCCCTTCCGCCTGGCCGATCGGCACCAGCTCGACGTTGTCGCGGATAAACTCCACGTTGGCGTCCTGCGGGTTCATCACCACCGGCGGGAAATGATCCTGACGGAACATCTCCTTTTGCAGCTGCTTAACGTCAAAGCTGACGTACAGATCGTGCATCTCCTGGCACAGCCGGCGAATGCTGTAGCCGCGGTAACGCTGCTCGTTCTTGCGGTACACCGTCGGCAGCACCACGCTCAGCGGCGCATCCTCTTCGACATAGCGTTCGAACTGCGCCAGCATCTCCACCAGCTGTTCCATCTTGGCCGGGTTCTCCGCCGGGGTCAGCAGGAACAGGATCGAGTTGAGATCGCACTTCTCCGGCACGATGCCGTTCTCGCGCAGGAAGTTGGCCAGAATGGTGGCCGGCACGCCGAACTCGGTGTATTGGCCGGTCGCGGCGTCAATGCCCGGCGTGGTCAGCAGCAGCTTGCACGGATCGACCAAATACTGATCCTGGGCGTAACCTTCGAAGCCGTGCCACGTCTCCCCCGGTACGAAGGTGAAGAAGCGCGCGTCGTTGGCGATCAGATCGGTATCGTAATCCTGCCAGTCCTTGCCCGCCACCTGCAGCGGAATAAACGGCTTCAGCTGCGAGCAGCGCGTGAGCAGCTGTTTGCGCGTCTCGATGCCCAGCTTGACGCAGTCCATCCACATGCGGCGCCCGGCGGGGCCGGCGTGCATCTTGGCGTTGACGTCCAGCGCGGCGAACAGCGGATAGAACGGGCTGGTCGACGCATGCAGCATGAATGCGTTGTTCAAGTGCTTGTGGTTGCAGTGGCGCTTTTGCCCTTTGATGTGGTCGTCTTTCTTATGGATCTGCGAGGTCTGCGAGAACCCCGCCTGCTGTTTATGCACCGACTGGGTGACGAAAATGCCCGGATCGTGTTCGTCCAGCTCCAGCAGCAACGGCGAACACTCTTTCAGCATCGGGATAAAACCTTCGTAGCCCACCCAGGCGGAGTCGAACAGGATGTAATCGCACAGGTGGCCGATGGTGTCGATCACCTGGCGAGCGTTGTAAATCGTGCCGTCGTAGGTGCCAAGCTGAATGATCGCCAGCCGGAACGGCCGCGCCGCTGTGGCCTTCTCCGGCGCCACCTCGCGGATCTGCTCGCGCAGGTAGCGCTCGTCGAAGCAACGCGCATCGATGCCGCCGATAAAGCCGAACGGGTTGCGGGCGGTTTCCAGATACACCGGCGTGGCGCCGGCCTGGATCAGCGCCCCGTGGTGATTGGATTTGTGGTTGTTGCGATCGAACAGCACCAGATCGCCACGGGTCAGCAGCGCGTTGGTCACCACCTTGTTGGCCGCCGAGGTGCCGTTGAGCACGAAGTAGGTTTTATCAGCGTTGAACACCCGCGCCGCATGCTTTTGCGCATCCTTGGCCGAGCCTTCGTGGATCAGCAGATCGCCCAGCTTGACGTCGGCGTTGCACATATCGGAACGGAAAAGAGTTTCACCGTAGAAATCGAAAAACTGCCGGCCGGCCGGGTGCTTGCGGAAGAACTCGCCGCCCTGATGGCCTGGACACGCAAAGGTCGAATTCTCCATCTCGACGTAGGTCTTCAGCGTTTTGAAGAACGGCGGCAGCAGCGCCTGCTCGTAGGCGTCGGCGGCTGCCTCCAACTGCGCCATGTAGAATGGCTTGCTGGCGCCGGCCAGCAGCGCGAAGACCCCGCTGACAAACGGCAGATAATCCGGGGAAAGATGCTCGTCCCCTTCCACCGCCACGAAGGTCGGAATATCGAACCCCGTCGCCTGCAAGCGCGCCAGAATGCCGGCGTCCACGTCGGCGACCGACACCACCACCGCCGCCACGTCGGTGTAGTCCGTCTGCTCTACGCGCACGATCTGGCGCAGCGTCTCAATGGTGGCGACCAGGCTGGCGCTGGTTGCGATTTTCAATTCTTTCATCATGCTGACTCTCAAACGGTGAAGGATGAGGGTGTGCCACCGGCACGGTAATGAGATAACGCGGTTATCCCGGTAAAAGCGATACCCGGGCACGGCAGCATAAGCGGCGTGCGTGACCGCCTCATGATCGGGGACCATCAGGCAGCTATCGGGGGAACTGGTCTTGGCAGCGTCCGACAGGCATCAGTAAAATCAGGGCCGCAGCGCTGGCTTTACGCATGCCTAACAGCGAGCATCAGGCGGCCTTACCGCATGATCGGCAGGCGTATTCGGACGGATGGCGTTCGGAGCAAGCAAAGACGGAACGGTGGCGGCGTCAGAGGTCTGGTGCGCGACAGCGCTTGAGCGACAAAACCAGTCATGCCAATAACCCTCTGACTTATAAGAAGCGGGAACACCGTCAGGGAACGGAGAGTGCTAAAATTTGCGCAATGATTGCATGATTCGTTACGAGGTTCAAGCGAGAATCACCTGGGTTGAGCCTGCGCTAACGCAAAGGTAATGCGTTGTTATTTAACAATAAAAACAAAAAACAATATTGACAAAGTGGTATAAATACACGTTTTTTATGCATATTTATCGGGTGGCGATATCGCCACAGGCTCTAGCGCTTCGGGTTCGCTGCCTGAAAATAGAGCAACCGATCGGCTTTGTGACAGAAAGCGATTGACGCCATCCGGCCAATACGGTTTAATGCGCCCCGTTGCCCGGATAGCTCAGTCGGTAGAGCAGGGGATTGAAAATCCCCGTGTCCTTGGTTCGATTCCGAGTCCGGGCACCATATTTAGAGAACCCAGCCTATGGCTGGGTTTTTGCTTTTCAGGGACTGGACTCTCCATCGAACTGCGTTCGATTATTCGGCCAAGGGCCTCACCCTGCGGGCCAGCGCTAAAGCGCTGTTCAACGCGGCGCCAGCGCCGGTTGTCCGAGTCCGGGCACCATATTTAGAATAACCCGCCTATGGCGGGTTTTTCGCTTTCTGGAGTACGGACTCTCCATCGAACTACGTTCGATTATTCGGCCAGGGGCCTCACCCTACGGGCCAGCGCTAAAGCGCTGTTCAACGCGGCGCCAGCGCCGGTTGTCCGAGTCCGGTCGCCCTATTTAGAAGAACCCGCCTATGGCGGGTTTTTCGCTTTCTGAGATACGGACTCTCCATCGAACTGCGTTCGATTATTCGGCCAAAGGCCTCACCCTGCGGGCCAGCGCTAAAGCGCTGTTCAACGCGGCGCCAGCGCTGAGACCTTGAATACCGAGCAGAAGTGCTCCTGTTCCTATCTCTTTAACCTAAATCTCGGCCTTTATATTCGCAGTCTTAATTGATGCCCGCCCCCTGCCCTGTGTTTACGGCACTGTATTATTTCCATTTGCGCCATAACCCAACCCTCCTTATTTTCGCCGTCATTTGAATTAATACGCAAACACGGGATACCATTAATGTTTTCATTCTGCGCCTGATAAAAACCCACAGCCACAAACCGATAAAAATATTAAATAACAATCAATTAAACAGAGCCCCATCACATAATCCCCTGCCGTTATTAAAAATAAACCAAAAATGCGGTCGGCACTCACCTTGTGATTTTTTGATAAATACCGTCCGTTGCCGCTGCTAATTTACCGACAGGCGTTCTTAAAACATCACATCGGTGAAGATCGTCATATCACCGTAATAGAACGCTTAATTTAGCCTGCTCACCCACTGATATTTTGGCCTTTTTTGGCTCTGGCATTAAACACCCGTTGAGAAAAAACATATGGAATATGGTTTATCAGACAATGGCGAACAGCCGGATCAACATGGCAAGGGCGTCAGCCGCAGAAATGTCTTGCTCGGCCTGGCGTCAACGCTTGTCGCCACCGCATTGGCCGGCGCCCCATTCCTCACGCTGGCGGAACAGCATACCGCCGCGCAAAACCCCCTGCTTTTTGCCCGTTTCTTCGCGCTCTCCCTGCAATTGACAGAACGTCAGGATATTGACCCTGGCCTTTCGGCTCGTATTTTCACTGCGTTGAGCCTCGCAAACCCGCAATTCTCATCACAGGTTGAGCGATTAAGCGCACGCGTGAAGGCCGGACAAAGCGCCCGGCAACTTCAGCAAATCGCCGGCCAACTGGGGCTCTCGGCATTGGTCTCGGCCATCGTCACCGCCTGGTATACCGGTACCGTGGGCCAGGGGGCAAACGCCAGTCTCATCGCTTATAAAGATGCCCTGATGTATCGCCCGGTTAAAGACGCCTTGATTGTGCCCACCTATTGCGGCAACGGCCCGCTTTGGTGGACCGTCGCCCCACCTGAGGTTAACGCCTTACTGCCCTCTGAGAGCTGAATCATGAAAAAACCGGTATTCACGGCTGATGGCGATGCCTCGGCCGATATTGTCATCGTCGGCTCGGGGATCGTCGGCGGCATGATGGCGGACCAGTTGGCCGGCCAAGGCTATTCCGTGCTGGTATTGGAGGCGGGCCTGCGTATCGATCGCGCGCAGGCCGTCGAAAACTGGCGCAATATGCCGTTTGATAACCGTGCGGGCTCCGATTTTCAAGGCTTGTACCCGCAATCAGCCTACGCCACCGCGCCGCTCTATTTTCCGCCAAACGATTATGTCGCGTTAAGTGGCCCAAGCGCGGACAGCTTTAAGCAGGGCTATTTACGCACCGTGGGCGGCACGACCTGGCACTGGGCGGCCTCCTGCTGGCGCCATCTGCCAAACGATTTCAAAATGAAAACGCTGTACGGGGTTGGCCGCGACTGGCCCATCGCCTATGACGATCTCGAGCCCTACTACTGCCGCGCGGAGGAGGCGATTGGCGTCGCCGGCCCAAACGATCCGGCCAAACAATCGCCTTCAGCGCGCAGCAAGCCTTATCCCATGGATATGGTGCCCTGGGCCCACGGAGATACGCGCTTCGCCGAAGTGGTCAACCCGCACGGTTACCGCTCCGTACCGATCCCCCAAGGGCGCAGCACGCGACCATGGCAGGGGCGGCCCACCTGCTGCGGCAACAATAACTGCCAACCTATCTGCCCGATTGGCGCCATGTATAACGGCATCCATCACATCGAACGCGCCGAAATGAAAGGAGCGCTCGTGCTGGCGGAAGCGGTGGCGTACAAAATCGATACCGATGGGCAAAATCAGGTTACCGCCGTGCATTGGCTGGACAACCAAAAGCGGTCGCACAAAGCCAGCGCCAGCGCGTTCGTCCTGGCATGCAATGGCATCGAAACCCCGCGCCTGCTGTTGATGGCCGCCAATGCGCAAAACCCGAATGGGATCGCCAACAGCTCCGATCAGGTTGGCCGCAATATGATGGATCACTCCGGCTTTCACTGCACCTTCCTGGCGAAAGAGCCGCTGTGGCCTGGACGCGGCCCGGCGCAGAGCAGCTGTTTGGTCGGCCCGCGCGATGGGGATTTCCGCAAGCATTACTCAGCCAACAAGATGATCCTCAATAACATCAACCGCGTTTTGCCGGCTACGCGCCAGGCCCTGGCGCAGGGCCTGGTGGGGAAAGCGCTGGATGACGAGATCCGCCGCCGCGCGGCGCACGGCGTCGATTTGTCCATCAGTCTGGAACCGCTGCCCGATCCCAATAACCGTCTGACGTTGAGCGCAACGCGCAAAGACGCCCACGGTTTGCCTTGCCCCGACATTTACTATGACGTGGGGGACTATGTGCGAAAAGGGGCTGAAGCGGCGCACCGGCAGCTCAAGCATATTGGCCAATTGTTTGATGCCGATGAATTCAACATCACCACCAGCCTGAATGCCAATAATCACATTATGGGCGGCACCATCATGGGCAACGATGAGAAAAATTCCGTGGTGAACGGCGATTGTCGTGCGCACGATCATCCGAACCTGTGGCTACCCGGCGGTGGCGCCATCCCTTCAGCCAGCGTGGTGAACAGCACGCTGACGATGGCGGCCCTGGGCCTTAAAGCGGCGGACGACATTGCCCGCAAACTGGCGGTGAAATCATGAGAAAACCTGCAAGGATAGCCTGGCTGGCGCTGCTCCTCGCGGCGGGCGGCGGCTCGGCGTTCGCCGCCGACGAAGGACCGTATTTCAGCGCCGAGCTGATTGAAAAAGGCGAGCGGCTCGCGGTGGCGGCGGACTGCCAGGCCTGCCACACCCAAACGGGAGGCGGCGAGCGATTTGCCGGCGGTTACAGCATCGCCACGCCGGTAGGCGTGATTTACACCACCAACATCACCCCCGACAAGGAAACCGGCATTGGCCGCTACAGCGAAGCGCAATTCGCCCGCGCCGTGCGTGAAGGCATTCGCGCGGACGGCACCCCGCTGTACCCGGCAATGCCTTATACGTCATACGTCAAATTGAACGACGAGGACATTCACGCGCTGTACGCCTACTTTATGAACGGCGTCGCCCCCGTCGTTCAGCACAACAGGCGAACCGAACTGCCCTTCCCCTTTAACCTGCGCTTTATCATGCCGGCCTGGAACAGTTTGTTTCTGGAAGAGGGGCATTTCAGCGCCGACAGCCGCGAAGATGCGCAATGGAACCGCGGCGCCTACCTGGTCAACGGCCCTGGACACTGCGATACCTGCCATACGCCGCGCAACGTGTTACTGGCTGAATACAGCGGGCAACCGCTTTCCGGCGCCATGGTCGGCAGTTGGTATGCGCCCAATATTACTTCCGACCCGATCAGCGGCATTGGCGGATGGAGCCAGGCTGAGCTAATCCAGTATTTGAAAACCGGGCGCGCGGCGGGAAAAAACCAGGCGGCGGGGGGCATGGCGGAAGCGATAGAAAACAGCCTGCAATATTTGTCGGACGACGATCTGGCCGCGATTGCCGCTTACCTGAAAAACAGTCCGCCGATCAGAGATCGACGCGATACGCGGCCGGCAGACAGCTTTGGCAAGCCGTTCAACGTTGAACCCGAGCTGCGCGGCGCGCATCCGCCGACCGCCAACGAGACGGTGATTGACGGCGCCGCCTTGTTTAGCGGCAACTGCGCCAGCTGCCACCAACCCGACGGCAGCGGCAGTCAAAACCAGGCCTATCCATCGCTGTTCAACAACACGGCGACGGGCTCGCGCAATCCCTCCAATCTGATCTCGGCCATTTTGTTCGGCGTCGAGCGCCGCGTCGGGGATCAACATATCCTGATGCCGAATTTCGGCCCGCAATCCTATGTCAATCCCTTGAACGACCAACAGATTGCGGCGATCGGCAACTATGTCTTGCAACATTACGGCAACCCCGCGGCGCACGTCACCGCCGAAGACGTTGCGATCCTCAGACGAGGGGGCCCGGCGCCCTTGCTGGCCGAGATGCAGCCCTATATGGCACCGGGGTTGGGCGGCGGCGCGCTGGCGCTACTGGCGGCCATCGCGTGGCGGGTGCGCAAACGCCGCGGCGCGTGATTCACGCCAATTAAAGCTCCCTACGCTGGCGGCCGCAGGGAGCTTGTCTGCCGGCGCGCAAGGCTCTGATGCCATACGCCAATGATGTGCTAAAAATAGGCCTCGCCGGCGTTTTGCACTATTTTGGTTATGTCTGCCTGTTCATTCTGGGCGGTGCCTCGCTACGACGATAAACCCTGTACACCGTTCGCCTCGGTCACAAAACACAGTCAATCACGCCAGGAGCCCGACCATGAAAAACGCAACGTTCCCCAGCATCGCCAAGTTTTCCTTTCTGTCTTTATTATTGCCGGCCTGGATCACCCAGGCCGCTCCCCCGCAACCGCAGCCGGGCAGCACCGCGCAAATCGTTTTGATTGGCACCTGGACAGGGGAAAGAGACGGCGATCGGGTTCAGCCGCCCGTTTATCCCAGCCAGGGGATGTATCGGTTGGCGCTCAACGAAGACGGCAGCCTGCTGCCATTGAATCGCATAAAAATGGACAGCCCTTCCTGGATAGTTCTGAGCAAAAATCGCCAATTTGCCTATACCACCAATGAAACTCAGCAAGGCCAAATCAGCACGCTCAGGCTCGGCAAAGGCGGCGACCCGCAACGCATCAGCGGCATCGACTCGCAGGGACAAGAGCCGACGCATGCCGCCATCAGTCCAGACGGGCGCTACTTATTGGCCGCCAATTACTCCAACGCCCCCGGGCATGCCAGCGTCATCGTGGCCCCCATTCTCCAGAACGGTGAACTCGGCGAGGTGCTGCAGCGCTTTCCCTTCACCAAGGGCTCAGAGGCCGTTGCCGAGCGGCAAGCCAGCGCCCATATTCACTCCGTCAACTTCACCCCCGATGGGCGCATGATGTACGCCGCCGATTTAGGTGGCGACATCATTCATGCCTTCTTCTACGACGCGGCAAATAAGGCCGCGCCGTTCAGGCTCGCGCCGGATTACGATTTGTCGTTTCCGCCGGGCACCGGCCCGCGACATATGATCTTTTCCGCAAATGGCAGATTCGCCTACGTGATCAGCGAAATGTCAGCGAATATTTTTGCCTACCAGATTAATAACGATCGGTTGGAGAACATCCAGACATTAGCGCTGACGGAAAGCACCCGCGCGGATGCAAAGGGCGGCGGCGGGCTGGCGTTTTCCCCTGACGGAAAATACCTCTATGCGAGCAATCGCCAAAAAACCAACGAAATCGTGGGTTATAAAATTAACCCGGAGAATGGCAAACTCACGCTGATTGGCCGCACGCTTTCCGGCGGAATCGAACCGCGCGCTTTCGCCTTCGATAAAAGCGGAAAGTTTCTGCTAGTCGCCAATGTGTTTAGTAATAACGTTACCGTATTACAACGCGATCTGGATACCGGCGAATTATATGGCAACGGCGTAAGCGTCCAGATAGGTACGCCAACTGACGTTAAATTTATCCACGAGTAAATTATTGCTGCGGCAATCCGTTTGTCGCAGCGCCAACGTCGATTCTCTTGCCCACGAGCGCCATACTTTACCCCATTCCCATGGCGTTTAACGCTCAGGTAATGAGAATCATCATCAGCGGCAAAGGAATTATAAAAGAGAAACGCCAAAACAATTCAAACCGGGTTGATATAATGGCGGCTACATTCAGGCAAGTTCCGGCGGCACACGGATATCCTTGCACGTCACGCCGTCGCTGAACCTAAACGAACCTAAACGTCAAACTGTCGGCCAATCGGTTTTTAATTGGCGCTTTTCCAACGTCAACAGGTGCCTCTGTATATAACATGAACATTCACTCATTGAAATTAATGCATATAGGGATAATTTCCCGCCATACAGGCCCGCAAACAACAAAACTGGGCGCATTGGCCGATGTGAAAGCGGATACCCCCATGCCGCCCAGACGCAATAGCTCTCGCATCCAAAAGATAATAACACATTGAATATAATGATAAAAATACAATCAAAACGGCCTGATTTCATAATTTCACTTTAATTTCATCTTTTCAAAAAGCGCTCAACACCTAATATCATGTTATTTCACCTTCCCAGAATCCCTTTTAACGCTATTCTAAGCAGCGAATACCTGATTCAAGAAACACAAGCCGAACGCAGAACGGCGTATACACGTTAACAGTCAATAGTCGATGCCAATCCCATGCGGCTTATCCTCTTTGCGGAGTGTCGTTTACATGGAATGATGAACGCGGTTTCTAAGATTATTGCTTAAGAATATTAATTAAACACATACGCAAGCTTTCGCAGGGACTTTCATGGAAAGAAATACACCCGTAGCCTTTACCTGATGTGCTACCGAATTCTAAACGGGCATTTAAAAATGACGCATTTTTAACCCGCATATCTTTTAATTATTTTTAATTCATGTCGTTTACTTATAAGAAAAAGGCAGCCTGGTTGCTATAAGCCAACCCCTTTGCAGCCGTATTTCTGGGTATTATTCTCATTATACTGGAGCTTATTAATGAATCAGCGTTTCGATATCATCGGCATTGGCCTTGGCCCGTCGAATCTTAGCCTGGCGGCCTTAGGGAGCGAAATCGAGGGATTTACGGGGCAATTCCTTGAGCGCAAACCTCATTTCTCCTGGCACCCGGGCATGATTTTGGCTGACTGCAACATGCAAACCAACTTTTTAAAGGATTTGGTGAGCGCGGTTGCCCCAACCAATCCCTACAGCTTTCTCAACTATCTGGTAAAAAACCGAAAATTCTACCGTTTCCTGACGACCGAACAGCGTACCGCATCGCGTGAAGAGTTCGCCGATTACCTCACCTGGGCCGCAAGCGGGATGGGATCGTTGGCGTTCAATCAAGACGTTCAGCGAGTCGAGTTTGACGATCGGCAACGCCAGTTCGTGGTGACCACCTCACGGGAAATCTTCCACGCCAGACACGTAAGTATCGGTATTGGCAAGAAAATAAAGTTACCGGACTGCGTGACGGCGCAAAACGATCGCTGTTTCCACGCCAGCGAAATGATGCTGCGCAACCCTAATCTGGCAGGCAAACGCGTGGCGATCGTCGGCGGCGGCCAGAGCGGCGCCGATCTGTTCCTGAATATTTTTAAAGGGGAATGGGGGCAGCCGGAACAACTCGACTGGATATCGCGACGCAACAATTACAACGCGCTTGATGAGGCGGCCTTTGCCAATGAATATTTCACGCCAGATTACGTCGAGAGTTTCTACTCACTGGACAGCGCGGCCAAGCGGCATATGCTGGCCGAACAAAAGATGACCTCAGACGGCATCACCAGCGAGTCGCTGCTGGCCATCTATCGCGCCATGTACCACAGCTTCGACGTACTGCGCGAGAAATTATGGGTGCGCCTGCTGCCCAGCCGTTCGCTGACGGCCGTAAAACACACGCTGGATAACGCCTACCAACTCGAAACGCGTCATCATCTCGATCACGGCGAGGAAACCTTCAAGGCGGACGTGGTGATCTTTGCTACCGGTTATCAATCGGCGACGCCTGAGTTCCTTGCGCCTCTGGCCCACCGACTGTTGACCACGGCGGACGGCGAGTACCGCATAGCCCCGGACTTTACCTTTGAGTGGGAAGGCCCGGCGGAGAACTGCTTATTTGCGATGAACGCCAGTATGCATAATCACGGCATTGCCGATCCTCAGCTGAGCCTGATGGCGTG
Organism: Serratia sp. CY37869; assembly: GCF_052168895.1. Classification (NCBI taxonomy): domain Bacteria; kingdom Pseudomonadati; phylum Pseudomonadota; class Gammaproteobacteria; order Enterobacterales; family Yersiniaceae; genus Serratia; species Serratia sp. CY37869. Next base: position 333,623 of record NZ_JBJNLU010000003.1, read on the forward strand.
GCGTTCGGCCCGCATTCTTAATCGGGCGTTAGACCACCTGCCATTTGATCTGGGAACAACGCCGACAGCCATTCAATGGCGCAGTGAAGGTGCGCCACCCGCGTTTTAAATACAAGAACGTCTTAATCATTGTCACTATGCTTTGATGGAATTACGGATATGAAAAGACAAATAAACAAGTTCATTATGAATCAGTTGGCCGTATTGGCCCCCGAATTCAAGGCCAGATTGATCTACAAAAGAGCATTTGGCAAACCGCTGAACTTGCAGGCGCCATCGACCTGGAATGAAAAAATCAATCACCTTAAGTTGAATGACTACAGTAAAAATGCCTTAGTCACTCAATGCGCAGATAAATATGCGGTTAGAGAGTACATCAAGGCAAAAGGATGTGAAGAGATCCTTAATGAGCTGTACTTTGCCTGTGATTCGGTACAGGAGATCCCATGGGAAACGCTGCCTGAGAAATTTGTCATCAAGGGGAATCACGGCTCAGGATATAATTTAATTTGCCAGAATAAACAATCGTTGAACATTAAAAGTGCCTCCCAGCTGATCGATGGCTGGATGAAAGACGATTACTGGAAAACCTATGTAGAACTCAACTACAAAGGGATACAAAAAAAGATCATTGGAGAAAAGTATATCGAATCGGCCAATGGTCACGGGCCTGAAGACTACAAAATTTATTGTTTTCGCGGCGTGCCTTACTGCACCTTGCTGTGCGTCGGCAGGGATACCGGGACGCCGAAATATTACTTCTTCGACAAAGATTTCAAGTTCCTTTGCTATAGCGAGGACTGCCTGGCGTTGAGCCAGGAGGAGATAAACGCCTTCGTGAAACCGGAGGGATACGATGAGCTGTTTGAGTATGCCGCTCGTTTGTCAGCGCCCTTCGAGTTCGTGCGCGTTGATTTCTACATCTCTCAGGGCCAAATCATTTTCGGTGAGCTGACCTTTACCCCCTCGGCCGGGCTGGATACGGATATTCTGCCACCGACCGATGTTTTGCTTGGCAAGATGCTGACGCTGCAACAGCACTGATTATCATCAACAAAAGGCGGCGCAATTCCCCTGCGCATCCATCAAACAGGAGATACCGGCCGGCGTTTTCGCAGGCCGCCCGCCGGCATCTCACTGTGGGGCGGCGGGCCGGCACCGCCCCGCCACCTGCGCTTTATCCACTGCGGAGTGGCTTGCACCGCCATCGGGAACGTTCCCCCTTGGGCGACATAACCCCTTGAAAAACAATGGCATTAGAACATTAATAAGAATCGTTTACATATTTATAATAAAATGTTCTATATGTATAGGAAGCTATAATATAAGATACCGGAAAGTTTCCCTGGTGTTGTTGTGTGTCTTTGCCCTATTTTATAGGGCTTTTTTTTCGCTAACACCCATTGATGATTGAGTGTTTTTGCACCCATCAGCAGATTATCCCCTCCCAAAAAACATAATCATTTCTAATTAATCTTAACCCTTCTTATTCCTGACTTGCCAATAATAACAATGAGTTGCTATTAACCCTGCGAAGCATCAGGCAGCCACCGCCTGATCCCGGCCGCACTTCGCCACTGAAATACCCGCCCGAAGGAGAGGTTTTTACTGGGCGCGTACCGATGCTAATATCGGCCTTTTTCGAGGACGCTGCCCCGCATGTTATTGTCTCACCGGCATTTTATCTGCACGCTTCTGGCGCTCGCCATCGGCTTTTGGTTGCCGACTGCCGTGCAGGCCAGGCCCGATCTGGAACGCAGGATCGGCGTGACCGTCGCCGATAGCGACTCTGCGGATTACCGCTTCAGCGATCTGCGCTTCACCTCCGCCGATGGTCAACGGCGTTACCGCGTCCGTATCGCCCAGCCGCGTCGGGCGCCTGCGCCTGACGGCTATCCGACGATTTATTTCCTCGACGGCAATGCGGTGCTGATGGAGCTGAACGCCAGCTTACTGGCCAGATTGGCGACGGCGAAGCGGCCACCGGTGCTGGTGATGATCGGCTATGACAACGATCTGCGCATCGATGCCGCCGGCCGCGCCTACGACTATACGCTGCCTCTGCCGACGGGCATGAAGAAACCGCCGCAGGCGGGCGGGGGCGCGGAGGCCTTCCTGCAATTGATTGAAACGCGGATCAAACCGGCGATCGCCGCCAAACTGGCGGTCGATCAGCAGCGGCAAACGCTGTGGGGCCATTCCTACGGCGGGCTCTTCGTTCTGCATACGTTATTCGCCCATCCCGCCGCCTTCCAGCATTATATCGCCGTGGAACCCTCGCTGTGGTGGGGCAACGGCATGATCCTGCAAGAGGCGCAGCAGTGGGCGGAACGGCATCCGACGCCGGCGGCAAGGCTGCAGTTGTGGGTGGGTCTGGCGGAGCGCGAGCGCGCGGCCCCGCCCGGCGTGAAGAGCCCTGCACTGCCGGCGAACGCGGCGCAAATGCTGGCGGAACGCCTGGCAAAGCTCGACGGTCTTACCGTCGGCTATCGGGAATGGCCCGACTTGGGACACGGCGCCATGCTGGGTGCCGCCATCGAGCCGGCACTGAGCAGCGTGGCATATGAAGACTAAAGGAGGGTATCGACCGCATTTTCATCGGCGGCTCATATCTTCTGATAAGAAGAGCGTTTAATATCTGAGACAGCGCGCAGTCATCGCGGAACGGATGCGCAAAAACAAAGTGGCTCCCCCGTCGGCAAGTTAGCTTGCTCTATCCGGTGGAGCCGTACAGTACTGCAGTTTTCCCGGTGGGGCCCTGGTGAGGCGCAAGTAGGAAAAGATGGTGTTGGCAGGGCATTTCAGCGTTTTAATACTGCCTGTTTCGCTATTTTCTTCACCCTGTGATGCTTACTATAAGCGCCCGCCTGCACGGCGGAAAAGGGTGAAAACCACCCTTGAAATACATTAATAAAAGTGATAATAGAAGCGGTTGGGGCGAAAGCGTCTAGTTCAGATTTGAATAATTAAATCAGGGAATTATATTAAAAATGAATATTAATATCACCGACAAACCCAACCCGCAGGATGAAGAGTTCGTTATCGACAGCCTCTGGGCGCACAACCATAAAACCCAGCCCGTAGACATTCACCCGCTGTTCCTGACCGTCACCGACGACAACCAGCAGATCGTCGGCGGTCTGGTCGCACGTACCTGGTGGGGCGGCCTGGAAGTACAGTATCTTTGGGTCGGCGATCAATGCCGCAAAAGCGGTTACGGTCGCCAACTGATGCAGCTAGCCGAAGAAGAAGCCCGCAAGCGCGGTTGCCATATGGCCTACGTCGATACCTTCGATTTCCAGGCCAGAGGCTTCTACGAAAAACTGGGCTACCGAGTCTATGGCGAGCTGGGTGACTATGCGCATCGCCATACCCGCCATTACCTGGCTAAAAGCCTGTAACGCGGCCTGAGCGGCGCAGAGGTGGGTATGGGTTCATCGCATAAAAATAATGAATCTTATTTCAAGGGCCTCATCACCATGATGGAGCACCTGAGCGAGCCCTGGGGCATCAAAGACCAGCTGTCCCGCCACCTCTATATGAACCGCGCCGCTTATCTCTATACCAATACGCCGCTGAATTTCGACGTCGCCGGAAAATATGACCACGAATTCCCCGCCGACTGGGCCGATTCCGCCGCCGACTTTATCGAGCATGACAAGATGACCGAAGCGGCGCGCGATCGGGTCACGGTCATCGAGACGCACTACTGGTATGGCAAAGACAGCCTGACGCCGTTTATCAGCGAAAAGCTGCCGGTCTACAACGATGACAAACAGGTGATCGGCGTGATCTGGAACGCCAAGCCGATGAACAGCCTGTCGCCGCTGAAATACATCAATCAGCAAAAACCCAGCATCTTGACCACCGAAGTTAACAACGAGCTGTTCACCCGCGCCGAGCTCGATGTCATTTTCCTTATGCTGCAGCGATTTACGGTGAAAGAGATCGCCAAAATCTATAACGTCAGCAATAAGACCATCGAAAACCGCATTTATAATATTTACCAGAAGGCCAACGTGCATACTCAGCAACAGTTTGAGGAGTATTGCAAATACGCCAACCTGGATAACTACATTCCCGATCGCCTGATAACCAAGGGCATTCAGTTTATTTGAACCGCAAGGAAGATCTCACCGTGATAAAGATCGAAGATTATCCGCTCACCCGGGTGCCGCAGGATAAAAGAGTCTCGTTTTTAAGCGTGGCCATCGTGCATATGGGCATGCTGACCGCGCTGGACCAGTTCATGCTCGGCGCCGTGCTCGGCAACTCCATGACGTTGATTGACGCCTTCACCGCCATTTTCGTCGGCAGCCTGATCTTCGGCGTGGTGACCTATGGGCTTGGGATGGCGGGCATGCGCGAAGGGATTTCCGGCAGCCTGCTGGCGCGCTGGTGCGGCTTTGGCCGCCTGGGCTCGGTGCTGATCGGCGTGGTCGTGGCCGTCAGCCTGCTGGGTTGGTTCGGCATTCAAAACGCCATTTTCGCCAAGTCGCTCGATTTCGCGCTCGGCAATAAGCTGGGCTTTGGCCTGGCCGCCGGGCTCTCGGGCACGCTGTTGACCATCCTGGTGGCATTCGGCTTCAAGGCGTTGCGCATCGCCGCCCGTATCGCGGTGCCGATGTTCATTATGCTGGTGGCCTATATTTCAGTGACCGCGCTTTCCGGCCATAACCTGCAGGAGATCATCCAGCTGGCGCCGCCGGGTGAACCATTGACCATCAGCGCCGGCATCACCATCGTCGTCGGCGGCGCCATCGTGGCCAGCCTGATGACGCCCGATCTGACCCGTTACTCCAAAAACGGCAAACACGTGCTCGGCGTTACGATCTTCACCATCGTCGCCGGCGAGTTCGTGGTGAATGGCCTGGCTATCCTGATCGCCAAAACCCTGGGCACCGCGGATGTGGTCACCATCATGTCGCAAGCGGCCGGCGGCGCCGGTTTGCTGGTGGTGGTGTTTTCCACCCTGCGCGTCAACGATCTCAACCTGTACTCCTCTTCGCTGGGCATCGTCAACGCGGTGGAAGGCATCACCGGCAAAAAGCTGAAGTACACCTACACCACGTTGGCGATCGGTATTCTGGGCACCACGCTGTCGGTGCTGGGCATTCTCGACCGCTTCGTCGACTTCCTGACGGTGCTTGGCGTGGTCTTCCCACCCATTATCGGCATCATGCTGGTGGACTATTACCTGCTGCGCAGCCACCGCAAAATCCTGGACGAGAGCCGCCGTACGGGCCAGTTGCCGAACGAAACCCCAACCATCGGCTGGGCGGCGATCGTCGCCAGCATCGCCGGCGGCGCCGTTGGCCTGGCGACCGAATGGGGCGTACCGACCATCAACTCACTGGTGGCCGCCAGCCTGCTGTATTGGGTGCTCAAGCTGGCCTTCAGTCGGGCGCAAAAACCCCTGGCCTCGCAGAAGTCGCTCTGATTTTCGCACAGGCGTTAACGCACTCCTCCGATGACGGGGGAGTGTTTTATTGCTCGCAAAGTGCGGAGTTCAGCGCAAAGGAATAGGCCGATCGTGCAGACAAACGGCCGTGGTGATGAGGGTCCCTGGTGTCGGTAGCAAGCTATCCATTATGCTCAGAGTGCGGGAACATCCCCCTCTGAGCTTTTTATTATAAAAGTCGTTAGCTTCAGTGTTTTGATCGTAAAGAAAAACTTCAGCTTGCATGAACAGTAGCCCATGAAATCGCCTTTGGTCAACATAAAAGTGAACATAAAATTGGCTTTTGTGTTCACTTTTCCATAAGCAAAAGCTAATCAATTGATTTGCACAGCTTTATCATTTCCCCAAACCGCCTTCCGCATCCACGTCGCCCGCCCCCCGCCAAGCCGCTGACAGAAAGCAATAATTAACGAAAATAATCAGTCTGTTATCCTATTCCCTGCGCCTTTTTATCTGGACAACGCCAACGCGTAAGATATAGTGAAGCCAGCGTAATGTTTGTAAGGACAGCCTATGAAAACCCCCAACGCACAGCGCAAAATCAACATCATTAAAAATATTGAATATCTAATGCGTACCCGCGGTGAAACCAAGGCTTCCTTTTCCAACCGCAGCGGCCTGACGCGCACTACCCTATACAAAATTCTTGATGGAAGAGTGAACAACGTTCAGCAATCCACCGTTAATCGGATTTCCGATTTTTTCGGTGTCTCCTGTGAAGAGATCGAAGACTACGATCTGGAAAAACTGGAGCTGCTCAACGAAACGTTGTCCACCGAAGGCAACAAGAACCCTTCCGCCATTCCGGTGATCCCGCAGTCGCGCTATCTGGCCGTCTCGCAGCGCAAGATCGGGCAACTGGTCACCGAGTTTCCTTTGACTTATTTCTTCGGCGATGAGTCGAACATGTTGGCAATGAAAATAGAGACCGAAATTAAAGGGTCATTCATTCCGGGCGAAGTCATTATCATTAAACGTCCGCCGGTACTGATTTGCGATTCACCTTTGCTGTATCACTCGGGAAAAAGCGGCTTCTTTGTGGTTGACGACAAAGACAGCGAAAGCATGGACAAACGCCTTCAGGAGACGGTGCAATTCCTGGGTTATATCGTTGGAGAAAGGTTATAAATGGAACCGAATCAGAAGTTCAAGCTGTTGGGCTTCACCCGACATGGCACCATCGCGGCCAATGTCATGGTATTGGCCACCGGCAAAACCATTACCATGGGGCTCAATGAGCTGGCCGACAGCGAAATATCGGAAGATCTGAGCCGGCACGAGCTGCAGGCGCTGTACCGTAAACTCTACGGCGACAATCAACAAAAAACCGCCTATGAGCTCAGCGATCGCCATGAACGTTCCTGGTACGCCTACCTGATTATTACCGTGGCGCTCAGCGTGATTTATATCTTCTCGACGCTGTGCGGCGTCAAGCCGATCCAAATTCCGGTGCTGAATCTCATCACGCCGCCGGCGATCTTCATCTATCCGCTCACGTTCATCCTGGTGGACATTCTCAACGAGTTCTATGGGTTGCGGCTGGCCAGACGCACCATCATCATCTCGTTCATCGCCAACCTGACCTTCGTTCTCGGCGTCTGGGTGACGACGCTGGTGCCGAGCATTCCACAGTGGGAGTACAGCGAGACCTACAACGGCATCGTGCACAGCATCATGGCGGTGCTGGTGGCCTCTTCGGCGGCCTATCTGATCTCCGAGAACGTCAACTCCTATCTGCTTTGCAAGATCAAGGAGTTGACCAACTCCCGCTACCTGTTCGTGCGCGTGATCACCAGCACCGTAATCGCATCGGCCATCGACAGCGTGGTGTTCTGTACGCTGGCGTTCTACAACGTGCTGAGCTGGGACATCATCAAAACCATGATCCTGTCTCAGTTCCTGATCAAGGTGGTTTACGCCCTGCTGGGCGTCGGGCCGATTTACGCCACCCGCAGTCTGTTTAACCGCTACATCAATACCGAACAAGCAAAGGGCAATGAATATGCATATCCAAAAGCAAGATAAGATCACCCATCTTGGCGCGAACTCCGATTATCCGGACCAATATGCTCCCGCATTGCTCGAAGCCTTGCCGCGCGCACGCGGCCGCGATCTGATCGGCGTGGACGAACGGCAGCTGCCGTTCAGCGGCTTTGATCTGTGGACCGCCTTCGAGTTGTCGTGGCTCAACGGCAAGGGCAAACCGGTGGTGGGGATCGGCGAATTTACCTTCCCGCACTCCTCTTCCAACCTGATCGAATCCAAATCGTTCAAGCTGTATCTCAACAGCTTCAACCAAACGCGCTTCGACAGCGTGGAACAGGTGAGCGCCGCCATGCAGAAGGATCTGTCGCAGGCGGCCAATGGCCAGGTCACCGTCAAGCTCTATCCGGGTCTGGAAGGTTATCCGGCGCAGATCGATCGTCTGCCGGGCATCAACATCGACGATCTGGATATCGCGGTCGACGACTTCGCCTTCAAACCGGAATACCTGAGCGGCGCGGCCGATCAAGGGGAGCACGTAGCGGAGACGCTGTCTTCCAATTTGCTGAAATCCAACTGCCTGGTCACCAACCAGCCGGACTGGGGCAGCGTGGTGATCCACTATGAAGGCCGCAAAATCGATCGCGAAAGCCTGCTGCGCTACCTGATCTCCTTCCGCCAGCACAACGAATTCCACGAGCAGTGCGTCGAGCGCATTTTCAACGACATCAAGCAGAGCTGCCGCCCGGAAAAACTCAGCGTGTTCGCGCGTTACACCCGCCGCGGCGGCCTGGACATCAACCCCTTCCGCAGCGATTTCGAAACGGCGCCGACGCTCGGCCGCCTGATCAGACAGTAAGCCTCATCCCCCAATGCTCCCGCCAGGGAGCATTGTTTCTCTCGCTTTCATCTCCCTGTTATTTTTCGCCATTATCGTCGTCAGCGGCTATCTTCAAAGCACACTGACGGAGATTAACGACGCATGCCTGACCTTTCTCGCAGAGACATCCTGCGGGCTGCCGCCATCGGATCGGCGTTCTCGCTGTTGCCCGCCTCGATTCGCAAAGCGCTGGCCATTCCCGCCAATAACCGCACCGGCACCCTTCGCGACGTCGAACACGTGGTGATCCTGATGCAGGAGAACCGCTCTTTCGATCACTACTTCGGCACCTTGCCGGGCGTGCGCGGCTTCAGCGATCGATTTACCATTCCACTGCCCGGCGATCGCCTGGTCTGGCAGCAACAAGGCGCCGAACGGCTGGTGCTGCCCTACCATCTGGACAGCAAACGCGGCAACGCCCAGCGCGTCACCGGCACGCCGCACTCGTGGGTGGATGAGCAAGCCGCCTGGGATCACGGCCGCATGAGCGCCTGGCCCACCTACAAAACGCCTGCCTCGATGGGCTACTACCGCCAGCAGGAGCTGCCGTTCCAGTTCGCGCTGGCCAACGCCTTCACCCTGTGCGATGCCTATCACTGCTCCATCCACGCCGGCACCAACACCAATCGGCTGTTCCACTGGACCGGCACCAACGGCCCGTCCGCCGCCGACGTGGCGGTAGTGGTCAACGAATGGGACAGCCCCGGCCCGGCAGAGATCGGCTACCGGTGGACCACCTATCCGGAACGGCTGGAGGCGAGCGGCGTCAGTTGGAAGGTATACCAATTCCTGCCGGACAACTTTACCGACAACCCGCTGGCGGGTTTTCGCCAATACCGCGCCGCCAGCATTCAAGTGGGCAACCCGGCGCGGCCGTCGAAAGACTTCAACGCTTTCGTGCCTTATAGCGATGCGCTCAACGAGGCCGCACCGCTCTACAAAGGCAACGGCAACACCCTGCCGGCCGCCGACGGCAACGACCTGGACGCCATGCTGGCCGGATTCCGCGCCGACGTGCAGCAGGGCAAACTGCCGCAGGTCAGTTGGATCATCGCGCCGGCGGCCTATTCGGAACATCCCGATCCCTCCAGCCCGGTGCAGGGCGGCTGGTTCACCCAAGAGATCCTCAACGCGCTGACCGACAACCCGGAGGTGTGGAGTAAAACCGTCCTGCTGGTCAACTACGACGAAAACGACGGCTTTTTTGACCATATGCCTTCGCCTTCCGCGCCGTCGCTGCGCGAAGACGGCAGCTTCGCCGGTAAATCGACCGTACCGTTCGATACCGAGATCTTCCAGCACGTGGCGCCGCCCGGTTCGCAGGATCAACCGCCGCCGGACGGCCGCATCTACGGCCCCGGCCCGCGGGTCCCGATGCTGGTGCTGTCGCCCTGGAGCCGCGGCGGCTGGGTCAATTCACAGGTTTTCGATCACACCTCGGTGCTGCAATTTTTGGAAAAGCGCTTTCAGGTGCATGAACCCAACATCAGCGCCTGGCGCCGCGCGGTGTGCGGCGATCTCACTTCGGCGTTCAACTTTGTCGATCCTAACGGCGAAGCATTGCCGAGCCTGCCCGCCACCAGCCGCCACGCCGCCGACGGCCTGCGCCAGCGTCAGGAACAGCTGCCGCAGGTGCCGCTGCCGCCGCCCGCCCGCCAGCGTTTGCCACACCAACGCCGCCTGGCGCGCCCTTCTCGCGCACTGCCCTATCAGCTGCACGTCGAGGCCAGCGTCGCGGCCGAGCAGCGGCGCGTAACGCTGAACCTGTTCAATACCGGCGAGCAAGGGGCGGTGTTTCACGTCTACGACCGGCGAGATCTGACGCAGATCCCGCGCCGCTATACCGTCGAGGCCGGCAAGGCGGTCAGCGACGATTGGCAGACGGAGGACGAGTACCATCTGTGGCTGCTCGGCCCCAACGGTTTTCATCGTGAAATGCGCGGCGCGCTGAGCCGGCCGCAGCCGGAAGTGCGTTTGCGCCCGACGGGCCGCAGCCTGCTGCTGCAGTTGGATAACCCGGGTGCCGAAACGGTGACGGTCACTCTCGACCGCTGCCCTTACTCGCAACAAGGCCCGTGGCCCATCACGCTGCCTGCGGGCGGCAGCCACCGCCAAACGTTTGACGCCCGCGCCAGCGGCGGTTGGTATGATCTTGCGCTGCACAGCGCCGGAGGCTGGCGGCGCCGCCTGGCAGGCCGACTGGAGGATGGCGAACACAGCGTCAGCGACCCGCTGATGGGCCAGGAGTAGCCTATCGACAGCGAAGAGGTTCAAAAAGCGAAAGGATATCGCTTATCATTGCGTTCTCGTTCCTAGCCGATTACTCAAGGATCTCCATGTCCGCTGTTCTTATCGCCAAAGCCGGCCGCTGGCTGGCCGCCTGCGTTTTGCTGTTGGCCGGCGCCGCTCAAGCCGCGCCGATCGTCGTTACCGATGTCGCCGGCCGTCAGGTTACGCTGCCGCAACCGGCCAAGCGCGTTATCCTGGCCGACGCCCGAGCGCTGTTGGCGCTGAATATTCTGCATCCGCAGGAGCCGCTGAAAAACATCATCGCCTGGGACAACTCGCTGAAGGTCAAAGCGCCGGATCTGGTTGAGGCCTATGCGAAAAAATTCCCGCAGGTCATGCAAATCCCCACCTTCGACAACCCCTACACCAGTGACTTCAGCGTGGAGAGCGCGGTGGTGCGCCAACCGGACCTGATCATTTTCGACATCGGTCTGCTGAGCAAATTGAAAGACAGCGGCGTACTGACCCAGCTGGAAAAAGTCGGCATCCCGGTGCTGATCATCGATTTCCGCCAGCAGCCGCTGACCAACACCGTCGCCAGCATGGCGCTGTTGGGCAAAGTGTTTGACGAGCAGCCCAACGCCGACGCCTTTATCCGTTTCTATCAGCAACGCCTCGAGCTGGTGCGCCAGCGCGTCGCCACGCTGAAACCGGAGCAGCGCCCCAGCGTCTTCATCGAACGCAGCGCCGGCATCAAAGGCGAGCAGTGCTGCAATACCTTCGGCAAAGGCAGCTTCGGGCAGTTTATCGATACCGCCGGCGGCGACAATATCGGCAGCAAACTGTTTTCAGACATGGGCGGTGAAGTGAACGTCGAACAGGTGATCGCCAGCAATCCGGATTTCTATCTGCTGACCGGCGCCGACTGGAGCCGTGGCCATCGCGGTACGCTGGCCGTGCCGCTGGGCTACACCACCGATATGGCCACCAGCCAAAAGAAACTGGCGCATCTGCTGGATCGCACCGGCATTAACGTGTTGAAAGCGGTGAAAGAAAAACGCGTGATGGCGATTTATCATCAATTTTACGACACGCCGCTCAACTTTATCGCGGTCGAGGCGATCGCCAAATTCCTGCACCCGGCGCTGTTTAAAGATATTGATCCGCAAGCGGATATCGAAAGCGTGCACCAGAAATTCACCGCGCTGGATTACAGCGGGGTCTTCTGGCTTACGCCGCAATAATCCCCGCCAGGGCCCGCCAACCGGGCCCTGCTACCGGCATCCTTCATGTAGTTACCCGCTTAACTATTCCATAACAATTCTATTTACTTGCCAATAATTATCATTAAGATTGTCGTTTCTAAAAAAACACATCCGGGTCTGAAACTTCTAAGGCATTATTATGTCAATTCTTTTTCGCCTCTCCCTGCTGGCGACCTCTATCGCCGTTGCTTTCCCCATCCTTGCTGCTGATAACTCATCTCAAAACGATGCCGATACGGTAACCGTCGTCGGCAACTGGCTGGACAACCCTGATACCAGTTCGGTGCTGCTCAACCATCCGGGCGCGCGATCCATCGTCACTCAGCAGCAGATGCATGAGCAAGGCGACCAAACCATCGCCGACAGCCTGCGCGGTGTGCCCGGCGTGCAGGTGCGCGACAGCAACGGCACCGGCGGCAGCGACATTTCGCTCAACGTCGGCGTGCGCGGCCTGACCTCACGCCTTTCTCCGCGATCCACCATTCTGATGGACGGCGTTCCGTTGGCCGTCGCGCCTTACGGCCAGCCACAGCTGTCGATGGCGCCGCTGTCGATCGGCAACCTGCAATCGGTTGACGTGGTGCGCGGCGGCGGCGCGGTGCGTTACGGGCCGCAAAACGTCGGCGGCGTGATCAACTTCGTCACCCGCGACATTCCAAAAGCGTTTGGCGGCACCGCCGGCGTGCAAACTCAGGGCGCCAGCCACGGCGGCCTGAAGACCCTGACCAGCGCCTCGGTGGGCGGCACCGCAGATAACGGCTTCGGCGCCGAGCTGCTTTACTCCGGCCTGCACGGCCAGGGCTACCGCGACAACAACGACAACACCGACATCGACGATTTCATGCTGAAAACGCGTTATGCGTTCACCGATCGTGACGAACTGCTGGCCAATTTCCACTACTACGACGCCAAAGCCGGCATGCCGGGCGGCCTGAGCAGCGCGCAATACGCGCAGAACCCGTTCCAGTCCACGCGTCCCTGGGACCAGTTCGAAGGCCGCCGCAAGGATATGTCGTTCAAATACAAACATCAGGAAGACGACAAACAGTTCGAAGTGTTGACCTACTTCACCGACAGCTACCGCGGCAGCAACATCGAGTCGGAAGGCACCGGCAAAAATGCCGGGTTGCGGCGCATGGTGTCCTATCCGCGCCACTATTCGACCTGGGCGATCGAACCAAGCTATTCGCAGTTGTTTCGCTTCTGGGATATGGCGCACGAGATCACCCTCGGTTACCGCTACCTGAATGAAACCATGGATGAAAAGGCGTCGCGTTCGGCCTGGTATAACCCGGCGAATGTCGGCGCCACGCCGGATACCCCGGACTATTACCAGCACACCTCCGGCGGCACCGCAGCCAACGCGTTCTATATCGACGATACCATTAACGTCGGCAACTGGACGGTCACGCCGGGCCTGCGTTATGAAAGCATTCGCACCCACGTGGACGATTCGTTCAACAACATCAGCCGCGAGAAAAGCTACAGCGAACCGCTGCCGTCATTGAACGTGATGTACCACCTGTCCGACGCCTGGAAACTGTTCGCCAACGCCAACACCTCGTTCGGCAGCATGCAGTACTTCCAGCTGACCAAAGGCGGCAACGGCAACCAGCCTGCGCCGGGGCTGACGGCGGAAAAAGCGCATACCTATGAGTTCGGCACCCGCTACGACGACACCGTGGTCAAGGCCGAAGCCACGCTGTTCTATATCGACTTCGATAATCAGCTGCAATACATCAGCAACGATGTGGGCTGGACCAACATGGGCGCCACCAAGCACAAAGGCATCGAGCTGGCGCTCAGCTACGATCTCAGCGAGCTGAACCGCGCGCTCGACGGCGCCAGCGTCTACACCAGCTATACCTACACCAAGGCCAGCACCGACAAGGGCGACTTCGCCGGTAAAGACCTGCCGTTCTACTCGCGCCAGGTCTATACCGTCGGCACGCGCTACGCCACCGGCAACTGGGTATGGAATCTGGACGGTTACGCGCAGTCCAAACAGCATTCGCCGGGCACCGGGCCGGAGTACGTCACGCAGGAAAGCGCCGATGGTCAATTCGGCAATATCGCCGGTTACATGGTGTGGAACATGCGCGGGGAATATAATTTCGGGCCGCAGCTATCGAACCTGACGCTGGGCGCCGGGGTGAAAAACCTGTTCGATCAGCGCTACTTTACCCGCTCCAACGACAATAACTTCGGCAAGTACGTCGGTGAACCGCGCACCTTCTTCGTGCAGGGTTCCGTCGCATTCTGACGCCCAGCGCCCACTACAGGCGCTTCGTTCATCCATACCGCCCGCTCGCATCGCGGGCGGTATTTCCTGCGCCTGACCCGCCCTATTTTTTGATCTTCCTCACTCCCCAAACGCCTGACGCATTATTTCATTGCTTTGCTAAACCGGTTCTTCTATTTTAGCCACCCATCAGACATCGGTAGAAACAGGGATTAAGCATGGCGAATCGCGTATGGGTGCTGGGCGACGCAGTGGTCGATTTGGTGCCAGAAAATTCAAACAGTTATCTTAAATGCCCCGGCGGCGCGCCGGCTAACGTGGCGGTGGGCGTCGCCCGCTTGGGCGGCGACAGCGCCTTTATCGGCCGAGTGGGGCAAGACAGCTTCGGCGCCTTTCTGCAGCAGGTGCTGAGCGAAGAAGGGGTGGATATTGACCATATGCTTTCGGATCCCGAACACCACACCTCCACGGTGGTGGTGGATCTCGATCAGCACGGTGAGCGCTCATTCACGTTTATGGTGCAGCCCAGCGCCGATCTGTTTTTGCAGCCCGACGATCTGCCGGCTTTCCAACGGGGCGAATGGCTGCACCTCTGCTCCATCGCGCTGTCGCAGGAGCCCAGCCGCAGCACGGCCTTTACGGCGATGGAACGCATGCGGGCAGTCGGCGGCCGGGTCAGTTTCGATCCCAACATCCGCGAAGAGGTCTGGCGTCAGCCGGAAGCGCTGCGCCCCTGCCTGCAAAAGGCGCTGCTGCTGGCGGACGTGGTGAAACTGTCGCGCGAAGAGCTGGTTTTCATCAGCCATCTTGACGATGTGGAGAACGGCATCCGCTGGATGATGCAAACCTACCCGTTGCGCCTGTTGCTGGTCACGCTGGGCGGCGACGGCGTCTACGTGCATGACGGCCAACGGCTGCGTCATTTCCGCGCGGCGCCTGTCGTGCCGGTCGATACCACCGGTGCCGGCGACGCGTTTGTCGCCGGGCTGTTAGCGGCGCTGGCGCGCCTTCACGCATTGCCGCAAGAAGCGCAATGGCCGGCGATTATCGCCCAGGCTCAGGCCTGCGGCGCGTTGGCCACCACCGCCAAAGGCGCCATGACCGCCCTGCCCCGCGCCGAAGAGCTCGCCGCTTTTCTGCGCTGATCCCCTGCATCCACGGCGATCCCCTGGGCGCCGTGGTCTTTTAACCCCACGATTTGCGCACTCGATCACAATAGCTGAATCGGGTTAGCAAACTTGATTGCCAGTCCGCTTCTCGATCGTTATCTTTCGCCATGAAAAACCGGTTTAGCAATTTAGCAAAAAATAATAACAACCCTTCCCGGATGATAGACGATGATGAAAAAACTCAGCTATTTGGCGATAACAACAGGGCTTTTCCTCTCCACTTCTGCCGCTGCGGCCTCCGGCGACGGCAGTATCGAGGCGCGTCTTAACGCGCTGGAACAACGTCTGGCGCAGGCGGAACAGCGCGCCGCTCAGGCTGAAACCCGCGCCACGGCGGCGGAACGCCAGGCGCAACAGCTGGAGCAGCGCACCGCCAGCACCGAGCGGCAAACCGCGCGGGTCGCGCAACGCGCCGCCGCGCTGGAAACGCAATCCCCCGCAACCGGCGCGCTGAAACTGAACGGCTTCAACGATCTGAAGCTATACGGCGACGTGGAGTTCAATCTGGACGGCGCCAGCCGCAGCGGCCAACTGACGTCGTTGAAAGGCAGCGATCACAAGGATTGGAAACCCGGCAACAAAGAGCGCTGGGATATCAACGGCCGTATTCTGGTGGGGCTGGACGGCTATCGCCGCAATCCGGACGGCAACTTCTCCGGTTTCAGCGTCCAGCCGCTGGCGGACATGACCGGCAAAATGAACCTGGACGACGCCGCTTTCTTCTTCGGCAATGAAAAGAACTGGCAAACCAAAATCGGCCGCTTCGAAGCCTACGACATGTTCCCGCTGAATCAGGACACTTTCATTCAGTATTCAGGCAACACCGCCAACGATCTTTACGCTGACGGCTTTGGCTATATCTATATGATGAAAGAAGGCCGTGGCCGCAGCAGCAGCGGCGGAAACCTGATGTTGAGCAAATACGCCGGGGATGTCTATTTCGAACTGAACACGCTGGTGGAAGACGGCACCTCACTGTTCCAGGACAACAGCTACCACGGCAATGCGCTGAACAATAAGAAAAACGTCGCCTATTTGCGCCCGGTGATCGCCTGGAAGAAAGAGGCCTTCAGCATCGCGGCGGCGATGGAAAGCAACGTGGTGAATAATGCCTACGGCTATCAGGACAGCCAGGGCCGCTTCGTCGATCAATCCAAGCGCAACGGCTACGGCATGACCATGAGCTGGAACACCAACGCGGCCGATCCGGATAACGGCGTGGTGGCCAACCTGAGCACCGCCTACCTGGACGCCGCCGGCGAGCAGGACTTGACCGCCGGCGTCAACGTGCTGTGGCGGCGCTTCGAACTGGGTTATATCTATGCGCACAACAACATCAAAGAGTTCAATACCGCCGGGATCGCCGCCGATATCCACAATCCGCTCAGCGAGCCGGGCAACTACGACATCCACACCGTTCACGCGTCGTATCAGATACCTAACATTATGAATATGAAGAATTTCAATGTGTATTTAGGCGCCTATGTTTCGCTGCTGGAAGCCAACGCCGAGAACAAGATCGCCAACGGCGACAACGACCAGCGTTATGGCGTGCGCGCCAGATTCAAGTATTTCTTCTGACATCGATGAACGTATTTCCGCCGCGCAGAGCGCGGCGGCATTTTAATTCAGCAAGGGGACAACATGGACATTACCGCAACCGCCAACGCGCTGTTGCCGCTGCTCGGCGGTAAAGAGAACATCGCCAGCGCCGCCCACTGCGCCACGCGCCTGCGCCTGGTGCTGGTGGACGACAGCAAGGTGGACAAAGAGGCCATCGGCAAACTGGACGGCGTCAAAGGCTGCTTCAGCAACGCCGGTCAGATCCAGGTGATCTTCGGCACCGGGCTGGTCAACAAGGTGCATGCGGAATTCATCAAGGCGGCAGGCGTCAGCGAATCCAGCAAGGCCGAAGCCGCCGATATCGCGGCGAAAAAGCTCAACCCGCTGCAGCGCATCGCCCGCCTGCTGTCGAACATCTTCGTGCCGATCATCCCGGCCATCGTCGCCTCCGGCCTGCTGATGGGGCTGCTCGGCATGGTGAAAACCTATGGTTGGGCGGATGCCGACAGCGCGCTGTTCGTGATGCTGAACATGTTCAGCTCGGCGGCGTTCATTATCCTGCCGATTCTGATCGGTTTCACCGCCGCCCGCGAATTCGGCGGCAACCCCTATCTGGGCGCCACGCTCGGCGGCATTCTGACGCACCCGGCGCTGACCAACGCCTGGGGCGTCGCCGGAGGGTTCCATACCATGAACTTCTTCGGTCTGGAGATCGCCATGATCGGCTATCAGGGCACGGTATTTCCGGTGCTGCTGACGGTGTGGTTCATGAGCCTGTTGGAAAAACGCCTGCGCAAGGTGATCCCCAACGCGCTGGATTTGATCCTGACGCCGTTCCTGACGGTCGTGATCTCCGGGTTTGTCGCCCTGCTGTTTATCGGCCCCGCCGGCCGGGCGCTGGGCGACGGCATCTCCTTCGTGCTCAGCACGCTGATCGCCCATGCCGGTTGGTTCGCCGGCCTGCTGTTCGGCGGCCTCTATTCCGCCATTGTCATCACCGGCATCCATCACAGCTTCCACGCGGTGGAGGCCGGGCTGCTCGGCAACCCCAACATCGGCGTCAACTTCCTGCTGCCGATTTGGTCGATGGCCAACATCGCTCAGGGCGGCGCCTGCCTGGCGGTGTATTTCAAAACGCGCGATGCCAAAATCAAAGCCATCGCGGTGCCTTCAGCCTTTTCCGCCATGCTCGGCATCACCGAGGCGGCGCTGTTCGGCATCAACCTGCGCTTCGTGAAACCGTTCCTGGCGGCGCTGGCGGGCGGCGCGCTCGGCGGCGCCTGGGTGGTGGCCAATCATGTCGGCATGAACGCGGTCGGGCTGACGGCGATCCCCGGCATGGCGATCGTGCAGGCCAGTTCGCTGGTCAGCTATATCATCGGCCTGGCGATCGCGTTTGGCAGCGCCTTCGCCCTCTCCCTGCTGCTGAAATATAAAACGGACGCGCAATGATGGAGGAGCTCAGCTTAATCAAACAGGCACTGCGGGCGGTCATGAACGGCCTGCCACTCGCGCTGCGCGATCCGCACCGCCCGGCCTGGCATCTGGCGCCCAGCGTTGGCCTGCTGAACGATCCCAACGGCTTCATTCAGCACAACGGCGTTTATCATCTGTTCTATCAATGGAATCCGCTGGGCTGCGACCATCGCAACAAGTGCTGGGGACATTGGCAGTCGACCGACTTGCTGCGTTGGGCGCATCAGCCGATCGCCCTGGCGCCGGGCGCCTGTTACGACAGCCACGGCTGTTACTCCGGCTCGGCGGTGGTGGCGGAAGACAAAATCACGCTGATCTACACCGGCAACGTGAAATTCCCCGATGGCTCACGCACCGCTTACCAGTGCCTGGCTCAGGAAAGCGATCGGGACGAGTACCGCAAACTCGGGCCGGTGCTGCCGCTGCCGGCGGGCTACAGCGGGCACGTACGCGATCCGAAAGTGTGGCGTCATCAGAATGCGTGGTACATGGTACTCGGCGCGCGGGACTTGCAGGATCGCGGCAAGGTGCTGTTACTGCGCTCCGCCGATCTGCGCGGCTGGCAACCGTTGGGCGAGATCGCCGGTTCCGGCCTGAACGGCTTAGGCGAATTCGGCTACATGTGGGAGTGCCCGGATCTGTTCTCGCTGGACGACGCCGACGTGTTGATCTGCTGCCCGCAGGGGCTGACGCCGCAGCCGGAACGCTACCTCAATCGCTATCAGGCCGGTTATCTGATCGGCAAGCTGGATTACCGCCAGGCGGCCTTCCGTCACGGCGAATTCCGCGAACTGGACGCCGGCTTCGAGTTTTATGCGCCGCAGACGACGCTGGCGGAAGATGGCCGCCGCTTGCTGTTCGGCTGGATGGGCGTGCCCGAGCAAGATGAAGAAGCCCATCCGACGCGCCGCTACGGCTGGATCCACACCATGACCTGCCCGCGCGAGCTGTCGCTGCGGCATGGCCGCCTCCAGCAGCGTCCGGCGCGCGAGCTGCAACAGCTGCGCGGCGAACGAACATGCTGGCAGGGCCGCGCCGATGGCGCCCCCGCCTGCGCGCTGGGGGCCGCGGAGCTGCAGTTGGCGCCGCAGGGCGCGTTCAACGCCGCCTTTGGCGACGCAATGACGCTGAACTGGGACGGCGAAAGGCTGCGGCTGACGCGCGCTTCCCTGGCCGACGGCCAGCCGGAGCACCGTTACTGGCGCGGCCCGGTCACGCATCTGCAGCTGCTGTTCGATCGTTCCAGCGTGGAGATCTTCATCAACCACGGCGAGGCCGTGATGAGCGCGCGCTACTTCCCGGCCATTGAGCCGCAACTGCGGCTGTCCGGAAACGCGCCGCTGGCGTTGGAATACTGGCCGCTGACGCCATGCATGCTAGAATGACGCATCCTCCGATGACTTCAGATGGCGTCAGTGAAAAAAAATAAACGCATTACCATCAGTGACATCGCCACGCTGGCCGGGGTGTCGAAATCGACCGCCAGCCTGGTGCTGAACGGCCGCAGCAAGGAATACCGGGTGTCCGACGACACCCGCGACCGCATTCTGGCGCTGGCGCACGAGCACCATTATCAGCCCAGCATCCACGCCCGCTCCCTGCGCTCCAACCGCAGCCACACGCTGGGGCTGGTGGTGCCGGAGATGACCAACTACGGCTTTGCGGTGATTTCACGCGAGCTGGAAACGCTGTGCCGCGAAGCTGGCCTGCAGCTGTTGATCGCCTGCACCGATGAAAACCCGGCGCAGGAGATGATGGCGGTGAACAGTCTGGTACAGCGGCAGGTGGACGGCTTGATCGTCGCCTCCAGCCAGTTGAACGACGCAGAATACCAGAAGATCAACGCCGGGCTGCCGGTGGTGCAGATGGATCGCCTGATCGCCGGCTCCGAACTGCCGCTGGTGATCACCGATTCGGTCAATTCGACCGCCGACCTGGTGGAAACGGTCGCGCGCCAACATCCGGATGAGATCTATTTTCTCGGCGGGCAGCCGCGCATTTCGCCGACCCGCGATCGCCTGGCCGGCTTCCAGCTTGGCCTGGAGCGCGCCGGCGTAACGTGCAAACCGGAATGGATCATCAACGGCAACTATCACCCCAGCTCAGGTTACGAGATGTTCGCTCAGCTGTGCGCACAGTTAGGGCGTCCGCCCAAAGCGCTGTTTACCGCCGCCTGCGGCCTGCTGGAAGGCGTATTGCGATATCTGACTCAGCATCAGCTGATGGAGAGCGACATTCACCTGTGCAGCTTCGACGATCACTACCTGTTCGACTGCATGACGCTGAAGATAGACACGGTCGCGCAAGACTGCCTGGCACTGGCGCAACATAGCTTCGACAATGTCACCGCGCTTATCGACGAGCGGCCGCTGGAACAGAACGCGCTGTATCTGCCGGGCCGCATCCACTGGCGCCATGCCGGTTCCAGGGATTTGCTGGCAAAGGCGTGACATCTCTTTAGCCGTAAAAAAAGGGCGCCTGAGCGCCCTTTATCGTTTTGCTGCCGCTACTTGGCGGCGCCTTCCATACCCACCAGCCCCACTTTCAGGTAACCCGCTTTACGCAGGGTGTCCATCACGCTCATCAGCGTTTCATAGTCCACGCTCTTGTCCGCCTGGAAGAAGATGGTGGTTTCTTTGTTAGCCTGGGTGCGTTGATCCAGCACCGAGGTCAGCTGATCGGCATTCACCGGCTGATCGCCGACGTAGAGCTGCTTGTCGGCCTTCACCGACAGGAAGACCGGTTTTTCCGGCCGCGGCTGCGGCTTGGCGGAAGAAGCCGGCAGATCGACGCGGATATCTACCGTTGCCAGCGGCGCGGCCACCATAAAGATGATCAACAGCACCAACATGACGTCGATAAACGGCGTCACGTTGATTTCATGCAGTTCGCCGCTGTCGTCCAGATCTTCATTTAAGCGCATCGCCATGACTCACCCCGCCCGCAGTTGATGTGCGTGCTGTGAGCGCTTGGCTTCCGCCGTTGCGGCCAGATCCAGATCGCGGCCCTGCAGCAGCAAGACCTGGGCCGCCACGTCGCCCACCTGGGCGCGATGGCCGCTGATGACGCGGGCGAAGATGTTGTAGATCACCACCGCCGGGATCGCCGCCACCAGGCCCATTGCGGTTGCCAGCAGCGCCTCGGCGATGCCCGGCGCCACGACCGCCAGGTTGGTGGTCTGCGAATGGGCGATGCCGATGAAGCTGTTCATGATGCCCCATACGGTACCGAACAGGCCGACGAACGGCGAGATGGCGCCGATGGTGGCCAGAAAGCCGTTGCCGCGGCCCATGTTGCGGCTGTAGGCCGCCACGCGGCGCTCGAGACGGAAACCGGTGCGTTCTTTGATGCCGTTGTTGTCGTTGGATTCCGCAGACAGCTCCAGCTCATTTTGCGCATCGTTCAGCAGCACCGCACTGACACTCTCCGCGGAGAAGTTTTGCGCCAGCTCGGAAGCTTCATCCAGCGAGCGCGCTTCGGCCAGCGCCAGCTGCTCGCGGCGCAGACGGCGCTTGGCGCGCAGCAGTTCGCTGCCTTTAGCGAACAAAATGGTCCAGGTCACGATAGACGCCAGCACCAGGCCGATCATCACCGCTTTCACCACCGCGTCGGCGTGCTGGTACATGCCCCAAATGGACAGGTCCATGCCGCGGGTTTCCGGTGGCTGGATCGTCGGTGCCGGGTTCACCGGCGTGATGCTTTCCGGCGCAGCGGCTGCTGGTGCAGGCGCGGTGGTCGGCGCAACGCTTTCGGTAACGGCCGGATTGGCCGCCGGCGCTGCCTGCGCGCTGCCGGCCAGCCCCACAACCAGCACCATAGAAGCCATCAGGCTGCGGCCAAAGGCCTTGCCCCACTGCGCCCGGCCCTGGCCGAACGATCCTTGATTTAAATTCTTGCCAGCCGTTTTCACGCTGTGCCTCCACCCATTACCGATCAAAATTAAGGAATAATTCAGCGTGCGATCATATCAAACCAACCGGGGATTGATAGTAGTTCTCATTATTATTTACCAAATAAACGAGAAAATTTTAGACACCTCCGCAACCAAACGCCAATCTACGCCCGTTCACCGCTAAAAGCCCCTTTTATAGGGCGATTTCGTTACTTTTCTCCCACAACGGCGCAACAACGCCACGCTGCCGAACGGCGTCTCGACCGATGAATGGGCTTCTCTCTGGCCGCTCGGCAGAAGGATGACGCGAAAAATGCGCGGGCGGCAGCCAATTATAGCCGTTTCTATATCCAGAAGTTAAAACGTCTGGATGGCTATAATAACTCATGCTAACGTAAGGGCTATCGCAAACGGGCAGTGCAGAGCAACCAGAGGTGAGCCAGGTACCATGACGTCAAAACACATCGAAACCACGCTGATCGGCGCCGGCCGCGGCAAACGCTACACCCAGGGCTCCGTCAACCCCGTGACTCAACGCGCCTCTTCCCTGGTCTTCGACTCCGTCGCCGCCAAAAAACAGGCCACCGCGCAACGCGCCCACGGCGAGCTGTTTTATGGCCGACGCGGCACGCTGACCCACTTCGCGCTGCAGGATGCGATGGTGGAGCTGGAGGGCGGCGCCGGCTGCGTGCTGTACCCCTGCGGCGCGGCGGCGGTGGCCAATGCGATCCTGTCGTTCGTCGGCGCCGGCGATCACCTGCTGGTCACCGGCTCAGCGTATGAACCGACCCAGGACTTCTGCACCCACATCCTCGGCCGCATGAACGTCAGCACCACCTATTTCGATCCGCTGATCGGCGCCGACATCGCCACGCTTATCCAACCCAATACCCGCGTGGTGTTCCTTGAGTCCCCCGGCTCCATCACCCTGGAAGTGCAGGATATCCCGGCGATGGTGCAGGCCATTCGCGCCGTGGCGCCGGACGTGGTGATCATGATAGACAACACCTGGGCGGCGGGCGTGCTGTTCAAGGCGCTGGATTTCGACATCGACATTTCCATTCAGGCCGGCACCAAATACCTGATCGGCCATTCCGATTACATGCTCGGCACCGCCGTCGCCAACGCGCGCTGTTGGGAGCAACTGCGCGAGTACTCCTATCTAATGGGGCAGATGGTGGATGCCGACACCGCCTACATGGCGAGCCGCGGCCTGCGCACCCTGAGCGTGCGGCTCAAGCAGCACGAACGCAGCAGCATTGAGGTCGCCAACTGGCTGGCCGAACGGCCGGAGGTGGCGACGGTCAATCACCCGGCCCTGCCCAGCTGCAAGGGCCACGCGTTCTACCGCCGCGACTTCAGCGGCTGCAACGGGCTGTTCTCTTTCGTGCTGAAAGAGCGGCTGGATGAGGCGCAGCTGGCCGCTTACCTGGACAACTTCAGCCACTTCAGCATGGCCTACTCCTGGGGCGGCTTCGAGTCGCTGATCCTGGCCAATCAGCCGGAAGAACTGGAAGCGATCCGCCCGGCGGGCGGCGTCGATTTTTCCGGCACGCTGGTGCGATTGCATATCGGTCTGGAGAACGTCGAAGACCTGATCGCCGATCTGGCGGCCGGCTTCGATCGCCTCAACGGCGTGCGCTAAGGCGGATTCCGGTAATTTTCTTCGTCTCGTTTAATGTCGGCTTAAGCTATTAGCGGTACACTAACCGGGTAACTGTCAGATACGGTAACCGCCGCATCCTGGAGAACGTGACCCCGGGCGCAACCGGCATGCAACAGGACATAAAATGGATGTATTACGAGAGATTATTCATGCGCTTTGGCAGCAGGACTTCATCGCCCTCGCCGATCCCAGCGTGATTTGGGTGGTTTACGCCGTACTTTTCACCACCTTGTTTTTGGAAAACGGACTGCTGCCCGCCTCCTTCCTCCCCGGTGATAGCCTGCTGTTGCTGTCGGGCGCGCTGATCGCCAAAGGCGTGATGGGCTTTGCCCCCACCCTGTTGATTCTGACCGCCGCCGCCGGCCTCGGCTGCTGGCTGAGCTATATCCAGGGCCGCTGGCTGGGCCACACCAGCCTGGTGAAAGGCTGGCTGCTGCAACTGCCGGCGCAATACCATCAGCGCGCGCATAACCTGTTCAACCGCCACGGGCTGACGGCGCTGCTGATCGGCCGCTTCCTCGGCTTCGTGCGCACGCTGCTGCCGACCATGGCCGGCATTTCCGGGCTCAACAGCTCGCGCTTCCAGGTTTTCAACTGGCTGAGCGCAGCGATCTGGGTCTGCGCGCTGGTCGGCCTCGGCTACGCTTTCAGCCAAATTCCGCTGGTGAAACGCCACGAAAGCCAGGTGATGACCGGCCTGATGCTGCTGCCGCTGCTGCTGCTGTTCGTCGGCCTGCTCGGCGCCATGCTGGTGGTCTGGCGTAAAAAACGCGCCTCCTCTTCCTGATCCCGGCGCGCTACAGCGCTTTCTCGACCAACGCCAGGCGAGGCGGCAACTTGCTCACCAACGTATCCACCGCCAGCCGCACCTTCAGCGGCAGGTGAGGCGTGTGCGGCCACACCGCATGCGCTTCAAAGGCGGCGCCGGGCCGATCGCGCAGCAGGCGCACCAGCGCCCCGCTCAACAGCTGCTCACGCACCAGCCAACACGGCAGCCAGGCGATGCCGAACCCGGCCGTCGCCGCATCCGCAATCGCCTGCAAATCGTCCATCTGCAATCGGTTATTCGGCATCACTTCCTGCGGCTCGCCGTTCTCGTCCAGCACCCGCCAGCTGCGCCGCGCGCCGGCGCGCATATAGGCCACCGCCTCGTGCTGGGCCAGTTGCTCAATGCTGTGCGGTTCGCCGCACCGCTGCAGATAGGCCGGCGAGGCGCACAGCGTCATGCGGTGATCGCCGATGCGCCGCGCCACCAGCCCATTGCTGTTGGCCAGCGTGCCGTTGCGGATCGCCATATCGAAACCGTCCTCAATCAGATCCACCACCCGATCGCTGAACGACAGCTCCAGCTCCAGGCCGGGATGCTCACGCGTCAGCTCGGTCAGCAGCGGCGCGATGCACATGCGGCCAAACAACACCGGCATCGATACCCGCAGCCGGCCACTGACCTGCCGCTTGCCCGACTCCAGCAGCGTTTCCGCGCCGCGGATCTCCTCCAGCGCCCGCAGGCAACGCTCATAGAACAACGCGCCATCGTCGGTCAGGCTCTGGCTGCGGGTGGTGCGATGAAACAGCCGCACGCCCAGCCGCTGTTCCAGCCGGGCGATCGTTTTCCCCACCGCCGAGCGCGACAGGTGCAGCCGACTGGCCGCCAACGCAAAACTGCCCGCCTCCACGGCGGTGACGAATACCGAAATGCCGCTCAATCGATCGCTCATGGTTTGTCGCTCTAAAAGAAACAATCTGCGGAAATCTTATCGCCACTGGCGAACCTTCATCAACGATATTATCGACAGGTCGTTAATCGCAGACTTTGGAGAACATCATGACCGACACGATGCAACGCTGGACGATGGACGCCCTGGGGCGTGAACACCTGCAGCTGACCACCGACGCGATCCCGCAGCCGGGGCCGCGCGAGATCAGAGTGAAAGTGAAGGCGGTAGCGCTCAACTACCGCGACAAAATGATGATTGAAAGCGGCATGGGGCTGACGCTGCCGCAGTCGTTCACCCCCGCCTCGGACATGGCCGGCGAGGTCGACGCCGTCGGGCCCGGCGTCAGCCGTTTCCAACCCGGCGCCCGGGTCATTTCTACCTTCAGCCCCGGCTGGATCGACGGCCGGCAAAAACCGTACGGCAATGCGCGCCAGGTGCCTTACCACACCCTTGGCGGCTTCTATCAGGGCGTGCTGGCGGAATACGTGATTTTGCATGAAGACTGGTTGGTGGCGGCGCCGGCGTCGCTGGACGACGTGCAGGCCAGCACCCTGCCTTGCGCCGGGCTGACCGCCTGGTTCGCGCTGGTGGAACAGGGCAAACTGCATGCCGGCGAGACGGTGCTGGTGCAAGGCACCGGCGGCGTGGCGCTGTTCGCGCTGCAGATCGCCAAAGCCCACGGCGCGGAGGTCTATGTCACCTCCGGCAGCGATGAAAAGCTGGCGCGAGCCCTGGCATTGGGCGCCAATCATGGCATCAACCGGCTGGACGGCGATTGGGTGGAGGCGATTTATGCGCTGACGCAGGATCGCGGCATCGACCATGTGATCGATACCGTCGGCGGCCCGAATTTGGGCAACTCGGTGCGCGCCGTGGCGATGGGCGGCCGCATCTCAGTGATCGGCGTGCTGGCGGGCGCCGAGATCTCCGCCCCCGCCGGCCTGCTGCTGCTGAAATCGGCGGAGATCCAGGGCATCGGCGTCGGCCACCGCCGCGCGCTGGAAGATCTGGTGCGCGCCGTGGACGCCGTCAACCTGCAGCCGGTGATCGACCAGGTATACCGGCTCGATCAACTGCCGCAGGCGTTGGATCACCTCGATCGCGGCCCGTTCGGCAAGATCGTGCTAACCCCATAGCCCGCCGCCCGGCGGCGGCTCACCCCTCCAGCATCAGCGGATTGGCGTCGCGCAGCCGGGCGACTTCATCCCCCGGCGTGACGCCAAACAGGCGTTTGAATTCACGGCTGAACTGCGACGCGCTCTCGTAGCCGACGCGGATCGCCGCGGTACTGGCCTTCAGGCCATCATGCACCATCAGCAAACGCGCCTTGTGCAGCCGGTACGACTTCACGTACTGCAGCGGCGAGGTGTTGGTCACCGCCTTGAAGTTATGGTGAAACGCCGACACGCTCATGTTGACCTCGCCGGCCAACTGCTCGACGTTGAGGCTCTCGGCATACTGATTTTCTATGCGCCGCAGCGCCTTGGCGATCTGACTGAAATGGGTATGACGGTTGACCAGCTCCTGCAGCGACGCGCCGCAGGCGCCGCGCAGCACGTAGTAGAGGATCTCGCGTACGATCTGCGGCCCCAACACCCGAGCGTCGAGCGGCTTGGCCATCACGTCCAGCAGACGTTCGGTGGCGCACAACAGCTCTTCCGTCAGCTCGGCCAGGTTTACGCCGTTGCTCTCCGCGCGCGGCTGCATCAGGTAGTCGTCGTCGCCGATGTCGATCAGCAAGTCCTGCAGCATTTGGGTATCGATATTGACCGCCAATCCAACCAGCGGCAGCTCCGGGCTGGCGAAGGTTTCGCACTCGAACGGCAGCGGCACCGTCATCAGCAGGTAGTTGCGCGGATCGTACTGGAACACCTTGTTGCCGCAATAGCCGACCTTGTGCCCCTGAAAGATGATGACGATCCCCGGTTCGTACATCACCGGCTGGCGCGGGCAGTGGCGATCGACATACAGGATCTTCACCCGCGGCACCGGTGACGGCGTATAGCCGTTGCCGGTGGCGATAGCCATCGCCTGGCGCGCCATGCGGCTGCGCAGCGCATCGATTTCAGTCACGGAAACACCCTCTTACAGTCAGAACGATTCGGCATAAATCATAATTTAAAACTCTCTATTTCTACAGTCATCTGTAGAAATAGGCAAGAACCAAACAGGAATGTGCATTGTGCGTTACCGCCAGGTTGCTGACAATACGGGCCAGAAACCTTTGCGCCGCTTTGGCGCCCGCCTGACAGAAAGAGAGAAATCAGCCATGCAAAACTTCATTCTGCATACCCCAACCAAAATCCTGTTCGGCAAGCAGCAAATCGCCGAAGTGGCCGGCCAGATCCCGGCGGACGCGCGCATTCTGATCACCTACGGTGGCGGCAGCGTGAAGAAAAACGGCGTGCTCGACCAGGTGTATAGCGCGCTGGCCGGCCGCGACGTGCGGGAATTCTCCGGCATCGAACCTAACCCGACCTACGAAACCCTGATGAAAGCGGTCGAGGTGGTGAAAACGGAAAACATCGATTTCCTGCTGGCGGTCGGCGGCGGTTCGGTGGTTGACGGCACCAAGTTCATCGCCGCCGCGGCTCGTTATACGGCCGACAGCGATGCCTGGCATATTCTGCAGACCGTCGGCAGCCACATCACTGACGCGTTGCCGATGGGCTGCGTGCTGACGCTGCCGGCCACCGGTTCAGAATCCAACAGCGGCGCGGTGATCACCCGGAAGAGCAGCGGCGACAAGCAGCACTTCTTCTCACCGCTGGTGCAGCCGCGCTTCGCCGTACTGGATCCGGTGGTGACCTACTCGCTGCCGCCGCGCCAGGTAGCCAACGGCGTGGTCGACGCCTTCGTACACACCCTGGAACAGTATCTGACCTACCCGGTCGACGCCAAGGTGCAGGATCGCTTCGCCGAAGGCCTGCTGTTGACCCTGCTGGAAGACGGCCCGCGCGCGCTGGCCGAGCCGGAGAACTATGCGGTGCGCGCCAACGTGATGTGGAGCGCCACCATGGCGCTGAACGGCCTGATCGGCGCCGGCGTGCCGCAGGACTGGGCGACCCACATGCTGGGTCATGAGCTGACCGCCATGCACGACCTCGACCACGCGCAAACGCTGGCCATCGTGCTGCCGGCGCTGCTGCACGAGAAGAAAGCGCAGAAACGCGAAAAGCTGCTGCAGTACGCTGAACGCGTCTGGGGCCTGCGCGAAGGCAGCGAAGACAGCCGAATCGACGACGCGATCGCCGCCACCCGCGCCTTCTTCGAGCAGATGGGCGTGCCGACCCGCATGGCGGATTATCAGCTCGACGGCAGCAGCATTCCCGCGCTGCTCGACAAGCTGCAGCAGCACGGCATGACCGCCCTGGGCGAGCATCAGGACATCACCCTGGACGTCAGCCGCCGCATTTATGAAGCGGCGCGTTAATCGCAAAACGGCGATTTTTTGCTAGGCTTTAGTCTTCGCCAGCCATTTTTCGCCGCATTCTGCGCTCGGCCGATCGCCGGGCGCAGTCGGGCGCCTCAGCGCGCCGCCGCTCGTTTCGTACCCTTCGTCTTACCGCTCATTCGCAGGGAGAGCGGGGAGAAAATCGCCCTCCCGCCACCGCTGAAATTAGGCTGGCAAACCCGGCAACCGCCCATTTTGCCAACTAGAATTTATCTATAGCCGTTTCGGTGCCGCAGGCGCCGCAATCCGTACACAAGGAGATGCGCATGACAACGCAACAACCCATCATCAAACTCCACGATGGTAATCTGATGCCGCAGTTGGGTCTCGGCGTTTGGCAGGCGAGTATTGAAGAGACCACCCACGCGGTCAGCAAAGCGCTGGAGATCGGTTACCGCTCCATCGACACCGCCGCGATCTACAAGAACGAGGAAGGCGTCGGCGCCGCGCTGCAGTCCAGCGCGCTGCCGCGCAGCGACCTGTTCATCACCACCAAACTGTGGAACGACGATCAGGGCGATCCGCTGGCGGCGCTGGAAACCAGTCTGGAAAAGCTCAAGCTGGACTACGTGGATCTGTATCTGATCCACTGGCCGCGCCCGCAGCAGGATCAATACGTCTCCGCCTGGCGCGAACTGATCAAACTGCGCGAACAAGGTCTGGTGAAAAGCATCGGCGTGTGCAACTTCCATACGCCGCACCTGCAGCGTCTGTTGGATGAAACCAACGTGGCGCCGGTCGTCAACCAGATCGAGCTGCACCCGTTGCTGCAACAGCGCCAGCTGCGCGCCTGGAACGCCACGCACCATATCGCCACCGAATCCTGGAGCCCGCTGGCGCAGGGTGGTGAAGGGGTATTCGACCAGCCGCTGATCAAGGCGCTGGCCGAGAAATACGAGAAGACTCCGGCGCAGATCGTGGTGCGCTGGCACCTGGACAGCGGCCTTATCGTGATCCCGAAATCGGTCACGCCGTCGCGCATCCGCGAAAACTTCGAGGTGTTTGATTTCAAACTCGATAAGGACGAACTGGGCGAGATCGCCAAGCTGGACGTCGGCAACCGCCTGGGGCCGGATCCGGATACCCTGTAACCCCCCTCAAGCCCTCTCCCGCCGGAGGGGGCTTTTCCTTCCCGCACATTGCTCCTTTGCGCCGCCTGACGTTATGATGACGACGCCGGAGGCTCCGGCCACCGGTTAACGCCGTTAAAAAACAGACAAGCACGGAGCACCATGAAATTCTCTTTCTCACACGGGTCACGGCTGGGCATGCTTTGCATCATGCTGGTGCTGGCGGGTTGCGCCGGCAAGAAACAGCGCGTCAGCTACGATCGCCACGCCTTCGATAGCGCCATTCAAGACGCCGCCAGCGAATACGGCGTGGACGCCAAGCTGATCACCGCCATGATCCAGGTGGAGTCCGGCTTCAACCCTTCCGCAGTGAGCAGATCCAATGCGATCGGTCTGATGCAGCTGAAAGCCGATACCGCCGGCTGCGACGCCTACCGCTACAAAGGCAAACGCGGCTGCCCGGACGACGATGACCTGCGGGATCCCGACACCAATATCGATCTCGGCGCCGCCTATCTGGCCACCTTGCAAAAACAACAGCTTAAAGGGATCGCCAATCCCGTCACGCTGCGCTACGCCACCATCATCGCCTACGTCAACGGTACCGGGGCGCTGCTGCGCACCTTCTCCAGCAACCGCCAGCAGGCGATCGCGATGATTAACAACCTGTCGCCGGAAGCCTTTAACAGGCACGTGCGCAAATACCATCCCGCCCCGCAGGCGCCGCGCCATTTGATGAAAGTGGAAGCCGCTTACGAACGGTTGTAATTAGCCAAAGTAAAAAGGAGAACCCGAGGGTTCTCCTTTTTGTTTGCGCGCGGGCCTCGTCGTTACGGCTTGGCCTTGCGAATCGGTTTGCGCGGCGGCCGGTTGGACGGCGTGCGCTGCCGATTGATGTCGGTATGCTTGGTCAACGCCGGTCGGGTGTGGCGCTGCAGCCGTTTCGCTTCGCGCTGCTCGTCGATGCTCGGCGCCGGTACCAGACACTCGCGGCGGCTGCCGATCAGGTGCTTCAGCCCCATCTCTTCCAGCGCGGTGCGGATCAGCGCCCAGTTGGCCGGATCGTGGTAACGCAGCAGCGCCTTATGCAGGCGACGCTGGCGCTCGCCGCGCGGCACCACCACGTCTTCACTCTTGTACCCCACCTTGCTCAGCGGGTTTTTGCCGCTGTAATACATGGTGGTGGAGTTGGCCATCGGCGAAGGATAGAAGTTCTGCACCTGATCGAGGCGGAAACGGTTCTTCTTCAGCCACAGCGCCAGGTTCACCATATCTTCATCGCGGGTGCCCGGGTGCGAAGAGATGAAGTACGGGATCAGGTACTGCTCTTTGCCCGCCTGCTTCGAATAGTGATCAAACAGCTGTTTGAAGCGATCGTAGCTGCCCATGCCCGGTTTCATCATTTTCGACAGCGGGCCTTCTTCGGTGTGCTCCGGCGCGATCTTCAGGTAGCCGCCGACGTGGTGGGTCGCCAGTTCCTTGATATAGCGCGGATCTTCCACCGCCAGATCGTAACGTACCCCGGAGGCGATCAGGATCTTCTTGATGCCCTCCAGCGAACGCGCGCGGCGGTAAAGCTTGATGGTCGGCTCGTGGTTGGTATCCATATAAGTGCAGATCTCCGGATACACGCACGAGGCGCGGCGGCAGGTCTGCTCGGCGCGCGGGTTGGTGCAGCGCAGCATGTACATGTTGGCGGTCGGGCCACCCAGATCGGAGATCACGCCGGTAAAGCCCGGCACTTTGTCGCGGATCTCTTCGATTTCGCGAACGATCGAATCTTCCGAACGGCTCTGGATGATGCGCCCTTCGTGCTCGGTGATCGAACAGAACGAACAGCCGCCGTAGCAACCGCGCATGATGTTCACCGAGAAGCGGATCATGTCGTAGGCAGGAATGCGTTCCTGACCGTAGGACGGGTGCGGCACGCGCTGGTAAGGCAGGGCGAAGACGCTGTCCATCTCCGGCGTGGTCAGCGGGATCGCCGGCGGGTTGATCCACACGTAGCGATCGCCGTGTTTTTGCATCAGCGCGCGGGCGCAGCCGGGGTTGGTTTCATGGTGCAAAATGCGCGAGGTGTGCGCATACAGCACCTTGTCGCCCTTCACTTTCTCGAAGGACGGCAGCAGCACGTAGGTCTTCTCCCACGGCTTCGGCTTGGCGGCGCGCACCGTGACAGGCTTGGCTTCCGGCTCCTTCGGTTTGGCGCCGTCGGCGCACGGCAGATCCTCGCCGTACGGGTTCGGGATAGGTTCGATGCGGCCCGGCTTGTCGAGGCGGGTGGAATCCACGCCGCTCCAGCCCGGCAGCGCTTCTTTACGCATCACCGCGGTATTGCGAATATCGTGGATATCGCCGATCTTCTCGCCGGCGGCCAGACGGTGCGCCACTTCCACCAGCGGGCGTTCGCCGTTGCCGTAGATCAGCATGTCGGCTTTGGAGTCCACCAGCACCGAGCGGCGCACGGTATCCGACCAATAGTCGTAGTGGGCGATGCGACGCAGGCTGGCTTCGATGCCGCCCAGCACGATCGGCACGTCTTTATAGGCTTCTTTGCAGCGCTGGCTGTAAACCAGGGTGGCGCGATCCGGGCGCTTGCCACCGACGTTGCCGGCGGTGTAGGCGTCGTCGTGGCGCAGTTTGCGATCGGCGGTATAGCGGTTGATCATCGAATCCATGTTGCCGGCGGTGATGCCGAAGAACAGATTCGGTTTCCCCAACCGCATGAAGTCTTCTTTGTTGCTCCAGTCCGGCTGCGCGATGATGCCGACGCGGAAGCCCTGCGCTTCCAGCATGCGGCCGATGATCGCCATCCCGAAGCTCGGGTGATCGACATAGGCGTCGCCGCTGATGATGATCACGTCGCAGCTGTCCCAGCCCAGTTGATCCATCTCTGCTCGCGACATCGGTAAAAACGGCGCGGTGCCATAACATTCCGCCCAATAAGGCTTATAAGAAAACAGTTCACGATCGGGTTGGATCAGGCTGGTGGTGCTCATTCTGCTGCTCTTTTTACAGGTTAATTAATCGCCGGGCGGCGATTATACGCACTAGTGGCAAAAAGAGCATGGTTATTTCGCTAACCATTCACCTCGAATTCATAAACGTCGCTGCGGCACAAGATATCGCTGAACTCCAGCGCCTCGCCCCGGGCGTTGCGGCTGGTTTGGATGATGTGCAACAACGGCGCGCCGCACGGTACGTTGAGCAGCTCGGCGACCTCGCCGCTGCAGGACACCGCCTTCAACAAAAAGTGTTTATCTTCAGGCACGATGCCGCGCGATTGCCATAACGCATACAGCGAATGCTCCAGCTGCGCCGGTTCAGGCAGGAAGCGCAGCGGAATATAGGTGGTTTCCAGCGAGACCGGGCTGCCGTTCAGCAAGCGTAAACGCCGCAGTTTGACCACCTCATCCCCTTCCGCGATCCCCAGCGCCGCCGCGGCCTTGGCCGGCGCGCCGACCCGCGCGCGCAGCAGCCATCGGTTGCTGACGCTGCTGCCATGACGCAGCGCCTGAGCGGTAAAACCGCTGTCCTTATCGAGGGAATAGCCGATACGCATCGCCACGCGGGTGCCAACGCCCTGCTGCCGCGAAATCAGCCCCTTCTCCTCCAGCAGTTTCATCGCCTTGCTGACGGTGACGCGCGACAGCGCCAAACCTTCCGCCATGTGCCGCTCCGGCGGCAGAAATGCCTCCGCCGCCAGCACCTGCTGCCTGATCGCGGTTTCTATCGCCGTCGCCA
This sequence comes from Serratia sp. CY37869, assembly GCF_052168895.1. Lineage (NCBI taxonomy): Bacteria > Pseudomonadati > Pseudomonadota > Gammaproteobacteria > Enterobacterales > Yersiniaceae > Serratia > Serratia sp. CY37869. The sequence goes on from NZ_JBJNLU010000003.1 coordinate 367,435, forward strand.
GCTGAATATAGCGCGGCGCCGCCGCCCCCTGCGCCAGATGTTCACGCAGCCAGGCCATAAAATCCGTCATTCGCCCGCCCTCTTGTTCCGCCCTATGCCCAAACTTCGCTTTCTCCTATCGCCGATCCGGCGATAAAGCCTCTCACCATAACTAAAATATTGCTAATGTTTTCAGAGGGACATCACAATTTTTATTCAATGGACTTTCATTGGATCTAGATCGCGCGTAATCTGTGCTTATTGATGTTGAAACATCAATGGCACCAACACCAGGGATCCACCTTTAAAACAACTAAAAATCCGCTGCCGACCAGACAGGACGCACCTGATGGTCAGGCAGCGGGCATACGCTGTCCGCATCCCGTTCGCTGAAGCGGATGGGCGACCCTTTGGGATGAATTGCCCGCTTCTCGCCGTACCCGATGGGTCACGTTGCCCAAGACGCCACTACAAATGACAAATAATAAGCAACGGTGCTAATGGATAGCTTGCTCACGGCTCATCATCCCCTCGCGCGATCCCCCTTGCGCCGGGTGAAACGGACTGATGCCTGCAAATAAAAACGTTCTCTCTCTTCCAAACTCCGCTGCAGACCCACTCTTTGTCTACACTCATTGGCGCCGTGCGGTCGGCAAGCCTCATCCGAGGCGGCGGCCGCAGCGCCAACAAAATCGCTTTTCAGTTAACTGCGGCGGCCCTCAAGGCCCTGCGCAACAGGGAACAATTGCTATGACCGATATCAATCGCAATGAAGCATGGAAGGTAGAGAGCACCGGTATCGACCGGGTGCCGGATGCGGAACAGACCGGGCGGCCCATCGAGCTGTTTTGGATCTGGTCGGCAGCCAATATCGGCATTCTCGGCGTGGTGTATGGCGCCATCATCGTCGGCTTCGGCTTATCCTTCCTGCAATCGGTGCTCGCCGCCTTGTTCGGCGTCGCCAGCTTCGTGCTGGTTGGCCTCACCAGCTTCGCCGGCAAGCGCGGGCGCACCTCTACGCTGACGCTGTCGCGAGTGATTTTCGGGCTGAAGGGCAACGTGGCGCCTACCCTGTTCAGTTGGATCAATCTGATGGGCTGGGAAGCGGTCAACGTGATCACCGGCACCCTGACGCTGGCGGCGCTGTTCGAGGCCTTCGGGCTGGGGGCCAGCCATCTGCTGACCGCGCTCAGCCTGTTGCTGTTCGCCGGGCTCACTATCGTCGTCAGCCTGCTGGGGCAGAATACCGTAGTCTGGATGCAAAGCTGGTTCAGCCGCATCTTCGGCACCATGACGCTGATCGTGGTGCTCTATATCCTGTTCAACACCGAGTGGAGCCAGGTGCTGGCGCTGCCTTCCGGCAGCTGGCTGACCGGCTTCCTGCCGGCGGTCTCGGTGATCGCCGCCGGTACCGGCATCAGTTGGGCGATCGCCGGCGCCGATTACAGCCGCTATCAAAGCCCGAATTCGTCGAGCAAAAGCATTTTCGCCGCGGTGATGGGCGGCGCCTGTTTGCCGCTGATGCTGCTGATGCTGACCGGCATTCTGCTTTCCGTGCAGCTGCCCGATCTGGCCAACGCCGCCAATCCCATCGCGCTGATAGGCTCAGTGCTGCCCGCCTGGATGGCGATCCCTTATCTGCTGGCCGCCACCGCCGGCATCGTCACCATCGCGGTGCTCAGCCTGTATTCCGCCAGCCTTAACCTGCTGACCATCGGCGTGCAGGTCAAACAGTGGTTGGCGGTATCGATCGACGCCGTGGTGGTGCTGGGTATCGCCCTGTATGTGCTGTTCATCTCCGGCGATTTTATGGGGCCGTTCATCTCCTTCCTGGTGTTCTGCGGGGTGTTCCTGGCGGCCTGGGAGGCGATTTTCCTGCTCGATTACCTGTGCCTGCGCCGCCACCACGGGTATGATGGCAACGCTTTGTACGGTCTGCATGGCCAGAACCGCGGCGTGCGCAAAGCCCCGCTGTTCTGCTGGTTCCTCGGCGCCCTGTGCGGCCTGCTGGTCACCAAAACCGGTTTTATCGACGGCCCGCTGGCTAAAGGCTTGTTTGCCGACTCCAGCCTGGGGCTGTTTGTGTCGTTTGCGGTTAGTCTGATCGCTTACGGTCTGTACCTGACCCAACGCAGAGAACATCAATGAATGAGTGGGAAGCTGTAACGCCTGTCCTGGTGATAGGGGGCGCGGTCGGCGATCTGGTGATGACGCTGCCGCGCCTGCCGACCAGCGGCGAAGATATCGAAGCCCAGCCGCAGGCGCGGCAAATCGGCGGTTGCGCGTTCAACGTGGCGCGCGCGCTGACGCGCCTTGAAGTGCCGGTGATCAACGGTATGCCGGTCGGCAACGGCGAATGGGGCGCGGCGATCGAAGCCGCCATGGGCGAACTGGGGCTGGAGGTGCTGTTGCGCCACGGCCAGATGGACAATGGCTGGTGCCTGGCGCTGGTGGAGCCGAACGGCGAACGCACCTTCATCACGGTTTCCGGTTGCGAAAGCCAATGGAATAAAGCGCAGCTGGCCACGCTGCCGCTGACGGAACACACCCTGATCTACGCCAGCGGCTACGAGCTGGCGGGCGAAAACGGCGAAGCGCTGCGCGAGTGGCTGACGCGCATGCCGTTCGACCAACCGCGTCTGATCGATCCCGGCCCGCGCATTGCCCAGCTCAGCGAAGATTTCTTCGCCATGCTCAGCGACAGCCACACCCTGCTGACGCTCAACCGCGACGAAGTGGCCGCGCTGTGCGGCGCCGGCGACGCCGTGGATGCCGCGCAGCGCTATGCCGCCGCCCGTAATCTGACGCTGATCTGCCGCCTGGATCGCGACGGCGCCTGGATCTGTGACGGCCGCACGCCGCCGCTGCACGTTCCCGCCTATCCGGTGGACGTCATCGATACCATCGGCGCGGGCGATGCCCACTGCGCCGGTTTGCTGGCGGGGCTGTCCGCTGGCTGGCCGCTGCCGCGGGCGGTCGATCTGGCCAACCGGGTCGCCGCCTGCGTGGTGGCCAGCCTCGGCGCCGCCAATCCGCCGGACCGGCATCAACTGCAACAACGCTTCCCGCAGGCCTGACGTTTCAGGGCGCCGCCATCCAGCGCCCTCAGCCTTACTGCGCCGCCGCCGCACTCTCCTGCGGCGAGTGGCGATAGTTGAAGCTCAACGCGAACACAATCCCCAGCACCAGCGTATACAGCGCAAACACCAGCCAGATGCTCTGCCAGTCTTTCACGCCGTCACGGCTGAAGAAATCCACCACTTCGCCGCTGGCGAGTGCCCCCACATAGGCGCCCAGACCGTTGACCATGGTCATGAACAGCCCCTGCGCGCTGGCGCGGATGCGGTGATCGGCCTCCTTCTCGACGAAAATGGCGCCGGAAATATTAAAGAAGTCGAACGCGCAACCGTAAACGATCATCGACAACAGCAGCAGCACGAAACCAAAACCGACCGGCGTGCCGTAGGCCAGGAACAGGAAACGCAGCGTCCAGGCCGCCATGCTGATCAGCATCACCTGCTTGATGCCGTAACGGCGCAGGAAAAAGGGAATGGTGAGGATAAAGAACACTTCAGAGATCTGCGACAGCGACAGCAGCACCGCCGGATACCGGACGCTGAGGCTGTCCTGATATAGCGGATTGAGCGACAGATCGTGCAGGAACGGGTTGCCGAAGGTGTTGGTTATCTGCAGCGCCGCGCCGAGCAACATGGCGAACAGGAGAAACAGCGCTATGCGCCGCTGGCGAAACAGCACCAGCGCATCCAGCCCCAGCACGCTCACCCAGCGCTTCGACTCGGCCGCGCGGTTGGTCGGGCAGCGCGGCAGCGTCAGCGAATAGGCGGACAGTAGCAGCGACGCCGCAGAAGCCAGATACAGCTGCAGATTACTGAGCTCGATTTGGCTGAAACCGACCAGCCACATTGCCAGAATGAATCCCACGGTGCCGTACACCCGCACCGGCGGAAAGTCCTTTACCGTGTCAAAGCCGTGCTTCTCCAGGCAAAAATAGGAAATGGCGTTGGAGAGCGCGATGGTCGGCATATAGACCATGGCGTTGAACAGCATTACCCAGAACATCAGCATCGGTTGCTCAACCTGCGCCGCACAGTACAGCGCCAGCGCCCCGAGCAGGTGGCAAAGCGCATACAGGTAGTTGGCCCTCATCCAACGGTCGGCGATGATGCCCGCCAGGCCCGGCATGATCAGCGCCGCGATCCCCTTGGCGCTGTAAACCATTCCCACCTGCATGCCGCTGAAATGCAGCGTGTTGATCATATAGGAGCCCAGCGTCACCAGCCAGGCGCCCCAGATAAAGAACTGCAGGAAAATCATCACCTTCAATCGTGTTTTTATCGCCATCGCCATCACCTTGTTATTATGCTTTCAACGATGATTGGTGCGGCGGGCCCACTGCAGCCCGCCGCCGGTTTGCTTACGGTGTCACAGCGTTTTGAACAGCTCGCGGATAAGGCGCATGAAATCGTCCGCCGCCAGCGCCGCGCAGCTGAGCGTTTGTTCGTGAGAAAGAGGCGTATCCGACAGCCCTTCGGCGTAGTTGGTCATCGCGGACACCACCAGCACCTTGAGGCCGCAGTGGCGCGCCGTCAGGACTTCCGGCACGATCGACATGCCCACGACGTCGCAGCCGAGGGTCTGCATCATGCGGATCTCCGCCGGCGTTTCGAAGTTCGGCCCGGTGTAAGCGGCGAACACCCCTTCCGCCAGCGGAATGCCCGCGCTTTCGGCCACCGCCGCCAGCTGGGCGCGCAGATCGCGATCGTAGGCGTTCGCCAGGCTGAAGAAGCGCGGCCCGAAGCGCTCGTCGTTGGCGCCGACCAGCGGCGACTCCGGCATGAAGTTGATGTGATCGGTAATGGCGACCAGGCTGCCCGGCGCCACCGAGCGGCGCAGAGAACCGGCGGCGTTGGTCGCCAGCAGAAATTCGCAGCCCAGCAGTTTGAAGGTGCGCACCGCGGTGGTCATCACCTGCATGCCGCGCCCTTCATAGAAATGACCGCGCCCTTTCATGCACAATACCGGTACGCCCTCCAGCTTGCCGGCGACCAGCTGCCCGGCATGGCCGGCGACGCCGCTCACCGGAAAGCCCGGCAGCGCCGCGTAGTCGAGGGTGACGGTTTCGGTCATCACCTCCGCCAGAGCGCCAAGCCCGGAGCCGAGAATCAAGGCCGCTTTCGGCTGGAAACCCGGCAGGCGTGCGCGCACGACATCGGCGCAGGTAAAAGCATCTTCTTGATTAAACATCGTATTCTCTCTTTCAGCGGGGGATAATAATCCCCATAGTAGAGAGCGAGGCTCAGCCGAGACCAATACATTCTTGGCGGCCGATTTATTCCATTTACCTATAAGTTGAGCTGCGTCACAAGGAGACGATATCCCGGATGAATCAGCCCCATGCCCTGCCCGATCCCGGCCGGATTAACTTCCGCCTGCTGCACTATTTCCGCGTGGTGGCGGAAGAGATGAACTTCACCCAGGCGGCGCGGCGGCTGAATATGTCACAGCCGCCGCTCAGCAAGCACATCAAGGAGCTGGAGAGCCAGCTCGGGGTGGTGCTGTTCAAACGCACCACCCGCTCCATGACGCTGACGCCGGCCGGCCGCACGCTGCTGCGTAACGTCGAGCGGCTGCTGGATCAGGCCGACAGCGCGCTGCATCAGGTGCAACAGATGGGGCGCGGCGAAGGCGGCCACATGGTGGTCGGCATGGTCGGCACCTCGGCCTGGGGCGGCCTGATCGCGGCGCTGCGGCGATTCAGCGAGCAAAGCGCCGGCGTCACCTGGTCGTTGAACGAGTTAACGCCCAGCCAGCAAATCATCGCGCTGCAAAAGCGGCATATCGACATCGGGGTCTGGCGAGAGGCGCAGCAGCAGACGCTGCCGGGGTTGACCTGCCAACGGTTGGCGTGCGAAAGCATCGCCGTGGTGCTGCCGCTTGATCATCCGCTGGCGAAGCAGGAAAACATCCCGCTGGCGGCGTTGCAGAACGACAGTTTCATCGTTCTGCCGCCACATGAGGCCAGCCTGGGGCTGTATCTGCACAATCTGTGTCTGCAGCAGGGATTTTTGCCGGACGTCGCTTATCAGGTTAACGAGCCGCAAACCCTGCTGGCGCTGGTGGCGGAAGGCTGCGGCATTACGCTGCTGCCGGACAGCTACGGCCGCATCCCGTGGCCCGGCGTGCGGTTTTGCTCGCTGCAGCAGGCGCCCCCGGCGGATCTGTATGCGGTATACCGTACCGACAGCGTCACGCCGGTGGTGCAGGCTTTTTTGGCGATGCTGCGGGCGCCCTAAGCGGCCCGCAGAGCGGGTTACATCGTCGGCTGCACCATCAGCTGGCCGGCGGTGCCGCGATCGGCCATCTCCAGCGTCTGGCTGTAATACAGGAACGGGAAGTGTTCGGAGGTGGATTGGTTGAAATACACCAGCAGCTCGACGTCGCCATCGACCCAGACGGTATCCTTCCAGCCGCGATCTTCCGCCATCGGCTGCGCGCCGTTGACGCGTTTAATCAGGAACTGCACGCCCTGAATATGGAACGACTGCGGCGTATCCGCATGAATGTTCCAGCGTTCCCAGGTGCCTTGCTGCGCCTGTACGTCGATGCGGTTCATGTCCCAAATTGCGCCGTTGATGCCGACGCCGCCGTCGCCCAGGCGGAAATCGCGGGTGCGGCTGGCGCTGCCGTCCAACAGCTGATCCGCCAGCAGGCGCATCGGCAGGTTGTCGGTCACCAGCGGCAGCAGGCCGGTCGGGCGCAGCGTCAGCACCTGGGTGGACACCAGAATGCTCGACGGCTCGAACAGGCCGCGCAGGCGATCCATGATGCCCGCCGCTTCACCGGCGGTGATGGTCACCTCGTCGCCCTTCGACATGTCGATCAGCACTTCCCGGCGCTCGCCCGGCGCCAACGACAGCTGCTGCACCGCAACCGGCGCAGGCAGGAAGCCCTGATCGCTGGCGATCACGTTGAACGGCCGCCCGTCGCTGAGCTGCAGGGTATAACGCCGCGCGTTGGAGGCGTTGAGCAAACGCAAACGCACCCAGCCGCGCGACACGTCGACATACGGGTTTTGCACGCCGTTGACCAACAGCGTATCGCCGACGAAGCCGCCCTGCGACGGCGCATCGTATTGCGGCGTGCCGAAGTTATCGAAGCGTTTGTCCTGAATGATCAGCGGGAAATCGTCGACGCCGTAGTGGTTGGGCAGCGGCAGCGCTTTGCTGACGGCATCCTCCACCAGCCACAATCCGGCCAGCCCGTTATACACATGCGGCGCCATGCGGTTTGGCGTGTTGGCGTGGTACCAGCAGGTAGCCGCCGCCTGACGAATGGGCAGCACCGGCGACCAGTCGACGTTGGGCGACATCATGCGCGGCGCGCCGCCCATCAGCGTGCCCGGCACCTGCAGACCGCTGATGGTCATCGCTACCGGTTCCTGCAGGCGGTTGCTGTAGATCAGTTTGACGTCGTCGCCGCTGTAAACCCGCACCGTCGGCCCCAGGTACATGCCGTTGATGCCCCACACCGCCGCTTTGCGGTTATCCATAAACGCCCAGTGGGCGCGCTGCAAGGTCAGGAACAGCGGCTGACCGCGGCGAGACTCCAGCAGCGGGGGAATGGGTAATGGGGTCTGCGTTCCGCTCGCCTCAGCCCTCAGCGGCACGGCGCCCGCGCACAGCGCCAGGCCCGATGCCTGTAAAAACTGACGTCGACTGAGTGACATATTTTCTCCATGAAAAGCAATAACTAAACCGTGTGCAAAACCCAAACGCCCGCCAATCAAGATTAGCAGGCGCTCAGGCGTTAACGGCGCTGAACGCCAATTAAAAAACTCTTCTTTGAAGCCGGTAGACTCTTATTTTTTGGCGGCGTTGCGCTGGGCGACTTCGGCGTCCAATTCGGCGATTTTCGCCTCCATCAGCTCGCGGCAATGGGCCGCCAGCTCGCGCACGTTTTCTTTGCCGTATTTGCTGGTATCCACCGGCGCCAACATCTCGACGATCACATGGCCGTTATTCCAGCGATTAAGATTTATATTACCGCTGGTGGTGGATACGCAGATAGGCACAATCGGCACGCCGGCGGCGATGGCCGCGTGGAACGCGCCGGTTTTAAACGGCATCAGCCCACGGCCGCGGCTGCGGGTCCCTTCCGGGAACATCCAGATCGAAATGTCTTTCTTCTTGAACTGCTCCGCCACCTGGGCGATGGTGCCGTGCGCCTTGGCGCGATTATCACGATCTATCAGCAGATTACCGGTCAGCCAATACAGCGGGCCGAAAAACGGGATCCACACCAGACTTTTTTTACCGACCGTCACGGTGCGCGGCTGCACGATATTAGAGGCCGTCACCATGTCGTAGTTATTTTGGTGGTTGGCGATATAGATGCAGTTGCCGTTGTTGGCCGCATCGGCCGGCACGCGGGTTTCAACCTTGATGCCGAACAGCGTCGACAGACGGCCGAAAAGATGGCCGAAGGTCGCCACATGGCGAGGATTACGCGGACTGAACAAGCAATAAACCGAACCGAAAATACACACCAGAATACAGAAAAGAGTGGCGAGAACGGCACGCAAAATCAATAACATAACAACCTCATTAGCACACTGCCAACGCAGTTTACTTCGCTGCGCAGATTCCTTTACTCATTATTTGCCGACCAGGCGGAAAGCACGCCTATGTCGCCTGCATTTCTCGCTATTTTCCCGCCAGGCGGCAGTACGCACAATAATTTTATGCGCAGAAATGTTAACTATTTGGAAAATAAACGCCAGCAAAAATAAATAAGGCGGCCACAGCATGCTGCGACCGCCCGTTAACGCTGGTGCCAACGCTTACTCTTCGCTGTCGCCACCCGACGCCCGCACCGGCGCATCCACTTCGACGCGATCGATGCGCTGCAGGCCGCGCGGCAGTTGGGTGCCCTTGCGGCCGCGTTCCGCACGGAACTTCTGCAGATCTTCCGGACGCAGCGTCAGCTTGCGTTTGCCGACGTGCAGCGTAACGGACGCCTGCGGCGGCAGCACGAACAGCCAGGCCAGCTTGTCTTCACCGGCGGCGGCCTGCGCCGCCGGAATGGAGACGATCTTGTTGCCCTTGCCCTTCGACAGCTGCGGCAGATCGGCGACCGGGAACATCAGCATGCGCCCGGCGGCGGTGATCGACAGCAGCATATCGTCTGCGCCGTGGATCTCCATCGGCGGCAGCGCTCTGGCGTTGTCCGGCAGCGTGATCATCACCTTGCCGGCGCGGTTGCGCGCCACCAGATCGTTAAAGGTGCAGACGAAACCGTAACCGGCGTCAGACGCCATCAGCAGCTTCTGATCGTCGGCCGCCATCAGCACCTGCTCGATGGTGGCGCCCGGCGGCGGCGTCAGCTTGCCGGTCAGCGGCTCGCCCTGCCCGCGCGCCGAAGGCAGCGTCATCGGATCGAGCGCATAGCTGCGCCCGGTAGAGTCGATAAACACCACCGGCTGATTGCTCTTGCCGCGCGCCGCGCCGCGGAAGCTGTCGCCGGCCTTGTAGCTCAACCCGGTCGGATCGATGTCATGGCCCTTGGCGCTGCGCACCCAGCCCATTTCCGACAGCACGATGGTCACCGGCTCGGACGGCACGAAGTCGTGCTCGCTCATCGCCTTGGCTTCCGCGCGCTCGGTCAGCGGCGAACGGCGATCGTCGCCGTAGGTCTGCGCATCGGCCTGGATCTCTTTCTTAATCAGCGTATTCAGCTTGCGTTCGGACGCCAGCAGCGCCTGCAGCTGATCGCGCTCTTTCGCCAGTTCGTCCTGCTCGCCGCGGATCTTGACCTCTTCCAGCTTGGCCAGGTGACGCAATTTCAGCTCGAGGATCGCTTCCGCCTGAGTATCGGAGATGCCGAAACGCTGCATCAGCACCGGCTTCGGCTCATCCTCGCTGCGGATGATGTGGATCACCTCGTCGATGTTGAGGAACGCCACCAGCAAACCTTCGAGGATATGCAGGCGCTTGAGCACCTTCTCGAGGCGGTAGTTCAGGCGGCGACGCACCGTATCGCGACGGTAGGCCAGCCATTCGGTGAGGATCTCCACCAGCCCTTTCACCTGCGGGCGGTTGTCCAGACCGATCATGTTCATGTTGATGCGGTAGCTGCGCTCCAGATCGGTGGTGGCGAACAGGTGATTCATCACCTGCTCCAGATCGATGCGGTTGGAACGTGGCACGATCACCAGACGCGTCGGGTTCTCGTGATCGGATTCGTCGCGCAGGTCTTCGACCATCGGCAGCTTCTTGGCGCGCATCTGGCTGGCTATCTGCTCCAGCACCTTGGCGCCGGAAACCTGATGCGGCAAGGCGGTGATCACCGCGCTGCCATCCTCTTTCTTCCACACGGCGCGCATGCGCACCGAGCCGCGGCCGCTCTGGTAAATTTTGCGAATTTCATCGCGCGGGGTGATGATCTCGGCTTCGGTCGGGAAGTCCGGCCCCTGTACGAACTCGAGCAGGTCATCGAGCGAGGCGCCCGGCTTGTCGAGCAGCGCCACCGCGGCGGCGGCGACTTCGCGCACGTTGTGCGGCGGAATGTCGGTCGCCATGCCGACCGCGATGCCGGTGGTGCCGTTCAGCAGGATGTTCGGCAGGCGCGCCGGCAGCATCTTCGGCTCTTGCAGCGTACCGTCAAAGTTCGGGATCCAGTCGACCGTGCCCTGTCCCAGTTCGGCCAGCAAGACCTCGGCGTATTTGGACAGGCGCGATTCGGTATAACGCATCGCCGCGAACGACTTGGGATCGTCCGGCGCCCCCCAGTTCCCCTGGCCGTCCACCAGCGGATAGCGATACGAGAACGGCTGCGCCATCAGCACCATGGCTTCATAACACGCGCTGTCGCCGTGCGGGTGATATTTACCCAGCACGTCGCCCACGGTGCGGGCGGACTTCTTGAATTTGGCGCTGTTAGTCAGCCCCAGTTCAGACATGGCGTAGATGATGCGGCGTTGTACCGGCTTCAAACCGTCGCCAATGTACGGCAACGCCCGATCCATGATGACGTACATGGAATAGTTCAGATAGGCGTTTTCAGTGAATGTGTGCAGCGGTAAACGCTCTACACCGTCATGAGTCAGATCACTCATTACTCAATTATCCTCAGACCGTGGCTTGGCAATCCCTTGGACGACAAAAGGCATCGCTTGTCGATTCTGCCCGCGATAGTAACCCATCTGCAGGGTGGCTGTCACAGTTGGCGCAAGGATCGCCGGCGGCGGCCGGTTGCGCGATGCGGTTTATGCAAAATTTCGCTGCCTGGCGGCCCATTTATTGACTGGCAGTCAATACTGTTGTGCGCTGGATCGCATTTTTACTTGCCCGCCTAACGATTACACTCGTCGCCAGCGAGCTGGTTTCCGCCTTTTCGGCGGGAAGCATGCCATATCTTAACTCTGACGGGAGCCGCGAAAGATGAGCAATATCCTGATTATCAACGCTAAAAAACAATTCGGCCATTCTAACGGCGAACTCAACCAAACCCTGAGCGACGTGGCGGAAAGCTTCCTGCGCGATCTGCAGCACGATGTGCAGGTCACCGTGGTCGACGACGGTTATGACATCGAAGCAGAGGTAAAGAAATACCTGTGGGCCGACGCGGTCATCTACCAGATGCCGGGCTGGTGGATGGGCGAACCCTGGATCCTGAAAAAATACATCGATGAAGTGTTCACCGCCGGTCACGGCAGCCTGTATGCCAGCGACGGCCGCTCTCGTTCTGACGAAAGCAAAAAATATGGCTCCGGCGGCCTGATCCAGGGCAAAAAATACCTGCTGAGCCTGACCTGGAACGCCCCGCTGGAGGCCTTCACCGATCCCGATCAGTTCTTCCACGGCGTCGGCGTCGACGGCGTTTACCTGCACTTCCACAAGGCCAACCAGTTCCTGGGAATGGAAGCGCTGTCGACCTTTATCTGCAATGACGTGATAAAACAACCGGATATCGAAGCGGACATCGCACGTTATCGCGAGCATCTGGCGAAAATTTTTGCTTAACTGACGCAGAACATACTCATCAACGAGGTAAGCATGATCACCGTAATCGCAGAAATCAAAGTGAAACCCGGCCACCGCGCCACCGTACTGCAAGCCATTGAAAAGCTGGTGCCGCTGGTGCTGGCGGAAGAGGGTTGCGGCGAATACACGCCGATGGTCGACAGCAATACCCAGGCGCCGTGGCAGAAGCGGTCGCCGGATTCGGTGTTCATGCTGGAGAAATGGGAAAGCATGGCGCATCTGGAAAAACATCTGGCCATTGAGCACATGCTCAAACACCGCGACACCCTCAAAGACAGCGTGCTGGACACCGAGATCTACATCCTGGAAAACGCCCTGTAAGCTCCGCCTTATAACGTCTGCGCGTCGATGTGCGCGCTGACGTAGTCAAGAAAACAGGTGATGCGCGCCGCCAATTGCGTATTGCGGTAATACACCGCATTAATCGGCTGGCGCACGTCCAGCGTCTCCTGCTCCAGCAACGGCACCAACTTGCCCGCTTCCCGATCGCGTCGGGTCATAAAGTCTGCCAGCTGTACGATCCCCTCGCCCCGCAGCGCCAATTGCCGCAGCGTTTCACCGCTGGACGCCGAGATCGTCGGCGTGATGGTGAAATGCGGCGCCTGGCGATAGCGCAACGGCCACTGGTTCAGCGATTCCGGCTGGGTAAAACCGAGCAGACAATGCCGGTGCAACGCCTCCACGCTCTGCGGCGTGCCGTGCTTCTGCAGATAAGCCGGGCTGGCGAGGATGCGCAACCGGCTGGCGCCCAGCGCGCGCGCATGAATGGTCGAATCGCGCAACGCGCCGATGCGAATGGCGATATCCGTGCGTTTTTCCAGCAGATCGATAATCAGATTGTCGGTGTTCAGCTCGAGCGAAATTTGCGGATAACGTTCCCTGAACCCCGCCACCAGCGGCACGATGACGTGCTCCATAAAAGGCGCAGCCGCATTGATCCGCAGTCGCCCGGCCGGCATCTGCCGGCGCACCGCCATTTGTTCTTCGGCATTTTCCACCGAGTTGATGATCGTACGCGCATGGCTCAGGAAGCTTTGCCCCTCTTCGGTCAGCTCCAGGCGACGCGTAGTGCGGCGCATCAGGGTGGTATCGAGCTTATTCTCCAGGCGGCTGAGCGCGCGGCTGATGCCGGAAGTCGTCTGGCCGAGCCGATCGGCGGCGGCGGTGATGGAACCGCTGTCGACCACCGAAGTGAACGCCAGCAATTCTTCGAGCGTGATCTTCATGCATTCCGGCCCAGGTTATCGGGCGCCGCATGAACGCCCTGCGGGAAAGCCGGCCCGGCGTTTCACCGGGCCAGGGTCAGGCTCAGACCGCCAATTCGGCCATGTCGCCCTTGTCTTGCAGCCAGTTGCGGCGATCTTCCGAACGCTTCTTGGCCAACAGCATGTCCATCACCGCCAGCGTCTGATCGACATCATCTTCCGCGACCGTCAATTGCACCAGACGGCGGGTGTTCGGATCGAGGGTGGTTTCGCGCAGCTGCAGCGGGTTCATCTCGCCCAGCCCTTTAAAGCGCTGGACGTTCGGCTTGCCTTTCTTGCGCTTCAGCTGTTCCAGCACGCCGGCTTTCTCTTCTTCATCCAGCGCGTAGAACACCTCTTTACCAAGATCGATGCGGTACAGCGGCGGCATGGCCACATAAACGTGCCCGCCTTTCACCAGCGAACGGAAGTGGCGCACGAACAGCGCGCACAGCAGCGTAGCGATGTGCAGGCCGTCGGAGTCCGCATCCGCCAGGATGCAGATTTTGCCGTAGCGCAACTGGCTGAGATCTTCGCTGTCCGGATCGATGCCGATCGCCACGGAAATGTCATGCACTTCCTGCGAGGCCAGCACTTCGTCCGAGGAGACTTCCCAGGTATTCAGGATCTTGCCCTTCAGCGGCATGATCGCCTGATATTCGCGATCGCGCGCCTGCTTGGCCGATCCGCCCGCCGAGTCCCCTTCCACCAGGAACAGTTCGGTCATGGCCAGATCCTGCGAGGTGCAGTCCGCCAGCTTGCCCGGCAGCGCCGGCCCGCTGGTCAGCTTCTTGCGCACCACTTTCTTGGCGGCACGCAGACGGCGTTGGGCGCTGGAAATTGCCAACTCGGCCAGCTGTTCCGCCGCCTGAACGTTCTGGTTCAGCCACAGGCTGAAGGCGTCTTTCACCACGCCGGAAACGAAGGCCGCGCACTGACGCGAGGAGAGACGCTCTTTGGTCTGCCCGGCGAACTGCGGATCCTGCATCTTCACCGACAGCACGTAAGCGCAGCGATCCCAGATATCCTCCGCCGACAGTTTCACCCCGCGCGGCAGGATGTTGCGGAATTCGCAAAACTCGCGCATCGCGTCCAGCAGCCCCTGACGCAGACCGTTGACGTGGGTGCCGCCCTGCATGGTCGGGATCAGGTTGACGTAGCTTTCGGTCAGCAGCTCGCCGCCTTCCGGCAGCCACAGCAGCGCCCAGTCCACCGCTTCGGTATCACCGGCGAAATTGCCGACGAACGGCGCTTCCGGCAGGGTGATCAGGCCGTTAACCGCTTCCATCAGGTAGTCGGTCAGGCCGTCCTGGTAGCACCAGCGCTGCTCGGTGTTGTTCACCTTGTCGATGAAATAGATCTCAACGCCGGGGCACAGCACCGCTTTGGCTTTCAGCAGGTGAGTGAGGCGCGATACCGAGAAACGCGGGCTGTCGAAGAACTGTTCGTCCGGCCAGAAGTGCACGCTGGTGCCGGTGTTGCGTTTGCCGCAGGTGCCGGTCACCGTCAGATCTTGCACTTTGTCGCCGTTTTCGAAGGCGATGCCGTAGACGTTGCCGTCGCGGCGCACGTTGACTTCCACCCGCTTCGACAGGGCGTTGACCACCGAGATCCCAACGCCGTGCAGGCCGCCGGAGAACTGGTAGTTTTTATTCGAGAATTTACCGCCGGCGTGCAGTCGGCACAGGATCAACTCAACCGCCGGCACGCCCTCTTCCGGGTGGATGTCCACCGGCATGCCGCGGCCGTCGTCGATCACTTCCAGCGACTGATCGGCGTGCAGGATCACGTCGATACGCTTGGCGTGTCCGGCCAACGCTTCGTCGACGCTGTTATCGATTACCTCTTGGCCGAGGTGGTTTGGGCGCGTCGTGTCGGTATACATGCCGGGACGACGGCGCACTGGTTCTAGACCGCTGAGTACTTCAATGGCATCAGCGTTATAGCTGGATTGAGTCATCGTTGATTATTTTTTCGTGGTTAAAGGGAGGTGCCGGAACGGTCCGTCAGACCGCGTTTAGCCCTAAAAAATCCACAATCTGGGGGAAGTAGTGCTCGAAACCGACGAAGGCGTGGTTTCCACCCGACTCCACCGTTTGCCGACACGCGGTGTAATACGCCACTGCCTGGCCGTAATCGAGAATTTCATCGCCCGTTTGCTGCAGCAGCCAGATTAAATCCGGCGACTCCAAAGGATCGATCTGCATCACTTTCAGATCGTAAACGTGACGAGACTCTAACACATATTGCTGGCCGGTGTAGGGGTTCTCGTTGGCGCCGAGATAGTCGACCAGCAGCTCAAACGGCTTGACCGCCGGGTTGACCACCACCGCCGGCAGCGAAAAACACTGCGACAGCCAGGTGGCGTAATAGCCGCCCAGCGAGGACCCCACCAATCCGAGCGTTTGTCCGGCGCGTTCCAGCACCAGATTTTCCAGCATTTCGGCGGCCTCCGCCGGAAAGGCCGGCAGCTGCGGCACCAGCATCTCGATAGCGGGATGGTGTTCGGCCAGCCAGGCCTTGAAGGCCACCGCCTTGGCCGACTGCGGCGAGCTGTTGAAACCGTGCAGGTAGAGCAGTGTCGAAGGCATCAGTATCCATCCGAGTCCATATCGGGGCGGAAATCGTCGTTTTCCAGGCGGAACACCTGCGTCTCGACGCGGCCGTCCGGCAGCAGATCGAGGTAACGCCAGCCGGGGGAGACGTCGTCGATGGTAAAGTTAGTGCAGTGCGGCTTGAATTGCACGCAGGTGGACGGCGTCGCCAACAGACGCCGGCCCTGCCATTCCAGATCCAGATCCTGGTGAATATGACCGCACACCACGGTATTCACCTTCGGGTAGCGCAACAGGATCGCGCCCAGCATATGCGGGTTGCGCAGGCTGTGCTGATCGAGCCAGGTGCAGCCGGAAGGCAGCGGATGGTGGTGCAGCAGCAACAGCGTGTAACGCTCGGGGTGCGCCTGCAGGCAGCGCTCCATCCACTCGAGCTGGTATTCGCTCAGCTCGCCGTGCGGTACGCCGAACACCTGGCTGTCCAACATCAGCACCTGCCAGTTATCGCCCAGCAGCACCTGCTTGGAAGGGGCGATGCCGGCGGCGGCCAACGCGTCGACCATCGCCGGTTGGAAATCGTGGTTGCCCGGCAGCCACACGCACGGGGCCGGCAGTTGCGCGATGCCGGCGGCGAAGTGGCGGTACGCCTCCTGCGAATGATCCTGCGCCAAATCTCCCGTGGCGACGATCAAATCGACATCGCAGCGCTGCGCCTGAATGGCGTCCAGCACCGCGTGATAGCTGCGATAGGTATTGATGCCGAGCAACGTCTCGTGTTCGCCGGCAAAAAGGTGGGTATCTGTTATTTGTAGAATCCTGACCGCGGCCCCACTCGCCACGGGCAGTTTAAACAGGCTTTCCAAATGGTGTCCTTTGTTATTTCAGTCTGTCTAACAAACCGGAACCGCCATCGCTCCATGCGCCAAACAGTAGCGCAGCCAATCAGCAAGAAACTGGTTAATTTGATGCTTTTCGTCGCGTTGATGCAACTTTTTATTAGGATAATCATAACGCGCTTTAAAGCGGTAGATCTGCTGACTGGAACACACTTCCGCAACCATGGCGTCATGGTATAACCGCACCGACATCGCGGGCAGGCTCCAGTAGCTGACCGCCGGAAAGATCTGCTCGATCTCCACCAGCGACGTGTAACGCGTGGACTCAACGATGGTCAAACGATAGCCGGCGCCGTTCACCTGATAAGTCACCGTTTCGCCCGCTTCGTCGTTGCGCGGCAGCAAGCGGCGCAATTGCGCGAAGTTGGTTTCGCACAATCTCATCATTTCGGGGAAATCAGGGGTATAGCGCTGTTTCATTAGTTGGCCCACTCTTTTCTCAACGATTCATGGTGCAACGCCAGCCATTGCAATGCAATCACTGATGCGGCGTTATCGATCGCGCCCTCTTCCACCCAGCGGTAAGCCTGCTCACGGCTGACCACATGGACGCGAATATCTTCATGCTCTTCCGCCAGGCCGTGGATGCCTTCGGCGGTGCCGGCGTCCACCTCGCCGACCATGATCGACAAGCGTTCGCTGGTGCCGCCGGGGCTGGCCAGATAGCTCAGCACCGGCTTGCAGCGCCCGACCACCACGCCGGCTTCTTCCTGCGCTTCGCGGCGGCACACGTCTTCGACGCTTTCGCCGGTTTCGATCATACCCGCCACCATTTCCAGCAGCCAGGGCGAATTACTGGTATCGACCGCGGCGATGCGCAGTTGTTCAATCAGCACCACTTCATCGCGCACCGGGTCGTAGGGCAGCAGCACCGCCGCATGGCCGCGCTCGAAAATTTCACGCGTGATTTCAGGACTCATTTCGCCATTGAACAAGCGATGGCGAAACCGGTATAAATTGAGTGAAAAAAAACCACGGTACAGCGTCTCGCGTGCAATAATTTCTACATCTTTTTTATCGAAGGTGACGGGTGACGGCTGCGAACGGTTCATGCGCGAATTCTCCTGCGTGAGTATGCCGATAAAATAAACGGTTTTGATGACAGAAACAGCGGGTCTCACCGCCGCCGCTTTATGTTAGGCTGTTTTTCGCCGCCGGACGCGGCGCGTTTGTGCGCTCGCGGGTAATAGCGGGAAACAATCCTGATTGTCAGCCATAATATCAGCTGCAGTCGGCCCGGGCAGTACGCCAAGGTAAATGGGCGGTCTGAAAGGTAAAAGTTACGTGAGATGGCACATTCAGCCACCTGATGCGTACCGCAGACTCTGCTAGAATCGGCAACTATTTCGTCTATCGTCAGCGCTAACATAGCAATATTGCTGCACAACAAGGAATGCAAATGAAGAAACTGCTCCCCCTTCTTATCGGACTGAGCCTGGGCGGCTTCAGTGCAATGAGCCAGGCAGAGAACCTGCTGCAGGTCTACAAACAGGCCAGGGAAAGTAACCCGGATCTGCGCAAAAGTGCTGCTGACCGCGACGCCGCATTCGAAAAGATCAATGAAGCGCGCAGCCCGCTGCTGCCGCAGCTCGGTTTAACCGCAGGTTACGATTACACCAACGGTTATCGTGACAGCAATGGCGTTAACAGCAACGTCACCAGCGGTTCGCTGGCATTGACGCAGACCCTCTTCGACATGTCGAAATGGCGCCAGCTGACGCTGCAGGAAAAGAGCGCCGGCATCTCCGACGTCACCTTCCAGACCGCAGAGCAGTCGCTGATTCTCAACACCGCCACCGCCTACTTTAACGTGCTGAAGGCGATCGACACGCTGTCGTACACCCAGGCGCAGAAAGACGCGGTGTACCGCACGCTGGATCAAACCACTCAGCGCTTCAACGTGGGCCTGGTGGCGATCACCGACGTGCAGAACGCCCGCTCGAACTATGACACCGTGCTGGCGGCGGAAGTCTCCGCCCGCAACGATCTGGACAACGCGCTGGAAACGCTGCGTCAGGTCACCGGCAGCTTCTACCCTGAGCTGGCCTCGCTGAACACCGATCGCTTCAGCACCCAGCGCCCGGAAGCGGTGAACAACCTGCTGAAAGAAGCGGAAGCGCGCAACCTGAGCCTGCTGTCCGCCCGCCTGAGCCAGGATCTGGCGCGCGAACAGATCCGCGCAGCCCAAACCGGCTATATGCCGACGATTGACGTCAGCGCGTCAACCGGCATCAGCAATACCAAATACAACGGCTCAAACACCGGCGGCGCAAATGCCGCACGCTACAGCGACTCCGATGCGGGCCAAAATAAAGTGGGCATCAGCTTCAACCTGCCGCTGTACAGCGGCGGCGCGACCAACTCGCAGGTTAAACAAGCGCAGTACGGCTTCGTCGGCGCCAGCGAGCAGCTGGAAAGCGCTCACCGCAGCGTGGTGCAGACCGTGCGTTCATCGTTCAACAACGTTAACGCTTCGATCAGCAGCATCAACGCCTACAAACAGGCGGTGATCTCCGCACAGAGCTCCCTGGACGCGATGGAAGCCGGTTATCAGGTCGGTACCCGCACCATCGTCGATGTGCTGGACGCCACCACCACGCTGTATAACGCCAAACGTCAGCTGTCCGACGCGCGTTATACCTATTTGATCAACCAGCTGAACATCAAGTCGGCGCTCGGCACGCTGAACCAGAACGATCTGCTGCTGCTGAACGGCGCGTTGGGCAAGCCGGTATCGACCGCGCCTGACGCCGTCGCACCGCAAAACCGCGCGCAGGACGCCTATGCGGACGGTTATCAGGACAATGCGCCGATGCAACAGACTGCGGCGCCGGCACCGGCGGCCACTCGCGCATCCGCGCCGGCCGTTACCACCAGCCAACCGGCTCGCCACAGCGGCAACCCATTCCGCAACTGATGTCCGCACGCTGACAAACACGGGGTCCGGCCTGCGCCGCGCCCCGTTTTTTTGTCCCGATTTTCCCCGCTTCTGCCCGCCGCCTCACAGCCGCCGCTGCGCCAGGTGATATCATCGTCACTCTCGTTTTCGCAGTTGGATGAGGTTCGATGGACAACGATTCACGTTGGCAGCAACTGATTAACGACGGCGAACTGCCGCCGCCGCTGCGCCCGACGCCGGCGGTGTACGCCTCCTGGCTGCGTTGCCGCAGCCTGATGCAGCCCGATGTCTGGCAAGCGCCGCACCGTGCGCAGGGCGCCACCTTCGAATCGATTTGCCGCCGCAAGAACGATCTGCTGACGCTCGGCCAGGCGGCGCTGGAAGACGCCTGTGAATACATGGAGCCGCGGCGTTGCCTGCTGATGATCCTCGACGAGAGCGGCTGCATGCTGTGGCGCTGCGGCGACGCCCAAACCTGGGAGCATCTGCAGCAACTGGGATTCGCCCCCGGCGCTTACTGGGCCGAAGGGCAGATAGGCACCAATGCCCCGGCGCTGGCGGCGGCGGAAGGCCACCCGGTGCGGGTGAGCGGTAAAGAACACGTGCGCCGAGCGCTGCACGGCTGGTCGTTCTGCGCCACGCCGGTCTACGACAACAGCGGCCGCCAGCGCGGCTCGATCGCGCTGGGCTGCCTGCTGGCCGACTGCGCCGCCGGCGATCTGTCGCTGACGCTGGCCATCGCCCGCGAAATCGGCAACTCGCTGAACGCCGACGGCCTGCTGGCGGAATCCAACCGCCATCTGAATCAGCTTTACGGCCTGCTGGACGGCGTCGACGACGGCGTCATGGCCTGGGATCACCGCGGCTACCTGCAATACATCAACCAACGCGCCGCCGGCCTGCTGAAGCTGGACGAACAGCAGAGCCAGGGCAAACCGTTGGCGCAGCTGTTGACGCTGCCCGCGCTGCTCAAGCGCGCCATCGCCGATCGCCAACCGCTGCAACACGTCGAAGTCACCTTCGAAAGCCAGCGGCAGTTTATCGCCGCCTTGCTGACGCTCAAGCCGATTTTCGACGGCGATCGCTGCAGTTTCATCGCCCTGCTGCACCCGCTCGAACGGCTGCGCCAATATGTCAGCAGCCAGCTGGGGCGCGTCAGCCACAGCTTCGAACAGATGCCTTCCGCCTCGCTGGAAATGCGGCGACTGATCCGTTACGGGCAGCAGGCGGCCAAAGGCCAGCATCCGATCCTGTTGCGCGGAGAAGAAGGCGTTGGCAAAGAGCTGCTCAGCCAGGCTATCCACAACGCCGGCGAACGCGCCGCCGGGCCGTATATCGCCCTCAACTGCCAACTGCTGCCGCAGGCGCAGGGGCTGCGTGAGCTGCTGGGCAGCGACGCCAGCGAAGAAGAGGCGGGCCAGCTCAGTAAATTCGAATTGGCTAACGGCGGCACGCTGTACCTGGAACAGATCGAATACCTGCCGGCGGAGATGCAGTCGGCGCTGCTGCAGGTGCTGAAAACCGGCGTGGTGATCCGCCTCAATTCCAGCCGGGTGATCCCGGTCGATGTGCGGGTGATCGCCGGCAGCGCCGCCGACCTGCCGCTGCTGGTGCAGCAAAACCGCTTCCGCCGCCAGCTGTTTTACAGCCTGCAGGCGTTCGAGATCCAAATCCCGCCGCTGCGTCAGCGGCTGAGCGATATTCCGCTGCTGGTCAAACATCATCTGCGCACGCTGGAGCAACATTTTCAGTGTCGCTTCCAGGTGGATGACGAGGTGATGGCTCAGCTGGCGCTCTATCTGTGGCCGGGCAACGATTTGGAACTGAAAGGGGTGGTGGAGCGCGCGGCAATGATTTGCCACGGCCACCACATCCAGCTGGCGGACCTGCCGGCGCACCTGCTCGGCCAACCGTCGCTGCTGGAAAGCGATCCGCAGCCCGGCGCACCGCTGTTGACGCTGACGGACATGGAGCGCCAGGCGATCCTGCGGGCGGCGACCGTCAGCCGCGGCCAACTGACGGAAATGGCGCAGTTGCTGGGCATCGGCCGCACCACGCTGTGGCGGAAGATCAAACAGCACGGGATCGACATCCGCCAGTTCAAGCTGCGCGCCTAGTGGCTGAGCTGCAACACCCCGCGCGCGGCGTCCAGCATCGCCTTCTGGCCGCTGCGGGTTTTGCTCAGGCAATCCTGCATGCCGACCACCATCGGAATGCCCATCGCCTTCGCCAGAATGGCGCTGTGCGAGAGGGCATTGCCGCCGCTCAGGCAGATGCCGAGCACTAGTCGGCGATCCAGCATCACTACCTCTGAGGGCATCAGCTCATCCATCACCAGTATTGACGGCTCTGCGAGCGCAATGGTCGGCAGCGGCTGCCCCTGCAGGTGGCACAGCGTGCGGCGCAGCATGTCGCGCACGTCCAGTTCGCGCGCCCGCATGTAGTCGTCATCCAACTCGCGGTACTCTTCGGCGATCGCCTCCAGCACCTGCCGCCAAGCCTGCTCGGCGCTGCACAACTGCTGCGCAATGCGGGTGTAAGCCGCCTGCTGCAGATCCGGATCGTCCAGCAGCATGCTGTGGGCGCCGAAGATAGCCGCCTGCGGCTTGCCGATCAGCGTGCCGGTGCGCTCCGCCAGCCGGTTGAGATCGCTCAACGTGTGCTGCAGCGCCTCCCGCAGGCGTTGCTGTTCGCCCAACACCTCGTCCGCGCCGATCCGGCGCTCGGCGGCTGACGGCCAGACACTGCGGGCCTGGAACACCGGCCCACTGGTGACGCTTTCCGCCACCGGAATGCCGTGCAGCGAAGGCTGCTGCCGCTCGGAGACCGTCTCGCCGAAATGCTGCTCCGCCAGCGTTTTGAACGCCGCCAGCGCCTCGTCCGCCTGCGCGCCGTCGGCGATCAAACGGATGGTGTCGCCGTGGCGCACCTGCAGCAGCGCCAGCTGATTGAGGCTGCGCGGATCGACGCACTGCCCCTGTTTTTCCAGCACCAGCTCAGCCTTGAACGGCGCCAGCGCTTCGACCAGCCGCGCCGCCGGGCGCGCGTGCAGTCCGTGCGGGTTCTGCACCGTCCAGGTTGCGCTTTTGCCCTGCGCCAGCGGCAAGGCCGCGCGCTTCGCGGCCGGTGAAGCCTCGCCCAATTGCGCCTGCTTGGCCTGCAGCGCCCCCTGCGCCTCCGCCACCACCTGCTCCAGCGAAGCGCCGGAGTTGGCGGCCACCACCGCCGCCAGCGTGCCTTCGATCAGCGGCGCGGCGCACAGCCGCACCTTGGCGGCCAACTCCGGATCCAGCAGATCGAGCGCGGTTTCGGCACTGAGCAGCGCGCTGCCCAGATCCATCAGCACCAGAATGCCATCGCCGTCGGCGACCGCTTCGATCGCCTCCATGACGTTGACCGCGTCGGTACCGATCGGGTGCTCTTCGTCATCCACGCCCGCCGCCAGCGCCAACTTGCAGCCGTCGCCGCGCATCATCTGCCGCGCCAGTTGCTCAACGCCGCGCGCCAGCAACGCGCTGTGCGACACCACCACGATATTAATCATCTCGCCTCCTGCTAACTGCCGGCGACCTCGGCCAGCGTTTTCATCATCAGCATCACCGAAGTGGCGCCGGGATCCTGGTGGCCGATGCTGCGCTCGCCCAGGTAACTGGCCCGCCCCTTGCGCGCCTGCATGGTGATGGTGCTCTCCACCGCCCGCTCGGCGCTGTCGGCGGCGCGCTGCAGCGCCTCCGCCACGCTCAGGTTCTGCTGCGCGGACTGGCCGAGGCTTTCCACCACCGGCCACCAGGCATCGCACATGGTCTTGTCGCCCGGCTCCGCCTTGCCGCGCATCACCACGCCTTCCACCCCTTCCTGCATCATTTGATGCAGCTCCGCCAGATCCAGGCTTTGCTTGGCGTTCGCCGCCTGCGCCGCGCGGATGAAGAAGGTGCCGAACAGCGGACCGCTGGCGCCGCCTACGCTCGACAGCAGCGTCATGCCGGTGTTTTTCAGGATAAAGCCGATATCCTTGTCCGCCACCGACGGCAGCTTTTCCACCACCTTATTGAAACCGCGATTCATGTTCAGGCCGTGGTCGGCATCGCCGATCTCGGTGTCCAGTTGGGTAAGAAAATCGCGCTCTCGGCTGAACACTTCGCCGCAACGCATCAGCCAATCGACGACCTGTGGTTTGGTCAACGCCATAATTCCTCCTCAGCAACCCCAACGCAGCGCAGGCGTTTTCACCGGCGCATCCCACAAGGACAACAGTTCGTCGTCCACGTTCAACAACGTGATGGACACGCCCTGCATATCGAGCGAAGTGCAATACGCGCCCACCAGGTTGCGTTCGATGATGATGCCCGCCTCGGCGCAGCGCTCCGCCAGCCGATGGTACACGCCGTACAGCTCGGACAGCGGCGTGGCGCCCAGGTTGTTGACCAACGCGATCACCCGATCGCCGCGCGTCAGCGGCTGCTTGGTCTGCATCTCGTCGCGCCACTCACCCTGTTGGCGATCCCAGACGCGGATCGTGCGCTGATAGTGGCCGTGGTCGATCAGCGTATGGAACATGTCATCCACCGCCGCGTTGAGCGTGGTGAACGGACGGCGCGCAATGCCCGGCTCGCCGTGAATGCCGACGCCGAACTCCATCTCGTTCTCCGCCAGGGTGAACGACGGTTTGCCGGCGGCGGGGACGGTACAGGCGCCCAGCGCGATACCGATCGAATGCCCGTGGTTGTTGATGCGATGCCCCAGCGTCACCACGCTGTCCAGATCGTCGCCGCGCGCCGCGGCGGCGCCCAGCAATTTCTCCATCAGCACGGTGTTGGCCACCCCGCGCCGCCCGGCGGTAAACAGGCTGTCCTTGACCGCCACGTCGTCATCCACCAGCACCGTCGCCACCGCGACGCCGCTGTCGTGCAGCAGCTCGGTGGCGGTTTCGAAGTTGAGCACGTCGCCGGTGTAGTTCTTGATCAGCAGCAGTACCCCGGCGCCGCCGTCGATCGCCTGACCGCACTCGTACATTTTATCCGGCGTCGGCGAGGTGAAAATCTCGCCCGGACAGGCGCCGTCGAGCATCCCTTCACCGACGAAACCGCAGTGCATCGGCTCGTGGCCGCTGCCGCCGCCGGACAGAATTGCCACTTTGCCCGCTACCGGCGCGTCGGCGCGGGTGACGAACGCCGGATCCGCATGCACCAGCAACTCGGGATGAGCCTCCGCCAGCCCCTGCAACTGCTCTTCCAACACCGACTCGACCTGATTAATCAGTTTTTTCACGATGGTTTCCTCTGTAAGCCAGGGGCGCGGCGCACCGCGCCCCAACGGTATCAATGACGCAGCAGCCAGGCGGCGCCGAGCCGATCCGCCGTCAGGATCGCCGCCTGCACGCCGGCAGGGGTGACCTTGAACGGCATGTTGTGAATGGTTTCGCCGACGGCGCAGCTGGCCTCGGCCACCGCCATCGTCTTCGTCGCCACGTCGCCGGTAACGCCCATCTGCGCCAGCGTGATCGGCAGGCCGATGCCATGACAAAACGCCAGCACGGTTTCAATCTGCGCCATCGGGCTGTTCTGCAGCACCAGCTGCGCCAGGGTGCCGAACGCCACTTTTTCGCCGTGATACAGGTGGTGACACTCCTCCAGCACGGTGAAACCGTTGTGAATGGCGTGCGCCGCCGCCAGCCCGCTGCTCTCGAAGCCGATGCCGCTCAGATACGTATTGGCCTCAATGATGCGTTCCACCGCTTCCGTCACCACGCCGGCCTCGACCGCCAGCTTGGCCTTCACCCCTTCGGCCAGCAGCGTGTCGTAGCACAGCCGCGCCAGACTGAGCGCCGCCAGCGTCGATTTGCCGCCGGCCATGCTGGTGGCCTGAGCGTCGAAGCAGGCCTGCGCTTCGAAATAGGTGGAGAGCGCGTCGCCCATGCCGGCTACCAGCAGGCGCACCGGCGCTTTGGCGATGATGGCGCTGTCCATCACTACCATGTCCGGGTTGCGCGGGTAGATCAGGTATTCGGCGAATTCGCCCTGTTCGGTGTAGATAACCGACAGCGCGCTGGTCGGCGCATCGGTGGAGGCGATGGTGGGAATGAGCACCACCGGCAGCCGTTGGTAGTGGGCGACGGCCTTGGCGGTGTCGAGCGTCTTGCCGCCGCCGACGCCGATCACCCCGCGGCAGCCGTGGGTCTGCAGCTCGCGGCCAAGCCGGTCTATCTCTTTACGGCAGCACTCGCCGTTGAAGCGGGCCGCATGATGTTTCACGCCGTGCTGCTGCAGGCTGCCCATCAGGGTGTCGCCCGCCAACTGCATCACGAAGTCGTCGGCGATCACGAAATAATGGTCGGCGAGGGATTTGGCGTATTCGCCGACGGCGGCCAGCGCATTGGCGCCCTGAATGTATTTGCCTGGTGACTGGATGATTCTCAACATAACCGGATCCTTGTAGGGAGTTGGCGATGGTAACGTTCAGATATCAGGTGATGACGCGCCGACTTCGCCGCCGGCTTGTTGTTGTGCTTCGACTATGAGCGTCTGCCGCCCGCCTGGCGAGCCACGCGATTTTTGTTCCATTATGGAACATCATCATAGCGATAACGTTTCATGATGAAACGCCAACGCGCGTTTTTTCGCCGCGAAAGCGAACTGGCGCACACCCCAACGTATAACTGCGTAAAGAGTGGATTCTGCGGGCGTTTCAGCTTTAATTTTGACCATGTTTCCCCTATCCTTAGCGCCACTACTGGGAAAGGGCGAAAACAGCCCGCATGATGGGATTGATAACGATGAAACGGACAAAAAACATCAACCAAGAGACGTTCCGCAAATCCTGGCGCAGCTACCGTGTCGCGCCCGTGGCCTTGGCGATCAGCGCCGTCTTTATGCTGGCCGGCTGCGAGAAGAGCGATGAAACGGTCTCCCTGTATCAGAATGCCGATGACTGTTCGCGCGCCAACCCTTCGATGAGCGAGCAGTGCACCACCGCCTACAACAACGCCCTGAAAGAAGCGGCGAAAACCGCGCCGAAATACGCCACCCGCGAAGACTGCGTCGCCGAGTTCGGCGAAGCGCAGTGCACCCAGGCGCCGGCTCCGGCGCAGGCCGGCATGGCGGCGGAATCGCAAAGCAGCGGCAGCTTCTGGATGCCGCTGATGGCGGGCTACATGATGGGCCGCCTGATGGGCGGTTCCGGCTTCGCGCAGCAGCCGCTGTTCACCTCCAAGAACGCCGCCAGCCCGGCGAACGGCAAGTTTGTCGACGCCAGCGGCAAGAGCTACGGCCCGGCCACCGCCGGCGGCCGCACCATGACGGTGCCGAAAACCGCCATGGCGCCGAAGCCTGCGGTCACCAACACCGTGACCCGCGGCGGTTTCGGCGAGACCGTGGCCAAGCAGACCAGCATGCAGCGCAGCAGCGCCACCTCCAACTCCGGCTCTCGCAGCATGGGCGGTTGATGCATGAAACGTATTGCCATTACCGAGCGCCCGGACTGGCGCGAAAAAGCGACCGAGTTCGGCTTCCGTTTCCACACCATGTACGGCGAGCCGTACTGGTGTGAAGACGCCTATTACCAGTTCACGCTGGCGCAGATTGAAGAGATCGAAAATGCCACCGCCGAGCTGCATCAGATGTGCCTGCAGGTGGTGGAGAAAGTGGTCGCCAGCGATGAGCTGATGGCCAAGTTCTGCATCCCGAAACACACCTGGGAATTCGTGCGCAGCTCCTGGCGCACCAACCAGCCATCGCTGTATTCGCGTCTCGATCTGGCCTACGACGGCGTCAATCCGCCGAAGCTGCTGGAGAACAACGCCGATACGCCCACCTCACTGTATGAAGCGGCCTTCTTCCAATGGCTGTGGCTGGAAGACCAGATCAACGCCGGCAAGCTGGATCCGGAATCGGATCAGTACAACAGCCTGCAGGAGAAACTGATCGAGCGTTTCGCCGAGCTGAAAGCGCATCACGGCTTCGGCCTGTTGCACCTGGCCTGCTGCCAGGACAGCGAAGAAGATCGCGGCACGGTGCAATACCTGCAGGACTGCGCGCAGGAAGCCGGTCTGCCGACCGAGTTCCTGTTCATGGAAGAGATCGGCCTCGGCGAGAAAGGCCAGTTCACCGATCTGCAGGATCAGGTGATCGGCAACCTGTTCAAGCTCTATCCGTGGGAATTCATGCTGCGCGAGATGTTCTCCACCAAGCTGGAAGACGCCGGCGTGCGCTGGCTGGAGCCGGCCTGGAAAAGCATCATCTCCAACAAGGCGCTGCTGCCGCTGCTGTGGGAAATGTTCCCGAATCACCCTAACCTGCTGCCGGCTTATTTCGCGCAAGACGATCATCCGCCGATGGATCATTACGTCACCAAACCGCTGTTCTCACGCGAAGGCGCCAATATCCAGATCGTCGAAAACGGTCAGGAAGTGGCGCGCGTCGATGGACCGTACGGTGAAGAAGGCATGATCGTGCAGCAGTTCCATCCGCTGCCGAAGTTCGAAGACAGCTACACGCTGATCGGCAGCTGGCTGGTGAACGATCAACCCTGCGGCATCGGCCTGCGCGAAGATCGCGAACTGATCACGCAGGATCTGTCGCGCTTCTATCCGCACACCATCCTCGGCTGATCGCCCCGCTGAAGGCAAAAACGCCAGTCTCTGACTGGCGTTTTTCTTTAGCCCACCTGCACCGACAGCATGCTCAGCGCTCCCATTTCGATACCGTCGATCGGCACGCTGATGGCCTCTTTTCCATCCCAGCCGCCGAGCACATACAGCAATGGCAGATAGTGTTCCGGCGTCGGGTTCGACAGCGCCGCGCCCTCATGGCGCATGAAATCCACCAGCGGGTGGTTATCGCCCCGATAACGCAGGTTATCCCGGACAAAGTTATTGAAAGACTCCGCCCACGGATAGGCGCTGGTATCGCCCTGCCATTTCACCATGCGCAGGTTGTGTACCACGTTGCCGCTGGCGACGATCATCACGCCCTCATCCCGCAGCGCCGCGAGTTTGCGGCCCAGCTCATAGTGGTAAGCCGCCGGCTGAGTGCCGTCGACGCTGAGCTGCACCACCGGGATATCGGCATTGGGATACATCTTGATCAATACGCCCCAGGTGCCGTGATCCAACCCCCACTCGCCGAGATCCGCCGTTACCGGCACCGGCGCCAGAATGTGCTGCAGCTGCGCAGCCAGCGCGGGGGAACCCGGCGCAGGGTAGCGGGTATCAAACAGCGCCTGCGGGAACCCGCCGAAGTCGTGAATGGTTTTGGGTTTTTCCATCGCGGTGACCGCAGTGCCGCGGGTATACCAATGCGCAGAAACCGCCACGATCGCCTTCGGACGCGGCAATGACTCACCCAACGCACGCCATGCCTGGGTGTAGCGGTTGTCTTCCAGCACGTTCATCGGGCTACCGTGGCCAAGAAACAGTGCCGGCATACGAGAGGTGTTCATAGAGCGATCCTTAGTTCAAATTGTGCTATGGCGTTACATTACGCGCTTTGCCGCAGCAACACAGCCGGATAACCGTGATGAAGATATTCAATAAATTTGAATTAAAAATCGCAAAAATGCACCGGCAAACAAAAAGTTAAAAAATGAATGATTTTCAAATGATTAATAAAAATCATGAATACAATGGCATTACTGCCACACAGATCTAAATTGTGAACAATTTATGTATTTTTTGTTAACACAATCGATACACTCCTCCTGCCGTCGACAGGGTGTTGGCAGCCCGTCGGCGCTACGGGAATCACGTCTCACCAAGGAGGAATTCATGTTCAGACTCACACTGGCAACCCGCCTGGCGCTTTCCATGTCCTTGTTAGCCACCGGGGCGGCAGCCGCCAAAGCGACGGACAACGCGCCGCTGACGCAGCGCGAAGACCCTTACTTCCTTCAGGCGCAAGCTCAGCTGCAACAGCGACTGAAACAGACCCCAAACACCAACCGCGCTAAAAACGTCATTCTGGTGGTCGGTGACGGCATGGGGTTTTCCACCGTGACCGCCGCCCGTATTTTTGAAGGACAGCAGCGCGGCGTGGACGGCGAATCCAACGTGCTGGCCTGGGAAGCCTTCCCCTATCTGGCGGCAGCCAAAACCTATTCTGCCGACGCCCAAATCACCGACTCCGCGCCCAGCGCGGTGGCGATGACCACCGGCGTCAAAACCATCAACGATCTGATGGGTCTCAACCATACGGCCGCCCTCAACAACTGCGAGGATCAGCAAACCAAGGCCGTCACCACGCTGTGGGAGATGGCCGCAACGCTCGGCATGTCCACCGGCGCCGTGACGACCGCGACCATTACCCACGCCACGCCGGGCGCCACCTATGCCCATATCGCCAACCGCGACTGGGAGTCTGACGCCAAAATGCCGGCGGATGCCCTGACCGCAGGCTGCCGCGACATCGCGCGCCAGCTGGTGGAAATGAAATACGGCAACGGCCTGAACGTGGCGATGGGCGGCGGGCGCGCCAACTTCCTGCCCGACAGCGTGAGCGATCCGGAATATCCCGGCAAGAAAGGCGCCAGAAGGGACGGCCGTGACCTGACGCAGGCCTGGCTGCAACGCTACGGCGAGCGCGGACAATACGTCTGGAATCAGGCCCAGTTCGACAAAATCGAACCGGGCAACGTCGACCATTTGCTGGCCCTGTTCGAGCCGTCGCACATGAACTTCGAGCATGACCGGCGGCAAGACGCGGCGGGAGAGCCTTCGCTGGCGGAAATGACCGGCAAGGCCATCGATATTTTGGCCAGGAATCCCGAAGGCTATCTGCTGCTGGTGGAAGGCGGGCGCGTCGATCACGGCAGCCATAACGGCAACGCCTACCGCACGCTAAGCGACGCGGTCGCCCTGAACGAGGCGGTGAAAACCATTGTCGGCAAGGTCAACCTGGACGAAACGCTGGTGATCGTGACCGGCGATCACAGCCACACGCTGACCATCGCCGGCTATGCCAAGCGCGGCAATCCTATCCTCGGCATTTCCGTCGGCGTCGACGGTAAACCTCGGCTGGGCAGCGACGGCAAGCCCTACACCACCCTCGGTTTCGCCAACGGCCCCGGCGGCGCGATCCCGCTGACCGAGCGCCCGGCATTGACCATGGAGCAAACCACCGCGCCCGACTTTATTCAGCCGGCGCTGGTGCCGCTGAAAAGCGAGACGCACGGCGGGGAAGATCTCGGCATCTACGCCATCGGCCCCTGGGCACATCTGTTCCAGGGTACGGTTGAGGAGAACTACACCTTCCACGTGATGAATTACGCCAGCCGCATCGGCGAACGCCTGTCAGAACGGTAGATACAAAAAAGCCGCATTACGCGGCTTTTTTATCGTTGAAAGCGGCCGGCTATCAGCTGGCTTTTTTCTCGTGCGCCTGGCGGTAGGCCACCAGATCTTCGATGGTCAGCACCACCATGTCGTGCTGTTTGGCGAAGGCGATCACTTCCGGCGCATGCGCCATGCTGCCATCGTCGTTGGTCAGTTCACACAGCACGCCGGCAGGTTTGAAACCGGCCATGGAGACCAGATCGATGGTCGCTTCGGTGTGGCCGCGACGGCTCAGCACGCCGCCCGGCTGCGCGCGCAGCGGGAACACGTGGCCCGGACGGTTCAGGTCGCTCGGCTTGGCGCTGTCTGCCACCGCCGCACGGATGGTGGTCAGGCGATCGGAAGCGGAAACCCCGGTGGTCACGCCCTGCGCCGCTTCGATGGTCACGGTGAAGGCGGTCTGGAACTGGCTGGAGTTGTTGGTCACCATCATCGGCAGCTCAAGCTGCTGACGGCGTTCTTCGGTGATGCATAGGCACACGATGCCGCTGCCGTGGCGAATGGTCAGCGCCATCTGCTCAACGGTCATGGTTTCCGCGGCGAAGATCATGTCACCTTCGTTTTCACGGTTTTCATCATCGAGCACCATCACGCCGCGCCCGTTGCGCAGTGCGTCGATCGCGCGTTCAACGCGTTCTGTCGGCGTGCCGAAGTCTGAAAGTAGCGTCTGATTCATGGTAAAAAACCTCATTAAAAATTATGGATTACCAGAACCAGGGCGATCTTGAGGAGTAGCTAGCAATAGCTAAAAAAATAACGCAAGCGGGCGCATGCCCGGCAGATACCGTTACTCTCTCCCATCCGGACTATAACCGTCGGCCCCGGAATTACACCGGATCTGCTGACCTCTAACCGGCCTTTACAGGCTGGCTGAGCGCTCGCGGGCTTTCACCGTAGAAGGTGATTTACCGCCGGTGGGGACTTTCACCCCGCCCTGAGAATAAGCAAGATGACTATAACGCTAATGGATAGACAGGGCAATTGGCAAAAGCACAATTCGGCCACGCGCGGCGAATGCGCTTAATGGTGTTTATCCGGCGGGCAACTCGCATTACACTAAGCGGCAGCTATTAAACTCTGAAAGGGATACGCCATGATTGACCCGAAAAAAATCGAACAAATCGCACGCCAGGTTCATGAGTCCATGCCTAAAGGCGTTCGTGAATTCGGGGAAGACGTTGAGAAAAAAATCCGTCAGGTGCTGCAGTCGCAGTTGACCCGCCTGGATTTGGTTAACCGCGAAGAGTTCGACGTGCAGACTCAGGTGCTGTTGCGCACCCGCGAAAAGCTGGCGCTGTTGGAACAGCGCATGGCCGAGCTGGAAAGCAAGCTGAGCGCGGCGCCGGCCGCCAAACAGGAAGACGAATAATTCCCGCCAAGGGCGCGCACCGCGCGCCCTTGTTCTTTACGTCGCCCGGCGTTAGCCGCGCCCGTCTTTGATCGCTTTGATGATGTTGGTGGTCGACAGGCCGTCTTCAAAGTTCAGCACTTTGACATCGCCGCCGTTGGCCCACACTTCCGCACTGCCGGCAATCTCTTCCGGCTTGTAATCGCCGCCTTTGACCAGCAGATCCGGCAAGATGTCGGCGATCAAGCGCTGCGGCGTGTCCTCCTCGAACGGCACCACCCAATCCACCGCTTCCAGCGCGCCCAGCACAATCATGCGGTTCTCCAGCGCGTTGACCGGGCGTTTTTCCCCTTTCAGGCGTTTGGTCGACGCATCGCTGTTCACCGCCACGATCAGGCGATCGCCCAGCTTGCGAGCATTGGCCAGATAAGAGACGTGGCCGGCATGCAGAATGTCGAAGATGCCGTTGGTCATCACCACTTTTTCGCCGCGCTGACGCGCCTGCGCGACGGCCTGTTTCAACTGCGCTTCGGTCATCACGCCAAAACCGGTCTCGGCGCGGCCGCGCACCGCGTTCTCCAGTTCGATCGGCGACACGGTGGAGGTACCGAGCTTGCCCACCACCACGCCGGCGGCGGCATTGGCCAGGAAACAGGACTCTTCCAGCGAGTTGCCGGCGGCCAGCGAGGCGGCCAGCACGCCGATCACGGTGTCGCCGGCGCCGGTCACATCGAACACTTCCTGCGCCTGGGTCGGCAAGTGCAGCGGCTCAACGCCCGGCTGTAGCAGCGTCATGCCGTGTTCGGAACGGGTAACCAGCAGCGCCGACAGCTCGAAATCCGCCACCAGCTTCATGCCGCGTTCCACCAGTTCCGCTTCATCCTTACAGTGGCCCACCACCGCTTCGAACTCGGACAGGTTCGGCGTCAGCAGCGTCGCGCCGCGATAGCGCTCGAAATCGGATCCTTTCGGATCGATCAGCACCGGCACCTTGGCGGCGCGCGCCAGTTGGATCATGCCCTGCACCTGGCTGAGCGCGCCCTTGGCGTAATCGGACAGCACCAGCGCGCCGATCTGCGGCAGCGCCTGCTGAATGCGCTCCAGCATCGGCTGCGGATCAACGTTGGAGAAGCCTTCTTCGAAGTCGAGACGGATCAGTTGCTGGTTGCGCGACAGCACGCGCAGCTTGGTAATGGTCGGATGGGTCGGCACCGAGACGAAGTCGCAGCGCACGTTGACTTCATTCAGCTTGGCGCTCAGCGCCCGCGCCGCATCGTCGATGCCGGTCAGGCCCACCAGACGGGAAGTGGCGCCCAGCGAAGCGATGTTCATCGCCACGTTAGCCGCGCCGCCGGGACGCTCTTCGATGGTATCGACCTTGACCACCGGCACCGGGGCTTCCGGTGAAATGCGGCTGGTCGGCCCATACCAATAGCGATCCAACATGACGTCACCGACCACCAGCACACCGGCGCGGCGAAAATCAGGCAGCGTAACTTTCATCCGATAACTCCAAAAAAGAACAAAATTTTAGTGGCGCAGATATTACCACAGACCGCCGGAATACCCGCAAAAAGGTATTAATCCAGCCATTTGGCCCAGCTGGCGCGCACCTGCTCGCGCTCGGCGGCAAACAGCCCGCTGCCGACCTTGCCGGAATGTTCCTGCAGCGCCAGGTGGTGGATCTCGTCGCGCATGGTGACATAGGCCTGGGTCAGCGCGCGCGCCTCTTCATCCGGCATGATGTCGTAATTGGCCATCAGCTCGAAGATGCGCACGTTGTCCGACCAACGCGTCAGGCGCGGTTCACCCGGCGCATAGCGTAAGACCAGATATTGGGCGATAAATTCGATGTCGGTAATGCCGCCCTCATCGGCCTTGATATCAAACAGATCGCGCTGCTTGTTGCCGAGATGGTTGCGCATCTTTTCGCGCATCTCGCGCACTTCGCGCTTCAGGGTCTGCGCATCGCGCGTTTTGCACAGGATCTCGCGCCGGATCGCGTCGAACTGCTGATGCAGCGCCGGATCGCCGTGCACGATGCGCGCGCGCACCAGAGCCTGATGCTCCCAGGTCCAGGCTTCGTTTTGCTGGTAGTCGGCGAACGCCTCGACGGTGCTGACCAGCATCCCCGCGGCGCCGGAAGGCCGCAGGCGCGCGTCCACCTCATACAGAATGCCCGAGGACGTGCGGGTGCTGAACAGATGCATCACCCGCTGCGCCAGCCGCAGGTAGAACTGGCGGCCGTCGATGCAGCGATCGCCGTCGGTCATCACCTCCGGCGGGCAATCCAACAGGAACACCAGATCGAGATCGGAACTGTACCCCAGCTCCCAGCCGCCCAGTTTGCCATAGCCGATCACCGCAAAGCCGCGCCCCTCCCGCTCCTGCAAATGGGTGGGCTGGCCATAGCGCGCCACCATGTCGCTCCAGGCCTGTTGCACCACCGCGTCGATGATCGCCTCAGCCAGATAAGTCAGGTGATCGCTCACTTTCATCACCGGCAGCGCGCCGGCGATATCCGCAGCGGCGATGCGCAGCTGCTGAGCCTGTTTGAACTGACGCAGCGCCTCCAGCTTTTGCTCTTCGTCGTCTTCCGGCACCCGCAGCAGATACTGCCGCAGCTCGCTGCGGTAGGCGTCCAGCGCCACCGGCTGATACAGCGTGGCCGGATCCAGCAGCTCGTCCAGCAGCAGCGGGTAACGCGACAGCTGGTTGGCGACCATCGGCGACGCGGCGCACAGGCGGATCAGATGGCTGAGCGCCGCATGGTACTCCACCAGCAACTCGAGATAGGTAGTGCGGGTGACGATGCTCAGCAGCAGCTGCGCCAGCCGCACCAGCGCGGTCGGTGCGTCCTGGCGCGGGCATACCTCCGCCAGCAGGCGCGGCATCAGCTGATCGAGCACGTCGCGGCCGCGCGGGCCGATGGTGCGCTTGTCGACGTCGTGACGAAAATCGGCGATGGTGCGCAGCATCTGTCGACGCGCCTCTTCGTCCAGGTGCGGCGTCAGCGGCGCCAGCTCGTTCTCCTCCAGCGCGTCCTGCCACAGACTGTGATAGTGCTGGTAATCGGGATCTTCGCCGACATCCGGGCTATCGTCACCGATCAGGTCGTCGAACACCGCGCGCACCGCCTGCATGTGCACGTCCAGCGCCGCCATCAGCGCCGGCCAATCCGCCAACCCCATGCCGTAGGCCAACCGGGCCTGATCGAGCGCCTCCTGCGGCAGCGTCTGGGTTTGCTGATCGCCGATCGCCTGCAGCAGGTTCTCCAGCCGCCGCAGGAACAGGTAGGCGGCGCTCAGCGCCCGCACCTGCTTGCTTTCCAGCAGCCCCAGCTCGCCCACCGCCTGCAGCGTCGGCAGCAGCGAACGCCCCTGCAGCGCCGGTTCACGGCCGCCGCGGATCAGCTGGAATACCTGGGTGATGAATTCGATTTCGCGAATGCCGCCGGCGCCCAGCTTGATGTTGTCCTTCAGGCCGCGCCGCCGCACTTCACGGGCGATCATGCCCTTCATGTTGCGCAGAGACTGAATGACGCTGAAATCAATGTAACGACGGAACACGAACGGCCGCAGCGTTTTACGCAGCTCCTGGCTGTAGGCGTCTTCCGCCCCGCCCATCAGGCGCGCCTTCACCATCGCATAGCGTTCCCAGTCGCGCCCCTGTTCCTGGTAGTAATCCTCCAGCGCCGCAAAGCTCATCACCAACGGGCCGCTGTCGCCGAACGGCCGCAGCCGCATGTCCACGCGATAGACGAAGCCATCGATGGTCTGTTGATCCAGCGCCTTGATCAGCCGCTGGCCGAGACGGGTGAAGAACTGGGCGTTATCCAGCTCGCGCCGCCCGCCCTGGGTTTGACCATTTTCCGGGTAAGCGAAGATCAGATCGATGTCCGACGAGAAGTTCAGTTCGCCGCCGCCCAGCTTGCCCATGCCGAGGACCAGCAGCGGCTGCGGTTCGCCGTCGGCATTGCACGGCGTGCCCCACTCGCGGCAACAGGTTTGGTACAGCCAGTCGCGCGCGCTGACGATCAGCGTCTCCGCCAGCCCGCTCAGCTGCAGCAACGTTTCTTCGGTCGAACACAGCCCCTGCGCCTGCGCCCAGGCGATGCGCACCAGCGTTTCGCGGCGAAACAGACGCAGCGTGCGCATCAGTTGCGCTTCGTCGCGCACCTCTTCCAGCTCGTCCTGCAACCAGGCGGCGTAGTGTTGCCACTCGCCAGGCGCCGGCGGCTGTTCGCGCAGCGTCGCCAGCCAGGCCGGCTGGGCGAGCAGCGCGTCGCTGACGAAGTCGCTCGACGCCAGCACCCACTGCTCTTGCTCGCTAAAGGCGCAGTCCGCGCCGTGAACTTCCTGAAAACGCTGCACAACCTGCTGTGCCTGAGCCTGTAACGCGGCTGAAAGTGGCGACATAGTGTATGACCCGTTCTGCGGCCCACGGCTGGCGGGCCGGCTGGATTAACGAAGCGCGCCGTTTAACCAGAATGGCGCATGCGATAAGGCCTGTTTGCGGCTGGCTTCATACCAGCCCTGGCGGCGCTCGCTCAGCGCCGCCTGCAGCTCGCGCCAGGCGTCGATATAAGGCTCGGTCTGCTCGTCGGGGTAAGCACCCGACAGCAGGACCAGCGCCGAAATCTGACGCGTCAGGCGCGGCAATTGTTCCTGATATTCATCTTCGTTCAGCGTACGGCTGAAGGCTTCTTTCAGCTCCGCGCCGCTGCGCCCCAGCATGATGTCGCTGAAGCGTTTGAAAGAACCGTCCAGTTTGGCCTGCCCTTTGGCGTCGATAAACGGCCGCCAGGCGCCGCGCACCAGCCATGATGTGAGCGCCAACTTACATTGCAGATAGGCCGCGCTGTAGCACAGGCTTTCCGGTTGCGCGGCTTTGTCCGCCAACAGCGGTTCGAGCTCGGTCAGGCGGGCGCGCAGATCGGCGCTGGCCTTGCGCGGCACCAGGCCGCCGAAGATCACCAGCGCCTGGCGGATGGTGCCGACCGCTTCGAGGACCGCCCCGCGCGCCTGCGCATCGCCGCGCAGCCACAGCTCCTCATGGTACTGCCAATGGTTGAGCGCCAGCTCGAAGGCGGCGATCATCCCCTGCTCCACGGTCGCCTTCGCCGCCGGCTTCAGCACCCGCAGCGGGCGCACCTCGCGCGGCGGATTGCCCTGCGCCAGGTGGTAGCCGCGCGCCGCCTTGCTCAGGCTGCCCTGACGCAGCCCGCCATGGGCCGCCAGCTCGCCGGCCAATGCCAGCAGATCGGCGGTGTTGCCTTTCAGCAGCTCCAGTTCGATCTCGCTCAGGGCTTCGCTGAGGTCACCGGCACGCACCTCTCCCTGATCCAAGCCAATCTCGATCTCGCTTTGGCCGTAAGTGACCACCCACTTTTCACGCGCAAAGTCGGTACGGAACAGCGGCTGCAACGCCTGCTGCAGCGCCGCGATATCACAATCCTGTGGCCAGATGTCGGCAGGAAACTGCGCCAGCGCCAGCTGCGGCTCGGCGATAGCGACGTTGTATTCCGGACGTTGGTGCAGGCCGGCCACCACTTTACCGGCGGTTTTGATGGTCATCTCATAACGATCGTCGAAACCGCGAATGCGCAGCCCCATGTCGTGATTGCGCAGGAAGTTATCGGCCGTTTCGAAGTAAATGTTGGTCAGTTTTTGCGGCGCGGAATGCTGATGCGGCCAGGCGGCAAGCCATTGCGGCAGAGCGGCCACCGCTTGCGGCGCGGCGATGAATTTCAGTTCAATTTCAACGGTCATAATTCTTTAACACCAATAAGTTATGCATTCACGTCTGTTTCAGCGCGGCGCGTTCGGCCGCCGCATACTGCCCAATGACGCACAGTTGCCGTTATCTTACCGCGATTCCCGGCGCCTTAACCCTGCTAACTGTAGAAAAAACCTGTTACGTTATAAAACGCCGCGCAACTCACAGAATCAGCCACAGTAAGATAGTTCTCATTCCGGTTTTGGCGTTGCGTCGTCAGACTGAACGCTCTACTATCGTTCCATAAATTCACCAAGAAACGATGAACTAATGCAGA
Source organism: Serratia sp. CY37869 (assembly GCF_052168895.1). Lineage (NCBI taxonomy): Bacteria > Pseudomonadati > Pseudomonadota > Gammaproteobacteria > Enterobacterales > Yersiniaceae > Serratia > Serratia sp. CY37869. The sequence goes on from NZ_JBJNLU010000003.1 coordinate 405,796, forward strand.
AATTACGCCTGATTTGCCTTGCCGCGCTGAGCTTCAGCATCACTTGGGGCGCACATGCCGAAGATAAACGCTATATCTCCGATGAGTTAAGCACTTACGTCCATAGCGGCCCAGGTAATCAGTACCGTATTGTCGGCACTCTGAACGCCGGTGAAGAAGTCACCCTGCTGAGCGTCAACGACAGCACCAACTACGGCCAGATCCGCGATCCGAAAGGCCGCACCACCTGGATCCCACTCGATCAGCTCAGCCAGACGCCGAGCCTGCGCACCCGCGTGCCCGAGCTGGAACAGCAGGTGAAAACCCTGACCGACAAGCTGGCCAACATCGATAACACCTGGAACCAGCGCACGGCGGAAATGCAGGAAAAAGTCGCGGGCAGCGACAGCACCATCAGCAGCCTGCAGAAGGAAAACCAGGATCTGAAAAACCAGCTGGTGGTCGCGCAGAAGAAGGTTAACGCCGTTAACCTGCAGCTCGACGACAAACAGCGCACCATTATTCTGCAGTGGTTCATGTACGGCGGCGGCGTCGCCGGCGTCGGCTTGCTGCTGGGCCTGCTGTTGCCGCACCTGATCCCGCGCCGCAAGAACAACAATCGCTGGATGAACTGATCTCAGTATCGTTCAGTTTGAGTATGGGCGCCTGCGGGCGCCCTTTTCATTGGCGCCGACATCCCGCGGCCAATTCATGTAATCTGATAGACAGAGCCTTACACGATATTCAGGAGTCAACAGTGCAGATTTATCTGGTCGGCGGCGCCGTTCGCGACAGCCTGCTCGACATTCCGGTGGTCGATCATGATTGGGTGGTGGTGGGCGCCACGCCGGCCGAGCTGCTGGCATTGGGCTACCAGCAGGTCGGCAAAGACTTTCCGGTATTCCTCAATCCCGACACCCACGAGGAGTACGCGCTGGCGCGCACCGAGCGCAAATCCGGCCAGGGATACACCGGTTTTACCTGCTATGCCGCGCCGGACGTCACGCTGGAGGAGGATCTGCTGCGGCGCGATCTGACCATCAACGCCATCGCCCGTTCCGCCGAGGGGGAGCTGATTGATCCTTACGGCGGCGTGGCCGATCTGCAGGCGCGCGTGCTGCGCCACGTTTCCGACGCCTTCGGCGAAGATCCGCTGCGCGTACTGCGCGTGGCGCGCTTCACCGCCCGCTTCGCCCATCTGGGTTTTCGCATCGCCGACGAAACGCTCGCCCTGATGCGCCGGATGGCGCACAGCGGTGAACTGGCCGCGCTGACCGCCGAACGCGTCTGGAAAGAAACGGAAAAGGCGCTGCAAAGCCAGAGCCCGCAGGTCTATTTTCAGGTGCTGCGCGACTGCGATGCGCTGGCGGTGCTGTTCCCGGAAATCGACGCGCTGTTCGGCGTGCCGGCTCCCGCCAAGTGGCACCCGGAGATCGACACCGGCGTGCACACGCTGATGGCGTTGGCGATCGCCGCCCGCCTCACGCCGGAGGTGGACGTGCGCTTCGCCACCCTGTGCCATGACCTCGGCAAGGGATTGACGCCAAAAGAGTTCTGGCCGCATCACCACGGCCACGGCCCGGCCGGCGTGCGGCTGGTTGAGGCGCTGTGCCAGCGGCTGCGGGTGCCTAACCCGGTGCGCGATCTGAGCAAGCTGGTGGCCGAGTACCATGATCTGATCCACACCGTGAACAAGCTGCGGCCGGAGACCCTATTGAAGCTGTTCGACGCCATCGACGTCTGGCGCAAGCCGCACCGGCTGGAGCAGATGATCCTGACCAGCGAGGCGGACGCGCGCGGCCGTACCGGCTTTGAGGAGAATCCCTATCCACAGGGCGACTATCTGCGCCAGGCGTATCAGGTGGCGAACGCGGTATCGATTAAAGAGGTGGTGGCCAGCGGGCTGCAGGGCACCGCGATCCGCGACGAGCTCAAACGCCGCCGCCAGCAGGCGCTGGCCGAGTGGAAGCTCACCCAAACCATCATCAACGATCAGGCATAAAAAAACCCCGCGGAGCGGGGTTTTTTCTTGGCGTGAAGGCTTACAGGAACACCATGTAAACCACGGCCGCCACGATAAAGCGGTAGATAGCGAACGGCACGAACGAGATGCGTTTGATCAGCGACAGGAAGGTCTTGATCGCAACCAGCGCCACCACGAAGGCGGTGACGAAACCGACGGCGAACATCGGCAGGTCGCCCCAGGTCAGGAAGTGCAGGCTCTTATACAGATCCAGGCCGCTGGCGCCAATCATCATCGGCACAGCCAGAATGAAGGAGAACTCGGACGCCGCATAGCGGTTCACGCCCACCAGCATGCCGCCGGCGATAGTGGAACCCGAACGGGAGAAGCCCGGCCACAGCGCCAGACACTGGAAGCAACCGATCATGAACGCCTGACGGTAAGTGATGTCATCCAGCCCTTCCGCGCTAGGCTTCTTCGGCTTCAGCCATTCCGCCGCCAGCAGCAGCAGGCCGCCGACCACCAACGCGTACATCACGTTTTTCGGCGCAAACAGCGACTTGATGAAATCATGGAAGGCCAGCCCCAGCACCACCGCCGGGATCATCGCCAGCAGGATGTGCCCCAGCTTCAGCTGGCCGCTGGTTTTGCCTTCGTGCTCCACCGGCTTGCCGCCGAAATGGATGCCGATCAGACCGAACAACCGGCGCCAGAACATCACGACGACGGCCAGGATCGACCCCAGCTGGATAATGACTTCAAAGGTTTTGGCTTTGTCGCCGGTAAAGCCCAGCCACTCGCCGACGATGATCATATGCCCGGTGGAAGACACCGGCAAAAATTCGGTTAATCCCTCGACAACCCCAAGAACAAACGCAATAAACAGTGAATGCATGTCTGCCATGTGCTTCGCTCACCCCATAAAATAACGGCTATCACATAAAAAAGCGGCAATGCTTAAAGACAATGCCGCTAAAACAATTCTCAGGATTAAGACCAGGTTAACGGTCTTTCGTTGCAAGCAGATGACATAAAATCATGCGGGACGGGTGCCGCGCTCAATGATCACGCCGACCCGATTGGCATGTGCTACAGCGCCCGGTTTGCTGACCTTAATACGGACCCAGGGGGAATTGAAGCGCTGGAGCAAAATTTCAGATATTTCCTCCGCTACGCGCTCCACCAGCGCGAACCGGTTCGACTCCACGTGTTGGATCACGGCATCGCTGACGTCGGCATAGCTCAGACAGTCATTTACGTCGTCGCTGGCGGCGGCCGGCCGGTTATCCCAGCCCATTTCGATATCGAACACCAGCTTCTGACGAATGCCCTGTTCCCACTCATAAACGCCAATGGTGGTAATTACGGTAATCTCTTCAATAAATACGATATCCATCACGTCATTCTCTGTTTTTGGCCTTGCCGGATACCACTTCCAGCGGAATGTGCGTATTATCCATAGATGTTGCGAGTAAAACGACCATTATTAAACGGAACCGCGTTATGAGTGCTACCGCGCTTGGCATGATTATCTTCGCGTATCTGTGCGGCTCGATTTCGAGCGCGATCCTGGTTTGCCGGATCGCCAGGCTGCCGGACCCGCGTGAACATGGCTCAGGAAACCCCGGAGCGACCAACGTCCTGCGCATCGGCGGCCGGCTGGCGGCGGCGGCGGTGCTGGTGTTCGATATTCTGAAAGGGATGTTGCCGGTCTGGCTGGCCTACAAACTCAATGTGCCGCCGCTGTATCTGGGCCTGACGGCGATCGCCGCCTGTCTTGGGCACATCTATCCGGTGTTCTTCCACTTCCGCGGCGGTAAAGGCGTGGCGACGGCGTTTGGCGCCATCGCGCCTATCGGCTGGGATCTGACCGGCCTGATGACCGGCACCTGGCTGCTGACGGTGTTGCTCAGCGGCTACTCTTCGCTCGGCGCCATCGTCAGCGCGCTGATCGCCCCGTTCTACGTCTGGTGGTTCAAACCGCAGTTCACCTTCCCGGTGGCGATGCTCTCCTGCCTGATCCTGATGCGGCATCACGACAATATTCAGCGCCTGTGGCGCGGCCAGGAAGGCAAGATTTGGGGCAAGTTCCGCAAGAAGAAAAACGACGCGGATGAGGATAACGGCGACCAGCCGAAAGACGAATAACGTAAGGGCCGGATAATCCGGCCCTTTGTTTTATACCGCAGGCAGTTCCGCCAGCGGCCAGCGCGGCCGCACCGACACGCTCAGCTCCGGGTTGGCGCCGCTCTTCAGCCGCACCATGCCGGCATAGGCGATCATCGCGCCGTTGTCGGTGCAAAATTCCGGGCGGGCATAGAACACTTCCCCGCCGCGTTTCTGCATCATCTCCGCCAGTTTGGCGCGCAGCGTACGGTTAGCGCTCACGCCGCCGGCCATCACCAGGCGTTTGAAGCCGGTTTGCTCCAGCGCGCGTTTGCATTTGATCGCCAGCGTATCCACCACCGCATCCTCGAAGGCGCGGGCGATGTCGGCACGCGTCTGATCGTCGTTGCCGTTGGAGCGGATGGTGTTGGCGGCGAAGGTTTTCAGGCCGGAGAAGCTAAAGTCCAGCCCCGGACGATCGGTCATCGGCCGCGGGAAGGTGAAACGCCCCGCCGTACCCTGCTGCGCCATCTTCGACAGCATCGGCCCGCCGGGATAATCCAGGCCGAGCAGCTTGGCGGTTTTGTCGAACGCTTCGCCGGCGGCATCGTCGATCGACTCGCCCAGCAGTTCATATTCACCGATGCCGGTGACGCTGATCAGCTGAGTGTGGCCGCCGGAGACCAGCAGCGCGACGAACGGGAACGCCGGCGGGTTATCTTCCAGCATCGGCGCCAGCAGGTGGCCTTCCATGTGGTGCACCGGCACCGCCGGCACGTTCCAGGCGAACGCCAGCGCGCGCCCGACGGTAGCGCCGACCAGCAGCGCGCCTACCAGGCCCGGCCCGGCGGTATAAGCCACGCCGTCGATATCGGCCGGGGTCAGGTTGGCCTCTTTCAGCGCCGCCTGAATCAGCGGCACGGTTTTGCGCACGTGATCGCGGGAGGCCAGTTCCGGCACCACGCCGCCGTAGTCGGCGTGCAGCTTCACCTGGCTGTATAATTGGTTGGCCAACAAACCGGTTTGATCGTCATACACTGCAATTCCGGTTTCATCGCAGGACGTTTCTATACCCAGTACTCGCATTACATTTCCCATCATTCACGTGCGGCCGCCAGTCTACCACATTCCGCCGCATTTACCGCCGATGCGGCGCATCTTGTCACCGGTCCGCGCCTATGTCGATGATTCATCCAGAAAATGCCCGAGCGATTAAACACGAGCATTTTTTTCTGATTAGTCTATAATCAGCGCCCGGTGCAAAATTGCGCACGTTGCGGCAGAGCGACGCGGGTTTCAATTTGCGGTGATGCTTTACAAAGCAGCATCCATTGGAGTAAAATTCCGCACCATTTTGAAAAGGCTGGCGCTTGGCCAGCAGCAAACCGAATTTTATTGAGGTGAGAGGCACATGCCGGTAATTAAAGTACGTGAAAACGAGCCATTTGACGTTGCTCTGCGTCGTTTCAAACGCTCTTGCGAAAAAGCGGGTGTTTTAGCTGAAGTTCGTCGTCGTGAGTTTTATGAAAAACCAACTACCGAACGTAAACGCGCTAAAGCTTCTGCTGTGAAACGTCACGCGAAGAAACTGGCTCGCGAAAACGCACGCCGCACTCGTCTGTATTAATTCTTCGGGGGCAACCCCACCGCGTGAATTTCTGATTTTCAAAATCGCGCAGACCGAGTAGTTGCATACGAAGGCCGTGCTTTCCGAAAGGAATGCGCGGCTTGTTCTCGTTTATAGGCTAATGAAGTAAGGGCTTATGGCTGGACGAATTCCGCGCGTATTTATCAATGACTTGCTGGCTCGCACCGACATCGTCGATTTGATCGACGCCCGCGTGAAGCTCAAGAAGCAAGGCAAGAACTACCACGCGTGCTGTCCGTTCCACCACGAAAAGACGCCTTCATTTACCGTTAATGGCGAAAAGCAGTTTTATCACTGTTTTGGATGTGGTGCGCACGGCAACGCCGTCGACTTTTTGATGAATTACGACCGACTCGAGTTTGTCGAAACCATCGAAGAGCTGGCGACCATGCACGGGTTGGAAGTGCCTTACGAAGCGGGCACCGGGCCGACCCAGATCGAACGCCATCAGCGCCAGAGCCTATACCAACTGATGGAACAGCTCAGCGCGTTCTATCAACAGTCACTGCAGCAGTCCTCCGGGGCGCCGGCGCGCAGCTATTTGCAGCAGCGCGGATTAAGTGACGACGTTATTCGCCATTTCGCCATCGGCTTCGCGCCGGCGGGATGGGACAACGCCCTGAAGCGTTTCGGCCGCGACGCCGACTCGCGCCGCGCATTGAACGATGCCGGCATGCTGGTGACTAACGATCAGGGGCGTTCGTACGACCGTTTCCGCGAACGGGTGATGTTCCCCATCCGCGACAAGCGCGGGCGCGTCATCGCCTTCGGCGGCCGCGTGCTGGGCGACGGCATGCCCAAGTACCTGAACTCGCCGGAAACCGAAGTTTTCCATAAGGGCCGCCAGCTGTACGGCCTGTATGAAGCACAGCAGAATCACCCTACCCTGCAGCGGCTGCTGGTGGTGGAAGGGTATATGGACGTGGTGGCGTTGGCGCAATTCGGCATCGATTATGCCGTCGCCTCGCTCGGAACCTCGACGACGGCTGAACACATTCAGCTGCTGTTCCGCGCCACCGACAACGTCGTCTGCTGTTACGACGGCGACCGCGCCGGCCGCGAAGCGGCCTGGCGGGCGCTGGAAACCGCGCTGCCGTACCTGAACGACGGGCGCCAGCTGCGGTTCATGTTTTTGCCCGATGGCGAAGACCCGGACACCCTGGTGCGCAAGGAAGGCAAAGAAGCCTTCGAGCAGCGAATGGAGCAGGCGCAGCCGCTGTCCACTTTCCTGTTCGAAAGCCTGCTGCCGCAGGTGGATTTGAGCAGCCCGGACGGGCGCGCCAAGCTGAGCACGCTGGCGCTGCCGCTGATTACTCAGGTGCCGGGCGAAACGTTGCGCTTGTACCTGCGTCAGGAGCTCGGCAACAAGCTGGGGCTGCTGGACGACAGCCAGCTCGACAAGCTGATGCCCAAGCAGGCTGAAAATGCGAATCCTTATCAGGCGCCCCAGCTAAAACGCACAACCATGCGTATACTGATAGGGTTACTGGTGCAAAATCCGCAGTTGGCTACACTTATCCCTTCGCTGGAAGGGTTGGAGCAGACCAAACAGGCGGGATTGCCGCTGTTCGTCGAACTGGTGCAGACCTGTTTGGCGCAGCCGGGCCTGACAACCGGGCAATTGCTGGAGCTGTATCGCGACAACAAATTCAGCCAGCAGCTTGAAACCTTGGCGACCTGGAACCATATGATCGTTGAGGACATGGTCGAACAGACCTTTTTGGATACGTTGGCCAGCCTGTACGACTCGGTGCTCGAGCAACGGCTGGAAACGCTGATCGCGCAGGCCAGAACGCGCGGCCTGAGCCCGGAGGAACGTGAAGAAGTCCGTTCCCTCAACCAGGTTTTAGCGAAGAAAAACTGAATACCAAACGGCTTAAGTGCCGATAATTGCGAGGGCAGAGCCCTGCACAGTGCCGCCATAGTGGGCCGCGGCGATAACGAAAACGCCCCAAATGCTATTGTTGGCGGTTTCGCCGACCGACACCAACCTAAATACTCTGAAGTGTGGATACCGTCTTATGGAGCAAAACCCGCAGTCACAGCTGAAGCTACTTGTCACCCGTGGTAAGGAGCAAGGCTATCTGACCTATGCTGAGGTCAATGACCATCTGCCGGAAGATATCGTCGACTCCGATCAGATCGAAGACATCATCCAGATGATTAACGACATGGGCATCCAGGTGATGGAAGAAGCACCGGACGCCGATGACCTGCTGCTCGCCGAAAACTCGAACAGCACGGACGAAGATGCGGAAGAAGCCGCCGCACAGGTTCTGTCCAGCGTGGAATCCGAAATCGGCCGCACCACCGACCCGGTGCGCATGTACATGCGCGAAATGGGTACCGTCGAACTGCTGACGCGCGAAGGCGAAATCGACATCGCCAAGCGCATCGAAGACGGCATCAACCAGGTGCAGTGCTCGGTTGCCGAATACCCGGAAGCCATTACCTACCTGCTTGAGCAGTACGATCGCGTCGAAGCGGGCGAAGCGCGCCTGTCCGATCTGATCACCGGCTTCGTCGATCCTAACGCGGAAGAGGACATCGCCCCAACCGCGACCCACATCGGTTCCGAACTGTCGAGCGAAGAGCAAGACGACGACGAAGAAGATGAGGATGCCGAAGACGACGACACCGAAGACGACAACAGCATCGATCCTGAGCTGGCGCGTCAGAAGTTCGCCGAACTGCGCGATCAGTATGAAGCGACGCGTCTGGTGATCAAAAAGAACGGCCGCAGCCACGCCAGCGCCGCGGACGAGATCCTGAAGCTGTCTGAAGTGTTCAAGCAGTTCCGCCTGGTGCCGAAACAGTTCGACTTCCTGGTCAACAGCATGCGCACCATGATGGACCGCGTTCGCACCCAGGAACGCATCATCATGAAGCTGTGCGTTGAACAGTGCAAAATGCCGAAGAAAAACTTCGTCACCCTGTTCGCCGGCAACGAAACCAGCGATTCCTGGTTCGAAGCCGCACTGGCGATGGCCAAGCCATGGTCGGAAAAGCTGAAAGACGTGGCTGAAGACGTGCAGCGCAGCCTGCAGAAACTGCGTCAGATCGAAGAAGAAACCGGCCTGACCATCGAGCAGGTCAAAGACATCAACCGTCGCATGTCGATCGGTGAAGCGAAAGCTCGCCGCGCGAAGAAAGAGATGGTTGAGGCCAACCTGCGTCTGGTTATTTCCATCGCCAAGAAATACACCAACCGCGGCCTGCAGTTCCTGGATCTGATCCAGGAAGGCAACATCGGCCTGATGAAAGCGGTAGACAAGTTCGAATACCGCCGCGGCTACAAGTTCTCGACGTACGCCACCTGGTGGATCCGTCAGGCTATCACCCGCTCCATCGCCGACCAGGCGCGCACCATCCGTATCCCGGTGCATATGATTGAGACTATCAACAAGCTCAACCGTATTTCGCGCCAGATGCTGCAAGAGATGGGCCGCGAGCCGACGCCGGAAGAGCTGGCCGAGCGCATGCTGATGCCGGAAGACAAGATCCGCAAAGTGCTGAAGATCGCCAAAGAGCCAATCTCGATGGAAACGCCGATCGGCGACGACGAAGATTCGCATCTGGGCGACTTCATCGAGGATACCACCCTCGAGCTGCCTCTGGATTCCGCGACCTCGGAAAGCCTGCGTTCCGCCACCCACGACGTGCTGGCCGGCCTGACCGCGCGCGAAGCGAAAGTGCTGCGCATGCGTTTCGGCATCGACATGAACACCGACCACACGCTGGAAGAGGTTGGCAAGCAGTTTGACGTTACCCGTGAGCGTATTCGTCAGATCGAAGCCAAGGCGCTGCGCAAGCTGCGTCACCCAAGCCGCTCCGAAGTGCTGCGCAGCTTCCTGGACGACTAAGTCCGGCGGTTGCACTCAAAACAAAAACCCCGGCCTGCCGGGGTTTTTTTATGCCTCAGAACATGCTGTTGCCGCTGGCGGTCTTCTCCGGCACCGGCTGCGTCACGTCCCAGTGCTCAACGATTTTTCCGGCGCCGTCGAGACGGAAGATATCGATGATCGCCGCTGTCTTGCCGGCCTCGCGCCCGCTGACTTCCACATGCAAAATCACATAGTCACCGTCGACGAACGCCTGTTTTACCTCACTGTGCGAGTTGGGGTAACGCGTTTTCAGCAGCTCGACAAATTGACGAAAACCCGCCACGCCGTCCATGGCGTTGGGGTTATGCTGCTTGTACTGTTCCCCCAAAAACGGCCGCGCCGCCGCAAAATCCTTGTTGTTCAGCCCCTGCCGATAAAACTCCAGCACGTTCTGCTTGTTGCGCGCTTCCTGTGGTGAATGCCCCGCCTGTGCAGCGCCGGTCACCAATAACAGCACCATCACACAGCCTTTCATTATCGATGTCATCGCATACTCCCTTATGTCATTGCAGCGCCAGGAACAGCTCGCGATAGCTGGCGGTAAGCTGCTCCAACGTGGCGCGGTTCAATCCGCTGGGGTTGGGCAATACCCACACCTCGGTTTGCCCCAGCATCATCGCCTGCTTGCCCCAGGGCGCGTTTTTCACCCCGAAGGCGGTGGTGAACGCCTGCTTGCCTAAAATCGCCAGCGCGCGCGGCTGGTAGCGCAGGATCTTCTCTTGCAGCGCCTCACCGCCGCTGCGCAACTCGTCGCGCGACAGCTCGCTGGCCGCCACCGTCGGGCGCGCCACCAGCGCGGTAATGCCGCAGCCGTTATCCTTCAGCTGCTGCCACTGCTCCGGTGCCAACTGGCTCTCGGTAAAGCCGGCCTGATGGATCACCTTCCAGAAGCGGTTGCTGCCGTTGGCGAAAGGGTAGCCCTGATGGGCGGAAGAAAGGCCGGGGTTGATGCCGCAAAACACCACCCGCAGGCCAGGCGCCAGAAGTTCCATGAGTATCGTGAGTCCATTGCAGGGATTTACTGCGGTTATCGCAAAATCCGCCAGCAATTACAACAGGCTAGAACTGCGCAGAAAAGCAACATACGGGCGGGTAACAGTAGACCGCCGCTTAAGGATTCCCTATAATCTCGCGGCTTGGCCCCTTAGCTCAGTGGTTAGAGCAGGCGACTCATAATCGCTTGGTCGTTGGTTCAAACCCAACAGGGGCCACCAAATTTTAGCTTATATAACAGCGCCTTAAGCCACCTCTCAAGAGGTGGCTTTTTACTTTCAGATAGCCAGTGCCTCAAAATTGCCTCACCAGTAAAGGCAACAGCCCCACGCAAGGCACGCACCTCGATGATTTTCGGCTCAAAAGGATATTGTGTAATGGCCTTGAAAAAGTGCAAAGAATGTAAACATGAGGTTTCGACATCGGCCCAAACTTGCCCACACTGCGGAGCCAAAACCAGCTTAGTCATTAAATTCGCAGAAACTGCGCTTGGGATAATAGGTCTGGCTATTATCATCCCTATTCTTTATCTGATTTTCTTTAGCTGAGCAGATGCAAAAAACGAAACATTACGATTTACCATTTTCAGGTATAAAAAAACCCGCATATAGCGGGTTATATCTCTAAGCCGATCACATCCACATAACCTGTTGCTGCCCTGCCACACTGGCACCAACAGGATGCGGCGGAACTGCGTCAACTCTCCCAGGTGTCATGATCGCGCATTGATAGGTTTCCATCGTTTTGAACGTGTGGCCGCAATTGATGTTTTGGCACTGATGATAACGCTCTTTCGTTTGTTGGCTCAGATAGCGGCTGGTGCGGGCATGGGCTGCCGTTCGGCAAAGCGGGCAATGAAACATGTTTAATTCCTCGTCACTGGCTCAATTGCCGCGATAATACCGCTCGCGATCGGAAACAAAAGTAACTTTAAGCTAATTTACAATTATAAAATCAACCTCAAGTTACATCATAAGTCACATCCGATAGCAAAACCTCAAACTCCAGCGCCGTCGTAAAGCCGCTATTGCTGAGATTGTGTGTGACTTTGCTCACTATCCAGTCTTGCGCATCGATCGCCGCTTTAAACCCGCTGACGCGTACCGGCGTTTCCGGCGTGATGTTAGCACGCCCCATGGCAAGCGACAGCGAGAACTCAGCCACACCGCGCTGAAGCTTTTCCCACTTGGCCTGTGCGGCACGCATTGCTGCGGCCTTGGTGGCGTAAATTTTGGTGATCGCAAACACGTTATCATCAGCCCCCACCAGATAGTCGCCTTTCGCCGCCTCCGCCGGTTTCCCCGTTTTTTTGCTGCTGCCCGGCTTCGCCTTAGGGTGTTGCAGCGCGCGCAAATGCTGCTCTTTTGGCTTGCGCTGCAGCTTCACTTTCTTCGGCTTCGGCTGTTTTGTATTGAGCCAGCTCGCCGTTACGCCGGTGTAGGCATCCCGATCGGCAATGCTGAAACTGTGCTGATCGCCATCCTGCCGGGTGATGGTATACACCGGCAACGGCTTCCCGCCTACCGTGGCGCCATTCCCCGGTCGCAACAACAGTAAAGCGCCATTTTTCACCGCCGCCACCGCGCCGTTGAGCGTTGCAAGTCGGGTAATAAATGCAGCGTCCGTCTCCTGCGTCTGGTCGATATGGCTGATTTTGATTCTCCCCAGACCAGCGGCCAGCGAGGCTTTCAGCTTATTGCGCGCAGCGACCTTCTGCACAATGTCGCCCAAGGTGGTGTCGTGGTATGACTCATCGCGACGGGTGTTCAGCGAGCCGCGAAAATCCGCACTACGCGCGCGAATAGTCAGCGTGTCCGGCGCCCCCCGGTGTTCGACCTCATCGACCGTAAACTGGCCCTTGGGCGTCAATGGCGAGCCTTGCCAGCCGAGCGCCAGCGACAGGACCGCATTGCGCTGAGGCATCGCCATCAGTCCGTCGCTGTCGTCCAGCTCGATGTCGAGCTGGTCGGCCTCAAAGCCCCGGTTATCCGTCAGCGACAGCGAAATCAGCCGCTTACGGATGTTTTGCGTGATGTTGTTATCCTGCAGCAACAGCGAAAAATCCGGGGCGACTCGCGCCCCCGCTGGCAGGCTTACGCCGGTGATCATGATAACAGTCCTCCCATAGCACCGGCGGCCTTCCCGGCCACCTCTCCGGCTTTATCGTACAGTTCCCCGGCCTGCTGGCGCAGATCGCCAAACATCGCAGACAGGGATTCATCGACCCGCTTCAGGTTGAGCGTGAACTCTGTGCGGCGCGGGCTGCCGTCGGCGAAAAACTCGGAGTGCGTTTCAGAAATCGACTCGATCACAAACATGCCGTAAATCGTGCCGGTGCCCTCAATGAGCGGCCACGCCCGGCCCTGCTCGGCCATCAATTGCAGCGTCAGCAATGACCAGCGGCCGCCGGTGATCTCCGGCAGCAACACCCCTGACAGCGAGATGGTTTCCTCATCCATGCCCAGAAATTGCGCCGCCGGGCGCAGGCCAACGCGGCCGTTGCTCGGCCAGCGATATTCCGCGTTGCGATTCATTGACTGATAAGGCAGCGTCTGCAGCATAAAAACAAACAGCCCCAGCGTTAGCATCATCATTAATCTCCGTAAGTCATGCGGCTGCGCGCGGCGGCCGCTTGTTTGCGTCGTTCGGCCTCGAGCTGGCGCGATACTTCGCGCGCAATGGAGGCCGCGTCTTGGCCGGGGGCGCCGTACACCTGAATCGTGATCGGGGCTGGCGCCGTGGCAGGTGCAGCAGCCGGTGCCGACGCCATCACCGGCGTTGACAGCGATAACATCGCCGCCGACAGCGCCGCCGTTTTCCGGCGCCCGGTGACGTTGGCCGGGCCGTTGACTATTTCCGGGCCACGCTCGCCGACGATGCCGAACTGGCCGCGCGGGATGATGCCGCCCTTGTCGAATGCCCCCGCATAGCCCGGCCCCGGCATCAGCTCAGGTGCCGGGCGATTGTATGAAATCGACGGGTTAACCTCCGCCTCATCGTCGCCAAACTTCATCCAGTCCGGCAGCATATCCGTGAGGCCGGAAAACTTGTCTTTCAGCGCCTGCCAACGCTCGCTAATGCCGTCAATGACCCCGTTAATCATGTTCATCCCGGCTTCTTTGAACTGCCCCGGCAGCGCCTTGGCCGTTCCTACAAGATCATCCCATTGGCCCGTCAGCCATGCTTTGAGGTTTTCCCATGCCTCCCTTGTCGCTTGTTTAACGTTTTCCCACGCCTCCGCCGTCGCTGCAGTAATCCCAGCCCATGCCCCCAGGGTGGCATTTTTTATCGTTTCCCAGACCGCCTGGAACTTTGGCCCCAGCGCTTCCCAGTTCTGCCAGATGTAAACGGCCGCCATGGCAATCAAGCCGATCACTGCCAGAATGGGGTTAGCCATCATGATGCGGCCCAGCCACATCACCGCCGTTCCCACAAAGCGCAGTCCCTTTACAAGACCGACAAACGACAAGCGCCCAGCGATTGACATCAGTTTGAGCATACCGCCGCCCATCGTTAGCAGGGTGCGGCCAACCACGCCGCCGGTAAACTTCATCACGGTGCCAAGCCCACGAGCGGCGCCGATCAGTCCCTTAAACGAAAACTTAGCGGCAACTCCGCTCAGCCTAAACAGCCCTTTGGTTAGGTTAAGTGTTGGCCCCATTAACAAACTAAAACCGGTGATTACTGGCCCGGCCAGAAACCCCAGAATTGCCATTCCGCCGATCACTGCCGTAAGCGCCAGCACCAGCTTAAACAGCGTGCCGGATAACTCCGGGTTATCCTTTGCCCACTGACCGGCGACGCCAAGCCATTTTGTTGCACTTTGGGTGAGTTTCCTCAGCCCGGAGTCCTGTTTATCGAACACCTCGATCTGAATATCCTCAAAGGCAGAGGACATATTTTTTAAATCACCGTCGAGGTTATCCGTTTTCGTCTTGGCAATCTTTTCTGTTGCCCCTTTGGAGTCCGTTACCGTCTGTTTTTTCGCGTCTAACTTGCCGTTTCCGGCGGCATCAATCAGCTTGATCGCCCCCTTCATTGCCTCTTCACCGAAAATGACTTTCAGGTATTCGGCCTGCTGCGCGGTGCCGAGCTTATGCTTTTTAAATGACCTGTCGATTTTTTTCAGGATGCCCTCAATCGGCAGCATGTTCCCTTTGCCGTCCTTTGTTTTTACGCCCAATTCTGACAGCGCATCAGCCGCCTGCCCGACAGGCGCCTGTAACCGCGTAAACATCGCGCTGGCCGCCGTACCGGCCATAGACCCCTTGATGCCGTTATCGGCCAACACGCCCAGCAAGGCGGTAGTGTCCTCGATACTGGCCCCGGCCGCTTCGGCGATCGGCGCGACGTATTTCATCGCCTCGCCAAAGTCCATCAGGTTGCTGTTCGAACTGGTGAAGCCTTTGGTCATCACGTCCGCGACGCGCTGGATCTCACCGATCGGCATGTTAAACGCCGATTGCATGTTGGTGATGATGTCGGCCGCGTCGGCGATGTCCAGATCTGAGGCCAGCGCCAGATTTACCGTTGATTCGGTCGATTTCAGAATGGCATCGCCGTTAAAGCCCGACTTGGCGAGCACCGATTGCGTGCGGGCAACATCCGTCGGCGAAAACGCGGTCGTGGCGCCAATATCCCGTGCCTGCTGGCGAATGGCGGCCAGTTGCTGGTCGTTCTTCGATAGTCCGAGCGTGGCCTGCGTGTCTGACATCTGCTTATCGAATTGCACACCCGGCAGCATAAAGCGGCTTTCCGCATACCCTGCCGCCGTGGCAACACCCAGCCCGACAGCACTCTGATTACGGACGGTTGCCCCCAGTGCTTTCCCCGCCTGCGCGCGTTGCTGAATGCGGCTCAGTGATTCCTGTTTTTGACTCAGACGCTCCAGCTCGCCTCGCTGGCGGCCCAGCGCTGTCGTGGCTTCGCTGGCGCTGGCCTTCAACCGGCGCTGTTCTGCGCTCAGGTTCCGGGTAGCGATGCCGTCAGCGTTGAGCGCGTCACGCTGGCGCTGCACCGACTGGCGCAGGCCGTTGTATTTCGTTTGCAGCTCGGCGGCGGCGCGCTTTGATGCCTCCAGCAAGCGCGCTTGCTGCGCCGTGGGCTTTTCCGTCGCCTTGAACTGGACGGCCAGCGCGGCCGCCTCTTCCTTGGCTTTCTTGAGTGCCTTGCCGGTAACGGCAAGCTGTCCCTGCGCCTTGCGAAATCCCTCAATCCGGGCGCTTTGCGCGTCCAGAGCCTTGAGGGTTTGCTGCGTGGTTTTGATGTCACCGGCAAGCTGTTTGCTTGCCTGTTGGATACTCTTTAGCGGGCGGGTGGCTTGATCTACGGCCTTCAGCAGCACCTGTAGCTGCAGGCTTTTACTCATCGTGATTAACTCCACTGCGTTGCAGTGCCTTGAGGCGCCAGTTCAACAGCTCCGTGAGCGTCATTCCGGCCATTTCAGACGGCGGCCAGTGGAAGATCACCGCGATGTCCGCCATCAGGTCATCAACGCCCAGCCGGGTGTCGGGGATTACGCCGCCGAGTTCGGCGACAAAAAACCGACCACTTTCCCGGCCAGCGTCACCAAATCCGGCAATTCCAGGCGCGCGCATTCTTCTTTTGTCAGGTTCGGCACGGTCACACGCGGCAGCACAACCAGCAGCGCGTCAACATCGGCGTTGGCGATCGCCGCCAGCCCGACGCCGCGCAGCGCGCCCGCGTTCGGTTTAATCACCTGCACCTCGGTGATGGTGGTTTCACCGCGCTGGATCGGGGTATCGAGGGTAACGGTATTTTCTTTTGCGTCTTTCATGGTGTTCTCTCAAATCAGGGGGAAAGGGCCAGCCCGGCAGGCTGGCACAAAAATTACAGGCCGATCGCCTTGCGATGCTCGGCCAGCCGGTCAACGCCGTTGACCTTTTCGACCATGTTCACGGTATCGACTTCGATCAGTTCTTTGCCGTCCACGGTCAGCTTGAAGTAAGTACACTCGGTGGAAACCTTGGTTTCGGTATCCTCGCCCTGCTTGTACTCGCCAAAATCGATTTCTTTGTGGCGGCCACGCATCACCACTTCCACAGCGGACACCTCGCCGGTGTCGTCACGCTGGAAGGAACCGGCAAAGCGCAGCGGCACGGTATCGACGGCGCCCCACTGCTTCAGCACCAGCTCATCAATGCCGCCCATCGACCACTCAACGGCCAGCGCGTCATCGTCCAGCCCCATATCGATGGAGGCCGCGCCGTTCATGCCGCCGCCCCGGTATTTCTCCAGCTTGCGGGTGAGCTTCGGCAGCGTCAGCGAGGACACCACGCCCATGTAGCTGTAGCCGTCGTTGAAGAGGTTCAGGTATTTCAGTTTTTTCGGCAGTGCCATGTTCTAACGTCTCCTTTAGCGGTTCACGGATGCCGCAAACGTCGCAAGATAGCGATCGGTGATGCGCTGGCGCAGGGTTAAATCTTCCAGCGGTGGCACCGGCGTGTAGTCGTAATCGATAAACAGCTTGCCCGCCTTCAGGGTTTCCTTGGTGTTGGCACTTTCGTCGTACCAACAAGTGCCGTCGATAATCAGCCCGGCGGATTTCAGCTCGCGGAATTTCGCGTTGATACCGTCAATCATGTCACGCACCAGCGTAGGCGTTACCGGGCGGTCAACAGCCCATAGATGCGCCTCGGCCATGGTATCGGCCAGCACCTGCGCGGTGCGGGTGTAGTTCTCGAACAGGAACAACGGATCATCGGAACAGGTGCGGGAACCCCAGAATTTAAAGCCGTCTTTGCGAATAAGGGTGGTGACGCAGGCTTGGTTTAACAGGTCGGCATCGGTGCCGGGCGCCTGCAAATCCCAGAACACGCTGGCGGTGATGCCGGTCACGCCGTTAACGCCGACGTTTGAAAGCGTCTTATGCCAGCCGGTTTCCGTGTCAATTTTGGCACGCAGGCCCAGCGCGCGGGCGGTGGCATAGGCGATGTCACTCTGGTTGGCGGTGGTGTTCCAGCTGACAAAATCCGGCCAGATCAGCATCAGCTCGCGCTGACTGAAATTGTCGCGGTACTTAATCGCCTCCTGCACGGTTTTGCAGCCGTGGGCGCTGATATAGCCGAACGCGCGCAACTGCTGGCAAATCCCGGCGAGCGCCGTCGCGACCTCCTGATTATCCAGCCCCGGCACGCCGAGGATGCGCGGCTTAACGCCCAGCTCAGCCTGTGCAGATAACAGCGCTTTCATGCCGGTGTAACGGCCTTCAGCGTTCGCGCCGCCGATGATGTTGGAGGTGGTTTCCGCCGCGTCTTTGCCGGTGGCAACGCGAACAACCACCGTGACCGGCTTCGCCTGTTCGGCGATCGCCCGCAGCGACGCCGCCAGCGTGCCTTTTTTACCGGCCTTGCCGGAAGCGGCCAGCACGTCGGTGATCAGTACCGGGGTATCGAGCGGGAAAACCGACGCGTCGGCATCCTCCGCCGTGCAGACCATGCCGACGATTGCCGTCGATACGGTGGAAATAACGCGGGTGCCGTCGTTGATTTCGACGACGCGCACGCCGTGATGATAATCGCCCATTAATTTGCTCCTGGTGGTGAGTAGGTGCAGGCATGATGACGCCCGGCGCGCCGGGCCGCACGCGGTGGGTGCTAGAAGGCAGACCAGACAACAGGCAGGGCCGGATTGGGGGATTTTGGAGGAAATAACGATCGCTCGCGCCGATCAATAACGCTGTATTGATCTATGCAATCAATTGGACGGATTTTAGCCGGGCGGGGTAATGTCGAAAGGTAGATGCGGCAACATCAGGGAATACCGCAAATACAAAAGCCCGCATCGCTGCGGGCTTTTTTCTTAGGCGGCGGGCGCCACCGGCCAGTCCATTTCCGGGGCTGACATATCAAGACGATTCAGCGTCACGCGGTATTTTTTCCAGTCCGCCAACAGCGCTTTTTCTGCCTCGGTCGCCATATCCAAATCAACAGCATCCTGAAGCGGCACAACAGCCTTACCCGCGATCGCCAGTAATTCATTTTTTCTGGCTTCCGCCCTCGCCATCATTTCTTCGGCAGAATAGGCGCGCTGGCTCACCTTCTTACCGTCAAACACCCACTCACCATTAGCCAGACAGCGCTTTGGTAGTTTCGTTGGGTTCAGCTCAATAACCGATAAGCCAATCGGCCACAGCATCGACACATCGCTGTTAATCGCGCAGATAATGCCGCTTTCGTCATAAGCCAGTTTTACGGTGTCCGGCGAAAACAATTTTTGCGCAGCGTACCAGTCAATACCGTTATCATCCTGAAGATAAATCACGTTCTCGCCGAGGAATAATTCTTCCGGCGTGTATCTTTTCAAATTCTTAATGTGTTGCATTTTACACCGTTCCAATTGTTGCCCATGTGCCGTTAATCAGCACCTGAACCGCTGAATAAGCGCCCCAGATTGAGGGGTTGTAGTTTGAGCCGGACATGCCGGTATAAACACAGCCCGACGGTAAATCGATGCGCCCGCCGGTATCCGCGATAACCGTGCGCCCGGCCATGCGCACACCCTGAACCAAATTCTGATAGGCCCAGTTCTGCGCATTGTTCTGCGCAGCCGAGATATTTTGATTAAGCCAGTTGCTGAGGTAGCCGCCCCAGCAGCTACCCTGAACGTTGCCGTCAGGGTGCCACGTCGTCCCGCTAGAGGTGGTGATCGCAGGCCATTTACCGCCGATATGAATACCCGACTCAAAAGCGGCGGCGCCGGTTCTGACATCCACAGAGAACGGACGCAGGGCGTTGAATGTGCCGTATTGGTCATTTTCGTTTGTCAGCAGCAGATAAAGCCGGTTGCCGTCATTGCGCCAGAAGGAACCGAACCCGCCGCCGACCATGCGATAATTATCAATGTGGGTAGATTGGATCTCCGCGCTGGTCTTTAGCGTCCCGGTTAGCTGCCCGCCAGTCTTCGCCAGATAGCGGCCATCTGCTTCGGTTTTATTCCAGGCGTTAACGTCACCGGCCAACAAATTCACATCAGCGGACAACGACTTACCGTTCACCTTGATGGAGCGCAGCGCGTATTTCTGGGCGGCCTGCGCGTCGGTCAGCGCGCCGACATCTGCCGCAGTCGGTTTGTAGTCCGTGGTGTATACCTGCGCCCACTTCCGGGCTGTTTCCGGGGTGTCATCACGCATCGAGCGTAACCAGAAATCCGTATTGCCGGAGCCGATCGCAAACTGCACATTGCGATAACGATTTAATTTGAAGGTCAGCAGATTACCGACCGCTCCATTCATCGGATAACCCTTCGATTGGGCCGCCAATTGCTCCAGCGTGAATCCGTTTGGCCGCGTCAGGTCATCGTCGGCATTTACCGGCGGCGCGGACTCGCTGGGGAATGCCACGCGCGGCAGGTTTAGCGTGTTGCTCATCGTGTCGCCGGTGCGCTTCACATAGCGGCCGTCAGCTTCGGTCTTATTCCATGCGTTGACATCACCGGCCAACAGGTTAACGTCCGTAGACAGCGGCTTGCCGTTTACCTTGATAGAGCGCAGCGCGTATTTCTGCGCGGCCTGTGCGTCCGTCAGGGCGCCTACATCTGCCGCCGTCGGCTTGTAGTCCGTGGTGTACACTCGCGCCCAGCGGAGCGAAGCCGCGCTGTCTTTTCGCATCGAGCGCAAGTAAAACGCCAAGTCACCGGAGCCTACGGCAAATTGCACATTGCGGAATTCGTTCACTTTGCCGGTAAACAACACCCCCATGCCACCCGGTACGGGGTAGCCCTTATTAGCAGAGGCAACCAGTGATTCAACGGTGAAGCCATTTTCGCGATTTAAGTCATCGTCAGCATTGGCGGTATTTTCGTTCGGGAATACGACACGCGGCAGCGCTAACGGGCCGCTCATTGTGTCTCCGCTCTGTTTTACAAATCGGCCATCGGATTCTGTTTTACTCCATGCGCCAACGTCTGCCGCAGTTGGTTTAAACTTCGTCGTGTAAGCCTGAAACCACACCACCCCATTACTGGGGATATTCGAACGGCCAAAGAATGCGTTGCCGTTGTTTTGTACCGCCATATACGCGCCCGACGGCCCACCGTCGCAGGGCAAACTCAGCACGCCATAAACATCGCCGCCCGGCGTATTTTTTGACGAACTATTAACCCGGTAGATTTCAGCCTGATTGCAATACGCATCTTCCCGGTGACGTGAGCCGCTTCCCAATCCAAATGCGCCGACCTCCATCAGTTGCCCGCCCTCTACCCCGACGTTTTTCGTCGCGGCCGTACCTAACGCCAAATTGCCGCGCGCGGCGGCCTTGTCGGTCAGGTCTGAGAGGTTCGCGGCCTTTTTCATGCTGGCATCACTGACAGCTTTAAGCGCCTTCGGGGTGCTGGCTTTCGTTTCGTCGGTGCTGGTCGTTGCGCTGCTCAGCTGTACCAGCCCTTTCGCCGTGGTGCTGGCGTCCGGGTGGTTTCGGGTTTTCTCATGCGCGGCGATCGCGTCGGCCACAAAATCCTTGGTCGCCAGCACGGTGTCGCCACCGACGATCACCTGAATCGCCTCGGTGCTGCTGACAATCAGGATCATGCGCAGCGTCTGCGTGCGGCCGCTGCCCTCTTCCAGCTTCGGCTTGTAGCTCTCCGCCATGTTGCTGACGGCAATCAACGTCCCGGCCTCGTCATAGAGGCCCATTTCACGCAACCACCACCCGCCGACGTTCGCCGGAATAATCATCTCGGCCAGAATGTGATTTTTCAGCGCCTTATCGATAGTCAGCCCGTTGAGTGCCGCGCGGTATTTCTCGTTGACCAGCTTGGTCTGGGCCGGGTTAGGTGTCGGCAGCGTGCCGTTCCCGTCGCCGACGGACATAGACACGATTTTCAACTGCGTGCCGCCCGCGCTGGCGGCGGCAATCTTGGCCGCCCCAGCGGTGGTAATAATCGCTTTGTATTTATTCATGATTTTCTCTTATCCGGGGTAAACGGTAATGACATCGCCATCAATGGCGGCCGCGCCGGTGTAAATCCGGCCGGGGATGTCTTGCAAAATGTTGAGGCCGATCAGGTGGCGGCTCAGGGGCTTGGCGTCGGCGATCAGGCGCTCCATTTCCTGATACATTTCCTCGGTAATGCCGGTTTCAAGTACGCCAATATCCAGCCGGAAGGTGCCGGGCGGATCGGCGCCGTCGGTGTGGAACCATTCGATAACGTTAATCAGGTAGCCGAGCGGCTCCACCACGCGGCGCACGGCGCCGATGGTGCCCTTGTGCCGGTGAATGTAGAACGCAGCCGAAACTACGCCCCGCTTCACGTCCTCCGGCCACGCCTCATCCCAGCGATCGACAGAGAACGCCCACGCCAGATAGGGCAGCAGATGCACCGGGCAGGTTTTCGGGTTCCACAGATCACGCAGGGGAACCGGCACGCGCTCCAGCTCAGCACACGCGGCGGCGGCGGCAACTTCCAGCTGTGAGGAGCCGACAGGCAATAGACGGTTAGTCATCGGCTCGCCCTGGGGTAATGTTCACGCCGGTGCAGTAACCCGCCTGCGTTTTATCCAGCACGATGTCAGCAGCAGGCTTGATGATTTCCACATGTTCGACACCTTCAACGGTCAATGCCGCATTCATGCTTGAGCGCCGGATACTGCGCCCGAAGCGCCGCATATTTTGCACATAGGCGCGTAGCCGTTTGTTTGCGGTGTCAAGGATGGGCGCCACTTCCGGGCCGGGATACAGGTATAAAACGGCCTCGATAACATACGGGGCAATTTTGGCTGATTGCACGATGACGCGATCGGCGACCGGGCGAACGTCCTCATCATTCAGCGCATCGCGGACAACCTGCAGCAGTTCGGGGCTGGCGGTGCCGTCGCCGTCTCGTGACAACACGGTGACGGTCACGTTAGCCGGTGATGGGCTGATTGCTGTCACATCGGCCACCCGGCCATCAGCCGAGCGGGCGTGAAAACGATAGGAACCGGCCGATCCCGCCGTACTCATGCCTTCGAAAGCATCCTGCAGACGCAGGCGGTAATCTTCATCCGTTTCCATGACTGCCGGTGTCGGCGGGATAGTGCTTTCATCCGCCGGGGTGATCACCAGTCGCGGCGTGTTGAAGTTGGCGCCGAGCTGGTCGAGATCTTCGCCGGTGGCGTGCGCCAGCATCACCGCTTTCGCAGCATCGTTGACGCGCTGGCGCAGAATCACCTCGCGGTAAGCGTTCTCCTGCAGCAGCTTAACGATCGGCTCCGACTCCAGCGACAGCGTGCGCGCGACGCCCTCCCGCTGTTCCTCCGGGTAAAGCGAAATCAGCGTCGCCTTACGCTCCGCCAAAATATCTTCATAATCCAGCACCTCAACGACGATCGGCGCGGGCAGCTGTGAAAGGTCAATCGTTGCCATGGTTTCAGCTCACAGGAACAGACAGCGACAGCGCGCCGGGGGCATCGGTGCGGGTGCCGGTGATGTCGATCACCATCTTGCCGTCATAGGTGGTATTAAAAGCGATGCCGGTCAGCTTGACGCGCGGCTCCCACGCCAAAATCGCGCTGTAACAGGCGGCCATGATCTGCAGGCGCAGCGCGTCGTTCTGCGGCTGGTCGAGCAGCTCAGAGAGTAACGAGCCATAAGCCCGGCGCATCGGGCGCGAACCCAGCGGCGTGATCAGGATGTCCGCCACGGACTGGCGAATATGCTCGATGTCCGTCAGCGTGCGGCCGGTGCCTCGGTTCATGCCGATATATTTGGCGCTGTTCATGTTGGTTTCCCCGTTTTCCCGCCGCCGGTCTGGACGCCGCCGTGGGCGTGCGTATCAACAACAACGCCGTTGGATGAGAACGAGCCGCCGCTGTGCTCAATGTTCCCGCGCATCGCCCCGCCTTTTTTCACTTCCAGCGTGCCGGTGGTGAGTTTGTTGGTGCAGACCACCTCCGGCGCATCGAGCGTGATTTTGTCAGCCGTAACGATCACCACTTTGGTGCTGGCGGTGATGGACTCCGACGCCTGCACATTGGCAGTTTTAATACCGGACACGCTCAGCGCGCCGGTTTCCGGTTCATACTCGATGACTGCGCCATCAGGGAACGCGATATGCAGCGCATCCGCCGACGCAGACGGGGCCGGGAAGTCATCGGAGAAAACGCCACACAGCACAAAAGCGGTATCGAGTTCGCCGCCCAGCGCAAAGAGCAGCACCTGCTCGCCTACGGAAGGCGCCGACCAGCTGCGGGTACGCCCGGCGCGGAAAGATAGCCAATTAAGCCAGTCGGTAAGATTGCCGCCGGTTTCAACGCGGCACAGACCGTTATCAAGGTCAACGGTGCTCACAGTGCCGATGCGGATCAGGTTGCGCAGCAGGCGCAAAATGTCGTGTTGATTGTTCATGCTGGGAGGATGCCGCCCGGCATGGATGTAGACAACTTTATGTAGTTGGAGTAGAGAAGAAACAACTAGCTAATCTACTCAAAAATAAATATCCTTGGTCCTATTTGACGCAGATAATAAATCCACCTCAAAAAAAACATTGGTATAACATCTATTTAAACGCATAAAAATAACACAGAGAGCAATTCAGAAATGACAAAAGAGAGAAGCCATTCAGAGTCAATCAAGAGTGTTAACTTGCAAATTAAAAAAATAACAATCACCTTGAGGAAATGCGAAAAAGCAAGCACTCAAGCAATTAATGAGTACATAGCAACTCAAGGAAGAGAATTAGAATTAAGCGAAGGTATTTATCTTGAGCAAACAATGGAATATGAAAACCTCCTCAATAGGCTGGCCTCACTAGTAGATTATTACTATATATATATCGCAGAAAAGTTAGGCACCCCAAATGAAAAAATAAGAAATGTACAGTACAGTAAAGTTACAAATTATTTAGCTATTCAGAAACATATAGGCAAAGGTAGTAAACACAAGTCATGGTACGACCTCATGGAGTACTTGCGCCCCCAACTCGAAGAAAAATTCGAGCCTTCGGATATGTGGGATATACACTATTTTATCTGGGGGGATGTATTCAAGGATACATTAGTGAAATGGGGGGTAATGGCCCCAAAAACTCCTGCCTATGAAGAAAATAAAGATGCAAATGGAAAAATAAAACTCACCATTAACAAAAAGATCGAAACTTATTACGCACTAACAGAATTTCTTCACTGTTCTAAGACTGGAGTAGGCCATCGATACAATGTATTCTTAGAGTTAAACAACTGTCTAAAACACAATAAAAGTCCTAATGTAAGTTATGAGGTTCAATTAATACAAAATAAATATGTCGCCTTCTCGTATTTCACAATAAAAGAAGATGCCTACTACTATTTAAATGATGGCATTTTAAAAACATTTGCAGAACTTGACTACAAAAAACTGAAGACAGCCTTAGATTTCAGATTTAAAAACCCCGGATTAATCTCCCCCCTTGAGAATGAGATTGGCTTAACGGTTATAAATTTAGATCGTGAAAATCATTACGAGCGCGACAAAGCCCTTTACTTTTACATAGATAATGTCCTCATAAAAAGGCAGGAAAATTCTATATCAGTGAATATCTTTTGTTTACAAAGAGCGACAAGCCGACTCATAGAAGAAATAAACAACTCTTTAAACTAAGAATTATCATGACGTATCCTTTGTTCTATTTAAAGACTTAGATAGAAAGTGAAGATGGCCTTTGAAAATCATTGGTAGTAGGAAAACACGCTACTACGGACGTTTTTAGCCATTACAATGGCGCTGAACCTTAAAAAATAGTTCAGCGCCTCTCTAGAACAAAGCTAACTATCAAGTAATTAATCCTGCAGGCCATTTCATCTGTCTAAAACGCGTTTTTTAATAACGCACACTTATAGAATCTCAAAAATCAAGCTATACCATTGATAGTAACTAAGCTAAATATTCAATCACAGTAGCTTCTATCGTTTTGACATCATCCGAGCCAAATCCCAGCAACGGACGGGCCTCATATTTTACCGCCTCGCTGCGCGGCGTCGGCCGATCGCGCAGGCCGTAATGGTGAACGTTTACCATGCGTTTCACACGCACGACAAACTCAACCACGGCCGCATCGCTGTTGCCCTGGGCTTTCAGGTAACGGGCCGTGCGCAGCTTGGAGAACATTGCCCGATCGCGCAGGCGCTTTTTGTTGCGAAGCCGAGTTTTGCGCGGCGCGTAGGGTGTGCCGTCCGGTGCCTGCTGGCGTTTGATGTGTTGCTGTTGACCGGCGCGCAGGCGCTTTGACACGGCAATGGCCAGCGACTTTCGCGACTGCGGCGACAGCTTGGCAATCAGCCCGGCAAGCCGGGTGTCAAAGGGATTAAGCTCGCTCATGCCATTCACTCACTAATTCACCGTGAACAAAGAGCTGCATCGGCCGCGTGATGTCCTCCGGTAACCGCGGCTCCGGCAGGTGCTTAACGTGTAGTGCGCCGTTCTGTTCGCTGACCACGACACGCTCAGTCAGCTGCAGCGATACGCTGAAATCGTAAGAGCCGTTGTTGTTGAAGTCGCTCGCGAAGGTGATCCCGGTGCGGCGCTTTTCCTCGGTTGCCATGATGTCCGGCTGGTTCTCCCGTAGCCATGCCTGAATCGGCACCATGATTAAATCCAGATCGCCGGTGTAGTCCAAAAACAGCAGGTTAAGCGTATAGCGGTACTCATGGGACAGCGAGGCGGCAAGCGTGGCGGCCACATTGCCGCGTTCTACCCGCACTTGCAGATTTTCAGGGTTGCGCTGTAGCCACGACAGGCAGCTTGTCAGCTCAGCGCGGAGCTGTTGCGGTTTTAACATCGTGTTGTTCCTGACAGTGTTTTATCGTTTCGACCTGCACCGCGCAGGCCGCCAAGGCGTTTTCAAGCTGGCGAATATCGGCGCTCAGATCGCCGTTAGTCGCCGGGCGGCTGGCCGGGATTTGGCACGGACTCACTTTCGGACAGCCAACGTAGATAATCCGCGGCGTCGGTGAAGCCGGGGCGCTGGTGCAGCCGGGCAACGTCAGCAGGCAAAGCAGTGTTAAACCAATCGCGTAATTGCTGATTTTCATTGAGTAACCTCTGTATTTTCTGCTCGCGCGTCAGCGCCAGCCGGTGCGCGGCGTTTAGGTCGCCCCTTAACTTTTCCTCTTCCTGCGCCAGCACACCTACCGCCGCCTGCAACGTGTCGATCGCCGCGCGGGTATCGGTCAGCGCCGCCGCTATCCGGCCGTTCTCCTGCCGGGCGCTTTCCAGCCGTTCACCCAATGTGACAACCTGCCATTTCATCCAACCGGCGACGACCAGCGCCAGCACCAGAAACCACCCGATCGCGCGGCTCATGGCGCGGCCCCGATCAGGCAGTGGGCCAGCTCCGCCGCCCGGCGCCGTTCCAGCCCCGGCGATTTGACGCCGTTGACGAACACCCAGCGCGGCAACTGCAGACAGGCGCTGCGCCAGTCCTGTCGCTTGATGAAACCGGCCAGCGTAGAGCCGCAGGCGGCCGTGACACCGACGTTAAAGGCAAAGGACACCACCGCGTCATAAACCGGCGGCGGCATCGTGACAGGCATACAGCGCCCTATGCCGCGCTCCACGCGATACACGTCGGCGATGAGGTCAACGGCAGCTTGGCGCTCGCTGATAACCTTGCCGGGCTTTACCCCGGCCGTGTGGCCAATGCCGCTTGTCCAGACGCCCGCCTGACACTGGTACGGCGATAAACGACAGCCCTCGAAATCGGCCAGCAGGCGCAACCCGGCCTCAGAGATCTGCAGCGCGCTGAATTGTGGCAGTAGCACCGCCAGCGCCAGCACGGCGGCCACGCTGCAGCGTTTAGCGATTGAGTTCATCGTAAACCCTCCGGCTGACACCCAACTTGTTCAACAGTTGGTAGCTTTTGCGGCGGTAGTACCAGTTGACGAGGAACGTTCCGACGCCCACGGCGGCGCCAACCATAAAGGCGATATCCTGAGGACTGTATCGGCCAATCCAAGCGAGAAAGGCCGCTACGGTATAGGCCACCCACGACGTAATTTTCTCCATTGCTAATCCCATAAATTGACGGTTTCACGCTGCGGCGCGGCGGTCACGTCCGGCAGCTCGACCGGGTGGCCGTGGGGCAATATTGCCCCAGCAGCGGCCAGCCCTTCATTTAGCGAATAGACCTGCTCAACCACGCCCTGCGTGCGCCCGTAGTAGCGCCAGCAAATCGCGTCAACGGTGTCGCCCTGCAGGGCGTAGACTCTCATCAGAGCAGCCCGATGATGCAGTGGCTACGCTCGGCCACGTTACTGATCGCGTTGCGGGCGTTGCGCCACAGCTCGCCGATCGAGGCTTCAACCACATCAGCCTTGCGGCCGCCGGTGGCGGTGGTGTCGAAACTGCGGTATTGCTCCGAGAGCGTCGCCATGGTCATCGCGCTAACGGCATTGCGGTATTCGCTCACCCGCACGCTTTCGCCGTCGAGCTGTTCGCCCGGCACATCCTCAAGCCGCTGATAGCCGTCGGCCATCTGGTCGCGGCGGAAAGTGAACAATTCGGCGTTCACCTCCGCGATCGCGCTTTTAATTGCCATCCGCAGGCGCGGGGCGGTGATTGTGCCTTCAATGCGCATCACGTCGCGCACGTCCGCCGGGTCAATGTCCGGCCAGAAAAAGACGTTTTTAACGATCGGCTCATCCTCCGGGCGCGGTGCTGGCGCGTCCGGGCGTAGCCGTTGAATCACAACGGTGCTCATATGATCTCAGAAAGTTAGGGGGCGGTGGACGACGGCGTTGACGAGGTGAAACCTGTTGCGGCCGTCGTGCCGCCCGGCGCGGGGCGCGTTCTGTCAGCGGCTGGCGGCGGTGCGTATTGCCCGCTCCAGCCGTTCAATGTCTTTTTTCACGCCGCAGCCGTTATGCAACTGCAGCGCACGCTTAAGGTGGTTCAATGCCAGTTCAGCCCTGCCCGCCGCGCGCAAGACGTACCCGGTGATTTTGTGCAACTTGGCGCGCACTTGGTCGGGCATGTCTTCTGCGTCGGTGAGTTCCATCGTCTGCGTGAGGTGGTCAATGTTGACCGGCTCCCCGGCCTCAAAGGCGCGGGTGGCAGACTCGGCGACGTCTTCTGCGATGAGGTATGGCGTGGAGCGTGCGAAATTGCCCGGCGGCGCCAGCTGATAGCGCAGCGCATAGCGGGCGATGTCCAGCGCGCCGGGAATATCCCCGGCATCCAGACGCCAGATCATGACCGTCATCAGAATGGCGTCCTGCGCGCCGCGACCTTCGGCCAGCACACCGGCAACCCAGGGGGCATAGTCCGGCAGCAGTTGGCGCTTGAGTTCGGCCTTACGCTCTTGTGAGCGCACCTGTTTGAGCTTTCGCTTATCTTCATTGAGTTTAAGCATCATCCGTTCATAGCCGTTGGCGTGGCGCAGCGGGTCATTCTCCCGCTGCGCGGCCTCGACCGCTGACTGGCGCATAAGGTGACGGCGGGCAGGGCTGGTCATGGTTATTTACCGCCTTTCGCTTTGTCGTCTGCCGGTGCTTCCTCCGGGTCTTTCACTTCGGCGACTGGCTCTGCTGGGGCGGTGGCAACCTTCACCGCTTCAACAATGGCACCGGCCAGCGCCTTAATGTCATCGCCGGAGGTCGGCAGTGCGGCCTTGGTTTTTGGCTCGGTCGGCTTGACGGCCAACAGCTCGATGTTCTCCACCAGACAGCCGCAGGCGTAATCCTCCACCACATAGTCCTCGTTGATGGACTCATAGTTTTCGATGCGGTCGCGCTTGGCGTTCTCCACCATATGGCGGCGGTGTGTGTCTTCCTGCCAGTAGATCGACAGGTTATCCATGCGCGTAATCAGCAGCGCATCCGCCGGGAAGTACGGCACCCGCACAGCGGGCAGGTTGCCGATGCGCTTCTGGCTGATAATCAGATCGGCGGCCAGCGCTTCGGTGTTGGGCTGTTCCTGATTGACCAGTGGGAAATACTTGTCGGCCAGCAGCTGACGACCGCAGATCACTACCAGCTCCGGATCTTCCTGATACCACGGTGCAATCAGGGTATTAGTGGCATCCATCACCAGCGCGTCGAGGTTGGCGTAATCGCCACCGGCACCCACGCGGATGTTTTCAGACACCACGCTGCCGTCCATACCCACGATTTTATTCATCACGCGGCCCGGCGCGTTCTCGCGGTACTTCTGCAACCAGCCCGGCGCAATGTCCTGCAGCAGCGGGAACTTGACGCGGTTGGAGGTTTTGGCGCGGTGCGTACCGTTAAAGCCGATCATGATGCGGTCGAGCGCCTGACGTTTCACAATCGCATCGCGTAAGCGGGTCTGGAAATCCTGATAACGCGCCCACAGGTCGAGGGTGTTGTAGCGGATGTGGAAATCGTAGTTCACCTGCTGGCAGAAATAGCCGTCGGCGTCCAGCGTGGCAAAGTCGGCCGTTTCGCGTTCATCGCCGCCGGCGGTGTCGGTGGTGCTGGCAATGGAGCCGCTAACATCCAGCCCGATTTTTTCGCCTTTCATCTCCGGCACCGGCACGATGTTGATGCGGGTCAGGAACGTGGAGGAATCCTGTACACGGGTCATGATGGTTTGCGTAACGGACGGCTCAACGCTGAATTTTTTATCCAGATCGCCGGTAGCGACGCCGTTCAGTTCGGCGAGGCGGGACATAAACGCATTAAATTTAAAACGAGTTTGCTTGCGCATTTTTCTTCCTGTTTTTGTTCGGTTTTATCGGGTGTGACTGCCTTAGCAGTCGGTCAGCACATCTTGCGCGCTGTTGCCGCCGGTGGCATCCGGGCGCGCCTGCTGGCTGAAATCTTCCGAGGTGGAAAGCTGGGCTTGCAGCGCGCTGAACGCATCGCTGCCGGTTTTTACCTGTTGCTTGAGGTCGGCAACCTGCTCACTCAATACGGCTAAAGTCTCGGTAAAGCGGGTGTCCGCTTCCTGTAACTGCTCGGCCACGGTCATCACGGCGCCTTCCATCTCACCAAAGCGCACATCATCGGTGGCCTGCTTGCGGCTAAACATCGCTTTGATGCGGGCAGAGAATGAGGTTTCCGGGTCAGCGACCGGTTCAAAATCGAAACAGACTTCCAGCGGCGCGGAGAACTCGATGTTCTCGTGGCGGCGGCTGAACTCCAGCATGTCAGTGCCGAGGCTCGCCGGATCATCGGTGACGGCCAGCCCGACCAGATACGACTTGCCGGTCTTGGCGAAATCGCGGCGGATCTCCATCGAGGTAAATACTTTTTGGCCCGCGCCGACCATCGACACCAGATCGGCGGTCGGGGCCAGACTGGCATACAGCGCCCATTTGCCGTGCAACAGCGGTTCGTCCGGCTCGTCGATTTTCTCGGCCTTCAGCTCAACCACGCCGCCGTAACGACGAAAATAACCGTCCGGCAAAATTCCCTTGATGTGTTCCATGTTGATGCGGGCGCCGTACACCTTCGGGCTGTAGGTCGCGGCCATCTGCTGAATATCCGCAGCGCCGATCTCGCGGCCGTCAACGGTGTCGCCTTCAACGCCGATGCGGAAAAACTTAGTAACTTTCTTTGCCATGTAAACGGCTCCGGTTGTGGTGATTGGGTTCGGGGCTAGTTTCGGGTGAATGGCGCCGCGTCTCAACGCGTTGCGGTTGGAAGATCTGAGGCACAACAAGGGCTTAATGCGAGTCGCCCGGCGCTTTCGTAGCCTTGGCGGCATGAATACGACACAGGCAACAACCATCATCAGCGATCCGCGCCGCCAAGCAGCCTTGCTCTACTGGCAGGGCTTTTCTGTGCGCCAAATTGCGGAAACGCTGAACCTCAAGGGGCCGACCGTGCAGAGCTGGAAACTGCGCGATAAATGGGACGACATCGCGCCCATTTCCCGCGTGGAACAAAGCATGGAAGCGCGGTTGATTCAGCTCATCATGAAAGACGTCAAGGAGGGGAAAGACTTCAAAGAAATCGACCTGTTAGGCCGCCAGATTGAACGGCTGGCGCGGGTCAATCGCTATTCGGCGACCGGCAACGAGGCGGACTTAAACCCGAACGTCGCCAACCGCAACAAAGGCGAGCGCAAGCCCGCCGAGCGCAACGTGTTCAGCGAGGCCGCCGTGGAGAAGCTGCAAAGCATCTTCACGGAAACCACCTTCGAATATCAGATGGGATGGTATCGCGCCGGGCTGCAACACCGTATCCGCAACATCCTGAAATCGCGCCAGATCGGCGCCACGTTCTTCTTTGCCCGCGAAGCATTACTTGATGCGCTGACCACCGGCCGCAATCAGATTTTCTTGTCGGCCAGTAAGGCGCAGGCGCATGTATTCCGCAATTACATCATTGATTTTGCCCGGCTGGTCGAGGTTGACCTGAAAGGCGATCCGATAGTGCTGCCGAACGGCGCCCGCCTGATGTTCCTCGGCACCAACGTGCGCACCGCGCAGAGCTACACCGGCAATCTGTATCTGGATGAGTATTTCTGGATACCGAAGTTTCAGGAGCTGCGCAAAGTCGCCAGCGGGATGTCGCTGCACAAGCGGTGGCGCACCACCTACTTTTCCACGCCGTCGAGTCTGGCGCACTCCGCTTATCCGTTCTGGTCGGGGGAACTGTTCAACAAAGGCCGCCGCAGCAAAGCCGACCACGTTCAGCTCGACCTCAGCCACAGCCACCTGTCAAAAGGCGTGCTGTGCGGCGATGGGCAATGGCGCCAGATTGTCACGGTTGAGGATGCGCTGACCGGCGGCTGTAACCTGTTCGACCTCGATCAGCTGTCGCTCGAATACAGTCCGGCTGAGTATCAGAACCTGCTGATGTGTGAATTTGTGGACGATACCGCGTCGGTATTCCCGTTCGCCGAGCTGCAAGGCTGCATGGTCGATACGCTGGAAGAGTGGGAGGACTTCAACCCTTACGCCGTGCGACCGTTCGGCTATCGTCCGGTGTGGATCGGCTACGACCCATCGGAAGCCAACGGCGGCGACAGCGCCGGGTGCGCGGTGATTGCACCGCCAATGGTGGCCGGGGGCAAGTTCCGCGTGCTCGAGCGCCACCAGTGGCAGGGCATGAACTTTGCCGCTCAGGCCCAGAAGATTAAAGACCTTACCGAAAAATATTGCGTGGAGTACATCGGCATCGATGCGACCACCGTCGGCCAAGGTGTTTTCCAGCTGGTACGCGAGTTCTTCCCGGCCGCGCGGGAAATCAAATATACCCCGGAAATCAAAACCGCCATGGTGCTGAAGGCAAAAGACACTATCGGGCGCGGCTGTCTGGAATACGACACCAGCCACACCGACATCACCGCCGCCTTTATGGCGATCCGCAAAACTATGACCGCCAGCGGCGCACGCTCCACCTATACCGCCAGCCGCAGTGAAGAAGCCAGCCACGCCGATGTCGCGTGGGCAATCATGCACGCCCTGTTAAACGAACCGCTGACCGCAGGCAGCGGCCACAGCAGCCCGAACATTTTGGAGTTTTATTAATGAGTAAACGCAAAGGTCGTAAGCCACTTACCTCCCCTACTCCCGCCACTCAAGGGCAAGATTTTGAGGCATTCTCTTTTGGCGAACCGTCGCCCGTGCTGGATAAGCGGGAAATTCTGGATTACATCGAATGCACCGGCAACGGCAAATGGTACGAGCCGCCGATCTCGTTCGAC
Organism: Serratia sp. CY37869; assembly: GCF_052168895.1. Classification (NCBI taxonomy): domain Bacteria; kingdom Pseudomonadati; phylum Pseudomonadota; class Gammaproteobacteria; order Enterobacterales; family Yersiniaceae; genus Serratia; species Serratia sp. CY37869. The sequence goes on from NZ_JBJNLU010000003.1 coordinate 438,955, forward strand.
GGGCTGGCGCGCAGCGTGCGAGCCGCCGTTCACCACAGTTCACCAATGTTCGTGAAGCGCAACATTTTGGCATCTACCTTCATCCCCCATCCCATGCTGAGTCAGCAGGAATTTAGCCGTTATGCGTTGGATTATCTGGTGTTTGGGAATGCCTTTTTAGAGGTAAGAAAAAACCAACTCGGCAAACCGCTGCGCCTGCAGTGTTCACCGGCAAAATACACCCGCCGAGGTGTTGAACCTGATACGTATTGGTTTGTGCAAGACTGGAAAGAGGCGCACCAGTTCGCTCCGGGTAGCGTGTTTCACTTGATTGAGCCGGATATTAACCAAGAGCTGTATGGCCTACCGGAGTACCTCAGCGCTTTGAATTCTGCGTGGCTGAATGAAGCGGCGACATTGTTCCGCCGCAAGTATTACCAGAACGGCGCACATGCCGGTTATATCCTGTATATGACCGACGCGGCGCAGAGCACCAGCGACGTCGACAGGATGCGCCAAGCGATGCGGGATACTAAAGGGCTGGGCAACTTTCGCAACCTCTTCATGTACGCACCAAACGGCAAGCCCGACGGCATTAAAATCTTGCCACTGAGTGAGGTCGCGACTAAAGATGATTTTTTCAATATCAAGAATGCTACTCGGGATGATTTGCTAAGTGCTCACCGCGTACCGCCTCAGATGATGGGGATTATACCGAATAATACTGGGGGGTTTGGGGATGTTGAAAAGGCTAGTCAGGTATTTGTGAGGAATGAGTTGATGCCTCTACAAGAGAGGATGAAAGAGCTAAATAACTGGAGTGGTAATGAAGTAATTCGTTTCTCCTCTTACAACTTGTCTCCTTTATGAGAAATAGCCGTCAACCATGGCGGCAATTTTATTTTAAAAAAACACAACAACCACCGATATATTTTTCAACCATGATTAACTAAAACTAGCGATTAAGTTTCTTTGATATTCCAGATGCCTCTAAATTCAATCTTTTAAAAAGTTCATCGCCATATTTCAATCGCAATGAATCGTAATAATCTGGCTCAATACTTTTTATATGCGACAACATACCCTGCAAGTAAGGGATATCCTTAACCTTAACTCTATCATTATTATACAAGTGAACGAGAGCTTTTATTTTCTTTCTTAAGTAGCGGCCAACACCTAGATTACCATCATTAGAAATGATAATCCCAGTAACTCTTCGCGAACGCCCTTTCCCTACAAATCTCGTTTTAGCCTTATTAATATTCAACCTTGGTGATTCACATGAATACAATAATTTTTGTATAAACTCAAACACAACATTTAATTTATCAACAGAATCCGAAGAAAACGTCAAGTCATCGGCATATCGAGTATATGGGACATCAATTCCCTCACAAAAGCTCACTATTTTACAATCAAGATCATACATTACAATATTAGATATAATAGGTGATGATGGGGCACCAATGCATAATCTCAAGGTATTATCACCTCTTTCCCGTCTAAAAAGATAATGCTTCAATATATTGTATTCAAAATCACTTATATCTATATCATTCTTTCTCAAACATAATAAAAGATCATCTGGTCTAATTGATGGAAAGAAATTTTTGAAGTCCATCTTTAGCAAAAAAACATTATCTTTATGCTCTTTAGCGTTGTCGTAAATCGACAAACCTTTTACATATGCTTTTGCACTTGAATGTATTGGTAATTTGTATAAAAGTGTTGAAACTACTGCGCGCTGTACGTTTTTCACATCTGGCGACGGCTGAGCAACCTCTCTTAGTTTGTCACTTCCCTTTTTCTTAATGTAAAATACTTTATATTTCTTTGGTGCCTGAAGGTAGCCAGAGATCAAAGAAACAACAGAGCCATCCATCGAGCCGGCTAAATCATTTAAATAACTCATAAGAACCTCCTCTTAATTATTTATAACAGACGCTCTTGGTGCATCATGTTCCCTGTAATAAAGTATCATTTTAGCTTTTACCTCACTTACATCTGTAAATACTAAAATATCATCTTTATCATCATCATATCTATATTTAATAAACCCTTCATTTAATGCAGTGGCAACATAATAAACATCACCTGCATTTTCTTTCGAAATTATTTTCAACTTCTCCAAAGTATAAAGGAAAACCTTTATTTTATTTGGTTGAATCTCGATACCAAACCCTGCTAAGAGATACTTCTTAATCTCTCCTAACTTAAGAGCCGAAAATATATATATTAAATCAGCAATCGCTAGACAAACATGCCCCTTTGTATCCTCACTAAAAGTGGCGCTAGACTTTGTTTTATTATTTATTTCTTCTTTTAATCTCGCCAAAATAATATCAGCTTTGCTATATATATCTTCATTTGTACCATTCAGAACAAGGTTAACATTGTTTCGCCTAGCACCACGGACCACATATTCCACATCCCATCCATATCGAAGGATGGTTCTTTGATTATCGTCTAGATATTTAATAACACCTAAATTTATAAATGAACGTTCAATAACTGTACTTGTATTAACAACAGTAATCAGCTTTCTGGATATAGATTCAATAACACTAAATGCACCTAGTTCAGCGTATGCACCCAACCCTTCAACAACGAGAACTACTGCACTTGCTAAGTCTGCAAGAATTATTTCAAAATCGATTAGATTATCAACTTGAGAATGCTCAAGCCAATCTTGGAATTCTTCTGCTTCTTTTATTCTTTCACTTAAGACTAGATCTGTCTCAGAAAGGCGCCGTAATAATGCATCACGCATAGAACCAGGCTTAGGTACATCTAACTCATGCCTGATCCCACCACAAATGAATACAAAATTCGGCAAATTTTTTAGCCGCAACCTTGTAGAATCAACGCATAGCAAGAAGTTATCTCTAATGTCGTCCATAACTTGGATGTAAGTCGCTGCTACAAGTGGAAAGTGTAACCCCGGAAAACCGGGGTTGTATGCTCTTTACCAAGAAAGGCACGGTCTGAGTCAAAATCGCGAGATTTTTACTCAGACCGTGGCACAAATCGCCACAATCAAAAAGTTCCGGTGATACACCAGATGAAGCCGTGTACGCTTCGAACGCGTAAAGAGTAGGACCATAGTAAGTTTTTCAAACTGGCTAATCAAGTAGTCATGTCATAGCTTTGCGCGCAATGCTATCCCCGCCTCGCCTGCCCGCTTCATGTATCCCTTTTAATGCACTTGCATGATCCGGCGCGATCCACGCCAGTACTGGCGCTGCGGGGGGTATAACTCACACCGGATCATCATGCGATTCCATGCATCTAATGCATGCATAGAATATTTAGCTATATTAGATCAGACTTGAGCTGACAACATTCTGTGGCAGCACACACTCAAATCTGACAGTCCGCTCTGAGTGAGAAACGAACCTTAGCCTTTCAGGCTTATCTATAAACCCATTGAGCTGCCACTTCAATGTTAATACACTCTTTTTCCATTTCACTTCTGATATTGGGTACGGCTTAGGTGGTTTACTCAAGACTGGGGTGCATGCATGAACTTCCTTTTCAGCCGACCATCACGTCTTGTAAAGGTAACCAAAAGAAAAAAATTCGTAGCTATAATCAATCAGGGAGCCTTGATGAAACCATCTGCCCTAAGCCATTGAAATATAAGCTGTGTCATTTGAAATAGTGAGATACACATATAAGATAATGCGAAAAATGGAAATATAGTTGGGAGAATTAGGATCCACTTATTATTAGAAAAGCCAAGCGTAAACTGCAACAGCGCTGTAACTATGCATGAAAATATAGCCATGACCAACGCACCGGTTATCACAACAAGTGGCTTGTAAAGGTCACCCTTCCTAATTTGCTCACCGGAAAAAATTGATGAATGCTTCGCATATATATTTAGATAATCTTCTGAATCAAACATCTTCTCTTTCAAGTTTATCACTACAAATGTAAGGAGGGATAACAAAAAAGATGAAATACCTAAAAAAGCAGAAAATAAATAACCACGCATATTATCATGATAAACAGTAATAAAAGAGTAAACATCACCTTTTATCTTTACGCCAGCATAGACGGCAAGTATATAAAAAACAACCCCAATAACTAATCCCGTAACTATATTTCGAGCTATCATAAAACGCTCCTTTCTATTTAAGCAGCTTATTCGAAAGAATTAATGCTTTCTTTTCAGAGAATATTTTGCTCTTGAGGAAGTCATTTAGCTTAATACCATTCAAATCTTTCAAGTACTCATCATGGTCAAAAGAAGCTATGCTATTTACAGCATCAATTAGTCCAATAGTCTCACCTGCAGAGTTAGCCGTGGTTCTACCTTTTAAGCTGACGCTACCTGACTTTTTTGAAAGTTCAGATAAATAACCTACTAAGTCATCCTTTTCTACTTTAGTGCTTATAGGTATAAGTCCAGTTCTCATAGTAACTCTGACACTTTTTGACTTGTTGTATAGAGAGCCATTCAAAAAACGCTTGCTTGCTACATTCCCTGTAAAAGTTGCGTTTATTTCTTCCACAAAAGAAAACTTTGATATTTTATCTAGCAGAATGGAGTTATCCACAACCCTGCTAAACATAAATTTTTCATCTCTTTTTTTTGAGTTAAATCTTCCACGCAAGGTGCTATAGTAGTGTGCTCTTATCTTAGCCTCAAAGGTATTAAGCGGCATAGAACCCTCGTTATGAATATAAACTCCGGCCATGTTGTTTTTTTTCATAATAAGGATATTAGCTTCACTAAGGGTACTTCCACCCGCCCCCTTTACGCTTAATGTGAAATCATTTTTGTCTTCATTAGCTTCACAGTAAGATTTTGATTTCTTCATGGTAAGAACAACACATAAATAAACATCCCCATCTTCAAAAAACCTAAAAACAACTTTTTTATCTGTCGTCTCTGAATCTATTTCCTTTCCATAGGACAAAGCAAGCTGATTAAAAAATGAAGAAGCACTAAGCCTTCCACTTGTACATTTGATTTTTAATGGTGTGCAGTAAACTTTCATGTCATCCCGCCAATAGCATAAAAATAAATATTAGCTTTATTATCCACTTTTCAACAAACATTAGCATTAAAAATAACTACCATTAAATCAATAGGTTAAACAAATAGAACCACTTGAAATTAATAGGATTATTGGAGATTTCATGAGGAAATTATTACTTATCAGTATAACTTGGCGGTGATTCTGCTAATATATATTGCCCTATAGATCGCAGCCCCCTGAACAGGGTAGAATTTGTCATAACATTCCTGAATTGCGCTAAACACCAATATCTGTGTATGACACAGAGCTACCTTGCTAGCTTAGGTTATAAGCTCTGTGCTGTGACAATGTCAGATCAAGTCTGAGATAATACAAGTTTTAGCCCAAATAAAGGTATGTGTTATGCTGATAACGCCCTTCGTCAATCAGCCTGAAAACGTGGCCGGACTGGTGCTTGATGTAGTAATTAGCCTCTTCAGGCGTTAGGTGTGTGCCGAGCCGGTTTGCGGCGTGAATGAAATCAACGGTATTTATGCGGCGGCCCTTACCGTTCTCGTTGAAGTTAAGCGCCTCCATAAACGCCCCGGCTAAGTTTAAATCTTGTCTCATACGTCACCTATGGATTAAGAGATCGCGGCAAGCTGCCTGATCACTTCTGCTTTTTCAGGGGCAATGCTGGTTTTCATCTCCCCCGCCAGTTCTGAAATCCATATCAGTGCAATGTCTTTGTCTTTCGCTTGGCTCTCATAACAAACCCCCAGACGGGCGATGAGTTCAATTCTTTCTAAAACAACCACTTCATCCACTGCTTGCACCCTTTCCCTCCGATGCTTATTTACTGTATACATATACAGTATATGCCTATCAGATTTAATTGCGCAAGAAATTATTGGAAGCCCGCCGAATCGCTAACCGCTGGATAGTACATTGAAATATCGCCAAATTTGACTTTAGCGCCGCGCGCCAGTGCCTCAAGTTCCCAGCGCGTCGGCTCGATGCCATGTAGTGCCAGCTCTGAGTAAATTCTGGTTACGCGATCGTGCTCGTCAGTGGTCAATCTGGCCGAGGCAGCAGGCTCTATGCGCTTATGTGGGTCAATTCCTCTTTGCTGCCAGCTTATCTGCGGAGCATTTGCCCGTAAACGCGTCATAACAGACCGTGCAACGGTCATGTCATCCCAGTCAATTGGGGTGTCTGGATGGTGTTCCATCACCGCCACGGACTCTACAGTCTCCCCATCCTGCGTATTTTCGGCGCCGCCGCTGCCGACCAACCCACAGTTATTGACAGGACTCCGAGGCGCGCCGGAGGCGCTTTTCAAAGTCAAAGGCTCAACGGCAACGGCTTTAGCGACGATGCGCCATTGCGTGGTGCGGGTTTCATAAACGCGATCGGCGCCGATGTGCGGAGCAAAAATCCCCGCAATTTTCTGCACTTCTTCGTCATAGGCGTTGCGCTCGTCGGCAACCCTGCGGGCTACACGCACAGTCTGATCGTCGCGGGCAACGTTAGGGCCACCCTGCGCCAGAATGTAAGCGGCAAAGTCACCGGCATCAGCAGCAGCGCGCACCGCCTCAACGGTTTCGTCAAACTCATCGGTCAGACTGACAGATCGGATCTTCCGGCACTCACGCCATGCGCCGCGCGACGGCAGGCCGATAAAGTGGAATTGAGGGATACGCCATGTTGACGCCCACGCGGTGACGGCGGCCGCCGTATCAGTCAACAGCTCGCCGGTTTCATGATCGCGCTCGCCGTCCAGCGCGTAGCCGTCGATGTTTTTTGCAATGTATTTGGCGATATAGCCCGCCGCACCGCCTTTGTTCAGGTGCTTGCAGTCAAAACGGTTTTTGGCGGCGCCGCGCTCGTCCCCATCTTCAGCCATGGCATAACGGCGCATGATGTCGATCACCTGCTGCCGCTGTTTTTTGGAGGTAAACAGCATCATATGCCAGTGCGGCGTCGCATCATGGTGCGGTTCGACAACGCGCACGCCGTAGACCTGCAGGCCCGCATCTTTAAACGCTGTGCGGATCTTGCTAAACAGCTTCACAAGATAGCGCTGACCGTCTTTTGGCGTGTACGCTTCTTCATCCCATTTGTGATTAAAATGCACCTTCGGGCTGTTCTTGCCGACGGCGCGCGTCGGGTGATACTTGGATGGGGTGGTGATGGTGATAAACATCCCTTTATCTCCACGGATAGCGGCGGCCTGCTCAACACCGGCGATCATCGCCATTAACTCCATACGACGAATTTCCGGGTTAGAGATACTTGCCATCACCTTGTCGATGAGGCTGAAGCGTTCGCCGGTTTCGACGTTCTCAAGCTCGCGGCTGTTCAGATAATCAAAATTGGACTGGCGGCGCGCTTTTACATCCCGAATAGCCTGCTTACTGGCATACGACGACGCCCCGCGGTTCACATTACCCAGGGCGATCAGCAACGCCTCGCACCAGCGCGTGCGCTGGGCCTTCAACTGACGTTCCCACCATTCGGAATTAACCAACCGCTGCAAACTGGCAATCGCTGACCGGGCATCCAGTTTGCCCTTGCGGTATTTGCGCCAGTGCATCGGGGTGATGTTGAAGGCGCGCGCCATACCGGCAATGCGGCCATAAAATTCTGATTGGGTGGTATCTTCGAAAAGCCCGGCATTGTCGCCGCCGTTCTCCGCCACAAACTCATCGCAGTAATCTGCGTAATTCTGCAGAAGCTGACCGGCCACGCGATCGGCAAGGCGGCGTAACTCTTTGTCATCCATGCCGGGCAGAGCTGCGTAGTTATCGACTTCAGCAGAAAACCGCATTGACGCGGCGAGGTTCATCGCGTTCTTGGCGCTCACCGTTTGCAGGCGCGGCCAGATGCGGCGATCGAACTGGAATACCAGCCATTTGTTGGCGTCGTGCAACCCTTTGCTCTTGAGCAAGTTGGTGTAACGCGTCAGGAACATAGCGCTGAGGAAGCGCGGCAGGCGGCGAATATTGGTTAAAACAGCTTGCCCCTGAGCGAGTTCCTCACGGGTAAGCGGTCTTACCGGCCCGGCAACAGCCGGGCGCGGTTCGTTCCATGGATAAGCGTAGGCCGTAGCCGCTTGGCTCATTGAACTTTCGCCGCCTCACATGCAGCAAAAGCCTCTTGGCACAAATTGCCAATGCGGCCTATCTCCGCGCCCAGTGATGCAATGCTATTAACACTGGAATTACGGACGCTGTGATGAATAAGGCCGTTCACAAGCTGGTTAATTGTAGGGTAATAGCCGATAGCCTCGTAACGCTCTTGACCTTCGCTTTTTCCTGTTTTCCCTACCTTCACCGTATTAAGAATGAATTGCAGGTTATCGCTGGTGATAACAAACTCAGAGCCGATTTTAATTTCCATGTTATTTCCTCAATCGTAATTTTGGCTTTCTGGTCTGCGAGCAAATTCGGAATCACTCAAATCAGCCGCAATAAAATGACCTGCCAGCAACGCCAGCAGGCCGAACAAAATAGAGAACTCCGTCATGCCTTCCCCGCGTAAAGGTGACTTTGCGTCTCGCGGATCTGCTGACAGCTTACGCAGGTATCAACGCCGGGAACTGCTGCGCGACGCGCTGCAGGAATCGGAGCGTCACATTCTTCGCAAACGAAAGCAGAAGGCCGCGCGGAGGATTTGCGAGCATTGGTAATCTGCGCCTCCAATACCAGCGCTTGCCGCTCCTGTTCGTAGTCCATCAAGTCGGCCATTAGTGCAGCTCCTGCGCTTGATGCTCGATGGCTTCAGCCTCTTGGCGCAACAGCTCCACAGCCTCGACCGCTGTTAACCCCTCTTGGGTGATGTGGGCCGCCAGCCGAACCAAACGCGCAGCAGCTACCTGAGATTGGTTTTTACGCTCATCAATACGCGCGCTATCTAACAAATCTTGAAACTCATTTGTTAAGGCAGAAACCGTGCGGTAAGTACCAGCGACAACACCACGCTGAAAGGCGTTATTTGCCGAGCTGGTTAAATTTGGAGTAAAAAGCAAAGATTCTTTCATCGTAAATTCCTTATTTCAGACAAAGCGATGCCCGGCGGGTTAACGCCAGAATTACGCAATGCGGTTAATTAACGTTTAATTCGCAATCATCATCACTGATAAATCGCGGCAAGGTTTTTGATAAATCAATCAGGTCATTCAGCGCCCACACAATTTGTTTACGCTCTGAATAACTCATTTCTGCAAACTTCATTTTTATATGCCGCTCTTTCAGCCCGGCATGAAAACAAACAGTTCTGCGGATATGTTCCGGCGACTTATCAAAAGCCTCTTGCGCCTGATTCCGCTTATGCGGGAACAGCTCACGCTTAATCTGTGAAATGCGCTTAATACCGATCGCTTTTTGTGTTTCAGTAGCCAACAACATAACAGCCCCAATTAACGGCAAAACAAACGGCGCAGCGGTGAAACAGGTTTAGCCGTTGACAGGCCACGCAGTAAGGCCGCCTGATCGTGACATGGGCGCCAGCGCTTACCGCCCGGCAGTTCAATAAAACCGTGTTCAAAATGCCGCGATGGGCTTTGTTGTTTCAGCAGTGGAGCGATAGAAATAACCACGGCGATCACCTCAGCTTAAACCAGCAACAGCGCTCAGCCCGCTTATCACGTCAACGGTGGAGGCCAAAGCCGGGGTGGATTGGATGCGGTTCTGAACGGTCAAGCCGATCAGCGACAAATGGCGGATCGCTGTGTTGACGCTTTCAAGCAGTGCGCTTTTGCGTACCGGCGTTTTGTGGTCGCCCTGCACGGCGGCGGCGGCGACGCTGCCAACTGCGGCTGTAGCCTGCAGTGCATACGTTGGAATATTCCCGGCGCAAGCCTCATTGACAGGCACGGACGGCATGCAGTTGATTTGTGCCAACAAGGCATCAATCAGATTGGAATCCTCTGTAGTGTCAGTAATCGCCAGCAGCTCGGCACAGGTGAGCTGATGCGGCTGGCCCGGACTCAATTTGTTGCGCAGCGTCTGGGCGTTCATGCCGAGCTGTTTCGCCAGCGCCGTCACATTGTGGCGTGCTGGAAACTGTCGGCAGGCTTCATCGAAGTGCGGATGTTTAGAAACAGCGTAATCAAACATAGTTCACTCAAAGTTAATCTGACAGGATAACTACACATTTAGTGAAATTTTGCATTCAGACAGCGCTTGAACCGTCAATGCAGCCATGTTGATCTCAACTGCTCCAGATTTGGTCTGCTTAGGTTTAATGGGTAAGCGCCCATCTTCAACCATGTGGCGTGCTGTACCGATCGGTGTGCCAGTAATACGGCAATATTCAGCCAAAGGCAGGTAAGGGGTAGGAATCGCAATTGTAATGTTTGGGCGCATGAGGCAAGATCCGAAGTTAATCAATAGTGCTCAATAGTCATCAATGTTGCTTCAATCAACATTGGCAATGCTACGACAGCTTAAAGCGACATTGCAAGGATAAATTAACGTGAAGTTACATATAGAGTTTGATCAAGGCGGCAAGGCAGTCATAGAGCGGATCGTTGAAGCATACGGATTCAGCACCCGCGTAGCTTTGGCTGAACATCTCGGCATAAGTAGTAGCAGCATGTCCATGCGCTACAAACGAGACTTTTTCCCGGCCGACATAGCGATCCGCTGCATGGCCGAAACAGGTGTTAAGCTCGAGTGGTTAGCGACCGGTAAAGGCAAAATGTATGACGATGGACGATTAGATGTGTTGGAGTTGCCCAGCAAAAAGTTGGTAGACGGTGAAGTCTTCGAAGCTTCAAATTTAGTGCTTGATAAAAGTTTCTTCCCAGCCAGCCAGCAACCGCCTATCAAACCAGTAATGATCTATGACGCCTCAAACCAATATGTCATTGAGACCGAATTTAAAGAAGTTTATGACGGTAAATGGCTAGTGAACATTGAAGGAAAAACGAGTATTCGCGATCTGACACGCATCCCCGTTAATAAAGTGCGTGTTACTGGTGCTGGTGTGCCTTTCGATTGTGGTATTGATGAGATCGGCATTTTAGGCAGAGTAATAAGTAAAATAGAGTATTACTAAACACATGGGCATCAAGAAGTTAAATGACGGCCAATGGCAGCTTGACCTTTATCCTCTAGGGCGGGCTGCAGGTAAACGTATAAGAAAGAAATTTGCGACAAAGGGTGAGGCGATGGCTTTTGAGCGCCACGCTTTAGATCTCTCGACCAGCAAACCATGGCTGGGAGAGGCAACTGATAAGCGGACGCTGAAAGAGCTGATTGATACCTGGTATTCATTACATGGGCTCAGCCTAGATGATGGCGAAAAAAGGCAAACAACTATGCATCATGCCTTTGAGTGCATGGGGCGGCCATTAGCCACGGAGTTTAATGCTCTGTTGTTTACTAAATACAGAAAATCCCGACTTGAAGGTAAGTTTCCTAGAACTAGTCGCGTGCAGAAAGTTTCTCATCGCACAATGAATTTGGAGTTTGCTTATTTTCGAGCGATGTTCAATGAGTTAAAGCGCCTCGGACATTGGAAAGGGGAAAACCCCATAGAAAATGTAACCGAATTTAAAATTGATGAATCAGAAATGGCATTTCTTTCTCAGGATGAGATTCAACGCCTACTGACCGAGTGTGAAAATAGCTCGTCTCGCGATTTATCTACCGTGGTTGAAATTGCGCTGAGTACAGGTGCACGATGGTCAGAAGCTCAAGAGTTACGGCGCTCACAGGTAACTAAGCACAGGATCACATTCACCAAAACAAAATCGGGGAAAAATAGAACTGTGCCAATCAGTGAATCTCTTTACGAGAAAATCCCCAAAAATAACGGCATATTATTCAGCTCATGCTATTCAGCATTTCGTTCTGCTGTCGCTCGGACAGGGGTAGAGCTTCCTGATGGTCAATTGACGCACGTGTTAAGACATACTTTCGCTTCACATTTTATGATGAACGGCGGAAATATTCTAGTGCTCCAAAAAATACTCGGGCATAGCGATATAAAAACAACAATGCGCTATGCACACTTTTCACCAGATCACCTCAGTGACGCGGTAAGACTAAATCCATTAGCTAAAGGAATTATCAGTGAAAAATAAAATTCACATTATGGAAGAAAAAAATAGACACCTAATTAAAAACACAATACTTATAATAATTATAATTTCCATTTTACCAATATCTTTGTATTTTTATAAATTTCACAACGGCCTCTCAAGTAACCCTACAGACTGGGCCAGTTTCGGATCATACATAGGTGGCATTCTTGGACCTATTTTTTCTGGCCTCAGTCTTTTAGTACTATCGATAACATTTTATCATTCGAAAGAAAGTGACATTAAGCAAATGGCATTGGCTGTTGCGGAACAAAACCTTAATAAGATATTGGAAATATCAAAAACTTTAAAAGAAAGTATAAGTTCTAAAGATTACTATTCGGCTATGCTTGGCGATTCAGATTTTAATAATTACATGAAGAGAATAGAGGACCACCTATCTACGTATATAGCTATGCGATACTATAAAACTGAGGAAGAATACTGGCATCAGTACAAGTTTTTTTTTAAAGTATCAAAAATAGACCTGAGTGATGAGCTGAATTTACTTTTAGAGGCATACCACATATTAGATAATTCTGACGATGGAGAAAAACCTATTCTTCGTTCCACTTTCAACTCAACGGTTTCTAAAGAAATGCGTTTCTTGCTATGCTTGTATGGTCTTAATAATGCCGATGGATTTGAAGAGTTATGCTCTAAATGGAGTGGGTTTAAAACAATACCATGGGAGATAAACTACCCTGATGAAACCGAGCAAAGTGCCTCAAAACTGCCTCAACAGAACGGGAACCCTGAGTAAATGTGATTAGCACTGAGTACTCAAGGTATTGATTTTTATTGCAACTCATTGTTTTACAAGACCATACCAAGGGTCTCATAATCGCTTGGTCGTTGGTTCAAACCCAACAGGGGCCACCAAATTTTTGCTTTAAAATCATATAAAAAAGCCACTTTTCTCGAAGTGGCTTTTTTATTTCTTGCTCACAGTGGCGGTAAAATGGCGGCAGTATGCCAACACTCTCAGCTATCTTTACCCTCTTAACCAGCCTATAGCCAGACTTACCAGGAAGCCGGCAAAGAAGATCGCGACAGCCGCAGCGATAGATTTCCACCACTCATCAAACCAGAACAAGGCAACAAATGCCGCTATAGAGAACAGGCCAATGACTATGGACTCAGCCAAGTCAGCAGTTTGTCGGCCAACAAATTTAACGAACTTCACAAGAAAGGATTTTAGCCAGTTCATTGATTTTATTACTTAACGATAGGAAGTCATCATCACTTAACCATTAGTTAAAATCCAACCGCTGGCTTTTGATTGATCCATCCGCTATCGGTCACCTCTTACAAGGCTACACAAAGCAATAGTGACAAACACCAGTAACAGGAATATTGCCGCGCTCAGAATTCGTTGCCACCATTCGTCGAACCAGAACAGTGAGCCAAACGCAGCGACAGAAAATATCCCGCCCAAAATCGCTTCCACAAGGTGCGACAATCCTTTACCGAGCTTACTTCCCCAAGACTTTAGATAGCTCATGATTCACACCTTCACAGAACATTTTCGATTTGCTGGTATAGGCAACAAAGGGTTCAAGATACTCCTCCGCCAGAAAGTAGATCATGTCCAAATTTCGTGGCGTGAGCTTATGGTACGTTGAGGGATATTGTTCCCGCAAACGACGCGAAGAAACGGCGGCCTGTTCAATAATTCCTTGTAAAAGAATGATGTTTAGCCCAGCAATGGTGACACCTTTGAATACCCATTTGAAAAGTGTGCTGCCGATAACCTTTTTCAAAATATGGTGTGTGATTTGCTGAACCAGAATGAACTGCGTCCCCATACGTCCTGTAAGATAACCCTCTACATGGTTTAATTTTTGGCTTAGCACGGTTTGTGTTTGCAGATCCATCCGCTGATAGCAGTCACGGATAATCACCGCTATCAGCTCACGTAGCGGGGCTTCGATACCATAGCCGGCACGAACGACCTTGATGAACCGTTCCGTTTCGATTTCATTGCGGCGCTTAAGCTCTCGACCGCCGAGCCCTGCTCCCTGCCATGTCCTACGAGCACTATAGGCAATGCCCCTTGGTAAAGACTCTATTCCCTCAAGAATTCCTTGAGCTACGGCTTTCGCATCCATAACAATCCCTTATCAGCGCCCTGGCCGTACCCTATACTAACTTCGCTTAAAATATCAACACCCCTTTCATCCTAATGAAGGGCGCCCCTCGGCATAATGGCTTTTTTGTTTCCCGCTGCCGTGCCACACTTCCCTCTCGGCATTCCTGATTTATTCCGACTCATAAGGCCCCTGCATGATCGTCAACTGCGACCACGACAACCTTGATGCCTGGCTGGCGCTGCGCTCGGCGCTGTGGCCCACCTGCCTGCGGGAAGAACACCGCGCAGAAATGCGCGAAATATTGGCTTCGCCGCACCACACCGCGTTTATGGCGCGGGGGCTGGACGGCGCTTTCGTTGGCTTTGCCGAGGTCGCGCTGCGCTACGATTATGTCAACGGCTGCGAATCGTCGCCGGTGGCGTTTTTGGAAGGGATTTATACCGTCGAACGCGCCCGCCGCCAGGGCTGGGCGGCGCGTTTGATCGCGCAGGTGCAGGAGTGGGCCAAGCAGCAGGGGTGCAGCGAGCTGGCGTCGGATACCGATATCGCCAATCTGGACTCCCAGCGCCTGCATGCGGCGCTGGGCTTTGCAGAAACGGAACGGGTGGTGTTTTACCGCAAAACGCTGGGCTGATCAGGCGGCCTTGCTTTGCCGCTGGTGCGCCAGCTGCTCGGCGCGCAGCAGGATCTCCTGCAGATCGTCCTCGTCGATATCGAACAGATCCCCCTCCATCAGCGCCTCGTGCAGATCGGCGCGGGTGATGGCAACGGCATCGATCGGCAGATTGGTCGGCTTGGCCTCCGCCGGCGCCAGCGCGTGCGGGTAGCGCCGCCCGGCCAGGTTATTGAACAGAATGGCCAGCGCCGCCAGCAGCACCGAGTTCAGCAGCACCGGGTACAGCACAAAGTGATAGCCCATCTGGTGAATGCCGGGGCCGCCGAGGATGGCGGTCAGCGCCACCGCGCCGCCCGGCGGATGCAGGCAGCGCAGCTTGAACATCAGGCCGATGGCCACCGCCGCCGCCACGCCGCAGGCCAGGCCCGGATCGGGGATCAGCAGACCGGCGCTGACGCCCACCGTCGCCGCCAGCGCATTGCCGCCGACGATCGACCAGGGCTGCGCCAGCGGGCTGTTGGGCACGCCGAACAGCAGCACCGCCGAAGCACCCATCGGCGCGATAAACCACAGGTTCACCTCACCCAAAATAAAGTGGCTGATCCAGCCGGCGAGCATCAGCCCCAAACCGGCGCCGACGCTGGAAATCAGCATCTCTCGCTTGCCCACCGCCAGCGGGTGCGGCCACAGGCGCGCAACTCCCACTCTTACCCGTTCTATCCACTGCGTCTTCATGTTACCCGATACGGCTCAATTCACGTGTTGGCAACAAATATATCACGTCGCGCCAGCGCCGCCGTCCGCCGCGTCATAAAAGAACTTTTAGGCTAACAGATTGATTTTTAGCCTCCCCTCGACAATGATGAATGTTCCCCCCTTAACCCCGAGGAACCGCCGATGTCTCAACCGATCATCGAACTTTACACCGACAGTGAATTTTTCAGCCCGTACGCCATGTCCGCCTTTGTCGTGCTGACGGAAAAAGGCATTCCGTTCACCGTGAAGCCGGTGGATCTGGCGAAAGAAGAGAACAAAGAGGCAGCCTACGCGGCGCTGTCGCTCACCCGCCGGGTGCCGACGCTGGCGATCGGCGAGTTCCAGCTCTCGGAGTCTTCGGCGATCGCCGAATACCTGGAAGACATCCACCCGGCCCACGCCGTGTATCCGCGCGACGTGAAGCTGCGCGCCAAGGCGCGCGAGATCCAGGCCTGGCTGCGCAGCGATCTGCTGCCGATCCGCGCCGAGCGCTCGACCGAGGTGGTGTTCAACAACGGCAAGTTCCCGCCGCTGTCCGAAGCCGCGCAAGAGGCCGCGCGCAAGCTGATCGCCGCCGTGGAAAAGCTGCTGAGCCACGGGCAGGACAATCTGTTCAGGGAGTGGTGCATCGCCGACACCGATCTGGCGCTGATGCTCAACCGGCTGGTGATGCACGGCGATCCGGTGCCGGAGCGCGTGCGCCACTATGCGCACAAGCAGTGGCAGCGCCCGTCGGTGCAGGCCTGGCTGGCGTTGTCGGAAAAGCGGCGCGCGTGAGAAAAAAATCGGCGGCCACGACGCCGCCGTTCTCAATGCCGAGAAACAACATCACTGCTTGAGGGAAGGCAAATCACCATCCAGAGGGCAGATAGCCTAACAATGAAGCGATGGCGTACACCGCGCTGGCCAGGTACAGCAACACAATGCTGATCTGCAGCAGCGGATGCGTGATCCAGTTGCACTGCCAGCGCGGGGTTTGGTCGCCGTGTTTGCGCGCGCCGCGCAAGATCAGCATCGGCATGATCGACAGGATCACCCCGCTGAACACCCCGGCGAAGTAGAGCGCGTTGACGAACGACACCAGCCCGCTGTAAGCCAGCACGAACGGCGGCACCACCACGAGCAGCAGCACGCCGAAACGGCGCAGCGGCAGCTCGTCGTTGCCCAGCCTAAACTTGTCGAAAATATTGGTCAGAAAACTGCCGCCCAACCCCCAGTACGAGGTCAGCATCGCGCACAGCGCGAAGATGTTGGCGGAGAAGAACGCCCACTGCCCCAGCGCCTGGCCCCAGGAAATGGTGGCCACATCGGAGATGTCATCCAGCCCGCTGAGCGCAATCACCGACATCGGCACCACCGCCAGCAAAATGAAGGTCACGACCATGCCGACGATGATCGCCTTCGGCAGTTGTTCCGGCTTGTCGGCGAAGCCGCGCGCCATTTCCGGCACGATGTACTGCGCCGAGAAGCAGAACACCACCACGTTGAACACCGGCACCATATAGCGCCAGTCGCCGTCCAGCAGGTTGCACATCTGGGTGGTGTCTTTCAGCAGCGTCGCCGCCACCAGCGCGGTCAACATTACCACCATGCCGATGCTGATGAACTTCTCGCCGCGGCCAATCGCTTTCAAACCGAGGTACAGCACGCCGGCGGCGGGCACGAAGAACAGCAGGCTGCCCAGCGCCGGCGAGATGCCGAACAGCGATTGCAGCAGCTTGCCGCTGCCGGTCATATAGGCGGTGAGCGCCCCAACGCTGTTGACGCATACCGAAGCGAACATCAGCCAGGCGCCCAGGCCACCGACGTAGCGCTTCGCCAGCCCGCTCAGCTGCAGATGCGCGCGAGTGCGCAACGTAGATTCAGCAACGTACAGCATGGTGATGGTGGTCAGGCTTCCCACCAGCACCAGCCAGAACAGCAGCGGCAGAAAGCCGGCCTTGCTGGAGGCGTAGGCGATGGAGAGCACCCCGGCGCCGATGTTGGTGCCGACGATCATCGCCACCCCTTCGAGGAAACTTAACGATTTGGCGGGTGCAGGTGCTCGCACCCCGGCGGCAAGCGCCGGAGAAACAGAGATATTATCAGACATGCATCATCCTTTATCGCCCGGCGACGCTGGCCGCCGGGATGGGTTAACGTCCTGACGCTCAACGGCTCACATCGATACACAGGTATTTCAGCTCCAGATATTCTTCTATCCCGTAGCGCGATCCTTCACGCCCGAGCCCTGACTGTTTCACGCCGCCGAACGGCGCCACTTCGTTGGAAATCAGCCCGGTGTTGATGCCGACCATGCCGTACTCCAGTGCTTCCGGCACGCGCCACTGGCGCGCGGCGTTCTGCGTGAACAGGTAGGCGGCCAGGCCGAATTCGGTGTCGTTGGCCATGGCGATGGCTTCCGCCTCGTCATGGAAGCGGAACAGCGGCGCCACCGGCCCGAAGGTCTCTTCTTTGGCGAAGCGCATCTTCTGCGTTACGCCGGTCACCACCGTCGGCTGGAAGAAGGTGCCGCCGAGCGCGTGCGGCTGGCCGCCGGTGGCGATCTGCGCCCCTTTGATCAGCGCGTCGTCGATATGGCTCTGCACCTTCGCTACCGCATCGCTGTCGATCAACGGCCCCTGGGTGGTGCCTTCGTGGCTGCCGTCTCCCACTTTCAACTGCTCGACCGCCGCCACCAGTTTCTCCGCCAGCCGCTCGTAGATGCCGTCCTGCACGTAGATACGGTTGGCGCACACGCAGGTCTGGCCGCTGTTGCGGAATTTGGAGGCCATGATGCCCGCCACCGCCGCGTCCAGATTGGCGTCGTCAAACACGATGACCGGCGCGTTACCGCCCAGCTCCAGCGACAGTTTCTTGATGCTCGGCGCGCACTGCGCCATCAGGATGCGGCCGACCTCGGTCGAACCGGTAAAGCTCAGCTTGCGCACCACCGGGCTGTCGCACAGCACTTTGCCCACCTGCGCCGCTTCGCCGGTCACCACCTGCAACACGCCGGCGGGAATGCCGGCGTCCTGCGCCAGCTTCGCCAACGCCAGCGCGGTCAGCGGCGTTTGCTCGGCCGGTTTGACGATGATGGCGCAACCGGCCGCCAGCGCCGGCGCCACCTTGCGGGTGATCATCGCCGCCGGGAAATTCCACGGGGTGATGGCCGCGCACACGCCGATCGGCTGCTTCACCACCACCAGACGCTGCGAAGCCTGCGGCGCCTGCAATACCGCGCCGTCCACCCGCTTGGCCTCTTCGGCGAACCAGGTGATGAACGACGCGGCGTACGCCACTTCGCCGCACGCTTCCGCCAGCGATTTGCCCTGCTCGGCAGTCATCAGCTGCGCCAGATCTTCCTGTGCGGCCAGCACCTTGTCGGCCCAGGCCAACAGCAGCGCGGAACGCTGCTTGGCGGTCAGCTGTTTCCAGTCGTTTTGCGCCCGCTGCGCCGCCGCGATCGCCTGCTGGGTTTCCTCTTCGCTGACCAGCGGAATGCTGGCCAGTTCGGCGCCGGTGGCCGGGTTGATCACCGCTTCGCGCTTGCCGCTCAGGGCATCGCACCACTCGCCGTTGATCAGACACTGGCTGCGCAACAGCTCGGGATTATTCAATTTCATGCCGATCGCTCCTTAGTGGGCCAGCGCGCGGGACAGAATGCCCATCGCCTTGGTGAACTGATCGTCCGGGATGGTCAGCGGGTAGAGGAAGCGGATCACGTTGCCGTTCACGCCGCAGCTCAACAGCAGCAGCCCTTCCTCCATCGCCTTCTGCTGCACCTGACGGGTGATCTCCGCCGAAGGCTTGCCGGTAGCCGGATCGTTGAACTCCACCGCCACCATCGATCCCTGCGCGCGCACATCGGCGATCGCCGGGCTGGTTTTGCGCGCCTGCTGGAGCACTTCCACCAGGTGCTGACCCAAGCGCTGAGCGCGCTGGCACAGCTGCTCTTCGTCGATCACGTCCAGCACCGCGTGCGCGGCGGCCACCGCCAGCGGGTTACCGGCATAGGTGCCGCCCAGCCCGCCCGGCGCCGGCGCGTCCATCACCTCGGCGCGGCCCGCCACCGCCGACAGCGGCATGCCGCCCGCCAGGCTTTTCGCCATAGTGAT
This sequence comes from Serratia sp. CY37869, assembly GCF_052168895.1. Taxonomy (NCBI): domain Bacteria; kingdom Pseudomonadati; phylum Pseudomonadota; class Gammaproteobacteria; order Enterobacterales; family Yersiniaceae; genus Serratia; species Serratia sp. CY37869. The sequence continues at coordinate 458,553 of NZ_JBJNLU010000003.1, forward strand.
CAAATCGGGCTTAACGCTGTAGTGCTCCATGGCGAACAGCTTGCCGGTACGGGCGAAGCCGGTCTGCACTTCGTCGGCGATCAGCAGGATGCCGTGCTGGTCGCACAGCGTGCGCAGCGCCTGCATGAAATCGGCCGGCGCCACGTTGAAACCGCCCTCGCCCTGCACCGGCTCCAGCACAATGGCCGCCACCTGCTTGGGATCGATATCCGCTTTAAACAGGCGATCCAGGCTGTTCATCGCGTCTTCGGTGGTCACGCCGTACAGCGCGTTCGGATACTGGCCGTGGAACACCGAGCCGGGGAATGGGCCAAAGCCCAGTTTGTAAGGCGCCACTTTGCCGGTCAGCGCCATGGTCATATAGGTGCGGCCGTGGAAGCCGCCGCCGAAGGTGATCAAGCCCGGACGGCCGGTGTAAGCGCGGGCGATCTTCACCGCGTTTTCCACCGCTTCCGCGCCGGTGGTGAAGAAAGCGGTTTTACACGGGCCGGCGATCGGCGCGCGCTGGTTGATGCGCTCCGCCAAAGAAACATAGCTTTCGTAAGGAACGATCTGATAGGCGGTGTGGGTGAAGGCCTGCAGCTGCTTTTCAATTGCGGCGATCACCTTCGGGTGACGGTGCCCGGTGTTCAGCACGGCGATCCCCGAAGCAAAGTCGATCACTTCTTTGCCTTCCACATCCCACAGCGTGGCGTTCTCTGCGCGCTCGGCGTAAAAACCACACATCACGCCCACTCCGCGCGGGGTGGCGTCCTGACGGCGTTGGTTCAATTCTGCGTTTTTCATGCTGTTCTCTCCGGTCGGTGCCAGTTACACGTTTCGTTCACATTCGTGAAACAATGCCGTTTATTTACACAGGATGTGGCCCTATAATCGAGTGCCAGTTACGAATAATTGAGGGATCCAATTGCGCTCATTGAGTGGTGATCTGTTGCTGCAGCGCCTCGGCGAACAGCCCGATGACAAGCTGCACAAGCGGCTTTACAACGCGATCCGCACCAGCATTCTCGACGGCAGCCTGCCGCCCTCCAGCCGCCTGCCCGCCTCACGCGATCTGGCGCAGGAACTCAGCCTGTCCCGCAACACCGTGTTAACCGTTTATGAACAACTGCTGGCGGAAGGCTACGTGTCGGCGCGCGCCGGCAGCGGCACCTTCGTCGCCGACACGGTGCCGGACAGCTGCCTCTCCACCGGCGGCGCCCCGGCGGACGGCAGCGGGCAACCGCGGCGCGTCGAACTGTCGGAGCGCGGCGCCACGCTGCTGCACCACGCCAGCGCCAGCCCCAAACAGTGGGGGGCGTTCATTCCCGGCGTGCCTGACGTCAACGCCTTTCCCCATCAGCTGTTCAGCAAGATCCAGGCGCGCCTCAGCCGCCGCCCGACGCCGCAGCGGCTGACCTACAGCAATCAGGGCGGCAGCCCGGAGCTGCAGCATGCGTTGGTGGAGTATTTACGGGTGGCGCGCTCGGTGCGCTGTTCGCCGGAACAGATCCTGATCACCGAGGGCATCCATCAGGCGATCGATCTGGTGACGCGCATGTTGTGCAATCCGGGGGATGACGCCTGGATCGAAGAGCCGGGCTATTGGGGGATCCGCAATATCCTGCGCATCAATGCGCTGAACATCTGCCCGCTGGCGGTGGACGAAGCCGGGCTGGTGCCGCCGGAGCAGCCGACCAACCCGCCGCGGCTGATCTTCGTCACCCCGTCGCACCAGTATCCGCTCGGCTCGGTGATGAGCCTGGCGCGCCGCCAACGGCTGCTGGCGCTGGCGCGCAACGCCGGCGGTTGGATCGTCGAGGACGACTACGACAGCGAATTCCGCTTTTCCGGCCAACCGATCCCGGCGCTGCAAGGGCTGGAAGCCGACGCGCCGGTGATTTACATCGGCACCTTCAGCAAAACACTCTACCCGGCGCTGCGCCTCGGCTATGTGGTGTTGCCGCCGCCACTGGTGCAGGCGCTGAAAACCGCCCACGCCGAGCTGTACCGCGGCGGGCACCTGCTGATCCAGAGCGCGCTGGCGGAGTTCATCCAGGCGGGGCACTACACCGCGCATATCCGCCGCATGCGGCTGCTGTACGCCCGGCGGCGCGCCTTCCTGACCGGCTTGATCGAACGGCACCTCGGCAAACAGGCGCTCAGCGAGTTCAACAGCAACGCCGGATTGCACCTGATCCTCAACCTGCCGGACGAGGCCGACGACGTGGCGATCGCCGCCGCCGCCGGCGCGCAAGGGGTGCTGGTGCGGCCGCTGTCGCGCTACTACATGCTGCCCAATCGGCGGCGCGGCCTGCTGATGGGGTTTGCCTGCGTGCCGGAAGAGCAGATGGCCGCCGCCTTCACCCAGCTGCTGGCCTGCATCAACGCCCCGCACTAAGTCAGAGCGCCGCCCACCTGCCTCACCAGGCCTGAAGCCACCAGCCGTCCGCTTGCCGGTTCAGGCGGTGCGTCGGCCGCAGCGCCTGCAGGAAGTCTTCGTCGTGCGACACCACCATCATCGCGCCGGGGAAATCCGCCAGCGCGGTTTCAATCGCCAACGACGACGCCAGATCCAGGTGGTTGGTCGGCTCGTCGAGCAACAGCAGCTGCGCTGGTTGTCGCCGCCACAGCGCGCAGGCCAACGCTGCCTTCAGCCGTTCACCGCCGCTCAGCGAGCCCAGCGGCAACGCGATGCGATCCGCGCCAAGCTGCAACTGCGCCAGCCGGGTGCGCAACGCGCCTTCCGCCAACGGCGAATCCTGTAGCCCCAGATGCTCCATCACCGACAGGCCCGGGTCGAGCTGCGACAGGGTTTGATCGAGGTAGGCGGTCGACAGCGGACAATGACAATGGCCGGAAAGCGCCGCCAGCCGGCCGAGAATAGTCTTCAGCAAAGTGGATTTGCCGCAGCCGTTGGGGCCGGTCAACGCCACGCGCATCGGGCCGTCGATACGCAGATCGAGCGGCGGCGCACTGACGAACGGCAGCTGCAGCCGCTCGAGCACCAGCACCTGCTTGTTCGCGTTTACTTCGCTGCCCGGCAGCGCCAGCAACACCGGCGGTTCCTCTTCCACCCGCTGGTAGGCTTCGCGCACCGCCGCATCGAGGCTGTCGCGCCGATCCTGATGCTGTTTGCGCAGCGTGCCGAGGCTCTCTTTCGCCGCCGACTTGTAGGCCACCCGCTCGAAAGAGGCGATATTCAGCGTATCGACGACGCGCAGCGTTTGCGCCGAGCGCCGCTGGCTCATGTCGTGCTCTTTCTGTTGGCGGGCGCGGGTGCGGCGGCGCTCCTCGCGCGCATGCTCCAGATCGGCGCGCGCCGCCTGCTGCTCCGTATCGCGCTGGCGACGGTAGTCATCATAGTTGCCGCCGTAGCTGCGCAGCGCGCCGGGCGTCAATTCGACGATGCGCTCCATGCGCGCCAGCAACTGCCGGTCATGGCTGGCGATCAGCAACCCGCCCCGCCACTGATCCAGCTGCTGATACAGCCAGGCGCGCCCGACGCTGTCGAGGTGGTTGGTCGGTTCGTCCAGCAGCAGAAAATCCGCCTCGCCGAGCAAGGCGCCGCACAGCGCCGCGCGCATCCGCTCGCCACCGCTCAGCGAACCGGCGGATCGCAACGGATCGAAGGCCGGCAGCCCGGCAGCGGCGAAGGCGTTTTGCAGGCGATCGTGGAGATCCCATCGCCCTTCCAGACGATCGATATCGTCCGCCAGCGGCCGCCCCTGCTCGAGACGCGCCAGCGCGGCGAACGCCTCGCCATAGCCCAACAGCTGGGCCAGCGTGGTGTCCGCGGCGATCTCCGGTTGCTGTGCAACGTAAGCTACTGCGGCATGAGATTCGACGTGCCCGTTGCCCGGTTGATCCAGCCCGGCGATCAGGCGCAGCAGCTGGGTTTTACCGACGCCGTTGCGCCCTACCAGGCCGCAGCGCTGCCGGTCGAAAGCAAGATCCAGCGGGCCGAACAGCGTTTCGCCGTCAGCAAATTGGCAGGTCAGTTGATGTAAAACGAAATAAGGGGACTGCGCTGAATGAGCCATAAGCACTCCTGAATGAGATCAAAACATCCCCACAGGGCGCGAGAGCGCACAGCGTGGGACACGATATCAACAGGTGTGGGTGTTCATTTTCGGTAATGGCTCCGCAGAGAGAAGGAATTTACAACGCGTAAAGGCTAACCGATCTTTTGTTCGTTATGCAAACAGAGTCTGAGATTCATGACATCTATCACATTCGGCGCAACGCAGATTCCCAAGCGGCGCGACAACGGCTAGATTTATCTCATCCGACCACTTTTGTTCACATAATAATAACAGATGCTCATCCCCAATCGCTTTCAACCTGCAGCTAGGCGGCAAGTTCGGGCGTTCCCAGGAGCTTACTCAAGTAAGTGACTGGGGCGAGCGAACGCAGGCAACAACGCTGCAGGTTGAAAGAGGCGGGGGATGAACGATGGAGAGTGCAATGAGCAATTACCCTCACCTGCTGGCGCCGCTGGATCTCGGCTTCACCACCCTGAAAAACCGGGTGCTGATGGGATCGATGCATACCGGCCTGGAAGAGCTGCCCGACGGCCCGCAGCGCCTGGCCGCGTTCTATGCCGAGCGCGCCGCCGCCGGCGTGGCGCTGATCGTCACCGGCGGCATTGCCCCGAACGAACAGGGCGTGGTGTTTCGCGGCGGTTCGATCCTCAACAGCGAGGAGCAATTGCCTCACCACCGCCCGGTGACTGAAGCCGTCCACCGGGCGGGCGGCAAAATTGCGCTGCAGATCCTGCACACCGGCCGCTACAGCTATCAACCCAAGCTGGTGGCCCCTTCCGCGCTGCAGGCGCCGATCAACCCGTTTACGCCGAGCGCGCTCAGCGCAGCGGAGATCGAGCAGACTATCGCCGACTTCGCACGCTGCGCGGCGCTGGCGCAGCAGGCCGGCTATGACGGCGTTGAGGTGATGGGATCCGAGGGTTATCTGATCAACCAATTCTTGACGACGCGCACCAATCAGCGCGACGACCAATGGGGCGGCAGCTTCACCAACCGCATGCGCTTCGCCGTCGAAACCGTCAGGGCAGTACGCCAGGCCGTGGGCCCGGAATTCATTCTGATCTACCGGCTGTCGATGCTCGATCTGGTGGAAGACGGCTCCAGCTGGCAGGAGATCGAGCAGCTGGCGCTGGCGATCGAACAGGCGGGCGCCACGATCATCAATACCGGCATCGGCTGGCACGAAGCGCGCATCCCGACCATCGCCACCATGGTACCGCGCGCCGGATTCAGTTGGGTGACCCGCAAGCTGATGGGCAAGGTCAGCATCCCGCTGATCACCACTAACCGCATCAACGATCCGGCGGTGGCCGAGCAGGTGCTGGCGGACGGCTGCGCCGACATGGTGTCGATGGCGCGTCCGTTCCTCGCCGACGCCGCCTTTGTGCAGAAAGCCGCCGAGGGGCGCGCCGACGAGATCAATACCTGCATCGGTTGCAACCAGGCCTGTCTCGACCAGATCTTTGAAGGCAAGCTGACTTCCTGTCTGGTCAACCCGCGCGCCTGCCGTGAAACCGAAATACCGCTGACGATGGCGGAAAAGCCGAAAAAACTGGCGGTGGTCGGCGCCGGCCCCGCCGGGCTGGCGTTTGCCACCACCGCCGCCAGCCGTGGTCATCAGGTGACGCTGTTCGACGCCGCCGAGCAGATCGGCGGCCAGTTCAACATCGCCAAGCAGATCCCCGGCAAGGAAGAATTCCATGAAACCCTGCGTTACTTCCGCCGTCAGCTGGCGCTGCGTGAAGTGACGGTCAAACTAGGCGCCAAAGTCGAGGCGGCGGATTTAAGCGAATTCGATGAGGTGATCCTCGCCTGCGGCATCGTGCCGCGCACCCCGGATATTCCCGGCATCGGGCACGCCAAGGTGCTGAGCTATCTGGATGTGCTGCGCGATAAAAAACCGGTCGGCCAGCGGGTGGCGATCATCGGCGCCGGCGGTATCGGCTTCGACACCGCCGAGTACCTTAGCCAGCACGGCGTCTCCAGCAGCCTGGATCAGGCGGAATTTAACCGCGAATGGGGCATCGACGGCCGCCTTGAACAGCGCGGCGGGCTGGCGGCGCAAGGCCCGCAGGCACCACGCGCCGCCCGGCAGATCTACCTGTTGCAGCGCAAAACCAGCAAGGTGGGCGAAGGCCTGGGGAAAACCACCGGTTGGATCCACCGCGCCAGCCTGGCGATGCGCGGCGTGAAGATGCTCAATAGCGTCAGCTATCGGCTGATCGACGACGAAGGGCTGCACATCACCCGCGCCGAGCAAGACAGCTGCCTGCCGGTGGACACGGTGGTCATTTGCGCCGGGCAGGAACCGCGCCGCGAACTGCAGCAGCCGCTGCTGGCGATGGGGAAAACCGTGCATCTGATCGGCGGCGCCGACGTGGCCGCCGAGCTGGACGCCCGCCGCGCGATCGATCAGGGCACGCGGCTGGCGATGGCGCTGTAAAAAAGGGGCGCATCGCGCCCCTGATATTGATGACAAACCTCATCCCTATGCCGGGGTGGCAGAGAGCAGCGAATAGAAAACAAGGAAAATCAATTTATTGATTTTCGGCTGATAACCACAAAGGGGGAAAAACCACGCTTTTTCCCCCTTTGTCTACAGCCTGAGGGGCGCATCGCGCCCCTTGTTATTCACGCTCAGCGACGCGCGCCGGATTTCACCGCTCTCAAGATCACGAACTTCTTGTTCGAGGCCACCAGCGTGCAGTTGCCGAACAGACGTTTGAGCTTCTGATGGTAGTCGAGGTGACGGTTGCCGACGATGCGCAGTTCGCCGCCCACTTGCAGGCAGCGCTTGGCGTCGCAGAACATCTGCCAGGCGGTGTGATCGGTAATGGCGTGTTGCTGGTGGAACGGCGGGTTGCACAGCACCGCCTGCACGCTTTCGCGCTCGATGCCCGCCAGCGCGTTGTTCACCTCAAACTGGCAGCGGTCCAGCTCTTGCGGCAGGTTGTGCTCCACGTTCAGCTCGCTGGAGGCCACCGCCATGTAGGATTCATCGACGAAAGTCACCTGCGCGTCCGGATTCTGCGCCAGCGCCGTCAGGCCAATCACGCCGTTGCCGCAGCCCAGATCGACGATATGGCCGTTCAGGCCGCGCGGCAAATGATCCAGGAACAGGCGCGCGCCAATATCCAGGCTGCCGCGCGAGAAGACGTTGGCGTGGTTGTGGATCAGCCAATCGGTGCCGTCCAGCGTCCAGTTGGTGGTTTCCGCCGCCGCCGGCGGGACGATGTCCGCCGCCTGGCAGAAAATCAGGCGCGCCTTCTTCCACGCCAGGCTGGTGCGCGTCGGGCCCAGCACCTTTTCAAACAGCTGCATCGTCGAGGTATGCACGTCGCGCGCCTTGGCGCCGGCGACGATCAGCGTGTCTTCGGTCACAACGTGGCGCAGCGCGCGCAGCTGCTGCTCCAGCAGCGCCAGCGCCTTCGGCACGCGAATCAGCACCACCGCCGGCGCCGCCGGCAGCTCGGCCAGGCTGTCCAACAGGGTGACCTGTTCAGGATCCAATCCGTTGAGCTTCAGGTTGTGACGCGTCGCCAGCTGGCTCATGTACGAGTCGCTGACGCTGTAAGGACGATGCGCGTGCAGCGCACAGGCCAGGGTGCCGAAGTTATCGTTGAAAATCAGCACCGGGCGGCCACCGATATCTACGTTTTCAAGCTGTTGCAGCAGATATTCGTCCGCCGCTTCCCACGCCTGCAGCTGGGTGGATTCTTCCTGTTGGGGATAACGCTCCAGCTCAAGTTGCTGTGTTCCCAGATCGAGTTGGCTCATTGCCCCTCCTGACTGATAAAATTTGGGCTGTTTATCCCCTAAAAACGCCCGTCAGTAAAATGTTTTTTCGGATAAATTGCGTATGTCAGGATTTGAGCGAAAAAACAGCATAGAATGACCGGCTGAATGACCGGCTGAATGGCCGTTGATACGGAACAAGAATGTCTGAATTGACCTACCTGCAAGGCTACCCGGCGCATCTGCAAAGCCAGGTGCAGCAACTGATCCATCAGAATCGGCTGGGAGACGTGCTGCTGCAGCGCTATCCGCAGGTGCACGATTGTACCACCGACAAGTCGCTGTATCAGTTTACCGTCGATCTGAAAAACCAGTATCTGCGCAACGCCCAGCCGCTGAGCAAGGTGGCCTACGACAGCAAGATCCACGTCATGAAGCACGCGCTGGGCCTGCACACCGCCATCTCGCGCGTGCAGGGCGGCAAGCTGAAAGCCAAGGCGGAAATTCGCGTGGCGACGGTGTTCAAGGTCGCGCCCGAACCGTTCCTGCGCATGATCGTGGTGCATGAGCTGGCGCACCTGAAAGAGAAAGATCACAACAAGGCGTTCTACAGCCTGTGTTGCCATATGGAACCGGATTACCACCAGTTGGAGTTCGATACCCGGCTGTATCTGACGCACCTTTCGCTGTTCGGCGAGCTGTATGCATAGCGAATGAGGGCGTGATAATCTGCGGTTTTAAGCCTGGACCGGAGCTCGCCATGATTCGCTTTGCCGTCGTCGGCACCAACTGGATTACGGAACGTTTTATTGATGCCGCCCATGAAAGCGGCAAACTCAAGCTGAGCGCCGTGTATTCACGCTCGCTGGAACAGGCGCAGGCGTTTGGCGCCAACTATCAGGTCACGCAGTTTTTCGACTCTCTCGAGGCGATGGCCCAGTCCGACGCCATAGACGCGGTGTATATCGCCAGCCCCAATTCCCTGCACTGCCCGCAATCGCTGCTGTTCCTGCGCCATAAAAAGCACGTGATCTGCGAAAAACCGCTGGCCTCCAACCAGCGCGAAGCGGAACAGCTGGCGGCCTGCGCGCGGGAAAATCAGGTGGTGCTGTTCGAAGCGTTCAAAAGCGCCTATCTGCCGAATTTTCTGGCGCTGCAGCAGGCATTGCCGAAAGTCGGCCGGCTGCGCAAAGCCTTCATCAACTACTGCCAATACTCTTCGCGCTACCCGCGCTACCTGGCCGGCGAGAACCCCAACACGTTTAATCCGCAGTTCTCCAACGGCTCCATCATGGACATCGGCTACTACTGCCTGGCCAGCGCGGTGGCGCTGTTCGGCGCGCCGCAGTCGGTGCTCGCCAGCGCCACGCTGCTGGAGACCGGCGTGGACGCCCACGGCACCGTCTGCCTGAACTACGGCGATTTCGACGTCACGCTTTCCCATTCCAAGGTCAGCGACTCGACGCTCCCCAGCGAGATCCAGGGAGAGGAAGGCACGCTGATTATCGACAAGATTTCCGAGTGCCAGGGCGTGGCGCTGACGCCGCGCGGCGGCAACCGCCAGGATCTGAGCCAGCCGCAGCACATCAACACCATGCTGTATGAAGCGCTGGCCTTCGCCGAGCTGGTGGAAAATCACCGGGTGGAACATCCGGGGCTGGAGAATTCGCTGATCGTCGCCCGCCTGCTGACCGATATCCGCCGCCAGACCGGCGTCGTCTTCCCCGCCGACGGAGAATGAGATGAAACCGCTGCTCGTGATGCAAACCGGCGACGCGCCGCAGGCCATTCGTCAGGAATTGGCCAACTTTGATGGCATGTTCCTGCAACAGGGCAATATCGACGCCGAACGCGCGCACATCGTACACTTGCCCGCCGGCGAGCGGCCGTTGCCGCCGGCCGCCTATTGCGGCGTGGTCATCACCGGCTCGCCGGCGATGGTGACCGAACAGCTGCCGTGGAGCGAGGCGGCGGCCGAGTGGCTGCGCCAGGCGATGGCGATCAAACTGCCGCTATTCGGCGTCTGCTACGGCCACCAGCTGTTGGCCTACGCGCTCGGTGGCGAAGTGGGTTACCACCCGCAGGGCATGGAGGTGGGCACGCTGGAGATCGAACTGCTGCCCGCCGCGGCCGAAGACCGGCGGCTCACCCTGCTGCCACCGCGCTTCAAAGCCAACCTGATCCACTCGCAGAGCGTGCTGACGCCGCCCGCCGGCGCGCAGACGCTGGCGCGTTCGCAGCAGGACGCGCACCAGATCCTGCGCTATGGCGATCATGCCCTGACCACCCAGTTCCACCCGGAATTCAACGGCGCGGTGATGAGCCAGTATCTGCAGTGGCTCGGCGAGCTGCACCCCGAGCAGCAGGCCCGCTATCAACAGCAACAACAGCAGGTTAGCGACACGCCGTTCAGCCGCCTGCTGCTGCAGGGATTCGTCGTCAGCCTGGGCGCGCAAAAAGCGTTGGCCGGCTAACGCGATTCACGTTGACCGCCGACACATTTTGCATTACTTTCTGCTCTGCAAAGGGGAGTAACTTCATTGCCGGTTAATCGTCATTACGATGCGCAAGCATCCGGTTACCGGGCAACCTGATGTCAAAGGTGTAACCACCTTCATCAACGTTGTAAGTGAGACCTTGCCGGAAGGCGAGGTTTGCTTGCAGCGTTCACAGAGCGGCTGGCGTCTTCCGACGTTGGCCGTTTTTGTTTTTGAAGGATACCTCTGATGATGAATTCCGTTGGCACACCGTGGTTATGGGGCAGCTTCGCCGCCGTCATAGTCGTGATGCTCGCAATCGATCTCCTGTTGCAGGGCCGTAAAGGCGCGCACACCATGACTATGAAGCAGGCCGCCAGTTGGTCGCTGGTGTGGGTCAGCCTCTCTCTGCTGTTCAATTTCGGTTTCTGGTACTACCTGAATGAAACCGCCGGGCGCGCCGTCGCCGATACCCAGGCGCTGGCCTTCCTGACCGGCTACCTGATCGAAAAAGCGCTGGCGGTGGATAACGTGTTCGTCTGGCTGATGCTGTTCAGCTACTTCGCCGTGCCGGCCAACCTGCAGCGGCGGGTGCTGATCTACGGCGTGTTGGGGGCGATCGTGCTGCGTACCATCATGATCTTCGCCGGCAGTTGGCTGGTCAGCCAGTTCCAGTGGCTGCTGTACCTGTTCGGCGCTTTCCTGCTGTTCACCGGTATCAAGATGGCGCTGGCGAAGGAAGACGACTCGGCAATCGGCGACAAGCCGCTGGTGAAATGGCTGCGCAGCCGCCTGCGCATGACCGACAGCCTGGAAGGCGAGCGTTTCTTCGTGCGCCGCAACGGCATCCTGTTCGCCACCCCGCTGGTGCTGGTGCTGATCCTGGTGGAACTGAGCGACGTGATTTTCGCGGTGGACAGCATCCCGGCGATTTTCGCCGTGACCACCGACCCGTTCATCGTGCTGACCTCTAACCTGTTCGCCATCATGGGCCTGCGCGCCATGTACTTCCTGCTGGCCAACGTGGCGGAACGTTTCTCGATGCTGAAATACGGCCTGTCGGTGATCCTGGTGTTTATCGGTATCAAGATGCTGATAATCGACTTCTTCCACATCCCGATCGGTATCTCGCTCGGCGTGGTGGCGGGCATCCTGACGCTCACCTTGCTGATCAACGCCTGGGTCAATCGCCGCAACGATCGCCTGGCGAAGAAATAACCATAATCTGTTATCCGGGGCGCTAGTCGCCCCGCGATTGTTTGGCAATTCCCCCAAAACGCCAAACGTTATTACGATCACACAAATGTAACCAGTATGTTATCAAGTGTTGATCCGCGCTCAGAATTTCACCCTCGCCTCTTTCCAACATCATTCGATTACTGAATACTGATTCGGCAAACACACTTAGTTACAGAATCATATAAAGCTGCCCGGCGTCGTTCCCGCCGCGGCGGCCAGATAACATCAGGAAGAGAAGCACTATGCAAAAACTACTACAAAGGATGACTCAGGGCAGCCTGGTTAAACAAATCATGGTCGGCCTGGTGGCCGGCATTCTGGTGGCGCTGGTTTCGCCGGCGGCCGCGGCGGCCGTCGGCCTGCTCGGCACCCTGTTCGTCGGCGCGCTGAAGGCGGTAGCGCCACTGCTGGTGCTGATACTGGTGATGGCCTCGATCGCCAACCATAAACAGGGGCAGAAAACCAACATTCGCCCCATCCTGTTCCTCTACCTGCTGGGCACCTTCGCTGCGGCGCTGGTGGCGGTCGTCGTCAGCTTTATCTTCCCTTCCACGCTGGCGCTGACCACCGGCGCAACCGACATCACCCCGCCAGGCGGCATCGTGGACGTGATGAAGGGCCTGTTGATGAGCGTGGTGGCCAACCCGTTCCATGCGCTGATTAACGCCAACTACATCGGCATTCTGGCGTGGGCCGTCGGGCTGGGGCTGGCGCTGCGCCACGCTTCCGAAACCACCAAGGGGCTGATCAACGACATGTCCCATGCGGTCACGCTGGTGGTGCGCGCGGTGATCCGCTGTGCGCCGCTCGGCATCTTCGGCCTGGTGGCCTCCACGCTGGCGGAAACCGGCTTCGGCGCGCTGTGGGGCTATGCGCAACTGCTGATGGTGTTAATCGGCTGCATGCTGCTGGTAGCGCTGGTGCTCAACCCGCTGATCGTGTACTGGAAGATCCGCCGCAACCCGTATCCGCTGGTGTTCGCCTGCCTGCGCGAGAGCGGCGTGACCGCCTTCTTCACCCGCAGCTCCGCCGCCAACATCCCGGTGAACATGGAGCTGTGCAAAAAGCTGAACCTGAATGAGGACACCTACTCGGTTTCCATCCCGCTGGGCGCCACCATCAACATGGCCGGCGCGGCGATCACCATCACCGTGCTGACGCTGGCGGCGGTAAACACGCTGGGCATCGCGGTGGACGTCCCGACCGCCCTGCTGCTGAGCGTGGTGGCCGCCCTGTGCGCCTGCGGCGCCTCCGGCGTGGCCGGCGGCTCGCTGCTGCTGATCCCGCTGGCGTGCAACATGTTCGGCATTCCGAATGACGTGGCGATGCAGGTGGTGGCGGTCGGCTTTATCATCGGCGTGCTGCAGGATTCGGCGGAAACCGCCCTCAACTCCTCCACCGACGTGCTGTTCACCGCCGCCGCCTGCCAGGCGGAAGACCAGCGGCTGGCGAACGAAGACCCGCTGAAGGTGCGTTAATCGCGCGTTGCTTCATAAAAAGGCGCTCCCTCGAGCGCCTTTTTTGTCAGCTTTACAGCGTCACCCCGCTTTTAAAGATCGCCAGCTCGCGAAAGTCGTTGGTTTCATTACGCGCCGGACGCCCGTTGGCAATCTCGACAATCAGATCGATGAAGCGGCTGAGCAGCGTCTCCATCGCCACGCCGTGAACCAGGCTGCCGGCGTCAAAATCGATCCAGTGCGGTTTCTTCGCCGCCAGCTCGCTGTTGGTCGCCAGCTTCACCGTCGGCACAAAGCCGCCGTACGGCGTACCGCGCCCGGTGCTGAACAGCACCATATGACAGCCGGCGCCGGCCAGCGCGCTGGTCGCCACCGCGTCGTTGCCCGGCGCGCTGAGCAGATTCAGCCCCGGCACGCGCAGCCGCTCGCCGTATTTCAGCACGTCCACCACCTGGCTTAGCCCCGCCTTTTGGGTGCAGCCAAGCGACTTCTCCTCCAGCGTGGTGATGCCGCCGGCCTTGTTGCCCGGCGACGGATTCTCATAAATCGGCTGCTGATGGGCGATGAAATAGCGTTTGAAATCGTTGATCATGTCGACGGTTTTGTCGAAGGTTTCTCCATCGCGGCAGCGGCTCATCAGAATGCGCTCGGCGCCGAACATCTCCGGCACTTCGGTCAGCACCGTGGTGCCGCCGTTGGCGATCGCATAGTCGGAAAAGCGCCCCAGCAGCGGGTTGGCGGTAATGCCCGACAGCCCGTCCGAACCGCCGCATTCCAGGCCGAACTTCAGCTCGCTCAGGCGGCCCGGCTCGCGGCGATCGTGGCGCATCTCCCGATACAGCTCGTGCAACAGCGCCAGCCCGGCCTCCACTTCATCGTCCTGCTGTTGGCACACCATAAAGCGCAACCGCCGCTCGTCCCCTATCCCCAGCGTGGCGCGAAAGGCATCCACCTGATTGTTCTCGCACCCCAGCCCGATCACCAGCACCGCGCCGGCGTTGGGATGGCGCGCCATGTTCTGCAGCATGATGCGGGTGTTGGCATGATCCTGCCCCAGCTGCGAGCAGCCGAACGGGTGGCTGAACAGATGCACGCCGTCGATCCCGTCCGCCTGTGTTTGCTGCAAAAAGCGCTGCTGGATCTGGCGAGCGATACCGTTGACGCAGCCGACGGTCGGCACGATCCACAGCTCGTTGCGGATCCCCACTTCGCCGTTGGCCCGGCGGTACAGCTGCACCTCGCGATCCGCCGCCTGCGGCGGCAGCGTCGGGAACTGCGGCTGGTAACGGTAGCTGTCCAGATCGCTCAGGTTGGTTTTGACGTTTTGCGAATGAATATGCTCCCCAGGCGCAATGGCCGCGAGCGCATGGCCGATCGGCTGGCCATATTTGATGATGTCTTCACCCTCGGCGATCGGGCCGAGTGCAAACTTGTGCCCACGCGCCACCGGCTGCGCCAGTTTGACGACCGCGCCTTCCAGCTCAACGCGCTCTCCGGCAGCCAGATCGCGCAGCGCCACCGCCACGTTATCCTGCTCGTGAATCTTTATCGTACTTTGCATAAACCGGTCCCGGATAACGGCTACGCCAGTTCAATGGCGAAATAGTTTTTGGCGTTGTCGAAGCAGATGTTTTTCACCATCTCGCCCAGCAGCGCGATATCCGCCGGCGCTTCGCCGTCCGCCACCCAGCGGCCGATCATCTGGCAAAGGATGCGGCGGAAGTATTCATGGCGCGTATAAGACAAGAAGCTGCGGCTGTCGGTCAGCATGCCGACGAAGCGGCTCAGCAGCCCGAGCTGGGCCAGCTGCGTCATTTGGCGCTGCATGCCGTCCTTCTGATCGTTGAACCACCAACCGGAGCCGAACTGCATCTTGCCCGGCGTGCCTTCCCCCTGAAAATTGCCGATCATGGTGCCGATCACTTCGTTATCGCGCGGATTGAGGCAATAGAGAATGGTTTTCGGCAGACCGCCCTGCCGCGCCTGAGCATCCAGCAGCCGTGACAGCGGTTCCGCCAGCGGCCGGTCGTTGATCGAGTCGAAGCCGATATCCGGCCCGACGGCGGCCAACATGCGGCTGTTGTTATTGCGCAGCGCGCCGATGTGATACTGCTGCACCCAGCCGCGACGCCGGTATTCGCCGGCCAGAAACAGTAGCACCGCGCTTTTGAACTGGGCGCTCTGTTCCGGCGTCGGCAGCTCGCCGTTCAGGCGGCGCAGCAGGATCGCATCCAGCGCCGCTTCATCGGCCTCGCCGAACACCACCACGTCCAGCGCATGATCGGCCACCTTGCAGCCGTGGGCGGCAAAGTGATCCATGCGCTTGTACAGGGCGTCGCACAGCGCGCTAAAGCGGCCGATGGCGGTGTCCGCCGCCGCCTCCAACTGCCGCAGATAGTCGTTGAAGCCGGGCGCATCGATGGTGAAAGCCTTGTCCGGCCGCCAGCTCGGCAGCACTTTGATAGCGAAACTGCGATCGTCGGCGATCGCCCGATGATGACGCAGATCGTCTATCGGATCGTCGGTGGTGCCGACCATTTTCACGTTCATTTGCTGCATGATGCCGCGCGCGCGAAACGCATCCTGCGCCAGCAGCGCATTGCCGCGCTGCCAGATTTCATCCGCCGTGGCCGGCGACAACAGCATATCCGTGATGCCGAACGGGCGGCGCAGCTCCAGATGCGTCCAGTGATAGAGCGGGTTGCCGATGGTGTGCGGCACCGTGGCGGCCCAGGCGTCGAATTTCTCGCGATCGCCCGCATCGCCGGTGCATAACCGCTCCGCCACGCCGTTGGTGCGCATCGCCCGCCATTTGTAGTGATCGCCCCGCAGCCAGATATCGTACAGGTTGCTGAAGCGGGTATTCTCCGCGATCTGCTGCGGCGGCAAATGGCAGTGGTAATCGAAAATCGGCTGCTGCGCCGCGTAGTCGTGATACAAGCGCCGGGCAAATTCGCTGTCCAGCAGGAAATCTTCGCTCAAAAACGTCGCCATCTCGGGCTCCTTACTTGCCGTGCGGCACGGGGTTCGAATCACAAAAGTTATCACACCAATTTTCACTAGCGTCCAGCAAATTTTTCCCGATGTCTGCCGTTCATCCTCTCTCTACGCCTTTTTTCGCTCAATTTATCGGCAAAAATGCCCTATTTCACCGGCCACATTATTGCTCAGGCGAATAATTCCTTTTGTGATATCACTCAACTTTTAAACCTGTATGACAGGTTATTGTCTCGCCAGCCGCATCGACGGCCACACCTTCAAACGGGGAGACACTTCGGATGCGTAAAATTAAAGGGTTACGCTGGTACATGATCGGACTGGTGACCATCGGCACCGTGCTGGGTTATCTGACCCGCAACGCCATCGCCGTGGCGGCGCCGACGCTGGAAGATACGCTGCACATCACCACCCAACAGTATTCCTATATCGTCGCCGCCTACTCCGCGTGCTACACCGTGATGCAACCGGTGGCGGGCTACGTGCTGGACGTGCTGGGCACCAAGGTCGGCTACGCCATGTTCGCCATTCTGTGGGCGCTGTTCTGCATGGGTACCGCGTTGGCCAACAGTTGGGGCGGGCTGGCGTTGGCGCGCGGCGCGGTCGGCATGGCGGAAGCGGCGATGATCCCCGCCGGGTTGAAGGCCAGCAGCGAATGGTTTCCGGCCAAAGAACGTTCGATCGCCGTCGGCTATTTCAACGTGGGCTCGTCGATCGGCGGCATGATCGCCCCGCCGCTGGTGGTATGGGCCATCGTCGCGCACAGCTGGGAGATGGCATTCATCATCACCGGCGTGCTGAGCCTGATCTGGGCCATCTGCTGGCTGCTGTTCTACAAACACCCGAAAGATCAGAAGAAACTGAGCCAGGAAGAACGCCGTTACATCCTCGAAGGCCAGGAAGCGCAGCACCAGACCTCTAACGCCAAAAAGATGTCCGCCTGGCAGATCGTGCGCAACCGCCAGTTCTGGGGCATCGCGCTGCCGCGCTTTCTGGCGGAGCCGGCGTGGGGCACCTTCAACGCCTGGATCCCGCTGTTCATGTTCAAGGCCTACGGTTTTAACCTGAAAGAGATCGCCATGTTCGCCTGGATGCCGATGCTGTTCGCCGATCTCGGCTGCATCGTCGGCGGTTATCTGCCGCCGCTGTTCCAGAAGTATTTCAAGGTCAACCTGATCGTCTCGCGCAAGCTGGTGGTGACGATGGGAGCGGTGTTGATGATCGGCCCCGGCATGATGGGCCTGTTCACCAGCCCTTACGCGGCTATCGCCCTGCTGTGCGTCGGCGGCTTCGCCCATCAGGCGCTGTCCGGCGCGTTGATCACCCTCTCTTCCGACGTGTTCGGCCGCAATGAGGTGGCGACCGCCAACGGGCTGACCGGCATGGCGGCCTGGACCGCCAGCACGCTGTTCGCCCTGGTGGTCGGCGCCCTGGCAGACACCCTCGGCTTCAGCCCGCTGTTCGCCGCGCTGTCAGTCTTCGACATTCTCGGCGCCATCGTCATCTGGACGGTGCTGCAAAACCGCCCGGCCGCCGAACCGCAGCCGGCCGCGCTGCAGCCCACCCCGGCGCGCAGCTGATCCCCCGCCCGGCCGCTGCGCCGGGCCCCTTGCTCCTCTGGCAGCGGTGCCGAATAAGTGGTATAACAAATCCGATGGCCACGCGCCCCTTCCCACCGCACCGTATAGAGCATTCACTATGGAATTCACTGAAACCAGACGCCTGTATCAGCAACTGGCCGCCGAGCTGAAGCAACGCATCGAAAGCGGCCGTTACCCGGTAGGCGACAAGCTGCCGGCCGAGCGATACATCGCCGAAGAGATGAATGTCAGCCGCACCGTGGTGCGCGAGGCGATCATCATGCTGGAAGTGGAAGGCTATGTGGACGTGCGCAAGGGATCCGGGATCCACGTGGTGTCCAACCAGCAAAAGCACCTGGTGGTGCCGGGCGACAGCATCGAGTTCGCCACCGCCGGCCCGTTTGAGCTGCTGCAGGCGCGCCAGCTGATAGAAAGCAACATCGCCGAATTCGCCGCCACCCAGGTGACCAAGCAGGATATCGTGCAACTGATGGAGATCCAGGAGCACGCCCGCAAAGAAGACCGTTTCCGCGACTCGCAGTGGGATCTGAAGTTCCACGTGCAGGTGGCGCTGGCCACCCAGAACACCGCCATGGCCACCATCGTGGAAAAAATGTGGGTGCAGCGGGTCAACAACCCTTACTGGAAGAAACTGCACGAGCATATCGACGAACGCTCGATCGCCAGCTGGTGCGACGATCACGATCAGATCCTCAAGGCGCTGATGCGCAAAGATCCTTACGCCGCCAAACTGGCGATGTGGCAGCACCTGGAGAACACCAAGCAGATGCTGTTCAACGCCACCAGCGACGACTTCGAATACAACGCCGACCGCTATCTGTTCGCCGAGAACCCGGTGGTGCACCTGGACGGCGTGAGCCACGAGCCGAAATAGCCACGGCGGTCAAAAACCGTCGGCTTATGTCAGGTAATGTAAAATCCGCTGAATCGATGCCGGAACCGCCGTTTGCCGTGTACTATTTCACCGTCGGCAACGTAGATTTCCCTGTTGCCAATCGTGCTATTTTGGTAGAGTTAGCCCACTTTTTTACCCATTGCTGCGGGGGCGGGACGCGAATAAATGCGCTGGTTGTTTGCCATGCTGATTGCTCTTTTCTGCTGGACCGGTTCGGTCTCCGGCCAACAGCTATGCGTGGCGTCATCCAAGCCCACCCCCAGCGCGCTGAGCAGCCTGCCGCTGCTGGCGGAGCCGGCGCTTTCCCCCTATGATCATGTGTATCGGGCACCGGCCGAAGCGCGCCGCAAAGCGCCCGGCAAGTTGCCGCTGCTGCTGCCCAGAGCGTACTCTTTCCCCGGTTCGCTGCTCGCGTCCTCCCTGCCGGCGCCGGTCTATACCCTGGCCGCAGAGCCGGGCTACCGAATTCGTTTCCCCCGCCAGGACACCCCGGCCCCCAACCGGCTTGCCCAGGTCGACTGGATGCTGGACGCCTCCAGGCAACAAAGTCGGCAGGCCGGCTGGAAAGAAAGCAACATGCAGTACCGTGGCACGCTGACTTACCACCTATGACCGGTGTCGCACCGCTTAGAAACCTTAAAGCAACGCCGTTTCATCGTTATCAGCATTCAGGATCGCCGCGCGCTTTCAGCCCACGCCCGCTCCGCCGCTGAGATAAAAATAAACAATGACGTTTTAGGAACACCGGATGGACATCATTAAAGAACTGATACATGCCTTATGGCAGCAGGATTTTGAGACGCTGGCGAACCCTTCGTTGGTGTGGACCCTCTACATCCTGCTGTTCATGATCCTGTTTTTGGAAAACGGCCTGCTGCCGGCCGCTTTTCTGCCGGGCGACAGCCTGCTGATCCTGGTCGGCGTGCTGATCGCCAAAGGCACCATGGGCTTCCCATTGACCATCGTTATCCTGACCGTCGCCGCCAGCCTGGGGTGCTGGGTCAGTTACATACAGGGCCGATGGCTCGGCAATACGCGAACGGTGCAAGGCTGGCTTTCGCATCTGCCGGCCCACTACCATCAGCGTGCGCATAACCTGTTCCACCGCCACGGCCTTTCCGCCCTGTTGGTCGGCCGCTTCCTGGCCTTCGTGCGCACCCTGCTGCCAACCATCGCCGGCCTGTCCGGCCTGAGCAACGCACGCTTCCAGTTCTTCAACTGGATGAGCGGCCTGCTGTGGGTCTTGATCCTGACGACGCTGGGCTTCGCCCTCGGAAAAACCCCGGTATTCCGCAAGTATGAAGACCAGCTGATGTTCTGCCTGATGATGTTGCCGCTGGTGTTGCTGGTGGTCGGCCTGGTCGGCTCGCTGATCGTGCTGTGGCGCAAGAAACGCGCCAGCGGCCAGAACCCGGGGAAAGGGGCGTGACAGCAAAGCGCCCGCGCTGGCAATACGTCCTGATGATCGCGCTCGCCCTGCTGGCGCTGGCGACGCTGTTGGTGCCCTGCATGGTGCGCACCGAGAGCGAGCTGCGCATTCGCGCCAGCCAGCAAGGGCTGTCGCTGCCCGACGGTTTTTACGTCTACCAGCGCCTGGATGAGCGCGGTATCCGCATCAAAAGCATCACGCCGGAAGGCGATGGCTTGGTTATTCGTCTGGATTCGCCGGAGCAGCAGTTGCTGGCGCGTGAAGCGCTGCAAACCATCCTGCCTCCCGGTTACCACATCGCGCTGAGCGAATCTCCCGTGCCAACGCACTGGGTGCGCGAATTTGCGCGCTCCCCACTCAATCTGGGATAATCCCCTTCAAATGAAGGGGATTCCTTTCATTGCCGTTATCTTCATTTTCATTCGCATCATTTAGCTCAAAAAACAATCAGTCGCGCCGAATTTCGGCTGATTCTTTGGGGGCGCGCCGGTTTCATGGCTATGCTGAAGGATAACTTCAGCCGGCGATGAACGCCCTCCTCTCGCGCTGCCGCCTCCGGCAGTCAGGAAAGCGGATGCCTGTTCAGGCATCCCATGAAAAGGAACTGAGAAATGAAATTTCGCCACTCACTGTTACTGCTGCTGCCACTCTGCGCGCTGCCGACGCTGTCCTCGGCCGCTGAGGGCGGCTGCGCCGCCAAAGCGCAAAATATCCAGCAGCAAATCGACTACGCGACTCAGCACGGCAACACCCACCGCGTGGATGGGCTGAAAAAAGCGCTGAGCGAAGTGCAGACCCACTGCACCGAAGCCGGCCTGCAGGCCGAACGCCAGAAAAATATCGCAGAGAAACAGCGCAAGGTGGACGAGCGCCGGGAAGAGCTGAAAGAAGCGCAACAAACCGGCAAGCTGGACAAGGTCGCCAAGAAGCAGCAAAAGCTGGCCGAAGCGCAGGCTGAATTGAAACGCGCCCAGGCGGAATAATTTTTTTACACCAGCGGATTTATCGATGAGAGCCCCATCACACGGGATTTCTTAAGCATATGGAATTGATGTCTGGTGTTATCTGCTGGTCATCACCCCTTTGCTCCGGCGAAAAAATCCGCTATGTTAAAAGTCTGTCGAAATAAACGTTAAGGAATAATCACATGGCACATGATTCAAATGCAGAAAACTTACGCGCTGAACTGAAGTCCTTAGCCGATACGCTGGAGGAAGTGCTGAACTCCTCCACCGACAAGCCGAAAGCCGAGCTGGAGAAGCTGCGATCGAAGGCGGAAGGCGCGCTGAAAGAGACTCGCGCTCGCCTGAGCGACGCCGGTGACAAGCTGGCTTCGCAAACCAAACAGATCGCCGGCCAGGCCGACGACTATGTGCGCGACAACCCGTGGACCGGCATCGGTATCGGCGCGGCGGTCGGCGTGGTGTTGGGCGTGCTGCTCGCGCGTCGTTAATCATGGCTGAACAACCGCAAGTGCGCGCACAGGGCCCCGCTAAAGGGGTCCTGGATATCGGTCAGCGCATCATCACGATCCTGGTCGGCATGGTGGAAACCCGTGTCCGGCTGGCGGTAGTCGAGCTGGAAGAGGAGAAAGCCAACCTCATTCAGCTGCTGATCATGGCCGGCATGACGCTGCTGTTCACCGCCTTCGGTTTGATGAGCCTGCTGATCCTGATCTTCTGGGCCATCGATCCGGTCTACCGGCTGGTGGCGCTGGGCGCAACAACCGGCGTGCTGCTGTTCCTGGCCGTGGTCGGCACCATCTGGACGCTGGTCAAGGCCCGTCGCACCACGCTGCTGGGCGCCACGCGCAAGCAACTGGAGCTCGATCGCGCCGAACTGGAGCGAGAGCCATGAGCCGCCGCCGCTATCTGGAATGGAAAAAAGAGAGGCTGATTCGGCAGATCCAGCAACAGCGTCTGGATCTGGCCGAAAACAAGTCCCTGTGGCTGGAAAAGACCGAACGCATCGACCGCGGCTGGCAAACGGTGTTTGGCCTGCGCCGCTATCTGGTGCTCGGTTCCAGCGTCATGGCGCTGTACGGCATCCGCCATCCCAGCAAGATGATCCGCTGGTCGCGTCGCGCTTTCGGCGCCTGGAGCGCTATCCGTCTGTTTAAAAAGACGTTTTCCGCCAAGTAAGCCGCTTGGTCTTTCCTTCAAACCTCCTGTTGCTCTGCCCGCATTTTCTCCCTTGATACAACGCGTCCAACCCCGGGGCCGGGCAACCTGCTGATCGGCGGCATTTTATTAGCACGCTAAAGATTCAGATTTTTTGAAAAATTACGACAGTTTTACTTGCTAACAACCTGAGCACTTCCCGCTTAACATTCACTCCATCAATACGATACGAGCCGGACAGGGCGAATGTCCTGATATACCGCTCGTTGACATGGCTTCCGCCGAACAGGCATACAAAAACACTTTGGAGTAGATGATGAAAAAATTAGAAGATACAGGTTTGTTGGTTGCTCGTATTCTGATGCCAATCCTGTTTATCGTGGCAGGCTACGGCAAAATGGGTGACGCCTACGCCGGTACCCAACAGTACATGCAATCGATGGGCGTGCCTGGCTTCTTGCTGCCGCTGACCATCCTGCTGGAATTTGGCGGCGGTCTGGCGATCCTGTTCGGTTTCCTGACCCGCACCGTGGCGCTGTTCACCGCCGGTTTCACCATCCTGACCGCGCTGCTGTTCCACACTGATTTTGCGAACGAAGTAAACCAG
Source organism: Serratia sp. CY37869 (assembly GCF_052168895.1). Lineage (NCBI taxonomy): Bacteria > Pseudomonadati > Pseudomonadota > Gammaproteobacteria > Enterobacterales > Yersiniaceae > Serratia > Serratia sp. CY37869. The sequence goes on from NZ_JBJNLU010000003.1 coordinate 481,135, forward strand.
CTGATGTTCATGAAAAACCTGACCATCGCCGGCGGCTTCATCGTGTTGGCGGTCGCAGGCCCGGGCGGCTTCAGCATCGACCGTCTTCTGAACAAGAAATGGTAATCTAAACTGTCATTCAGGGCCCGGCATGCCGGGCCTTGTCGTTTTTTAACTCGGACACCAAGGAGATTCCCATGGGACAACTCGTCGATGGCGTTTGGCAAGACATCTGGTATGACACCAAATCTACCGGCGGCCGTTTCAAACGTTCAACCGCTCAGTTTCGCAATTGGGTGACCGCCGACGGTCAGCCGGGCGAACACGGCGTGGGCGGCTTCCAGGCCGAAGCGGGCCGTTATCACCTTTATGTTTCTCTCGCCTGCCCCTGGGCGCATCGCACGCTGCTGATGCGCAAACTGAAAGGGCTGGAGCAGATCATTCCGGTCTCGGTGGTGCACCCGCTGATGCTGGAAAACGGCTGGACCTTCGGCCAGGATTTTCCTGAAACCACCGGCGATCCGCTGTATCACGCCGACTTCCTGTACCAGATCTACCTGCGGGCCGATCCGCACTACAGCGGGCGCGTGACCGTACCGGTGCTGTGGGATAAACAGCGGCAAACCATCGTCAGCAACGAGTCCGCCGACATCATCCGCATGTTCAACAGCGCGTTTGACGGCGTCGGCGCTCGGGCAGGCGACTACTACCCGACCGCGCTGCGCGGCAAGATCGATGAGCTGAACGGTTGGATTTACGATCAAGTGAACAACGGCGTGTACAAGGCCGGTTTTGCCACCAGCCAGGAAGCCTATGACGAAGCGGTCAACGGGGTATTCAACGCGCTGGAACGCCTGGAGCAGATCCTGGGGCAGCATCGTTACCTGACCGGCGATCGGCTGACCGAAGCCGACCTGCGTCTGTGGACCACGCTGGTGCGTTTCGATCCGGTGTACGTCACCCACTTCAAGTGCGACAAACACCGCATCAGCGACTACCTCAATCTGTACGGCTTCCTGCGCGACATCTACCAGATGCCGGGCATCGCCGAGACGGTCAACCTGCCGCACATTCGCAACCACTACTATCGCAGCCACGCCACCATCAACCCGCACGGCATCATTTCCATCGGGCCGGCGCAGGATCTGGACGAGCCGCACGGCCGCGACCAGCGCTTCGGTTAAGGCGAAAAAAATCCCCTTGCCGCCCGGCAAGGGGATGTCATCCAACCGACGTTAACGCTGCGCGAACAGGCGCGGAATCTCACGCAGGAACCAGGCTTTCGCCTCCCCCATGCTGTCACGCCGCCAGGCCATGATGATGTCGGCTTCGCGGCTGTATTCCGGCCCGACCACGCGCAGCCGCCCGGCTTCGATATCTTTCTCCACCATCGGATACGGCATGGTCGCCACCCCCAACCCGGCCAGCAGCGCCAGGCGTTTGTCTTCAATGGTGCTCACCGTCAGGCGCTGTTGCTTGTCCAGCAGCTGTACGGTCAATACCGGGCGCTCACGGGCGGTGTCGGCCACCGCAATGCCGCGATACTTCACGCGGGTCACTTCGGAAAGCGGCTCCGGCTCCAGGTGGATCGGGTGATCCGGCGCGGCGACATAAACGCTCATCACCTTATACAGTTTGCGGGTGTTGATCTCCGACGACGCGCGGAAATGCATGTCCGGCGCGATCACGATGTCAGCGCGCCCCTGCTCCAGCCGCTCCCAGGCGCCCGCCAGCACCTCGGTGAAAATGGACACCTGGGTGTTGGCCTTCAGCGCCAGCTTGTCGACCAGCGGGAACAGCAGACTCGGCGGCGACAGCGCTTCACTGACGATAGTCAGGTGAGTTTCCCAACCGCGCGCCAACGCTTCGGCGTCGGTGGTCAGCTTATCGGCCGCCTCCAGCAGCACCCGACCGCGTTCCAGCAACATGCGCCCCACGTTGGTGAACTTGGTGCGGTGGCCCGAACGGTCGAACAGCACCACGTCCAATTCTTCTTCCAATTTTTGCATGGTGTAGCTGAGTGCCGACGGCACCCGGCCCAATTCATCGGCGGCCGCGGCGAAACTGCCGCGCCGGTCGATTGCATCCATCACCCTTAGTGCCTCAAGCGTGAGCGCCCGATCTCTGGCCATCGCATCCCTCTGTCAGGAAATTTGAATATGCCGACCAGATTAACTGGCTAACAATCCGACGTCCAGATGCTTACCATTTGGATAATGAATTTAGAGAGCCGATTGCCATGATTACATGCAGAACAGCACAACAATGCGGGCAAGCTGACTTTGGTTGGCTGCAGGCTCGCTACACCTTTTCCTTTGGTCACTACTTCGATCCCAAACTGATGGGCTACGCGTCGCTGCGGGTGTTGAATCAGGAGGTGCTGGCGCCGGGCGCGTCGTTCCAGCCGCGCACCTATCCCAACGTGGATATCCTGAACCTGATCCTGCAGGGCGAGGCGGAATACCGCGACAGCGACGGCAACACCACGCGGGTTAAAGCCGGCGAAGCGTTGCTGTTGGCCACCCACCCGGGCCTGAGCTACAGCGAGCAGAACGTCAGCAGCGATACGCCGCTCACCCGCCTGCAGCTGTGGCTGGACGCCTGCCCGGAACGCAGCAACGAACGGGTGCAGCGCCTGGCGCTGCCGACGGCGGGCAGCCTGCTGTTGGCTTCGCCGGACGGCGCGCAGGGCAGCCTGCAGCTGCGTCAACAGGTCTGGATCCATCATCTCGATCTGCAGCCGGGCGAAGAACAAACGCTGACGATTAACGGGCCGCGCGCTTATCTACAGTCGATACACGGCACCATCGCCGCCACCGGCGAGCGCCACGAGGAACAACGCCTGACCTGCGGCGACGGCGCCTTCGTGCGCGAGGAGAATCGCCTGACGATCCGCGCCGAGACGCCGCTGCGCGCGCTGCTGATTGATCTGCCGGTGTAAGCCGGCCGGAAAACGAAAAACCCCGCGCAACTGGCGTTGCGCGGGGTTTTCTTTTGTCGAGGGAGTTGACCGGTAAGCCGGGTTCTGTCGTGGACAGTCATTCCTCTAGGCCAGCAATCGCTCACTGGCTCAAGCAGCCTACCCGGGTTCAGTACGGGCCGTACCATGTGAACCCCTATTTGGCCTTGCTCCGGGTGGAGTTTACCGTGCCACGAACTGTTGCCAGCCGCGCGGTGCGCTCTTACCGCACCCTTTCACCCTTACCTGATCCCGCTTGCGCGGGCCATCGGCGGTTTGCTCTCTGTTGCACTAGTCGTAGGCTTGCGCCTCCCAGGCGTTACCTGGCACCCTGCCCTATGGAGCCCGGACTTTCCTCCCCTCCATCTGTCTCCCCGAAGAGGACGGCAATGAAGCGGCGACTGTCTGGTCAACTCCGGCGCGGATAGTAGCGTCGCGGCGGCGGCAGGTCAACCGCTTTACGGCTGTTGTTGCTCCAGCGCGTGCTTATACAGCGCATTTTTCTTCACGCCGTGGATTTCCGCCGCCAGCGCCGCCGCCTTTTTCAACGGCAACTCTTTTTGCAGCAGCGCCAGCGTGCGCAGCGCCTCAAGCGGCAGCGCATCCTCCTGCGCCTTGTGGCCTTCGACGATCAGCACCATTTCGCCGCGGCGGCGCACTTCATCTTCCTGCACCCACGCCAGCAGCTCACCCACCGGCGCGCCGTGGATGGATTCCCAGGTTTTGGTCAGCTCACGCGCCAGCACGACATAACGCTGCGGGCCCCAAACGGTGACCATGTCCTGCAGACTTTCCAACAGGCGGTGAGTGGATTCGTAGAAAATCAGCGTGCGCGGTTCCTCCGCCAGCGCCATCAGCGTATCCTTGCGCCCCTTGGTTTTCGCCGGCAGAAAACCTTCGTAGCAGAAACGGTCGGAAGCGACGCCCGCGGCGCACAGCGCGGTAGTGGCGGCGCAGGCGCCCGGCAGCGGCACCACGCGAATGCCGGCCTCGCGGCAGCGGCGCACCAGGTGATAGCCGGGATCGTTGATCAGCGGCGTGCCGGCGTCGGAAACCAGCGCGATGCTCTGGCCTTCCTGCAGTTTCGCCAGCAGCTGATCGGCCTTTTGCTGTTCGTTGTGATCGTGCAGCGCGAACAGACGCGCGTTGATCGCGAAGTGTTGCAGCAGCAATCCGGTATGGCGCGTGTCTTCCGCCGCGATCAGATCAACGCTTTTCAGTACCTCTAACGCGCGGTGGGTAATATCGCCCAGATTGCCGATTGGGGTGGGCACCACATACAGCGTTGATGCAGAAATGACTGATTGTTGGTGTTGATTCATTGTTTCATCCGGGTTGCCGATTTAATATTGAGCATCTTGAAAAAAACATCACTGGATACAGTATGCTTTCCTCAACATTCGTTCGTACCAAAGCAGGGCGTTCCAAGCCTGTCCGACTTACCGCAGTCATCGCGGCCGCCCTTTTCCTGGCAGGCTGTCCGAGTCGGGCCCCGCAAACGCCGCCCGCCAATATACAGGACGAAGCGAGCGCCAGCTCCGATTACTACCTGCAGCAGTTGCAGCAAAGCAGCGATGATAACAAGGCTGACTGGCAATTACTTGCTATTCGCGCCTTGCTGCGTGAAGGAAAACTGCCGCAGGCCGGCGACCAGTTGAATCAGCTGCCGAAAAACCTCAGCGGCGCACAGCAGACCGAACGCCAGTTGCTGACCGCCGAACTGCAGATCGCCAACAAGAGCTACGTCAGCGCCCGCAGCACGCTGGGCCACCTGGACAGCGGTGCGCTGTCGCCGAATCAAAAGGTGCGCTACTACCAGGCGCAGATCGCCGCCAACCAGGGCAAAGCATCGCTGCCGCTGATCCGCGCCTATATCGCTCAGGAGCCGTTGCTGACCGGCAAGGCGCACCAGGACAATCTGGATCAAACCTGGCAGGCCCTGCTGCAGCTGACGCCGCAGGAGATGAACAGCCTGGTGATCAACGCCGACGAGAACGTGCTGCAAGGCTGGCTGGATCTGCTGCGTGTCTATCAGGACAACAAGCAGGATCCCGATCTGCTGAAGGCCGGCATCAAAGACTGGCAGAACCGTTATCCGAAGAACCCGGCGGCCAAAACGCTGCCGGCTCGCCTGAATCAGGTGCTGAACTTCACCCAGGCCTCCACCTCGAAAATCGCCCTGCTGCTACCGTTGAACGGCCAGGCGAAAGTGTTCGCCGACGCCATCCAGCAAGGGTTCGAAGCGGCGAAAAACGGCGGTTCCATGCCGGCGCCGCAGCCTCAAACCGCGCAACCGGCCGGCGCGCCGGCCCAAACGGCGCCGGCCGATCAGGCCGCTGCCGGTGACATCAACGCCAACGGCGCGGTCAGCCCTTCGGCGCAAGAGAGCCAGCCGGCCGTCACCGCCGCGCAACCCGCTGCGCCGTCCAGCGCGCCGATAACGCCGCTGCAGGCCGCTAATGCGCAGGTCAAAGTGTACGACACCACCAGCCAGCCGCTGGCCGCCTTGCTGAGCCAGGCGCAGCAGGATGGCGCCACTCTGGTGGTCGGGCCGCTGCTGAAAGAGAACGTCGATCAGTTGTCCGCCAGCACCACCACGCTGAACGTGCTGGCGCTCAACCAGCCCGAAACGCCGAAGGACAATCTGAACATCTGTTACTTCGCCCTGTCGCCGGAAGATGAAGCGCGCGACGCCGCCCGCCACATCTGGGAACAACAGAAACGTCAACCGCTGCTGCTGGTGCCGCGCGGCGCCTTCGGCGATCGCGTCGCCAAGGCCTTTAACCAGGAATGGCAGAAGCAAGGCGGGCAAACCGTGCTGCGTCAGGACATCGGCTCCGCCGGTGAACTGCGCCAGATGGTGAACAGCGGCGGCATCCGCATGACCGGCACGCCGATGTCGAGCGCCCCGGCGCCGCAGAGCGTGACCATCGCCGGGCTGACCATTCCGGCGCCGCCGAGCGACGTGCCCGCCGCTACCGGCGGCAGCGTCGACGCGGTGTATATCGTCGCTACCCAGTCCCAGCTGACGCTGATCAAACCGATGATCGACATGGCCACCAGCTCGCGCGGCAAACCGGCGATGTACGCCAGCTCGCGCAGCTACCAGGCCGGCGCCGGCCCGGACTTCCGTCTGGAAATGGAAGGTCTGCAGTTCAGCGACATCCCGCTGCTGGCCGGCTCAAACCCTCAGCTGTTGCAGCAGGCCAGCGCGCGTTTCCGCAACGATTACTCGCTGGTGCGCCTGTATGCGATGGGGATGGATGCCTGGACATTGGCCAACCACTTTGCTGAAATGCGCCAACTGCCGGGCTTCCAGGTTTCCGGCACCACCGGCACGCTGAGCGCGTCGCCGAACTGCGTGATCAACCGCAAGCTGCCTTGGCTGCAATATCGTCAGGGTACGGTCGTGCCGGTCTCTTGAACCCACGCGCCGCCGGGGCGGGCTATGAGTTACTGGCCCGCCGTCATCTGGAACGCGCCGGGCTCACCTTCTGCGCCGCCAACGTTGCGGTGCGCGGCGGTGAGCTCGACCTCATCATGCGCGACGGCGCCACCTGGGTGTTCGTCGAAGTGCGCTACCGCCGCAACGACGCCTTCGGCGGCGCGGCCGCCAGCGTTACCTCTCGCAAACAACAGCGGTTGCTGCACGCCGCCGCCGTCTGGCTGGCGGGGCGCGGCGCCAGTTTTGACACATCATCTTGCCGTTTTGATGTTTTGGCCATTACCGGTAGCCAGTTAGAATGGATACCCAACGCCTTCAATGCGGATTAATTGGGGTTTTGCGGCGCAGACCGGCCCTTTGACTTAGTGGATTAATACAACGTGCTGGATAGAATTAAAGTCTGTTTTACCGAAAGCATCCAAACCCAGATCGCGGCGGCGGAAGCGTTGCCTGACGCCATTTCCCGCGCTGCGATGACGCTGGTTCAATCCTTACTCAACGGCAACAAAATCCTGTGCTGCGGCAACGGCACCTCGGCGGCCAACGCACAGCACTTCGCCGCCAGCATGATCAACCGTTTTGAAACCGAGCGCCCCAGCCTGCCGGCCATCGCCCTCAACGCCGACAACGTGGTGCTGACCGCGATCAGCAACGATCGCCTGCACGACGAAGTGTACGCCAAGCAGGTGCGCGCGCTCGGGCACACCGGCGACGTGCTGCTGGCGATTTCCACCCGCGGCAACAGCCGTGATATTGTGAAAGCGGTCGAAGCGGCCGTCACGCGCGATATGACCATCGTCGCGCTCACCGGCTACGACGGCGGCGAGCTGGCCGGGTTGCTCGGCCAACAGGATGTCGAGATCCGCATCCCGTCGCACCGCAGTTCGCGCATTCAGGAAATGCATATGCTGACCGTAAACTGCCTGTGCGACCTGATAGACAATACGTTATTCCCCCACCAGGACGATTAAGGAACTGAGATGAAGCTAAAAGCCACATTTGCAGTGCTGTCCAGCGCCCTGCTGTTGCAAGGCTGTATCGCCGGCGTCGTCGTCGGCAGTGCGGCCGTCGCCACCAAAACCGCCACCGACCCGCGCAGCGTAGGGACCCAGGTGGATGACGGCACGCTGGAAGCCAGGGTAGAAAGCGCCCTGAGCAAAGACCAGCAGTTGAAGAAAGAGGCCCGGGTGGTCGCCACCGCCTATCAGGGCAAGGTGCTGTTGACCGGCCAGTCGCCTAACGCCGATCTCACCGCGCGCGCCAAGCAGATCGCCATGGGCGTGGAAGGCACGACCGAAGTGTATAACGAAATTCGCCAGGGCACGCCTGTCAGCCTGAGCACCGCGTCCTCCGACACCTGGATCACCACCAAAGTGCGTTCGCAGCTGTTGACCAGCGATACGGTGAAATCGTCCAACGTGAAAGTCACCACCGAAAACGGCGAAGTGTTCTTGCTGGGCCTGGTCACTCAGCAGGAAGGACAGTCGGCGGCGCAGATCGCCAGCCAGGTCAGCGGCGTGAAGCACGTCACCACCGCCTTTACCTATGTGAAATGATCCTTCAGGCAAGGGGGCTTCCCCTTGCCGATTTTCTGTACGCTTCCCGCTGTTTTACCCTGGTTTAATGAGCCGCGTTTAAAGTAATCTCTCACTTCATTACGGATAAAATTCAAATGGACAGAATTTTAATCGGTTTTCTCACTGCCGTTTCTTTATTCACCGCCGGAGTTTCCGCCGCCAATCCCACTCAGGATACGCCCCGCGCCGAACATGCCCCGCCCCCGATGACCGGTCAAACCGTTGCTACTCAAGGCGCGATCACGGTCGACCAGGTAAAAATCAATTATCAGGCGCAAACCGGGGTGCTGGAATTGAGTAAAGAGGATCCGGAAGATCCCGTGACCGGCATGTTCTATGTTGCGTATTTCAAAAAGAATGAGAATAAGAACGAAAGCAGGCCGATTACCTTTATCTACAACGGCGGGCCGGGCTCCGCCTCGCTGTGGCTGCATATGGGGGCGCTGGGGCCTAAACGGGTTATCGCTACTCAGCCAGAGAAAACACAGCTGGCGCCTTACCAACTCACCGATAACCAATACAGTCTGCTCAACGTCAGCGATCTGGTGTTTATCGATGCCCCCGGAACGGGTTACAGCCGCTTTTCCAGCAGTGCCGCCAGCCAGCCGGAGAGAGCGCAGCAAAAAGCACAGAGTGCCAGCAACGTCTATGGCGTCAACGGTGATGCTCAGGCTTTTTCTCAATTTATCGTTCAGTTTTTAACGCATTACCAACGCTGGAACTCACCTAAATATTTATTGGGTGAAAGCTACGGCACTACCCGCTCGGTGGTATTGGCCGAGACGCTAAAAAATCAGAATATCGATCTTAACGGTATTATCCTGATGTCGCAGTTTCTGAACTACGACAATAACGTCGACGATCCCAATCAAAACCCTGGCGTCGATCAACCTTACTATCTGGCGCTCCCAACCTACGCAGCCAGCGCATGGTACCACCAGCGGCTGCCGGGCAAACACCAGAGCCTGAAAACCCTGTTAGACCAGGCCGAGCAGTTTGCGCTGGGGACTTATGCCCCAGCCTTGCTGCAAGGTGCCAATCTGCCTGAAAAAGATCGCCAAACGCTCGCCGAGCAGCTTTACCAATTTACCGGCATTCCGGCCGATTATTGGCTCAATGCCAATTTGCGCCTGAGTGGACCGGTCTTCGCCAAGCAACTGTTGCGCAGCCAAGACGAGACCATTGGCAGAATCGATACCCGCTATCGTGGGCCGTCGCTGGATAATATCGCTGAAACGTCCAACTACGATCCCAACGTCAGTGCAATTACTTCCGCCTACGTCGCGCAATTCCACGATTATCTTGGCAAAACGCTGCATTTTAGCGCCGACCAAAACTATCGCGCATTTTCCAATGAGGTCTATGACTGGAACATGTCCAGCAACAGCCGGGACAGATCATTTAACGTGTTGCCGAACCTGTCGCGAGTGATGAAAATGACTCCGACAATGAGAGTGATGGTGATTGGCGGGGTTTACGACCTGGCCACCCCTTACTTCGTCGCCAAATATGAGATGAGCCATCTGCCCGTGTCGCCCAAATTACGCGACAATATCCGTTTCTATTGGTATGACACCGGGCATATGCCGTACGTGGATGAACTATCGCTTAAAAAGATGCACGCGGATTTAACTGCATTTATCAGCGAAAAGCCCTGATGCGGCATTAGCCACCGAAGAGAGGGATACCTTGCCCGAAAGCAGGGTATCGCTTGGTTAATCCAGCTTGTTCTCTTTCAGGAAACCTTCCCCACCCAACTGGCGCATCTGGCGCATAATCCACTGTTGACGCTGCACCACATAACCGGACGGCGCATCGGCCCTGAAGCGGTGCGGATTCGGCAATACCGCCGCCAGCAGCGCCGCTTCGGCCGCGGTCAGGCGCTTGGCCGGCTTATGGAAAAAGCGCTGTGAAGCCTCTTCCACGCCGAACACCCCGTCGCCGAACTCCACGATGTTCAGATACACCGTCAGAATACGCCGCTTGGTCCACACCAGCTCGATGCCCGACGTCAGCCCGGCCTCCAACCCTTTGCGCAGCCAGCTGCGGCCATCCCAAAGAAACAGGTTCTTGGCGGTCTGCTGCGACAGCGTGGACGCGCCGCGAATGCGCGTCGGGCGCTTCTCGTTGTGGCTGAGCGCCTTTTCAATGGCCGCCACATCGAAGCCCCAATGGTCTGGAAACTTCTGATCTTCCGCCGCCATCACCGCCAGCGCCATCTGCGGCGAAATGTCGTCCATCGACACCCAGTCCGAATGAGCGACGTAGCCGAAGTCGCCGCTCAGCCAGGCGCTGATCTGCCGCTCCACCATCACGGCGGAAAACGGCACCGGCAGGAAGGCGAAGGCCACAATGCCCAACACCCACAGGCCGATAATCGCGATGACGCCGCGTTTCAGCCAATACCACGGACGCAGCCGCCGCCATCCGCCGACCGATTTGCTCATTCAGCCAGTTCCAGCACCCGCGCCACCAGTTTATCGATGCCGACGGCCGCCTGCGCGATCGACGGTGCCAGCATATAGGCCGGCGTGGTCACGATCTTGTGCTCGCTGTCCACCACGATGTCGTCCACCGGGCAAATCACCGGCTCGCCGCCCATGGCGTCAATCACTTCTCCCAGGTCGGGATCGTTGCCAATGGTCAGCCGCGCTTGTTGATCGAGCAGCTTCGGCAACAGCGCCGGTGCGATGCACATCAGGCCAATTGGTTTGTTGGCCTTATGCATCTCGCGCGTCAGACGCGCCAACGCTTCATCGACCCAACATTCCGCGCCGGCCTCGGCGAAATTGCTGAGATTCTTGGCGGCGCCAAAGCCGCCGGGCACAATCAGCGCATCCAGCTGCGCGGCCTCCGCCAGCGCCAACGGCTGCACTGCGCCGCGGGCAATGCGCGCCGATTCAATCAGGACGTTGCGCGATTCCGCCATCTCCTCACCAGATAAGTGATTAATAACATGGCGTTGCGGTTTATCAGGCGCAAAACACACCGCCTGCGCGCCGGCACGGTCCAGCGCCAGCAGCGTCAGCACCGCTTCGTGGATCTCCGTACCGTCATAAACGCCGCTGCCGCTGAGGACTACACCCACCTTTTTCATCACTCTTCCTCCTGTCGCTGCTGTCAACTGGTTCGTGCTCGGAGTTGACAAACACTAATCTACATCACACATTTTAATGAATCTTCTAACAAGAGCGCTTACATTTGCTATGTTGTTGGCTGTATGATGTTTAGGAATTCGCTACAACCTGCTCGACCAGAACACTGAAACCAATACGCAGGTTCACAATTTCCCTGGTGTTGGCGCAATATTCGCGCACCCCGGCTCACGTCGGGGTCATTTTTTTTCAGCGTTCTCTACCCAAGCCCGCAGTACCTGCACGTCGTTACGCCACTCTTGCTTCAGCTCATCTACCCAGTCCTGCACGTTATCCCACCAGGCCGGCAGCGTCGGCGTTTGAATCTGTTGCGCCAACTGCTGCAGGTGACGCAGGCCGACCGAACCGGCGGCGCCCTTGATCTTGTGCCCTTCCTCGGTGATGCCTTTCTGATCGCGCGCCGTCATGTTGGAATCCAGCACCGCCAGATAACCCGGCATCATCTGTTCGAACATCTCCAGACTTTGATGGATCAACTGCGGACCAACCAGGTCCATGTACTGCTCCAGCATCGCGGTATCGAGTAACGACTCATTAATCTGCATCGCCTTGTGCTCCGTTTTCTTAGAAGTGTGAGAAGGTTGATGATCCCAATAGTGTTTGATGACCTTGGTCAGCGCCGGCACCGACAGCGGCTTGCTCAGCACATCGTCCATGCCCGCCTCGAGATACTCTTTTTTGTCTTTCAGCACGTTGGCGGTCAGGGCCACCAACGGCGGCAGCGCCTGCCCGGCGTAACGCTCGCGCAGCGCCCGGGCGATATCCAGCCCGGTCATGTCCGGCAGTTGGATGTCCAGCAGCACCAGATCGAACTCGTCCGGATCGAACATCGCCAGCGCGTCATGGCCGTTCATCGCCACCTCGACGCTGTTGCCCAGCTTCTCCAGCACCGAGCGCGCCACGATCACGTTCAGTTCGATATCTTCCACCAGCAGGATGTGCAGCGCCGGCAACGGCAGCTCCTCTTCCTCCGGCGCCGCGCTGACGGCTTCCTGCACCGCCGGCGCCTTGATGGTCAAAGTGAAGCAAGAACCGTGCCCTTGTTCGCTGCGCACGGTAATGTCGCCGCCCATGCTCTGCGCCAGCCGTTTGGAGACCGCCAGCCCGATGCCGGTGCCGGTGGCCGGACGGCCGCCGCGCTGATCTTTCACCTGATAATACATGGCGAAGATCTTGTCCTGCTCGTCCTGCGGGATGCCCATGCCCGAGTCTTCCACTTCGAACACCAGCTTCTCCTGCGCCTCGCGCCGCACGCGCACCACAATTTGCCCCTGTTGGGTAAATTTCACCGCGTTGCCGATCAGGTTCCACAAGATCTGCCGCAGGCGCGTGCCGTCGGTCACGATCTGCTGCGGCAGCGGCGTCTGCGGCTCCATGATGAACTGCAGCCCTTTCGGCTGCGCTAGCAGGCCCGAGAGATTCTCCAGATCCGCCAGGAAACCGGTGAAGTCCACCGGCTGGTTGTCGAGCTGCACCTTGCGCCGCTCGAGCTTGTCCATTTCGATAATGTCGTTGAAGATATTGCCGAGGGTGATGGCGCTGACGTGAATGGTCTTCAGGTATTTCAGCTGCTCGTCGTTCAGCTCGGTATCAAGCAAAATGCGGCTCAGGCCGACGATGCCGTTAAGCGGCGTACGCAGCTCGTGGCTGATCGTAGAGATAAAGGTGGTTTTCTCCCTGCTGGCGTTCTCCAGCGCGTCCTGGTAGCGCTTACGCTCGGTAATATCGCGGCCGAAGCCCATCAGCCCGTGGCGTTTGCCCACCCGGTCGTAAAACGGGACCTTGCGCAGCTCGAAACAGGCCTTGCGGCCGTCGGGATACACCAGCCACTGTTCGTAGGTCAGCGAAACGTTGTGGCGGAACACCTTCTCGTCGGTCTCAATGACCTTTTCGGCGATCTCCTGGCCGTAGACGTCGAACGGCGTCAGGCCGATCAGCTGTTTCTCGCTTTTGCCGGTCAGCAGTTCCATCGCGCGGTTACAGCCGGAAAACTCTTTATCTTCGTTGCGGTAGTAGACCAAATCCGGCGAGGCATCGAGGAAGGAACGCAGCAGCGCCGATTGCTGGCCCAGCTCAATCTGCGCCTGCTCGCGCTGCTCCATCTCTTCCGTCAGCTTTTCCATCACCTGCAGGCGCTCTTCTTCCGCTTTGATACGGTCGGCGATCTCCTGATTCAGCTGGCTGATATTGTCTTTGAGCTGCTGATTAAGCTCCAGATCGCGGTGGCGCATCTCTTCCAGCTTGTCCACCAGCCGCGCCAGCCGTTGGCGCGACTCTTCCAGCTGTTCCACCACCACCGAGAGAAAGTAGACCGCCCACGGGGTGATCAACAGACCGAAGAAGATTGAACGCACCACGTCGATGCTTTCCACTTCGCCGCGCAGCAGCATGGTCACCGCCATCTGCACCACCATCGCCAGCACCACCAGCGCCGAGGCCAGCAGCAGCGAGAAGCGCACCAACCCCAGTTTCACCATTAAATCAACGTAGTACTGGGCCAACACCCGGATTTGCTTCATAGCGGCTCCCATCAGACACAATCTTTTGAATCATACCGTAAAACCGCAATGAGATAAGGCGGCAAACGCCGAAGTGTGGCAAAGATTGCACTTCAGAGCGGCATTCCGGGGCGGTAGCGCCGCTTTTCATCCAGCGCGCTGCCCTGCCCGCCGTATTGCTGCAGATAAGCACCGACCGCCTGCATGCCGCTCCAGCGGTTTTCGCACCACAGCGGCGCCAGCAGCGTCGGCCGACGGGCGCTGGCGGAAAGACGGTGGTACACCACCTCGCCCGGCGTATGGCGGACCATCTCCCCGGCGCTGGCGGCGTAGTCCTCCAACGCCAGTTCGGACAACCGCCCGGCATGCCACGCCCGCGCCAGGGTACTGCCGGTGACGACGTGCAGCGGATGCAGTTTGATGCCATCCACGCCGGTCTCCGTCACCCGCTGCAGCGTGAGCAGATGATCGCGCTGAGTTTCTCCCGGCAGCCCGACGATCAGATGGCAGCACACCTTCAGCCCGCGCTGCCGGGCCAGTCGCGCAGTCTGCTGATAACAGCGAAAATCATGGCCGCGGTTGATGCGCTTCAGCGTTTTATCGTGCGCCGTCTGCAACCCCAGCTCCAGCCACACTTCATAGCCTTGCTCGCGGTATCCCGTCAGCAGATCCAGCGCGGCGGGCGGCACGCAGTCCGGCCGGGTGCCGACGCACAGGCCGACCATGGCGCTCTGCGCCAACGCCTGCCGATACATCGTCTCCAGCCGTTCAACCTCCGCATAGGTGCTGGTATAGGCCTGGAAATAGGCCAGATAGCGCCGCGCCCGATCGGCCCGCGCGGCCTGCTGCGCCAGCTGTTCGGCGATGCTCTGGCGTTGCATCGCTTCATCGGCGAACGAGGCGACATTGCAGAACGTACAGCCGCCGCGCCCCAACGTGCCGTCGCGGTTAGGGCAGCTGAATCCGCCGTGCAGCGTGAGTTTATGGATCTTTTCGCCATAGCGGCGCTGGAGATCCGCGCCAAACATATTGACTAATTGCGGCAACTGCATAATCTTGGTGGTTCTCTGTGTTCAAAGCCGCGATGCTAATAAGAAACGGTTTTTCCCGCGATGACAGAGATCAACGCTTTCCCCGCAAGGCGCCATCAGGCATAACTATTCATCATAAACGCAAATCAATTCATTCTAATTCTGATGAATTATTCTAATCGTCACGCAACCGTTAACGGCAATATGACAACACGGTGAAAAATAGTCATAAACATCAGCCAAGCAATATCTTATAGAATAAAATTCTGGCATTACCCCCCGCACTAGCATGGTGCAGAGATTAAGGGGTTGCACTATAGTGAGACAGCTCACACTTCTGCAAGGATCGGCGTTGCCCCACGATAGTGCAAAAATGCATTAAATTACTTATTTATCAAATAAATAAACATCATTAATTCGATAAGAATCTATCTTAAGCCCACATTTGACCTGCGAATTCTTTCTCGCTAAGTTGGAAGTCCGCTGGAAGCTTTCTGGACGGGCAAACGTCTCGTCATATTTATGCAGTAATTGAAGACTCCCTCTTAAAACAAGTCCTATACCACTTGTGAGACCGTCACGAGAGGCCATTGATGGAGGGCGGAAAAGCAGATTGGCGGGGTTAACTTGCTGATTGGACTTCTGCCTGAAATTGGGAAGCCCCCTCGCAGTAGGTTGTGAGAGTCACGCAGAGCCTGGGGAGGTTCACGATATGTTGTACGATAAATCCCAAGAGAGGGACAACTGTGGTTTCGGCCTGATCGCCCATATAGAAGGCGAACCTAGCCACAAGGTGGTGCGCACCGCCATTCACGCGCTGGCCCGCATGCAGCACCGCGGCGCGATCCTCGCCGACGGCAAGACCGGCGACGGCTGCGGCCTGTTGCTGCAAAAACCCGATCGTTTCTTCCGCATGGTGGCGGAAGAGCGCGGCTGGCGTTTGGCCAAGAACTACGCCGTCGGCATGATGTTCCTCAGCCAGAATGAAGAGGAAGCGCGCCTCAGCCGCCGCATCGTGGAAGAAGAGCTGCAAAACGAAACGCTGTCGATCGTCGGCTGGCGCGAAGTGCCGACCAACCCGGACGTGCTGGGTGAAATCGCCCTCTCCTCCCTGCCGCGCATCGAGCAAATCTTCGTTAACGCCCCGGCCGGCTGGCGCCCGCGTGATATGGAGCGCCGCCTGTTCGTGGCGCGTCGCCGCATCGAGAAACGCGTGGAGGACGACAGTTTTTACGTCTGCAGCTTCTCTAACCTGGTGACGATCTATAAAGGCCTGTGCATGCCTGCGGATCTGCCGCGCTTCTATCTCGATCTGGCGGACCTGCGCCTGGAGTCGGCCATTTGCCTGTTCCACCAGCGCTTCTCCACCAACACCGTGCCGCGCTGGCCGCTGGCGCAGCCGTTCCGCTACCTGGCGCACAACGGCGAAATCAACACCATCACCGGCAACCGCCAGTGGGCACGCGCCCGTACCTATAAATTCCAAACGCCGCTGATCCCGGATCTGCAGGCCGCCGCGCCGTTCGTCAACGAAACCGGCTCCGACTCCAGTTCGCTGGACAACATGCTGGAGCTGCTGCTGGCGGGCGGGATGGATCTCATCCGTGCCATGCGCCTGCTGGTGCCGCCGGCCTGGCAGAACAACCCGGACATGGACGGCGATCTGCGCGCCTTCTTCGACTTCAACTCGATGCACATGGAGCCGTGGGACGGCCCGGCCGGCATCGTGATGTCCGACGGCCGCTACGCCGCCTGTAACCTCGATCGCAACGGCCTGCGCCCGGCGCGCTACGTGATCACCAAAGACAAGCTGATCACCTGCGCCTCCGAAGTCGGCATCTGGGATTACCAGCCGGATGAAGTGGTAGAAAAAGGCCGCGTCGGCCCCGGCGAGCTGATGGTGATCGACACCCGCAGCGGCCGCATCCTGCACTCGGCGGAAACCGACAACGATCTGAAAAGCCGCCACCCGTATAAAGAGTGGATGGAGAAAAACGTCAAACGCCTGGTGCCGTTCGAAGATCTGCCGGACGATCAGGTCGGCAGCCGCGAGCTCGACGACGCGCAGCTCGAAACCTATCAGAAACAGTTCGGCTACAGCAGTGAAGAGCTGGATCAGGTGATCCGCGTGCTGGGCGAAATTGGCCAGGAAGCCACCGGTTCGATGGGCGACGATACCCCGTTCGCCGTGCTCTCCAGCCGGCCGCGCATCGTTTACGACTATTTCCGCCAGCAGTTCGCGCAGGTCACCAATCCGCCGATCGATCCGCTGCGTGAAGCGCACGTCATGTCGCTGGCCACCAGCATAGGCCGCGAAATGAACGTGTTCTGCGAAGCCGAAGGCCAGGCGCACCGCCTGAGCTTCAAATCGCCGATCCTGCTGTACTCCGATTT
Organism: Serratia sp. CY37869; assembly: GCF_052168895.1. Taxonomy (NCBI): domain Bacteria; kingdom Pseudomonadati; phylum Pseudomonadota; class Gammaproteobacteria; order Enterobacterales; family Yersiniaceae; genus Serratia; species Serratia sp. CY37869. The sequence goes on from NZ_JBJNLU010000003.1 coordinate 498,173, forward strand.
CAAACAGCTCACCACGCTGGAAGGCGAATACTATCGCGCCGAGACCCTCGATCTGACCTTCGATCCGCAGCAGCAGGATCTGGAGCAGACCATTCGCGCCCTGTGCGACGAAGCGGAACGTAAGGTGCGCGAAGGCGCGGTGCTGTTGGTGCTGTCCGACCGCGCCATCGCGCCCGGCCGCCTGCCGGTGCCTGCTCCGATGGCAGTCGGCGCCGTGCAAACCCGCCTGGTGGAAAAAAGCCTGCGCTGCGACGCCAACCTGATCGTTGAAACCGCCAGCGCCCGCGATCCGCACCACTTCGCCGTACTGCTCGGCTTCGGCGCGACCGCCATCTATCCGTATCTGGCCTATGAAACCCTGGCCAAGCTGGTGGACAGCCAGGCGATCGACAAGAAATACCGCGACGTGATGCTGAACTACCGCAACGGCATCAACAAAGGCCTGTACAAGATCATGTCCAAGATGGGCATTTCGACCATCGCCTCTTACCGCTGCTCCAAGCTGTTCGAAGCGGTCGGCCTGCACCGCGATCTGGCGGATCTGTGCTTCCAGGGCGTGGTCAGCCGCATTGGCGGCGCCAGCTTCAGCGATTTCCAGCAGGATCTGCAGAACCTTTCCAAGCGCGCCTGGCTGAAACGCAAACCGCTGGAGCAAGGCGGCCTGCTGAAATTCGTGCACGGCGGCGAATACCACGCCTACAACCCGGACGTGGTGAACTCGCTGCAAAAAGCGGTACACAGCGGCGAGTACAGCGACTATCAGGCTTACGCCAAGCTGGTGAACGAGCGGCCGGTCGCCATGCTACGCGATCTGCTGGCCATCACGCCGAAAGGCGAACCGATCCCGGTCGATCAGGTCGAACCGGCGGAATCGCTGTTCAAACGCTTCGACACGGCGGCGATGTCGATCGGCGCGCTGAGCCCGGAAGCGCACGAATCACTGGCGATCGCCATGAACGGCCTCGGCGGCTTCTCCAACTCCGGCGAAGGCGGCGAAGATCCGGCGCGCTACCGCACCAACAAGGTGTCGCGCATCAAACAGGTGGCCTCCGGCCGCTTCGGCGTAACACCGGCCTACCTGGTGAACGCCGACGTGATCCAGATTAAGGTGGCGCAAGGCGCCAAGCCGGGCGAAGGCGGCCAGCTGCCGGGCGACAAAGTCACCCCGTACATCGCCAGACTGCGTTACTCGGTGCCGGGCGTGACGCTGATCTCCCCGCCGCCACACCACGACATCTACTCGATCGAAGATCTGGCGCAGCTGATCTTCGATCTGAAGCAGGTCAACCCGAAGGCGGTGATCTCGGTGAAACTGGTGTCCGAGCCGGGCGTCGGCACCATCGCCACCGGCGTGGCGAAAGCCTATGCCGATCTGATCACCATCGCCGGTTACGACGGCGGCACCGGCGCCAGCCCGCTGTCCTCGGTGAAATATGCCGGCTGCCCATGGGAACTGGGCCTGGTGGAAACCCAGCAGGCGCTGGTGGCCAACGGTCTGCGCCACAAGATCCGCCTGCAGGTGGACGGCGGCCTGAAAACCGGCGTGGACATCGTCAAAGCGGCGATCCTGGGCGCGGAAAGCTTCGGCTTCGGCACCGGGCCGATGGTGGCGCTGGGCTGCAAATACCTGCGCATCTGCCACCTCAACAACTGCGCGACCGGCGTCGCGACTCAGGACGACAAGCTGCGCCGCGATCACTACCACGGCCTGCCGGAACGCGTGACGAATTACTTCCAGTTTATCGCGCGTGAAACCCGCGAGATCATGGCGCAACTGGGCGTGAGCCAGTTGGTGGATCTGATCGGCCGCACCGAGTTCCTGACCGAGCTGGACGGCATCTCCGCCAAGCAGAACAAGCTGGATCTGTCGCCGCTGCTGAAAACCGCCACGCCGCATCCGGGCAAAGCGGTGTACTGCACCGAAAGCAGCAACCCGGCGTTCGACAAGGGCCTGCTGAACAAAGAGCTGCTGGCGCAGGCACAGCCGCATATCGAAGCGAAACAGGGTAAAACCTTCTACTTCGACATTCGCAACACCGACCGCTCCGTGGGCGCCATGCTGTCCGGCGCTATCGCCAACGTGCACGGCGATCAGGGCATGGCGGCCGATCCGATCAAGGCGCACTTCTCCGGCACCGCCGGGCAGAGCTTCGGCGTCTGGAACGCCGGCGGCGTCGAGCTGACCCTGACCGGCGACGCCAACGACTATGTCGGCAAAGGCATGGCCGGCGGCAGCATCGCGGTGCGTCCGCCGATCGGCTCCGCCTTCCGCAGCCATGAAGCCAGCATCGTCGGCAACACCTGCCTGTACGGCGCCACCGGCGGCAAGCTGTTCGCCGCCGGCCGCGCGGGCGAGCGTTTCGCGGTGCGCAACTCCGGCGCCATCACCGTGGTGGAAGGCATCGGCGACAACGGCTGCGAATACATGACCGGCGGCATCGTCTGCGTGCTGGGTAAAACCGGCATCAACTTCGGCGCCGGCATGACCGGCGGCTTCGCCTACGTGCTGGACGAAGACGGCGAGTTCCGCAAGCGCGTGAACCCGGAGCTGGTGGAAGTGCTGGATGTCGATCAGTTGGCGATCCATGAGGAGCATCTGCGCGGCCTGATCACCGAACACGTGCAGGCGACCGGCTCTTCCCGCGCGGAAGAGATCCTGGCCAACTGGCCCGAGTGGGCGCCGAAGTTCGCCCTGGTCAAACCGAAGTCCAGCGATGTCAAAGCGCTGTTGGGTCACCGTAGCCGTTCCGCAGCCGAGCTGCGGGTGCAGGCGCAGTAAGAGGTAGGTCATTAATGAGCCAGAACGTTTACCAATTTATCGACCTGCAGCGTGTTGATCCGCCAAAGAAACCGCTGAAGATCCGCAAAATCGAGTTCGTCGAGATCTACGAACCGTTTTCGGAAACCCAGGCCAAGGCCCAGGCGGACCGCTGTCTGTCCTGCGGCAACCCGTATTGCGAGTGGAAGTGCCCGGTGCACAACTACATCCCGAACTGGCTGAAGCTGGCCAACGAAGGCCGCATCATGGAAGCGGCGGACCTGGCGCATCAGACCAACAGCCTGCCGGAGGTGTGCGGCCGCGTATGCCCGCAGGATCGCCTGTGCGAAGGGTCTTGCACCCTGAACGACGAGTTCGGCGCGGTCACCATCGGCAATATCGAGCGTTACATCAGCGATAAGGCCATCGAAATGGGCTGGAAGCCGGACATGTCGCACGTGCAACCGACCGGCAAGCGCGTGGCGATCGTCGGTGCCGGCCCCGCCGGGCTGGCCTGCGCTGACGTGCTGACCCGCAACGGCGTTAAGGCGGTGGTGTATGATCGTCATCCTGAGATCGGCGGTCTGCTGACCTTCGGCATCCCGGCCTTCAAGCTGGAAAAGGAAGTGATGGTCAAACGCCGCGGCATCTTCAGCGAGATGGGCATCGAGTTCCAGCTGAATACCGAAGTGGGCAAAGACGTCAGCATGGAGACTTTGCTGAGCGAGTACGATGCGGTGTTCCTCGGCGTCGGCACCTATCAATCGATGCGTGGCGGGCTGGAGAATGAGGATGCGCAGGGCGTGTACGACGCGCTGCCGTTCCTGATCGCCAACACCAAGCAGTTGATGGGGTATGAAACCGAGCAGCACGAGCCTTATGTCAGCATGGAAGGCAAACGGGTGGTGGTGCTGGGCGGCGGCGATACCGCCATGGACTGCGTGCGCACCTCGGTGCGTCAGGGCGCGACGCAGGTCACCTGCGCCTACCGCCGCGACGAGGCCAACATGCCGGGCTCCAAGCGCGAAGTGAAGAACGCCCGGGAAGAAGGGGTGGACTTCCAGTTCAACCTGCAGCCGCTGAGCATCGAACTGAACAGCGCCGGCCGCGTGGCCGGGGTGAAAATGGTGCGCACTCAGTTGGGTGCGCCGGATGCCAACGGCCGCCAGGCGGCGGAGCAGGTGCCGGGTTCCGAGCACGTGATCGACGCCGACGCGGTGGTGATGGCGTTCGGCTTCCGCCCACACCGCATGGACTGGCTGGCGGCGCACGACGTGCAGCTCGATAAACAGGGCCGCATCGTGGCGCCGGAAGGCAGCGACAACGCATTCCAGACCAGCAACCCGAAAATCTTCGCCGGTGGCGACGCGGTCCGTGGCTCCGACCTGGTGGTGACGGCGATCGCCGAAGGCCGCAAAGCGGCAGACGGCATCATGAACTACCTGGAAGTGTAAACCTTCCGTACCGCCAAAGGCCCGGCACATTGCCGGGCCTTTGTTTTAACCGGCCACGCTTTGTAACAACCTCCCCCCTACTCACTGCCTCAACGCGCTATAGTATTGAGTTAGCACCATTGCAGGGCGCGGCTGCGCCTGACACCGAGATAAGGATAGCGAACATGAAATGCTCCATTTCCCTGTTGGCCGGCGCACTGCTGGCCGTCAGTTTCAGCGCCTCAGCCCTGGCGCTGGATTCGCAGGAGGTCGGTTACAATATCGAAGCGCGCGGCGCACGGCCGGTCGTGGCGCAGTTGGGCAAGGCCGGGCAGTTCAGCGCCGTGGAAAACAGCATACGGTTGGGGGACGACAACTGGATTGCCCTGGCACCCAAGCTGGCCGGCGGCGGCAATGCCGGATTTACCGCCGGCATTAAATCTGCCCTCTCCGCCGCCCTGATCTACAACCCGGCGGCGGTATTGCAGGCGCTCAACAAAGGCAACGATCTGCCGCTCAATGACATCTGCACCGCGCCGCCGGAAGTGCAAGGCGACACCGCCATCACCAGCTTCCGTGAGCGCGCGGCCCGCGCGCTGTCCACCGTGCGCGTAGGCGATCTCAGCGCGCCGCGCGATGCCTGCATTGCCGCCTTGAAAGGCTGATCCGCTTCGTCCGGGCAAAAAAAAGCACCCCACGGGGTGCTTTTTCGTTTGTTCACGCGGGCTTATTTTACCACGCGCAGCGCCGGGCGGCCACCGCGCGGCGGCTGCGGCGGTTCGTCGTCCGAGCCGTCATCTTCCGCGGTATCCGGGCGATCGCCGTCGATCACCGACATCAACGTTTCCGAAGGGATCGTCTCATTGTCCAAACCTTCGAACACGCCTTCGCTTTCGTCGTAGGCGGCTTCCGGTTCAAACATCGTGCCGGCGCCGTTCTCACGCGCATAAATCGCCAGCACGGCGGCCATCGGCACCGAAACCTGGCGCGGCACGCCGCCGAAGCGCGCGTTGAACTGCACGTCTTCGTTGCCCAACGCCAGGTTGCCTACCGCGCGCGGCGCGATATTCAACACGATCTGGCCATCGCGCGCGAACTCCATCGGCACCTGAACATCAGGGCGAGTCACGTCGACCACCAGGTGCGGCGTCAGCTGGTTATCCAGCAGCCAGTCATAGAACGCCCGCAGCAGATACGGGCGACGCGGCGTCATCTGAGACATGTCCATCGCGCTTAGCCCCGGGTTTGCAGGCGCATTTCACGCTCGGCTTCGGTCAGGGAAGCCAGGAAAGCGTCGCGTTCGAAGACGCGGGTCATGTAGCCTTTCAGCTCTTTGGAGCCGGCGCCGCTCAACTCGATGCCCAGCTGCGGCAGACGCCACAACAGCGGTGCCAGGTAGCAATCCACCAGGCTGAACTCTTCGCTCATGAAATACGGCGCCTGGCCGAAAATAGGCGCGATCGCCAGCAGCTCTTCACGCAGTTGGCGGCGGGCGGATTCTGCTTCCTGACCGCTGCTCTTCTCGATCTTGTCCATCAGCGAGTACCAGTTCTTCTCGATGCGCAGCATCATCAGACGGCTCTCACCACGGGCAACCGGGTAAACCGGCATCAACGGCGGGTGCGGGAAGCGCTCATCCAGGTATTCCATGATGATGCGGGATTCATACAGGGTCAGTTCGCGATCGACCAGCGTAGGCACCGTCTGGTAAGGGTTGAGGTCAATCAGATCTTGCGGCAGGTTATCCATTTCGACCTGCTCGATCTCGACGCTGACACCTTTCTCCGCCAGTACGATGCGTACTTGATGGCTAAAAATGTCGGTCGGGCCAGAGAACAGCGTCATTACCGAACGTTTGTTGGCAGCGACAGCCATGAAAACCTCCAAGTTATCTAGAAAATACTGCGAATAGCCAACTGACAGGCTGCTATCCTGAATAATCTTGCCGCAGGCCGGCAGCACGCAGCGCGACCCGAACCCATAAAAAACCGGCCCAGGAGGTCAACTGCACGGCGAACAGGCGCAAAAGTGGGTGATAGTTTACCAGATTTTGCTTGTTTTGTGGGGGCGCTGCGGCGAATTCATGTTGAATTGTCTGATATACCACAGATTTTAGTCGGGGACGGCGGATTTCAGGCATAAAAAAACCCGGTGAAGCACCGGGTTTTTTGCGTAAATCGCACTGCCGAAGCAGCGGAAATTAACGCTTGGAGAACTGCGGACGACGACGTGCTTTACGCAGACCGACTTTCTTACGTTCAACCTGACGAGCGTCACGGGTGACGAAGCCAGCTTTACGCAGTTCAGAACGCAGAGTCTCATCGTACTCCATCAGTGCACGGGTGATACCGTGACGGATGGCGCCAGCTTGACCGGAGATACCACCACCTTTAACGGTGATGTACAGATCCAGTTTGCCAACCATGTCGACCAGTTCCAGCGGCTGACGAACTACCATGCGGGCAGTTTCGCGACCGAAGTACTGTTCCAGGCTGCGCTGGTTGATAACGATGTTACCGTTGCCCGGCTTGATGAAGACGCGAGCGGCGGAGCTTTTGCGGCGACCAGTGCCGTAGTATTGATTTTCAGCCATTGCCATTAATCCCGATTAAATGTCCAGAACTTGCGGTTGCTGTGCCGCGTGATTGTGCTCGGTGCCCGCGTAAACTTTCAGTTTACGGAACATAGCACGACCCAGCGGGCCCTTTGGCAGCATGCCTTTAACCGCGATTTCAATCACGCGCTCAGGACGGCGGGCAATCATCTCTTCAAAGGTCGCTTGCTTGATACCACCGATGTGGCCGGTGTGGTGGTAGTACACTTTGTCTGTACGCTTGTTGCCGGTTACAGCAACTTTGTCAGCGTTCAGAACGATGATGTAATCACCGGTATCCACGTGCGGGGTGTATTCCGCTTTATGCTTGCCGCGCAGGCGACGAGCCAGTTCAGTAGCGAGACGGCCTAAAGTTTTACCATCTGCATCAACAACGTACCAGTCGCGTTTTACGGTTTCTGGTTTAGCTGTAAAAGTTTTCATTAGAAAGCTTACCCAATAATTAGTTACACGTTGGTGAACACCCAAACGCTCGAAAACAGTTGAGGCTCACACGACCATACAAGTCCAGCAAACCTACCCCTTCGAATAGCCATTGCCGGCACTATAAAGTTTTTGGGAAAAAAAACTTTGTTGTAACGTGGGGTCGCAAGATTATAGAGAAGTCGCTCACAAAGATCGAACGGTTTTTGAATGGAAAATAAATTTATCGCCGGCGGCGGACAACCGGCGATACGGCGGCGGCAAGCCCGGCAGACTCAGGGCAAATGCGGCAGCTTGAGGTACTCTTCGCTCTGCATTTCCTGCAGGCGCGACAGGCAGCGCTGGAATTCAAATTTCAGCTGCACCCCCTGATAGATCTCGAACATCGACGCTTCAGCGCCGATCACCAGCTTGATGTGCCGCTCGTAGAATTCGTCCACCAACGCCAGGAAACGGCGCGCGGTATTCTCTTTCAGCGGCCCCATCACCCGCACATTATACAGGATCACGCTGTGATACAGCCGCGACAGCGCGATGTAGTCCAGTTGGCTGCGCGCCTCTTCGCACAGCGTGTGGAAATCCACCGCCAGCACGCCGTCCACCGAACGGATAGCCTGCAGCGGCCGATGGTTGATCTGCAGCACCGGCGCGTCCTCCCCCGCCTTGCCCGCCAGCTTGACGAACATCCGATCCAGCGTCTCGCGCGTCTGGTCGCTCAGCGGCGTCAGGTAGAGGTGCGCCTGGGTCAGGGTACGCAGACGATAGTCGATGCCGGCGTCGACGTTCATCACGTCGCAGTACTCGTTGATCAGATCGATGGCCGGCAGGAAACGCGCCCGCTGAAGACCGTTGCGGTACAGATCGTCCGGCGGGATGTTCGACGTGGCCACCAGCGTAATGCCGCGCGCGAACAGCGCCTGCAGCAGCGTGGCCAGCAGCATGGCGTCGGTGATGTCGGACACGAAAAATTCGTCGAAACACAGCACGTCGGTCTCGGCCTTAAAGCCGTCGGCGACGATTTCCAGCGGGTTTTCCCGCCCCTGCAGCTCGGTCAGCTCTTCATGCACCCGCAGCATGAAGCGGTGAAAGTGCAGACGCATTTTGCGATCGCCCGGCAAACTGTGGAAGAACATATCCATCAACCAGGTTTTGCCGCGCCCGACGCCGCCCCACATATACAGCCCCTGCACCGGGCGCTGCGGCGCCGTGTCGCCGCCCTTGCCCAGCAAGCGGCTGAGCTTACCGCGCAGCCCGCCGGCAGGCGCGCTCGCCGCCGGCTTTTGCAACAGAGCCTGATAAATGCGATCCAGTTGAGTGACGGCCCGGCGTTGAACCTCATCGGCCTGATATTCCCCCGCATCCAGCGCCTGCTGGTAGCGAGATAACGGTGATAGTGCCTGCATCTGTTCGATGTTCCCTAAGAACGCTTAGAAATTATTTAGCCAACGTTGGCGGCAAGTTGATGCCGATTCGCACCGTTATCGCCACAAATGCCCGCTGCGGGCGCCGCTGAAAACCCTGTAAAAATTAGGTGGAAGCGCATCAGGATTCCACTCGGACAAGGTTAACGGTTATAGTGGATATTATTAAGTGAAAAATCCCTGCGGAACAACGAAGTCAAAATAGGAGTCATCATGACCTGGGAGTATGCGCTGATTGGTTTGGTCGTCGGTATCGTGATTGGTGCGGTGGCGATGCGTTTTGGCAACCGTAAATTACGTCAACAACAAGTCCTGCAGAACGAGCTGGACAAGAGCAAAACCGAGCTGGAAGAGTACCGTCAGGAGCTGGTCGGCCACTTTGCCCGCAGCGCCGAGCTGCTGGACAACATGGCGCGCGATTATCGTCAGCTGTATCAGCACATGGCGAAAAGCTCGAACAACCTGCTGCCGGATCTGCCGATGCAGGAAAATCCGTTCCGCTATCGCCTGACCGAAGCGGAAGCAGACAACGATCAAGCGCCGGTGGAAATGCCGCGCGACTATTCGGAAGGCGCCTCCGGCCTGCTGCGCGGGCAAAGCGCGCGCCGCGACTGACCCCCTTCGCCCGCGGGGCCACCCGCGGGCTTCCTCCGTTTACCGTCTTGACCTTCCCTCGCATTACCTTTACTGAACTTTGCACGCAAATTCACGGTCTTACCCTTCACTATGACAAGGTGATTGCCTTATCATCAAATTTTCATCGGCAGGTATTGAGAGAGTTATAATCAATGAAGAAAAAGTCGTTAATTCTTAGTGCATTGGCAATGAGCCTCGGCCTGACGCTCAGCTCCGTACCGGTGGCCAACGCGGCCCTGCCCGTCGCCGTTCAGGGGCAGCCGCTGCCGAGCCTGGCGCCGATGCTGGAAAAAGTCTTGCCCGCCGTAGTGAGCGTGCATGTCGCCGGCACTCAGGTGCAGCGTCAACAACTGCCGGAAGAGTTCAGGCGCTTCTTCGGCCCTAACTTCCCCGGCCAGCAGCAAAGCTCCCGTCCGTTTGAAGGGCTGGGTTCCGGCGTTATCATCGACGCCGCCAAAGGCTATGTGCTGACCAACAACCACGTCATCAACAACGCCGATAAAATCCGCGTGCAGTTGAACGACGGTCGCGAGCTGGACGCCAAGCTGGTCGGCCGCGATGAGCAATCAGACATCGCCCTGCTGCAGCTCAGCGACACCAAAAACCTGACCGCCATCAAGATGGCCGACTCCGATCAGCTGCGCGTCGGCGACTTTGCCGTCGCCGTCGGCAACCCGTTTGGCCTGGGCCAAACCGCCACTTCCGGCATTATCTCGGCGCTGGGCCGCTCCGGCCTGAATCTGGAAGGGCTGGAAAACTTCATTCAGACCGACGCCTCCATCAACCGCGGCAACTCCGGCGGCGCGCTGGTTAACCTGAACGGCGAGCTGATCGGCATCAATACCGCCATTTTGGCGCCGAGCGGCGGCAACGTCGGCATCGGCTTCGCCATTCCGAGCAATATGGCGCAGAACCTGAGCCAACAGCTGATTGAATTCGGCGAAGTGAAACGCGGCCTGCTAGGCATCAAGGGCAGCGAAATGACCCCGGATATGGCCAAAGCCTTCAACACCGACGCGCAGCGCGGCGCCTTCGTCAGCGAAGTGTTGCCGAAATCCGCCGCCGCCAAGGCCGGCATCAAGGCCGGGGACATTCTGGTTTCCGTCGACGGTAAACCGGTAAGCAGCTTCGCCGAGCTACGCGCCAAGGTGGGCACCACCGCGCCGGGCAAAACCCTCAAAGTGGGCCTGCTGCGCGACGGCAAACCGCAGGAAGTCTCGGTCACGCTGGACAATAGCGAGAGCGCCTCGACCAATGCCGAAACGCTGTCGCCGGCGCTGCAGGGTGTTTCCCTCAGCAACGGCGCGCTGCCGAGCGGCGACAAGGGCGTGAAGGTGGAGAACGTGGATAAAGGCTCGACGGCGGCGCAGATCGGCCTGCAGAAAGGCGACGTGATCATCGGCGTCAACCGTCAGCGCGTGGACAACATCACTACGCTGCGCAAAGTGCTGGAGGCCAAGCCACCGGTGATGGCGCTCAATATCGTACGCGGCAACGAAACCATTTATCTGCTGCTGCGTTAATTTGTGCAAAAACCGGGCTCGGTGACATACTGCGCCCGGTTAACTCATGCTATCCTCCGAACATCGTTCACCACACCACGAAAACTCCATGTTTGCTAAGCTCTTGCGTTCTGTCGTTATCGGTCTCATCGTTGCCGGCCTGCTGTTGGCCGCCCTGCCCATGCTGCGTTCTTCCAACGGCCTGTTTGCAGACAAACCTGAGAGCACCAGCGACGAAACGCCAGTGAGCTACAACAAAGCGGTGCGCCGCGCCGCGCCCGCCGTGGTGAACATTTACAACCGCAACCTGAACGGCGCCGCCAACGTGCTGTCGCTCGGTTCCGGCGTGATCATGAATGAACGCGGCTATATCATCACCAACCGCCACGTGATCAAAGACGCTCAGCAGATCACCGTGGTGTTGCAGGATGGCCGCCGCTACGAAGCGCTGTTGGTCGGCTCGGACGGCCTGACCGATTTGGCGGTGCTGAAGATCGATCCCGGCAATTTGCCGGTGATCCCGACCAATAAAAATCGCGTTGCCCACGTCGGCGACGTGGTGCTGGCGATCGGCAACCCCTATAACCTGGGGCAGACCGTCACACAGGGCATCCTCAGCGCCACCGGCCGCATCAGTATGAGCACCACCGGCCGACAGACGTTCCTGCAGACCGACGCCTCCATCAACCGCGGCAACTCCGGCGGCGCGCTGGTCAACTCGCTGGGCGAGCTGATCGGCATCAACACCCTGACCTATGACAAAATTACCGACGGCGAAACGCCGGAGGGCCTCGGCTTCGCCATTCCGATCGAACTGGCCACCAAAATCATGGACAAGCTGATCCGCGACGGCCGTGTGATCCGTGGCTATTTCGGCATTCAGGGCAAAGAGATCATTCCGCTGCGCTCCTCGAATTCCGGCATCGATCGCCTGCAGGGCATCATCGTGACCGAAATTACCCCGAACGGCCCGGCGGGCAGCGCCGGTTTCCAGATCAACGACATCATCATCAACGTGGATAACAAACCGGCGGTATCCGTGCTGGAAACCATGGACCAGGTAGCGGAGATCAGGCCAGGCACCGAGATACCGGTTATCGTGCTGCGCGACGGCAAACGCATTACGTTGAAAATGACGGTGGGTGAATTCCCGGAAGACAGCAATTAAAAAAGGGCCGGCATTGATAGCCGGCCCTTTGATTTTCATCCTGCCGACGCAGCCGCGCCGGCGCTAATGCCTTACTCGCCTTTCACACGCTCGATGTTCGCACCCAGCGCGCGCAGCTTGTCTTCAATACGCTCATAGCCGCGATCAATATGGTAGATGCGATCGACGACGGTCACGCCGTCGGCGATGCAGCCGGCGATCACCAGGCTGGCGGAAGCGCGCAGATCGGTCGCCATCACCTGAGCGCCGGACAGCTGTTCAACGCCATGGCAGATCACGGTGTTGCTCTCGATTTCCGCGTGCGCCCCCATGCGGATCAATTCCGGCACGTGCATGAAGCGGTTTTCGAAGATGGTCTCGGTGATAACGCCGGTGCCTTCCGCCACCAGGTTCAACAGGCTGAACTGGGCCTGCATGTCGGTCGGGAAGCCCGGGTGCGGCGCGGTGCGCACGGTGACCGCTTTCGGGCGCTTGCCGTGCATGTCCAGGCTGATCCAGTCTTCGCCCACTTCGATATCGGCACCGGCTTCACGCAGTTTGGCCAGCACCGCATCCAGCGTATCCGGACGGGTGTTGCGGCACATCACTTTGCCGCCGGAAACCGCGGCGGCGATCAGGAAGGTACCGGTCTCGATACGGTCAGGCAGCACGCGATACACGCCGCCGCCCAGACGCTCGACGCCCTCGATGGTGATCTTGTCGCTGCCTGCGCCGCTGATCTTCGCGCCCAGCGTATTGAGGAAGTTGGCGGTATCGACAATTTCCGGCTCACGCGCGGCGTTCTCGATAACGGTCGTGCCGGTCGCCAGGGTCGCGGCGCTCATGATGGTCACGGTCGCGCCCACGCTCACCTTGTCCATCACGATGTGCGCGCCTTTCAGACGGCCATCGACGGACGCCTTGACGTAACCTTCTTCCAGCTTGATCTCGGCCCCCAACTGCTCCAGGCCGGTGATGTGCAGATCGACCGGACGCGCGCCGATCGCGCAGCCGCCCGGCAGGGAAACCTGGCCGCGGCCGAAACGTGCCACCAGCGGCCCCAGCGCCCAGATGGAAGCGCGCATGGTTTTCACCAGATCGTAAGGCGCGCAAAACTCGTTCACGCCGCTGGCGTCCACGAAGACCGAACCGTTGCGCTCAATCTTGGTGCCCAACTGGCTGAGCAGTTTAATGGTGGTGTCGATGTCCTTCAGCTTGGGGACATTCTGCAGCTCGACCGGCTCTTCCGCCAACAGGGCGGCGAACAGGATCGGCAGGGCGGCGTTTTTGGCCCCGGAAATAGACACTTCACCGCTCAGGCGGGTCCGACCCTGCACACGAAATTTATCCATCTGACTACTCTCTGTTATCTAATCTGAAGCTGCCCGCCCGGCAGGGCAAACAGCCTTAAAATCCGTTGAGTTTGCGGTCTCGCTGCCACTCTTCAGGGGTGTACGCCTTGATAGACAAGGCATGAATGCGGTTGTCCGCAATGTATTCCATCAGCGGTGCGTAAACCGTCTGCTGTTTTTTGACGCGGCTCATGCCGGCGAACAGTTCGCCGACCACGATCGCTTGAAAATGGCTGCCGTCGCCCGTCACGTGCGCTTCATCCAGTGCCAATGCCTGCATCAGCACGTCTTTAATCTCGTTGGTTTCCATAGTATCCAGTTCTGCCGCTAAAGGATCATAAACAGCCTAGTATCTTAGTGGAATACGATGTTTTCTTAAACTAAAGAAAAAGCCCCTGCATAACAGGGGCTTTGTATCGTTTAACCACGCAAAGGCGGTGTAAAACGCCGCTAACCGGCGGTATCGACAGGCATTATCGCCTGCAGGTTGTAGAGCGCGATCAGCGTTTTCAGACGCTCGGTGACGCCGAAAATTTTTAGCGCGACGCCACGTTGGCGCTGCTCTTCCTGCAGATGCAGCAACAGCGCCAGCCCGGAGGAGTCCACGCGCTGCAGTTGCGCCACGTCGATCGCGGTTTTATCCGCCATCAGCGCGTCGCGCTGCCGCCACAACGGCAGCAGCGTTTCACGGTCCAGTTCACCGCGCAGGATCAGCGTCTGCTGCTCTGATTCGAAGCTGAGCGCTGCCGACATCAGTTTTTCTTGTCCAGCGAGATGGGCTGCGCGGCAGCGGCCTGCAGCTGTTTGGTCAGGCCGTCGATGCCCTGAGTACGCAGCGTAGACGCCCACTCGTTTTGCTTGGTGGTGATCATGCTGACGCCTTCGGCGATCATGTCATACGCCTGCCAGTAGCCGGTTTTGCTGTTCTTGCGCCATTGGAAATCCAGACGCACCGGCGGGCGGCCGCCGTTGTCGATGATGGTGACGCGAATGGCCACGATGTCGGCGTTGCCCAGCGGCTGTTCAGGCGCGATCTGGTAAGTCTGGCCGTGGTACATCGCCAGCGCCTGGCCGTAAGCCTGCTCCAGGTAAGCCTGGAAAGCGGTGAAGTAAGCTTCGCGCTGCGCAGGCGTCGCATCTTTGTAGTAACGGCCCAGCACCAGCGCGCCGGCGTATTTCACCTGCACGAACGGCATCAGTTCCTGATGCACGATGGAGCGCAGGTAGTTCGGGTCCTGCTTGATCTTCGGCTGTTCGTTCTTCAAACGGCTGAAGGTCTTCTGCGCCGCGTCTTGCATCATGCTGTAAGGATTGGTTTGGTCGGCTGCGCTCGCCAGCGGCGCAACCACCAGCAGAGCCACCATCAGTAAACGTTTAAACATGCAGGTATCCTCTCTTAATGATTTGGAACAGCGGGTTGCGGTGCAGCGCCGGCAGCCGGCTCAGCGGCCGCGTCTCCCGGTTTGGCGCTGTCCTGACCGCCGCTTTTATACAGGAACTGGCCGATCAGATCTTCCAGAACCATGGCTGATTTAGTGTCCTGGATGGTGCCGCCGTCTTTCAGAATGGTGGTGCCCATATCAGGATCTTCGAAGCCCACGTTAAGCGCCAGATATTGCTCGCCCAGCAGGCCGGAGGTGCGGATCGCCAGCGAGCTGGTATCCGGGATTTCGTCGTACTTTTTCTGGATATCGAGCGCCACGCGCGGCGTGTAGGTTTTCGGATCGAGTTCGATGTCCGCCACGCGGCCGATCACCACGCCGCCGATCTTCACCGGCGAACGCGGTTTCAGGCCGCCGATATTGTCGAACGTCGCGTAAACGCGGTAGGTCGGCTCGCTGCCGATCGATTTAAGGTTCGCCACCTGCAGGCAGATAAACACGATGGCGCACAGCGCGATCAGCATGAATGCCCCAACCCAGATTTCACTCTTCTTCGTTTGCATCGAATCAATTCCCAAACATCAGTGCGGTCAGCACGAAATCCAATCCCAACACCGCCAGTGACGAATGCACCACGGTACGCGTCGTCGCCCGGCTAATCCCTTCAGAGGTAGGCACGGCGTCATACCCGTTGAAAATGGCAATCCAGGTTACGGTAATGGCGAACACCACGCTCTTGATCAGGCAGTTGAGCAGATCTTTTTTCCACTCTACGGCGCCTTGCATCGCCGACCAGAAGAAGCCGCTGTCGATGCCTTTCCAATCCACGCCGACCACCGAGCCGCCCCAAATGCCGATCGCCACGAAGATGATGGTCAGCAGCGGCATGCTGATCATCCCCGCCCAGAAACGCGGCGCCACGATGCGCCGCAGCGGATCGACCGCCATCATTTCCAGGCTGGAGATCTGTTCCGTCGCCTTCATCAGGCCGATTTCCGCCGTGAGCGCGGAACCGGCGCGGCCGGCGAACAGCAGCGCCGTCACCACCGGCCCCAGCTCGCGCAGCAGCGACAGCGCCACCATCATGCCGAGGCTGGCTTCAGCGCTGTAGGTGGTAAGCACGATATACCCCTGCAGGCCCAGCACCATGCCGATAAACAGCCCGGAAACCATGATGATCAGCAGCGACTGCACGCCGACGCTGTAAAGCTGTTTCAACAACAGCGGCCACTGCTTGCCGGGTTCCGGCCGGCCAATCAATGCGTTGAACAGCATCAACCCGGCGCGGCCGAAGCTGGCGCTGGTGTTGATGCCACTGCGCCCCAGAGACGCTAACGCTCTTAATAACATGAGCTTATTTACTCCCTAAGCCTAGCAGTTCAGTCTGATAATCCCCGGCCGGATAGCGGAACGGCACCGGTCCATCCGCTATACCATCCAGGAACTGACGCACGCGCGCATCAGGATTGTTCTGCAATTGCTGCGTGGTGCCTTCGGCAATCACCCGGTGATCGGCCACGATATATGCGTAGTCGGCGATGCTCAGCACCTCCGGCACGTCGTGCGACACCACGATGCAGGTAATGCCCAGCGCATGGTTCAACTCGTCGATCAGCTTGACCAGCACCCCCATGGTGATCGGATCCTGGCCGACGAAAGGTTCGTCGAACATGATCATCTCCGGGTCCAGCGCGATCGCGCGCGCCAACGCCGCCCGGCGCGCCATGCCGCCGGAGAGTTCATTGGGCATCAGCTGCGCCGCACCGCGCAGCCCGACCGCTTCCAGCTTCATCAGCACCGTGCTGCGCAGCAGGGGCTCAGGCAGGTTGCTGTGCTCACGCAACGGGTAGGCCACGTTTTCGAATACGGTCAAATCGGTGAACAGCGCGCCCGACTGGAACAGCATGCTCATCTTTTTGCGCGCGTCGTACAACTGACGGCGGGACAATGCGGGAATGTTGTCGCCGTCAAACCAAATCTCCCCGCGGTCCGGCGTCAGCTGACCGCCGATCAGACGCAGCAGCGTGGTTTTGCCGATGCCCGACGGCCCCATGATCGCCGTGATCTTACCGCGAGGCACCGTCAGGTTGATGTCTTCAAATATCCGCCGGTCGCCGCGCGAGAAGCTCATGTCGCGCACTTCGACCAAATTATCTGCCTTTTGGAGCATGTTAATGGACCCTTTACGACTCATCTTTTGCTGAATCTACCCGTGATGTTAAAGCAATGGGCGCAATCCGTCTCATCTTTACAAAAACTTACTGCCATTTCGCAACCAATGATGCCATTGGTTTTACTTTTCCGCGCCACCCGGTCAAAATTGGCGCCATAACGAAAAAAAACGAAAGTGTTCAACAATTAGCCGGGAAAAACCGTTGCTGCGCTCAAGCGCACGCACCGGAGGGCAAGCAATACCGCCGCATTGACGGCTTTAACCAACGAACCGGGATAATACCCGACAAAGGACCCTGCATGTTTCTCGCAATAGCATTATTAATCGTTGGTTTATTTCTACTGGTGTATGGTGCAGACCGCTTAGTTTATGGTGCTGCCGTGATTTCCCGTTCGCTTGGCGTGCCGCCGTTGATCATCGGCATGACCATCGTCGGCATCGGCACTTCACTGCCGGAGCTGATCGTGTCCACCACCGCCGCGCTGAACGGGCAGATAGATATGGCCGTTGGCAACGTATTAGGTTCCAACATCACCAACATTTTATTGATCCTGGGCGTCGCAGCGCTGATTCACCCGCTGGCTGCACGATCGGAAATACTGCGGCGCGAACTGCCGCTGATGTTAGCGGTCACAGTATTGTGCGGTTTCGTGTTGATGGACGGCACCCTGAGCAGGCTGGACGGCGTGCTGCTGCTGACCGCCGCCGCCGGTTTCATCCTGCTGATGCTGAAAATCGCCCGGCTGGCGCAGCGCGAGGGCAGCGACAGCCTGACCATGGAGCAGATCGCCGAACTGCCGCAGGACAGCAGCAATACCGTAGCGGTGCTGTGGCTGGTGCTGGCGTTTATCATTCTGCCGCTCTCTTCCAGAATGGTGGTCGATAACGCGACGGTGATCGCGCACTATTTCGGCCTGAGCGAACTGGTGGTCGGCTTGACCATTATCGCCATCGGCACCAGCCTGCCCGAGCTGGCCACGTCCATCGCCGGAGCATTAAAGGGCGAAGATGATATGGCGATTGGCAATATCATCGGCTCCAATATTTTCAACACGGTGATCGTGCTGGGCGTCCCCGCCCTGCTGTCGCCGGGCAGCGTGGACGCCGCCGCCTTCCAGCGCGATTACTGGGTGATGCTGGCGGCCAGCGTGCTGCTGAGCGTGCTGTGCATCGGCCGCAAACACCGCATCGGCCACCTGGCCGGCGCGCTGTTATTATGCGGCTTTATTGCGTATCTTGCGGTGCTGTTCTTTAACCCTTTCAGTACTTTCGGCTAAACCGACGGGAATGAGTATGTCGAACATTGAGTTGCAACCGGGCTTCGATTTTCAACAGGCCGGCAAAGAAGTGCTTCAGATAGAGCGTGACGGGCTGGCTCAGCTCGACAGCTACATCAACGCAGACTTCACCCGCGCCTGCGAAACGATCGCCGCCTGCGGCGGCAAAGTGGTGGTGATGGGCATGGGCAAATCCGGCCATATCGGCTGCAAGATCGCCGCGACCTTCGCCAGCACCGGCACCCCCTCATTCTTCGTTCACCCGGCGGAAGCCAGCCATGGCGATTTGGGCATGGTCACTCCGCAGGATATCGTGCTCGCCATCTCCAACTCCGGTGAGTCCAGCGAGATCCTGGCGCTGATCCCGGTGTTGAAACGGCAGCGGATCACCCTCATCTGCATGACCAACAATCCGGAAAGTTCGATGGGCAAGGCGGCGGACATCCACCTGTGCATCAAGGTGCCGCAGGAGGCCTGCCCGCTGGGGCTGGCGCCGACCACCAGCACCACCGCCACGCTGGTGATGGGCGATGCGTTGGCCGTCGCGCTGCTGAAGGCGCGCGGTTTCACGCCGGAAGATTTCGCGCTGTCGCATCCGGGCGGCGCACTCGGCCGCAAGCTGCTGCTGCGGGTTAGCGATATCATGCACAGCGGCGACGAAATGCCCCACGTCAGCGCCGACGCCTCATTGCGCGACGCGCTGCTGGAAATCACCCGCAAAAATCTGGGTCTGACGGTGATCTGCGACGATCTGATGAAAATCGCCGGCATCTTTACCGATGGCGACCTGCGCCGGGTGTTCGATATGGGCATCAACCTGCACGAAGCCAAGATCGCCGATGTCATGACGCCGGGCGGCGTGCGGGTGCGTCCCAACCTCCTGGCGGTCGATGCGCTGAATCTGATGCAGCAACGCCACATCACCGCGCTGCTGGTTGCCGATGGCGACCAGTTGCTGGGTGTGGTACATATGCATGACATGCTGCGTGCCGGCGTCGTTTAATTAAGGAATAGAACGGAATGGGTATGGTAGAAACCTGCTACGGGCCGGTAGAACAAGAGGTTATGGCGCGTGCCGGGAACATCCGCCTGTTGATTTGCGATGTTGACGGCGTACTGTCGGACGGCCTGATCTTCATGGGCAACAACGGTGAAGAATTGAAGGCGTTCAACGTGCGCGACGGTTACGGCATCCGCTGTCTGAAAACCTCCGACATCGAGGTGGCGATCATTACCGGTCGCTCCGCCAAGCTGCTGGAAGACCGCGCGCAAACGCTCGGCATCACCCATCTGTATCAGGGGCAATCCGATAAGCTTTTGGCCTTCCGCGAACTGTTGGATAAACTGTCGTTAACGGCGGATCAGGTCGCCTATATCGGCGATGACCTGATCGACTGGCCGGTGATGGCGCAGGTGGGCCTGGCGGTCGCGGTCGCAGACGCTCATCCGCTGCTGACGCCGCGAGCCCACTACGTCACCCGCATTGCCGGCGGCCGCGGCGCGGTGCGCGAACTGTGCGACATCATTCTTTTGGCTCAAAATAAGCTGGAGGACGCCAAAGGGCTGTCGATATGAGTAAAACCAAACTTTGGATCACCATCCTGTTGACGGTGATCGTTCTGGCGCTGATCGGCTGGAACATGACGGACTTCAGCGACGATACGGCTCCTGGCCCGGCTAACGATCAGGATCCGACCTACCAGAGCCAGCACACGGTCACCGTGGTGTACAATCCGGCCGGTAAACTGAATTATAAGCTGGTGGCGGAAGACGCGAAGTATTACACCGCCGGCGAGCTGAGCTGGTTCACCCAGCCGGTGATGACGCTGTTCGACGAGAATGCGGTGGCCACCTGGTCAGTTCGCGCCGATCGCGCCAAACTGACGAAGGACCGGATGCTGTATCTGTATGGCCACGTCGAGGTAAACAGCCTGACCACCACCTCGCAGCTGGAAAAAATTAAGACGGACAACGCTCAGGTAAACCTGGTCACCCAGGACGTCACCTCCGATGACGAAGTCACGCTTTACGGGACCAATTTTACCTCTAACGGCATGAAAATGCGTGGGAACCTGCGGACCAAAACCGCTGAGCTGATTGATAAGGTTAAGACCAACTATGAAATCCAGAACCAAAAACCAACTCCGTAATCTGTTGATCGGCAGCTTAGTTTTGGCCGCCAGCGCCCCTGCTCTGGCGCTGAAATCCGACTCCAGCCAGCCGGTCAGCATCGACTCGCTCAAGCAGTCGTTGGATATGCAAAGCAACGTCAGCACCTTTACTGACAACGTGGTGATCAAACAGGGCACCATCGATATCCGCGCTGACAAGGTGGTGGTCACCCGTCCGGGCGGAGATCAGAATAAGACCTATATTGAAGCGTTCGGCAACCCGGTAACCTTCTACCAGATGCAGGACAGCGGCAAGCCGGTCAAAGGCCACGCGCAGAAAGTGCGTTACGACGTGGCGACCCAGCTGGTGACCCTGACGGGCAACGCCTATCTGGAGCAGCTCGACAGCAACGTGAAAGGCGATCGCATCACCTATCTGGTGCAACAGCAGCAAATGCAGGCGTTTAGCGACAAAGGCAAACGCGTGACAACGGTTCTGGTACCGTCGCAGTTGCAAGACAAAAACGGGCAAAAAAAGAGTAACTAATCACTTATGGCAACACTCATCGCAGAAAATCTGGCGAAAGCCTACAAGGGCCGTAAAGTTGTCGAAGACGTCAGCCTGAAAGTGAAATCCGGCGAGATCGTCGGCCTGCTCGGCCCGAACGGCGCCGGTAAAACCACCACTTTCTACATGGTGGTCGGCATCGTGCCGCGCGACGCCGGGCGCATCGTGATCGACGAGGAAGACATCAGCCTGTTGCCGCTGCACGCCCGTGCGCGCCGCGGCATCGGTTACCTGCCGCAGGAAGCGTCGATCTTCCGCCGCCTGAGCGTGTACGACAACCTGATGGCGGTGTTGGAGATCCGTCCCGATCTCACCAGCGAACAGCGCGAAGACCGCGCCAAAGAGCTGATGGAAGAGTTCCATATCTCCCATCTGCGCGACAGCCTCGGCCAGGCGCTGTCCGGCGGTGAACGCCGCCGCGTCGAAATCGCCCGCGCGCTGGCGGCCAACCCGAAATTCATTCTGCTGGACGAACCCTTCGCCGGGGTGGATCCGATTTCCGTTATCGATATCAAGAAAATCATCGAGCACCTGCGTGACAGCGGCCTGGGCGTGCTGATCACCGACCACAACGTGCGCGAGACGCTGGACGTGTGTGAACGCGCCTACATCGTCAGCCAGGGCAAACTGATTGCCCACGGCACGCCGGATGCTATTCTGGCCGACGAGCAGGTTAAACGCGTTTATCTGGGCGAAGAGTTCCGCCTCTAAGCGCCGGCGCGTCCTGCGGGACGACACCGTTAACGGAAGTAGACAGAAAACTATGAAGCAAGGTTTGCAACTCAGGCTCAGCCAACAGCTGGCCATGACACCTCAGCTCCAGCAGGCGATCCGCCTGCTGCAGTTGTCCACGCTTGAGCTTCAGCAAGAGATCCAGCTGGCGCTGGAGAGCAATCCGCTGCTTGAACAGACCGATCTGCACGACGAAATCGACGCCAAAGAAACCCAGGAGACCGAGGGGCTCGATACCCGCGAGGCCTTGGAGCAGAAAGACATGCCGGAAGAGCTGCCTCTGGACGCCACCTGGGATGAAATCTATACCGCGGGCACGCCGTCCGGCACCGGCACCGACTACAGCGACGACGAGCTGCCGGTCTATCAGGGCGAGACCACCCAAACGCTGCAGGATTATCTGATGTGGCAGGTGGATCTGACGCCGTTTTCCGATACCGACGCCGCCATCGCCACTTCCATCGTCGACGCGGTGGATGACACCGGCTATCTCACCGTCCCGCTGGAAGACATTCTGGAAAGCCTGGGCGACGAGAACGTGACCCTCGAGGAAGTCGAGGCGGTGCTGAAGCGCGTGCAGCGTTTTGATCCGATCGGCGTCGCCGCGCGCGATCTGCGCGATTGCCTGCTGGTGCAGCTCTCCCAATACGCCAAAGATACGCCTTATCTGGCCGAAGCGCGGCTGATCATCAGCGAGCATCTGGATCTGTTGGCCAACCACGACTTTCGCAGCCTGATGCGATCAACCCGGCTAAAAGAAGATACACTGAAAGAAGCGATGCTGCTGATTCAGTCGCTCGATCCGCGCCCAGGGCAGTCGATCAATACCGGCGAATCGGAATACGTTATTCCGGACGTGCTGGTGCGCAAAACGCAGAACAAATGGACGGTCGAGCTCAACGGCGACAGCGTGCCGCGTTTGAAGATCAATCAGCAGTACGCCGCGCTGGGCAACAGCGCCCGCAGCGAAGCCGACGGCCAGTTCATCCGCAGCAACCTGCAGGAAGCCAAGTGGCTGATTAAAAGCCTGGAGAGCCGCAACGAGACGTTGCTGAAGGTCACCCGCTGCATCGTCGATCAGCAGCAGGCGTTCTTCGAGCAAGGCGAAGAGTTTATGAAACCCATGGTGCTGGCGGATATCGCCCAGGCCGTGGAGATGCATGAATCGACGATCTCGCGCGTCACCACGCAGAAGTTTCTGCACAGCCCGCGCGGCATTTTCGAATTGAAATATTTCTTCTCCAGCCACGTGAATACCGACAGCGGCGGCGAAGCCTCCTCGACGGCGATCCGCGCGTTGGTGAAGAAATTGATTGCGGCGGAAAACCCCGCCAAACCACTCAGCGACAGCAAGCTGGCCACCCTGCTCGCCGATCAGGGGATCATCGTGGCCCGGCGCACCGTCGCCAAGTACCGAGAGTCTTTGTCCATCCCGCCGTCGAACCAGCGCAAACAGTTGGTTTGACCTCTATTGAGAAGGAAGACACTATGCAGCTCAACATTACCGGACACCACATCGAAATCACCGATCCGTTGCGCGAGTTCGTGAACAACAAGTTCGCCAAACTCGAACAGTATTTTGATCGCATCAATCAGGTGTATGTTGTATTAAGTGTGGAAAAAGTGCAGCAAATTGCGGAAGCAACGGTGCACGTGAATGGAGGCGAGTTGCACGCCACCTCGGAAGACGAGAATATGTATGCCGCAATTGATACGCTGATCGACAAATTGGCACGTCAATTGAACAAACATAAAGACAAATTGAAGCAACACTGACACCCTGACCCATTCCGTGAGGCGGCATCCGTCGCCGCCTCTCCCTTCGGCGCGTGACCCGCATGGGTGACGCGCCGAACGGTAATCAGGGTCAAAACCGACGAAAAACCGCCTTGCCGGGTTCGCCCGGCGGCGCGGTTTTAAGTGAAGATGAGATGAACAACGAATATATGCAATTAAGCTCGGTGTTAAACATCGAGTGCACCAAAAGCTCGGTACACTGCACCAGCAAGAAGCGGGCTTTGGAAATTATCAGCGAACTGGCCGCCAAACAGCTCAATCTGCCTTCGCAGGTGGTGTTTGACGCGGTTCTCACCCGGGAGCGCATGGGCAGCACCGGTATCGGCAACGGTATCGCCATTCCCCACGGCAAACTGGAAGAGGACACACTGCGGGCCGTTGGCGTGTTTATCCGTCTCGACCAACCCATCGCTTTCGACGCTATCGACAATCAGCCGGTCGATCTGCTGTTTGCGCTGCTGGTGCCTGCCGATCAGTGCAAAACCCATTTGCATACGCTGTCGCTGGTCGCCAAACGCCTGGCAGACAAAACCGTATGCCGCCGCCTGCGCGCCGCGCAGAGCGACGAAGAACTTTACCAAATCATCACCGAGTGATGCCCGGCCGGCGTGACTTCCAGCCCGGATAACGATACTGTTTTACGATGATGGATCCGGCTGCGGCCGGAATAACAAAGTTTAACGGTGGCGATGAACGCCGCCGCGATGCCAGGGGAGTTGCCACATGGTGCTGATGATTGTCAGCGGCCGTTCCGGTTCCGGAAAATCCGTCGCCTTGCGGGCGCTGGAAGACATGGGTTTTTACTGCGTTGACAACCTGCCGGTGGTTCTGCTGCCGCAGCTCGCCAATACGCTGGCGGAACGCAATATCTCCGCGGCGGTCAGCATCGACGTGCGCAACATGCCGGAATCGCCGGAAGTGTTCGAATACGCGATGACTCAGCTGCCGGACAGCTTCTCGCCGCAGCTGCTGTTCCTCGACGCCGATCGCAACACGCTGATCCGCCGTTACAGCGACACCCGCCGCCTGCACCCGCTCTCCAGCAAAAACCTGTCGCTGGAAAGCGCGATCGACGAAGAGAGCGATCTGCTCGAACCGCTGCGCTCGCGGGCTGACCTGATTATCGACACCTCGGAAATGTCGGTGCACGAACTGGCCGAAATGCTGCGCACCCGCCTGCTCGGCAAACGCGAGCGCGAACTGACGATGGTGTTCGAATCCTTCGGCTTCAAGCACGGTATTCCTATCGACGCCGACTACGTGTTCGACGTGCGCTTCCTGCCTAACCCGCACTGGGATCCGAAGCTGCGGCCGATGACCGGTCTGGACAAGCCGGTAGCGTCGTTCCTCGATCGCCATACCGAAGTGCATAACTTTATTTACCAGACCCGCAGCTATCTGGAACAGTGGCTGCCGATGCTCGAAACCAACAACCGCAGCTACCTGACGGTCGCCATCGGCTGTACCGGCGGCAAACACCGTTCGGTGTACGTGGCGGAACAGCTGGCCGATTACTTCCGCTCGCGCGGCAAGAACGTGCAATCGCGCCACCGCACGCTGGAAAAGCGCAAACAATGACGGTCAAACAGACGGTTGAAATCAAAAACAAGCTGGGCATGCACGCGCGCCCGGCGATGAAACTGTTCGAACTGGTGCAAAGCTTCGACGCCGAAGTGATGCTGCGCAACGAAAGCGGCACCGAAGCCGAAGCCAGCAGCGTCATCGCGCTGCTGATGCTGGACTCCGCCCAGGGTCGGCACATCGAAGTCGAAGCGACCGGCCCCGATGAAGTCAACGCGCTGGCGGCGGTGGTCGAGCTGTTCAACTCCGGGTTTGATGAAGATTAGTCGCTGAGACTCTTCCCATGCGTCGCCTCGGCGCATGTGTTGCCTCCGCCCTTCCCATAGTGTAGCCCTCCCGTTTCTCATTTTGCGAATCCGCTTCCAGAAGCAGCCGTAACCGCCTGTAAATTCACGTTATGGATTTACCCCCACCACGGTAATCGCAATAGTGTGTAACGCAAAAACAGACAACAGGCGGATGTTTCCCCACGCTTTGCTTGCGGGACAACAGAAAGTTTACAATTTGTGAACTTCACCGGCAGTCGCTATAATGTTCACCGGGTAGGAATCGAAGGAACGATGCATATCATTTCCAGGGAACCGTTCAATAACGCAACGAAGCAATATCCCAATGAAGCCACTGCTCTCGAGGCCATTTATAAAGCGTTGCGACGGGGTGAGTTCCGCACGCCGGACGAGTTAAAAGCGCTTTTTCCTTCGCTCGATCGTATGAAGTACAAAGAGAAATGGTGGGTCATTGACGTCGGCGGCAACCACCTGCGGATCTTGTTCTTTGCCAGCTTCGAGACACAGAAAGTCTTCATAAAGCATATCGTTAGCCACGCCGAATACGACAAGCTGATGCAGCACTATCGAAGGAGTTCGTCATGATTACAGATGCCATTAAGGCGGCCGATGCGCTACTGCGCGCCGTACCCTTATTGCAGGGCAGCCACGCTCAGCAAGACTACCGAGAAGCGCTCGAATTGGTGGAATATCTGCTGGAAAACGATGAACGCCATCCGCTGATTGACATGTTGGCAAAAAAAATCGCCGAATATGAAGACAACAGCGCCGAATTTACCGCATTCAACCAGCGTATCGCCCAACTCCCGCAGGGGGTGGCCGCGCTTCGCGTATTGATGGAACAGCACCAACTCAGCCAAAGTGATTTTGAACATGAGATCGGCAAAAAGTCGTTGGTCAACCAAATCCTGAACGGCAAAAGATCGCTGACCATTCCGCACATTATGGCGCTGGCCAAACGCTTCAATCTGCCCCCAGCCCTGTTCCTGCCGGAAGCGGATTAATCCCCCTCAACTCCGGCTCAGGCAGTCCAGCGCCACCGCCTTAAAACTGTCGAAGCTGTCGCTGCCCAGCAGGCGGCTCATTGAGCGTTCACGCACGAAGGTGACGAACAGCTCATAGATCGCCATCGCCTCTTCATAGTCGCTCTTGCTGATCGCCAGCAGGAAAATCACGTGCGCGACCTCGCCCTCGCCCCAGGCGACGCCCTGCGGCGCCAGTAGCGTCACCACCACGGTCTTTTTCGCCAGCAGCCCCAGCGAGTGCGGCAGCGCGATGCCTTCGCCCAGCAGCGTGGAGACGATCGCCTCGCGTTCGACCACCGACGGATAAAAGTCCGCGCCGACGTACCCTTCCCGCTCCAGCTGGCCGCACACCCGGCTGAACAGTTCCGCCTGCGTCAGCGGCTCGTTGAGCACCATGAAATGCTCGGCGTCGAAGAACTTCTCCAGCATGTACGGTCGGGTGCGATCCACCAGCACCAGTTTGCCCAGTTGCTCCAGCTGATAATCGGTCGGGAACGGCGACATCACCACTACCGGCTTGTTCTTTTCGCCGATGCGGGCGTTGGAAATCACGAAGTCTTCGTCGATGTGCGCGAGCATCTCATAATCGCGCAGCGAGACGATGCGCGTCATCACCAGCTGCGGATACTTGCGCGCAATCTGCGCCTGGATCATCCGCACCGTCGAGTTGCCGGTGTCGCACACCAGCATCACCTGCGGGTGGCGTTCATAACCGATGTTGTAATGCCGCTCCAGCCCCACGCCGATGTGCAGCACCAGATAACCGATTTCGTTCTCGCTCAGCGTATAAGGCGTGTACTTGCCCCAGCTGGAGACCGCCGCCAGCGTCACGTCGTAAGCCATCGGATAGTGCTGCTTGATGTTGGCCAACAGCGGATTGGGGATGTTGATCTGGTATTTCACCCGCGTAATCATGGTCTTGATATGGGTAAGCAGATCGGCCCGCAGCTGCTCGTCGCCCTGCAGGTTGTAGTTATAGTGTGCGTTGATGTAGGACAGGATGTAGTCCACCAGCGCTTCTTCATCGTCGGCGTTGATTTCGGTCGGCTGCACGTCTTGCACGCGGCGCGCGGCGATATTGACCCGCAGATAGGCCTCTTCGGCCATCGAGATCTCTTTGCCGGAGGCCGCACGCAGCTCCGCCGCCAGGCGGGTCGACACCTGGCGCACCGCCTCGTCGCCGTCCTCCACCTCGAAGTCCGACAGCGGATAGCCATCGTTGATGCGCCGCAGCGCCACCGCGCAGTAGAAAATCAGGTACTGCTCGCCCTCGTCGGTCAGGCGAATGGCGTATTGCGACAGCAGCGGGTGCAGCAAGCCGGCGAACGCCGCCACCTGCGGCTGCAGCAGGATCTCGTTGTTGAGCAGCGGGTTCTCGGCGTCGGCCAGCTGCAGCTGGAACAGCAGGTCGGTCAGGCAGGCGCGGATCGCCATCTCCGCGCCGAACAGCTTCATGCCGTAACGCGGCTTGGTTTCGATCGTCAATTGATAGTGCGCCAGACGCTCTCTCACCTCAGCCATGTCGTTTTGCAGCGTGCCGCGGCTGACAAACCACTCGTCAGCCAGATCTTCCAGTTTAAGGGAGAAGGCTGAGGTCAAAAAACGCACCAGCAGATAATGCACTCGCTCCTGCGCGCTGCGCGGGGTGGCGTGTTTGCGGCGCTCCTGATGCTGCAGGGCGCTGAACAGCGCGGCATTATCGACCTGCAAACGATAGCCGGCCCCGCGGCTATGCACGAAGCGCGCGCCATATTTGTCCAGGATCTCGTTCAGCGCGGTGATATCCGCCCGCACCGTGCGGGTGGACACGGCGAAACGCTTCGCCAGCTCATCCTGCGGCAAAGTCTCGGTTTGCAAAGCATCGAACAAGTAAGCCAAACGCGGGTAAGGAAATCGCACCATTCTGTGTCCGTCAATCAGGCGGCCCGCCCGGTGAACCGGGCGGGCCACAGGTTACTTCGGCGGCGGCAGGAACGCCATTTGCGAGGGGCTGCCGATCGGCAGATAGCCGCCCACAAAGCTGAGTTTGCCGTCCGTCGGGTTGACGCTGAAGCGGGTGACGTTATCGCTGCGCTGGTTCAACGCATACAGATAGCGGCCATCCGGGCTCAGCGCCAGCGAACGCGGATAATCGCCGCGCGTCCAGGTATCCGCCACCGGTTTCAACTCACCGCCGGCGCCCACGCTGAACTGGGCAATGCTGTTATGCAGCCGGTTGGCGACGTACAGCGTGTCGCCGTTCTTGCTGAGCGCCAGCCCCGAAGCGAAGCTGGTGCCCTGATAGTCGGCGGGCAGCGCGGAAACCGCATGCAGTTGTTTCAGAGTACCTTTTTGGCGATCAAAACGGTAGCTGGTCAACGTCGAGGCCTCTTCGTTCACCAGCAGCACGGTTTCGCCGTCCGGATGGAACACAAAGTGACGCGGCCCCGCGCCGGCGGAAGAGGCGGCGATCCACGGCGGATCGTTCGGCGTCAGCCGGCCGCTCGCGGCGTCAAAGCGCCATTGGTAGATGCGATCCAACCCCAGATCGGTGGAGAACACGAACTTGCCGCTCGGATCGCTGGCGATCATATGGGCATGCGGGCCGTTGTGATCGCTGATGGCGAAGCTGCCGTTCACCGCCGCCGCCGGTTTGGCCGCGCCCGCCGGGCCCTGTTGCTGCTGCACCGAGCTGGCGGCGCCCAGGCTGCCGTCCGCTTCAATCGGGAAGACCGCCACGCTGCCGCTGACGTAGTTCGCCACCAGCAGATGCTGCCCGTCCGGCGTCGAGGTGAGATACACCGGCCCTGCCCCCTGCGAATCCACCTGGTTGAGCTGCGTCAGTGCGCCATCGGCCGGATTGACCCGGTAGGCGGTGATGCCGCCGTGCTTGCCGCCGTTGAAATCGGCCACTTCGCTGGCGACATACAGCGTCTTGCCGTCAGCGCCCAGCGTCAGCTGCGCCGGATTCGGCACGTTGCTGACCAGCGTAACCTGGCTCAACGCGCCGCTGGCCGGATCGACCCGCACTCGGTAAACGCCTTCGCCGTTGGGATTGTAGGTGCCGATATAGGCAAAATGAGATGACGTGGAGTTCATTGCATCCTCAGCATGCAGCGCCGGGCCGGTCACGGCCAGCAGCGCCAGGAACAACGCGGCGCGTCGGGTTGGAGCCTGCCAGTTTCGCATAGTAGTCCTCAATATAGGTAACGGCGCGGCATGCCGCGCCACGGGAAAACCTTCGCCTCCCAGCGTTTACCTCATCCCATTACGCGTTCAACCCACCAGCTTTTTGGTCATCGCCAGCAGGGCTTTCACGTCCTGCGGACGCGTATCGCCGCTGGCGGCGTCGATGATCGAGCTGTAGATATGCGGGATCACGCGTTTCACGCTGGCCGCCAGCGCGATCTCGACGATCGGCTCAAAGTTCTCCAGATCGATACCGCCGGTCGGCTCCAGCATGAAGTCATGCTCGGCGCAGGCCTTGGCTACGTACTGGTACTCGTCCTTGCACTTCAGGCCGCCCATCGGGAAATACTTGATGGAGCTGCCGCCCATGTCTTTCAGCAGGGCGATGGCGGTTTCCACCGGCACGATGCCGTCCGGCGCCGCGGCGCTCAATGGGCCGGTAGAGATCTTCACCCAACCGACGCGGCCGGTCGGCGACACCAGGCCGTTGACCACGCTGTCGTTCTGGCCCAGCAGCGCGCGGCTGGCGCCGACGCCGGTGAACACCTGGTTAACGTGCTGCGGCTGCACCTGCTGAGCGATCAGGCTGACCATCGCCGACTGCTTCGGATCGCCGGCGCCCAGGCCGACCGAGAGCGCGTTTTCAATCAGGCGCGCATAGCGCAGCATGTCGGTCACCGCGCTGTCGACGTCCGGGTAGTTCTTGGAGAGCACGCCCACCAGCACATGGCCTTCCGCCGCAGCGTAGATGTCCTGCGCGTTGGCTTTGGAGCCGGCCAGCACGTTCAGGCAGACGCGGTCGCGATAGTAGTTAGGCTGCAGCTTCATGCTTGTTTCTCCGTAAACAGATTTTTGATACAGGTAAAGACGGTCATCAGTTGCCGCTCGTCGACGCTGCGCACGTCGACCTCAATCTTGCCTTCGTTGGCCTTGTAGCCGCGGAAGTAGATGGCGATATCGCCGGTTTTCAACGCCTGGACGATGTCATAGGTCGACCGCCCCAGCACCGCCTCATCAAAGGTGATCTCGGCGCGAGCGATATCGCGGCCGGCGCTGTCCCAGACGGTCTTGGCGCTGACGCCGGTCAGGGTGTTGAGGCTGTCGAGGAACGGCGTCATCCGCTCCACCATCTGTTGCCCGGTGGTTTTCTCAAGCGTCAGATAGCTTTCAATCGCCTGGGTCAGGCCGAGGATGCCCTCTTTGCCGACCTTCATCGCCCGGCCGATGCCGCCGGATTGCAACTTCACCCACTCGACGTACTGTTTCTTGCCGATCACGAGACCGCTGGTCGGCCCCTCGATGGCTTTGGCGCCGCTGTAAATCACCAGATCGGCCCCCATCTGGTAATAACACATCAGATCTTCTTCCGCCGCGGCGTCGACGATCAGCGGCAGGTTATGCTTGCGCGCCACCACCGCCGCCTGTTCGACGGACAGAATGCTTTTCTGCACGCAGTGGTGCGATTTGACGTACAGGATCGCCGCAGTCTGCGGCGTGATGCAGGCTTCAATCTGCTCCGGCGAACATTCGTTGGCGTACCCCGCCTCCACCACCTTGCCGCCGCCCAGCGCCACCATGGTGTCCACCGGCGCGCCGAAGTTGACGTTGTGGCCGCGAGGCAGCACGATCTCGCGCGGCACGGCGATCGGCGCCGAATGCAGGTTCACCAGCAGATTGGCGTTATCTTTAACGATCACCGCCGCCACCGACTGGGCGATGCCCGCCGAGGCGCAGGAGACGATCACCGCATCTTCCACGTTGAGCAGATCGGCGATGTAGGCGCCGGTCTTGTTGACCAGATCCTTGATTTCGAAATAGTGGTTCAGGCCGTAATCAACGGCGTCGATCACGTCCTGGCGCGGCGTGGAAACGCCGAGAATGGTCATACGGCCGGAGGTGTTGATCACCTGCTTCAAACCGTATTTTTCATAAATCGAAGACATGGCTTGCCTCCCCTTGTTCGGTTAATAGGATTTCCCCGGCCACCACCGCGGCCAGCGGCACCAGCAGCCGTTCGCCCTCGGCGGTTTGCCCTTCGGCGTCGGCGAACACCTGCGGTTCGCGGCGCAGCTCAAACAGCGTGAAATCGGCGTCATAGCCCGGCTCCAGCCGCCCTTTGCCGCTCAGCTGCAGCGCCGACGCGGCGTTCTCCGTCACGCAGGCGATCACCTGCGGCAGCGTCAGGCCGACGCTGAAGAATTTGGACATCACCGTCGCCAGGCTGTGCACCGGCCCGTTCATGCGGTTGCGGCAGTAAATATCGGAGCTGATGGTGTGCGGCAAAATGCCCAGTTTGATCGCCTGGCGCGCCACCTCGAAGCTGAAGCTGGCGGTGCCGTGCCCTACGTCGAGCAATACGCCGCGCCGCAGCGCGCGCTGGATAGACTCGCGCAGTGTGCCCGCCGGCGTCAGAATGCGGTTCGGTTTGCCGTTGTAGCAGTGGGTGATGATGTCGCCACGGGTCAGCAGATCGGCGATGTCGTCCAGATCCGGCGGGTTGTTGCCGATATGCACCATCAGCGGCAGCCGACGGTTTTCCTGCTGGATCTCTTTGGCCAACACCAGCGGCCGGGTGCCGTTCTTGCCCACCACGCTGCTGCTCATGCGCGCCTTGATGCCGATGATGAAACCGGGATGGTTGGCGATGGCCTGGCCGGCCTCGCGCTTGTCGATGTCCGTCAACTCCGCCAGCTCGTTCTGCCGCAGCAGGCCGATGCGCGAGATATTGAGGAAGGCGAAAACGTTGGTTTTGGCGCTGCGCGTCAGCTGATAAAAGGCGTCGATATCGTCGGCACCGGCGCTGCCGGCATCGACCACGCTGGTGACGCCGCTGGCGACGCCGACCCGATCCGGCTCGTCATGGTAGATCGGCGATTCGGGATAGCAGTGCACGTGCGCATCGATCCAACCGGCGCTCAGGCGGCAGTTGCCCGCCAGATCCAGCTGGCGAACGGCGCTGACGTCCGCCGCCAATCGCCCCACCGAGGCTATTTTGCCGTCTTTCACCGCCAGATCGATCAGCGTATCGTCCGCCAGTCTGGCGCCTCTGATTACTAAGTCATACATACCGCATTGCTCCTGTTAGCCCGGGCGCCGCCGCAGCCTCGGGCGGCGCCTGGCGCAGGCCTCTTAAGAAATGGCTACCGGGAAGATCGCCCCCAGGATCATCGCGCCGAGGATCGCTCCGCCGGTGATCGGTTTGCCCCAGATATAGAACAGCAGCGCGCCGAGCAGCGAACCGATGCCGATCGGGATCGAGGCGGTCATCGCCGACAGGATGATCAACGGCCCGAGGAAGCGGCCCGAGGAGTTGCCCGCGCCCATCATCACGTCAGCCCCGTAGGTGGAGTTGCTCTGATTGATGGTGAATTTGCGCGCCAGAATGATCACGTAACCGATCGCCAGGCCGATGATCAGGCCGGTGGCCAGCGAAGCGGCGAAGTTGGCGACCGGGAACACGATGCCGGCCCCCAAAAGCAGCGCCGGTACGCCCAGCCCGACGCCGGTCTGGATCGCGCCGCCGATGTCGAGGATGCCCACCAGCGAACCTTCGATGATGCGCGCGAACAGGAAGCTGGCGCCGAACGCCGCCACAGCGCCGTACACGCCGGTATCCATCCCCGCCCGCAGCATGGAGACGAAGGCCACTTCGTTAAAGGCACCGATGCCGTACAGGTAGTACATGTGCGTCCCGGCGAACACGCCGGAGGACAGCAGGCCAACAAAAATCGGGAATGACCAGTCGGCGTACCAGAAGCCTTTTTGGGTTTGCTCTTCCATCATCCCGCTCCTTATTTACCGCTCAGGGTGTTGTGAATGGCGTCCAGCCAGCCCGGCACGCCGAGGCTGAAGGACTCGAGAACTTTCATGTCGAAGCCGCGGAAGAAGCCGCTCAGCACGAACAGCAGCACGATCACCGCCATCATGATCTTGGTGATTTTGTTCCAGCCGCTCTCTTCCACGCCTTTGCCGATCAGAATGCCCAGCACCAGGCCCGGTACGGCGTTGCCCATGATCAGCTGCGCCAGGCCGCCGAAAATGGTGCCCCAGAAGCCGGAACGGCGCCCGGCGTCGATCGCCGCCAGCCAGAAGATCACCGGCATCACGGTGTTCACCAGCAGGTTGGCCGCCGGCACCAGCACCTTGATCGCGGTGACCTGCAGCGCGGCAGGCACGGCGGAAGCGGTGGTATTGAGGAAGGCCACCACCAGCATGCCGATGATGCCGCAGGCGATGGCCATTTTTTTCGGATCGTGCAGCGTTTGCGCCAGATTGCGGTTCTTGACCATCAGGGCCGCCGCGCCCCAGTGCGGGATGATGCGGTGATCGACGTCCTGCGTGAAGGAGCCCGCCGCCACGGAAGACGCCCAGGCGTTGAAGAAGAAGCCCAGACCGAATGAGAAGTGGGAAGCCGGATCGCCCTCGCAGGAGTTCAGCTCGCCCAGGGTGCGAAACGCCCCCATGCCCTGTGTTGTCGGCGCGTGGAACATGCGTGCGGCGCCGGCCCCTACGCCAACCCCCACCAGCCCACCGATAATAATCGATTTAAATAAGATGATTAAAAACATCAGTATACCCTTTCATTTATGCTAACGTTTTTATTTCGTGACGAAGACAACCTTCTCGGTATTGATAATGGTTACGTTCACGGTTATTTCCAGAGAAACGGCATAGCTCTTTCTTTCACGCGGCAAAAAGAAGAAAAGAAATTTCTCTTTTGTTATTTTCTCTTCCGCTTTCACCACGCTGACGTCCTGCGGCTCGATGCGCAGCAGAATATTGTTGGTGGACTTTAATACCGCGCCCTGCACATTAGCCAAGGCGGAAGCAAAAGCTTTCGCTTTGCTGTCGCCTTTACCCTCCACCTTTACCGATGTGGTATATTGCTCTTTCATTATGGGTTGCCATGTTTTTTGACGTAGGCTTCCACCAGTTTCTGGCCCAGCTCTTCTTTATCCATAAAGCCGAACCCCAGCACGTTGCAGCCTTCGTTAATTGCCGTCACGCCCTCTTCCACCGAACGCATGCCGTATTTGGCTTTGTAGCCGTATTTGGTTTGCGCGGTAATCGCGCCGGCACCGCCGCTGCCGCAAAAAGAGATGCCCAGCTGCGCGTTTTCCGCTTTCATGACGTCGCCCAGCTTCATATCCGCCGCCACGCCGGGGATAACCACCGCTTTTCCGCCTGCGTTTTCAACGCCCTGGCCGACTTTTTGCCCTTTTCCCAAACGATCGCCGATCACTACGGTAATTTGACCCATGGTATATTCTCCTGATTGAAATCGATGCGTTAACCGCTATGCGTTATTATCTTTCGCCACTTCGAAGTGCACTGAAAGCAAATAGGCTTCTTCGATAGGCAATGTGCCAAACTGATCCACCACGCGCTCCGCCATTTGCATGGACTCGGCGGAAATTTCGTCGAACAGTGATTTATCCACCTCCGGCAACGGCTCACCGGTTATTGAGCGCAGCACCATGGCGCGAATATGCGATTCCAGCATCTGTTGCTGCACCGCATTGGTATAAATATTCTCAGCATTCAGCATCGCGGTAATATCCGCCAGCACCCGAGCGGTGATCTCACCGGCTTCGCTGATATCGGATTGTTCAATTTCTTTTATCGAAGCAGATCCATCATTCACTTTTCAGTACCCCTAGATCCCACATTAATCAGTAAGCCGTAAAGCGCATCACCTGAATAACCCGCTTTCTGTGATGTCTTTACCCTACCCCCGGTAAGATTTTCTGTGGAGACCGGTTTTTTCCAGTTCGAAGTGGAAATCGAATGACGCGCGGAGATCCATTTCGCAAAACGGCGCTAAGGCGAAAAAGTAAATGAGATAACAATTACATAACCCGGCTAACGGTTTTTTTTGCCTCGATTGACGATAAAAGCCTTCGTGATCGGGATCTCTTTCTTTTCTCGCCCCAACCGCCTACTATCAATGGGACAAATCGACATTACCCACACCCCCGCTCCTCTGGCGCGGGGGTGTTGCTTTGTGTTGTTTTTCCGAATTTATGGGTGCACAGACTGGCGCCCTTTGATTTGACTGGAGAGTGGAATGACCAAACCCATCATTACTATTAATGAGCTGGATGCGGAACGCCTGGATGCGCTATTGGAACAACCGGCCTTTGCCAACACCGACGTCGCCGCCGCGCTGAACGACGAGTTGGATCGCGCGGAAATCCTGCCGCCGGAGAAAATGCCGGCCAACGTGGTGACCATGAACAGCCGCGTGCGTTTTCGCGATCTGCACACCGATGAAGAGCACGTGCGCACGCTGGTTTACCCGGCCTCGCTGAAAGACAGCCACGATCAGCTGTCGGTGATGGCGCCGCTGGGCGCAGCGCTGCTCGGCATGCACGTCGGCAAGCAGATCTCCTGGCAATTGCCGAACGGTGAAGAAGCGCGGATTGAAGTGCTGGAATTGCTGTACCAGCCGGAAGCGGCGGGCGAATACCACCGTTAAGCGGTTCTCAGGGCGGCATCCGGCCGCCCTTTCTGTTTCAGAGGCAGATAGCGATCAGCACGGCGATCAGCAGCAGCACATAGATTTTGGCATGCAGCGCATCGCTCACCTTCGGCAAACAGCGCCTGGCAAACACGATCCCCGCAATCCCCGCCACCACCAGCAGCCCCAGAATGTTCAGATTGACGTAGCCCAGATACTGCGGCCCGCTCATCTCGCGCCACCCCAACACGATATACATCAGCGCCCCGATCACCGCCACCGGGATCGACAGCGGGTTGGCGGCGCTGACGCAATACTTCATGTCATAGCCATGGCGGCGCAGCAGCGGCACGGTCATCACGCTGCCGCCCACCCCCAGCAGTGTGGCGATGCCGCCGATCAGCGGCCCGCCGCCCCACAGCGTGGCAGGGGAAAGTTCAGCGCGCGCCGGTTTGGTCAGGAACCCCCGGCGGAACAGACAGTCGGCGATGGTCACCGCCATATAGGCCACGAACAGCACGCGGATCACGCCGTCCGCCAGCAGCGAGGAGGCAAACGCGCCCAGCGCCGCGCCGATGCCGATGAAAAAGATCAGCGGCACGATGGTTTCCCGCAGCAGGTTGCCGCTGCGCCAGTTGGTCAGGGTGGCGTACCCCGCGTTGAGGATCATCACCGCCGTCGAGGTCGCCACCGCAATATGCATCGCCTGGCCGGGCTGCTCGCCTGAGGCGGAGATCAAATGGTAAACGAAAGGTACCACCACAAAGCCGCCGCCGAAGCCAAACAGAATGGTGGTGATGCCGGTCAGAAAACCGGCACCCAGAACGATTAACATTTCAATCATGGCCGTGCGCCCGCACGAAGTCGTCGAACCCGGCGCAGAACTGCCCCGCCAGCGGGTGGAAACGATCGCCGACAAACAGCCCCAGATACTGCTCGCGCACGGCGTCGTGATCCACCAGCTCAATGCCCGCCTGTTCCGCCTGCGCCAGCGTCTGCGCATCCGGGAAGCCCCAATAGCGCGAATCGCCCTGCTTTTCCGCCGCTATCGCTTCGCTCCGTTCCGCCCGCATCAGCTGGCGCGCCAGGAAGGTGCCGCTCTGCACGCCCAGCAACATCATGTTTTCCAGGAACGACAGGTCGTGGCGCAGCTCGGCGGGCAGGCGGGCGAGCACCGGGCCGGCATCCCAATGTTCGTCCATTTCATGCAGCGTCACCGCACAGTCCTTGTCACCGTTCATCATCGCGCGGAACAGCGTCATCACCCCGCGATAGCGCGGCAAGTCACCCGGATGCAGGTTCCACAGCAGCTTGCCGCGCCGGCTGAAGGCGCGCACATAGTCGGCGGAAAATTTCTGATAACAGCGCAAAGAAATCACCCCGTCCATATGACCCAGGCTGCTGATAAACGCGGCGTCATTGATGTCGAGAACGCGATGCGCTTTGACCCCGGCGGCGGCCAGGAACAGTGCCGGCGGCTGATAGGCGCCCTCACAGGCGGCGGCGTTGCGGCCAACGAACGGGAACACGAAATCGTTCAGCACCTCGCGCTCATACAGCCCCAGGCGGCGAACCGCCGGCTCCTGGGCGCGGCCGCCGCTTTTCGCCAGGGGGAAATACACCGTAAAAGCACACTCGCCTTTCAGGGCGGCGATCAGATCCTGACATACCAGCCAGGAGAAAATGTCGTTGCCGACAAAGAGCGCTACGTTTTTCATGCTTCAGCCTTCTTTGCGTTGAAAATAGGGTTGTTAAACACGATTTTGCTGATATCTCGCGTGATGGATTCCATCGCCGAGGTGTAAAAAAGGTCGCCCTTGGCGGGCGCGCCGAGCGAGTAGAGATGCTGCTCGCGGCCGCGGCGATCGGCGATTTTCAGCGTGTGCGGGTTGCACTTCACGCCGCCGAACAGGTTCTCCTGCACCACCCCGTCTTGCAGCAGTTGATGGCTCAGGCGGTTGGGCGGCAGTTGATAAGAAGGCGTGGTGCAGTTGAACAGATACTGCGCATGCACCCGCATCTCATGGCAACGAAGGATAAATCCGTCCGCCCCCTTGCTGATATCCGCCAGGCCACCGCAGGCGCGCAGGCGTTGGCTCTCCAACGCCGCCACGATCTTGTAGGCGTTCTTGATCGGCATGGCGTGCCGATTGCGCATCCAGGAGGAGTTGTAAAAGCGCATGAAGATCTGCCGGTTGTTGGCATCCATTTTGACCCAGGCGGCGCACACCGTCGGATGGATCGCCGCCAGGTAGCTGCAGATGTGCTCACGGGCAAAGCGCGCCCGGTCGAGGCTGTCCGCCAGATCGCGGTAGCAATCGCGCCTTTCCCCCAGCGCCGAGAGCACCGTCAACCGTTCCGGCCCCGGATAGTGACGCGCCAGCGCGGCATTGATCGCATGCACCAGCTGATGCGCATCAATAAAATCGTGACCGGCGACAAAGCGCCGCAGCCCCTCAACAAACGCCTCCGGCGGCGGACGCATCAACGCCGGTTGCACGCTGGGGAACAGGCCCGAACGCGACAGGGCGCAGATATCGGTGGCCCCCAGGCGCTCCATCAGTTCAACGATGGCGTCGATCGCCGTCAGGCTGCAGCCGATCACGCCGATGGTTGAGTAAGGGTTGATCGGCGGCAGATCCCGGTGGGCCTGATAAGCGATCACCCCGTCCACCGGATAGAGACATTCCGGCGGGTTATGCCCCGAACACAACACCAGCGCGTTCATCTGTTCGGCGGCACCGCAGGCGGTGGTCAGCCGATAGCCTGCCTCGTGCGGCGCAATGGCATTCACTTCGGCGGTCACGAAATTCAGCGCCACGTTGCTGTCCGCCGCCATATACATCGTCATGTCGCGAATAAAATCGAGATATTCCCGATACAACCAACGCGGCGGATAACGATCCTGGCAAAACTGCGGGAAATGCATGGCGATCCAATCGACGAAGTGCGCGTCGTCGAAAATATCCGCCGACATATTTTCTGGCGCCATATTTAATATATGGCTGTCAAAATCGCTGCTGTATGCCATACCGCCCTTGAAGCCCTGCTTGTCGAACACCGTCAGGGAAAGCGGCCTTTTGCAATGATTAACCGACTTATTTTTTATAAAGTTATACGCAAAAGAGATGCCGGCGGCTCCGCCGCCAATCACACCGAACTTATACATGAAATATCACCTTATAGTCATTGAACTGCGCTAAGAACTATTGCTTCAGGTGTTGGAATAAAATGACGATTTATTCCTTATTAACTTCTTGTATTGCGAGAACGAAAACCTTCTTCTCACCCCGGTGTGAAAACTTGCGCGGGCTTTATGGCCGATAAAATAACGGCGCCCCGGACAAGCGTTATTTTTCTGCCCCGATAGTAGGGCGACCGCCGCTGGCTTGCTTTATATGAAAGGCCAACTATCATTGCGTTTCGGCCAACCTGCCGCCAAAGGGGACACATGCGCAACGTCCGCATTGATGACATCGACCACGTAGCGCGCGCGGTAATCGCCATCGGCACCGATTATCCGCCGGGGCATTTGCTGCCGATGCACAGCCACCGGCGCGCGCAGTTGCTGTACGGCGCCACCGGCGTCATGCACGTTTTCACGCAGCAAGGCAATTGGATCGTCCCGCCGCAGCACGCGGTGTGGCTGCCGCCACAGATGCCGCACGCGGTGAGAATGGTCGGCGTCACTACCCGCAGTCTGTACCTCGAACCGGGCGCGTTGCCCGCCGAACAGCCTCAGGTTTGCCAGGTGGTTAGCGTCACCCCGCTGATGCGCCAACTGTTGATGGCGGCGGTGGACATGCCGCTGGAGTATGAGCGGGAGGGACGCGACGGGGCGCTGGCGACGCTGCTGCTGCACGAGCTGGCCCGGCTGCAACCCTTGCCGTTGCACATCCCGCTGCCCGCCGATCCCCGGCTGGGCGAGCTGTGCCGCGCCTTTTTGCAGCACCCCGACGCCCACGACTCCGCGCAGCAATGGGCCCCTCGTCTGTACATGAGCATTCGCACCTTCAGCCGCTTCTTTCGCGCGCAGACCGGCCTGCCTTTTTCGCAATGGCGTCAGCGCGCCTGCGTGGTGCTGGCGTTGGCGCTGCTGGCCGAAGGGCGCAGCGTGACGCAGGTGGCCATGGAGATGGGATATGACAGCAGCGCGGCGTTTTCAACCATGTTTCGCCGCGTGCTGGGGCAGGCGCCCTCCTCCTATCTGACGGAAGACGGGCGCGACGGTTGACGGGTTAGCGGAATTTCTTGTGGTTGGCGTCGCGGGTCTGCTTGAAGCCCTGCGCCAGCTGCTTGGCTTCGGCGACTTTGCCCTGATTGGCCAGCGCCAGCGCCTGATCGATCTGGCCGATCAGGGTATCCAACCCGCTGCGGAAATCTTTCATCTCCGGGCTGTCGGCGGCTTTGCTCTCCAGTTTCGGCGGAGTACCCTGCTTGGCATCCTGCGCGGCGGCGCGCATGTTCTGCAGGCTCTGTTTGAGGGTGGCGGCGGAGTCGGTATTCAGCACCGTTTTGTAGTTTTCCGCCAGGGTGTCCATATCGTCGCCCAGATCGGCGGCGGCCGCCAGCGAACTGGCCGCCAGCAGCGTCAACGCCGCCAGCGCTTTCAGGGTATTCTGCATGTTTGCTCACCTTCCAGTTATTGTTTTAGTTAACCCACCGCTACCATAGGCAAGGCCGGGCAAAATCGAAACCGGAGATTTGTAAGCAAGGTTGAGGCGGGATAACGCGCGGCCGGCGGGCGCCGACCGCACAGAGGATCACTGGCCGGCGATCTTCATTTCCGGCAGCAGCACCGAACCGCACTGGATATTGCTGCGGGTTTCGATATCGCTGCCGACGCTGACGATGTTGCGCAGCATGTCTTTCAGGTTGCCGGCGATGGTGATCTCGCTGACCGGATACTGGATCTCGCCATTTTCCACCCAAAAACCGGCGGCGCCGCGAGAATAATCGCCGGTGACGCCGCTGACGCCCTGGCCCATCAATTCGGTGACCACCAGGCCGGTGCCAAGCTGTTTCAGCATGCCGGCGAAGTCTGCGCCCTGCCCGGCAATGCGCCAGTTATGGATGCCGCCGGCATGGCCGGTGCTGTGCAGGCCCAGCTTGCGCGCCGAGTAGCTGGTCATCAGCCAGGTTTGCAGCACGCCATCCTTGACGATATCGCGCCGTTGGGTGCGCACGCCCTCGCTGTCGAACGGCGTTGACGCCAGCCCTTTCAGCAGATGCGGGTGTTCCTCGACGGTCAGCCACGACGGCAGGATCTGCTTGCCGAGCGCGTCCAGCAGGAAAGTGGATTTGCGGTAGACGCTGCTGCCGCTGATGGCCCCCACCAGATGGCCGAACAGCCCGGTGGCCACTTCGGAGGCGAACAGCACCGGCGCCTTCATGGTCGACAGTTTACGCGGCGCGAGACGCGCCAGCGTGCGGCGGGCGCACTCCTGCCCCACCCACTCGGGGCTGTGCAGATCGCCCATCGCACGGCCGATGGTGTAAGCGTAATCCCGCTCCATGTCACCGTCCTGCTCCGCAATGACGCAGCTGGACAGCGAGTGACGGCTGGAACAGTAGCTTTGCAGCATGCCGTGGCTGTTGCCGAACACCTTGATGCCGTAGTGGCTGTTGAAGCTGCCGCCTTCGGTGTTGGTAATGCGTTTGTCCGCCGCCAGCGAAGCCTGCTCGGCGCGCGCCGCCAGCTCGATGCCGCGCTCGGCGTCCAGCTCGGTCGGGTGGAACAGATCGAGATCCGGCGCCTCAAACGCCAACAAATCTTTCTCCGCCGGGCCGGCGCAGGGATCTTCAGAGGTGTAACGCGCGATGTCCAGCGCCGCCTGTACGGTGCGGGCGATGGCATCCGGGCTGAGATCGGTGGAAGAGGCGCTGCCTTTGCGCTGACGGTGATACACGGTGATGCCCAGCGCGCCATCGCTGTTGAACTCGACGTTTTCCACCTCGCCGAAGCGGGTGCTGACGCTGATACCGGTCGATTTGGTGACCGCGACTTCCGCCGCGTCGGAACCGGCGCATGCCAGCTCCAGAGCCTGAGAAACGGCCTGTTCCAGCGCCTTGCGCTGTTCTGCAACTTGAGTGACTACTTTCATCAATCTGCCATAATTAATCAGAAAATCGTTGAGAAAAGTGCCGGAGCGGCGTAGTTGTGCACGCGGGGCGGCGCGCAAAAATCCTGAGATCTCTGCCGTTGAGTCTAACAGGAACCGCGTTGAATTTCGCATAAAGCCGGCAACCTGTTAGGATTAGCCTCTTTTTAACGGAGCCTACCATGAACAAACAGCCTGAAGACTGGCTCGACGATGTCCCGGAGAATGAAAACGAGGACGATGACGAGATTATCTGGGTCAGTAAAA
The DNA here is from genome assembly GCF_052168895.1 of Serratia sp. CY37869. Taxonomy (NCBI): domain Bacteria; kingdom Pseudomonadati; phylum Pseudomonadota; class Gammaproteobacteria; order Enterobacterales; family Yersiniaceae; genus Serratia; species Serratia sp. CY37869. The sequence continues at coordinate 540,388 of NZ_JBJNLU010000003.1, forward strand.
GTGAAATTAAACGTGATGCCGAAGCGCTGAAAGACCTGGGGGCCGAAATGGTCGATCTGGGCAAAAACGCGCTGGATCGCATTCCGTTGGACGAAGATTTGCGCGCCGCCATCGAGCTGGCGCAGAAGATCAAGAAAGAAGGCCGTCGCCGTCAGCTGCAGCTGATCGGCAAGATGCTGCGCGCCCGCGATATCGAGCCGATCCAGACTGCACTCGACAAGCTGAAAAACCGCCACAACCAGCAGGTTTCGCTGTTCCATAAGCTGGAAGCGCTGCGCGACCGCCTGGTGGAAGAAGGCGATGACGTCATTCCGTCGATCCTGGATCTGTATCCGGCCGCCGACCGTCAACAGCTGCGTTCACTGGTGCGCAATGCGCAGAAAGAGAAGGCCGCCAACAAGCCGCCTAAGGCTTACCGCCAGATCTTCCAATACCTGCGCGAGCTGGCCGAAGCGGCTGACTAAGCGCCGCCGCCATCCCGGGATGAACCCGTTTCATCCCCGGTGATGCGCCGGTTCGCCGCTGCTTTCGCGGATATTGAAACGCAGGCTGCCTTCCAGCTCTTCTTCCGCTTCTTCAAACAGCAGAATGATCGCGCCAAAACGACGTTTGCTGCGGGCATTGAGGTGGGTGAACTCGATTTCCACCGGCAGACCGATATCACCGGTCACTACGTCCCACAGCGCGTCGAGGTTGGCGCCAAACCCCTCGTCCAGCGCAAACTTATGCGCGAAATCGCGGTAGAAGGCCGGCACATCCTGGATCTGCTCAAAATCAAACTCTACTTTTGCCATCAAACTCACTCCACACGAATGAAGTTTTTGTAATGGTCACGCGAGACGAAGATCAGACCGTCGCTCGAATACAGCAGGCGATCGGCGCCGCGCCGGCCACACTGGTAATTGATGTCCGCTTCACGCCAGACCCGGCCGCCGGCGCTCGGCAGTTGCCCTTCACGGTTAGAAAATCGATCGCCGCCAATCGCCTTGCCCGGCAATACCGAACAGAGGTTGCCTGAACGCGGGTCCCAGCCCTGCTCGCGCGCCTGCTTCTTGGTGATGTAATAATCCGGCAGCCGCTGATGCTGCTGCAGGTAACTCACCACCGTTTGCTGCTGCGTGAGCCGATCGATGCTCTGTTGCTGCCCCGCCGGCGCTTGCACCACCGCCGCATTGCCGCCAATCGCACGGTGCTCGTTGCCGCGCAACGCGCTGAAGACGGCGATGACCACGGCGATGACAATCGCCAACAGAATCCGCTTGTTCATGACATTCCCTGAAATTATGCCGCCGGAGGCGCCGCAGCTCCCCCAGGCTAGTTAGGTATATAGCCGACCTGGATGAAACTAAGATGACCGACACGTTGCGTTTTCGCGGCGGTGTGGGTTTCATCCATTCATGTCAATGATGCCACTTTCCAGCCGTTCTGGCACTCGGAGTCTCTCTGAAAACGAGCCGCCTGCTCTGAGACGGCCCGCCGAACAACGACTGCTTACAGTATAGTCAGGGAAGGCGCCGCACAGCGCGGCGCAACAGGAGGGAACGCATCAATCGATCAAGGCGTGGCGGTAGCGGTGCAGCATGTCGGCCAGGCGTTTCACCGGCCCAGTGACGCTGAGCGGCGCCTGATTGTCGACCAGCTTCTGTTGGTACTCGTTCATTTCGCCCAGCAAGCGATCGTAGTAATAGGCGCGCTTGACGTCGTTCTTGGCGGAGACCACCCGATCGGCGGTGCTGCGGATCTGGCGGTGGAAGGCCGACAGCTCTTCGCTGGCCGGAATTTCCGCTCGCTGCATGCGCTGGTGGGCGATGATCAGGTTCAGCGCCAGACGATACTTGGCAATGTCGTTCGGGAACATCATCAGCAGCTGGTTAAGCTGCTGATACAGCGCGGGCAGGTGGTTTTGCCGACGGCGCGCCGCCTTGGTGGTCAGCGCCGACACCGCGCTGCTGACGAACTGGTTGAGCAACGTGCGGCCGGTGCGTTCGCGCGAATTATCGCGGATCAGCAGCAGCACCATCAGCCCGACGCAGCTGCCGAGGAACTGGCCCAGCGCCCCGTCAAGAAACTGGGTCACGTTGAACTCCATCGGGTTGCTCAGCACCAGAATGTTGATGGTCCCCGCCAACAGCCCCAGCGAACCGAGCCGCCGCTTCTGCACCTCGATGCCGATGAAAAACGCCAGCAGGCCAAGGCTGAGACACAGCAGCAAAATGCTCTGCTGGGTCGCCGGCAGGATCACCATGAAGAACAGAGAACCGACCGGGATTGCCGCCAGCATGCCCAGCACGAAATCCATCGCCACCATGCGCGGCGCCGGGGTGCGCATCGCCAGCGAGGTGATCACCGCAATGATCACCATAAAACCGCTGCCGGACGTCCAGCCGGTCCACAGCCACAGCAGGCAGCCGAAGGCCGTCGCCACAAAGGTGCGCAGACCGTTGATCATCGCGTGATGCCCTTCCGCCGAGGTCGGCTTGACCACGGTTTCATTGCTCAAGACGCCCTCTTCCACCGCGCTGATGCTGCAGTTGGTGTGCACGCCTTTCGACAGCAGCAGGTAGCGCGTCGCCGCGCCGACCCAGCCGGTGATGGTCGGCAGCGTTTCCTCGGAGCGATGCGTGGTCAGCACCTGACGCAACAGCTTCATGCGCTTGTGGATCTCCTGCGGGGTCTCCGCCGGAACCATCAGCTGTTCCCGCAAACTTTCTTTCAGCGCCTGCGGGTGATTCAACAAGATCAGATAGGTTTCACAGGCCTGGGTGATCAGCGTCAGCGACAGGGTATGCAGCGCTTTCACCCGTCGGTTGACCTTCTGCCAGCGCGAGGATTCCATCATCAGGTTGTTGCGCATGCCGTCCAGCGCCGTGGTGCTCTTCACCAGATTGCTCCAGGCGCGGTCGATGTCCTCTTTATCGGCATGGCTGATGCACATCTGCATCAGGCGGTATTGATCCACCAGCAGCTTATCCACCGCCCGATCGATGTCCTGCTTGATCGAACGCGGCGAAAACAGCAGATCGGCCAACACGGCGCTGACGATCCCCAGCACGATCTCGCTGCAACGCTCGATGGCGAACTGCGGCGCTTCCAGCAGGTGGGCCTCGCTGGTGGCGACCGTCACGATGATGATCAGCGCGGTATAGCCGGCCAGCCCCCAGGCGTAGGAGTTCTCCACCTTGATAAGCGAAGAGAGCCAGGTGCAGAAACCGGCCCACATGCAGCACAGCATCAGCATCACTACCGGCGCGCGGGCGGTGGTGATGATGATGAGCAGGCCGACGAAGCAGCCGATAAAGGTGCCGATGATGCGCAGCCAGCCGCGATGGCGAATGGCGCCGGAGAAGGGTTCACCGCCGGCGGCAAAGGCCGGGCCGGCGGCGACGATGGCGGCGGTCATCGCCGACCAGCGCGGGGTTTCCAGATTGAGATGGAAGCCGACGAACAGCGCAAACACAATCGCGAAGCTGAGTTTGAAGGCAAATCTCAGCCGGATAAAGGTTGGGCTGCTCATTAGCCGAACTCACGCAGCCGGTGCATCAGGCGCACAAAAGGCGAGCCGCTGTCGGCATTGCGATCGTTCTTACCGACGATCACCACGGTGGCGGTGGTGCCGGCCGGGTACGGATGCTGTTGGTCCTTGGCGTCCAGCAGGATCTTCACCGGCACGCGCTGCGCCAGGCGCACCCACTCCAGGTTGCTGTCGATCGAGGCCAACCCTTTGTTGTTCACCGTGCTGCTGCTGTTGTTCACCGCCGCCGCCACGCTATCGACGGTGCCGTGCATGATGCGGTTGCTGCCGAGCGGGGTAATCTCCGCGCGATCGCCCTTATTCAGGCCGTTCAGCTTGGTCTCTTCCAGGTACGCCAGGATGTAGAAGGAATCTTTCTTCACCAGCGCCACCGCGACCGACCCGCGGGTGATGTATTCACCGGCGTGTACGTTGAGGTTGGTGATCCAGCCATCGGCCGGGGCGCGCACCGTGGTGCGCTCCAGATCCAACTGCGCCAGCTCGCGAGCCGCAATGGCCTTCGCCAGCTGGTGCTGCACGGTCTGCAGCGAGTTGTTCGACTGGTCAATCTCTTCCTGCGACATCGCCTGCACGCCCAACTTCACGCGGCGGCCGGCCTCACGCCGTTTTTCCGCCGCCAGCGTCTGATAGTAGGCGACGTCGGCGCCGGCTTCCGCCAAGGCCTGCTCATAACGCGGCCGATCGACCACGAACAGCACCTGGCCTTTCTTGACCAGTTGGTTGTCCACCACCGGCACGTCGGTCAGCAGGCCGCTGACGTCCGGCGCGATCGCCACCACGTCGGCGGTAAACTTGGCGTCACGCGTCCACGGCGACTCGGTGTAGAACACCCAGGCCTTGAATACCGCGGCAATGCCCAGCAGCACAAGAATCAAAGTGATCGCGATTCGGGTTATTTTTATCGAAAAATTTTTCACAGCGACCTCAAACAAAAAGACACGAAATCAGATAAAACAAGCAGCAATACAGCGCGGTATTAAACAGCGCCGGATGCCAGACAAAATCGTAAATCCCCGTCGGCTGCAGCAGGCGGCGCAAGAGAAAAAACAGCGCCAGCGACACCAACAGCTCGAAAAACACCGGCGGAAACGACAGTCCGAAGATGACCATAACCGGAAGCAAACTCATCACTTTTTCCTTATTGTTCACTGCGCCGGGGAAAGACAGGTCTCGCCATTCACATTCTCTTTACATTTTAGCGTGCGCGCGCCACAAATCTTGACCAGGCAGCTTGTCCAGGTCACGAACCCGAAAAAAGGTTAAACTTTGGGGCAGACATCCACGACAGGGATTGCGAGGGTGCCGGAGGAGCGGCAGGATGACGTCGCCGCTCGCTCTCGCACGTTGGTGAGGTCTATTCACCCGACCACGTTATATTAGCCTGCTTACTATCAAGGCATCAACAATCTGTGATCTAAATCACTTTTAAGCCAGAGTGAATAATGGAAAGATTAAAACGCATGTCGGTATTCGCCAAAGTGGTTGAGTTCGGGTCGTTTACCGCGGCCGCGCGCCAACTCGACATGAGCGTTTCATCGATCAGCCAAACCGTCTCGAAACTGGAAAATGAGCTGCAGGTCAAGCTGTTGAACCGCAGCACGCGCAGCATCGGCCTGACCGAGGCCGGCAAGATTTACTATCAGGGCTGCCGACGCATGCTGCAGGAAGTCAGCGAAGTGCATGAGCAGCTGTACGCGTTTAACAATACGCCCGCCGGCACGCTGCGCATCGGCAGCTCGTCCACCATGGCGCAAAACGTGCTGGCGAACATGACCGCCGAGATGATGAAAGAGTACCCGGGTCTGACGGTCAACCTGGTGACCGGTATACCGGCGCCGGATCTGATCACCGACGGTCTGGATCTGGTGATCCGCACCGGCGCGCTGCAAGACTCGAGTCTGTTCTCGCGCCGCCTGGGGCAGATGCCGATGGTGGTGTGCGCCGCCAAAAGCTACCTGAGCCAGCACGGCACGCCGCAGAAGCCGAGCGACATGGTCAACTTTTCCTGGCTGGAGTACAGCGTGCGGCCCGACAGCGAATTCGAACTGATGTCGCCGGAAGGCATCACCACGCGCATTTCCCCGCAGGGGCGCTTCGTCACCAACGACTCCTCCACCATGATCCGTTGGCTGAAAAACGGCGCCGGCATCGCCTACGCCCCGCTGATGTGGGTGATCGAAGAGATCAAACGCGGCGAGATCGAGATCCTGTTCAAAAGCTACCATTCGGATCCGCGGCCGATCTACGCGCTCTATACCGAGAAGGACAAACTGCCGCTGAAGGTACAGGTGTGCATCAACTATTTAACCGACTATTTCGAACGCGTAGCGGCGGTCTATCAGGGTTATCGCTGAGCAGCGCTTAAATAGCGGCGCGCCAGCGCGGCCAGCAGCATCAGCGCCAACATGCCGATGCCCCACAGCAGCCAGACGGCGTAGCCCGCCCAGGCCAGTAGCAGAGGAAAATAGCTCGCCAGCCCGCTGCCCAGCTGTTTCAGCCACGGCAGCCAAGTGTCCAACACCGTCTGCGGCACCAGGCTCAGCGCACCGTTCACCGGCAACGTTGCGTTTCCGGCCGCCTCCGCCAACGTCGGCAGCCAGGTCAGCAGGCCGGATACGCCCCAGGCCAGCAACGTCCACAGCGCCATGGCGCCGAGCAGCAGCGCGACCGTCCAGCCGCCCCGATTCACGGCACACCGCCGCCGCACTGCGGACAAAAGCGGCTGCCCGGCGGCAACGGCGCGGCGCACTGTCCGCAGGTGGCGCTCACCGCAGCAAACGGCTGGCCGCAGCGGTGACAATAACGCGCGCCCGGCTTATTCACGGCCCGGCATTCCGGGCACTGCGGCCCCTGTTCGCCATGCTGGCTATAGCGGTTGCCATGGTGGCCACCGCCGTGGCCCGCGCGCCGATGACCGCCGTTAATACCGCCTTGCCCCAACAACCTTTTCAGTAAGCTCATCCCGCCTCTCCTCTGTGCATTCACGCTGAAGCTCACTGTAAACCCTGGAGTAAACTCCAGGGTAAAGCCCGGCGATGAGGATTTACGTTTCATTACATCGTAATAATGGCAAGGCTTTGATGCCGTTAACAAAAGCATCATCGGCATTATCCCACGCCGCTGCGCTGCGTTATGCTGCGGGCACCTCTCCCTGCATCAGGAATAACCATGAAAAAAATCATACTGGACTGTGACCCGGGGCATGACGACGCCATCGCCCTGCTGCTGGCCTGGGGCAATCCGCAGATCGACCTGCTGGCGGTCACCACCGTGGTGGGTAACCAAACGCTGGACAAAGTGACGCGCAACGCCCTCGCGGTGGCACGCATCGCCAATATCACCGGCGTGCCCTTCGCCGCCGGCTGCCCGCGCCCGCTGGTGCGCAATATCGAAGTGGCACCCGACATTCACGGCGACTCCGGCCTCGATGGCCCGGTGCTGCCGGAGCCTCACCTGCAGCTGGACTCGCGCCACGCGGTGGATCTGATCATCGATACCGTGATGGCCCACCCGCCCGGCAGCGTGACGCTGGTGCCGACCGGCGGCCTGACCAATATCGCCATGGCGGTGCGTAAAGAGCCGCGCATTGCCGAGCGGGTCAAGGAAGTGGTGCTGATGGGCGGCGGCTATCATGTGGGCAACTGGAGCGCGGTGGCGGAGTTCAATATCAAAATCGATCCCGAGGCGGCGCACATCGTGTTCAATGAAAAATGGCCGCTGACCATGGTCGGGCTGGATCTCACCCACCAGGCGCTGGCCACGCCGGCAGTCTGCGAACGCATCGCCGCCCTCGGCACCCGGCCGGCCGCCTTCGTCGGCGAACTGCTGGCATTCTTTGGCCATATGTATCAGCAGGCGCAGGGCTTCAGCGCCCCGCCGGTGCACGATCCTTGCGCAGTGGCCTATGTGATCGATCCGAGCGTTATGTCGGTGCGCAAAGTGCCGGTGGATATCGAGCTGACCGGCACCCTGACGTTGGGCATGACGGTCGCGGACTTCCGCGCGCCGCCGCCGCCGGACTGCCACACCCAGGTCGCGGTCAAACTGGATCAGGATAAATTCTGGGATCTGGTGGTGGATGCGCTGGAGCGGATCGGCGACGTGGAGTAAGCGCACAAGAGACGAGATTAACGCGCTTGGGCAGGCGCGTTAGTCTGTATTCTGCCGCGGCAACGGGAGGCTCAAGCCATAACCGCTTTTATTTCCAATGCAACAGAACAATCCTAATAATAAATTATTTCATGAAAATTTAAAAAAACAGATAAAGAAAGGAAGAATCTTAATAAAATTAAAACCATGAAAATCACATTGAATTTAAAAACCAGCAATGGGAAACGATGAAGCAAATCTCCGCCCTCACGCCGCCACTGACGGCATCAATTAAACAAGCAGATACCTCTTTTATTCTTCACACTGCCTGCCAATATAGACCATTGCCGGGATGTCCCTCGATATCCACACACGCGATAACCACAGACAAAACATTGATTTTAATTAATAAAAATAATATTAAGATTAAAAATTGACTGAATCACAATAGATTTGAGAAAATAGCGTGTCTGTTTTTGCAAACAACAAAAATGCCTTTTGCGAGTGAAAAATACGGCTTAACCTTTCTTTGGGCAAACAGCCTCGCGCATTCTCAGGGCAAACATTATTTATCGCTTTACCATAAAGACGGTTTAAATTTCCCGTGAGACATTTTCGATTTCAACATTACACGCATTTCAACACCAGGATAAAGGATAGGGAATAATCAAAGCATGCATTTAATAAACGCTATCAGGCCTTGGCAGGTTAACCATGGCCGATAAATCTCCCGCTAACGCAGCGACCATCGCCGTGCTGCCCCTGCTGCTGATCTGGATGGCGGCGGTCCTGCCGATTTATTACCCCAACATGGGCGGCGACGGTCTGGCGCTGCCGCAAAACATTCTGGCCTGGGGCGTCATGGCGCTTACTACGCTGATCGTGACGTTTACCGTTTGCCTGGGTCGCATCCGCCTTTCGCTCACGCCCACCGCACGCCTGTTGCTGCTCGGCATCGCCTTGCTGGCGCTGCCGTTGCTGTATACCCGCCCCGAATGGCGCGAAGACGCCCTGTGGCGCTGCGCCGGCCTGCTCGGCGGTTGGTTGTTCTATGTCGCCTGCCTGCAGCTGCGCGTCACCGCCCGGCAGCGCGAGCTGCTGCTGTTCGGCCTGTTGTTTGCCGTCGGCATTCAGGCGTTGTTGGCGGCTTTACAGCTGTTCGCCCCCTCGCTGGCCTGGGTATCCCCTAACGGCGGCCGGGTCTACGGCGTCTTTCAGCAGCCGAACGTGCTGGGCAGCTTTATCGCCACCGGGCTGGCTTTGGCGCTCTGGCTGCTGCTGGCTCCCTACTCTGCGCCGACGCGGCGGCAAATCCCGCTGCTCGCGCTGCTGGCCGCTTTCTCCGCCCTGCTGGTGCTGATCCAGTCGCGCGCCGCCTGGTTGGGGGCCGCATTGGCGGCGGCGCTGCTGCTGTGGTGCTTTGCCCACCAACGCCCGGCCGCAAGCCGCTGGGCCGGCGGCGCGCTGCTGCTGGGCGCCGCGATCGGTCTGACGGTGCTGTTCACCGGTTTCGGTCTGGATGGCCGCGCTGGCCTGATCGGACGGGAGCTTTCCAACAGCGCGCGCCTGACCATGCTGCACGACGTCGGCGCCATGATCCTGGCCAAGCCGCTGCTGGGCTGGGGCTACGGCGGCTTTGAATACAGCTTCGCGCACTTTCGCCTGCAGGAAATGCCCTGGAGAGAAGTGCTGGAAGTCGCCGGGCATCCGCACAATGAAATCCTGCTGTGGTGGGTCGAGGGCGGCCTGACGGCGCTGGCAGGTATCGCTATCGTCCTTGCCGCCGGCGTACGGCTGCTGAAAAGCGCCTGGCAACGGGATCGAGAACAGCAGAACGGTGCGCGCGTCGGCCTGTTCCTGGTGCTGCTGCCGATGCTGATACACACTCAGCTGGAATACCCTTTCTATCTGTCTGCGCCGCACTGGCTGGCGTTTCTGCTGCTGCTGGCGCTGCTGGACGGCCAAACCGGCGAGCCCCGCCCGCTGCCGTTCGCCAAAGCCCTGAGCCTGCCGGTGGCGCTTGCGGCGCTCGGCGTGCTGGTGATGGCGGCCTTCGCCTGGCAAGGGCGCATGGCGCTCACTCAGTCGGAGCGCACTATGCTGGCCAACATCGACAGCATCGAGCAGATGCCGCCGCCGGCCGCCTGGATCTACCGGGAGCGCAAAACCTTCGACGAGCAATCTCACGCGCTGCTGGTCTATAACCAAACGCGCGATGATGCCCTGTTGACCGGCTATCGGCAGTGGGCCAATGCCTATCTGCAGCACCGCATCGACGCCAACGTCTACGCCACGCTGATCATGATCTTGCGCTATCAGGGGGATCAGGCACAAGCCGATGCTCGCCAGCGGGAAGCCGCTTTTCTGTTTGCGCGGGATGCGCGGTTCAGGTAGGGACAACGAGGTGAGAGCGATGCCTCGCCGCTCTCACCTGCGTCATTTTATGTAGCAAAATTAACGCGGCAAAATCGCGCACTCTTTATCCAGCAGCGACTCTACCGAAGCGCGATTGCCGACGTCCCAGCCGCGCTTCGAGGCCAGCAAAATAAACCCCCGTTGGCCGCCAAACGTAGTGGGCACTAACGCCACGCCATATTCCGCCATCTGCGGCGGCGACAGATGGAAATAATCCGCCAGATCCTTAATCGGGTAAACGCCCATCGCGGTTGGCTGCATCACGCGGCGCGCGTAGTAGGTGTGGCGCAACAGCTTATCCGGCAAGGGCCGCCATTGTTCCTGTATGTAGGGGCGTTCCGCCTGCAATTGACGCCGCACGTCCTCACGCAGACAGGTCAGGTGAATATGCAATTGGTTTTGGCTGCGGCCGTATGCGGAGTTGATCGCCATGCCCAACATATCATCCGGCACCGGCCCGCCATATTCGGCGGCCAGCCGATAACGCATCAGCCAGGCATAGCCAAAATAGTCCGTCCGTTCCCCGGCCAACAGCTGCGGGCTTTCGATGCCGGAGAGCGGCGCCGTCGGAACCAGAATAAAATGATAGGGGTAACGCGGATTTTGCAGCACGCTGAAGCCCTGGGCCTTCCCCTGCGGCATATAAATCTGCTCACAGGGCGCCGGATCGCGCTTTTGCTGATAATTGGCCATGCAAAGCTTATCGACTACGCCCCACAGCGCATCGGAGCGGGCGCAGCCCGTCAGGGACAGGACGCCCAGCGCCAGCAGCCAACGCCGGGCGGGTATAGCCAGACGCGTCATCATCGTATTGCTCTGTTTTTTCGCCACGTCAATTTTATTCCATTATATCGTGCAGGCTACGGCGTCCTGCCGCGCTTAGCGTTACGAATGCGAGAAAGGCCGCAAAATGGAGCATGATTGAGGGGCCAACGCGTGGCCCCTGGAGGAAAAATTACGCCGTGCCGCCGACGGTGAGCGTGTCCAGTTTCAGCGTCGGTTGGCCGACGCCCACCGGCACGCTCTGGCCTTCTTTGCCGCACACGCCCACGCCTTTATCGAGCGCCAGATCGTTGCCGACCATCGAGATCTGCTGCATAGCCTCGATGCCGGAGCCGATCAGCGTCGCCCCCTTCACCGGTTTAGTGATGCGGCCCTTCTCGATCAGATAGGCTTCGGTGGTGGAGAACACGAACTTGCCGGAGGTGATATCCACCTGGCCGCCGCCAAAGTTCGGCGCGTACAGGCCGTACTCAACACTGGCGATGATCTCTTCCGGCGTCGATTTACCCGCCAGCATGTAGGTATTGGTCATGCGCGGCATCGGCAGATGCGCGTAGGACTCGCGGCGGCCGTTGCCGGTCGGCGCGACGCCCATCAGGCGCGCGTTGAGCTTGTCCTGCATGTAGCCTTTCAGCACGCCGTTTTCGATCAGCACGTTGTACTGGCCCGGCACGCCTTCGTCGTCGATCGCCAGCGAACCGCGGCGCCCTTGCAGGGTGCCGTCGTCCACCACGGTACACAGCTCAGACGCCACCAGCTCGCCCATATGGCCGCTGAACACCGAGGTGCCGCGCCGGTTGAAGTCGCCTTCCAGGCCATGGCCCACCGCTTCGTGCAGCAGCACGCCCGGCCAGCCGGCACCCAACACCACCGGCATATTGCCGGCCGGCGCCGCTACCGCGCCGAGGTTGACCAGCGCCATGCGCACCGCTTCTTTAGCGTAAGCGTCGGCGCGCACGTCGCCGTCGACGGTTTCCAGGAAGTAGTCATAGCCGAAACGGCCGCCGCCGCCGCTGGAGCCGCGCTCACGCTTGCCGTCCTGCTCCACCAGCACGCTGACGGAAAGGCGCACCAGCGGGCGAACGTCCGCCGCCAGCGTGCCGTCGGTGGCGGCCACCAACACCTGCTCGTAAACGCCGGTGATGCTGGCGTTCACTTCCTGCACCCGCGCATCGGCGGCGCGCGCCACCTTGTCGACGCGGTGCAACAGGGCGATTTTCTCTTCGCGCGGCAGGCTTTGCAGCGGATCGAGCAGCGGGTACAGCGCTCGATAACCGATTTCGCCCAGGGTATGCGCCCGCCCGTCGCCCTGCTCGCGCACGATGCTGCGCGCCGCCTGGGCGCTCTGCTGCAGCGCATTCAGAGTGATCTGATCGGCATAGGCGAACCCGGTCTTCTCACCGCTGACGGCGCGCACGCCGACGCCCTGGTCGATATTGTAAGAGCCATCCTTGATGATGCCGTCCTCGATCACCCAGGCTTCGTGATAGCTGGACTGAAAATAGAGATCGGCGTAGTCGATACGGCGTTCTGCCAGTTGACCCAGTACCGAGTACAGGTCTTGATGACTCAGCTTGTTGGTAGCGAGTAACTGCTCACTGACAAACGTCAGACTCATAATGGTTTCACTCTTGATTGGAGGATAACTTGTCAGACGGCGCCGTCAGCGACGTCTGGAATCGGTTGTGCTGCAGCACCGGCATCTGCGCACGAATATTTTTCAGGCTTGCGGCGTCCACGCGCACCTTCAGTGCCGCCACGGCGTCCGGGTTCTCGGCCAGTACCTTGCCCCAGCCGTCGACGGCCAGCGTGTGGCCCCAGGTGCGACGGGTCGGCCCGTGGCGCCCCACCTGCGCCGGCGCCAGGATCATGCACTGGTTCTCGATCGCTCGGGCACGCAGCAGGATTTCCCAATGCGCCTCGCCGGTTACCCGCGTAAAGGCCGCCGGCACCGAAATCAGTTCGGCGCCCTGCGCCCGCAGCGCCTGGAACAGCGCGGGGAAGCGCAGATCGTAGCATATGGTCATGCCCAAACGCCCGACCGGCGTATCCACCACCGTCAGGTGCTGCCCATGCTGGTAGGTATCCGACTCGCGGTAATGGCCGTGCGCGTCGTTGATGTCCACATCGAACATGTGCAGCTTGTCGTAGCGGGCGCGGATCTCGCCCTGCTCGTCGAACAACAGGCTGCTGGTGGTGATAAGCTCCGGGTTCTCACGGCTGACGAGCGGCATCGAGCCCACCAGCAACCACACGCCATAGCGGCGCGCCAGTTCGCGCACCGCATTCTGCAGCGGGCCATCGCCCTGTTTTTCCGCCTGTTGGCGGTAGGCTGCGGAGTTGGCGAACAGCAGCGCGTTCTCCGGCGTCATGACCAGTTTTACCCCGGCATTGAGCTGCTTAATCTGCTGTTCAATCTGGGCCAGGTTATCGCGCACCTGATCGCCACTGCACAACTGCAACAACGCAACGTTAGCATTCCTCATGACGCCTTATCCTCCTTTGACTTACGCTGTACCTCATTGATCTTCGGCTGGTCGAGATCGCCGCCGATATGGTAGCGAATCAGCGAAATCTTGCTCCACAGCGGCCCCAGCACCTGCGAGGCGGCGAACACCGCCGCGCCGACGATCGGGTTAACGACAAACGCCGTGGCCACGCCGACGGTCGCTGAAATCGCCGGCGCCACCACCGCTTCCATATCGATGCGGCGGCGCGCCAAATCGATCTGGCCGCTCATAGCAATATCCGCCGCCAAGCCATCGATCAATAGATTATCAGTATGCATTATGCCATCTTTCAGCCAGGCGGTACTGCGGATGGAATCAAAGTAGAAGCCTTTGCCGAAGGTATCGCTGAAGTCGAACTGCAGCTTGCGCAGCAAAGCGTCGAAGCTGACCAGCCGCAGCAGCTGACCGGCGCGGCCGCCGCCCATGCTGTCGATCTCGCCCTTGCCCATTTTGACCTGCAACGCGCCGCTCAGCGTATCGACCCGCGGCTGCCACGGCGTGCCATGCCAGTACAGATCGAAATCCACGTCGTAAGGCGCTCCCTTGAGCGGAATGGTGATGCCAAAGAAGGCGGCGGTTTCATCAATCTTGCCGCCGAGCAGCTTGCCTTTCAGCGAGCTGCGCTCTTCCTGCGCGTTTTGTTTCCACAGGCCGGTGGCGGTCATGCGCCCTTGGCCGGTATCGACCAGGCCGTGATCCAGCGTCAGAGTATCGCCCCGATTAGTCAGATCCGCCTCGACCTTGCCGAGGTTCTGCCCCAGCACCCAACACGACTTGCAGCGCAACATCAGCGAAGGCCAGTCGCGGAAGCTGATTTTCTCCGGCGGCGGCGGCGTGCCCGCCGCGCTTTTCGTCTCTGCGAACTGCGGGTTGTAATACAGATAATTGATATCGGCGCGCCACGGCCCGCGATCGGCCACCCGCAGGCTGCCGTCCACTTCGTCGCTCTTGGCGCTCACGAGGGTAGCGCCAAGCTGTTTCTCGGCCGACAGCGTCAGCTTATGCCAGGCCTGGCCGCCCAACAGCAACTGCGGCGTGGTCAGCGCCACGGTGGTGGGGAAGCTGAAACCGCCCACCTGGCCGCTGCCGCCGCCCTGTTTCAGCGCCGGCGCGAGCAGCGCCAGCCACTGCTCACCGTCCAACGCCGGCAGATTCAGCGTCATCGACTTGCCGGCCGGCAGCGGCGGCGTGCCGCCCCCGTTGGTTTGCCAGGCGGCGCGCGCCAGATTCACCTGTTTTTTATCGAAGTTCCATTCACTGTTGAAACGGTTCTGTTTGCCCGCGCTACCGGTCAACATGAAGCCGTTCAAACCGCCTTTGACCTTGACGTTCACCGGCAGCGCCTCTCCTGGCGCCTTGTCCAGCGGCGAAGGTAAGTGACTGCTCACTTTCTTCAAATCCGCGTCGAGACCGATATCGTAGCTGGCCGAACCTTGGTGCGGCAGCGTGATGGCCACCTGGCTCTGCCAGGGCGCGCTGCCGCTGAGCGCATCGGCGGCCTCTTTCGGCAGGCCGGGGAACTTGCCCGGCTGCCAGTCTCCTTTCAGACCAACGTTGACCTTGTAGTCACGCTCGCCTTCCTGCGTAGTGAAGTTGACCGCCACCGGTTGCCCGAACCAGTTGGCCGACAGGGTGTCGCTCTCCAGATTGCCGTTGTTGAAACGGAATTTGCCGCTGAGCTTCTGCAGCTCGCTTTCCAGCGGTTTTATCAGCAACGAATTATTGTTCAGCGCCACTTCACCGGTGGCTTTGACCTGCTCGCCGTCCAGCGGGATATCCAGATGTAAGCGCCCACTGACATCGCCGCCAATTTGCAGCTGCTCCAGTGCCGCCCCCAGCGAATCGTGCAACGGCGTCTGCATAAAGTAGTCATGCACATCGCTGCCCGCGCCTGCGACTTCGGCGTCGATCAGCAATCGCTCTTTCAGGTAATCCGGGATCACCGCGCTGATATTTTTACCCGCCACCTTGCCCAACCGGGTTTGCGGCGCATGCATCCACAGCCCCTCGTTGGCGAAATCGAGATCGATCGCCAAATCGGTCAGCGCCGGCCAGCCCGGTTGGAACTGGAAGGTGGCATGGCGCAGCGGTACGAAGACTTCGAACTGCCCTTCGTTTTTGCGATACGGGAAGTGCTGCGGATCGCCGGAATAAATCAGCGTGGCGTTATCCACCTGGCCGCCCTGAATGGCGCCGCTCAGGTAGTCCACCAGATGCTTGCCCATCAACGGTTCCGGGAAATAGCGCCAGGCGTCGGCGCCGTCATACAGGCGGATGCCCGCCAGGATGTTCAGCCACGGATCGCCCTTGGCCGGCTGCTGATAACGGAAATCGCCGTTGACCCACAGCGACTTCGCCTTGACGTCCAGCCCCTGGCTCGCCAGTTCCCAGCCCTGATCGTTGTAACGCCAGGTCAGCGCGCCACGCGCGCGGCTGACTTCAAGCGGCGCTCGGAACATGTCGCCGTAAGGCAGGGTGCTGTCGGTAAGCCCCAGCGTCAGGCGGCCGTTCTCCACCCCGCCGCTCAACGCCCCGGAGAAGTGGTTAACGCCCGGCAGCAGTTCCCAACGCTGCCAGCTGACATCGCGCCACAGCGCCTGGAAACGGCTCTTTTCCGGCTGCTTGAGCGGAATGTCCAGCGCCAGCGCTTCCAATTGCCCCTGCGGCTGCAGATCGTTCCAGCGGTCGAGCACGTCCGGGCTGAGGAACGAGAAGGTCGGCAACAGCGCCGACAGACGCTCCAGCTGAATATCAGTCGCGCGCACACGCAGTTCTTCATTCTGCGCCGGCCCCATGAATTCGGTGTTTTCCGGCAGCCACAGCGCGGAAAGCCCGCCCTGCGGCCAGGCCTGGCCGTCGGTGCTCAAACGCAGTTGCGGCACGTCGAGCTGCCAACCGGTGCCCTGGCGGCGCAGCGACAGCGCCAGATTATCCACGTCCAGCCGGTGCTGCGCGGCGCCGGTGTCCCAGTTGGCCGCCCCCTGCTTGAGCAACGCATTGCCGCCGGCGATCTGGCCGTTCTGCACCTGCAGCCAGGCCGCCAGGCTGAAGTCGGCGCTTTCCAGCCCGGTGTTGGCGCGCAGCCAGCGGGTAAACCAGGGTTTCATGTCGATGTTATCGGCCTGCAGGTAGACCGTGCCGGTATCCAGCAGGCCCTGATTATCGCGCAGGTCCATGCGCAGCTGCACCACGCCGTGTTGGCCGTTCAGCGTAGACAGACTGATCTGCCCCTCGGCGCGGTGGCGATCGCGGCCGTTGAGCCAGGTCAGCTGGGGAATGTCAAATTCGGCGCGCGCGCCGGCGGGCGTCAGGAACGAGATACGGCTGTCGCGCAAATCGAAATGATCGAGCTGGCGCAGCATCAGATCGCTGATCTTGCCCGGCTCAAGGCCTTCGCCCTGCTGGTCGCCGCCCAGCGTGGCGTTCAAGTCGAGGCGGAATTGGTAGAAGGTCAGATCGCGGAACTGCCAGCGCCAGTGCAGCAGCGACTGCCACACGTCCAACGCCAGCGTCACGCGCTCGATATGCACATCGCTTTTGGGCAGCGTAGCGCTCAGGTTGCGCATTTCAAGCTGCGGGCCGAACGTTTCCCAGCTGCCCTGCACGAAATCCATCCGCACGGGCACGCCGGACAGCTTCTCCACCTGCGCCAGCAGTTGCGGGCGGTAGTCGTTCAGCTTCGGCAGCATCAGGCGCAGCCCGCTGATCAGCAGCGCCACAATCACAATTAGGGTGGCGCCTGTTGCTAACAGAATCCCAGGCAGTCGCCTCACGCAGTTCTCCTTGCTCCGCTGCCTGGCAACGGGAATATCTATGCACTGACGGGCCCGGCGTGCCGGGCCCCTACCGATGTCGGGCGGGCTACATCATGACGACGTCGAACTGCTCCTGGCTGTACAACGGTTCGATCTGCACCTTCACCTGTTTGCCGACGAAAATCTCCACTTCGGCCAGCGCGTGCGACTCTTCGCTCTTCAGCGCTTCGCCGACCGCCGCGGAGGCGTACACCAGGAAGCGATCGGAATCGTAGGCGTGATGCACGCGCACAATTTCGCGCAGGATCTCGTAGCACACGGTTTCCACCGTTTTCACGGTGCCGCGCCCATTGCAAGTAGGACAATCGTGACAGAGCACATGTTCAATGCTTTCACGCGTTCGTTTACGCGTCATTTCAACTAAGCCTAGCTGAGAGAAGCCGTTGATCGTGGTTTTTACCCGATCTTTACTCAACGCCTGCTCCAGCGAGTGCAGCACCCGGCGGCGATGCTCTTCGTTGTTCATATCGATGAAGTCGATAATGATGATGCCGCCCAGGTTGCGCAGCCGCAGCTGGCGGGCAATGGCTTGCGTCGCCTCGATGTTGGTATTGAAGATGGTTTCATCGAGGTTGCGGTGGCCGACGAAGGCGCCGGTGTTGATGTCGACGGTGGTCATCGCCTCGGTCTGATCGATGATCAGATAACCGCCGGACTTCAGCTCCACCTTGCGCTCCAGCGCGCGCTGGATCTCGTTTTCCACATCGTACAGATCGAAAATCGGTTGGCTGCCGGTATACAGCTCCAGCTTGCGGGTGATGTCCGGGATATACTCGCCGGTAAAATCCACCAGCAGATCGTGCGTCAACCGCGAATCGACGCGAATGCGATCCAGCGCCGCGCCGGCGAAGTCGCGCAGGATGCGCTGCGCCAGCGCCAGCTCGCCGTACAGCTTGTATTTGGTCTGGTTGCGCTTCTTGCGCTCCATCACCTTGGTCCACAGGCGTTTGAGGAACGCAGCGTCCTGCGCCAGCTCCTCCTCGCCGATGCCCTCCGCCGCGGTGCGGATGATAAAACCGCCCAGCTCGTCGCAGTGCGGCGCAACGATGGACTTCAGGCGTTCGCGCTCGGCTTCGCTTTCAATGCGCTGCGACACGCCGACGTGCGCCGCGCCCGGCATGAAGACCAGATAGCGCGAAGGCAGCGTAATGTCGGTAGTCAGACGCGCACCCTTGGTGCCGAGCGGATCTTTCACCACCTGCACCATCAGGTCTTGCCCCTGGCGCACCAGCTCGGCGATGTCGCGCACGTGGAAGTTTTTCCGCTCGTCGCCGGCGACGCATTCGGTATGCGGCATGATGTCGGAGGCGTGCAGGAAGGCGGCCTTGTCCAGGCCGATGTCGACGAACGCCGCCTGCATCCCCGGCAGGACGCGGCTGACGCGCCCTTTATAGATATTGCCGACGATGCCGCGTTTGGATTCGCGTTCGATATGAATCTCTTGCAGAATGCCGCCATCGATATAGGCGACCCGCGTTTCAGACGGTGTGATATTAACCAGTAGCTCAGCTGTCATGCCTTCTCCTCAGAGCCGGTCGATAATGGCAGCGCCCATCAACCGGTTCTTACATCACGTAATGCGACAAAATTACTGAGCAGCTCATGTGTTTCGACCAGTGGCAGACCGACCACCGCGTGATAACTCCCGGTTATCGTTCTGACGAAACAACCACCCTTTCCTTGAATGCCGTAGGCGCCCGCTTTATCCATCGGTTCGCCCGTAGCAATATAGTCGCGGATATCCTGTTGCGACAGGCTGCGGAACGTCACGTCGGTCACCACCAGCTGGCAACGCACGTCTTGGCGATCGGCGATCGCCACCGCCGTCATCACCTGATGCTGTTTGCCCGACAGGGCCGCCAGCATCTGTGCCGCATGGGCTTCGTCGCGCGGCTTCTCCAGCACCCGGCCGTTGAGCACCACGATGGTGTCGGCGCCCAGCACCGGCCGATCTTCCTGCGCCAGCGCCACGCCCGCTTTGGCCTTGTCCTGCGCCAGGCGGCGCACATAGGCTTCTGCGGCTTCGCCTTCCCGGCGCTGCTCTTCGGTATGCGTCAACAGGATGTCGAACGATACGCCCAGCAGGGTCAGCAGTTCACGTCGACGTGGGGAGCCGGAGGCCAGATAAAGCGAAGTCATTGAGATACCCTTACTGTACGGCGAACTGACGGCGGATTTTGCGCATCAACAGGAATAACCACGGCCACAAAATGCCGTTTACCACACTACTCCAGAACACCTCTGGGCGGAAAGAGACGTTGATCACTAAAAACTCAGCCCAGAACACCACCACGTCCATCGACAGCGACAGCAGCACGACGATCAGCGCCTGTTGCCACAGCGCCATATTGCGGAACAGTTGGAATTTGAACGCCACCAGGTAGGCGATGATGCCCAGCGCCAGCGCGCGCACGCCCAGCGTGGAGCCGAGGATCAGATCCATGATCAACCCCAGCACGAAACCGGTGCCGACGTTGACGCGGTGCGGCAAGGCCATCACCCAGTAAATGAGGATCAGCACCAGCCACGAAGGCCGGAACATGTAGATCTGTTCCGGCCACGGCATGATTTGCAGCACCAACGCCACCAGGAACGACAGCCAGATGATCCAGCGCCCGTGGCTGCGGTAACTGTTCATTGCACCACTCCCGCCGCGGCAGGCTGGGCTGGAGGCTGGGCAGACGCCGGAGCGACGGTTTGCGGCGCCACGCCGGTGGCCGGCGCCGGCAGCTGCGGCCCGACCGAACCGGCAGGCGGCAACACCTGCGGCATCATCTGCATCAGGCGCTCATTGGCCACGCGGTGAACTTCGTCCGGCGGCAACGGCATGTCGCCGTTGCGATCGGCGCCCCACAGCAGCAGCAGGTAGCGCAAGCGCTGCAGACCGGCGGTCGGCCGTGCCTGAATCACAGTGTAAGCGCGTTGATTGTCGACCTTGACCGAAGAGACTACCGCCACCGGATACCCTTCCGGGAAACGGCCGCCGAGGCCGGAGGTCACCAGCACGTCGCCAACGCGGATATCGGTATTGTTCGGCAGGTGTTCCAGCTGCAGATCGTCGGCGCAGCCGCTGCCTGCGGCGATCACCCGAATATCGTTGCGCAGCACCTGAATCGGCAACGCGTGCGAGGCATCGCAGATCAGCAGCACGCGGCTGGTCACCTTCGCCACCGCCACGACCTGGCCAACTACGCCCTTGTCACTGATCACCGGCTGGCCTTCATAGACGCCGTTATCCGACCCTTTGTCGATAACGACCTGGTCGCTATACGGATCGGAACCGGTGGAGATCACCTGGGTGACCATCTTGTGTTCGTCCTGGCGCAGCGGGGAACCCAGCAGCTCGCGCAAGCGGGCGTTTTCCTGCTTGAATTGGCCAAGAAGAAGAATATCGCTGTTTTTCAGCAGCAGTTCCTGCCGCAGAGCTCGGTTTTCCAGCTCCAGCTGTTGGCGGGTGGCCAGCGTTTCCGACACGCTGTCCAAAACTTTACGCGGCCCGTTGGCCAGAAAATAGAAAGGGCTGACTGCGGTGTCCATGTAGTTACGTATCTTCACGAACGTGCCGAGCCGGCTGTCGGCAACGATCAGGCCAATGGCCGCGATCACCGCCAAAAAAAGTCGCAGTTGCAGGGAAGGCCCCCTGCTAAAAATCGGCTTCATAAATTATGCGAGTTCCTCGACAACAGAAAGAGGAACCGTACCCGATTTTCGCTGTGCGCATTCATCCGATACGATTCCTCCTTCCAGGGGCTGACTATTCTTCGCTGAACAAATCGCCGCCGTGCATGTCGATCATTTCCAACGCCTTGCCGCCGCCGCGCGCCACGCAGGTCAGCGGATCTTCCGCCACCACGACCGGGATGCCGGTTTCTTCCATCAGCAGGCGATCGAGGTTGCGCAGCAACGCGCCGCCGCCGGTCAAGACCATGCCGCGTTCGGAAATGTCGGAGGCCAATTCTGGCGGGCACTGCTCCAGCGCAACCATCACCGCGCTGACGATGCCGGTCAGCGGCTCTTGCAGGGCTTCGAGGATTTCATTGGAGTTCAGGGTAAAGCCGCGCGGTACGCCTTCAGCCAGGTTACGGCCGCGCACTTCGATTTCGCGCACTTCGTCGCCCGGATAGGCAGAACCGATTTCGTGCTTGATGCGCTCTGCGGTGGCTTCGCCGATCAGCGAGCCATAGTTGCGGCGCACATAATTGATGATGGCTTCATCGAAACGGTCACCGCCGATGCGCACGGAAGAGGAGTACACCACGCCGTTCAGCGAGATCACCGCCACTTCAGTGGTACCGCCACCGATATCCACCACCATGGAGCCGGTCGCTTCGGAAACCGGCAAACCTGCACCGATCGCCGCCGCCATCGGCTCTTCAATCAGGAACACTTCACGCGCGCCGGCCCCTTGGGCGGACTCGCGGATAGCGCGGCGTTCAACCTGGGTTGCGCCGACCGGCACACAGACCAGCACGCGCGGGCTTGGGCGCATAAAGCTGTTGCTGTGAACCTGTTTGATAAAGTGCTGCAGCATTTTTTCGGTCACGAAGAAGTCGGCGATCACGCCGTCTTTCATCGGGCGAATAGCCGCGATGTTGCCGGGGGTGCGGCCCAGCATCTGTTTGGCGTCATGACCGACGGCCGCTACGCTCTTTGGGGAGCCGGCACGATCCTGGCGAATGGCAACCACCGAAGGTTCATTCAGTACGATGCCTTGCCCTTTAACATAAATCAGGGTATTGGCGGTACCCAAGTCGATGGACAAGTCGTTGGAAAACATGCCACGAAATTTCTTAAACATAACGAAAGGATAATCCTGCAAGCTGGGGGCGGAAAATAAAATCCGCCTACTTTACCAACCACACGAAGCAGCGACAAGGCGCAAAAACGTTCTACTTCGGTGAAAAATAGTCTGTATTGTTTCTGCTCGAATGCACGGAAATTGGATGAGGCCTGAATTCCCTGAACAAAGGCTCAGTTTACCACCCTGTCAACGCACGAAACGGCGTAACACAGCTCATAAAATCTAACATATTCCCTGATTGCCGCCGGTGGTAAGCACCTACCAACGTCAACCAGATAAAGGCAGACAAGAGCCTATCTCAAATAGGCGTTGTTGTCGCAGGCAGTTTGGAAAAAACTCCAAAAAGACGGTAACGAGGCCCAGATGGATCCGGTCCTCATTCTACGTCAATTTTTGTCCGTCAATCAGCTTAAACACGATAACGACGTGAATATTTTTTACGCCCCACGTCGATCGGTTCCGGCGACGCGAAAAAGTCGCCCTGCCCGCCATGGATCCCACGCTCTTTCAGCGTCTGCCATTCGTTGCGCGTACGTACGCTGGCAGCGAACACCTGAGCGCGCGTGCCCGCGCAGGCGCCGGTCAGGCTCTGCACGAACAGCTGATTTTCGTCCCGCTTATCGATACTCCGCACCAACCCCGGGTGGAGCTTGACGATCTCCACCTGCAACGACTTGATATAGGACGTACTGACCACGGTTAACCCCGCTTTGGACACCGCCAGGCGGCAACCCAGCCCTGACAGCAACCTCAGCACCGGACGCAAACGGTCGATATGTTGACACACATCTGCCTCCGCAAGTTCAATCAGAATTCGTCGACGCTGACTTTTTTCGCACTGCAACAGCGTATCGCGCAGCCAGCGTTGGAAAGAGCGCTGCAAAATCGAGTCCACGCACAGCGGGAACGCCAGCGTTTCTTCAGGCCACTGCGCCAGCAACGGGATGATGCGGCTCACCTGTTGGCGATCGTAACTCTCCGCCAACCCCAATTGCTCCACCAGCGGCATATATTCCGCCGGCAGCAATTCCTGGGCGCCGTCATAAATTCGGCTCATGATCTCACGGTGGTGCACCTCGCCTTCCACGGTCACCGCCGGTTTCTGATACAGCCGCGGGCCGCCGCGCGCCAGCACCTGTTCCAGCAGCGTGCGCCACTTGACGCTGCCGCGCCCCTTTTCCGGCACCTGGCTGTCGTACACGTACCAACCGTTTTCGCCCTGCAGCGTGGCGTGCCGCGTCGCCTGCTCCGCGTAATCGATCACCTGCTCCGTGGTCTGGCCGCTGCGGTACGCCACGATGCCGATGTGCAGGAAGGCCTCACGGTCGATCATCGCCGTGGAAGGCAAGGCATCGATGGCGTTGACCAGCTGTGAGGCGATGCCGTCGGCCTCCTTCAGCGTGCGATGCGGCAGCAAGACGGTAAAATCGCTGTGAAAATAGCGCGCCAGCAGCGCCGACGGATAGCGCATCACGAAGGTAGACAGCAGATTGACCAGCGAATACATCAGCTCCTGCACCGCTACGCTGCCGTGCGTGTCGCGCAGGGTCTCGAAATCGGGCAGCCGCACCATCATCACGATGCCGTGCGAGCCTTCCTCTTCCAGCTGAGTGGTCAATTGGTTATCGAAGAACAGGCGATTGTTCAGCCCGGTTTTGGCGTCCTGCGCGGCGAAGGCGCGGATCAGCGTATCGACCCGGCTGCGCTCCTCCCGGGCTTCCGCCAGATCGGCCAGCAGGCGGTCGAGCGCCCCGCTGACGTTGGCCGGCCATTCGCGCACGTCGCCCTGCATGACGTTTTCGCGCTCGCCGTTCAGAATGCGCCGCGCGCGGCGCTCCAGACGATCCTCGCCGTCGGCCTGTTCACGCAGCCAGCGCAGGCTGAACAGCAAAATCACCACCATAACGACGATCGACAGCGTGACGGCGGCCGTGGATTGCAACGTGCGCACATCGCTGGCGAAGGGATCGAGGTAGGTGATTTGCAGCGTACTGCCCGGGTGCTGCAACAGCGGGCGCGAGACCTGACGATAGCCGTTCAGCGCATCCCAGGGCTCTTTTTTCGCCGTCGGCAATTTATAGTCGAGGAGCTTGCTGGCGCCGGCCTCTACGCGGATCGACACAATGCCGAGCGGGCGCATGACAATCGGCAACCATTTCTCCTGATCGCGCGGCGACTCGCGCAACATGGCTTGATCGAGAGACGTGACCAGCGAATCAAAGCGACGCTCCTGGCGATCCTGGGTAACGTAAAAGAAGCTGTATGAGCATCCCATCAGCATCAAAAACATCGCCAGCGCGACCAACAGAGTGATCAATGCAGAGAGTTTGGTGGTAAATCGCATCCCTGTGCCTTGTCCGCTATGGTTAAGTGAGTGTTCACCCTTTAGCTAAAAGGGGCCGTCCAACCCTAACAAGCCTTGCTGAGGAATTAAACCTGCAAGCGCCGTTTTTGTCCTTTATCAGGACTTGGGCCGCTTATTATGCATATAGTCAAATAAATGTGATTCAGCCATTGATAGAAAAGTGTAAACGAGAGGAAGAGTGACATGCGTGCACTGTTATTGGAACAACAAGACGACCAAACTCTGGCTCATATCAAAGATATCGGCAGCGATCGGTTGCCGGAAGGCGATGTTACCGTCGACATCAACTGGTCCAGCCTGAACTACAAGGATGCGCTGGCGATCACCGGGAAAGGCAAGATCGTGCGTCATTTCCCGATGGTGCCGGGCATCGACTTCGCCGGCACCGTGCGCCACAGCGGTGACGCTCGCTTTAAAGAGGGGCAAAGCGTGGTGCTCACCGGCTGGGGCGTGGGTGAACACCACTGGGGCGGCCTGGCCGAGCAGGCTCGCGTCTCCGGCGAGTGGCTGGTGCCGCTGCCGAACGGCCTGGATGAGCGCAAGGCGATGATCATCGGCACCGCCGGCTTTACCGCCATGCTGTGCGTGATGGCGCTGGAGGAAGGCGGGGTACACCCGGACGACGGCGATATCCTGGTTACCGGCGCCAGCGGCGGCGTGGGCAGCACCGCCATCGCCCTGCTGGCGGCGCTGGGGTACCGGGTGACCGCCATCAGCGGCCGCGACAGCAATACCGACTACCTGAAAGCGCTCGGCGCCAAAGAGGTGATGTCGCGCGATGGCTATATCGACACGCCGCGTCCGCTGGAGAAACAGCTGTGGGCCGGCGCGGTGGACACCGTCGGCGACAAACTGCTGGCCCGGGTGCTGGCGCAGATGAACTATAACGGCACCGTCGCCGCCTGCGGCCTGGCCGGCGGTTATCAGTTGCCGACCACCGTGATGCCGTTCATTCTGCGCAATGTGCGCCTGCAAGGGGTGGATTCGGTGCATACGCCGCTGCATCGCCGCCAAACCGCCTGGGAACGGCTGGCCGGCATCCTGCCGGACAGTTTCTATCAGCAGGCCACGCACGAAATCACCCTCGAACAGGCGCCGGCCACCGCCGCCGCGCTGCTGAACAACCAAATCACCGGCCGCACTCTGGTGAAAATCCGCTGACGGACTCCCCCCGGCGACGGGGGGCTCACCGGCGTCTGCGAAATTTCATATTTTCCCGCGTCCCCTCGCTTCCGGCCGGCTTTAGCGCCATGCTTATTTCATGGAGCCCCGTTAACCGCTCGCGGGCGGCGGGCATCAGTCGCGGAGAACATAAGCATGAACAAACACCCCAAATTGACCGAGGCCGACGTCACGCCGGAGAGCGTATTCCACCAGCGGCGCAAAGTGCTGCAGGCGCTCGGCATCACCGCCGCCACGCTGGCGCTGCCTACCGGCGCACAGGCGAACCTGCTGTCGTGGTTCAAAGGCAACGATCGTCCCAAGGCGCCGCCGGGCAAAGCGCTGGAATTCAGCAAACCGGCCGCCTGGCAGGCGCAGCTGGCGATGACGCCGGAAGACAAGGTCACCGGCTACAACAACTTCTATGAGTTCGGCCTCGACAAGGCCGATCCGGCCGCCAACGCCGGCGGGCTGAAGACCGAAGGCTGGAAAGTGCGCATCGACGGCGAAGTGGCGAAGCCGATAACGCTGGATATCGACGATCTGATGAAGCGTTTCCCGCTGGAGCAGCGCATTTATCGCATGCGCTGCGTCGAGGCCTGGTCGATGGTGGTGCCATGGATCGGTTTCGAGCTGGGCAAGCTTCTCAAGCTGGCCGAGCCGAACGGCAACGCGCGCTACGTGGCCTTCCAGACGCTGTACGATCCGGAACAGATGCCCGGCCAGAAAGATCGCTTTATCGGCGGCGGCCTGAAATATCCCTACGTCGAAGGGCTGCGGCTGGACGAGGCGATGCATCCGCTGGCGCTGCTGACCGTCGGCGTGTACGGCAAAACCCTGCCGCCGCAAAACGGCGCGCCGCTGCGGTTGATTACGCCGTGGAAATACGGCTTCAAAGGCATCAAGTCGATCGTGCATATCCGTTTGGTGCGCGATCAGCCGCCGACCACCTGGAACCAATCTGCGCCGAACGAGTACGGTTTTTACGCCAACGTGAATCCGCACGTCGATCATCCGCGCTGGTCGCAGGCCACCGAGCGTTTTATCGGCGCCGGCGGCATACTCGACGTCAAACGCCAACCGACCCTGCTGTTTAACGGCTATGCCGATCAGGTGGCGTCGCTGTATCGCGGCATGGACCTGCGGGAGAATTTCTAAGTGCGCCTGACGCCTGTTCATATCAAATGGCTGAAAGCCGCCCTGCATCTGGCGGCGTTTTTGCCCTTTCTCTGGCTGGTGTTGGCGGTGGATCAGGGCTGGTTCAGCGCCGATCCGTCCAAGGACATTCAGCATTTTACCGGCAGGATGACGCTGAAACTGCTGCTGGCCACGCTGGCTATCGCCCCGCTGGCGCGCTACGCCCGGCAACCGCTGCTGATCCGCTGCCGCCGCCTGGTCGGGCTGTGGTGCTTTGCCTGGGGCACGTTGCACCTGATAAGCTACTCTACGCTGGAACTGGGGCTGAGCAATCTCGGCCTGCTGGGCAGCGAGCTGGTGAACCGCCCGTATCTGACGCTCGGCATCCTCACCTGGTTGATCCTGCTGGCGCTGGCGGCCACCTCGACGCTGTGGGCGATGCGCAAACTGGGCGCCAAATGGCAAACGTTGCACAACTTCGTCTATCTGGCGGCGATCCTCGCGCCCATCCACTATCTGTGGTCGGTCAAAACGTTTTCACCCCAGCCGTTCATTTACGCGCTGTTGGCGGTGGCGCTGTTAGGCCTGCGTTACAAGAAATTCCGCGCCTGGTGGCGCTGAATCGCGCGGCGGCGCGTGGGATTGCCGCTGAAAAACGCGCGCCGCCGGCGGGAACTTTTTTTGTGTTCCAGCGCTCATATTCCTGTCACGGCTCCCCGAGTTCGTCGATTTGGGGTTGAATATCTTCGCTGATAAGACCAGTATTTAGCTGCGAATTGCTACGATATCGTTATAATGCCCGACCTTGTTTCTGTTCTCAGGGTGAATTTGCCCCTTAACAGGTGACAAATCGGTAACATCGGGTTATTTTCTACGATGATGGTTTTATTGCCGGAGATACCAGCACAATGGCGGATAAGTTTCACATTTTGCTTCTGAACGGCCCCAATCTCAATCTGCTGGGGACGCGTGAGCCGGAGAAGTACGGCAGCACGACGCTGACAGAGATTGTTAACGGATTGGAAAACCAGGCATCCGCATTGGATATTACCCTGAGCCATCTGCAGTCCAACGCCGAGCATCAGCTGATCGATCGCATCCATCAGGCGCGCGGCAATACCGATTTCATTCTGATAAATCCGGCGGCGTTCACGCATACCAGCGTGGCGCTGCGCGATGCGTTGCTGGCGGTGCAGATCCCGTTCATCGAGATCCACCTGTCCAACGTGCACGCCCGCGAACCTTTCCGCCATCACTCTTATCTCTCAGACGTAGCGGTAGGCGTGATTTGCGGCCTCGGCGCGGATGGCTACGCTTTCGCTTTACAGGCAGCGGTTAACCGTCTGTCGAAAACCCACTAATTGCTCCACAAAAAGAGTACGGAATCACACTCATGGATATTCGTAAAATCAAGAAACTGATCGAACTGGTTGAAGAATCAGGCATTTCTGAACTGGAAATCTCTGAAGGCGAAGAATCGGTTCGCATCAGCCGTGCCGCACCGGCGCAGGCTTATCCCGTCATGCAGCAGGCCTACGCGATGCCGGCACAGCAGCAGCCAGCCCTGGCTAACGCCGTTGCCACCGCGCCTGCGGCAGAAACCCCTGCAGCACCGGCGGCCGTGAGTGGCCACGTCGTTCGTTCCCCAATGGTCGGTACCTTCTACCGCACCCCAAGCCCGGACGCGAAAGCCTTCGTGGAAGTGGGCCAGAAAGTGAACGCCGGCGATACCCTGTGCATCGTTGAAGCCATGAAAATGATGAACCAGATCGAAGCGGACAAGTCCGGCGTCGTGAAAGCCATCCTGGTGGAAAACGGCCAGCCGGTCGAATATGACGAGCCGCTGGTCGTCATCGAATAACGAGGCGCCCCCATGCTTGATAAAATTGTTATCGCCAACCGCGGCGAGATCGCGCTTCGCATCCTGCGCGCCTGTAAAGAATTGGGCATCAAGACCGTTGCGGTTCACTCCGCGGCCGACCGCGATCTGAAACACGTTCTGCTGGCCGACGAGACCGTCTGCATCGGTCCTGCGCCATCGGTAAAAAGCTACCTGAACATCCCGGCCATCATCTCGGCGGCGGAAATCACCGGCGCCGTGGCGATCCACCCGGGCTACGGCTTCCTGTCGGAGAACGCCGACTTCGCCGAGCAGGTTGAACGCTCCGGCTTCATCTTCATCGGCCCGAGAGCCGAAACCATCCGCCTGATGGGCGACAAGGTTTCCGCGATCAACGCCATGAAAAAAGCCGGCGTGCCGTGCGTACCGGGCTCCGACGGCCCGCTGACCGACGACATGGATAAAAACCGTGCCTTCGCCAAGCGCATCGGTTATCCGGTGATCATCAAGGCCTCCGGCGGCGGCGGCGGTCGCGGCATGCGCGTCGTGCGCAGCGACAAAGACCTTGAGCAGTCCATCAACATGACGAAAGCGGAAGCCAAAGCGGCTTTCAACAACGACATGGTGTACATGGAAAAATACCTGGAGAATCCGCGCCACATTGAGATTCAGGTATTGGCCGACGGCCAGGGCAACGCCATCTATCTGGCCGAGCGCGACTGCTCCATGCAGCGCCGCCACCAGAAAGTGGTCGAAGAGGCGCCGGCGCCGGGCATCACCAGCGAAATGCGTCGCTACATCGGCGAGCGCTGCTCGAAAGCCTGTGTGGAAATCGGCTACCGCGGTGCGGGCACCTTCGAGTTCCTGTATGAAAACGGCGAGTTCTATTTCATCGAAATGAACACCCGTATTCAGGTAGAACACCCGGTTACCGAAATGATCACCGGCGTGGATCTGATCAAAGAGCAGCTGCGCATCGCTGCCGGTCAGCCGCTGTCGATCAAACAGGAAGAAGTGAAGATCCACGGCCACGCGGTAGAATGCCGCATCAACGCCGAAGATCCGAACACCTTCCTGCCGAGCCCGGGCAAGATCACCCGCTTCCACGCGCCAGGCGGTTTCGGCGTGCGTTGGGAATCTCATATCTACGCCGGTTATACCGTACCGCCGTACTATGACTCCATGATCGGCAAGCTGATCACCTTCGGCGAAAACCGTGACGTGGCGATTGCCCGCATGAAGAACGCCCTGGCTGAACTGATCATCGACGGCATCAAAACCAACGTTGAGCTGCAGCAGAAGATCATGAACGACGAAAACTTCCAGCACGGTGGCACCAACATCCACTATCTGGAGAAGAAGCTGGGTCTGCAGGAAACCTAAGCAGGCACGCAGCATCGTCTGACGAAAGGCCGGTTAATCACCGGCCTTTTTCTTTGGCGCTGACGCCAGTAACGGCTTGGCAAAACGCCGTCATGCCGTAAAATTCCCTACCTTTGATGAATCCATCACCGTAAACCTATGGGAGACACGGATGGACAAACGCTTTATTCAGGCGCACCGCGAAGCGCGCTGGGCGCTGGGGCTGACGCTGCTCTACCTGCTGGCCTGGGGGCTGGCGGCCTACCTGCCGGACAGCGCCATCGGCGTCACCGGTCTGCCGCACTGGTTCGAAATGGCCTGCCTGCTGGTGCCGCTGCTGTTCATCGGCCTGTGCTGGCTGATGGTGCGCACGGTGTTCCGCGACATTTCGCTGGAGGACAGCGATGCAAACTGAAGTGATCCTGCCGCTGGTCGCCTACCTGTTGCTGGTGTTCGGCCTGTCGGTGTATGCCTATCGCCGCCGTCAGAACGGAAATTTCCTCAGCGAATACTTCCTCGGCAACCGCTCGATGGGCGGCTTTGTGCTGGCGATGACCCTGACCGCCACCTACATCAGCGCCAGTTCGTTTATCGGCGGGCCCGGCGCCGCCTACAAATACGGCCTGGGCTGGGTACTGCTGGCGATGATCCAACTGCCGGCGGTGTGGCTGTCGCTCGGCGTGCTGGGCAAGAAATTCGCTATCCTGGCGCGGCGCTACAACGCCATTACCCTCAATGACATGCTGTATGGCCGCTACCAAAGCCGCCTGTTGGTGTGGCTGGCCAGCCTCAGCCTGCTGGTGGCGTTCCTCGGCGCCATGACGGTGCAGTTCATCGGCGGCGCCCGCCTGTTGGAGACCGCTGCCGGCATTCCTTATGACACCGGCCTGCTGATCTTCGGCATCAGCATCGCGCTGTACACCGCCTTCGGCGGCTTCCGCGCCAGCGTGCTGAACGACGCCATGCAGGGGCTGGTGATGCTGCTTGGCACCGTGCTGTTGCTGGTGGCGGTGATCCATGCCGCCGGCGGACTGGACAGCGCAGTAAGCAAACTGCAGCAGATCGATCCGGCGCTGGTGTCGCCGCAGGGCGGCGATCAGATCCTCAGCCTGCCGTTTATGGCGTCATTCTGGATCCTGGTGTGCTTTGGGGTGATCGGCCTGCCCCACACCGCCGTGCGCTGCATCTCCTACAAGGACAGCAAGGCGGTGCATCGCGGCATTCTGCTCGGCACCGTAGTGGTGGCGGTGCTGATGTTCGGCATGCACCTGGCCGGCGCGCTCGGCCGCGCGGTATTGCCCGATCTCAAGATCCCCGATCAGGTGATCCCAACGCTGATGATCACCGTGCTGCCGCCGTACGCCGCCGGGATCTTTTTGGCGGCGCCGATGGCGGCGATCATGTCGACCATCAACGCCCAACTGCTGCAATCCTCCGCCACCATCATCAAGGATCTCTACCTGGGCGTGCGGCCGCAGCAGATCCACAACGAGCGATTGATCAAGCGCTTCTCCAGCCTGACCACGCTGATCCTCGGTCTGCTGGTGCTGCTGGCGGCCTGGCGGCCGCCTGAGATGATCATCTGGCTCAACCTGCTGGCTTTCGGCGGGCTGGAGGCGGTCTTCCTGTGGCCGCTGGTGCTGGGCCTGTATTGGGAACGCGCCAATGCACAGGGAGCGCTTAGCTCAATGGTGTCGGGTGCGGTATGCTATACGCTATTGGCCAGCTTCAACCTGCAACCGGCGGGGCTGCACCCTATCGTGCCTTCGCTGTTGCTCAGCCTGTTGGCGTTTTATCTCGGTAACGTCGTCGGCGAAAAGCGCCGGGCGGCGTCATCATTACCCTCTTGAAGAGAATTGCTATGCCTTGGATCCAACTCAAACTGAACACCACCGGCAGCCAGGCGGAAGACCTGAGCGACGCGCTGGTGGAAAGCGGCGCCGTGTCGGTGACCTTCCAGGACACCCACGACAATCCGGTGTTCGAACCCTTGCCGGGTGAAACCCTGCTGTGGGGCGATACCGATGTGATCGGCCTGTACGACGCCGAAACCGATATGGCCGAGGTGGTGGCGATGCTGGAACAGCACCCGCTGCTGGGCGCCGGTTTCCGCCACAAGATAGAACAGCTGGAAGACAAGGACTGGGAGCGCGAGTGGATGGACAACTTCCACCCGATGCGTTTCGGCGAGCGCTTGTGGATCTGCCCGAGCTGGCGTGACGTGCCCGATCCTGACGCGGTCAACGTGATGCTCGATCCGGGCCTGGCGTTTGGCACCGGCACCCACCCGACCACCGCGCTGTGCCTGCAGTGGCTGGACGGCCTCGATCTGGCCGGCAAAACCGTTATCGACTTCGGTTGCGGCTCCGGCATCCTGGCGATCGCCGCGCTGAAGCTGGGTGCGGCGCGCGCTATCGGCATCGACATCGATCCCCAGGCCATTCAGGCCAGCCGCGACAACGCGCAGCGTAACGGCGTTTCAGAGCGTCTGGAGCTGTATCTGCCGAAAGACCAGCCTGCCGACCTGCTGGCGGACGTGGTGGTCGCCAACATCCTCGCCGGCCCGCTGCGCGAGCTGGCGCCGCTGATCGGCTGTCTGCCGAAGGCCGGTGGCCATCTGGGGCTGTCCGGCGTGCTGGCCAGCCAGGCGAGCAGCGTAGCGGAAGCCTACGCAGAGAAGTTCACGCTCGACCCGGTCGCCGAGCGCGAAGAGTGGTGCCGCATTACCGGCCGCCGCAAGTAAGCGTCACGGTATAGTGCCCCTCTCGTCCACCGGCCCTGCGCCGGTGGATTTTTTTTGTCCGGCGATCGGCCCTCGGGCGGCACAAAATTTTATGCAATTTTTCGCCGCTCAACGACGGATCGCCCTGAGAATGCGCCTTCCAGGCAGGCTATCCCGGCAAAAATAGCGGGCGAATGCAGATAATATCCTGCGCAAAGGCGAATATTTTGCCGCACACAAAATAAGCACTTTTCGTCAACTTATTGTAAAATATATATAATATTTTTATGAATCGCCGCGTAGCGTATTTTCCGTCCTAATATCGGGCCAATTGGTTAAAGTTTGGCCTTTCATCTCGACGCAAAAATGCGTAATATACGCGCCCTTGCGGACACAGTATGGTCACTCTTTGTCTATGCGCATTGGACACCACCAGCTTACTAATTGCCTGATTGCGGCCCCGATGGCCGGTATTACAGATCGCCCGTTCAGAACCCTCTGTCATGCAATGGGTGCTGGGATGGCTGTATCCGAAATGCTCTCCTCCAACCCGGAGGTGTGGCGGACGGATAAGTCGCGTCTGCGTATGGTGCATAGCGATGAACCTGGGATCCGCTCCGTGCAAATTGCCGGATGCGATCCTGATGATATGGCCGCCGCCGCGCGTATCAACGTGGCCAGCGGCGCGCAGATCATCGACATCAACATGGGATGCCCGGCCAAAAAAGTGAACCGGAAGCTTGCCGGGTCCGCTTTGTTGCAGTACCCGGATCTGGTTAAACGGATCCTCCACGCGGTGGTCGACGCGGTGGATGTGCCGGTAACGCTGAAGATTCGCACCGGCTGGGCGCCAGAGCACCGTAACTGTGTAGAGATTGCCCAACTGGCCGAAGACTGTGGTATTCAGGCCCTGACGATTCACGGCCGAACCCGCGCCTGTCTGTTTAACGGCAACGCGGAATACGACAGCATTCGGGCAGTTAAGCAGAGTGTTTCCATTCCGATTATCGCGAATGGGGATATTACTGACCCGCATAAAGCCAGAGCAGTGCTCGACTACACCGGGGCCGATGCCCTGATGATAGGCCGCGCTGCTCAGGGGAGACCCTGGATCTTCCGGGAAATCCAGCATTATCTGGACACTGGGGAGTTGCTGCCGCCGATGCCGCTTGGCGAGGTGAAGCGCTTGTTGATTGGGCACATTCGGGAATTGCACGGCTTCTATGGCCAAGGCAAGGGATTCCGGATTGCTCGTAAGCACGTGTCCTGGTATCTCCAGGAACACGCTCCGAATGACCAGTTTCGGCGCACATTCAACGCCATAGAGGATGCCAGCGAACAGCTGGAGGCGTTGGAGGCATATTTCGAAAATCTTAGCGTAAAAAAAGAGCTGACAGAACTATGTTCGAACAACGCGTAAATTCTGACGTACTGACCGTTTCTACCGTTAACTCACAAGATCAGGTGACTCAAAAGCCTCTGCGTGACTCGGTTAAACAAGCACTGAAGAACTATTTTGCTCAACTGAACGGTCAAGACGTAAATGACCTGTATGAGCTGGTACTGGCTGAAGTTGAACAGCCACTGTTGGACATGGTGATGCAATACACCCGTGGCAACCAAACCCGCGCAGCCCTGATGATGGGCATCAACCGCGGCACGCTGCGCAAGAAGCTGAAAAAATACGGCATGAACTGATACTAGTCAGTTAACGTGTTGAAAAGGCGCTTTATCTCATTTGATAAGCGCCTTTTTCTTTGGGGCACGCCCGGTTTGCAGGCAATAAAAAAGGCCCAACGCGGCCCTTGGGGTAAAAAGCGGAGACCTTACTCGGTCGCTTTGTTTTTGAGGCTTTCCGCCCCTTGCTTGGTCTTGTCCCAAGCCTTCTCCGTACCCTGTTTGGTGGAGTGCCAGGCTTTTTGCGAGCCTTCGCTCACTTTACTGCCAACGCTATCGCTCTTGCCTTCGGCGGCGTGCTTGGCTTTCAGCTTCAGCTCTTCACCCTTGTCCTGAGACTGGTGCAGCTTTTCTTTGGCGGTATCCGCCCCTTTATGCGCCTCAGCGACAACCTCGTTGCTGGCGTGAGCGGCGGTGTTGGTCGCGGTTTCAGCAGCGAACACCGGGGAAGCGAGCAGCAGTGCAGACAAGGCAATGATTGATTTCTTCATAAGTCCCTCTTTTCTCAGATACGTGCCATTCGTCATGAAACAAGATGGCATGAAACGCCCCTTGAACGATTTAAGAATAGTACTAAAACCAAAAAAATCGATATAAAATTTTATTACAAACAGTTTTATTGATTTTTTATGCCACTAAGCAGCATGAGCGGGGAAAGCGCACGAAAAAGTTAAATTTTTCCTGTCACAAAACTATAATTTGTACGAATTTTTAACAAGCACTAACAGGGATGGATTCTATGGTTGCCGCGATCATTATCGGCATTTTTATCATCAGCTTCCTCTACGCACACTCCCGCGGCAAAGAGAAACAAAAGCTTACCCGTCAGCTGTTCGATCACTCCACGTTTATGGGGCCGATCAACATGTTTATGACCGGTTTCTCCCGTTTGCCCGCCAAACAGCCCTATTTCGACGAAAAAGGCTTCCCGGAGCTGCAGACGCTGACCGACAACTGGCAGACGATCCGCGAAGAAGCGGTGCGCCTGCAGGATCATATCAAAAAGGCGCAGTCGCATAACGATGCCGGCTTCAACACCTTCTTCAAACGCGGCTGGAAACGTTTCTATCTGAAATGGTACAGCGACAGTCACCCTTCGGCGCAGACGCTGTGTCCAAAAACCGTCGAGCTGCTCAACCGCATCCCGTCGGTCAAGGCGGCGATGTTCGCCGAGCTGCCGCCCGGCAGCCACCTGGGTAAACACCGCGATCCTTACGCCGGCTCGGTGCGCTATCACCTGGGGCTGATGACGCCCAACGACGATCGCTGCTTCATCGAAGTAGACGGCGAGCAGCACAGCTGGCGCGACGGCGAGGCGGTGATCTTCGACGAGACCTACGTGCACTGGGCGCAGAACGCCACCGATCAGACGCGCATCATTCTGTTTTGCGACGTCGAGCGGCCGATGAAATGGCGCTGGGCGCAGGCAGTCAACCACTGGGTCGGCGCTACGCTGATGTCGGCGGCCAGTTCGCCGAACGACGATCAGGACCGCACCGGCGGCATCAACCGCATCTTCAAATACGTCAACGCGGTGCGCGATGCCGGCCAACGCCTGAAAGCGCGCAACCGCCGCGGTTACTACCTGCTGAAATGGCTGGTGATCGCCGCGATCTTCGCCGCGATTATCATTCCCAGCCTGTAAAACGCGCCAATCCTCAACTCAGGGGCAACGCGAATGAGAATATTCGCATGCCCCTCTTCCGCCGCACCCCGTACCCTGTGTTAGCATAAGCATTCCTAGAGCCGCCTCCGCTGGCCAACAGCTATCCCTCCGAAGCCTGATAGCAGCGCAAACCGCCCTTCGAATGTAAATGTTTAGTCAATTATGGAATTCCGACTAAACCCTGGCCGTACCCGGGTGTCTGAGTAGTCGTATCGCTATCGAGTGGAACCTTTATGCGTTACAGCTTGCTGCCCCTTTTAACGTATAAAACGAGTTTCTATGAAATCAGCCAAAGCATTTCAACTGGCCTTGCTGCACCCGCGCTACTGGCTAACCTGGTTCGGCCTCGCTCTGCTGTTCCTGCTGGTACAGCTCCCCTATCCACTGCTCTACCGTCTGGGGGTGTGGATGGGACGCACCTCGATGCGTTTTCTCAAGCGCCGCGTCACCATCACCCGTCGCAACCTCGAGCTGTGCTTCCCCGAGATGGACGAAGCGCAGCGCGAGCGCAAAGTGGTGGGCAATTTCGAATCCCTCGGCATGGGCCTGCTGGAAACCGGCATGGCCTGGTTCTGGTCAGATAAACGCGTCAAGCGCTGGTTCAACGTCTCCGGCATCAACCACCTCAAAATGGCGCAGCGCGACGAGCGCGGCGTGCTGGTGATCGGCGTGCATTTTATGTCGCTGGAGCTGGGCGGCCGGGCGATGGGCCTGTGTCAGCCGATGATGGCGATGTACCGTCCGCATAACAACAAGGCGATGGAATGGGCGCAGACCAAAGGCCGCATGCGTTCCAACAAGGCGATGATCGATCGCAAGGATTTGCGCGGCATGGTGCATGCGCTCAAGCGCGGCGAGGCGGTGTGGTTCGCGCCGGATCAGGACTACGGCCCGCGCGGCAGCGTATTCGCGCCGCTGTTCGCCGTCGATAAGGCTGCCACCACCAGCGGCACCTTCATGCTGGCGCGCATGGCCAACCCGGCGCTGGTGCCGGTGGTGCTGATCCGCCGCGAGGGTGGCCGCGGCTACGACCTGCTGATCCAACCGGCTCTGGAAGACTATCCGCTCAGCGATGAACAGGCGGCGGCGGCTTACATGAACAAAGTGATCGAGAAAGAGATCATGCGGGCGCCGGAGCAATACATGTGGCTGCACCGCCGTTTCAAAACCCGACCGGCTGGCGCGCCCTCGCTGTACTGACCCTCTTTTTTCAGCCCGGCCAACGCCGGGCTTTTTTGTGCGCCGCGTTTAAAAAATCTGCGGCTCGGGCTCCCGCTTTCCTGTAATCTCCTTTTTTACCCGCACAGGAAAGGAAATGATGAAAGCTCAAGTCCGCATTGCTCTGGTCGGTGATTACAACCCGCAAGCCGTGGCCCACCAGGCTATCCCCGTGGCACTCCAGCTCACCGCCGCCCACCTCGACATCGACGTTCAGCCCCAGTGGCTCCCGACCGAAACCCTGACCTCCCCCGACGCGCTGCAAGATTTCGACGCCATCTGGGTAGTGCCAGGCAGCCCGTATCGTCACGACGACGGCGCGTTTATGGCGATCCGTCATGCGCGGGAAAACGACGTGCCGTTCCTCGGCTCCTGCGGCGGTTTTCAATACGCCATCGTCGAATACGCCCGCAATGTGATGGGCTGGCACGACGCCGGTCATGCGGAAACCGACAGCGGTGGCCGGCTGGTGATCGCCCCATTGAGCTGCTCGCTGGTGGAAAAAACCGGCGACATCGTTTTTCAGCCTGACACCCGCGTCGCGCAGGCCTACGGCAGCCTGAACGCCCATGAAGGCTACCACTGCAACTTCGGCGTGAATCCGGACTTCGTCGCCGATCTGCAGCATTTCCCGCTGATCATCAGCGGCCACGACACCGAAGGCGACGTACGCGCCATCGAACTGCCGGGCCGGCGTTTTTACGCCGCCACGCTTTTCCAGTCGGAACGCGCCGCGCTGCGCGGCGAGCTTTCACCGCTGGTGGTGGAACTCGTCAAAGCCGCCGCCAACGGGTAAACAAAGGTTCATCGGCGCCATCGGGGCGTTGTCACCGGATAAAAAAAACCCTCTTGCGAGGGCTTTCTGATCGTCTATCCCGCCGACTTACGCCTGTCCGAGATCGCGCAACGCCAGATTGAAGTGCTGGCCCAGCTCACGCCGGTGAACCGGATGCTCCATCATCGACACATGGTCGCCGTTGACCTGGCTGACGCGGACGGTCGCCGGCGGCAACAGCCTATCCCATCCCAGCGCGGAAGCGTCTTCGCGGCAATATCCCGCCTGCTTGATCTTCTGCCAGTACGCCTGGAACTGCTCGTTCTGCGAATTGGCGGAAACCTGCTCCTGCTTCGCCTTGAACAGATGGATCTTGAGCGATGCAGGCTGCACCTGAGTCGCCTCCACCAGCTTGGCGTAATGGTGTCGCTGTTGCCAGAGGGCCGCCTCGTCGGCCACTTCCGCACGCTGAGTCTTGATCCCGGCGCGTTGCACGGCCGCTATCGCCTCCGGTAGCGGCAGCTCGGCCAACTGCTGACAGAACTGCGGATCCGGCCTCTCCTGCGTGGATTCCACCCAGTTCAGCAACAGCTGGACCGGGCTGTGCATCGCCTCCACCGGCCGCAACGTGTCAATCAGCCCCAGGAAAGCGACCGCTTCCCCGCTCGATTGCAGTTGCTCGGCGATGGCATAGGCCAACACCCCGCCGGAAGAGTACCCCGCCAGATGGTAGGGCCCCTGCGGCTGCACTTCGCGAATCAACGCCACGGCGCTGGCGGCCATGTCGCTCATGGTCGCCGGCTTCTCCTCCACCGCCGGCCACGGCACAGCGTAGACCGGGAAGCTTTCATCGATCTCCTTGGCCAATTCAAATACATAAGAGTGATCGCCAAAGCCGGTCGGGACGAAGAACAGCGGCGGTCGGCTGCCGCTGCTGCGAGCCGGCACCGCTTTGCACAGCGGAGCCTCGGCGGTGCGACGATCGATCCGTTCGGCCAATTCGGCCAAGATCGGATGGTTGAAGATCGCCTGTACCGGCAAGGTGATGCCTTGCTGACGCAGTTGGCTGGAGAGACGCACCGCCAGCAGTGAATGGCCGCCGAGCTCGAAGAAATTGTCGTGGCGTCCTATCTGGCCAATCTCGAGCAGCTCGCACCATGCCCGCGCCAGCGTCGTTTCGGTCTCACCCTGAGGCGCCGCATACTCCCGAGCGCCGACTGCCGCACACTCCGGCTCCGGCAAGGCGCGCCGATCCAACTTACCGTTGGCGGTCAACGGCAGCGCATCCAGCCAGACATAAGCCGACGGCACCATGTACTCCGGCAACCGTTCGCTCAAATAGGCCCGCAACTGCCCTTGCAGCGCGCTGCGTTCCCCCTCGGCCGCCGGTACGATCCAGGCGACCAGACGCGGGTGGTGCTCCGTCGAACAAACCTGCACCACCGCTTCCCGCACCCACGGGCTCGCTGCCAGCTGCACCTCGATCTCGCCCGGTTCGATGCGGAACCCGCGCAACTTGACCTGCTGGTCGCACCGCCCTTGGTATTCAAGACAACCGTCCGGCAGATAACGCGCCAGATCGCCGGTACGATACATGCGGCCGCCGCCGACCGGGTTGAACGGATCGCTCAGGAAACGCTGCGCCGTCAGTTCCGGCCGGTTCAGGTATCCCAACGCCACCCCCACGCCGCCGATGTGCAGTTCTCCTATCGCCCCCATCGGCACCGGGCGCCCACGGGCGTCCAACAAGTACGTGCGGGTATTGCCGATCGGTTTACCAATCGGCAAACGCGCCTCCCCTTCGGCCCGCTCGATACGCGCCGTGGTCGCAAAGGTCGTGGTTTCCGTCGGCCCATAGGCATGGATCAGTTGCACCGGCCCTTGTTCTTGCAGCAACCGCGCATAAGCGCCCGGATCCTCTTTCTCCCCCCCGCTGATCAGATATTTCAGCTGCGCCAGCGCGCCGCTGATGCTGTGCACATACTGATTGAACAACGCGGTGGTCAAGAACAGCGTGGTGATGCGATGACGCTGCAGTTCGGCCGCCAGACGTTCGGCTTCCATCATGACCTCCGGCGCTATCACCACCAGCGCACCGCCGTTCAGCAGGGCCGCCCACACCTCCATCGTGCTGGCGTCAAACGCCGGGTTGGCGGCAAAGGCAACGCGGTCTTCAGCGTCAAAGGCGGCGTAGCGATTGTTGCGCACCAAACGAGTAATGCCCTGGTGCGGCGTCATGACCCCTTTCGGCGTACCGGTCGAACCGGAGGTATACATGATGTAGGCCGTCGTGCCGCTCGACAATCGCAACGCCGGATTACCGTCATTGCCTTCGCAATCCTCGACCGGCAGCTGCGGAATGCCCTCATTGCCGGCGGTCTCTGCCAGCATCAGACACGCGCCGCTGTCATTGACGATCCACGCCTGACGCGCGGTCGGCAGTTGCGGATCGAGGGGCACATACGCCGCACCGGCCTTGACGATCGCCAGTTGGGCGCAAACCAGTTCGATGCTGCGCGTCAGCCGCACCGCGACCCGATCGCCCGGTTGTACGCCGCGCTCAATCAGCCGGTGCGCCAACCGGTTAGCGCGCGCATTCAACTGCGCGTAACTGAGCTGCCGCTCCCCCTGGATCACGGCGACGGCCTGTGGCGTCAACTGCGCCTGTTGTTCAAACAGTTCGTGCACGCAGGTATCCGCCGGGTAAGGTTCCGTCGTATGATTCCAGCTGCACAGCTGCAGCGCATACTCCTCATCCGGCATCACGTCCAGTTCGCAGATCGGTGTCTGCGGCGCCTCTTCCAGCGCCTGCGCCAAGGCGCTCAACG
The DNA here is from genome assembly GCF_052168895.1 of Serratia sp. CY37869. NCBI lineage: Bacteria > Pseudomonadati > Pseudomonadota > Gammaproteobacteria > Enterobacterales > Yersiniaceae > Serratia > Serratia sp. CY37869. The sequence goes on from NZ_JBJNLU010000003.1 coordinate 581,084, forward strand.
CCTGCGCCATGTAACCGCACACGCGCAGCGCTTCAATCGGCTGTCTGACCTGCGCCGTCAGGCCCAACGAATCGCCGCCGTCCTCGACCGACAACACGAACGGATAGTTGGTGCGTTCCTGGCTATCCAACAGCGTCACGCCGGCCGGCAAGGCAGTCTCCTCGCCGCTGTTATGCCGATAGTTCAGCAGGGCGCTGAACAGCGGCGTGCCCGCGGCGACGCCGCTGCAGCGCTGCGCCAAGGCCAGCGGCGCATGCTCATGGGCCAGCAGTCCGCTCAGCCGGATATGCGCCTGCAACGCCGCCGATTCTGCGCCAACCTCATTGACATCCAGCCGCAGCGGCAAGGTGTTGATAAACAGTCCGAGCGCCCGTTCCGCCCCGTCTCCGGCCTGCATGCGGCCCAGCAACACGGTGCCGAACACCACCTCATCGCGGCCGGTGGCGCGCGCCAGCACCTGCGCCCAGGCCAGATGGCACAGACTGGCCAGGCTGACGCCCATCCGTCGCGCCTGCCGCCGCAGCTGCTGATTGAGCGCATGCGGCAATGCCAGGTGCGCCGTCGAGATATCTCGCCCTTCGCCATGCACATCGCTCAGGCCGAACGGCAGCGACGGTTCATCGATATCCGCCAGCAGAGTGCGGAAGAACTGCTCGTGTTCAGCGTTGCTGACGCCGAGCCGCGCCTGCGCCACCGCGTTGCGGAACGGCGGCGCCTTGGCCAATTCGTCTCCGCGTCCGGCCAGGATCAGATTGATTTCCTCCTGCATCACCGCCAGGGTCGAGTGGTCGCCGATCAGGTGATGCCACTGCTGGAGCACACACCAACTGCCCTCCTCTTCCCGTGCAGCGACAAAGCTCAGTAACGGCGCGCGCGTCAGGTCTGGCCGTACGCGGCGCGGATCAAACAACGCCGTCAGCCGCGAACCGATATCGCCCTGCGCCGGATCGAGCCGCAGTTCTTGCAGCGACAACTCGGCCTTGCGCCACACCACCTGCACCGGCGAAGACACGCCCTGGGTGATGAACGCGGTGCGCAGAATGTCATGGCGGTCGATCACCTGCTGCATCGCCGCCAGCCAGGCATCCAGACGCGCACGGCTGTCGAAACGCAGCACCGCGGACAGCTGGTACGGATCGCCCTGCTCCGCCAGCAGATGGTGGAACAAAATCCCCTCCTGCAGCGGCGACAAAGCGTAGATGTCCTGTACGTTGGCCACACCGCCCGGCACCTGCGCCACCACCGCGTCGATCTCCGGCTGGCTCAGCGCCGCCAGCGGCAACATCTCCGGCGTAATGGAAGCGCAACCCGGTTGGATACCGTTGGCCGGCACGCTCACCTCTTGCTGCGTGACCAATGTCTGCGCCAACGTCGACAGCGTCGGCGCGGTGAACAGCGTTTGTACCCCGGCGCTCAACCCCACACGGCGCAGCTGCGCCATCAGTTTGACCGCCAGCAACGAATGGCCACCCAGTTCGAAGAAGTTATCGTGACGTCCTACACGCTCAATGACCAGCAACTCGCGCCAGATCCCCGCCAGCAGCGTTTCCAGCTCGCCTTCCGGTTCGGCGTAAACCTCACGCACGTAGGCGTCCTCTTGCGGCTCAGGCAGCGCGCGCCGATCCAACTTGCCGTTCGGCGTCAGCGGCAGCGTATCCAGCGCAACCCAGGCCGTCGGCAGCATAAACTCCGGCAACATGCCCGCCAGATACTGCCGCAGCGTCACCGCCAACGTCTGACGGTCCGCTTCAGCCTCCGGCACCACCCACGCCACCAGCCGTTTATTGTTCGCTTCGCCGAGGACATCCACCACCGCTTCGCGCACCGCCGGATGACCAGCCACTCGCGCCTCGATTTCACCGCATTCGATGCGGAAGCCTCGAATTTTCACCTGCCGATCGTTACGGCCTTGGTAGTCGATATTGCCGTCCGGCAGGTAGCGCGCCAGGTCGCCGGTACGATAGATCCGGTCTCCGGGATTGAAGGGATCCGCCAGGAACCGTTCTGCCGTCAGTTCGGCGCGATTGAGATAACCCAATGCCACGCCGGCACCGCCGATATAGAGCTCACCGGTGGCCCCGAGCGGCACCGGCTGCAAATGCTCATCCAGCAGATAGATGTGCGTATTGCCGATCGGCCGGCCGATCGGCAGGCGTTGCCATGGCCCCACTTGTTCAACTATCGCCGCAGTGGCGATAACGGTGCCTTCCGTCGGCCCATAGGCATTGACCAGACGCACCGGCCCCGCCTCTTTCAGCATACGAGCAAAGGCGTGCGGATCCGCGGCTTCACCGCCGCTGATCAGATATTTCAGCTGCGCCAACGTCGCGGCGATGCTATGGACATATTGGTTAAACAACGACGTGGTCAGGAACAAGACGTTAATCTCTTGCCGCACCAGCGCTGCCGCCAACGCATCGGCATCCGTCAACACCTCCGGCGCAATGATCGCCAGACTGGCGCCATTGAGCAACGCGCCCCACATTTCCAACGTGCTGGCGTCGAATGCCGGATTAGCGGCGAAAGCAAAGCGATCGCCGCGTTCGAACGCCGCAAACCGATTGTTAATCGCCAGTCGGAGGATGCCTTGATGCGTCACCATCACGCCTTTAGGCGTGCCGGTCGAGCCCGAGGTATACATGATGTAAGCCGGTGCGTCGCCGGCGCGAGCCACCGCCGGATCGTGGGTCGGATCCTGCCGCAGACGATCGATACGCAGACATTCGATCTCGCCGGCTATCTCGCGATCGAGATCGCGATCGCACAGGATCAACGTCGTTCCGCTGTCGCCGATGATCCACGCCTGCCGCGCAACAGGCAGGTGCGGATCGAGCGGCACATAAGCGGCGCCCGCCTTGAGGATCGCCAACTGGGCAATGACCAGAGAGAAACTGCGTTCGAGCGACGTGGCCACGCGGTCGCCGGGGCGTACACCCTGTCCGATAAGTTGGTGTGCCAGTTGGTTAGCGCGGGCGTTCAATTGCGCGTAGCTAAGGCTGTCCGCCTCGTTTACCAACGCGATGGCATCCGGCGTACGCCGCGCCCACTGTTCAAACTGGGCGTGAACAGGGTTCTGCGCCGGATAAGCTTCCGCGGTTCGGTTCCAGCCATACAACAGCAGTTCGCGCTCAGCGGCCGGCAGCAGATCGATATGCGAAGCAGACTGCGAAGCGTTTGTCGCCATCGCCCGCAGCACCTGCACCAGATAGGCGCCGTAACGCTCGGCGGTGGCGCGATCGAACAACGCCGTGGCGAAGTTCAGCGTGCCGCTGATGCCTTCGCCGGTATCGGCCAGATCGAGCGTCAAATCATACTTGGCGATCCGATAGCCCAACTCGGCGCTCTCGGCCTGCAGTCCAGGCAGCGGAATATTGCGCACCGAGCCGTCCTGCCAGGCCAGCATCACCTGGAACAGTGGGGTATAGCCCAGATGGCGCGGCGGGTTGACCAGCTCCACCACCTGCTCGAACGGCAGATCGCGGTTTTCCTGCGCCGCCAGCACTGTGTGGCGGATCCGTTCGAGCAGCGTCGGCAGATCCGGATCGTCGCGAAGATCGATGCGCAGCGCCAGCGTGCTGACGAAGAAACCGACCAGCGATTCGGTTTCCAGCCGGCCGCGGTTGGCCTCCGGCGTGCCGATCACCAGCTCCTGCTGTCCGGCCATGCGCGCCAGCACCAGGCTCCAGGCCGCCAGCACCGTCATAAACAGCGTGCCGCCATGCTGTCGGCTGAATTGACGCAGCGCCTGCGTCAACTCGGCGTCGATCGCGATCGGCACTTCTGCGCCGCTGAAAGACTGTACCGTCGGACGCGGCCGGTCGGTCGGCAACGTCAGCAGCGCCGGCGCATCGCTCAGCGTTTCACGCCAGTATTGCGCCTGCGCCGCCAGCCGTTCCGGCGTCAGGTAGCGACGCTGCCAGGCTGCGTAATCCGGGTATTGCAAGGTCGGCGGCGGCAGCGGATCGGCCTCGCCTCGACGGAAAGCGCCGTACAGCGCGCCCAATTCGCGCAGCAGTATGCCGGTAGACCAGCCGTCGGAGACGATGTGATGGCAGGTGAGCAGGAACAGATGCTCCTCATCCGCCAGGCGGAGCAGCGCGGCGCGCACCAGCGGCCCCTGCGTCAAATCGAACGATTGAGTGGCCGCCTGACGACACAGCGTTTCAGCCTGCGCGGGGTGACGTCGCAGATCGTGGAACGCAAGCGGTAACCCGTTTGCCGGCAAAATCTGTACCTGTGGCCGATCTTCCCGGGTGATGAACCGGCTGCGCAGCGATTCGTGGCGCGCATAGAGCGCGTCCAGCCCCTGTTGCAACGCCTGCCGGTCCAACCGACCGCGCAGCCGCAACGCCAGCGGGATATGGTAGGTTTCGCTCATCCCCTCCAACTGGGTCAGGAACCACAGACGCTGCTGAGCAAACGACAGCGGCAATTCCCCATCGCGCGCCACCGGCAGCATCGGGATCGATTCCTGCGTCGGCGCAACCTGCAGCGCCTGGGCCAACACGTGCAACACCGGACTGGCGAACAGCGCCTGCAACGGCAGCTGCCATCCGGCCTGTTGCACGCGGTTCGCCAGGCGCACCGCCATCAGCGAATGCCCGCCCAGTTCGAAGAAGTGGTCGTAACGGCCAATCCGTTCTACGCCCAACAGCTCATGCCAGATAGCCGCCAACAGATTTTCTGCCTCGCCCTGCGGCGGCGCATAGGCCTCGCGCGCACAGGCGTCGACCTGCAGCACCGGCAGGGCGCGCTTGTCCAATTTGCCGTTGCCGGTCAGCGGCAACGCCTCCAGCCAAACGTAAGCCGCCGGCACCATATAGTCCGGCAACCGCGCCTGCAGATGCCGGCGCAATTCGGTCGCCAGCGTAGCGCGTTCCGTCTCCGGCGCCGGAACCACCCACGCCACCAGTCGCTTATTCCCGTCGCCATCGTCGATAGCGTCCACGGCTACGCTGCGCACGCGCGGATCGGCGCTCAGCTGCGCTTCCACCTCACCGCACTCGATGCGGAAGCCGCGGATTTTCACCTGCTGGTCGTTGCGCCCCAGGTATTCGATATCCCCCCCCGGCAGATAGCGCGCCAGATCGCCGGTGCGATACATGCGCGCACCCGGCGCCCGGTTGAAAGGGTCTTCGAGAAAACGTTCCGCCGTCAATTCGGGCCGGTTCAGGTACCCTCGCGCCACCCCTTCACCGCCGACGTACAGTTCGCCGATCGCCCCCATCGGCACCGGTTCGCCATCGCCGCCCAGCAGATACAGCCGCAAATCCGGAATACGGCAGCCGATCGGGCTGGCGACGATCGCCGTATCCTGCGCCGACAGCGGCCGGTACGTCACGTGCACCGTGGTTTCGGTGATGCCGTACATGTTGACCAATCGCGTCTGCCGGTTCTCTGGACGAGCAAACCACGGCGCGAGATCGGAAGGCTTCAGCATTTCACCACCGAACACGATCTCGCGCAGCTGATGGCGCGCTTCGCTGTGTGCCTGAGCCTGGATAAAGGCTTTGAAGGCGCTCGGCGTCTGATTCAGTACCGTGATGCCGCTGCGGCAGACGAAATGATAAAAGTCCGGCGCCGAACGGGCGCTCTCCTGCGGTACGATGAACAGCTGGCCGCCATACAACCAGGCGCCCCAGATCTCCCAAACCGAAAAGTCGAAGGCGAATGAGTGGAACAGGCACCACTTGTCGGCGGCGCTGAAGTTAAACCAGGCGTTGGTGGCGCTGAACAAGCGCGCGACCTGGCGATGCTCCACCATGACCCCTTTCGGTTTGCCGGTCGAACCGGAGGTGTAAATCACATACGCCAGGTGTGATGGCCGCACCTCGACGTCCTGCAGATCGTCGCTTTTCCCCGTCAACGGCTGTTCCAGCGCCAATACCGGCACCTCGCAGCCGCCCAGCGCTTGCCTGCCAAGTTCATCCGCCAACAGCAGCACCGGCGCGGAGTCCGCCAGGATGTACTGTAGCCGCTCTCCGCTATAGGCGGGATCCAACGGCACATAGGCGCCGCCGGCTTTGAGGATCCCCAGCAACCCGGCCAGCATCGGCAGACCGCGTCCGGCGCACAGCGCCACCAGACTGTCCGGTTGTACGCCAAGCTCTACCAGCCGATGGGCCCATCGGTTCGCCCAGGTATTCAATTCAGCGTAAGTCAGGCTGTCGTCGCCGTATGTCATCGCCGTCGCATCTGGCGTGCGTTTGACCTGCGCTTCGAACAGCCGATGCAGACACGCCGCCGGCGAGTGCGAAGCAACGGTGTGATTGAGGCTCTGCAGCAACTGCGTGCGTTCTTCCTCGGAAACCAGATTGAGTTCGCCGATGGTGCGACGATGAGAGCCCGCTCTCACCGCGTCGTTGAGCAGCATCAGCAGATGTTGCGTCGCACGCAACATCTGTTCGTCAGCCACTGAGGCGGCGTCGTATACCCAACGGAAGGCGCCGTCAGCCTTGCAGATTTGCAATACCGCGCGCGAGCCGGAAGCCATGATGGCAGCCAAGCCCTCGTCTTCAGGCTGCAACCCTGTCTCTGAACGCCGGCTGACGATCGATACCGCCGTCGGCCAAGCTTGGGGCGCCCGCAGATCCGCATCGCCCGTCAGCAACGCGGGATGATAATCAGCATGAGCGCGCAACCGGCCGTATTCTTGTTCCAGCGCGGCCAATGCCTGCTGGAAATTGTAGGAGTGATCAACTGAGACCTGCAGCGGCAGCACGCGCGCGCTCAGGTGAGCCCAACGTCCCCAATCCCGATCGTTCGACGTAATCCAACCCAGCTGAAAATCGGTTTCATTACACATGCGCGCCAGATAGAGGGTTGCTGCCGCCAGCACCTGCTCGCCGGCAATCTTTTCCAGGCGCTGCCAGGCCGTGGCCTGCCAGCGTGCGGGAAGGTCCGCCCGGCGGTCAGGCCCTGGCGGGAACGGCGCCGGATAAAAGCGTGTCAGACGCGGTTGCCAGAAAGCGGCGCTGTCAGCGCTGGCGCCATACGCCGCGCCTAACAGCGAAGCTTCGGCATCGCTAAGCGTCGGCAAGACCGAGCCGACAGACAGGCCGCAGGCCTGCGCCAGCGCATCACCCGGCTGAATCGAGTCGTCGGCGCGCAAGAACGGCCCGACGCGCACCACGCCGGGATGCGCGGCGATCTCCCAGCCGTCGGTCTCGATGCGCAGCAGGGTGCCGGGTTCGGCCTGGCGTTCATCGCTCACCGCCAGCAGCGTCGTCACGCCCAGCACGCGCTCCGCCAACAGTATCTTCGTCGCGCATCCCGCGCCATGGCTCAGCGAGCTCACCAGGCGCTGCAGCGCCTGAGCCGGGCGATCCCAACGGATGATGCCGCCGGCAGGCGGTTGCCGCCGGTTGGCGTAAAAGCTGCCGCCGGCCTCGGCATCCGCCAACGTCGCCACTTGCCGATCCAACGCTTCGATCGTTCCCGTCGTTGAAGCGTTCAGCGCGCGTAAAATGAACTGGAAACGACGCTGCAAAACATCCAGATCGTCTAATGAATTTGCATAGGCGGCGTCAGAAAAAGTGACGTCCAGTTCATTCGCCTGCTGGTCTTCATACAGCATAATCTGTAGATCGCCGGACGGAATATTGCCACCGTAATACCAACGGGTGCGGCATCCCCAGAAAGGATCGCCGTGGTCGAAAGAAACGATGTTAATTGAAGGGCCAAACCAGGCGGAATCCGTCGCGCCATTATCACGCCGAATATCCTCCCCGCGATATAATTGATGGCGAACCACTTTCGCTATTTCAGCCGCCACTTTCTGGATAAATTCAGCCAGACTTAGTTGAGGTTCAACCTTAATAATCAAAGGGACAACGTTAGAGGTCATACCAATACTGTTTCGTTCCCTTGTCCCGGTCACCGGCATGCTGAAATTAAGATATTCGCTGCCGGTTAAGCTGTAGAAACATAATGCTACGGCGGCGGCCAATATATGCGCACGGTGTACGCCGATATTGTCGGCCTGCCGCTGCAGCCGATCCAGGGCGTCTTTTTCCAGCAGCTGCGTGTTGTGGTGCATCGCAGCGTCCGGCGTCAATACGGCCCTGCGTGACAAGCTCTGCGGCGTGGCGGCGGTGTATTCCCGCCAAAACGCCTGATCGGAAGAAAAGCGCGAAGAGTCGCGGTACTTGATGTCGTTTTCATACAGCAGAGAGAAATTGCAGTTGGCGAATTCAGGGATGACGCCGCCGGACGCCAGCGCGTTATAGTAAGCCGCGATGCGCCGCATCACTTCCTCAGCGCTGCGGCCGTCGGTGATCATATGGTGGAAACGGCGATAGAGGATGTAGCGCTGCGGTGCGAGCGTAATGACATAAAAACTAAAAGGTTCTTCTCCCGTAGCGCGGCGCGGCAGCGCCGAATCCGCCACCATCCAACGTCTGGCCGCCTGCAGAGGATCGGGTTCCTTGCTGAGATCGAGCGTGAACAGCGGCTCATGTGTACGTGGCGCGCGGTATTGATAAAGCTCACCGTCTTTTTCCACAAAATGCGCTTGCAGAGCCGGCGTTTCTTCGACGATGGCGTCGATGGCTTGCCGCAGCAGTTTAACGTTGAGCGGCCCGTCGACCTGTCCGTAGCCCCAGATATTGAACGACAAATCTTTGGAGATGTTTTCCCCCAGCCAGAGTTCACGCTGGGCGGTTGTTATTTCATGCAGCTCAACTTTCTCCGTTGCGGCCTGAGACCCTGCACGGAATTCCCCACTCTTCACATCAGTTTGTTTGTTCATAATATTCTCTAGCACGTTTTCATTACGTTAATGAAATAGACCGTCAGGATTTAGGCAAAGACAGGCCGCCCGACAGTTCAAGTCAGAATAAAAAAACCGTAGAAAAGCTGGGTCTCCCCCAACTAAGAAAGGATAAAATGGCTAATCCAGAGGTCCCCCCTGTGCCTCAATTTGCTGAGCTGTGAAGTATAGGAGAGGATATTTTTTTTGGCGAAACGTGCGAAAGGGAATAAATGACCATTTTATTTCCCCGATATTACTCAGGGATGACGAGGGTATTGAACTTGTATTAACCTGAGATGATTAGAGAATAATTAATATTTTTTTGTATTATTCATCTAGATTAATATGCAGCAATTCTTACGATAAGAGCCTCTCCATATCAATAAGTTATACTTTATTGTTTGAAAAACAATAATTAATAATTTAATTAATTCATTGTCATCGAAATTTATGCCCGGTTTTATCGGCAGCGGCTCTATCGCTTTTTGTTATAACAATGGGAAAAATTATGCTGAAAAAATTTTGCGTTTTTTCGTGCGCAAATCAACGGCACCGTTCCCAACCGCAGACAATGTCAATGGGGCGGCAGAGCCCGCCCCAAGAGGTCTTACCACATCAGCCGGCCGATCAATGGCGCGGCCACCACCGTGATGATGCCGGCCAGCATCATCACCAAACTCGACACCACGCCCTCCTGCGGACCCAGCTCATAGGCGCGGGCAGTGCCGGCGCCGTGCGACGAGGCGCCAAATCCGGCGCCCTTCGCCAGACGGCTGCGCACCGCCAGCCGCAAAAACAAAATATCCCCCACCGCCATGCCGAACACCCCGGTGATCACCACGAACAGCGCCACCAGATCCGGCTGCCCGCCCATCTGTTTGGCGGCCTCCAGCGCGAACGGCGTGGTGATCGACCGCACCGCCAGGCTGCGCTGCACCTCTTCCGGCAGCGTCAACAGGCGCGCCAGCCACACCGAGCTGTACACCGCCACCAGCACCGCGGTCGTTACCCCGGCGGTCAGCGACAGCCAGTGGCGACGGATGATATGCAGATTCTCGTACACCGGCACCGCGAAGGCGATGGTCGCCGGCCCCAGCAGCCACAGCAGCCAGTGGGTTTCACCGATGTAGTCCTGATAGGAGATATGGGTGACCACCAGCAGCAACACCAGAATCATCGGCGTCAGCACCAGCGGCATCAGCAGCAACGTGCGGCGGCGGCGATAGAGTTTCTTGTTGGCGAAATACAGCGCCAGCGTCGCCAGAAAACAGGCCAGGCTAAGGATAAAATCATTCATGGCGCTGCTTCCGCCGCTGCAGCCAAATCTCCAGCCGATACACCCTGTCCACCACCAGCCCGGTGGCGCCCAGCGTCAGCATGGTGCTGACTGCGATCACCAGAAAGATCTTCCAGCCCTCGACCATCAGCAGCTGGGCATAGTTGACCACCGCCACCACCGCCGGCACGAAAAACAGCAGCATTTCCGCCAGCAGCCAGCGGGAGCCGGCCTTGACCCAGTTGAGCGGCAGAATGCGCAGCAGGATCAGCGCCAGCAGCATCAGCATGCCGACGATATTGGCGGGGAGCGGCAGGTGGAATTGTTGCACCAGGCGATCGGCGATCAGGAACAGCGCCGCATACAACGCCACCTGAATCGGCACCTGCAAACGGGTCAGCAGGGAGGGGGCAACGCGGCGTAACGCCAGAGACATGAAAGATGACCTCAAACAATAAATAATTGACGGCCTACAGTATACGCAGCCGGGAAACCACGCCTGAAATGAATTAAAATTATCGACATCATGCCGTCCGGGAATAGTTTCCCGCCGGTAGCGTCCCCAAGGAGAACCCTAACGTGGATGTCCGCACCCTGCGCTACTTCGTTGAAGTGGTGCGCCAGCAAAGCTTCACCCGCGCGGCGGAAAAACTGTTCGTCACCCAGCCCACCATCAGCAAAATGCTGCGGCATCTGGAGGAGGAGCTGGAATGCACGCTGCTGATCCGCGAAGGCCGCAAGCTGCGCCTGACCGACAGCGGCCAGGCGGTGTATCAGCGCGGCCTGACGATCCTCGACGAATTCCGCCAGTTGGAGGCGGAGCTGGAAGACATCAGCTCGGTGAAAAAGGGCGTGTTGCGGCTGGGCATTCCGCCGATGGTCGGCAGGCAGATCGCCGATCTGATCCGCCGCTTTCGTCAGACCTACCCCGGCATCGAATTGAAGATTTCCGAGCTGGGCGGGCTGTCGGTCGAACAGGCGGTGATGTCCGGCGAACTGGATCTGGCGATGACGGTGTTGCCCTTCGACTCGGAGCAGCCGCTGACCTTTCTGCCGCTGCTGGGCCACCCGATGTGCGTGGTGGCGCCGCGCACGCCGCAGTGGCTCAACCGCACCAGCATCAATATCGCCGAATTGGCCGACAGCCCGATCCTGATTTATAACGAAGACTTTGCGCTGTACAAGATGCTGATGAAGGCGTTTCGCCTGGCCGGTTTTGAACCGCAAATCGCGGTGCGCAGCGGCCAATGGGACTTCCTCGCCTCGATGGTGCAGGCCGGCGTGGGCATCGCCATGCTGCCGGAGCCGGTTTGCCGCTGGCTGGATAAGGAAAACCTGGTCTGGCTGCCGCTGGAACCGCGCATGGAATGGAAAATCGGCCTGATCTGGCGCCAGGGCAGCTATTTGTCGCACAGCGCACAGGCCTGGATCGCCTGCTGCCGCGACTACTGGCCGCCGCTCAAGTAGCCAAAAAACAAGGGCCGCACAGGCGGCCCTTCAGGATGGGGATAACGAGGAAAACCGTTTATTCCTCCCTCTGCGTTTACCCCTCGCGCTCGATCAACAGCGCTTCGAGCAAATCGAGATCGTGCAGCAGTTTTTGCAGCGTCTCGTTGCTGATTTTCTGCGTGGCGCGCAGGTGGTACAGCTCGCCGCGCTCGGCGCGCAGCGCCGTCAGGCGGAAACGCCGCTCGAGGTTTTCCATCGCCAGCGCATTCTCGATATCGTCTTTCGACGCGATACGCCGCCGCAGCATGCCCGTCACCCGCGAGCTGACCTCTTTCAACACCTGCGGATCGAGGTTCTCTTCGGTATCGGCGACCAGGCGCTCTTCCATTTTATTCACGCTCTCGATCGCCACCTCGGCCGCCATGGCGATCGCCATGCGCTCTTCCTGCTTGCTGGCGCTCTTGTCGGTCACCTGCACGCCGCGCAACAGCAGCGGCAACGCCAGCACGCCGACAATCAACGACAGCAGGATCACCCCGGCGGCGATAAACACCAGCTGATAGCGCGCCGGGAAGGCGGTGCCGTCGCTCAGCAACAGCGGTATCGACAGCACGCCGGCCAGGGTAATCGCCCCGCGCACCCCGGCGAACGACGCCACCCACAGCTCACGCGTGCTGTAATCGCCGAACTGCAGCGGACGCTTTTTCATAAAGCGGTTGCTGGCCTTCTTCATCACCCACAGCCAGGTGAAACGCAGCACCAGCAGCGCGGCGTAGATGGTGGCCACGTCGGCGAACAGATACCAGGTCTGGATGGTCGGATCCAGCTCCGCCTGCAGGATGGAGGTTTCAAGAATGCCCGGCAGCTGCAGGCCCAGCATGATGAACACCATGCCGTTGAACACGAATTCCAGCATCGCCCATACGCTGTTGGCGCGCAGGCGCATCGCCAGCGGTGCGTTGCGGATCACGCCGGATTGGCTGATGGTCATCCCCGCCGCCACCGCCGCCAGGATGCCGGAAACGCCGATATGTTCGGCGATCAGGTAGGACGCGAACGGCAGCAGCAGCAGGAACACGATCTGGGTCGCCGGATCGTCGCCGCTCCAGCGGCTCATCACCCGCAGCGATTTACTGTAAGTCCAGGTGACCGCCACGCCGGCCAACAGGCCGCCGATCGCCACTTTGAGGAATTCAAGGGTCGCGCCGCCCACGGTGAACACCATCGTGCCCATCGCCACCGCGATGGCGAACTTGAGCGACACCAGGCCAGACGCGTCATTCATCAGCGCCTCGCCCTCGAGCACGCCCATGATCGGCTTGGGAATCCGCCCTTTGCCGACGATGCCGGACAGCGCCACGGCATCGGTCGGCGACAGCACCGCCGCCAGCGCGAAGGCCGCCACCAGCGGAATGCCCGGCACCATGGCGTAGATCAGATAACCGACGCCGACCACGGTGATCAGCACCAGCACCAGCGCCAGGCCGAGAATTTCACGCCCGTGATGCAGGAACTCGCGCGTCGGCGTTTTCCAGCCGTCGGCGAACAGCAACGGCGGGATGAACAGCACCAGGAACAGTTCGGGATCAAAATCGACGTGCAGCCCGAAATGCGGCCAGGCCAACAGGGCCCCGATGGCGATTTGCATCAGCGGCAGCGGCACCTGGAACGGCAACATGCGCGTCACCACCCCGGACAGGGAGACCACCAGGATCAAAATGAGGATTGTAAAAAAGATTTCCATGCTTTCCTTAGACTCTACGATTCAGACGACATCGGCTCAGGGCCTGCGTTGGTCCCGATAGTAGATCACTTTTTTTACAGCCGTTAAAGCTTGTTGTGCCTTTCAAAACGCGGTGCAGAGCAGAAGAAGACTTATCTTAAGAAGGGAATTGCCGTCACAGGCTCCCCCGCCCGATGGGCGAGGGAGACCCAAGAGGCTTAAATCGCCCAGCCGCCGGCGTAGAACGCCACCAGCGCCACGGCGATCAGCACGGTACCGATGTTCAGCTTGCGCCATTCGCCGGAGAAGATGCGGCCGATGACCAGCGAGCTGAAGCCCAGCATGATGCCGGTGACGATGTTGCAGGTCAGCACGATGAACACGGCGCACAGCAGGCCGGCCATCGCGTCGACGAAGTCGTTGAAGTCCAGCTTGGTGACGTTGCTCAGCATCAACAGGCCGACGTACATCAGCGCCGGCGCGGTGGCGTAGACCGGCACCAGATAGGCCAGCGGCGACAGGAACAGGATCAGCAGGAACAGAACGCCGACCACGGTGGCGGTCAGGCCGGTCTTGCCGCCCGCGGCGGTGCCGGCGGCGGACTCGATGTAGACCGCGGCGGGCGCGGCGCCCACCAGCCCGGAGAAGATGCTGCTCAGGGAGTCCGAGGTCAGCGCCTTGCCGCCGTTGATGATCTGGCCGTCTTTATCCAGCAGGTTGGCCTGCCCGGCTACCGCGCGGATGGTGCCGGTGGCGTCGAACACCGCGGTCATCACCAGCGCCAGCACGCTCGGCAACACCACCGGCTGCAATGCGCCCATGATATCCAGGCTGAAGATCAACGATTTACCGTCAGCGTCCGCCAGGCTCGGCATGGCGAACAGCCCCTGATATTTCACCGCCGGGTCGAAGATCAGGCCGATGATGGAAATGGCGATGATCACCAGCAGAATGCCGCCGGGCACGCGCAGTTTCTCCAGGCCGAAGATCACCGCCAGGCCGACCAGCGTCATGACGACCGGGAAAGAGGTGAACGCGCCGAGCGCCACCGGCAAGCCATCCAGCGGGTTCTTCACCACCAGGCCGACGCCGTTGGCGGCGATCAGCAGCAGGAACAGCCCGATGCCGATGCCGGTGCCGTGCGCCACGCCCATCGGCAGGTTGCGCAGGATCCAGGCGCGGATGCCGGTGACCGAGATGACGGTGAACAGCACGCCCATCAGGAACACCGCGCCCAGCGCCACCGGAATGCTGATATGTTGGCCGAGCACCAGGCTGAAAGCGGTAAAGGCGGTCAACGAGATCGCACAGCCGATGGCCATCGGCAGGTTAGCCCACAATCCCATCAGCAGCGAGCCCAGACCGGCCACCAGACAGGTGGAAACGAACACCGCCGCCGGCGGGAAGCCCGCTTTGCCCAGCATGCTCGGCACCACGATCACCGAGTACACCATCGCCAGGAAGGTGGTCAGCCCCGCCACCACCTCCTGACGCACGCTGCTGCCGCGCGCGGAAATTTTAAAATAGCCATCAAGCCCGCCGGTTGGTTTTGCGGCGTGGTTCGCTTGAGAGTTCGACATAGGTTACTTCCCCTGTGTTTCATGAATCGGCCCGTCGCAGCAGGCCTGTAATCTCGCCCGCGCCTGATCGCCACGTAATCGTTTACGTCACGTTCCGCTTCCTTGCCCTTCCGTCGCACCGCCAACGGCGATGCGCACCAAGGCAAACGTTTAACTCGCAGCGCGCGGTACGGGTGATTTATGGTGGTTTATTCAAGGCAAACGATTATCCTGCCTTCCCTAGCGTCTAATCAACTAAAGATCGCGGCAATTTATGCAGAAAGCGGCGGGAAGGGCTTCTGCGCGAAAAGACGGGGCGATCCGGCGCCCCTGCCAGCCTGTTTCACGGCGATCTTATTGCGCCTGCACCGCTGCGGGATCCATATACATCAATTCCCAGATATGGCCGTCCAGGTCCTGAAATCCGTGGCCGTACATCACGCCATAGTCCCGCGGCGGATGATAGGTATTGCCGCCGCCGGCGATCGCCTTGCGCACCAGTTCGTCCACCGCCGCCCGGCTGGGTTGCGACAGGCACACCAACACTTCGGTGGCCTGTTTGGCGTCGCCGATCGGGTTCGGGGTAAACATCCTGAATTTGTCGTGGGTCAGCAGCATCACGTAAATCGTGTCGCTGACCACCATGCAGGCGGCGGTATCGTCGGTAAATTGCGGGTTGAAGCTGAAGCCGAGCTGGGTGAAAAACGCCATTGAGGCGGGCAGATCGCGTACGGGCAGATTTACGAAGATTTGCGTAGCCATGGGCTACCTCCGATGAAGAATGACCCCATCGAGTATAGCCCATCCGCTTAACTCAGCAGGTCGTAAGGGCCGCCCTGTTCCAGCGCCCGCTGGTAGGCGGGCCGGGCGTGGATGCGCTGCAGGAAGCCGCGCAGTTTCGGGCAATTGTCCAACGCGCCGCGCGCCGCCATCGCCTCGAGCGGGAAGCTCATCTGTATGTCCGCCGCGCTGAAATCGTTGCCGACGAACCAGCTGCCCTTGTTCAGGTGCTGTTCGAGATACTCGCAGTGCGGCGCGATCTGTTTGTCGAGGTATTCGCGCTGTACGCCCTTGCCGATCGCGCCCGCCACCGGCCGCAACAGCCAGGGGATCGGCGGCTGGCCGAGACGGCTGAACACCAGCTTCATCACCAACAGCGGCATCAGCGATCCCTCAGCGTAGTGCAACCAGTAGCGGTATTGCTGGCGCGCGTGGAAGTCCGTCGGCATAAACATGCCCTGTGCGTCGTAGGCTTCCTGCAAGTATTCGATAATGGCGCCGGATTCCGCCAGCGTCAGATCGCCATCGACGATCACCGGCGATTTGCCCAGCGGGTGGATCTTTTTCAGCGCCGGCGGCGCCAGCAGAGTGTGCGGATCGCGCTCGTAGCGTTGCACCTGATAGGGCACGCCCAGCTCTTCCAAAAACCACAGAATGCGCTGCGACCGCGAGTGATTGAGATGATGAACAATGATCATGATGACGCTCCTGTCCGCTGCCACACCAGTTCGCCGATCTGCACGCCGTTGCCGAGCTGCAGCGGCACCGTGCGCAACGTCAGCCGATCGGCGTTAAAGGCGTAAAAGCGCACCTGACGGCTGCCTATCCAATTGGGGAACGAACAGCCTTCAACCTGATGCACCACCCGTTGCTCGCTTTCTTCCACCTGATAACGGCCGAAATAGCAAATCATATTGATGAAGGCGGCATGGATCTCCCGCTCGGATCCCTGCGCCAAATCGTCGGCGACGAAACGCGGCCGCACGGCGCTGTATAGCTGCGCCGCCATCGTGCCGTTGGCCTCATAGTGGATGCGCCCCAACACCTGCTCGCCCAACGGGTAATTCAGCTCACCGTTCTGGTTTTTGAACGCCGACGACACCAACGCCCAGCTGCCGATAAACGCGTTTACCGTCATGACGCTTCTCCGGTTAAGGATCGTCTGTAAAGGGTAGTGGCAATTTTTGCCGCACGCCAACGGCTGAAAAACCGTCAATTTATTTGACAGAGATACTCAAAACCCTCCGGTTTTTTATTCACACCCGGTGCACTAGTATTTAACACATCGAGAGACAACACGCTCTCACCTAATAAATACTCTGAGGAACACATCATGAAAAACGTCAAAATTTTTGCTGCCGCTGCACTACTGGCTACCGCTTCTTTCGCGACCTTCGCCGCTGACCTGCCAACCAGCCAGCCAGCCGCAGACGCGCAGAAAATCGGCGTAGTCACCGTGAGCGGCGCCGCCAACCTGAGCGCGCTGGAAAGCGAACTGGCCAGCAAAGCCGCCGCGTCGGGCGCCAGTTCCTACCGCATCGTCGCCGCCGGCGGCCAAAACAAACTGTACGGCACCGCAGAAATCTTCAACTGATCGTCGGACAGCCAATCGACGGAAGAAAGAAGCCCCGCAAGGGGCTTTTCTCGTTTCAGGCGGCCAGAGCTCTTTGTGGACAGTGATCGCCATTCATTTCACCCATACTGAATGACAGCGCAATCCCCTCACCCACTTTGGAGAAATAGCATGACGACAGCACAACCTCTGCAAGGCAAAGTCGCATTCGTTCAGGGCGGCTCCCGCGGCATCGGCGCCGCCATCGTGAAACGGTTGGCGAACGAAGGCGCCGCCGTCGCCTTTACCTACGCCGCCTCGGCCGATCGCGCCGAAGCGGTGGCGAGCGCCGTGACCGCCGCCGGCGGCAAAGCCCTCGCCATCAAGGCCGACAGCGCCGATGCAGCGGCGCTGCAGCAGGCGGTTCGCCAGGCGGTGAGCCACTTCGGCAACCTGGATATTCTGGTGAACAACGCCGGGGTGTTTACATTGGGCAGCACCGAAGCGCTGGCGCTGGACGATCTGGATCGCATGCTGGCGGTCAACGTGCGCAGCGTATTCGTCGCCAGCCAAGAGGCGGCGCGCCACATGAATGACGGCGGCCGTATCATCCACATCGGCAGCACCAACGCCGAACGCGTGCCGTTCGGCGGCGCGGCGGTGTATGCGATGAGCAAATCGGCGCTGGTCGGCCTGACCAAAGGCATGGCGCGCGATCTCGGCCCGCGCGGCATCACCGTCAATAACGTGCAGCCCGGCCCGGTGGACACCGAAATGAACCCGGACGCCGGCGAGTTCGCCGATCAGCTCAAGCAGCTGATGGCGATCGGCCGCTACGGCAAAGATGAAGAGATCGCCGGTTTTGTCGCCTACCTGGCGGGCCCACAGGCGGGTTACATCACCGGCGCCAGCCTGAGCATCGACGGCGGCTTCTCGGCGTAACATCCAAGCCCCGCGAGGGGCTTTTTATTGGCTTGCCGCAGTATGCAAGCCTGACGACGTCGATGCACGCTTGTTTCCCCTGCCCACGCTTTACGCCGCCAATCCCGCGTGAAATACAACAATCGAATCAGTTTATGTACAAAAACGGAATAGTTTATTGACGATTCTGTTATTTATTCACCTCACTCCCCCCTTTATCCTTCGCTCCATCGTGTCGTACCGGACACCCTTATTTTTCGAATCATCGAACACAGGATAAAGATATGAAAACCATGACCACCGTTATTTCACTCGCTCTGTTTTCCACGCTGTCGTTTAACGCTGCAGCAGAGAGCGTTACCGCAACCGGCAGCACGCTGGATTCCACCGAAGCCCTCATCGCTAAAAAAGCGCAAGAGGCCGGCGCAAGCGGCTACAAAATCACCAGCGCCTATATGGGTAATTTCGTCACCATGAGTGCTGAGCTGAAAAAATAATATCAATGACGCCGCTCGCCCGGCGTTATTTATTTCCGCATAAGGAAGTCATCGTCGGGTGGTTATTCACCACGCCTTGTTATAAGGCATTACGCTAATACACCCCGCGCACCCAAAAATGAGCTTCTTTCTCCACCGGTTATTATTCGGCGGCCTGATGTCGCCATGTCCGGACGGCTCATTTTCATTCACCCTGCAATACGTTGTTATAAGGATGAGTCACTGATGAAATCATTGTATCGCCTCTCCCTCTTGCTGCCTTTGCTTGCCACAGTGCCTGCACATGCCGCAGAGTCCGCCGCTCAGCCGTCAGACTGGTATCCTTCCGTTTACGGTGCAAAAGACGAAATCGGCGCGGCCAACCTGCTCACGCCAGAGGTCGTATTACAGTCCGTGCAGTTGGTAAAACAAGGCAAGACATTGTCATTGGCGGTGCCCGTCGATAAAGATTTCCCGGCGTTCCGCCACCGCAGCTTCCGCTTATATAATATTCAGCCTGGTCAGCAGGACGGTAAAACGCTTGGCCCAAATAAATTCACCTTTAATGATGAATTGGTGAATGCCTGGACCGGCGTCGGCACTCAGTTGAATGGCATTGGCCATATCGGCATCGACAATGTTTATTATAACGGCAATAAGGCGGCGGATTTCGTCACCGTAGATGGCGTGAAAAAATTGGGCGTGGAAAAAGTGCCGCCCATGGTCACACGCGGCGTGGTGCTCGATATGACGGCTTATTATCATAAAGACATCGTTCCGGGCGGCACCGAATTTTCCGTTGCGGATATTCAAGCGGTGCTTAAGAAGCAGGGCATTAGCTTAAAGAAAGGCGACGTTGTTTTATTTAATACCGGTTGGCTGGAGCTGATTGGTAAGGACAATAAAAAATTCCTGGAGGTCGAGCCGGGTATTGGCATGGAAGCGGCGAAGTGGTTGGCTGACCAAGGCATCGTGGCCTTTGGCGGTGATACCTGGGCTTCCGAAGTATACCCTAACCCGAAAAATGACGAAGAGTTCCCGGTCAACCAATACCTGCTGGCCAAACGCGGCGTCTATAACCTGGAACTGATCGACAGCCGCCCACTGGTGCGCACGAAAACCTGGGAATTCCTGTTCGTACTGGGGCAACCGCTGTATGTCGGCTCAACCCAGGTCAACATCAACCCGGTAGCAATTTACTGATTGGCGACACCGCCGTAGAAAATCGGCAGTGAGCGCCCACAAAAAACCCCGCCTGAGCGGGGTTTTTTTAGCGCTGTTGCCAGGCTTAGAACGGAATATCGTCGTCGAAATCCATTGGCGGTTCGTTGCTGGTCGCCGGAGCGCTGTTCTGCGCCGGACGAGACTGCTGCTGGCCGCCGCTGAACTGGTTGCCGCCCTGTGGCTGTTGAGGCTGGCCCCAACCGCCCTGGCCGCCGGCAGATTGACCGGCCGGTGCGCCGCCGCCCTGACGGCCGCCCAACATCTGCATGGTGCCGCCGACGTTAACCACGATCTCGGTGGTGTAACGATCCTGGCCACTCTGATCCTGCCATTTACGGGTCTGCAGGGAGCCTTCGATATAGACCTGAGAGCCTTTGCGCAGGTATTCGCCCGCCACTTCAGCCAGTTTGCCGAACAGCACAACGCGGTGCCACTCGGTCTTCTCTTTCTGTTCGCCGGTCGCTTTGTCACGCCAGCTTTCGGAGGTCGCCAGGGTAATGTTGGCCACTGCGCCGCCGTTCGGCATGTAACGGACTTCTGGATCCTGACCCAGATTCCCGACCAGAATTACTTTGTTTACGCCTCTGCTGGCCATGAGCACTTCTCCCGATGATTGATTTCTACACAGTATAAACGCGTCAGTTTACCACGCTGAGTACGAAACCACACCCGTGTTGATAAGTGCGAATTGCATTCCAGAATTGTCTTTCCAATCGACCTTATTGCATTCGCATACTGGATATCCATTCAGGTTTTTTTGTGTCATAATTATGCGTTTCGACCTGGCTGTGCCGGTTTTTTGCGAGATCCATCACAAAATCCCCCGCAAAAATCGCGACAGGCGCGGTGTATCATCAAGACGGGAAGTGTAAATGGACAATATCGAAGTTCGTGGTGCTCGAACCCATAATCTGAAAAACATCAACCTGATCATCCCGCGTGACAAACTGATCGTCGTCACCGGCCTGTCCGGTTCCGGCAAGTCTTCGCTGGCTTTCGATACGCTGTATGCCGAAGGGCAGCGGCGCTATGTCGAATCACTCTCCGCCTATGCGCGCCAGTTCCTGTCGCTGATGGAAAAACCGGACGTCGACCATATTGAAGGTCTGTCGCCGGCGATCTCCATCGAGCAGAAATCCACCTCGCACAACCCGCGATCCACGGTCGGCACCATCACCGAGATCCACGACTACCTGCGCCTGCTGTTCGCCCGCGTCGGCGAGCCGCGCTGCCCGGATCACCATGTGCCGCTGGCGGCGCAAACCGTCAGCCAGATGGTGGACAACGTGCTGAGCCAGCCGGAAGGCAAGCGCCTGATGCTGCTGGCGCCGGTGGTGAAAGATCGCAAGGGCGAACACACCAAAACGCTGGAAAACCTGGCCGCTCAGGGCTATATCCGCGCGCGCATCGACGGTGAAGTGTGCGATCTGTCCGATCCGCCGAAGCTGGAGCTGCAGAAAAAACACACCATCGAAGTGGTGGTCGACCGTTTCAAGGTGCGCGACGACATGGCGCAGCGCCTGGCCGAATCGTTCGAAACCGCGCTGGAGCTCTCGGGCGGCACCGCGGTGGTGGCGGACATGGACGACGAAAAAGCGGACGAGCTGCTGTTCTCCGCCAACTTCGCCTGCCCGATCTGCGGCTACAGCATGCGCGAACTGGAACCGCGCCTGTTTTCCTTCAACAACCCGGCCGGCGCCTGCCCGACCTGCGACGGCCTGGGCGTGCAACAGTTCTTCGATCCGGATCGCGTGGTGCAAAACCCCGAGCTGTCGCTGGCCGGCGGCGCAATCCGCGGCTGGGATCGCCGCAACTTCTATTACTTCCAGATGCTGCGCTCGCTGGCGGAGCACTATGAGTTCGACGTCGAAGCCCCGTTCAACACCCTGAGCGCCAACGTGCAGAAGGCGGTGCTGAGCGGCTCCGGCAAAGAGTCGATCGAATTCAAATACATCAACGATCGCGGTGACACCACCGTGCGCCGCCACCCGTTCGAAGGCGTGCTGCACAACATGGAGCGCCGCTATAAAGAGACCGAATCCAGCGCGGTGCGCGAAGAGCTGGCGAAGTTCATCAGCAACCGCCCTTGCGCCTCGTGCCACGGCACCCGCCTGCGTGAAGAGGCGCGCAACGTGTTCGTCGAAGACACCACGCTGCCGGAGATCTCCGATCTGAGCATCGGCCATGCGATGACGTTCTTCCAGAACATGAAGCTCAGCGGCCAGCGCGCCAAGATCGCCGAGAAAGTGCTGAAAGAGATCGGCGATCGCCTGAAGTTCCTGGTGAACGTCGGCCTGAACTATCTGTCGCTGTCCCGGTCGGCGGAAACGCTCTCCGGCGGCGAAGCGCAGCGTATCCGCTTGGCCAGCCAGATCGGCGCCGGTTTGGTGGGCGTGATGTACGTGCTGGATGAGCCGTCGATCGGCCTGCACCAGCGCGACAACGAGCGCCTGCTGGAAACGCTGATCCACCTGCGCAACCTCGGCAACACGGTGATCGTGGTGGAGCATGACGAAGACGCCATCCGCGCCGCCGACCACGTGATCGACATCGGCCCCGGCGCCGGCGTGCACGGCGGCCAGGTGGTGGCGGAAGGCACCGTCGATGACATCATGGCGCAGCCGGAATCGCTGACCGGCCAGTTCCTCAGCGGCAAACGCGAGATCGCCATCCCGGCGCAGCGCGTGCAGGCCGATCCGACCAAGGTGCTGAAGCTGAGCGGCGCGCGCGGCAACAACCTGAAGGACGTGACGCTAACGCTGCCGGTCGGTCTGTTTACCTGCATCACCGGCGTGTCCGGCTCCGGCAAGTCGACGCTGATCAACGATACGCTGTTCCCGATCGCCCAGCGCCAGCTTAACGGCGCTACCATCGCCGAGCCTGCGCCGTTCCGCGAAGTGACCGGCCTGGAACATTTCGACAAGGTGATCGATATCGATCAGAGCCCGATCGGCCGCACGCCGCGCTCCAACCCGGCCACTTACACCGGCATCTTCACCCCGGTGCGCGAGCTGTTCGCCGGCGTGCCGGAGTCGCGCAGCCGCGGCTATACGCCGGGCCGCTTCAGCTTCAACGTCAAGGGCGGGCGCTGTGAAGCCTGCCAGGGCGACGGGGTGATCAAGGTCGAGATGCACTTCCTGCCGGACATCTACGTCCCGTGCGACCAGTGCAAAGGCAAACGCTATAACCGCGAAACGCTGGAAGTGAAGTACAAAGGCAAGAGCATCCACGAAGTGCTGGAGATGACCATCGAAGAAGCGCGCGATTTCTTCGACGCGGTGCCGGCGCTGGCGCGCAAGCTGCAAACCCTGATGGATGTCGGCCTGTCCTACATCCGCCTCGGCCAGTCGGCCACCACGCTCTCCGGCGGTGAGGCGCAGCGCGTCAAGCTGGCGCGCGAGCTGTCGAAACGCGGCACTGGCCAGACGCTGTATATTCTCGACGAGCCGACCACCGGTCTGCACTTCGCCGATATCCAACAGCTGTTGGCGGTACTGCATCAGCTGCGCGATCAGGGCAATACCATCGTGGTCATCGAGCATAACCTGGACGTGATCAAAACCGCCGACTGGATCGTCGATCTGGGGCCGGAAGGCGGCAGCGGCGGCGGCGAGATCCTGGTCGCCGGCACGCCGGAAACGGTCGCCGAGTGTGAAAAATCGCACACCGCGCGCTTCCTGAAACCGCTGTTGGAAAAATAACGGCGGATGATACGCTCAACGAGGCGCCCTATTCCGCCTCGTTGAGCAATCAACCTATCCCTCTGCGAGAAACATTAAATACGCTTCTCTGCATCATTCCTTTAAAAACAGGCGCTTTGAACCCAGCCAATAATAAACTCGCCCCATCATGCCATTTGTTTGGCTTTTGTTTATTCCCCATGCGTTTCACTATTGCGGTGAAATAACGCCAATGGCGCGCCGTCGCCTGTCGATTAATCAATATAAACATGGCGTTTATCAATAAGCCGTCATTTAAACGCGGGCCTGCGGGCCGTTTATTCAATGGGATGATATAAAGGTGTTTAACGTGGATAATAAACTGGGTACCTCTGCCGCCGCCCTGCTCTTTCTTTTTCCCCTCGCCGGTCAGGCGCAGGACGGCGAAGCGTCTTTAACGCTCGCCGGCGGCCTCGCCGTCGCTCCCGCCTATGAAGGCTCGTCTTTTTACAGCATTGAACCGCTGTATCAGGTGAATGCCGGCTATCAAAACGCCAGCTGGGGAGAATTCAGCGCGGGCAGCGAAGGGGCGCGCTGGCAATTCCCCATCGCCGGGCCCGTCGGCATCGCATTATTGCTCAACTATGACGCCGGCCGTGACGAGGAAATCAAAACCTTGCGCGGGCGCAACACCCGGCTCAAAGGCATGGGCAAACTGGGCGGCGCGCTGGAAGCCGGCGCTGAGCTGAGCTACCAACTCGACCCCTTCCGCGCCTATGTCAAAGGGATGCAGGCGACGCGCAAACGCAGCTACGGCGGGGAAGAACTGGGCCACACCGCCTATGTGGAAAGCGGACTGACCGGGCAATATCCGCTCAGCGAACAGCTGACGCTTATCGGCAATCTCTCCACCACCTGGGCCAACAGCGGCTATCAGCGCGGCTATTTCGGCGTGACGTCGCTGCAGGCGCAGCACAGCGCCTTCAGCGCATATCGGCCGGGCAGCGGCTTCAAGGACGCGACGCTCACCGCCGCACTCAACTACCAATGGCGACCGAACGTGGCCTTCCAGGCCGGGGTCGGCGTAACGCGCCTGCTGGGCGACGCGGCCGACAGCCCCATCGTTGAGAAAACCACCTCGGGCATGGCCTTCACCAGCGCCAGCTACAGTTTTTGACGTTTTTGCCTAAGTCTGTGCAGGAAGGGATAAACGCCATGATTAAAAAACGAACTACAGTTTAGCTGAGTGTCAGGTAAACGGATGGATAATTAAACATTCATTATTTACCTGACAATGTCAGGCGTGGCTTTCCCTTATTAAGGATATTTTATGTGTCAACATCATGCGACGGAATGTCGTAATTTCACCGCATTTCGCCACCGCTGGGAAATGCCCATGATCTGGCTATCTGCGATAATTACCTTGTTCGGTTTTTTATTTGGCATCGCCGCCGTCGTGGTAAATACGGATGGAACTGCACTTGGGTTGGGAGACGACGCCAAGGAAACATTGGATACCCTCAGCCTGCTCGCGTTATTACCGCTGATCCCGATCGCTTTCTATATTTACCGTTTCTATCTCGCCGCACAGGCGAAATCCAACGCCTTGCGCATCGGGCCGGCGCAATTTCCGGAACTGTTCGCGCTGTATCAGGATATCGGCCGTCGGCTGGAACTCAAGACGCTGCCCAAGCTTTATCTGACCAACGGCAACGGCGTGGTCAACGCCTTCGCGCTGGAATGCAACCGCCGCCAGCGCTACGTGGTGATCCATGCTGAAATCGCCATGCTGATGCCCACCGCGCCGGAGATCGTGGAGTTCGTGCTGGCCCATGAATTGGCCCATCACAAGCTGCGGCACGTGTCGCTGTGGCGTCTGGCGATCGGCGCTGTGCCGCAGTCGCTGGTGCTGCCCGGCCTGGCGACCACTCGCGCGCAGGAGTATTCCGCCGATCGCGTGGCGCTCGCGGTGTGCCCGAACTACGCCAACACGGTGCGGCTGCTGGCCGTCGGCCCCTGGATGCAGCACGGCGTGAATCCGCAGGCCTGGCTGGAGCAGTGCGAAGAAGAGAACAAGGAGCTGTTTGTTCGCATCAGCAATCTGCTGTCAGACCATGCGGTGATGGTCAAACGCTTCAAGGCGCTCAAAGACATCGAGATGCACGGCTTCGAGCGCCATGGCAGCATGTTTTAATCCGCCCGAGGGCTTACAGCGTTTTCAGCACGCGCGCCGGGTTGCCGCCCACCACGCAGTTGGCCGGCACGTCTTTGGTCACCACCGCGCCGGAGGCCACGACCGCATTATCGCCGATGGTCACGCCCGGATTGATCACCGCGCGCCCGCCGATCCACACGTTGTTGCCAATCTTGACCGGCTTGCCGAACTCCGCGCCGCCGACGCGGGTCTCGGCGTCCAGCGGATGAGTGGCGGTGTAGATATGCACGCCCGGCGCCAGCAGGCAGTTGTCGCCGATGTGCACCTCGCACACGTCGAGGATCACGCAGTCGAAATTGGCGTAGAAGTTCTTGCCGAGATAGATGTTATAGCCGTAGTCGCAGCGGAACGTCGGCTCGATGGCGCCGCCTTGATAGCCGCCCAGCAGCTCGTCCAGCCACTGTTTGCGCAGCTCGCCCTCTTCCGGCGATGAGTGGTTGTAGCGATGCGTTATCTGGCGCGCGCGCCGACGCTCGCTGCGCAGCAGTTCATCGCCGGCGTCGTACAGTTCCCCGGCGATCATCTTGCGCTTTTCTTCGCTCATGGCCATGTCGGCCTCCTTCATCCGCGTTTCTTGAATGCCCAAGCGTAGCCGCTTTAGCCCGGCAATAAAAAGGGAACGTTCCCAATTTAAAGCCCTGATCACGGTTTAACGCGAGAAAGCAGGAGAAAACGGGCGGCGCCGCCGCCCGGCAATCAGGCGCGCAGTTCCTGGCGCACGTGTTCGGGCAGGCCTTCCACCACCAGCTGATAGGAGCTGTCGATCAACGCATAAAACTGCGAGTTCGGCAGGTTGCCGTCGAGAAATACCGTATTCCAGTGCGCCTTGTTCAGGCCGTCGCAGGCGACGATCTCAGGGTGGTGTTCGCGCAGGCTTTCCGCCAGCTCCGGGCTGGACTTGACCGCCAGCGCCGGCCGCCCTTCCACTTCGCACACCATGGCGAACATCACCTCGCCCACCTTTATCTGGCTGGCCTGCCACTGGTTCTGGTCGCTTTGCTCCGCGCCCGGCTTCGCCATGCAGTACTCCAGCAATGCGCTGTTATTCATTGGGTTATTCCCCCTGTAATGTGGCCACAATACGGCGTGCTCCGCCGTGGATGCGGTGCTCCCCCAGCCAGATGCCCTGCCATGTGCCCAACATCAGCCGCCCGTGCCTGACGGGCAGCGTCAAGGAAGCGCCCAGCAGCGAGGATTTGATGTGCGCCGGCATGTCGTCCGGCCCTTCGTAGTCATGTTGATAGGGGGCGTTTTCCGGCACCTGACGCAGGAAATGCTGCTCCATATCGGCTCGCACCGTGGGATCGCAGTTCTCGTTGAGCGTCAGCGAGGCCGAGGTATGCTGCAGCAACAGATGCAGCAGGCCGGTTTGCAGGCGGTGTAAGTGGGTTAACTGGTTGGTGATCTCGTCGGTAACCAGATGAAAGCCACGCGCTTTTGCGCTGAGGATTAGCGTTTGCTGATGCCACATGAGTGAGCGCCCCTCAATCAGTATATTCTCTCTCCGGTTTGCGGCAACTTCGGCGGCGCGCCGGCAATAAAAAAGGAGCGATATCGCTATCGCTCCCGATGAACGTCCGTTCAGACTAACAGGCGTTACTGCACCGCGGCAAACGCCTCGGCTACCTGACGCACGTTGTCGTGGTTCAGGCCGGCCACGCACATGCGGCCGCTGTGGATCAGGTAGACGCCGAACTCTTCGCGCAGGCGATCGACCTGAGCCGCGCTGAAGCCGGTGTAGCTGAACATGCCGCGCTGCGCCAGCAGGTAATCGAAGTTGCGCTGCGGCAGCGCGCTCTTCAGGGTGTCCACCAACGCGTGGCGCATTTCGAGAATGCGGGTGCGCATGCTTTCCACTTCATTGAGCCACTGAGTTTTCAGCTCAGCGTCGTTCAGCACTTTAGCTACCAGCTGCGCGCCGAAGTTCGGCGGGCTCGAGTAGTTGCGGCGCACGGTCGCCTTCAGCTGGCCCAGCACGCGCCCGGCCGCTTCTTCGCTTTCGCACACCACCGACAGGCCGCCGACGCGCTCGCCGTACAGTGAGAAGATCTTCGAGAACGAGTTGCTCACCAGGCACGGCAAGCCGGCCGCCGCAATGGCGCGAATGGCGTAGACGTCCTGCTCCATACCGCCGCCGAAGCCCTGATAGGCGATGTCGAGGAACGGAATGATCTCACGATCGGCGATCACCTTGATCACTTCGTCCCACTGGGCGGGGGTCAGGTCTGAGCCGGTCGGGTTGTGACAGCACGGATGCAGCAGCGCGATGCTGTGCTTCGGCAGCTGTTTCAGCGCAGCCAGCATGGCGTCGAACTTCACGCCCAGGCTTTCGCCGTCAAAATACGGATAGGTATTCACCTTGAAACCGGCGCCGCTGAAGATGGCTACGTGGTTTTCCCAGGTGGGATCGCTGACCCACACCTGCGAATTCGGGAAGTAGCTTTTCAGGAAGTCGGCGCCCACTTTCAGCGCGCCGGAACCGCCGACGGTCTGAATGGTGGCGATGCGCCCCTGCTGCAGCATCGGGTGCTGCTCGCCGAACAGCAAATGCTGGATGGCGGTGCGGTAGGATTGCAGCCCTTCCATCGGCAGGTATACCGAGGCGCCGTGCTCGACGCTGTTCAACTGCGCTTGCGCCGCGGCGACCGCACGCATCTGCGGAATGACGCCCTGCGCATCGTAGTACAGGCCAATGCTCAGGTTCACCTTGTGCGCGCGGGGGTCTTGTTTGAATTTTTCCATCAGCGACAGAATGGGATCGCCGGCATAGGCGTCAACGTTCTGGAACACGTTTTTTTCTCCTGGTTTATTTATTGTGGTTTGGGCACAGCGTTACGTTCCTAATATAGACGGAAAAGCGTATTCGGTTTCAGCTTTCTCGCGTCACCGGCAACAAACCGTTTTCCTTGATGCGATTGAGCACCACCGCCGTTTTGATATGCGCCACGCTTTTGTGCGGCGACAGCGTCTGGCTGATGAACTCGCTCAGCGCCGGCAGGTCCGCCACCGCCACTTTCAGCAGGTAATCGGCGTCGCCGGTGGTCTTGTAAGCGTCCAGGATCGCGTCCACGTCCTCCAGCATCTGATGAAAGCTGTCGATCTGCTCCTGAGCGTGCGTGATCAGGCTGACTTCAATCAGCCCCACCAGCCCCAGGCCGACCGCCTCCGGCGCCAGCCGCGCGTGGTAGCCGCGGATCAGCTGCGCCTGCTCCAGGCTGATGCGCCGCCGTGAACACTGGGAAGCGGAAAGCCCCACCAGTTCGCTCAGCTCCTGATTGGTCAAACGGCCGTTGGCCTGTAACAGCGTCAGGATTTTCATATCAAAATCGTCAATGTTGTACATAGCCACCTGTAAACTGTGTTAATAAATGTTGACGTTACAGCCTACCAGTTTTTTTACCGTTGCCGACGTCACACCCTGGCGCTTAAATCGCGTACAGCAGCAACGCCCGGCGTTTTCGCCGGTAAGCGGCATAAAAAGCGGCTAACTCATGCAGGCAAACGACAATTAACGGCGAAGTAACGCATAAAACCACGAATGTATAAAAAGGACGCCAGATGAAAAAGTTACTCCCTCTCGCGCTGCTGCTCGCCGCCGGCAGCGCCGGCGCGCAATCCCACCTGGACAAAGTGCTGCAGCAAAAGACCCTGGAGGTCTGCACCACCGGCGACTACAAGCCCTACACCTTCCTCAAGGAAGATGGCAGCTATGAAGGCATCGATATCGACATGGCGGAATCGCTGGCGAAGAGCCTCGGTGCCAAGGTGAAGTGGGTGAAAACCAGCTGGAAAACCCTGACGCCGGACTTCGCCTCCGGCAAGTGCGACATCGCCATGGGCGGCATCTCCGTCACGCTGGAGCGACAAAAACAGGTGTTCTTCGCCGACAAGCTGGATACCGACGGCAAAATTCCGCTGGTGCGCTGCACCGACGTGAAGAAATACCGCACGATAGAACAGATCAACAAACCGTCGGTGCGTCTGCTGGAACCGGCGGGCGGCACCAACGAAGCCTTCGTGCACGCCTATCTGCCAAAAGCCAAGCTGACGCTGACGCACGACAACATGAGCATTTTCCAGCAGCTGGTGGATCGCAAGGCGGACGTGATGATCACCGACGCCTCCGAGGCGCTGTACCAGCAGAAGCGCTATCCGAAGCTGTGCGCGGTGAATCCGACCAAACCGATGCAGTACGGCGAAAAGGCCTACATGCTGCCGCGCGACGATCTGAGCTGGAAACTGTATGTGGATCAGTGGCTGCACCTGGCCAAGGCGACCGGCGAGTATCAGAAGGTTATCGTCAAGTGGTTGGCGGTAAAGAAGTAACCCGCTGAGAAACGGGGCCGACGCGCGTCGGCCCCTGCGGCGTATCAGTCGCCGATGTATTCCATCGCCACGCGCTGCGTGAGCTTGGTGATCAGTTCATAAGCGCTGATGCCGGTACAGGCGGCGATGCGCTCGACCGGCAACGCCGCCCCCCACAGCACCGCTTCATCCCCCACCTTATCGGCGGCGTCCGGCCCGAGATCGACCGAAATCATGTCCATCGACACCCGGCCGACGATCGGCACTTCGCGGCCGTTGATCAGGATCGGCGTGCCGGTCGGCGCGCTGCGCGGGTAGCCGTCGCCGTACCCCATCGCCACCACGCCAAGGCGAGTATCGCGCGGGCTGATCCAGGTGCCGCCATAGCCCACCGCTTCACCAGCCTTGTGCTCGCGCACCGCGATCAGGCTGGATTTCAGCGTCATCGCCGGCTGCAAACCATGCTCGGCGCCGCTGCCGCTATCCAACGGCGACACGCCGTACAGAATGATGCCGGGGCGCACCCACTCGTTGTGGGCGTCCGGCCACAGCAGCGTGCCGCCGGAGGCGGCGACCGAGCGCTGGCCCGGTTTGCCGCGCGCGAACTGCTCGAAGCAGGCGATCTGTTTCAGGGTGGCGTCGGACTCCGGCTCGTCGGCGCGGCTGAAGTGGCTCATGATATTGACCGGCTGCGCCACGTTGCGGCAGGCGCACAGACGCTGATAAAACGCCTCCGCCTGTTCGGGGCGCACCCCCAGCCGATGCATGCCGGTATCGAGCTTCATCCACACCGGCACCGGGCGCGCCAGCTCGGCCTGCTCCAGCGCCTCGAGCTGTTCGATGCTGTGCACCGCGGTTTCGATGTTGTTCGCCACCAGCACCGGCAGGTCTTCGGCGCTGAAGAAGCCTTCCAGCAACAGGATCGGCTTGACGATGCCGCCGGAGCGCAGCATCAGCGCCTCGCCGATACGCGCCACGCCGTAGCAGTCGGCGTCTTGCAGGGTGTGTGCTGTTTCCAGCAGGCCATGTCCATAAGCGTTTGCTTTCACAACGGCAATCAGGCGGCTTTGCGGCGCCTGGCGGCGCACCTGTTGCAGATTATGTCGCAGAGCGCGGCGGTCGATTACAGCGGTTGCCGCTTTCATTTCAGTTCCTTAGCTGATTATTCGTCATCGTATTGTGGCCCCGCGTAGTTATCGAAACGCGACCACTGGCCGTTAAAGGTAAGGCGCACGGTGCCGATTGGGCCGTTACGCTGCTTACCGATAATAATTTCCGCGATCCCTTTCAGATCGCTGTTCTCGTGATACACCTCATCACGATAGATGAACATAATCAGGTCGGCGTCCTGCTCGATGGAGCCGGATTCACGCAGGTCGGAGTTGACCGGGCGTTTGTCGGCGCGCTGCTCCAGGCTTCGGTTCAGCTGCGACAGCGCCACCACCGGCACCTGCAGCTCTTTCGCCAGCGCCTTCAGCGAGCGCGAAATCTCGGCGATCTCCAGCGTACGGTTGTCGGACAAGGCCGGCACGCGCATCAGCTGCAGGTAGTCGATCATGATCAGGCTAAGCCCGTCGTGCTCACGGAAAATGCGCCGCGCGCGCGAGCGCACCTCGGTCGGCGTCAGGCCGGAGGAGTCGTCGATGTACATGTTGCGCTTCTCCAGCAGGATGCCCATGGTGCTGGAAATGCGCGCCCAGTCCTCGTCGTCGAGCTGGCCGGTACGGATGCGCGTCTGATCCACGCGCGACAGTGACGCCAGCATACGCATCATGATCTGCTCGCCGGGCATCTCCAGGCTGAAGATCAGCACCGGTTTCTCCTGGGTCATCGCGGCGTTTTCGCACAGGTTCATGGCGAAGGTGGTTTTCCCCATCGATGGACGGGCGGCGACGATGATCAGATCGGACTTTTGCATGCCCGCGGTTTTCTTGTTGAGGTCCTGATAGCCGGTATCGACCCCGGTCACGCCGTCATGCGGCTGCTGATACAGCTGTTCGATGCGCGAGACGGTGTCTTCCAGGATGCGTTCGATGCCCTTCGGGCCCTCGTCTTTACTGGCGCGGTTCTCGGCGATTTGGAATACGCGGGATTCCGCCAGATCGAGCAGGTCTTCGCTGCTGCGCCCCTGCGGATCGTAGCCGGCGTCGGCGATTTCGTTAGCCACCGAGATCATTTCGCGCACCACCGCGCGCTCGCGTACGATGTCGGCGTAGGCGCCGATGTTGGCGGCGCTCGGGGTGTTTTTCGACAGCTCGGCCAGGTAGGCGAAGCCCCCCACCGAGTCCAGTTCGCCCTTCTGTTCGAGCGATTCGGACAGGGTGATGAGGTCGATAGGCTTGCTCATCTCCAGCAGACGCTGCATCTCGGTAAAGATCAGGCGATGCGGGCGGCTGAAGAAGTCGTTGGCGACCACGCGTTCCGCCACGTTGTCCCAACGCTCGTTATCCAGCATCAAACCGCCCAACACCGACTGCTCGGCCTCCAGCGAGTGCGGCGGCATCTTCAGCCCTTCCATCTGACGATCTCTGGAACGCTCTCTGGTTTCGTCCGCGTTTGTTTTGTTGGTTGGTTTTTTTCCTGCCATGAAACGTAGTCTTTATCCGGTTGCGAATGAAGGATCCTGACGCGAGAGTATACGTGATTTTTGCGTCATAACCGATGCAAAAAAGGTATTGAACCCCGCACGGGCGAACTGGATCTCCGATAATAAAAAGAATAGGGTGAAATCAGACACTCCAACGAGGTAACCCTATGGCCAAGCGCATTCAATTCTCCGCCGTCGGCGGACCGGAAGTCTTGCAATACGTTGATTTTACACCGCTCGATCCGGCTGCCGGTGAAGTGCAGATCGAGAACAAGGCGATCGGCATCAACTACATCGACACCTATGTGCGCAGCGGGCTGTACGCGCCGGCCAGCCTGCCGAGCGGCCTCGGCACCGAAGCGGCCGGCGTGGTGGTCAAGGTCGGCGCCGGGGTCAGCGCGATCAAACCGGGCGACCGGGTGGTGTATGCGCAGTCGTCGCTCGGCGCCTACAGCGAGATCCACAACGTGCCGGAAGAGAAAGTGGCGCTGCTGCCGCACAACCTGAGCTTTGAGCAAGGCGCCGCTTCTTTCCTGAAAGGGCTGACGGTGCACTATCTGCTGCGCCAGACCCACGAAGTGCAGCCGGGTGAAGTATTTTTGTTCCATGCCGCCGCCGGCGGCGTCGGGCTGATCGCCTGTCAGTGGGCCAAAGCGCTGGGCGCGCGCCTGATCGGCAGCGTCGGTTCCGACGAGAAGGCGGCGCTGGCGAAGCAGGCCGGCGCCTGGGCCACCATCAACTACCATAAAGAGGATATCGCCCAGCGGGTGGCCGAGCTGACGCACGGCGAGAAGGTCGGCGTGGTGTACGATTCGGTGGGGCAAAGCACCTGGCAGGCCTCGCTCAACAGCCTGAAGCGGCGCGGCCTGATGGTCAGCTTCGGCAACGCGTCCGGCCCGGTGACCGGCGTCGATCTGGCGCTGCTGAATCAGAAGGGCTCGCTGTACGTCACCCGCCCTTCCCTCAACGGCTACATCACCAACCGCGCCGAGCTGCAGTACGCCAGCAACGAGCTGTTCTCGCTGATCGGCAGCGGCGCCATTCGGGTGGAGGTGAGAGACGAGCAGAAATTCGCGCTGGCCGACGCCCAGCGTGCGCACCAGGTGCTGGAAAGCCGCAGCACCAGCGGTTCCAGCCTGCTGATCCCCTGATCGCGGCCAAAGAAAAGGGCTCCTTGCGGAGCCCTTTCTGTTACTGCGTTTTGTAGGGGTAGAGCAGAGTCCGCCAGAGACAGGGGTTGCTTTAGCAACACGAGTTTTAGGTGTCCCTCACGGTGATGAAATCGGTCGCATCACTGCATCGACCCACATCCTAACAGCCCCGTCCGGCAAAAAACACGCTTTATGTGCCACATCGCCGGGGAAAACTGCCAAGCTGTGATCGCTGCCGCATTCGCGGTGCGGGAAATTGTGCAAGTTTCAGTGTGACTGTCTGATTATTCAGCAAAAAATCAGTAACGCCGGATCTGGGGTTTCTGCATTGAACGGTAAATCCATACCCCAACCACCGCCAAAATCAGCCACGGCAGCAGCTTAATGACCACCGCGAACAGCCCGCCCAACAGCATGAATGCCGCCGCCACCAACAGCGCAGCGAAGATCCCCAGCAGCGAGATGCCGGTCACCATCAGCATCACCACAAAACCAATGAGAAAGAAGATTTCCAACATGATTGCTCCTTTGCAATACAACGTATCTGCTGAGGGAATTACAAGAAGCGTGCCAGAATGGCGGAAGGGCTAACCTATTGAAAAGATGGGGCAGGCATCCGGCAACGCGCCGAATGCCTGGTGAAAAAGACTAACTGTTGGTCAAATTTTTTGTGGGTTACGCCATTTCCACACGCGGCTGACGCACCAGCGCCAGCGCCTGCTCCACCACCCGCGCATCGGCGCCCGGCTTGTGGGCGTTCTCGCTCAGATGGCGACGCCACTGGCGCGCGCCCGGCACGCCCTGGAACAGACCGAGAATATGGCGAGTAATGTGGCCAAGATAGGTGCCGTTAGACAGCTCGCGCTCGATATACGGATACAGCGCTTCGACGATCGCCACGCTGTCCGGCACCGCAGTCTGCGCGCCGAACAGTTCGCTGTCGACCCGCGCCAGGATACCCGGATTCTGATACGCCTCGCGCCCCATCATCACGCCGTCCAAGTGCTGCAGGTGCTGCCGCGCCTCTTCCAGCGTTTTCACCCCGCCGTTAATGGCGATGGTCAACGCCGGGAAATCCCGCTTCAGCTGATAGACGCGCGGATAGTCCAGCGGCGGCACTTCGCGGTTTTCTTTCGGGCTGAGGCCGGAGAGCCAGGCCTTGCGCGCGTGGATGGTGAACATGTCGCACTCGCCGCGCCCGGCGACGGTCTCGATAAAGTCACACAGGAAGGCGTAGCTGTCCTGATCGTCGATGCCGATGCGGGTCTTCACCGTCACCGGGATCGACACCACGTCGCGCATCGCCTTGATGCAATCGGCGACCAGCGCCGCCTGGCCCATCAGACAGGCGCCGAACATGCCGTTTTGCACCCGATCGGACGGGCAGCCGACGTTGAGGTTAATCTCATCGTAACCGCGCTGCTCCGCCAGCTTGGCGCAATGCGCCAGCGCGGCCGGATCGCTGCCGCCCAGCTGCAGCGCCACCGGATGCTCTTCTTCGCTGTAGGCCAGATAGTCGCCCTTGCCGTGGATGATCGCGCCGGTGGTCACCATCTCGGTGTACAGCAGCGTTTCCTTGGTCAGCAGGCGGTGGAAGTAACGGCAATGACGATCGGTCCAGTCGAGCATCGGCGCGATGGAGAAACGATTGGCGGCGTAGGTTGGGGCGTGGTTGTCTTTCGTCATGCTGAGTTACTGGCTACCTGAGTCTGTCTGGGTTCAACGAACGGCGCGCGGCCGCAAACGGCTATTATAACGACAATCGGCGCCGTTGGGAAAACCCGCTTGCCGCCGGCAAAAATAAGCGGAGACAAGGCGAATAAACCCGCTCGTTCAGGTGTTATCTCATTACGGGCGCGCACGGCGCCTCTGCCTTGAGGACATAACCATGAACAGCTTCATTAAACGCCTGCTGGCATCGGCCATTGCCGGCTGCCTGCTGTTGTCCGGCGCGGCGCTGGGCGGCGATGGCAGCGGCCAAACCCCGCCAACCTGTCCGAAAGGCCAGGTCTACGACAGCAAAACTCAGACTTGCATGGTAGATAAAAGCGGCAAGGTCGACGACGCCGACCGCACTAACTACGCCTATGCACTGGCGAAAAGCGGCCGTTATCAGGAAGCGCTCGATATGCTCAATACGTTGAAAAATCCCAACACCGCCGTTGCGCTGAACTATCGTGGCTACGCCACGCGCAAACTTGGCCGCACCGATGAAGGGATCGGCTATTATTTAAAATCAGTAGCCCTCGATCCGAAATACCCCAAAGTGCGCGAGTACCTGGGGGAAGCCTATATGCTGAAAGGCCGACCCGATCTGGCTCGCCAACAGCTGCAGGTGATCCAGTCGCTGTGCGGCACCGGGTGCGAGGAGTACCGCGATTTGGCGGCGGCCATCGACCGCCACCCGGAATCGTGATCCGACGCGCCTGCGGAGGTGACTATCAGCGGCGATGCGATACGCGATGAACTCGGCCACTATCTCTCCCGCCTGTGGCGCTATGCGCTGGTGCTTTCGCACCGGCGGGATGTCGCCGACGATCTGGTGCAGGCCACCTGCCTGCGTGCTCTGGAGCGCGCCGCGCAATTCACCCCCGGTTCACACCTGGATCGCTGGCTGTTTTCCATCTTGCACTCCATTTGGCTCAATGAAGTTCGCGCCCAACATCTTCGCCAGGGGCAAGGCTGCATGGCGGCGGAAGAGCTGGGCGATGCGGACAACGGCGAACAGCCGGTCTGGCTCCATGAAGTGATGCGGCGCGTCAGCCGGCTGCCGACGGCCCAGCGCAACGCGCTGTTTCTGGTGTATGTCGAAGGGCTGTCTTACCGGGAAGCCGCAAAAGTGCTGGCGGTGCCGATCGGCACCGTCATGAGCCGTTTGGCGGCCGCACGCCTGGCATTGGCCGATGACCGCCCGTTGGCAAACGACGGCCCGCACCGCAAAGAGCGCCATCCCGCCCCCTTGCCTCCTGCTCGTCGATAACGCCCTATTCCAACGAGCGGATAACCCGGCATGGCTGCCCCAGCGCCAGCACGTTGGCCGGGATGTCGCCGGTGACGATGCTGCCCGCGCCGATGGTGGTGCCGTCGCCGATAGTCACTCCCGGCAGGATCACTACGTTGCCGCCGATCCAGACGTTGTTGCCGATGGACACCGGCTGCGCCGAGGTGCGGAAAGGGAAATCCGGATCGCCGGTGAAGCGCTCTGCGGCCTTCAGCGGGTGGCTCGGCGTATAGATTTGCACGTTGGGGCCGATCAGCGTGTTGTCGCCGATGGTGATGGTATTGCAGTCGAGGAACACCGCGTTGACGTTGATAAAACAGTTTTTACCGATGCGGACATGCTGCCCGTAGTCGCACCAGAATGGCGTTTCAATCCAGCTCGCTTCCCCCCAGGCGCCGAACAGCTCGCCGAGCAGGCGGTTTTTCTCGTCCGCCTGATGCGAGTCCAGCGCCCCCAAGCTTTTGCTCAACGCCCTCGCCCGATGGTACAGGGCGATCAGTTCTTCATCGCGGCTGTTGTACTCCAGGCCGCTTAACAGCTTCTCTCTTTCCGTCATCACACAGGACTCCTGCTCATCACGCGGGTGAAAGGCGTTATACCGCTCTCGTCTCCCTCTCTCCAGCGCTAAAACCGGCAACGTTGATTTGCCGCCCGACGGCGGGGAAAAGTTGTGACGCATCTCTCTTTTAGCGCGATCGGCGCGACTTTCCCTGCGCTATCATCAGGGGAAAAGGGGGCAACTCTCGGCGATTCGCCGTAATCATGGTAAAATCGGCTTTTTTACGTACCGGGATATTTGCGATGAACTCAACCACCCAGGAAAAGCTGCTGGCGCAGGCTGAACGCCTCTGCCAGCAACGCAATGTGCGATTGACGCCGCAACGGCTGGAAGTGCTGCGTCTGATGACTCAGCAACCCGGTGCAATCAGCGCATATGACCTGCTCGATCTGCTGCGCGTCGCCGAACCGCAGGCCAAGCCGCCGACGGTATACCGCGCGCTGGATTTTCTGCTGGAGCAAGGGTTTATCCATAGAGTGGAATCGGCCAACAGCTACGTGCTGTGCCACCATTTCGAACAGCCGATGCATACGTCCGCGCTGTTTATCTGCGACCGCTGCGGCCAGGTGACCGAACGCACCACCGAAGGCGTGGAGGAAACGCTGCAGAAGCTGGCACAGGAAGCCGGATTTGCACTGCGGCACAGCGTGGTGGAAGCGCACGGTCTGTGCGCCGGTTGCGTTGAAGTTGAAGCTTGTGACAGCAAGCATGACTGCGCCGAACACGATCACAGCATCGCCATCAAGAAGAAGTAAGACGAAGTCAGGTACTTCCCTGTACCTGCGGCCGGGGCGCCAGAGGATGGAGCGACGCCGGCCTGCGCTGTTGCCGGCCGCCGTCAGTGGCGGCCCTGCGTGTTACCAGCGGTGTTTGGTGTGATCTTCCCAGGCCTTCACCTCTTTTTCGGCCGCCTCTTTCTGGTAACCGTAGCGCTCCTGAATTTTGCCGACCAGCTGTTCGCGTTTCCCTTCGATGACCGTCAGATCGTCATCGGTCAGCTTGCCCCATTTCTCTTTCACTTTGCCTTTCAGCTGCTTCCAGTTACCGTCGGCTTGATCTTTATTCATAGTCTCTCCGTTAACCTGTGGTGAATCAGTGATCCCTGTTGCCGGCCGGGGTTAACCAGAAATTTTTCTGGCCGATGCTTCCTTCACCTTAAGAAGCACCGCTCCCCTTCATTTACCAGCCACATGATTCATTCTAGTTAAAAATGGAAATAAAAAAGCAAAAACACAGAATAAAAAACCACTAACAAACAAAATAAAAACAAAAAACGCCAACAAACAACGAACTAACGCGAACAAACCAAGGCTGAAAACATGTAAGCAAACATGACCGAAATCATAAGAAAAACTAACCATTAATCCAACAAAACGTCCAGTTTAATGTGCAGTAAACCAACTGCCGCGCACCTGGTGGCGGTGCCAAATCCAGCCCAATGCCACGCCACGCAACGTCAGAAACACCGCCAGCGCCAGCCAAAGCCCGTGGTTGCCAAGCAACGGCACACTGAACAGCGTCAGACCGTACCCTGCCGCGGCCACCGCCATGCTGTTACGCATCTCAGCGCCCCGCGTGGCGCCGATAAACATGCCATCCAGCAAATAGCACCACACCCCGACCAGCGGCAAAATGACCTGCCACGGTAAATAGTGGGCGGCCAACGCGCGCAGCTCCGGTAGGGAGGTCAACGCCGCCACGATCTGCTGGCCGGTAACGGCATACGCCAGGCCGAAGGCCAACGCGACCAGCCCCGCCTGCCTGCAGGCCGCGTGCCACACCTTACGCAGTTGGCTGCCGTCCCGAGCGCCGTAGGCGTGGCCGGAATGGGCCTCCACCGCATAAGCGAAGCCGTCGAGCGCATAGGCGGTAAACGTCAGCAGGTTCATCAACACCGCGTTAACCGCCACCACATCGCTCCCCAGGCGAGCGCCGAAAATGGTCAGCGACGCAAAGCACAGCTGCAGCAGCAATGAACGCAACATGATGTCGCGATTGAGCGCCAGCAGGCGACGCAGATCGCCACGCCAGGCCTGACGCAACATCGCCAGGGTAATACCACGCAGACGCATCACCCGCCACGCCAGCCACAGGCCGAGCAATAGCGTGGCATATTCGGCGATGGCGGTGGCCGCCGCCGCCCCTCGCACGTTCCAACCCAGGCCCATCACCAGCCAAATATCCAGCACGATGTTCAGCAGGTTGCCGACGATCAGCAGGATCACCGGCGCACGCACGTACTGCACGCCGAGCAGCCAGCCCAGCAGCACCAGGTTGGCCAGCGCCGCTGGCGCACTCAACCAGCGGATCTCAAGAAAACGCCGCGCCTGCTCCAGCACCTCGCCATCGCCGCCGACGATCCGCAGCGCAAGTTCAATAAGCGGGTAGCGCAACAGGACGATCGCCCCCCCGGCCAACAACGCCAGCAGCAGCGGTTGCATAAAGGCGCGCGCCAGCGCCTGCGGGTTCTTCGCTCCCAGCGCCTGCGCCGCGAGGCCGGTGGTGCTCATGCGCAGGAACAGCAGCAGCATGAACAGGAAGCTGGTCGCCACCGCGCCGATCGCCACGCCACCCAAATAGATCGGGCTGTCGAGGTGGCCGATCACCGCGGTGTCCACCAGCCCGAGCAGCGGCACGGTGATATTGGAGAAAATCATCGGCAGGGCGAGGCGCCACAGGGCTTTATCGGTGTCGCTGGTGAAGGCGGAAATCAGGCGCATGATGGGATGTTCCTGTGACAGAGTGACGAAGTGCGAAGTCAGAAACAAAAACGCCCCAAAACAGGGGCGATTGATACAGGGAGCGACGGTGATGGCGCGGCGATTAAATCCAGTCGCCGTTGCGGATCACGCCGACCGCCAGCCCTTCGATCGTGAAATTCTGCTGGCGCAGATCGACCACGATCGGTTGGAATTCGTTGTTCTCCGGCAGCAGTTCAACCACGTTGCCGTGCTTTTTCAAGCGTTTGACCGTCACTTCGTCTTCGATGCGCGCGACCACGACCTGGCCGTTGCGCACGTCTTGTGTTTTGTGCACCGCCAGCAGATCGCCGTCCAGAATGCCGATGTCGCGCATCGACATGCCGTTCACCCGCAACAGGAAATCGGCGCTCGGTTTGAACAGGGATGGATCCACCTGGTAGTGCCCTTCGATGTGCTGCTGCGCCAGCAGCGGCTCGCCGGCGGCGACGCGGCCGATCAGCGGCAGCCCTTCTTCTTCTTCCATCAGCAGGCGGATACCGCGCGACGCGCCGGAGACGATTTCGATCACGCCTTTGCGTGCCAGCGCCTTCAGGTGCTCTTCGGCGGCGTTAGGCGAACGGAACCCCAGACGCATCGCGATCTCGGCACGCGTCGGCGGCATGCCCGTTTGCGAAATATGATCGCGAATCAGATCGTAGACCTCTTGCTGTCTGGTAGTTAGTGCTTTCATTCCGCCCCCTGTTTGTTTATACAGTCTTGCTGTGAGTATATACAGGTAAGCGCGGATTGGGAACCGAAGAATAAATAAAAATCAGTCAGTAGGCGCTTTGCGTCAGCCAAAATGCTGCCACAAGACCGTGCCCCAAACGAACAGCGCGAGTACGATCGCCAGCGACACCGCCGCCGATCCCATGTCCTTGGCCCGCCCGGACAGCTCATGGTGTTCGCTGCCGATGCGATCCACCACCGCCTCGATCGCGCTGTTCAGGATCTCGACGATCATCACCAGCGCCACCGATCCGATCAATAAAATGCGCGCTATCGCACCCACGTCCAGCCAGACAGCCAGTATGATAGCCAGGAGGGTCACCACCAGTTCCTGGCGGAACGCCGCCTCGTGTTGCCAGGCGGCGGAAAGCCCTTTATAAGAATAGCCGGCGGCCTTGATGATGCGGGTCAATCCGGTTGCTTGGTTTGCCATGTTTTCGTGCCTTTCTCAGAGGTCGGTCATAATAAAAAGAGTCTAGAACAGTCCGCGCTGACGGCTCTCGGTTTTCGAACACCACAGATCTGCTACCCGGTTTCTGGTATGCTTGCGGCGCATTGCTAACAAGAGGCTTCACGTTGTTATGTCAGGTTGGCGTAAAATTTATTATAAAATATTGAATTTACCACTTAAATTGTTGGTAAGAAGTAAGGTCATCCCTTCAGATCCGGTTACCGAGCTAGGGTTGGATCCCTCACGGCCGATTTTGTATGTTTTACCTTACAATTCCAAGGCGGATTTGCTGACGCTGCGCACCCAGTGCCTGGCGCAGGATCTGCCCGATCCGCTCAACGCGCTGGAGATCGACGGCACCGTGCTGCCGAGCTACGTGTTCATTCACGACGGCCCGCGCGTGTTCCGCTACTACACCCCGAAAGAAGAGTCGGTAAAGCTGTTCCACGACTACCTGGATCTGCATCGCAGCAATCCGGATCTCGACATTCAGATGCTGCCGGTTTCGGTCATGTTCGGCCGCTCGCCGGGCCGCGAAGGCCACGGCACGCCGCACCTGCGTCTGTTGAACGGCGTGCAAAAATTCTTCGCCGTGCTGTGGCTCGGCCGCGACAGCTTCGTGCGCTTCTCCAACACCGTTTCGCTGCGCCGCATGGCCACCGAACACGGCACGGATAAAACCATCGCGCAGAAACTGGCGCGCGTGGCGCGCATGCACTTCTCGCGTCAGCGCCTGGCCGCTGTAGGCCCAAGCCTGCCGGCCCGTCAGGATCTGTTCAACAAGCTGTTGGCGTCCAAAGCGATCGAAAAAGCGGTCGAGGACGAAGCGCGCAGCAAAAAGATCTCTCACGAGAAGGCCCAGCAGAACGCCATCGCGTTGATGGAAGAGATCGCCGCCGACTTCTCCTACGAAACCGTGCGTCTGTCCGATCGCGTGCTGAGCTGGACCTGGAACCGGCTGTATCAGGGCATCAACGTCACCAACGCCGAGCGCGTGCGCCAGCTGGCGCAGGACGGCCACGAGATCGTCTACGTGCCCTGCCACCGCAGCCACATGGACTATCTGCTGCTGTCCTACGTGCTGTATCACCAGGGCCTGGTGCCGCCGCACATCGCCGCGGGCATCAACCTCAACTTCTGGCCGGCCGGCCCGATCTTCCGTCGCCTGGGCGCGTTCTTCATCCGCCGCACCTTCAAGGGCAACAAGCTTTACTCGACGGTGTTCCGCGAATACCTCGGCGAGCTGTTCACCCGCGGTTACTCGGTGGAATACTTCGTGGAAGGCGGCCGCTCCCGCACCGGGCGTCTGCTGGAACCGAAAACCGGCACCCTGTCGATGACCATCCAGGCGATGCTGCGCGGCGGCGCCCGTCCGATCACGCTGGTGCCGATCTACATCGGCTACGAGCATGTGATGGAAGTGGGCACCTACGCCAAAGAGCTGCGCGGCGCCACCAAGGAAAAAGAGAGCCTGTTGCAGATGCTGCGCGGCCTGCGCAAACTGCGCAATCTGGGCCAGGGTTACGTCAACTTCGGCGAACCGCTGCCGTTGACCGCTTACCTCAACCAGCACGTGCCGCAGTGGCGCGAGTCGATCGATCCGATCGAAGCTCAGCGCCCAAGCTGGCTGACGCCGACGGTCAACGATCTCGCCGGCCAGATCATGGTGCGCATTAACAATGCCGCCGCGGCCAACGCCATGAACCTATGTTCCACCGCGCTGCTGGCCTCGCGCCAGCGTTCGCTGACCCGCGAACAATTGCTCGAGCAGCTCGAGTGCTACCTGCAGCTGATGCGCAACGCGCCTTACGCGCATGACGTCACCGTACCGACGCAGACGCCGGACGAGCTGCTGGATCACGCGCTGAACATGAACAAGTTCGAGGTGGAAAAGGACAACATCGGCGACATCATCATTCTGCCGCGCGAGCAGGCGGTGCTGATGACCTATTACCGCAACAACATCCACCACCTGCTGGTGTTGCCGTCGCTGATCGCCAGCATCGTCATGCATCATCGCCGGGTATCGCGCGCCGAACTGCTGCGCCAGATTGGCATGATTTACCCGATGCTGAAAGCCGAGCTGTTCCTGCATAACGACAAGGAGCAGCTGCCGGACGTGCTGCGGCCGATGATCGACGAGCTGATCCGCCAACAGCTGATCTGCGACAAAGGCGACGAGCTGGTGCTGAACCCGGCGCGCATTCGCCCGCTGCAGCTGCTGGCCGCCGGGGTGCGCGAAACCCTGCAACGCTACGCCATCACTATGTCGATCCTCAGCGCCAACCCGAGCATCAACCGCGGCGCGCTGGAGAAAGAGAGCCGCATCATGGCACAGCGTCTGTCGGTGCTGCACGGCATCAACGCGCCGGAGTTCTTCGACAAGGCGGTATTCTCCACCCTGGTGGCGACGCTGCGCGAAGAAGGCTACATCAACGACAGCGGCGATGCGATCCGCGAGCACACCCTCGAGGTGTACAACATGCTGAGCGATCTGATCACGCCGGAAATCAAGCTGACCATCGAAAGCGTCAACATGCCGGAAGAGACCAACGCTCTGCCGCAAACCGATGCGCAAGAAGAGAAAGACGAGTGATTTCGCCCGGCGCGGAAACACAAAAGGCACCCCGAGGGGTGCCTTTTTTCTTGCTGCAGGAAACCGTTACGCCGGCAGATAGCTGAGCGCGATGCCGATAAACACCACCAGCCCGACATAATTGTTCTGCAGGAAGGCCTTGAAACAGGCCTCGCGCTCGCGCCCGGCGATCTGCTTCTGCTGGTGAATGAACAGCGCGCCCGCCAGCAACAGCGACCAGTAAAACGCCCCGCCGAGCTGCGCCAGATAACCGACCCACACCAGCAGCAGCAG
Organism: Serratia sp. CY37869; assembly: GCF_052168895.1. NCBI lineage: Bacteria > Pseudomonadati > Pseudomonadota > Gammaproteobacteria > Enterobacterales > Yersiniaceae > Serratia > Serratia sp. CY37869. Next base: position 625,063 of record NZ_JBJNLU010000003.1, read on the forward strand.
CGTCGCGAACTGCAACAGCCCGACGATCAGCTTGTCATAACGCCCGAACAGGATAGCGGTGGACTTGATGCCTATTTTCAGATCATCGTCGCGATCGACCATCGCATACAGCGTGTCATAGGCCACCGTCCAGCAGATGTTCGCCAGCAGCAGCAGCCAGCAGCTGAGCGGCAGCGATTCGCTGACCGCCGCATAGCCCATCGGAATGCCCCAGCCGAACGCGGCGCCCAGCACGAACTGCGGCAGGTTGGTCACCCGCTTCATAAAAGGATATACCCAGGCCAGCGCCAGCGCCGCCAGCGACAGCCAGATGGTCATCGCATTCAGCGTCAACACCAGGCAGAACGAGATCAGCACCAGCACCACGAACAGCACCTTGGCCTCTTTCGCGCTCACCCGGCCGCTCGGCATCGGCCGCCCGGCGGTGCGCTTTACGTAGCCGTCCACCGCGCGATCGGCGTAATCATTCACCACGCAGCCGGCGGCGCGCATCAGGAACACGCCGAGCACGAACACCACCAGAATCGACAGCGGCGGCACGCCTTTCCCGGCCAGCCACAGCGCCCACAGCGTCGGCCACAGCAGCAACAGCGTGCCGATCGGTTTATCAATGCGCATCAAATGGCTGTAAGCCCGCCATTTACTTTGAGTCACGCTTCCCTCCAACGTCTTGCTCTCCTCTCTTATGCGGGAACCGCTGAATACAGCGGCGAAGCCGGTAAAAACAGTTCGGTCAGCAGCAGCGGCTTGCCCGCCAGCCGCAGCCGTGAACGACGCGCCCACAGCGCGTCCTGCCGGCCGATATGGATATAGTCGCGGGTCAGATCGCCGCTGCTGAACAGATAGCGCCCGAGCGGCAGCGTCCCCAGATCCACCAACGCCTGATCGGGGCCGGTCAGCGTATGTTCCGGGATCACCGTGCGCCCCAGCAGCCAGGGCTGGTCGTCGCCCAGCAGCACCACTTCGCGCAGCCAGTAGCGCGGGCTGTCGGGCAGGTGGTTCGCCTCGTCGCCCAGCGCCTCGCGCGTGACGAAGCATTCGCGCTGCGGTTCAACGCGCACCTGGGCGCAATGGCGTTCAAATCGGCGGGTCATGGAGCCTAACTCCATCAGCCAGTCGCTGACGACGGCGGGCGCCGGAGGATCCTGTTCGGATAACCACTCCAGCGGCGGCAGGATGGAATCCCTGATGCCAGACATTGCTTTACTCCTCGCCTGAACCGCAGCCGGTACGGCGCGCCAGACGATACAAACTGTTAACAGGCCCCCATTGTAGCGCAGAAATGCGAAAGCGGCAGGCTGATTCGTGGCGAAAACGGCAGGCCTATCGGCCGGAAAAACCGGGGTTCTGTCATCTTTTTGCCATCCGCATTCTCTATCTTCATTTCCCGGCGCGCTGACGATTCTGTGATCGCCCGCAAAGTTTCAGCTTCCTCGCGTTGTGTTATCTACGCGCGTAGATACCCTGATACAGCAGCGTTGAATCGCCATGCGTCCGACATGATTTGTCGGCACACCTTTGTTGCCGGCACCAGGGAAACCATCTTTAACCGCGCCCCTCCAGGCGCAGAACAAAAGAGGATAGCACTGCCATGAGCGAAACAACGCTTGCCCCTTCACAGACCGCCGACACCGCGCTGGCGGCCGATGAACGCCTGGCGACCAAAGAGGGGCGCAGCCAATTTTGGCGCGCCACCTTCTCCTGCTGGCTCGGCACCGCCATGGAATACGTCGACTTCGCGCTGTACGGCCTGGCGGCCGGCATGGTGTTCGGCGACGTGTTCTTCCCGGAAGCCACGCCGCTGGTGGCGCTGCTGGCCAGTTTCGCCACCTACTCCGTCGGCTTCGTCGCGCGGCCGATCGGCGCGCTGGTGTTCGGCTGGATCGGCGACCGCAAAGGCCGCCGCGTGGTGCTGATCACCACCGTGGCGCTGATGGGCCTCTCCACCACGCTGATCGGCCTGATCCCGTCCTATGCGCAAATCGGCGTCTGGGCGCCCGCCTGCCTGGTGATCCTGCGCTTCGCGCAGGGGTTCGGCGCCGGTGCGGAGCTGTCCGGCGGCGCGGTGATGCTGGCGGAATACGCGCCGGCCAAGCGGCGCGGGCTGGTGGCGTCGATCATCGCCATCGGCTCCAACAGCGGCACCCTGCTGGCGTCGCTGGTATGGCTGCTGGTGCTGCAGCTGGACAAGGAAGACCTGATGAGCTGGGGCTGGCGCATTCCGTTCCTCGCCAGCATTCTGATCGCCGGGGTGGCGCTGTACCTGCGCCGCCACGTGCGGGAAACGCCGGTGTTCGAACGCGAGCTGCAGCAAAACCACCAGCGCATGCTGGACGCCGCCCAGGCCGCGCCGGATACGCGCAGCTACCTGCAACGTACCAAAGCGTTCTGGGTGATGCTCGGCCTGCGCATCGGCGAAAACGGCCCTTCCTACCTGTGCCAGGGCTTTATCGTCGGCTATGTCGCCAAGGTGCTGATGGTCGATAAATCGGTGCCGGCGTTGGCGGTGTTGATCGCCTCGCTGTGCGGGTTCCTAGTGATCCCGCTGGCCGGCTGGCTGTCCGATCGCTTCGGCCGCCGCATCACCTACCGCTGGTTCTGCCTGCTGCTGGTGCTGTATGCCTTCCCGGCGTTCTGGCTGCTCGACAGCCGTGAACCGGCTATCGTCATCTCGGTGATCGTGGTCGGCATGTGCATCGCGTCGCTGGGGATCTTCGGCGTTCAGGCGGCCTACGGCGTCGAACTGTTCGGCGTGAAGAATCGCTACTCCAAGATGGCGTTCGCCAAAGAGCTCGGTTCGATCCTCTCGGGCGGCACCGCGCCGCTGATCGCCACCGCGCTGCTGTCCGGTTTCGGTCACTGGTGGCCTGTCGCCTGCTATTTTGTTGTAATGGCGGCCATCGGCTTAATCACCACCTTCTTTGCTCCCGAAACCCGCGGCCGCGATCTCAACCTGCCGCAGGATGCCGCGTAGCGAGAAGGCGAACAGGACCTCAATTTGGATAATCACTCCGCGCGACGCGTTACCCGCGCCGACGTGGCCCGCGTAGCGGGCACCTCCGTCGCCGTGGTCAGCTATGTGATCAACAACGGCCCGCGCCCGGTGGCGGAAGCCACCCGGCTGCGCGTGCTGGCGGCGATCGAGCAGACCGGCTACCGGCCGAACGACATCGCGCGGGCATTGGCCTCCGGCAGCACGCAAACCTACGGGCTGGTGGTGCCGGATATTTCCAACCCGTTCTTCGCCACGCTGGCGCGGGCGCTACAGCAGGAGGCCTTCAGCCGCGGCCGCGTGCTGCTGCTGGGCGACGCCGGCGATGACCGGCAGCGCGAGTATGAGCTGATCAATAACCTGCTGCGTCGCCAGGTCGACGGCCTGCTGTACACCAGCGTCGATCGCCATCCGTGGTTCGAGCTGATCCGCGCCTCCGGCACGCCCTGCGTGATGATAGACACTATCGACAGCCAGGCCGGCGTCTGCGCCATCCGCGTCGACGAGCGCGACGCCGCCTGCCAGGCGACCCGCCATCTGCTGCAGCACGGCTATCGCGACATCGGCATTTTTATCGGTCCGCTAACCATGCTCAACGCGCAGGATCGCCTGAACGGTTGGCGCGATGCGCTGCTGGAGGCGGGCATTGCGCCGCGCGACGAGTGGATTTTCGAGGCGCCTTACACCCGCCAGGGCGGCTACCAGGCCACCCAGCGCATGGTGCAAGGCCCGCGCCCGCGCGCCGTTTTCACCTCCAACGAGCAGCAGGCGCTCGGCTGCCTGTCGGCGCTGGCGGAGCATGGGTTGCGCGCGCCGGACGATCTGGCGCTGATCTGTTTTAACGGCACGCAGCAATCCGAATTCAGCGTGCCGCCGCTCAGCGCGGTCGAGCAGCCTATCGACGCCATGGCCAAGCGGGCCATCGCCATGCTGGCCGCCGGCGCCGCGCCCGCCGAGCTGCATGAATTCGCTTTTCAACTGCGCATCCGCCGCTCGTGCGGCTGTTAGCGGTTTTTCAGGACACCTTCTATGCGTTTGATCATTGATTGCGATCCCGGCAACGGCGTTCCCGGTGCCAACGTCGACGACGGCCTGGCGCTGGCCCTGGCGCTGGCGGCCAAACCGCAGCTGCAGCTGGAACTGATCAGCATCGTGGCCGGCAACACCCCGCGCGAAGTGGGCTTCGCCGTCGCCAGCGAGCTGCTGGCGCAAAGCGGCTACCAGGTGCCGGTCGCCCTCGGCGCGGCGCGCGCCCTGATCGAGCCGCCGGAGCCATGGCGCGCGCATCTGGACCGCCCGATCGCCGATCCGAAGCTGGCAGCGCTGTGGCGCGACTTGCCCGCGCCCTCACTCGCCAACGCGCCCGCACCGGACGCCGCCATCGCCATCGGCGAGCTGATCTGCCGCCATCCCGGCGAGATAACGCTGGCGGCGATCGGCCCGCTGACCAACGTTGCGCACGCCATGCAGCTGTACCCGCAGATGGCGCAGGCGGTGAAAGAGATCGTGATCATGGGCGGCGTGTTCAACGTCGAGGGATACATCAAGGACACCAATTTCGGCCTGGATCCGGAAGCTGCGCGGCTGGTGCTGAACAGCGGCGCCGCTATCACGCTGGCGCCGCTGGACGTCACCACCCAGACCATGCTGACCCAGGCGGATCTGGCCGCACTGACGCAGCCGGATACGCCGCTGTGCCGCTATTTGCGCGCCACCACGCAGCCGTGGATCGATTATTCGCGCCATACGCGGCGCCTGCCGGGCTGCTGGATCCATGATGCGCTGGTGATCGCCTGGCTGCTGGCACCGCAGCTGGTCACGACCGAGATGTTCCATGTGGATGTGGCGCTGGAAGGGGCGCTGACGCGCGGCAGCTCACGCCGTTGGCGGCCGGACAGCCTGCGCCTGACGGTCGGCATGCCGCCGCCGCAGGGCAAGCCGGTGCGCATCATGCAGCAGGTCGATAACGCCCGTCTGCTGGCATTGATCGGCGCAACGCTGGCCCGCGGATGAAAAAAGGTGCGCCAAGGCGCACCAATCATCGAGCCAGCATCGGCAGCGTCGGGTGTTACCCCTTGCCTTTTACGCTGCTGATAAACGTTTTACGCGCAGTGGTCGAGCCCAGTTTCTCGGCCTCATTCATCAGTTTCAGCGCCTTGTCGATATCGCCCGCCTTCACCGCCTGCTTGATGCCGTTATTGAAGTAGCTTTCGGTATCGTTGAGCATCGGCTCCGCCGGTTTCTCCGGCGTCGGTGCAGGCGCCGCCACGGTGGCCGGTGCGGTTGATCCCACCACCACCGGCGCCACGGTCGGCGCAGGCTGCAGCATGCCGATCATCACGTTGCCGGTGCCCTGTTCCGCGGTCACCTTGAGCTTCAGCGTGCCGGTCGTCGCGTGGCCGGCGATCGGATCCGGGATATCCGGCACTGCGTTGCCCACGCCCTGTGCGTAGGCCTTGGCCGGGTTAGTCAGCTGCGTGGTTTTCGCCAAATCCTGACGGGTGGTGTACACCAGCAGGTAAATCTGTTTTTGACCGAGCGCCGGCGTCAGTTTCAACGTGCCTTCGAGGCGATCGGAGGACATCGCCCCCGGCGGCTGGTAAGGGAAATAGCTGCTCGGGTAATACGCCGCCGGGCGCAGATGCTCGTCCAGCACCAGCACGCTCGGCGCGTACAGCGAATTGTTCTTGGCGAGGCTGCTCAGCGTCACTTCCAGCGAACCGCGATCGGCCGGCAGCGTATAGGCGGCGATCGCCCCCTGAATGTCGCCCTGATTGAGCTGCGGGCTAACGGCGTCGAGCTTCACTTCTTGCGACACCGGCGGTTGCAGCGGCTGCCACGGCAGGCTTTGCAGCGTGGCGGCGCTGATGGCCGGGGCGACGGAAACGTTGGCCGGCGTATCGGCGTTGGCCGCCAAAGGCGCGCCGACGGTCAGCGCCAGCGACAGGCAGAGTGACAGCAGATTCTTTTTCATCGTTATATCCTCTTTCAGCACCGCGGCGGATCAGGCAAGAGATCGGGCCGCGGCGAATGCGGTTGGGGGAGAGCCGGCGGCCCTCCCCGTCCTGTCGTTACCACCAAATTTCCATCTGGGCGCCGAAGGTGACTTCGTCATCCTTGCCGCGGCTGAAGGTATGCATGCTGGTGTCGTTGTAAGCGGTGCCGGCGTTATACCCGGTGTCATCGCCGGTGGCGTAGCCCCACTTCTCGTCCCACTTGGCGTAGGTGGCGAACAGGCGGATGGCCGGACGCGACCAAATGCTGTTGCCCGCCTGCCATTGCTGCGCCAGGGTCACTTTATACTGGCCGTTGCGATCGCCGGTGCGCTGAGATTTGACGTTGTCGTAGCCGGCTTCCAGCAGGGTGCTCATGATCGGCGTCCATTTGTACATCGGGCGCACGCCCACGGTGTACCAGGTGGTGCCGTTGTTGTTGTCGCGGTCAATGTCCTGGAACATGGCGACGTACATCAGCGCCCACTGATCGTTGAAGTCGATGGCGCCGTGATCCAGCACGCGGATCATCTTGCCGTTGTTATCGATGGTGGCGCCTTCGTTGCGGCCGTTGTTCTGCGAGGTCATCGAGTCGGTGGCGTACTGCAGCACGAATTTGTTGTAACCGTTCAGGATGCTTTGCGTGTGTTCGGCGGTGAACATCCAGCCGTCTTTGCTGGCGCCGTCGGCCAGGCGGTAGTTATCCTGCGCATTGGCTCGGCCGTAGTCCACGCCCAGCTCCAGGGTGCCGCCCGGGTTCAGCTCCAGCCCGGCCAAGCGCACGTCGAAGGTATCGTTGACGGTCGGACGCTGTTTCCATTCGTTATCCAGGTAGCCGTAAGAGCCGCCGGATTCCGAGTTGCGGGTCACGGCGGCGGACAGCTTGCCGAAGCCCAGATCGATGTTTTCCAGACCGGCGCCCGGGCCGGAGATATCCCAGTAGTAGAAGTCGATCATGTGAACGTCATGACGCTGATAGAAACGCTTACCGGCCCACAGCGTGGAGCCCGGCAGCCACTCGATCAGGTTTTTACCCTGCACGTTCACTTCGCGGAAGCCCGGGGTCACGTCTTCCCAGTCAGAACGCTGCGAGACCGAGTAGGCCAGGTTGGTGTCGAAATAGAAGCTCTTGTCGCCCTCTTTCCACACTTCCTGCCCCAGTTTCAGTTCGGCGTAGGTTTCGCACTCGTTGCCGAGACGGTATTTGCTCGCGGCGCCGGTGGCCTTGAAGCACTGTTGCTCACCGCCGCTGCCGGTCCAACCGATGCCGGAACGGGCGTAACCGTGGAAATCCACGGCCAGCGCCTGAGTAGAGAGAACACCGGCGGCGACAGCCAGTGCCAGAGGAAGTTTGCGCAGAGTAGTCATCATTATTCTCCTGTTATACCGACTTTGATGCTTTAAACGCCCGGCTCCTGGTGCAGCCGTTTACATGCCGTACCGTCTTCACGGAACAGGTGGCAGCGGTGAGGCGGCAGGCCGATGGCGAATGTGGCACCTTCTTCTACCAGCACCACGTCATTCTGGCGGTACACCAGGTTTTGACGGATGGCCGGGATTTGGATATGGATTTGCGTCTCGTTGCCGAGCTGCTCCACCACCTGCACGTCGCCGGTAAGCCGCACTTCAGAGGCTTCGCCGGGCAGCAGATGTTCAGGGCGAATGCCCAATGACAGGTTGGCGCCGGGTTGGACGCCCGCGCCTTCCACCGGCAGCCAGACCAGCTGGCGGTTGGGCAGTTCGACCTGCACCTGTCGCGGCTCCGCCGCGGTGACCTTGACCGGCAGGAAGTTCATCTTCGGTGAGCCGATAAACCCGGCGACGAAGCGGTTGGCCGGGTAGTGATACAGCTCCAGCGGCTTGCCGACCTGCGCCACGCGACCGGCGTCGAGCACCACGATCTTGTCGGCCAGCGTCATCGCTTCGACCTGATCGTGGGTGACGTAAATCATGGTACGCTGCAGGCGCTTGTGCAGACGGGAGATCTCGATGCGCATCTGCACCCGCAGCGCGGCGTCGAGGTTGGACAGCGGCTCGTCGAGCAGGAACACGTCCGGCTCGGCCACCAGCGTGCGGCCGATCGCCACGCGCTGACGCTGCCCGCCGGACAGCGCCTTCGGCCGCCGATCGAGCAGGTGCGCCAACTGCAGCACCTCGGAAACCTGGTTCACCCGTTGATTGATTTCCGCTTTCCTGGCGCCGGCCAGCTTCAGGCCGAACGACATGTTGTCCGCCACCGACAGGTGCGGATACAGCGCGTAAGACTGGAACACCATGCCGATGCCGCGCTCGGAAGGCGGCACTTCATTCATGCGTTTCTCGCCGATCAGCAGGTCGCCGGAGGTGATGTCCTCCAGCCCGGCGATCATGCGCAGCAGCGTCGATTTGCCGCAGCCCGACGGCCCGACAAACACCACAAACTCGCCGTCTTCGATGGTCAGATTGACGTCTTTGGAAATCACGGCCTCACCGAAGGCCTTATAAACGCTGCGCAGTGTCACGCTAGCCATGCGTTACTCCCCTGCTTTCGCAGTTAACATGTCGTGTGAAAATGGCGGAGGCAAAGCCCGCCAAAACCCATTGATGACCCTCTTGCTGCGCGCCGTGCTGCCATGCCAACGGCAAGGTCGCCTCAGACGGCGCGGCCGCCTGAGTATAAGGCTGCAGGTTTATCAGCGCTTCAAGGCATTGATCCTGATGGGTAATAAGTAAGCGCACCACGCCATCGCGCTGGCTGACCGCGCTCAGCTCGCCGCGCTGGAAAAGCGGCGAACGGCGCAGGGCCAGCAGCGTCTGGCAGTAACGCAAGGTGGAGTGGCTGTCGTGCTGTTGGCGACTGATGGCCAACGCGCGGTGTTCGATCGCCACCTGCTGATACCAGCTGACTTCGCCGGCGGTGACCTGTTCGGGCGCTTCATGCCACGGCATCGGCGTTTGCGCGCCGCGCGGATCCTGCAGGCCGGCGGCGTGCGGCAGCCCCAGCTCCTCGCCCTGGTACAGGCAGATCGGCGCCGGCAACATCGCCAGCAGCGTCAAAAAGGCGGCGCCGGAACGCAGGTCGCCCTGCCCCCAGCGGCTGACCACCCGAGGCTGATCGGCGTCGCCGGTGCTCCACAGGCTGTCCGCCAACGTGGCGCGGCGGGCGTGCAGCACCGCCACCAGCTTTTCCGCGCTGAACGGCATCACGTCGAGCGCCAGCGCGCCGTGGGCGAACCGCTGCACGTCGGCGGCATGACGAACGCGATGGGCTTCGTCGGCGTACCACAGCGTCAGCCCTTCGCCCGTCACCGCCGTTTCGGCCTCCGGCGCCAGCGTCTGCGGCAGCAACAGACCGTCGATCGACAGCGCTTTCAGGTACGGCAGCGCCGCCAGCATGCCGTGCGCGTCGCCCACGCCGTCCCCGTTTCCGTCACGGAAACTGGCCGGATGGATCCGGTACAGGGTGGGCTGAGTGGCGATAGGCATTGACGACATAAATCCGGTATCCCTGCTGCGCGTGGCGTTGAAAATCGATGGGCCGATAGTGCGGGAGTCGCCGGAAAGGGTAATCATCCGTAACAGGATTTTTCATGGGGGAGGAGACGGGAGGATGAGAGAACGACCGCGGCGATGAGAAGTTCCGCGCTTAAGGCAAATCTGTGATCAAGCCGGCAAAAATCGCCCCCCTATTTTGTGCCTGACGCCACAGAATAGAGCGCAACGTTAACTGGATCACACTCCTCATCTCAGGGGCGTAGAGGGGGGGAGGATGAGAATATGTCGCGTTGTGACCCACTATGATCGCGAAACGTCTCTCCTTGATTTATGTGCCCACAAAAAGAAGGACTGGATTATGACTCGCAGCATTACCCTCGCCCGTACGCTGGCGCTCTCGGCACTGGCTACTCTGGTGCTCTCTTCTTCCGCCTTCGCCAAGATAGAGGAAGGCAAACTGGTTATCTGGATCAACGGCGACAAGGGCTATAACGGCCTGGCCGAAGTCGGCAAGAAATTCGAAAAAGACACCGGCATCAAAGTCACCGTCGAGCATCCCGACAAGCTGGAAGAGAAATACCCGCAGGTGGCCGCCACCGGCGACGGCCCGGACATCATCCTCTGGGCCCACGATCGCTTCGGCGGCTATGCGCAGTCCGGCCTGCTGGCCGAAGTCCACCCGTCCAAAGCCTTCCAGGACAAGCTGTTCCCGTTCACCTGGGATGCCGTGCGCTATGACGGCAAGCTGATCGGCTACCCGATCGCCGTCGAAGCGCTGTCGCTGATTTACAATAAAGACCTGGTCAAACAGCCGCCGAAGACCTGGGAAGAGATCCCGGCGCTGGACAAACAGCTGCGCGCCAGCGGCAAAAGCGCCATCATGTGGAACCTGCAGGAACCCTACTTCACCTGGCCTATCATCGCCGCCGACGGCGGTTATGCCTTCAAGTATGAGAACGGCAAATACAACATCAAGGATGTCGGCGTCGCCAACGCCGGTTCGCAGGCCGGCCTGCAGTTCATCGTCGATCTGGTGAAAAACAAACACATCAACGCCGATACCGATTACTCGATCGCCGAAGCCGCGTTCAACAAAGGCCAGACCGCGATGACCATCAACGGCCCGTGGGCCTGGAACAACATCGAGCAGAGCAAAATCAACTACGGCGTGACGCTGCTACCGACCTTCAAAGGCAAACCGTCCAAACCGTTCGTCGGCGTACTGACCGCCGGCATCAACGCCGCCAGCCCGAATAAAGAACTGGCGACCGAGTTCCTCGAGAACTATCTGCTGACCAACGAAGGGCTGGCGAACGTCAACAAAGACAAACCGCTGGGCGCGGTGGCGCTGAAGTCCTATCAGGAAACGCTGGCCAAAGATCCGAAGATCGCCGCCACCATGCAGAACTCGCAAAACGGGGAGATCATGCCGAACATTCCGCAGATGAGCGCTTTCTGGTACGCCGAACGCAGCGCGGTGCTCAACGCCGTCAGCGGCCGCCAAACGGTGAAAGCCGCGTTGGACGATGTGCAGACCCGTATCACCAAGTAATGTCGTCGTGCGGGGCGCCGTGGCGCCCCGCCGTTGCTTCACAGAAAGGAACGCCCTATGCAATTCGCTCACGCCGGGACGCCCGCGCGTAAAAAATCGAAGTGGTGGCAAAGCGACGCGCTGAAATGGCTGGTGGTCGGCCTGTTCAGCCTGGTGACCTGCTACCTGATTGTGTTGATGTATGCACAGGGTGAATACCTGTTCGCCATCCTGACGCTGATCCTGGTCAGCGCCGGGCTTTACGTCTTCGCCAACCGCCGCGCCTACGCCTGGCGCTATGTGTATCCCGGCGTCGCCGGCATGGGATTGTTCGTCCTGTTCCCGCTGATCTGCACCATCGCCATCGCCTTTACCAACTACAGCAGCACCAACCAGCTGACGTTTGAGCGCGCGCAATCGGTATTGATGCAGCGTCAGTTCCAAAGCGGCAAAACGTTCACCTTCGGCCTCTACCCGGCGGAAAACCAGCGGTGGCGCCTGCAGCTGACCTCGCCGGACAGTGAACAGCCGCTGATTTCCGGGCCTTTCCGCCTCGACGCGACGCCGCCGCTCCCCCTGAAATTGACGGCCCAGAGCGCCGCGCCGCAGGGCGAACCCGCCACGCTGCGGGTGATCACCCAGAACCGGCAGGCGCTGAGCCAACTGGTGGCGCAGCTGCCGGACGGCGATGAATTGCGCATGAGCTCCCTGCGCCAGTTCTCCGGCACCCGTCCGCTGTATGCGCTGGACAAAGACGGCAGCACGCTGACCAATAACCAGACTCAGGTGCGCTACCGGCCGAACGGCGACATCGGCTTCTATCAGGCGATCAACGCCGACGGCGGCTGGGCGCAGGAAACCCTGAGCCCAGGCTATACCGTCACCACCGGCTGGAAAAACTTCCTGCGGGTGCTGCAGGACGAGGGCATCAAAAAACCGTTCGTGTCGATCTTCATCTGGACCCTCGTGTTCTCGGTGATGACGGTGATCCTTACCGTGGCGGTCGGCATGGTGCTTGCCTGCGTGGTGCAGTGGGAGGCGCTGAAAGGCAAGGCTATCTACCGCGTGCTGCTGATCCTGCCCTATGCGGTACCGTCGTTCATCTCGATCCTGATCTTCAAAGGCTTGTTCAACCAGAGCTTCGGCGAGATCAACATGATGCTCAGCCACCTGTTCGGCATCAAACCGGCCTGGTTCAGCGATCCGCTCACCGCCAAGAGCATGATCCTGATCGTCAACACCTGGCTCGGCTACCCGTACATGATGATCCTGTGCATGGGGCTGCTGAAGGCCATCCCGGACGATCTGTACGAGGCCTCGGCGATGGACGGCGCCAACCCGTGGCAAAACTTCTTCCGCATCACCTTCCCGCTGCTGATCAAGCCGCTGACGCCGCTGATGATCGCCAGCTTCGCCTTCAACTTTAACAACTTCGTGCTGATCCAGCTGCTGACCAACGGCGGCCCGGACATGATCGGCACCACCACGCCGGCCGGCTATACCGATCTGCTGGTCAGCTACACCTACCGCATCGCCTTCGAAGGCGGCGGCGGGCAAGACTTCGGGCTGGCGGCCGCCATCGCCACGCTGATCTTCCTGTTGGTGGGCGCGCTGGCGATCCTGAATTTGAAAGCCAGCAAGATGAACTTCGATTAGGGAGAATAACGATGGCCATGGTTCAACCCAAATCCCAGCGCCTGCGCCTGTGGATGACCCACATTTTGATGCTGTGCTTTATCGCCCTGATCATGTTCCCGCTGCTGATGGTGGTGGCCATCTCGCTGCGCGCCGGCAACTTCGCCACCGGCAGCCTGATACCGGAAACCCTCTCCTGGGATCACTGGCGGCTGGCGCTCGGCTTCAGCGTCACCCACGCCGACGGCAGCGTGACGCCGCCGCCGTTCCCGGTGCTGCTGTGGCTGTGGAACTCAGTCAAGATCGCGACGATCACCGCCATCGGCATCGTGACGCTGTCCACCACCTGCGCCTACGCCTTCGCCCGCATGCGTTTTCGCGGCAAGAGCACGCTGCTGAAAAGCATGCTGATCTTCCAGATGTTTCCAGCGGTGCTGTCGCTGGTGGCGCTGTACGCCTTGTTCGATCGCCTGGGCCAGTACATTCCGTTTATCGGCCTCAACACCCACGGCGGCGTGATCTTCGCCTATATGGGCGGCATCGCGCTGCATGTCTGGACCATCAAGGGCTATTTCGAAACCATCGACAATTCGCTGGAAGAGGCGGCGGCGCTGGACGGCGCCACGCCGTGGCAGGCGTTCCGGCTGGTGCTCCTGCCGCTGTCGGTACCGATTCTGGCGGTGGTGTTCATTCTGTCGTTTATCGCCGCCATCACCGAGGTGCCGGTGGCGTCGCTGCTGCTGCGCGATGTAAACAGCTACACGCTGGCGGTGGGCATGCAGCAATATCTCAACCCGCAGAACTACCTGTGGGGCGATTTCGCCGCCGCCGCGGTGCTGTCGGCGATACCGATTACCGCCGTGTTCCTGCTGGCGCAGCGCTGGTTGGTGGGCGGCCTGACGGCCGGCGGCGTGAAGGGGTAATTTGTGCCACTGCAGTGCGTTTGATGTTTTTCCGCGATAGCGGCAATCCTGTGTCTTTGGCGGCCTTTGGCCGCCATTTTTATCGCTACTCCCGTTTCAGCCGATCGGTGTTGGCCAGATAGAGCGTCACCACCAGCACCAATATCGCCGCCGCGTAGATCAGGGTGTCGATGGGATTTTTGTGATCCACGATAATCAAACGAATAATCGCGGTAATGCCGATATAAATAAAATAGCGCAGCGGGAAATGATAACCCGACTCAAAATACTTGACGATCAAGGCGATAAATTCAAAGTACAGAAAATAAATCACGATGCCTTCAATCAACAGGTAAGAGGACGACTCTTCGCTGTTGATAAATAACACCTTCGCCAGATGGATGGTTTCCTTGACCAGAAACACCACCAGAATTGCCGCCAGCAGCAGAAGGCCCACGTTCAGCACTCGCTGCAGCCCTTTCGCTATCATTATCGAACGCGACGTTTTTGCCATAAAACCTCTCTCTGAATACCGCTTATATGATTCAACCTTGCCAATATAGGCATTGTCCTAAAAATTACGCCCTTCGCGAAAGCACTTTAAACCCCATTTAATTCATAAAGTTATAATAAGATGTTTCTGACTTATAGATTTGTAGCAAATCGAAATGTCAACTATCATGGGTCACAGAGATCTTTACATAAAACCAATAACCTCGAATTAACAAGGGAATTCTTTATGCGCGCTAAACTTAACGGACTGGTCGCTGCGGGCCTGTTTACCTGTGCATTGTCCGGCCACGCCGCCGGCCTGGTAGCCCCTGACAACGATCTGCGTAACGATCTCGCCTGGTTGTCTGACCGCGGCGTCATCAACGTCAGCCTGTCCACCTGGCCGCTGAGTCAGGAAGAGATCAGTTCCGTTATCGCGCAGGCCAAACCGGTCACCAATACCGAGAAAAACGTCATCGACCGCGTGCAACGCCGCGTTGACGCCCTGAAAGCCAACATCCGCGTCAGCGGTTACGCCTCGACCGATAAACCCGGCACCCCGCAGGGCTTCGGCCAAAACGAGTACGCCGACGATCGCCTGACCATCGGCGCCGGCGCCAACGGCGAGTTCTGGGACGTGCGTCTGCAGGGCTCGGTGGAAGGCGACCAGCGCGTCAGCGACGGCTCCAAATTCAATATGAACGGCTCCTACGGCGCGGTGAAAATCTGGAACCAATGGCTCTCCTTCGGCGAGGTCTCCCAGTGGTGGGGCCCGGGTTACGACGGCAGCCTGATCCGCTCCGACGCCGCGCGCCCGGTCGCCGGCTTTATGCTGCAGCGCGCCGACCAATCGCCGTTTGAAACGCCGTGGCTGTCGTGGATCGGCCGCTGGCAATACCAGTTGTCCGCCGGCCAGCTGTCGCAGTACAGTTCTGTACCGCACACCAAACTGATCGGCGGCCGTTTCACCATGATGCCGACCGACTTCCTGGAATTAGGGGCATCGCGCATCATGATGTGGGGTGGTGAAGGCCGTCCGCAGTCATGGAGCTCGTTCTGGGATGGTTTTACCGGTAAAGATAACGATGATTCAGGTAAAGGCAACGATCCGGGCAACCAGCTGGCCGGTTTCGACTTCAAGCTGAAAATGCAGCCTTTGATCGGCCTGCCGGTCAGCCTGTACGGTCAGTTGGTGGGCGAAGATGAAGCGGGCTATCTGCCGTCGCAAAATACCTATCTGCTCGGTCTGGAAGGCCACCCGGAATGGGGCCCGACCACCATCAACTGGTATATCGAAGGGTCAGACACCCGTTCGGATATGAGCCGTAAAAACTATGTGTACACTCACTACACTTACAAAGGCGGCTACTACCAACAGGGTTACCCGTTGGGCCACGCGATGGGCGGCGACGGCCAGATGCTGTCCGGCCGCGTCGAGCTGGTGCTGGACGACAGCCAGCGTTGGAGCACCCGCGTGGTTTACGCCAAGGTGAACCCACTGAGCCAAAGCATCAACCAGGCGTTCCCGAAATCCGATACGCTGAAGGGCATTCAGCTCGGCTGGGGTTACACCTTCCCGTCACAGGTTAAGTTCGACACCAGCCTGTGGTACACCGACAACGATCACAGCACCGCCGATGACGTGGGCGCCGGCGTCAGCTTCGAAGTGCCGATCAACCTGTAACTTTTTGCAGACGTAAAAAAACCCGCCGCGGCGGGTTTTTTTATTGGCTCAGATCAGGCGATTAGCGCCATTCCTTGAAGCGGTTGATCAGCGCATTGGTCGAGCTGTCGTGGCTGCTGATTTTCTCGCTGCCCGCCAGTTCCGGCAGGATGCGGTTGGCCAGCTGTTTGCCCAACTCCACGCCCCACTGATCGAAGGTGAAGATGTTCAGGATTGCGCCCTGGGTGAAGATCTTGTGCTCATACAGCGCAATCAGGCTGCCCAGGCTGAACGGGGTGATTTCACGCAGCAGGATCGAGTTGGTCGGACGGTTGCCTTCAAACACTTTGAACGGCGCCACGTGTTTGACCTGCTCAGGGGTTTTACCCTGCGCCGCGAACTCGGCTTCCACCGTCTCCAGCGACTTGCCGAACGCCAGCGCTTCGGTCTGGGCGAAGAAGTTGGACAGCAGTTTGGCGTGGTGATCGCCCAGCGGGTTATGGCTGATGGCCGGCGCGATGAAATCGCACGGCACCAGCTTGGTGCCCTGGTGGATCAGCTGGTAGAACGCATGCTGGCCGTTGGTGCCCGGCTCGCCCCAGATGATCGGGCCGGTCTGGTAATCCACCGGATTGCCGTTGCGATCGACGTACTTGCCGTTGGATTCCATGTTGCCCTGCTGGAAGTAAGCGGCAAAACGGTGCATGTACTGATCGTACGGCAGAATGGCTTCGGTTTCGGCGCCGAAGAAGTTGTTGTACCAAATACCGATCAGCGCCAGCAGCACCGGCAGGTTTTTCTCCGCCGGCGTTTCGGCGAAGTGCTTATCCATGGCGTGCGCGCCGCTCAGCAGCTGCTCGAAGTTGTCGTAACCGATGGACAACGCGATCGACAGACCGATCGCCGACCACAGCGAGTAACGGCCGCCGACCCAGTCCCAGAATTCGAACATGTTGTCGGTATCGATGCCGAACTCGGCCACCGCTTTGCCGTTGGTGGACAACGCAGCGAAGTGCTTGGCCACGTGTTGTTGATCGACGGCGCTGCTCAGGAACCAGTCGCGCGCGCTGTGGGCGTTGGTCATGGTTTCCTGAGTGGTGAAGGTTTTGGACGCCACCAGGAACAGCGTGGTTTCCGGGTTCAGCGGCTGCAGCGTTTCGGCGATGTGGGTGCCGTCAACGTTGGAGACGAAGTGCATGTTCAGGTGGTTTTTATAAGGGCGCAGCGCTTCGGTCACCATGTAAGGGCCGAGATCCGAACCGCCGATGCCGATGTTCACCACGTCGGTGATCGGCTTGCCGGTGTAGCCTTTCCACTCGCCGCCGATGACGCGCGCGCAGAACTGTTTGATCTTGGCCAGCACCGCGTTCACTTCCGGCATCACGTCTTTGCCGTCGACCAGGATCGGGCTGTTGCTGCGGTTGCGCAGGGCAATGTGCAGCACCGCGCGATCTTCGGTGCGGTTGATCTTCTCACCGGCGAACATCGATTTGATGGCGCCTTGCAGATCGGTTTCTTTCGCCAACGCCTGCAGCTTCTCCAGGGTTTCCTGCGTGATGCGGTTCTTGGAATAGTCCACCAACATTTGATCGTTGAAGGTCGCGGAGAACCTGGAGAAACGATCGCTGTCCTCGGCGAACAGGTCGGCGATCCGTACGTCTTTCATCTGTGCATAATGTTGCTGCAGGGCTTGCCAAGCAGCGGTTTGACTAGGATTGATATTTTTCATAGCAACACTCTTAGGCTTGAGAATAAAAATGACGCGTTTGTCCGATTGTAGCCTGTTCGACTGTGATTATGATCGCTTTTCTTGCGATAGGCGCTAACTGTCAACGCATTGCCGCCTCGTTTCAGCTTTCACTCTATACTTTTGGCTAACGGCCTGTTATCGGGGTTGCCGAATTGTCATCAGGCTGTGTCATCGTCGCTTATTTCGTCATTTGAAAGGGATCTCGCTTATGGAATTATCCGCCCCACTCATGTTGGTGCTTATCGGCCTGGCGTCGCTGCTGGCGCAGTGGCTGGCCTGGCTGCTGCGCCTGCCGGCCATCTTGCCGCTGCTGCTGTTCGGCATCGTGCTCGGCCCGACGGTGCATCTGGTGCAGCCGGATCTGCTGTTTGGCGATCTGCTGTTTCCGCTGGTGTCACTGTCGGTGGCGATCATCCTGTTCGAAGGGGCGCTGACGCTGCGTTTCGAGGAAATTCGCGGCCTTGGCGGCGTGGTGCGCAATCTGGTCACCGTCGGCATGCTGGTCACCTTTCTGGTCATCAGCCTCGCCAGCTGGTGGCTGCTGGATTTCCCGCCGGAGCTGGCGGCGTTGATCGGCGCGGTGACGGTGGTGACCGGGCCGACGGTGATCGCCCCGCTGATGCGCGTGGTGCGGCCGAACGCCAATATCAACCAGGTGCTGCGCTGGGAAGGGATCGTCATCGATCCGGTCGGCGCCATCTTCACCCTGCTGGTGTTCGAGTTCATCGTGCTGAAGCAGAATGCGGAATCCTATACCCACCTGTTTTGGACGCTGGGCGTGACTGCCGCCGTCGGCCTGATCGCCGGCGCGCTGTTCGGCTACCTGCTCGGCCTGGCGCTGCGCCGCGTCTGGCTGCCGCGCTACCTGCAGAACCTGGCGGTGCTGGCGATCATGCTGACCGCCTTCGGCGTTTCCAACGCCATCGCCGACGAATCCGGTTTGCTGACCGTCACGGTCATGGGCATCTGGCTGGCCAACATGCGCGACGTGGATACCAGCGATATTCTGGCGTTCAAAGAGGAGCTGTCGGCGATCCTGATCTCGGCGCTGTTCATCATTCTGGCGGCGCGGCTCGACATCCAGGCGCTGTGGAACATGGGCTGGCCGCTGCTGCTGCTGCTGCTGGCGGTGCAGTTCATCGCCCGGCCGCTGTGCATCGCGGTGTCGACCTGGCGCTCTTCCCTGCACTGGCGCGATCGGCTGCTGCTGTGCTGGATCGCCCCGCGCGGCATCGTCGCCGCGGCGGTCAGCTCGCTGTTCGCGCTGACGCTGCAGCGCAGCGGCTATCAGGGCGCCGACCGGCTGGTGACCGTGGTGTTCGCCATCATCATCGGCACCGTGGTGTTGCAAAGCCTGACCAGCGGCATGATGGCGCGCTGGCTGCGGGTGCAGCAGCAGAAACCGCGCGGCGTGCTGATCGTCGGCGCCAACAGCGTGGCGCGCATGCTGGCGCAGTCGCTGATCAAGCTGAACGTGCCGGTGATCGTCACCGACAGCAGCTGGGAATACTACCGTCAGGCGCGCATGGACGGCATTCCGGCCTACTATGGCCACGCCTACTCCGAACACGCCGAGAACTATCTCGATCTGAGCAATATCGCCCAGGTGCTGGCGCTGTCGCCCAATCGTCACCAAAACGCGCTGGCCGTCTATCACTTCGGCCACCTCTTCGGCGAGGATCACGTGTTCGCCATTCGTTCGGGGGCGCCGTTGAAAGGGCGCGGCGCCAGCGCGGAAAGTTCGCGTTTCCGCCGGCACGAAATTTTATTTAATCAGGAAGCCACCTACGGCCGTCTGAGCAGCCTGCTCGCCAGGGGGGCCACCATCAAAGCGACCAAATTGAACGAAAATTTCGGTTGGTTGGAGTATTTGGAAAAACATCAGGGCGTTATCCCGTTATTCAGCCAAAAGGAAGACGGTTCTCTGCAACCGATTGGCGCCGGTTCCACGCCTGCGATGCCCTGTACGCTTATCGCGCTGGTGCAAGATGAAAATCCCTCACCGTCTGTACGTTGACAGAATGACGATAACCGGCTATTCCTAACAGCCTACTTGCGCACCCGGTGCGCAAGCCAGAAGAGGCGCGTCGCCCAGGTAGAGTGTCAGAGGAGCCGTTTCTCCGTTGACGGCACCCGAGGGGGAGCGACGCCGAGGTAGGGTAATGGCCGGCCATTATCGTATCGACTACAGGGGCTGAATCCCCTGGGTTGTCACCAGGGGATCGCCCGCAGGGCGATCGACAAGGTGGGGCGCTTCTGGGTGTATCGTAGCCTGACCTCTACGCCTGCCCCCTGTTTACCGCTCTCCCCTTGTGCCAAGGCTATGGAATTACAGTGCTCCCAAACGGGCATCCCTGACACGAGGTTTCTACATGAACCAAGCAGTACCCCAGAATTCCACCGTGGTAGCCAAGTTCGGCGGCACCAGCGTCGCCGACTTTGAAGCCATGAACCGCAGCGCCGACGTCGTGCTGGCCAACCCGCAGGTCCGCCTGGTGGTGTTGTCCGCCTCGGCGGGCGTCACCAACCTGTTGGTCGCCCTGGCCGAGGGTTGCGAGGCCGAGAAGCGCAACTACCAGCTTGATGAAATTCGTCGCATCCAGTACGCCATCCTCGATCGCCTCGCGGCACCTGCGGTGATCCGCGACGAGATAGACCGCCTGCTGGAAAACATCGCCATGCTGTCGGAGGCCGCATCGCTGGCCACCTCGACGGCGTTGACCGACGAGCTGGTCAGCCATGGGGAGCTGATGTCCACCCTGCTGTTCGTTGAAATCCTGCGCGCCCGCAACGTGCAGGCCGAATGGTTCGACGTGCGTAAAGTGATGCGCACCGACGATCACTTCGGCCGCGCCGTGCCGGACAGCGCCGCGCTCAGCGAACTGGCGCAGGCGCAGTTGCAGCCGCGTCTGCAAGAAGCGCTGGTGGTCACCCAGGGCTTTATCGGCAGCGAACCGAAAGGCCGCACCACCACGCTCGGCCGCGGCGGCAGCGACTATACCGCCGCGCTGCTCGGCGAGGCGCTCGGCGTCGGCCGGGTGGATATCTGGACCGACGTGCCGGGCATCTACACCACCGATCCGCGCGTGGTGCCGGCGGCCAAGCGCATCGATAAAATCGGTTTCGAAGAGGCGGCGGAAATGGCCACCTTCGGCGCTAAAGTGCTGCATCCGGCCACCCTGCTGCCGGCAGTGCGCAGCGACATTCCGGTGTTCGTCGGCTCCAGCAAGGATCCGGCGGCCGGCGGCACGCTGGTGTGCAACACCACCGAGAACCCGCCGCTGTTCCGCGCGCTGGCGCTGCGCCGCAAGCAAACGCTGCTGACGCTGCACAGCCTGAACATGTTGCACGCGCGCGGCTTCCTGGCCGAGGTGTTCAACATTCTGGCGCGCCACAATATCTCCGTCGATCTGATCACCACCTCGGAAGTCAGCATCGCGCTGACCATGGACACCACCGGCGCCACCTCCGTCGGCGGCAGCCTGCTGACTACCTCGCTGTTGACCGAGCTGTCGTCGCTGTGCCGGGTGGAAGTGGAAGAAAACCTGGCGCTGGTGGCGATCATCGGCAACCAGCTGTCGCGGGCCTGCGGCGTGGGCAAAGAGGTGTTCGGCGTGCTCGATCCGTTCAACATCCGCCTGATCTGCTACGGCGCCAGCAGCTATAACCTGTGCTTCCTGGTGCCGGGCGAAGAAGCCGAGCAGGTGGTGCGCACCCTGCACCACAACCTGTTCGAATAAGTCATTATCCCTGATTGCGGGCGCAGCATGCTGCGCCCCTGCGTCTAAAAAATCCGTTCAAAACCGGCAGGGGTTCAGCTTGTTGAACCCGCAAAAAACACAACCACACCCACCGTTCTCAATCTGGCTAAGGAAAACCTGCATGCTGGCAATACTCACGCGCTTATTCCCCCTCTGGGCGATACTGCTGTCCGTCGCCGCCTATTACACGCCGAGCACCTTTACCGGCATCGGCCCCTACGTCAGCCCGCTGCTGATGCTGATCATGTTCGCCATGGGCGTCACGCTGCGGCTCGACGACTTCAAACGCGTGCTGGCGCGCCCCGGCCCGGTGGCGGCAGGCATCTTCCTGCATTATCTGATCATGCCGCTGGCGGCCTGGATCCTGGCGATGCTGTTCCGCATGCCGCCGGATCTGTCCGCCGGCATGGTGCTGGTGGGCAGCGTGGCCAGCGGCACCGCGTCCAACGTGATGATCTACCTGGCCAAGGGGGACGTGGCGCTGTCGGTGACCATCTCGGCAGTTTCGACGCTGGTGGGGGTGTTCGCCACGCCGCTGTTGACCCGCCTGTACGTCGATGCCGAAATCAGCGTCGATATCATGGGCATGCTGCTCAGCATCCTGCAGATCGTGGTGATCCCGATCGGCCTGGGCCTGATCGTCCACCATACCCTGACCCAAACGGTGAAGCGCATTGAACCGCTGCTGCCGGCGCTGTCGATGGTGTGCATCCTGGCGATCATCAGCGCGGTGGTGGCGGGCAGCCAAAGCCACATCGCCTCGGTCGGCCTGGTGGTGATCGTCGCGGTGATCCTGCACAACGGCATCGGTCTGTTGAGCGGCTACTGGGGCGGCAAGCTGTTCGGCTTCGACGAATCCACCTGCCGCACGCTGGCGATTGAAGTCGGCATGCAGAACTCCGGGCTGGCGGCCACGCTGGGCAAAATCTACTTCTCGCCGCTGGCCGCGCTGCCGGGCGCGCTGTTCTCGGTTTGGCACAATCTCTCCGGCTCGCTGCTGGCGGGTTATTGGTCCGGACGCCCCATCAAGAAAAAATAAACCGCCTGCGGGGACGCAAACATTTGCGTCCCCGTTCTTCTCTGCGAAATTTCGTATTTCCCACTGGTCGGATTGTCATAATTCCCCCCATCCTCTATCATCCGTGAAAAATAAAAATTCAGATTCTTCCTATCCATGCCGATAATGTTGGCAAGGGGGAGAGATGCTCCACTTTTTTTAATTAATTAAGTCACCAGGGTTGCCCGCCAAAAAAGAAGCAGCCTAATTATTATTTAGATCTATACCCACCGTCTTATTTGCTGCGGCAAATCGAGATACCTCGCAATGTGCATGTCGCTCATTATTTCGGGCCGGCCGTCGGTCGCCCGTGGTTAACCTCATGGATTGGGCTGGCTGCCCCGGCAGCCTCTCATAATGGATTACAATGATAAAAAAAATCACCGCCTTGATGCTGCTGGTCAGCACGGCCCTTTCCGCTGAAACCCTGCCGGATGCCCACATGATGCGGGATATGTCGATGGGGGAATCACGCCGCGCGCTGCAAGACAGCACGCGTGAAGTCAACCAGCTGATTGAACAGCGCCGCTATCAGCAACTGAAGCAACAGCGCCTGCTGGCGGAGCCGGAACCGGCCGCGCCCGCCCTGCCGCAATCCGCGCAGTGCCTGCCGATCGCCGGCGTTTACCTGCAAGGCATTACCCTGCTCTCGCCGGCCGATTTGTCGGCCCTGAGCGCGCTGCCGGAAAACTGCATCAGCAGCAACGATATCAATCGCCTGACCCGCGAATTAACGCGCCTTTATGTGCAAAAAGGCTATATCACCGCGCGCGTGCAAATTGTTCGCCCTAATTCGCAGGGGGAATTGGGGCTGAGCGTGACCGAAGGATTTATCGAGAAAATAGAAGGCGGCGATCGCTGGGTCAACAGCCGATTATTATTTCCTGGGTTGGAAGGCAAGCCGCTGAAATTAACCGAACTCGATCAAGGATTGGATCAGGCCAATCGTTTGCAATCGAATACCACCAAGCTGGATATATTACCCGGCCGCCAGGTTGGCGGTTCGGTCATTCGTTTGCGCAATCAGCACGCCAAGCCCTGGCTGATTACCGCCGGCACGGATAATTACGGCCAGAAAAGCACCGGCCAGTGGCTGGCGCGCGCCACCGCCACGCTGGACAGCCCGTTCGGCCTGTCGGACTTCGTCAGCCTGAACGCCAACAGCACCTTGGAAAACCCGGCTCACCGCTACAATCGCGCCTACACCCTGCTCTATTCGCTGCCGTACGGCGCGTTCACCTTCAGCGGGTTCGCCAGCTTCTCGTCCTATGAGAACCACCAGCAGCTGCCGCACAACGTGGTCAAACTGCACGGTCAGACTCAACAGTACGGGCTGCGCAGCGACTACGTGTTTTATCGCGACCACGATCAGATAGACAGCCTGAGCGGCCAGTTGACCTACAAGCGCATCGACAACTACTTCGAAAGCGTGCGTCTTGAGGTCAGCAGCCCAACGCTGACCCTGGCCGAGCTGAGCGCCAGCCACCTGCAAATTCTGCCCCATGGGGTATTCAGCGCCAACCTCAGCGTCGAGCAGGGCCTGCCCTGGCTGGGCGCCGATCGCCACCCGAGTTCGGTGCACCTCGACAGTCAATTCACCAAGGGCAAGCTGTTCGCCAACCTGAGCCAGCGCCTCAAGCTGGGTGACGCCACCTATCAGCTCAACAACCTGTTCTACGGCCAATACAGCCGCGACCCGCTGCCCGGCGTGGAGTGGCTTAGCCTTACCGATCGCAGCGCCGTGCGCGGCTTCAGCCGCAGCACCCAGTCCGGCGACAACGGCTGGTATCTGCAGAACACGCTGTCGCGCAGCTTCAATTTAGGCGCCGCCACGCTGACGCCGCGCCTTGGCGCCGACGTCGGCCGCATTCTGCCGCGTCAGGACAACTCGGGCTGGCGCAGCAGCGCCGGGGTGAGCAGCGGCGCCACGTTACGCTACCGGCAGGCGCTGGTCGATCTGGAGGTCAGCCGCGGCTGGATTTTGTCGAACCACGCCACGCCTGAAGATCCCGTTCAGGTGCTGGCGCGCTTTTCTTACACCTTTTAATCAGCAGTTTTGCAGGACCCCACGGCAATATACGGAGATACATGGATGAAAAATAATAACTTCAGACTTTCGGCGGCAGGCAAACTGGCCGCCGCGCTGGCGATAATTCTCGCCGCTTCCGCCGGCGCCTACGCCGGTGAGATCGTCGCGGCCAACGGCGCCAACGGCCCCGGCGTTTCCACCGCCGCGACCGGTGCCCAGGTGGTCGACATCGTCGCGCCGAACGGTAACGGGCTGTCGCACAACCAATATCAGGACTTCAACGTCAACCAGCCCGGCGCGGTGCTGAACAACTCCCGCGAGGCAGGGCTGTCGCAGCTGGCGGGCCAGCTGGGCGCCAACCCCAATCTGGGCGGACGTGAAGCCAACGTGATCCTCAACGAAGTGATCGGCCGTAACCCTTCTCTGCTGCACGGCCAGCAAGAGATCTTCGGCATGGCGGCCGACTACGTGCTCGCCAACCCGAACGGCATCAGCTGCCAGGGCTGCGGGTTCATCAACACCAGCCGCTCCTCGCTGGTGGTTGGCAACCCGCTGGTGGAGAACGGCCTGCTGCAGGGCTACAGCACCCTGGGCAACCGCAATACCCTGAGCCTCAGCGGCACACTGAACGCCAGCGGCGTGCTGGATCTGATCGCACCGAAGATCGACAGCCGTGGTGACGTGATCGTACAAGACTTCACCCACCGCAACGGCAGCGTGACGCCGGCGGCGATCAACGCCATCAGCGGCCTTAACCGCGTGGCGCGCGACGGCAAGGTGCTGGCCAGCGAACAACCGACGACCGCGCTGGACAGCTACTACCTCGGCAGCATGCAGGCCGGGCGCATCAACATCATCAACACCGCGCAGGGCAGCGGCGTGAAGCTGGCCGGCACGCTGGCCGCCGGCGACGAGCTCAAGGTGAAGGCCTACGATATTCGCAGCGAAAGCCGCGTTGAGGATGCCAGCAGCAACCGCAACGGCGGCGACAACTACCAGAACTACCGAGGCGGCATCTATGTCAACGATCGCAGCAGCAGCCAGAAGCTGACCCGCACCGAGCTGAAAGGCAAAAACATCAGTCTGGTGGCGGATAACCACGCACACCTTACCGCCACCGATATTCGCGGCGAAGACATCACCCTCCAGGGCGGCAAGCTGACGCTCGACGGTCAGCAGTTGAAGCAGACTCAGGGTCACACCGACGACCGCTGGTTCTATTCCTGGCAATACGACGTCACCCGCGAGCATGAGCAACAACAACAGGCGGGCAGCACCGTCGCCGCCAGCGGCAACGCCAAACTCATCAGCACCCAGGAAGATGTGAAACTGTTGGGCGCCAACGTCAGCGCCGACCGGGCGTTGAGCATCAAAGCGGCACGCGACGTGCACCTCGCCGGGCTGGTGGAGAAGGATAAGTCCACCGAACGCGGCTACCAGCGCAATCACACTTCCAGCCTGCGCACCGGCAGTTGGAGCAGCAGCGACGAAAGCGAAAGCCTGAAGGCCAGCGAACTGCGCAGCCAGGGCGAACTGACGTTGAAAGCCGGCCGCAATGTCGCAACCCAGGGCGCCAGGGTCCACGCCCAGCGCGATCTGACGATCGACGCAGACAACCAGATCCAGATCGGGGTGCAGAAAACCGCCAACGCCAAAGCGGTGCGCGATGACAAAACCTCCTGGGGCGGCATCGGCGGCGGCGACAACAAGAACAACAGCAACCGCCGCGAAGTCAGCCACGCTTCCGAACTGACCAGCGGCGGCACCCTGCGCCTGAACGGCCAGCAGGGCGTCACCATCACCGGCAGCAAGGCGCGCGGCCAGAAAGGTGGCGAAGTCACCGCCACCCACGGCGGCCTGCGCATCGACAACGCGCTGAGCACCACCGTGGACAAAATCGACGCGCGCACCGGCACCGTGTTCAACATCACCAGCAGCTCGCACAAGGCCGACAACAGCTACCAGAGCAGTACCGCCAGCGAACTGAAGTCCGACACCAACCTGAAGCTGGTCAGCCGTAAGGATACCGACGTGATCGGCAGCCAGGTCGCCAGCGGCGGCGAACTGAACGTCACCTCACAGACCGGCAACATCAACGTCAAGGCCGCCGAGCAGCAGCAGAACATCGACGAGCAGAAGACCGCGCTTACCGTCAACGGCTACGCCAAAGAAGCCGGCGACAAGCAATACCGCGCCGGTGTACGCATCGAACACACCCGCGACAGCGAGAAAACTACCCGCACCGAGAACCGTGGCGCCACCCTCAGCGGCGGCAGCGTGAAGCTCGAAGCGGATAAGGACGTGACCTTCAGCGGCTCCAAATTGGTCGCCGACAAAGGCGACGCCAGCGTCAGCGGCAATAAGGTTTCGTTCCTGGCGGCCGACGACAAAACCACCTCGAACACCGAGCAGACCAAGGTCGGCGGCGGTTTCTACTACACCGGCGGCATCGACAAGCTCGGCAGCGGCGTAGAGGCCGGTTACGAGAACAGCAAAACGCAGGCGCAGAGCAGCAAGGCAGTCACCTCCGGCAGCGACGTCAAAGGCAACCTGACTGTCAACGCCCGTGACAAGCTGACCCAGCAAGGCGCGCAGCACAGCGTCGGCGGCGCCTACCAAGAGAACGCCGCCGGCGTCGATCACCTGGCCGCTGCCGACACCGCCAGCACCACCACCACCAAAACCGACGTCGGCGTGAACATCGGCGCCAACGTCGATTACAGCGCAGTGACCCGTCCGGTCGAGCGCGCGGTCGGTAAGGCGGCCAAGCTGGACGCCACCGGCGTCATCAACGACATCGGCAGCATCGGCGCGCCTAACGTCGGCCTGGATATCGGCGCACAGGGCGGCAGCAGCGAAAAACGCAGCAGCAGCTCGCAGGCGGTCGTCAGCTCGGTGAAAGCCGGCAGCATCGACATCAACGCCAAAAGCGAAGTACGCGATCAGGGCACGCAATATCAGGCGAGCAAAGGCGCGGTCACGCTGACGGCGGACAGCCACCGCAGCGAAGCTGCGACAAACCGACAGGAAGAGCAGAACCGCGATACCCGCGGCAGCGCCGGCGTACGCGTCTACACCTCCACCGGCAGCGATCTGACCGTGGACGCCAAGGGCGAAGGCGGCACCCAGCGCAGCAACAGCAGCGCCAGCCAGGCGGTGACCGGCTCGATCGACGCGGCCAACGGCATCAACGTCAACGTGAAAAAAGACGCGGTCTATCAGGGTACCGCGCTAAACGGCGGCAGCGGTAAAACCACCGTCGACGCCGGCGGCGATATCCGCTTTGATCAGGCCAGCGACAAACAGAGTGAGAACCACAGCGGCTTTAACGTCAAAGCCTCGGCGAAGGGCGGCTTCACCGCCGACAGTAAAAACTTCGGCGCCGGCTTCGGCGGCGGCACCAACAACGGCGAAAGCAGCAGCAGCACCGCGCAGGTCGGCAACGTCAGCGGCCAACAGGGCGTTGAGCTGAAGGCGGGCCGCGATCTGACGCTGCAGGGCACCGACGTCAAGAGCCAGGGCGACGTCACTCTGAGCGCGGGCAATAAGGTCGCGCTGCAGGCGGCGGAATCGACCCAAACGCGTAAGGAGAGCCAACTGTCCGGCAATATCGATCTGGGTGCCGGCAGCAGCGACAGCAAGGAAAAAACCGGCGGCAACCTCTCCGTCGGCGGCGCCTTCGACATCGCCAAGGTGAATGAGTCCGCGACCGAGCGCCAGGGCGCCACTATCGCCTCAGACGGCAAAGTCACCCTGTCCGCCAACGGCAAAGGCGATGACGCGCTGCATCTGCAGGGCGCCAAGGTCAGCGGCGGCAGCGCCGCGCTCGAGGCGAAAAACGGCGGCATCCTGCTGGAGTCCGCCAAGAACGAGCAGCACAAGGACAACTGGAGCCTGGGCATCAAAGCCAACGCCAAAGGCGGCCAAACGTTCAACAAGGACGCCGGCGGCAAGGTCGATCCGAACACCGGCAAAGACACCCATACGCTGGGCGCCGGTCTGAAGGTCGGCGTGGAACAGCAGGATAAAACCACCCACGCCAACACTGGCATCACCGCGGGCGAGGTGGCGCTCGACAGCGGCAAAGACACCCGTCTCGCCGGCGCGCGCATCGATGCCGACAGCGTACAAGGCAAGGTGGGCGGCAATCTGCACGTTGAAAGCCGCAAAGACGTTGAGAACGCGGTGAAGGTCGATGTGGATGCCGGTCTGAGTCACAGCAACGATCCGGGCAGCAGCATCACCTCCAAGCTGTCGAAGGTGGGCACGCCGCGCTACGCCGGTAAGGTGAAAGAGAAACTGGAGGCCGGGGTAAACAAAGTGGCCGACGCCACCACCGACAAGTACAACAGCGTGGCGCGTCGCCTCGATCCGCAGCAGGACACCACCGGCGCGGTCAGCTTCAGCAAGGCCGACGGCAAAGTCACGCTGCCGGCAACGCCGGCCGGTGAAAAACCGCAAGGCCCGCTGTGGGATCGCGGCGCACGCACTGTCGGCGGCGCAGTGAAAGACAGCATCACCGGTCCGGCCGGTCGCCAGGGGCACCTCAAGGTCAATGCCGACGTGGTGAACAACAACGCGGTTGGCGAGCAGTCGGCGATTACCGGCAAGAACGGCGTGGCGCTGCAGGTCGGCGGCCAAACCCAACTGACCGGCGGCGAGATCCGCAGCCAGCAGGGCAAGGTGGAACTGGGCGGCGGCAAGGTCAGCCAGCAGGACGTCAGCGGCCAGCGCTATCAGGGCGGCGGCCGCGTCGATGCGGCCGCCACGATCGGCGGGCTGCTAGGCGGCGCGGCGAAGCAAAGCGTCGACGGCAACGTGCCGTTCGCCAGCGGCCATGCTTCAACTCAGCAAGCGGACGCCAAAGCCGGGGTGTTCAGCGGCAAATAACGTGCCCCAACGCAACGCCCCCGGTTAAAACCGGGGGCGTTTTTTTACAGCGTGCTCGGGGTGTCTTCCCAGTCGCGATCGTCGTCCTTAGCATCCTGATCCAACACGTTGTAAGCCACGGCGCAGAACAGCGAGTTCAGGCGCTTCATGTCCCCCAACAATCCCAAATGCAACGAACTGGTCTCGATGCTCTGCACGTTTTGCTGGTGCAAACGATCGACGTGCGCGTGCGCGTAGCGGCGATCCAGAATGCGGAAACGGTGCTTGGAACGGCGCAGGCGCTTGGCGCTGGTGACGTCGCCGGACAGGAACACCGACAGCCCCAGGCGCAGATTGCCGATCAGCCGTTCGTGCAGCCCGTCCAGCTCCGCCAACCCTTCCGCCGAGAAAGCGCGGCGCGCGGCGTGCGACTTGGCGCCCACATCGCCGGCCATGCGCTCGATGATATCGCCCGCCTGTTCCAGGTTGAGCGCCATTTCGATGATCTCCGCCCAGCGGCGCGAGTCTTCCTCGCCCAGATCTTCCTTCTGGATCTGCGCCAGATACAGCTTGATGGCGGTGTACAGCACGTCGACGTCATCGTCGAGGCGCCGCACCTCTTTATCGACCCCCTGCTTACCGTGCAGCACCTCACGTTGCAGGATCATCATGTGTTCCACCACGTCGCCCATACGCAGCGTTTCGCGCGCCGCGTTGGCCAACGCCAGCGTCGGCGTGTCCAGCGCGCTGGCGTCCAGATGGCGCGGCCGCATGCGCGGATCGTCGGCCGCTTCGTCGACGATCAGCCGTTCGCACAGCGTCGCCATCGGCCCGGCCAGCGGGATCATCACCAGGCAGCGGATCAGGTTGTAGAACACGTGGAAATAGATCACCAGCTCTTCGCTGCCGCCCGGCAGTTGAGCCATCAAATCCGCCAGATAGGAGACGAACGGCAGCACCAGTATGCAGCCCACCAGCTTGAACAGCAGGCTGCCGAGCGCCACGCGCCGCCCCGCGGCGTTCTGGCCGCTGGCGTTGATCATCGCCAGCAGGCCGCTGCCGAGGTTGGCGCCGATCACCAGACAGAGCGCCACCTTCAGCGAAATCACGCCGGATGCGGTCAGAGTGGCGGTCAGCAGTACCGCCGCCAGGCTGGAATAGCTGACGATAGCGAACAGCGCGCCGGTCAGGGCATCCAGCATCACGTCGCCGGTCAGCGACGAGAACAGCACTTTCACCCCGGCCGCCTGGGTGATCGGCGTGGCGGCGGCGACGATCAGCTCCAGCGCCAGCACGATCAGCCCAAGGCCGATCAGGACGCGTCCGATCTGGCCGATCCGCATTTGCTTGCGGCTGAGGAACAGGAAGACGCCGACCAGGATCAGCAGCGGCGACAGCCAGGAAAGATCGAAGGTCAGCACGCGCGCCATCAGCGCGGTGCCGACGTCGGCGCCCAGCATGATCACCAGCGCAGGCGCCAGCCCCACCAGCCCCTGTGCGACGAAAGAGGTCACCAGCAGCGCGGTGGCGTTGCTGCTTTGCACCAGCGCGGTCACGCCGATGCCGGAAACGAACGCCAGCGGTTTTTTCTCAACGCTGTCGCTCAACACGCGCCGCAGATTGGCGCCGTAAACCCGCATGATCCCGGTGCGCACGATGTGGGTGCCCCACACCAACAGCGCCACGGACGAAAGCAGGTGAAGAAGGGTCAGCACGGAAGATACGCTCCATTAACGCCCGGCCAAAGGAGGCTGATACCCGATGCTTGTCACGCGACGCAGAGAGGCGAGCCAAAGGATGACGGATACAGCGCGCGGTCCCGCCTGCCGGGCGTGGGTCTGGCAGGACAGCGGGCGGGCGGCAGACCGCAGAAGAGAAGGGTTAATGCGGCGGCGGGAAGGCCCCGGCGCCGCGCTGCGAAGTCATGCAACTTCCCGCAATACAACAGGTTCCAAGTGTAGCCCAATTTCCGCGCCGTCGGGCCGCAGGTCGGCCACCGAACGGTTGAGCACGTCAACCAGCAATTCTACCTCGCAAACCTGAATCCGATACCGTACCACATTCCCGAGCAAACTGTGACCCAGGATCACCCCGCCGATCCCCTGTCCGGCCGGCAACAGGCCGATCGATTCGGGGCGGATCGCCACCTTGCCGACATAGCTGCGCCCGGTCAAGCGGCCGGCCTGTTCGGCGCTCAGCAGGTTGTAGTTGCCGATAAACCCGGCGGCGAAGGCATCCGCCGGCTGGGTATACAGGGTTTCCGCATCGCCGCTCTGCACGATCTGCCCCTTGTTCATCAGCACGATGCGATCCGACAGGGTCAGCGCCTCTTCCTGATCGTGGGTGACGAAGATCGCCGTCAGGTTCAGCTCGCGCTGAATGCGCCGGATCTGCTCGCGCAGGTGTTTGCGAATACGCGCATCCAGCGCCGACAGCGGTTCGTCGAGCAGCAGCAGACGCGGGCGAGTGACCAGCGATCGCGCCAACGCTACGCGCTGACACTGGCCGCCCGACAGCTGATGCGGATAGCGCTTCGCCAGATCGGTCAGCTCCACCAGCGCCAGCGCCTCCTGCACCCGCTGGCCGATCTGTCCGGCCGCCAGCTTCTGCATTTTCAGGCCGAAGGCCACGTTGCCTTCCACCGTCATATTGGGAAACAGCGCATAACTTTGAAACACCATGCCGATGCCGCGCTTTTGCGGCGCCAGCGGCACCAGATCCTGGCCCTGCAGCAAAATTTGTCCGCTGTCGACCGGGGTCAGGCCGGCCAGACAGCGCAGCAGCGTCGATTTGCCGCAGCCGCTAGGCCCCAGCAGGGTGACGAACTCCCCCTCTTCGGCGGTGAAATCGATATCCTGAAACACCTGGGTCTGGCCATAGTGTTTGTTCAGGCGGGTGACGTTGAGATAAGCCATCGGGTTAGCCCTTGTTTTTATTCAGCAGGTTCGCCAGCCAGGTGACGAGCAGCACCACGGCGAAATAGGAGATGACCAGTGCGCTGGTAAAGTGCCCGCTGCCGTTGCGCATATTGAACAGATAGACCTGCAGCGTTTCATACTGGCTGCCTACCAGCAGGTTGGCGAACACGAACTCGCCGATCAGGAACGAAAACGACAGCAGCACGGCGATCGTTCCGCCCTTGCGCAGGTTCGGCAGCACCACCCACAGCGCCGCCTGCCAGGTGCTGGCGCCGAGCAGGTGCGCGGCGTCCATCAGATCGCGCAGGTTGATCGCCTGCATGTTGTTGCTGATGGCGCGGTAGATAAACGGCAGCGCGATGGTGAAATAGCAGCCCACCAAAATCCAGGGGGTGCCGAGCAGCGGCAGCGGATCGGCGGCGAACAGCTGCATCAGCCCCACCGCCGACACCACCGGCGGCACGGCGAACGGCAGCAGGATCAGCACGTTCATCACCGCGTCCAGCTTGGGGAAGTAGTAAGCGATCACAAACATCGCCGGCAGGATCACCACCACTGACAGCAGCAACGTGCCAAAGCAGATTAGCAGCGAGTGCCACAGCGCTAGCAAAAAGCGCGAATCGCTCCACAGCGCCGTCAGCCACTTCAGGGTAAAGCCGTCCGGCAAAATGGTGGCGCCCCACTGGGTGGCCAGCGCGTAAACCAGCGTCGCCGCCAGCGGCAGCAGCAGAATCAACAGCAGCAGGCCGGTCACCGTGCGGTGGTACAGGCGTTCAACACGCGACATGAGCATTCTCCATCCGATTATGAGCGCGCATTGAGGTAACTCCTGCGCAGCATCCATTGGTGGATCACCGTGATAAACGCCATCATTACCACCAGCAGCATCGCCAGCGCGCTGGCCAGGTTCGGATCGAGGGAGATGTCCCCCGCCACCAGCGCCGAGATGCGGATCGGGATCACGTTGAAGTTGCCGGTGGTCAGCGCGTACACCGTGGCGTAGGCGCCCAGCGCGTTGGCCAGCAGGATGACGAAGGTGCCCATCAGCGCCGGCGCCAACACCGGCAGGCCGATATGCCGCCAGTAGCGCCAGGGGCCGGCGCCGAGCAGCGCCGCCGACTCGCGCCAATCGGCGCGCAGCGCATCGAACGCCGGATACAGCAGCAGCACCCCGAGCGGGATCTGGAAGTAGGTATACAACACGATCAGGCCGCTCTTGGAATAGAGGTTGAAGCTCTCCATCAAACCGTATTTGCGCAGCAGCAGCGTCAGGCAGCCGTTCAACCCCAACAGAATGACGAAGGCGAACGCCAGCGGCACCCCGGCGAAGTTGCTGGTCATGTTGGTGAACGACATCACGAAGTCATGAAAGCGGGTCTGGCCGAGCTGGCGAAGTGAGTAACTGCCCACTAATGCAATCAGCAAGCCGTAGACGCTCGACCACAGCGAGATCTCCAGCGAGAACTGAAAGGCCTGCAGGTAGAACGGCGACGTGAGGATATCGACATAGTTGCCCCATCCCCAGCCGCTGCTCTCGCTGAAAAAGCTGTGAACCGCGATCCACACCAGCGGGGCGATCTGAAACGCGCCGAACAGCACGATAAACGGCAGCAGGCACAGCGCGGCGATCCATTTGGTTTTGCTGTTCATCGCGCATCCTGCGCCAGCAGCGCCCGGCAGCGCGGCTTGTCGTGCGGCGCCTGCAACAGATCGCAGATCGTGCCGCACAGCTCGGTTTGCTGCGGATCGGCGTCGTCCAGGCTGAAGCCCGCGCCGAACACGAACAGCGGCACCTGGCGCTCTTCCGGCAACACCCCGCCGTGGCTGCGATCGTCGTTCATGCCGTGGTCGGCGGTAACCAGCACCTGATAACCGGCCGCCAGCCACTCGGGCAGGTAGCGCGACAGCGAGCCGTCGGCGCGGCGCGCCGCGTTGCGGTACTGCGGCGAAGAGAGGCCGAAGCGGTGCCCGGCGTCGTCGATGTTCATCGGGTGGATCAGCAGAAAATCCGGCTGATGACGCTGGCGCAGACTTTCGGCGTCGTCGAACAGATGGCTGTCGGGATAGCCGTCGTCGTAATAAAAATGCCCGTGCTGGATCGGCAGCTCGGGGGCGTCGGTATGGCGGTCGCGCGCGGCGTCGAACGGCGTACGGTTATACAATTCGCTGAACCAATGATACGCGGCGGCGGCGGTGGTCAGCCCGGCGGCGCGCGCGTAATGAAACACGCTTTGTTGATGAGAAAGGCGCGAGACGTGGTTGTGCACCACGCCGCTCTCCACCGGCGTGACGCCGGTGAGGATGCATTCATACAGCGGCCGGGAGAGCGAGGGCAACTCGCTCTCCAGCAGGTACAACCGCCCGCGTCCCGCCGCACATTCGGCCTGCAGATACCCCATGGCGTCGTGCGCCACCCGGTAGTTGAGGCCGTCCAGCAGCACGAGGATCGTTTTCATGGTGCGTTA
The DNA here is from genome assembly GCF_052168895.1 of Serratia sp. CY37869. Taxonomy (NCBI): domain Bacteria; kingdom Pseudomonadati; phylum Pseudomonadota; class Gammaproteobacteria; order Enterobacterales; family Yersiniaceae; genus Serratia; species Serratia sp. CY37869. Next base: position 659,594 of record NZ_JBJNLU010000003.1, read on the forward strand.
ACTCACTGCTGCATAAACATAATGACGTTTTCCTGCCACAGGCGCGGCAGCGCTTTGGCGCTCTGTTCCCAGGCCGCCGGATCGGCGATCGGGTGCGCATTCTTGTACTGCTCGGCCGGCAGCAGCTTGGCCTTGACGTCGTCCGGCAGCGTCAGATGCTCGGCGCGGATCGGACGCGCATAGCCGCGCGCCAGGTTGATCTGGCCGGCGTCGGAGAAGATGTATTCGCGCGCCAGCTTGGCGGCGTTCGGGTGCTTGGCGTATTTGTTAATGATGGTGGTGTAGCCGGAGGTGATCGAGCCGTCCGACGGGATCAGCACTTCAAAACGGGTTTTGTCGATCTGATCGCGGTAGTTCAGGCCGTTGAAGTCCCACACCACGCCAACCTGCACTTCCCCTTTCTCCAGCGATGCGATCACCGGGTTACTCAGGCTCAGGCGACCGGCCTTGGCCAGCTTGCCGAAGAATTCCAGGCCCGGCTTGAGGTTTTTCTCGTTGCCGCCCATGGCGTAGGTGGCCGCCAGCACGCCGCTGGCCGCCTGCGACGCGGTGCCGACGTCGCCGATGGTGACCTGATAGCTGCCCTTGAGCAGATCGGCCCAGCTGCGCGGGATGTCTTTCACCTGCTGCTTGTTGATGATGAAGGCGATGGTGCCGGTGTAAGCCAGCGCCCAGTGGCCGTCTTTGTCTTTCGCCCACTCCGGCACCTGATCCCAGGTAGACGGTTTGTAGGGCTGCGTTACGCCCTTCTGCACCGCCACCGGGCCAAAGGCCGCGCCGACGTCACCGATGTCCGCCGTGGCGTTGTTCTTTTCCGCATCGAATTTGGCGATCTCCTGCGCGGAGCTCATGTCGGTATCGACATGTTTCAGGCCGTACTTGCTCAACAGATCTTGCCAGGTGCCTTTCCAGTTGGCCCAGCTGTCCGGCATGCCGACGCTGTTGACTTCGCCTTCTTTCTTCGCGGCCTGCTCCAGCGCCGCCAGATCGGTATCCGCGGCCCAGCTCATCTGGCTGGATAACACGATGGCACTGGTTAACACAGAAGCGCACAAACGTTTCATAACTGATGCTCCAGGTGGTAGTGTGGGGATGGCTGGACTAGTCCAGCAAGGACCAAACCAATCTAACGGACGAATGTGATAATTATATGTCAGCTTAAAAAAGCGACAGTTTTATCCCCCATTGCAACGGCGAAAACGCGACGCTGGTCTACCTTAAGGAAGGCCAAACGCACTGAAACGGGACACCCGCTGTATGAGTGAAGCACCGACGACCGTCGCCACCATCTGCCAAACGCTGAGCGCCCGCATCACCGCCGGCGAGTTCGCCGCGGGCGGCAAGCTGCCCTCCGAACGCGCCCTGAGCGAGCAATTCGCCACCACCCGCATTACCTTGCAGGAGGCGCTCGGCCAGTTGGAGGCGCAGGGCGTCATCTACCGCCAGGTGCGGCGCGGCTGGTTCATCTCGCCGCCACGTTTGATCTACAACCCGCTGCAGCGCAGCCATTTTCACGCTATGGCGCAGCAGCAGGGCCGCGCCGCGCATACCGAAGCGATCGATAGCGCGGTCGTCACGCTCGACGCGCCGCTGGCTGGCCGCCTGGCGCTGCCTCCCGGCGCGCAGGCCTATCGCATTCGCCGGCTGCGCTACATCGACGGACGCGCGGTGCTGTACTGCGAGCACTACCTCAATCCGGCCTATTTCCCCGGCATTCTGGACGAAGATCTGACCCAGTCGCTGACCGCGCTGTACGCCGCGCGCTACGGCATTCACTACGGCCGGGTGCGTTTCGACATGCTGCCCACCCTGCTGCCGCAGCAGGCCGCCGCCATGCTGAAGGTGACCTACGGCAGCCCGGCGCTGTTCATTACGCGGGTGAATCGCGATCAGCACGACAGGGTGATCGATTGTGACCTGGAGTATTGGCGGTACGACGCGCTGCACATCGATGTGGAAGCGCTGTAAATGACAAGGGCGCATCGCTGCGCCCTTAAAGAGGAAAGTCAGTCGGCGTCGTAGCCGAGGTTTGGCGCCAGCCAGCGCTCGACCTCGCTCACGCTCATCCCTTTACGCGCCGCGTAGTCTTCCACCTGATCGCGCTGGATCTGCGCCACCGCGAAGTACTTGCTCTCGGGGTGACTGAAGTACCAGCCGGATACCGCCGCCCCCGGCCACATGGCGAAGGACTCCGTCAGTTCCATACCGGTGTGGCGGTTGACGTCCAACAGCTGCCAGATGGTCGCTTTTTCGGTGTGCTCCGGGCAGGCCGGGTAGCCCGGCGCCGGCCGGATGCCCTGATAGTTTTCCCGGATCAGCTCCTCGTTGCTCAGGCTCTCGTCGGCGGCATAGCCCCAGTGCAGCTTGCGCACCTGTTCGTGCAGGTATTCGGCAAAAGCCTCCGCCAAACGATCCGCCAGCGCCTTGACCATGATTTTGTTGTAATCGTCGTGCTGCGCGTCGTACGCCGCCGCCAGCGCGTCTTCCTCCAGCCCGCCGGTCACCGCGAAGGCGCCGAAGTAGTCGGCTTTGCCGCTGCTTTTCGGCGCCACAAAGTCCGCCAGGCAGTAGTTCGGGAAGTCGGTTTTTTCCGTCTGTTGCCGCAAGTGGCGGCTCACCGCCAGCACCTCGTCACGCCGTTCGTCGCGGTATACCTCCACGTCGTCGCCGACGCGGTTGGCCGGGAACAGGCCGTAAACGCCGCGCGGGTTGAGGCTACGCTCGGCGGCCAACCGATCCAGCATCTGATTGGCGTCATGGAACAGGCGCTTGGCCTCTTCCCCCACCACCTCATCCTCGAGGATGCGCGGGTATTTGCCCGCCAGCGACCAGGTCATGAAGAACGGCGTCCAGTCGATATAGTGGCGCAGCGTCTCGATGCCGGCCGACACCGGAAACACGCCAAGCTGCCGCGGCGCCGGCGGCTGATAGTCGGCCCAGTTCAGCGCCATGGCGTTGGCGCGCGCCTTGTGCAAATCGACCGGCGGCGTGCGCGGCTTTTTGCGCGCGTGTTGAATGCGCACCGTTTCATACTCTTTGCGGGTGCGCGCCACAAACTCGTCGCGCTGGGTGGCGGACAGCAGCGCCGACACCACGCCCACGGTGCGCGAGGCGTTTTGCACGTAGGTGGTCGGGCCGCTGTAGTTCTGCTCGATTTTCACCGCGGTGTGCGCCTTGGAGGTGGTGGCGCCGCCGATCAGCAGCGGCAGCGTAAAGCCCTGGCGCTCCATCTCTTTGGCCACGTTGACCATCTCGTCCAGCGACGGCGTGATCAGCCCCGACAGGCCGATGATGTCGACATTCTCCTCGCGCGCGGTGCGCAGGATTTTCTCCGTCGGCACCATCACGCCAAGATCGACGATTTCATAGTTGTTGCACTGCAGCACCACGCCGACGATGTTCTTGCCGATGTCGTGCACGTCGCCTTTCACCGTCGCCAACAGGATTTTCCCCGCGGAGGTGCCCTGCTGCTTGCTGGCCTCGATGTACGGTTCCAGGTAGGCCACCGCCTGCTTCATCACGCGGGCGGATTTCACCACCTGCGGCAGGAACATCTTGCCCTCGCCGAACAGATCGCCGACCACGTTCATCCCGGCCATCAGCGGCCCTTCGATCACTTCGATCGGGCGTTCGGCCTGCTGCCGCGCTTCTTCGGTGTCCAGTTCGATAAACTCGGTGATGCCCTTCACCAGCGAGTATTCCAGCCGCTTCTCCACCGGCCAGCCGCGCCATTCCGCCTGCTGCACCGCCGCTTCGCCGTCTTTGCTGCCGCGGTACTTTTCCGCCAGTTCCAGCAGGCGTTCGGTGCCGTCCTCGCGACGGTTGAGGATCACGTCTTCTACCGCCTCGCGCAGCTCGCCAGGCAGATCGTCATAAATCGCCAGCTGCCCGGCATTGACGATGCCCATGTCCATGCCGTTGCGAATGGCGTGATACAGAAACACCGCATGGATTGCTTCACGCACCGGATCGTTGCCGCGGAACGAGAACGACACGTTGGACACCCCGCCAGAGATCATCGCGTGCGGCAGGTGGGTTTTGATGTCGGCGCAGGCTTCGATAAAGTCGACGGCGTAGTTGTTGTGCTCATCGATGCCGGTGGCGACGGCGAAGATGTTCGGGTCGAAAATGATGTCTTCCGGCGGGAAGCCAACGCGTTCGGTCAGAATGTTATAGGCGCGGCGACAGATCTCGAACTTGCGCTCGCGGGTGTCCGCCTGGCCCACTTCGTCGAACGCCATCACCACCACCGCGGCGCCGTAGCGGCGCACCAGTTTGGCGTGGTGGATAAAGGCCTCTTCACCCTCCTTCATCGAGATCGAGTTGACGATGCCCTTGCCCTGAATGCACTTCAGGCCTTTCTCGATAACGGACCACTTGGAGGAGTCGATCATGATCGGCACCCGGGCGATATCCGGCTCGCCGGCGATCAGGTTGAGGAAACGCACCATCGCCGCTTCGGCGTCGAGCATCCCCTCGTCCATATTGATATCGATGATCTGCGCGCCGCTCTCGACCTGCTGACGCGCCACGTCGAGCGCCTCGTTGTATTTCTCTTCTTTGATCAGGCGCTTGAATCGCGCCGAGCCGGTGACGTTGGTGCGCTCGCCGACGTTGACGAACAGGGTGTTGCCGTCGATGGTCAACGGCTCCAGACCGGCCAGGCGGCAGGCGACCGGGATATCCGGCAGCCGGCGCGGCGGCACGCCCTCGACCGCCTTGGTCATCGCGGCGATATGTTCCGGCGTGGTGCCGCAGCAGCCGCCGATAATATTGAGGAAGCCGGCCTGCGCCCACTCCCCGACCTGGCGCGCCATCTCGGCCGCATCCAGATCGTACTCGCCGAAGGCGTTCGGCAAACCGGCGTTCGGGTGTGCGGTGACGTAGGTCTCCGAGATGCGCGCCAGCTCGGCGACGTACTGACGCAGCTCATCCGGCCCCAGGGCGCAGTTCAGGCCGAAGGTCAGCGGCTTGACGTGGCGCAGCGAATTGTAAAACGCTTCGGTGGTCTGGCCGGACAGGGTGCGGCCGGAGGCGTCGGTGATGGTGCCGGAAATCATGATCGGCAGTTCCACCCCCAGCGCTTCGAATTCGGTTTCCACCGCAAAAGCGGCGGCCTTGGCGTTCAGGGTGTCGAAGATGGTTTCGATCATGATCAGATCGACGCCGCCTTCCACCAGCGCGCGGGTCGATTCACGGTAAGCCGCCACCAGTTCATCGAACGAGATGTTGCGGAACGCCGGATCGTTGACGTTCGGCGAGATGGACGCGGTGCGGTTGGTCGGCCCCAACACCCCGGCGACATAGCGCGGTTTTTCCGGCGTGCGCGCCGTCCATTCGTCGGCGCAGGCGCGCGCCAGGCAGGCGGCCTGATAGTTAATCTCGGCGGACAGCGACTCCATATGGTAGTCGGCCATGGCGATGGAGGTGGAGTTGAAGGTATTGGTCTCAAGGATATCGGCGCCCGCCTCGAGATAGGCGTAATGAATGGCGGTGATCACTTCCGGCTTGGTCAGCACCAGCAGATCGTTGTTGCCTTTCAGATCGCTGCGCCAGTCGGCGAAACGCTCACCGCGGAAATCGCGCTCATCCAGACGGTAGCTCTGGATCATGGTGCCCATGCCGCCGTCCAACACCAAAATGCGCTGCGCTAACTGGCGGCGCAGTTGTTCTACTCGATTCGTCACTGTAACCCCTTCCATTGCCATCCAGCCCATTGCTCAACTGCCGCAAAAACCAACGAGTCATCCTAGCACAGCTTGTAAGGACAAAGGGCCAGGCGACAATTGAGAGTTTTTCAGGTTGTGCGCCAACACCTCCGATGAGCTGACGGCGGCTTGCAATTCATCGACAAAAAACGAAAATGAATTCCATCATACGGAAAAAGGAATCTCACCCATGGCCACCCCTGCTCCCGCCAAGCGCGGCAAGAAGCCCCGCGCAGCAGCCCCCGCCGCCAGTGCGGCGACCGGTCAGGTACAATCGTTGACCCGTGGCCTGAAACTGTTGGAATACATTTCGGAAGCCCAGGGCAACGTGGCGCTGACCGATCTGGCCCAGCAGGCCGGCCTGCCGAACTCCACCACTCACCGCCTGCTCACCACCATGCAGCAGCAGGGATTCGTGCGCCAGGTCGGCGATCTCGGCCTCTGGACCATCGGCTCGCACGCCTTTGTGGTCGGCAGCAGCTTCCTGCAAAGCCGCAACTTGCTGGCGATGGTGCATCCGACGCTGCGCCGCCTGATGGAGGAATCCGGCGAAACCGTCAACCTGGCGGTGCTGGATACCAGCGAGTACCAGGCGATCATCATCGATCAGGTGCAGTGCACGGCGCTGATGCGCATGTCGGCGCCGATCGGCGGCAAACTGCCGATGCACGCCTCCGGTGCCGGCAAAGCGTTCCTCGCCACCCTGCCGGACGATCAGGTGACCAAACTGCTGCACAAGAAAGGCATGCACACCTACACGCCGCATACCCTGACGCCGCACAACCTGAAAGAGGGGCTGGCGCAGATCCGCAAACAGGGCTTCTCCTTTGACGACGAAGAGCACGCGCTCGGCCTGCGCTGCGTGGCGGCCTGCATCTTCGACGAGCACCGCGAAGCCTTCGCCGCCATTTCCATCTCAGGCCCGGTGTCGCGCATCACCGACGATCGTGTGATCGAGCTGGGCGCGCTGGTGATCCACGCGGCGAAAGAGATCAGCCTGGCCTACGGCGGCGTGCGCTAATCCTGCTCATCCGAGGGGCGCCCCAGTGCGCCCCTGCTCCCCTGCCATGCTCTGTTGTCAGCATGTAACAGGCTGTCGGCATCCTGTTTAGCGCACAGGAAAAAAGCTTGAAGCCGATCACAGTTAACGATCCTCACGGCGAAAGCCCATTGCAACCGCTCAAACTTCCTTCGACAATGTTACCGATAACATGTTACCGGTAACAATCAAGCTGAACGAAGGTAACGTCACCCGGTGTTTTGGAGCCAAGCCATGACCAACAATCAAAATCGCATTTACGTCGTTATGGGCGTTTCCGGCAGCGGCAAGTCCGCCGTCGCCGCCGCCGCGGCCCGCCAACTCTCTGCCGGCTTCCTCGACGGCGACTTCCTGCACCCGCGCAGCAACATCCTGAAGATGGCCGCCGGCGAAGCGTTGAACGACGACGATCGCGCGCCGTGGCTGGCCGCGCTCAACGACGCCGCCTTCGCCATGCAGCGCACCAACAACGTGTCGATCATCGTCTGTTCGGCGTTGAAAAAGCAGTATCGCGACCGCCTGCGCGCCGGCAACGGCAACCTGTCATTCATCTATCTGCACGGCGAGTTCCCGGTGATCGAATCCCGCCTGGCGGCGCGCAACGGCCACTTCTTCAAGCCGCAGATGCTGGTCACCCAGTTCGCCGCGCTGGAGCAACCGGGCGCCGACGAGAACGACGTGATGGCGATCGACATCAATCAGCCGCTGGACGCGGTGATCGCCGATACCGTGCGCCATATCCAGAGCTTCCTGCCGCAGGACGTGTGCGCGTGAGTACCGTAACGCTGGTCGGTACCGCAGTCGGCTCGGTTTTACTGCTGTTATTCCTGGTGATGAAGGCGCGCATGCACGCCTTCGTCGCGCTGATGCTGGTGTCCATCGCCGCCGGCATTTTCTCCGGCATGCCGCTGGAACACATCGCCGACACCATGCAAAAAGGCATGGGCGACACGTTGGGCTTCCTGGCGATCGTGGTGGCGCTCGGGGCGATGTTCGGCAAGATCCTGCATGAGGTCGGCGCACTCGACCAAATTGCGGCGCAATTGCTGAAACGATTCGGACAAAGCAAGGCGCACTACGCGCTCGGCATCGCCGGGCTGATCTGCGCGCTGCCGCTGTTCTTCGACGTGGCGGTGGTGCTGCTGATCGGCATCGTGTTCGCCGTGGCACGCCGCACCGACGGCAATATCGTCAAGCTGGCCATCCCGCTGTTCGCCGGCGTGGCCGCCGCCGCCTCCTTCCTGCTGCCGGGGCCGGTGCCGATGCTGCTGGCGTCGCAGATGAAGGCCGATTTCGGCTGGATGATCGCCATCGGCCTGGTGGCGGCGGTGATCGGCATGCTGATCGCCGGCCCGCTGTACGGCAGCTTTATCAGCCGTTTCGTCAACTGGCCAATGCCGCCGGAAGAGAATGAGCCGACGCTGGCCAAGGGCAATCTGCCGTCGTTCGGCTTCAGCCTGGCGCTGGTGCTGTGCCCGCTGGTGCTGGTCGGCATGAAAACCATCGGCGCGCGGCTGGTCACCCCCGGCTCGCAGCTGCAGCAGTGGCTGGAGTTTATCGGCCACCCGTTCACCGCCATCCTGCTGGCCTGCCTGATCGTGATTTACGGTCTGGCGAAGCCGCGCGGCATGAGCAACGAACAGACCCTGGCCATCTGTTCCGCTGCGGTGCAGCCGGCCGGGATCATCCTGCTGATGACCGGCGCCGGCGGGGTGTTCAAGCAGATCCTGGTGGATTCCGGCGTAGGGCCGGCGTTGGGTGACGCCATGATCGGCGCCGGCCTGCCGATCGCCGTGGCCGCCTTCGCGCTGTCCGCCATGGTGCGGGTGATTCAGGGCTCGGCCACCGTCGCCTGCCTGACCACCGTCGGTCTGGTGCTGCCGGTCACCAGTCAGCTCGGTCTGAACGGCGGGCAACTGGCCGCGCTGGCCATCTGCATCGCCGGCGGCTCCATCGTGCTGAGCCACGTCAACGACGCCGGCTTCTGGCTGTTCGGCAAATTCACCGGCGCCAACGAACTGCAAACGCTGAAAACCTGGACGGTGATGGAAACCCTTCTGGGCAGCGTCGGCGGCGCCATCGGCATGATTGCATTCACGATGTTTTAAATCCTAAATCGCCCCCGGCCTTGCACACCAGGGCTGCAAATCACCCCCGGGGGCACCGCCACAGGCGGCGACTATAACAACAGCAATGTGAGGAAGGCATGATTAATCCAACCTTGTCCCGTGTCACACAGCGCATCATCGACCGTTCCCAGGCCAGCCGCGCCGCCTATCTGGCGCGTATCGAGGCGGCCCGCTCCCAAACCGTCCACCGCGCGCAGCTCGCCTGCGGCAACCTGGCCCACGGCTTCGCCGCCTGTCAGCCCGATGACAAGGCGTCGCTGAAAAACATGGTGCGCAGCGATATCGCCATCATCACCGCTTACAATGACATGCTGTCGGCCCACCAGCCGTACGAACACTACCCGCAGCGGCTGAAGCAGGCGCTGAAGGCGGTCGGCGCCGTGGGCCAGGTGGCCGGCGGCGTGCCGGCGATGTGCGACGGGGTGACGCAGGGGCAGGACGGCATGGAGCTGTCGCTGATGAGCCGCGACGTGATCGCCATGTCGGCCGCCGTCGGCCTGTCGCACAATATGTTCGACGGCGCGCTGTTCCTCGGCATCTGCGACAAGATCGTGCCGGGGCTGGTGATGGCCGCCCTCTCCTTCGGCCACCTGCCCGCGCTGTTCGTGCCGGCCGGCCCGATGAGCAGCGGCCTGCCGAACAAGGAAAAAGTGCGCGTGCGCCAGCTGTACGCCGAGGGCAAGGCCGACCGTTTGGCGCTGCTGGAGGCCGAGGCGGCCTCTTATCACGGCATCGGCACCTGCACCTTCTACGGCACCGCCAACACCAACCAGATGGTGATGGAAGTGATGGGTCTGCATCTGCCGGGCGCCTCCTTCGTCCATCCGGACACGCCGCTGCGCGACGCGCTGAACGATGCCGCCGCGCGCCAGGTGACCCGACTGACCGATACCGCCGGCAACTACCTGCCGATCGGCCGCCTGGTGGACGAGAAAGTGGTGGTGAACGGCATCGTCTCGCTGCTGGCCACCGGCGGCTCCACCAACCTGACCATGCATCTGGTGGCGATGGCGCGGGCGGCGGGCATCATCATCACCTGGGACGATTTCTCGGAGCTGTCGGAGGCGGTGCCGCTGCTGTGCCGCATCTACCCGAACGGCCCGGCCGACATCAACCAATTCCAGGCCGCCGGCGGCGTGCCGCTGGTGGTGCGCGAGCTGCTGCAACACGGCCTGCTGCACGAAGACGTGCACACCGTGGCCGGTTTCGGCCTGCGCCGCTACACCCAGGAACCGTGGCTGGACAACGGCCAATTGATATGGCGCGAAGGCGTGGCCGGCTCGCTCGACGCCAGCGTGATCGCCAGCGTGGCCCAGCCGTTCGAACATCATGGCGGCACCAAAGTGATGGCCGGCAATCTGGGCCGCGCAGTGATGAAAACCTCGGCGGTGCCCGCCGATAACCAGATCATCGAAGCGCCGGCGGTGGTGTTCGACAGCCAGCACGATATCGTGCCGGCGTTCGAAGCCGGCAAGCTGGATCGCGATTGCGTGGTGGTGGTGCGCTTCCAGGGGCCGCAGGCCAACGGCATGCCGGAGCTGCACAAGCTGATGCCGCCGCTGGGCGTGTTGATGGATCGCGGCTTCAAAGTGGCGCTGGTGACCGACGGCCGCCTGTCCGGCGCCTCCGGCAAGGTGCCTTCCGCCATTCACGTCACCCCGGAAGCCTATACCGGCGGCCTGCTGGCGAAAGTGCGCGACGGCGATCCGATCCGCGTCAACGGCCGCAGCGGCGAGCTGCAGGTGCTGGTCGACGCTGACGAGTTGGCGCGGCGCACGCCTTGCCAACCCGATCTGAGCGCCGAACACATCGGCTGCGGCCGCGAGCTGTTCGGCGCGCTGCGCAGCCAGCTGTCAGGCGCCGAGCAGGGCGCCTGCTGCATCAAATTTTAATCGATAGCCTGGCCGCATCGCCGCCTGGCGGCGGCCACAGAGGAGAACGTCAGCATGAACAAGTGGACAACAAGCGCCGAGCAGATCCTGACGGCGGGGCCGGTGGTGCCGGTCATCGTGATCAACAAGCTGGAACATGCGGTGCCGCTGGCGAAAGCGCTGGTCGCCGGCGGCGTGCGGGTGCTGGAGGTGACGCTGCGCACCGCCTGCGCCATGGACGCCATTCGCGCCATCGCCCAAGAGGTGCCGGAAGCGATCATCGGCGCCGGTACGGTGATCAATCCGCAGCAGCTGCGGGAAGTGACCGAGGCCGGCGCGCAGTTCGCCATCAGCCCGGGGCTGACCGACGAGCTGCTCAAAGCCGCCACCGCCGGTTCCATTCCCCTTATACCGGGCATCAGCACCGTTTCCGAGCTGATGCAGGGCATGGATTACGGCCTGCGCGAATTTAAATTCTTCCCGGCGGAAGCCAACGGCGGCGTAAAAGCGCTGCAGGCGATCGGCGGCCCATTCCCGCAGGTGCGTTTCTGCCCGACCGGCGGCATCTCGCCGGACAATTACCGCAGCTATCTGGCGCTGAAAAGCGTGCTGTGCATCGGCGGCTCCTGGCTGGTGCCGGCGGACGCGCTCGAAAGCGGCGACTACGCGCGCATTACCGAACTGGCGCGCGCCGCCGTCGCGGGCGTCCAGGCCTGATTTACATCGCAGCGGTGGCGGCCGGCAGCGCCGCCCCGCTGCGCTGGCTGAACCGCTGCTTCTTGCGATAAGCGAACACGTCTTCCACATGCCCCTCGCGGATGCGCTGCTGCAACCCGCGCCAATACTCCGCGGTAAACAGATCGCTGTGCAACTCTTCAAACACCTGCCGAATGCGCCGATCGCCGCACAGGAAGTGGCGGAACTCTTCCGGGAACACATCGTTGGGCGCGATGCTGTACCACGGCTCGCTGGCCAGCTCGTCCTCCGGATAACGCGGCGGCGGAATGTCGCGGAAGTTGACCTCGGTCATGTAGCAAATCTCGTCGTAGTCGTAGAACACCACACGCCCGTGGCGCGTCACGCCGAAGTTCTTGAACAGCATATCGCCGGGGAAAATATTGGCGGCGGCCAACTGCTTGATCGCGTTGCCATACTCTTCAATCGCATCGCGCATTTGCTGGTCGTTGGCCTGCTCCAGATACAGGTTCAGCGGCGTCATGCGCCGTTCCATATACAGATGTTTGATCACGATGCGATCGCCGAGATCTTCCAGTTTGCCCGGCACTTCGCGCCGCAGCTCCGCCAACAGCTCCGGGCTAAGGCGCGCCTTGTCGACGACGAAATTCTCGTACTCCTGGGTATCCGCCATGCGACCGACGCGATCGTGCTCTTTCACCAGCTGATAGCAAGCCATCACCTGCGCCTGCGTCACCTCTTTTTGCGGGGCGAATTCGTCTTTGATCACTTTAAACACCCGATCGAAGGACGGCAGAGTGAACACCAGCATCACCATGCCCTTCACCCCCGGCGCGATGATAAATTGCTCCTGCGACTGCGCCATAAAGGTCAGGTATTCGCGATAGCATTCGGTTTTACCGTGCTTCTGGCAGCCGATCGCCATGTACAGCTCGGCGGTGGTTTTGCCCGGCAGGATCTCGCGCAGCCACTCCACCATCGCCGCCGGCAGCGGCGCGTAGACCATGAAATAAGAGCGGGCGAAGCCGAAGACGATGCTGGCCTCGGCCTTGCCGGTCAGGCAGGCATCGATAAACAGCGCGCCCGACTCGCTGTGGTGGATCGGGAGCAAGAACGGATAAACACCGTCGGCCAGGCGCAGCTTGCCGACCAGCCAGGCGGCCTTGTTGCGATAGAACAGTTCGTTGGCTATCTGGAAGGTTGCGCCCGCCAGCTGCGGTGCGCTGAAGACGCGTTGCAGCGCCTGAGTGATGTCGCGAATATCGCGCGCCAAGTCCTCCCACGGCAACCGCAGCGGCAGATCGCTCAGCACGCTGCGCAGCATCGCCGGCAGATCGCCATTGGGGGTGAAATCGCGTGCCAGCGGACGCGGTATGTCGCGAAAGCGCCGTTCCGGCTGCGAACTGAAGACGAACAGCTTGTCCGGCGTCAGATCGCGGTGCTTGAACAGCCGGCAATAGACCGAGTTAAAGAAGCTTTCGGCGATCTCGAAACGCGGATAGTCCGGCAGCAGGTCGATATAAACCGCTTTAACCCGGCTGGGGAAGTCGGCGTCGAAGTATTTCTGCCCGGTGATGCATTTGAGCTGCTCCACCACCAGGCCGACGTGATGGTCATACAGATGGATGCGCTTTTTCATCGCCTGCTGCACCGCCGGCCAGTCCGCCTGCTCGAAGCGCTGCTGCGCGCCGGCGGTCACTTCCAGAAAGCGGCCGTACTGCGCATCGAAGCCCTGCAGGATCGTCTGTGCGATCAACAACTCCAGTTTTGCCGCCATCCTTACCCCCGCCAGAAAAAGAAGCCTGCGCATGCAGGCTTCGGGTGAAACGTCTTCAAGCTTGCCGCATCAGAACTGCTGTTCTTCCGTCGAACCGGTCAGCGCGGTGACCGAAGAGGCGCCGCCCTGAATGACGGTGGTGACCTTGTCGAAGTAGCCGGTGCCCACCTCCTGCTGGTGCGACGCGAAGGTGTAACCGCGATCCACCGCGGCGAACTCCGCCTGCTGCACCTTCTCGACGTAGTGTTTCATCCCCTCGCCCTGTGCATAGGCGTGCGCCAGGTCGAACATGTTGAACCACATGCTGTGGATGCCCGCCAGCGTGATGAACTGATACTTGTAGCCCATGTCCGACAGCGCCTGCTGGAAGCGAGCGATGGTCTGATCGTCGAGGTTCTTCTTCCAGTTGAACGATGGCGAGCAGTTGTAGGCCAACAGCTTGCCTGGGTATTTGGCGTGGATGGCATCGGCGAAGCGCTGAGCGGCATCCAGATCCGGCGTTGAGGTTTCGCACCACACCATATCCGCGTAAGGGGCATAGGCCAGGCCGCGGCTGATCGCCTGCTCGACGCCGGCATGGGTGCGGAAGAAGCCTTCCGCCGTGCGCTCGCCGGTGATGAAGGCGCTGTCATACGGATCGCAATCGGAGGTCAGCAGGTCGGCCGCATCGGCGTCGGTGCGGGCGATCACCAGCGTCGGCACGCCGAGCACGTCGGCCGCCAGGCGTGCGGCGACCAGCTTCTGGATCGCTTCTTGCGTCGGCACCAGCACTTTGCCGCCCATATGGCCGCACTTCTTCACCGCCGCCAGCTGATCTTCAAAGTGCACCCCGGCGGCGCCGGCGGTGATCATCGCTTTCATCAGCTCGAAGGCGTTCAGCACACCGCCGAAGCCGGCTTCCGCATCGGCGACGATCGGCAGGAAGTAATCGGTGTAGCCTTTGCTGCCCGGCTCAATTCGGTTCGCCCATTGGATCTGATCGGCGCGGCGGAAGGTGTTGTTGATGCGCTCGACGACCTTCGGCACGGAGTCCACCGGATACAGCGACTGGTCAGGGTACATGGCCGCCGCGCTGTTGGCATCCGCCGCCACCTGCCAGCCGGACAGGTAGATAGCCTCGACGCCGGCTTTGGCCTGCTGCAGCGCCTGGCCGCCGGTCAGCGCGCCCAGGCAGTTCACGTAGCCTTTGCGCGCCTTGCCGTTCAACAATGCCCACAGTTTGGCGGCGCCGTTTTGCGCCAGGGTGCATTCCGGGTTGACCGAACCGCGCAGGTTGATCACGTCTTCGGCGCTATAGGGGCGGGTAATGCCTTCCCAACGGGCCGATTTCCATTCCTGTTCCAGCTGCTGGATCTGTTGAGAGCGGGAGGTAGACATAATTTTTATCCTTTCAGTCATGTAGGGTTGATTGGGAAAATTCAGGCCAGCAGCGCATAGCCGGGCAGCGTCAGGAAATCGATTAATTCATCTTGCGTGGTGATGCGCTCCATCAGGCGCGCCGCCTCTTCGAACCGGCCGGCGTTAAAGCGTGCTTCCCCTACTTCTTCACGCACCACCAACATCTCTTCTTGCAGCATCTGGCGGAACAGCGCCTTGGTGACCGGGCGCCCGTCGTTCAGGCTCTTCTCGTGGTGGATCCACTGCCAGATAGACGTACGGGAGATCTCCGCCGTCGCCGCATCCTCCATCAAACCGTAAATCGGCACGCAGCCGTTGCCGGAGATCCAGGCTTCAATGTACTGCACCGCCACGCGGATATTGGCGCGCATCCCTGCTTCGGTGCGCTCACCGTCGCACGGTGCCAGCAGCTGTGCGGCGCTGATCGGCGCGTCTTGCTCACGCAGCACCTCCAGCTGATTTTGGCGATCGCCCAATGCTTTGCCGAACACCTCCATCACCGTATCCGCCAGCCCCGGGTGTGCCACCCAGGTGCCGTCGTGGCCGTTGCTGGCCTCCAGCTCTTTGTCCGCCCGCACCTTGTTCAGCACCCAGGCGTTTTTCTCGGCGTCTTTGCTCGGGATAAACGCCGCCATGCCGCCCATGGCGAACGCGCCGCGCTTATGACAGGTTTTGATCAGCAGGCGCGAATAGGCGCTGAGGAAAGGTTTCTCCATGGTCACCGACTGACGATCCGGCAGCACGCGATCGCCGTGATTCTTCAGCGTTTTGATGTAGCTGAAGATGTAATCCCAGCGGCCGCAGTTCAGACCGACGATGTGGTCGCGCAGGTGGTAGAGGATCTCGTCCATCTGGAACACCGCCGGCAGGGTTTCGATCAGCACGGTCGCTTTGATGGTGCCGCGCGGCAGATCGAAACGATCCTCGGTAAAGCTGAAGACATCGCTCCACCAGGCCGCCTCTTCCCAGGACTGGGTTTTCGGCAGGTAGAAATACGGGCCGCTGCCCTTGGCCAGCAGTTGGCGATAGTTGTGGTAGAAGTACAGCGCGAAATCGAACAGGCCGCCGGGAATGGCCTCATCACGCCACAGCACGTGCTTCTCCGGCAGATGCAGACCGCGTACGCGAGCGATCAATACCGCCGGGTTCGGTTTCAGCTGGTAGATTTTGCCGGCTTCATTGGTGTAGGAAATGGTGCCGTTAACCGCATCATGCAGGTTGATTTGGCCGTCGATGACTTTGTCCCAGCTTGGCGCCAGCGAATCTTCGAAGTCGGCCATAAACACTTTTACGTTGGCGTTCAGCGCATTGATCACCATCTTGCGCTCGACCGGCCCGGTGATCTCGACCCTGCGGTCACGCAGGTCTTGCGGAATGCCGCGGATTTGCCAGTCACCTTCACGAATGGAAGCGGTTTCCGAAATAAATCCCGGCAATTCACCGCGATCGATATTTTGTTGCCAGCGGACACGCGCCGCCAGCAGCTCGTTGCGCCGCGGCGTGAATTTCCCCACCAGGTCCGCCAGGAATTCAACCGCTTCATCCGTTAACACCTGGCGCTCCGCTGCGGCGAAACCCTGCGTAAACCTTAATTCCGTGCCTGCTATCTGTTGCGTCATGACCTTGCTCCTTCCCATCGTTGCGCCCGCGCGACCGGCGCATTTTCATCAGAAATCACTGTGGATCAGGGCGGATGAAACGATCCTCAACTGGTCAGATCTCATCCCGATAGAGTTAAGAATACTCAACAAAAAATAAAAATCAAAAACCATTTCCATTTTATTATTAAATATTTTATTAACACTTTATTATCAATTGGTTAGACAAAATAACAACAATGACGGGTAAGGAAACTGGTTCCAATAATTTAATAAAGACGTGCTAACGCCTTGTCGGGAAATGGTTTTTTGGATAAAAGGACGGATAAAAAGAGGATCGTGCAGAGGATCAACGGCGCGGCGGCCTCGATTCAGCCGCCGGCAGACAGAAAAGATCAGTCGAGCGTGGGATTCATATGGCGCAGATCGTAAGGTGTGATCTGGTAGACGTAATAGTTGAGCCAGTTGGAAAACAGGAGGTGGCCATGGCTGCGCCAGGTGGCTTTCGGTGTCAGTGCGGGGTTGTCATCGGGGAAATAGTTGAGCGGTACGGCAGGATCGAGGCCAGCTTCGTTGTCGCGACAATACTCTCCCGCCAGCGTCATTGTATCGTATTCCGGATGGCCGGTGACGAACGCCAGGCGCTTATCCCTGCTGGCGAACAGGTAGGCGCCGGCCTGCTCGGATTCGGCCAGGATGTCCAGGTCGGTATATTGGCGAATCACCTCGGTCGGGAAATCGGCATAGCGTGAATGCGGCGCCAGGAAGCTTTCGTCGAAGCCGCGCGTCAGCAACGCATGCTGCTGCAGCGTTTGGTGCGGATAAACCCCGGAGAGTTTCACCTCGCGCGTCATCTTGGGAATGCCGTACAGAATATTCAACGCCGCCTGTACCGCCCAGCACACGAACAGCGTGGAGGTAACGTGGTTCTTAGCCCAGTCGATCACACGCTCGATCTGCGGCCAGTAGGCAACATCGCAGAAATCGACCAGCCCCAGCGGCGCGCCGGTGACGATCAGGCCATCGAAGTTCTCGTTCTGAATATCCTCGAAGTCGCAGTAGAAGTTGTTCAGATGCTCGGCCGGCGTGTTCTTCGATTCGCGGCTGTCGATGCGCAGCAGCTGGATATCAATCTGCAGCGGCGAGTTGGACAGCAGGCGCAAAAACTGGTTTTCCGTTTCGATCTTCTTTGGCATCAGGTTGAGGATCAGCACTTTCAGCGGCCTGATTTCCTGTGTTTTTGCCCGCGAGGATGTCATCACGAAGACATTCTCACCGCGCAAGAAATTGACCGCAGGTAACTCATCAGGAACACGAATCGGCATTGCTTAACCCTCACACATCCATTTATACGTTTAGACTTCTAGATGCCCGAAGATAGCGTTTTTTTCCGTCGATGTCGAGCGTTCAGCGGAAAGGTGAAAATGTTTCATTGCCGATCTGCGTCAGGATCTTGGCAGGGAGGATGAGAGGCACGGAAAGCAAAAAGGCCATCCTTTCGGATGGCCTCTTGGCTTATTTGATGCTTGGCAGTGTCCTACTCTCGCATGGGGAGACCCCACACTACCATCGGCGCTACGGCGTTTCACTTCTGAGTTCGGCATGGGGTCAGGTGGGACCACCGCGCTATTGCCGCCAAGCAAATTCTTTTTTCTGCCGAACTTCTAAACCCACTTTAAATAAAGTGGTGCTGATACCCAGAGTCGAACTGGGGACCTCACCCTTACCAAGGGTGCGCTCTACCAACTGAGCCATATCAGCACGCTTAATTTGATGCCTGGCAGTGTCCTACTCTCGCATGGGGAGACCCCACACTACCATCGGCGCTACGGCGTTTCACTTCTGAGTTCGGCATGGGGTCAGGTGGGACCACCGCGCTATTGCCGCCAGGCAAATTCTGTTTCATTCCAACCGCCTCACTTCCATGAAGCCATCAGAACCAATCTTGGAACGTCGCTGAAAATCTCTCTAAAAACACCTTCGGTGTTGTAAGGTTAAGCCTCACGGATCATTAGTACTGGTTAGCTCAATGCATCGCTGCACTTACACACCCAGCCTATCAACGTCTTAGTCTTAAACGTTCCTTCAGGGGCCTTAAAGGCCCAGGGAAGACTCATCTTGAGGCAAGTTTCGCGCTTAGATGCTTTCAGCGCTTATCTTTTCCGCACTTAGCTACCGGGCAATGCCATTGGCATGACAACCCGAACACCA